>CAWECH010000025.1:0-10317 GCA_963807565.1 uncultured Alphaproteobacteria bacterium | reverse complement strand
TGCGCATAGTGGTCCCGCTTGAAATGGTCTTTCCAACGGGAGGACGTGGGCCATGCAAGACCGGACCATTCATCCCGGCGCACAAGAGCAGGTTACGCAAGAGCGACGGAAAGTCGACCGACACCGGTCTCTTCTTCAGGGCAAAATCCTGATCAACGCCCGGCGCTCGGTAATCGACTGCATCGTCCGCAATCTGTCCGAGAACGGCGCCTGCATTCAGGTTGCAAGCACGGCCGGCGTTCCGCCGGCTTTCGAATTGCAGGTCGGCGACGAAGCGACGATCCGGTCCTGCGTTGCAATCTGGCATGGCGAAAACCGGATCGGCGTCGAATTTCATGCGCCGAAGTCGAATTCCGTCGGACCAAAGGAGGAAACCATCGCCCCCGCAGAGTTGGACCAAAACCCCGGGCACGCGCGTTCGGCTTCAGCCGACATGGTGCGCAGCGAGCTGTTGTCGCTGCGCACAGCGCTCTATGAAGTTCCGTACGGCGTCGTCTTGCTCGACAACGAGCTACGCGCACAATTCATCAATCGCGCTTTCCGTAAAATGTGGCGGTTGCCCGACAGCAAAGCTGACGCCAAACCGGCCTATATCGCGCTGCTGTACCATGGTCGCGACATCCGGGCCTACGACGTGCCTGACAGTGACATGAAGGACTATATCGCCGAACGCGTTGCGCGGGTTCGCGTCGGCGATCCCACCCCGGCGGACCTCCGCCAGACCAATGGCGAAGTCATCCGCTTTCATTGCACCGCGTTGCCGAACGGCGGCCGGATGCTCAGCTATACCTACGTCACCGACATCGTGCAGCATGCCGACGAATTGGAAAACCTCCGAACCGCGCTCGACAATGTCGAACAGGGCGTCTCGCTGCTCGACCAGAATTTCTGCGTGCAGTTCATGAACCGCGCCGCGCGCAAGATGTGGAAGGTCCCGGACGACATCGCCGAGCGCAAATTGAACTACGCAGAGCTGGTCAACACGACACGCAGCACCAACGCCAGCGGCGTACCGCCGGAGGAACTCGACAAGTATATCGCAGAGCGCATCACCGCCGTGCGCAATGGCGACCCGACGCCCTCCGACGTCATCCTTTCGGATGGCCGCACGATGCGATTGCAATGCGCCGTGCTCCCGAACGGCGGGCGGATGATGACCTATAGCGACGTGACCGATCTGGTGCGGGACGCCGCCGAGCAACATCATTTTGCGACCACCGACAGCATGACGGAGCTGCACAATCGCCGTCATTTCATCACGCTGGCCACCGCCGAGTGGGAGCGATTCCAGCGCTATCAGCGCCCGCTGTCGCTGCTGATGTTCGATATCGATCACTTCAAATTCATCAATGACAAGCTTGGCCACGATGCCGGCGATCAGGCCATAGTCCATCTCTCCGATCTGGCGCGGCAGGACAAGCGGCCGACTGACGTTTTGGCCCGTATCGGCGGTGACGAATTCGTAATGCTGCTGCCGGAGACCGACGTTGCGCAGGCCGGCGCGGTCGCCGAACGATTGCGCCAGAAGGTGGCGCAATCGCCCACCGGCGACCACGGCGCCGAAATGAAAATGACGGTCAGTATCGGCGTCGCCGGCGCGACGCTGAGCATGCCCAGCGTCGAAGCGCTGCTAAAGCAGGCCGACGAAGCGCTTTATCGCGCCAAATTCCTTGGCCGGAATAAAGTCAGCATGGCAAACCCGCCGCCGGTGACCAAAATCGCCGCGGAATAATCCGGACGGCCGTTTGGCCCTCGGTATTCAATTCGTCATCAGGCGAAATCGCAGTGTCGTGGAGCCCGACAGCTCGATGAGGTCACCATTGCGCCGCCAGCCGGTTGCTCCGGCGAGCGCGGCGATGAGGTCCTGATCGAGGCTTTCGCGTTCCGGCGTACACTGCGCCGGCGCTGAAGCGCCGGGAACGATGGTGATGGTGCCGTCAGCGCCAACCGTGGCCTGGGCCTGCACACTGGTACACCACAGATCGATCGAGGTCGCGCCGTTATCGTCGATTTCAAGAATTGGCATTCGCTTGGTGCCGTGCATCGGCGCGGCATCGAGAATGAGCTCGCTGCCGAAGGGAAAAGTTCCACTCGCTCGCGCGGGATGGATTTGGGCCGGGCACGTTGCGAACAGGAGGAGCAGGAGCGCTGGGCGTATGATTTTCATGACGGGTAGCGAATAGCGAAATAGCGGATAAGGGGGAAGCCCCCTACCCGCTATCCGTCAATCACGATCAGCGGATCACTGCGCTTTCGGCAGTTGCGCAATGTCCGGGAAGAAGAGGTAGCAGGCGATACCGATCAACACGAGGTAGACAAGCAACACGATGGTCCAGCCGAAGTTGTGGCGGATCACCTCGCCTTCGTTGCGGACATACTCGCTGGTCGAAACGCCGACGCTGGCGGTCTGTGGCGCAATCGGCTTGCCGATCTCGGCGCCGACCGAGTTCAGGGTCGGCAACAGCATCAGCGGGAAGCCGAGCAATTGCCCGACCAGCGCCTGGAACTTGCCGAACATGGCGTTGGTCGAGGTGTTGGAGCCGGACAACGCCACGCCGATGAAGCCAAGCAGCGGCGCGACGATGATGAAGGCCGGGCCGATCTTGGAGAACGCACTGGCGAGCGAGCCGGCCATGCCGGAATAGTTGAACACATAGGCGAGACCGAAGATGAAGACGCCGACAAGGCAGGCGCCCCACATCTGCGACCAGGTCTTGCGAAAGATCTCGCCGAGCTGTGCCGCGCTGACGCGCAGCAGTAGCGCCACGATGATCCACGATGCCAGGATCGCCGACCCGCCAACGAACGGCTTGAAGTCGAACGCCGCAGTGATCGTGGCGTTCGCGGTCAGCGAAGACTTGGCGGTAACTGCGAGATGCAGCCAGTTGACACCAGGCAGCGGCGACCACGGTCCTGTCCACAGCACGACAATGACGACAAGAACGATGATCGGCAGCCAGCCCTGGAACACTTCACCGGCCGTCATGCCGTGACCTTCGGCCTGCACTTCCTGCGCCGCCGTTATCGGTACGCCGCCGTAGCCGAGTGTTTGCGCCGGGCGCCACACCTTGAGCAGGAGCAACAGACAGGCGAAGCAGATGATGGCGCCAATCACGTCGGGCAGATACGGACCGAGATAAATCGCGGTTGGAAGCTGGCCGGCGATATAACCGAGCGAGCCGACAACAGCGAGCGGCCAGGCGCCTTTGAGGCCGTGCTTGCCGCTGACGAGATAAAGCAGGATCCAGGGCGGCAACAGCGCGAGGATCGCAACGATCTTGCCAACCGATGCTGACAAGGCGAGGAGCGGCATGCCGGTCACTGCGGCGAGCGCGATGATCGGAGCGCCGAGCGCGCCGTAGGATACCGGAGCGTTGTTCGCGATCGCGGCGACGCGGAGGGCGTCGAGCGCCGGAATGCCGAGCGTGATCAGGATCGGCGCGACGAAAGCCCAAGGATAACCAAAGCCGACGAGGCCTTCGAGCAGCGCGCCGAACGCCCACGCGAACAGAATGGTCTGGACCCGTACGTCGCGAGTGCCCTGCTGAACCAGCCAGCGGCGGAGCTTTTCAAATGCGCCGGTCGTCACCAGCGTATTGAACAACATAACGCCCCAGAATGTGATCCAGTCGACGTTCCACACGCCGGTCGCCGAGCCATAGAGGTAGGCGTTGAGCCCATCGCCAAACGGCATCCCCCAGACCCAAAGGCCGAGCACAAAGGTGACGACCGAGCCGATCAGCACCGCGATCCATGCCGACATGCGAAAGCCTGCCAGCAATACCAACAGCAGGACGACCGGAATAAGCGCGATAAGCCAGGTCACGAAAAGGTTCCCGGCTGGATCGAGAATTTGAGTAAACATTCGGCGGTTCCTCTCCCAACTTCCAGAGATGTTATTTTTGTTTCGCCGCCCCTCGGCTCAGGAAGGATGCCCGCTTAGACACGAAGAAAGCAAGATTTACTGCTTAACGATTGGGCGAACTGCACAGCATGTGGCCACGACTAATCGTCGCGGCGTACCGCTGTGACCATCCCACTGCTGCCTGAAACGGGTTCATGATATTGCAACGCACCAACGCAAATCGGCCTAATGCTCAATTTCTTGCCGGCGCGTTCCTGTAATCCCGCATTGCACCGCACTCATATTGGAGGAATTTTGTGAAACGCCTTGCCTCGTCGTTCGCCGTCATCTGGCGACTTTCGGTGCCTTATTTCCGTTCCGAGGATCGCTGGGCGGGACGAATCCTGCTCGGCGCGGTGGTCGCGATCGAGCTGGCAATTGTCGCGATCAATGTAATCCTGAACACTTGGTACAATTTCTTCTACAACACGTTGCAGGACCACGACTGGAACGGTTTCGTCCGCGCAATTTTGTATTTCTGCGCCATCGCCGGGGTATTCACCCTGCTCGCGGTCTATCAGACCTACCTGAATTACTGGCTGCAAATACGCTGGCGGCGATGGCTGACGCAGACCTATTTGCGGCAGTGGCTCAACACCGCGAACCACTACCGCATGCAGCTCATCGGCGATGCCGCCGACAACCCGGACCAGCGCATCGCCGAAGATCTAAAGCAGTTCACCGACAACACGCTTACCATCGGACTTGGGCTACTCAATTCCTGCGTCACACTCGGCTCATTCGTCATCATCCTGTGGCGGCTGTCGGAAGACGCGCCGCTCGAATTGTTCGGAATGAACATTCCCGGTTATCTGGTCTGGGCGGCGCTGATCTACGCGGTGATCGGCACGTGGCTGACGCATCTGATCGGCTGGCCGCTTATTTCGCTCAATTTCCAGCAACAGCGCTTCGAGGCCGATTTTCGCTTCAATCTGGTCCGCTCGCGCGAGAACGCGGAGCAGATAGCCTCGCTACACGGCGAAGCCGCAGAACGCGAACGTCATCTCGACCGCTTCGGCATGGTGGTCTCCAACTGGATCGCCATCATGCGGCGGCAGAAGAAGCTGATGTGGTTTACCCAGAGCTATGGCCAGGCGGCGGTGATCTTCCCGTACGTGATGGTGGCTCCGGTCTATTTCGCCGGCAAAATGCAGCTCGGCGGCATGATGCAGACTGCCTCCGCCTTTGGCAGCGTGCAGAGGGCGCTGTCCTATTTCGTCAGCGCATACCAGTCGATTGCGGAATACCAGTCAATCGTCGCGCGGCTTTCTGGCTTCGAAGCCGCCGTCGAGGCCGGACGCGCCGTGGCGCTTACACAGCCCGCGGTCGAAACAGTGCATCACGACGCTGCCAAGGCCATCACGACGGAAAATCTCGCTGTTCGGCTGCCGACCGGGGCACCGCTGATCGATGCAGACGATCTGTCGCTGCCGGCGGGAGATCGTATCCTGGTGACCGGCCCGTCAGGCGCCGGTAAATCGACGCTGTTCCGCGCCATCGCCGGTATCTGGCCATTCGGATCGGGCCGCGTTGCAGTGCCGGCCGATGCCAGAGTCATGCTGCTGCCGCAGCGGCCATACTTTCCGGTAACGACGCTCGCAGCAGCGATTACCTACCCGAGCCGCGCCGGGACGTTTGACGACACGAAGCTCGCCGACGCGCTGACGGCGGTGGGGCTGCCTCAGCTCGTGACGCGGCTCAACGAGGAAGCGCACTGGAACCGGATGCTTTCGCTTGGCGAGCAGCAACGACTCGCCGCCGCGCGCGCCCTGCTTTACGCACCGGACTATCTGTTGCTTGACGAGGCAACCGCATCGCTTGACGAGCCGGCGGAAGCGCAACTCTATCGGGTGCTGCAAGACCGGCTCAGAGGCACAGCCATTATCTCTATCGGCCACCGCTCGACGCTGGCGGCGTTCCATCGCCGTCGCGTCGAGGTCATTGCCGGTCAGGGCGTCAATCAGGTGCGTGACGTTCCGCTCAATTCAGCGGCCGAGTAAGGGCACAGAAATCATCAACTTACAGTTTGAGGTCGAGGCAAAAAGAAAAGGCCGGTGGCGTTTCCGCCACCGGCCTTAACTTTGTAGGACTTCAGCCGATTACTTCAGGTTCGAAGCGAAGTCGACCGAGGCCGAGAGTTTCGCGACGAAGGCTGCGCTGCACCAGTTGGTGCCGAGACCCGTCGGGTTCTGCGTCGTAATGTTGCCCGGCGAGAACGTCGCGTTCTGGGCGCTGGTGAAGACGTTGCACTGCGCCTTGCTCAGGTTGCTGTCGTAGTAGCGCAGATCGAGCGTCAGCACCTTCCAGGTGAAGCCGACACCAACGTCCCACGTGGCGTAGTCGGTGTACTTCACGCTGGAGAAGAATGGGCTTCCCGCCACGCCGGTGCCGTAGAAGCTGTCGCTGCTGCCAAGGGCCCAGTAGCCGAGGTCACCCGAGATATACATGCCAACGCCGTTCTGGAACGTCGTGCTCGGAGCGGTCCAGGTGATGTTGCCAGTGGTGAACCAGCCCCAGGCGCCGAGGTTCAGGACGTTCGGCGAATACCATTCCTGGATGCCAGCGGCCCACTGGTCGCTGAACGTATAAGTGGCCTTGCCGTAGACTTCGACGAAGCTTGCGTTCTTCTTGGCAACGTTGCCACCCAGCGGCTGGAAATTCGGGCTCGGCACTGCACCGATCGGAATCAGCGTGCCGGGGATGAGCGCCGGCGGGCCGCCGCCGTTGTTGTTACAGTTGGCGACCGGACCGGCCGCGCCACCGTAGCATTGGCCGCCGGGGTACCAATAGTACCAGCCACCCAAGTCGAGGGCGAGCTTGTCAAAGGTCGGACGGACGCCCGCGTAGAAGTCGATTTCGGCCGCCGCGTTATTCGGGAAGTCGATGCTCTCGCCGGAGATGCCACCGTACCACTGCAGGCTCGGGGTGCTGTTGTAGCGGAGCTCGAAACCAGCCTGAGTAGAAGGCTTATGGTTCGACTGCGTGATGCCGCGGAAGTTGTAATCGTTCATCAAAGCCGCAGTGACCACGACGTCCCATGGATCCGGCGGCGCTGCCGGCTTCGGCGGAGCCTTTACGGCCATATCGGCTGCCATGGCGGCGGTCGACGCCAGACCAACTACCAGAGCCAGAGAGAAAGCTATCTTTTTCATCGTTCAACCCCTTTGTCCCCTGTTCCCGGCGGGCGGCTTTCGCCTCGACCAAGTTCAGAACCGTGTTCCGTCAACAATCCCCGGATGACGTGGGTCGATTTTTCGAAAATATCCGTCCGATAGCCAAGTCTAAAACGCTATCAGATGATGCCTTTTTGGGCATTTCCAGCTTTTCAGAAGAGTTTGTTAGCGGGTGTGGCGCGGGAGATACACTTTTCGGACTGTTGTGGGGCCTTTGGAGCCGCTCTTACCCATCTGGAGCCACCGAGCTGTGGATAGTTCTGCCGTCGAAGCTTGAACGCGCGTGATTCGCAGGTGCCCGGAGCCCCCCGCCTTGTCTTTTTCCGCCGCGGTCTCAAATAAATAGCCGCGAAGTCATGGAGAGCCAGTCATGAAAGCAGTTGTTGACGGCCAAGTGGTTGCCCAGAGCAACAACATCGTCGATTGCAAGGGCTATCAATACTTCTCGCCCTCAGCGGTACGTACGGAGTGGCTGGAAAAGACGGAAAAGACCGCGGACGACCTGAAATGTCCGCATGGCGTGCAGTTCTACGACGTGGTGGTGGGCGGCAAACGGCACGCGCGCGCCGCATGGTCCTACGAATCTCCTCGCCCGGAAATGGAGCCGGTCCGCGACTTGTTCGGCTTCTGGCAGGACGTCGAAGTCGTTTAAGCCAAACTTGCTCGGGAAGGCCTAGGCTGCCGCCTTTTTGCGGTTGATCTCGAGCCGGGCGTCGACCAGCGCGACCTGGGCGTCGATCGTCGCATTGCTCAAGCCTTTTTGCCTTGCGATGAGCTGGACCAGCTTGTCGGCGCGCTCGATATTGGGTGCGCCGTTTTGCAGCGCGCGCGCTGCCGAGGCTGGACGCGTCAGCGACTGCGCCGCCGCCGCATATTTCTCGAATGGCACCAGATCGTTTGGATTGGCGCCAAGCTTGACGCAAAGATCGAACACGAAGTTGTAGACCGCGCGCGACTCTTCGATATTGGAATGCACGGCCTCTTGCGCAGTGCGCATGCCATCCTTGGTAATGCAGCGATAGTTGCCAGCGAGCAGCATCGACCATTTGGCGAGTGGTACCCAGATCGAGTCATAGGCCTTGAGCTTGACCGGCAGCTCTATCTTGCCTTCCGGCGTATCAAGGCGGGCAGCATCGACATCCTTTTCGAGGTTGCGGATGATTTGGGTATCCTTGTCTTCCTCGAACTTCGCGCATTTGAAGTTGGTCGGCAGAGTGACCAGCAGTTCGTTGGCCTTGCCGTCCGGCGGGCGAATCGCCTGCGGATCCGGGCTGTTGAGCGTGATCTTTTTCGGATCGACGGAATCCCAGACGCGCGGATCGGTGTAGGCAGGCTCCAGCGCCTTGTAGTCGAGACCCGGGATGCGCTTAACGTAAGGCAACGGCGGCATGTTCATAATCGACATGCAGGGCACGCGCGATTTACCGACCGCGTCCAACAACTCGCGAACGCCGGGCGAGCGATATTGCGGCTCCTGCATGCACAGGCCGACCAAATCATATTGCTTTGGATCGACACCACTTGCCGGACCTGCGCTCACCTTGCCTGGAAGCTTGCGCGATTCCAGCAGCACCGGGTCTTTACGACCACGTATCGGAAGCTGAACTTTGAACCCCTCGGCATTGATGAGGTCGGCCTCAGCCGGAAGGCAGACGAGATGAATGGAATGGCCACCGAACAGAAGTTTCGACGCCAACAGCGAGCCGTAGGACGCACCCATCAGCAAAATATTGTAGGTCGGCATTACGCACCTCCCGGAAAGCGAGTGGCCGGCGGCTACCGGCATCGGATCGGCGACATCTCGCCGTCCATCCTTATGGTCGGCCAATGCTATTGGCCCCACCGGAGCTATGCAATGGACCTCAAAGTAAAGCGATTCCGACGCACGAATAACGCGACGCCGGCGTGAAAACCGGACGCCGCGTTACACGAGGAACGCGAAGGTCGTTAGCTGTTGCCGCCGTTGAAACCAGAAGCCGGCGGCGTCCACGACGGCGCAGGGGCCGGAGCAGGCTCGGGCGCCGGCGCCGGTGCTGGCGACGGGACTGCCATCGCCGGTGCGAGCGCCTTAGGCGTTGCCTTCCGTTGCGGCGCAGCTTTACGCTTTGGCGCTGCTTTCTTTGCTTTTTTCTTGGCTGTTTTCTTGGCTGGCTTCCGCTTCGCCGTTTTCATCAGTTTCTTTTTCTTGCGCGCCGGAGCGGCCTTTTTCTTTTTCGCGGATTTCCGTTTTGCTTTTGCTTTTTTCGCCATGATCGACCTTCCGATCTTTCTATTGGATTGAAGCTGATTCCCGGCTGGCTATACGCGGATTGACTGACTGCAACGCGGTCGGACATGGACCGCCAGTGGCCCAATCGATCAACTCGATCGTATGAACGATTGGAAGCTCGGTGCCTGCCGCGATCTGCGTTATGCAGCCAACATTGCCCGCTGCGATCACATCAGGCCGCACGCTTTCAATACTCTCGACTTTACGCTGGCGCAGCCGCGTTGCAATGGCGGGCTGAAGAATATTGTAGGTGCCGGCGGAGCCGCAGCACAGATGTCCGTCCGGTACGTCCTTCACCTTAAAGCCGAGCTTGCCGAGCAGCTCCTTCGGCTGGCTGCGAATGCGCTGGCCGTGCTGCAGCGAGCAAGCTGAATGATAGGCCACGGCCAGCTCCGGGACGCCGGCTTTGGAAGCCAGCGGCAGCGCAGCAAGAAACTCCGTTATGTCTTTGGTCAGGCTTGATATATGCGCGGCCTTTTCAGCGTAGACAGGGTCGCCGCGGAGCATGAATCCGTAGTCTTTCACCGTGGTGCCGCAACCCGAAGTGTTGATGATGATGGCATCGAGATTTTCCAGCGCGCTCCAGGCGCCGACATTGATCCGCGCCTGCGTCAGCGCTTGTTCTTCCCGTCCCATGTGATGGACCAGCGAGCCACAACAACCGGCACCACTCGGAAGTACAACATCGTAGCCATGGCGCGTCAGCACGCTGATCGTCGACGCGTTGATCTGCGGTGCGATCAAATCGTTGATGCAACCGGCAAGCATGGCGACGCGGCCTTTACGCTGGCCGGTCGCGGAAATGACTTGCGGCTCACGCAGCTGGTGCGGCAGATGCGCCGGAGCAAGCCGAAGCATCGCGGCAATCCGCTTGAGGCCCAGCGCATCAACGAGCGGCGCAAACGGCTTGGCGAGCAGCGCGGCGGAAAGCGCGAAGCGGAAGCGCTGCGGATACGGCATCAGCCACGCCA
>CAWECH010000024.1:0-179923 GCA_963807565.1 uncultured Alphaproteobacteria bacterium | reverse complement strand
AGCCGCCCCGGAAGTGCGGCTCGCCGCCGAGTAAAAGCTCGGCCTACTTAATGCAAACGGCGGCCTTTCACGGCCGCCGTTTTTGTTTTTTGAGTTCTTAGTTTTGTGGCAGCGGATCGACACCAAGCGCTTTGGCGAACTTGGCCACCGTGTTTCGCTGTTCCTCGATTGATTTGGCGAACTCTTCGGCACCGCCGATATTCATCAATTGCCCGGTCGTCGTCAGGCGATCCTCGAACGTCTTGTCCGCGGCCGCGCGGATATCGGACGTGATACGCGCACGAAGGTCGGACGGCATCTCCGGCGGACCGAACAAGCCGACAAGGCCATCAATCGTCAGCGCCGGAAACCCGGCTTCTGCTGCTGTCGGCAATGGAATTGTCGGTGCACGAACCGAATTCACGATGGCGAGATTCTTGATCTTGCCGGCTTCGACCTGTGGGCGAACGATCGCAAAGGCCGCCTCGTAAACCTGAACACGATTCTCGGAGAGATCATTCGCGGCATCGACCGGGTTCTTGTACGGCACCTTGTTAATGTCGATGCCGTCCTGCTTGAGCCATCCTCCAAATGTGAAGTCGAGTGCGCCGGTCACGCCTGCCCAGTTCAACTTCCCAGGCTCTGCCTTCGCGAGCGCCACCAGATCCTTCAACGAGTTGACCTTCATCGTCGAAGGCACCGCAACCGCAACGACGGTGTTGGACACCCGCGTGATCGGACCGAGATCGCGTGGCTTGTATGGCAAATGATCGTGCAGGAACTCCGCCGCCGTGAATGACGATGTCGGTGTGTAAAGCAGGACATGGTCGTCGTGAGCCGAGACAAAGGCATTGATGGCGACAATGCCATCGCCGCCGGGCCGATTGTCGACGATCACGGGCTGGCCCCAGCGCTGACTGAGCTTATCGGCAAGCAGGCGTGCGCTGATGTCAGCACCGCTCCCTGGTCCCAGCGTAACAATAAATCGCACCGGCCTTGTCGGCCAATCTGCCGCTGCCGCGAAAGTCGAGCTTACGGCGGCGATGAGCGCCGCTCCAATCGCAATCAGAAATTGCCGTCGCATGGTCTCCCCCTGGCCTGTCAAACAGAAAACCCATTGGGCGCATCTGTTGCCCAGCATGACGCTACGGTCAATGCGGCGTAGAGAGCAGAGCATACCCCGTGGTGTGACATTGGCCCGCACCACATTGCACGACGACGGAAGCAAAATTGATCGCGCAGATCAGTAAAATGTAAAACGCGAGCGCCCCGGCCAGACGGCTGATTAGCGAGGATCTATCGAGCACTGCACGCGTCGCGCCGAACAACACGAGCCGCGCCGCAAAGCCGAGCAGCAGCGCAACGGCGATCAGCACCGACCAGACCGGCATATGAAGACCGAACACCGCACTGCCGACATAAGCGTGACCCTGACGCGGAAACAGGTCGAGCAACGTCTGCCGCACCGAGATCACGAGCAGCAGCACCGCGAAAATCGCGCCAATGCCGGCGCCGCGCTCCGAGCCTGGCGAGCGCAGTTGCATGATGATTCCGAAACAACAGCCAAACATGGCAAAGCGTTGCAGCAGGCAGAGCGGGCACGGAATTTCGCCAAACGCATACTGCATCACCATCGCTGCGGTGAGAGCGGCGGCGAGCGCGATCAGCATGACCGTGAGGAACAGCCGGTCGAGCGTTACGGCAACCGGCGTTTCAGCTTGCGCCGCGCCGGTCATAGTTCAAGCCACGGCATGCGGAAGCCGTAGTCGGGACTATAGACTTCCCACAGGAACAACCCGACGCCGAGGCCGAGCGACAGCAGCAGACAGGCGATGGCGATGCGCTGGCGCCCGAAAAAATCGAGCGCCAGTGCCGCAAGCAAGCTTGCAAAAACCGCCGCCATCATGGCCGTCGGCGCCCCGCGAGAGATGTCACGCCGGTTCCGGCTGCATTTCCCGTCCGGCGCGGCGTGCCCAGTTTTCCCAGGCCCGGTTGAGCGTGTAGTCGGTGACCCGTGCAACGATCTTGTCGACTTCACCGGGCGTGAGAAATTTGATGTCGCCCATCGCCATCGACTGCATTTGCAGCTTGGCGCCGACCTCGAGATAAACCGAAACGAAAACCGAATGGCGCACCGAACGGCCGACGACGGTGGCGCCGTGGCCGCGCATCAGGGCGCTCGGCCGCGCGCCCATGCAGTCCGCCAGATCGCGGCCCATGGGCATGTCGGTGACCAGCAGCGTGGTATCGCCGAATTTGTCGTGCGAATCCCAAATCGGCACGTCGTGCCCGATCGAGGCGCACATATGCAGCAGCGGCTTGAGCTTCTTGCCGGTGACGCCGAACGGAATCACGCTCGGCGAATGGTTGTGCACGACGGAGTGCACGTCCGGACGTTTTTCGTAAATCGCGCCATGGATGAACCGCTCCAGGTAGGGCGCGCGACCGCGCTCGTCGATGGCGGTGCCATCAAGGGTATATTCAACGATATCGTCCCGCTCGATGCGCTCCGGCGCGCGGGCGCGCGATAACAGATAACGCTGCGGATTGTCGGGATGGCGGGCGCTGACATGACCGAACGAATCGACGATGCCCTCCTTCGCCAAAATGCGGTTGGCGGTAACCAATTCTTCGATAACGAAATCAAGCTTGCTCATGCAGCGTTTCTCCCTTAAGGGCGCCGATCCTATGGCTCACGGTTTGCTTTGTGAACCGCCATCAGGCACGACCACGCATGCAACGCGGCAGCAGGTCGCGGGACTGAAGAACCTGTTATGCGGTAAGGCTTCGGCCGTTGCCGGGCGAATTCCAGAGGACTGAGAATGATCGGACGTTCGATTGTATTTGCTGCAGCAGGCCTGCTTTGCGTGGCCGCCGTCGCTCGCGCCGAGGACAGCGCGGCGAATTTTCCCGATCATCCCGTCAAGGTGTGGGTAGCGGTTCCCGCCGGCGGCGGCGTCGACACCGTCACACGGATCGTGACCGCAAAGATGGGGCCGTTACTGGGCCAGCCGCTCGTCGTCGACAACAAGAGCGGTGCCGGCGGCAGCGTCGGTGCGGACTTCGTCTATCACTCCGACGCGGACGGCTACACGCTGCTCGCTTCGCAACCGTCGCCGATTACGACAAATCCGTTCCTGTACAAATCGCTCAATTACGATCCGACGCAGCTCGTGCCGATCGGGATCATGTCGCATGTGCCAAACGTCATACTGGTGCGGCCGGACTTCCCGGCCAAGACGGTTCAGGAACTGATCGCCTATGCCAAAGCCAATCCTGGCAAACTCAATTACGCATCGCAGGGCGTCGGCACGACCTCGCATCTGACCGCTGAGTTGTTTCAGACCCTCACCGGAACCAAACTTGTCCACGTACCCTACAAAGGCACCGCGCCGGCGCTCAACGATCTGATCGCAAGCCATGTCGATCTGATGTTTGGCGAACTCGCAACCGCGCTGGAACTCGACAGGGCGGGGAAGGCCCACATCCTTGCAGTTCTGACCAAGCAGCGCGTCGCGGCAATTCCCGATGTGCCAACGATTGGAGAAGCCGGCGTCTCCGGCTGCGAGTCCGACACCTGGAACGCACTCAGCGCGCCGCCAAAGACACCGACCGGCGCCGTTGCCAAGCTCAATGACGCGCTCAACAAGGCGATGAAGGACCCGGAACTCCTCGAACGCTACAAGGCGCTCAGTCTTTCGCCCGGCGGCGGCACGCCCGCGGAGATGGACGCCTTCGTGAAAGCGGAGACCAAGCGCTGGAGCGAAGTGATCCGCGCCGCCGGGATTCAGCCGGAGTAACGGCTCCGCTTCCACCCGGTATGACGATTACGAGATTTTCGCTCATCGGCTCTTGCGCGGCCCCCTGCCCTGTCTTTAACGTGCCGCCGTCATGCGCGGCGCCACCACCAGCCTGTTGGGCACTTTATTCAACGATCAGAATGCGAACCTGTCGCGCAAGCTGACCGGCATTTACGGGCTGCTGATCGCCGCCAATATCCTCGCCTGGGTCTGGGCGTTGATTGCGTTTCGGGATTATCCCGTGCTGGTCGGCACGGCATTCCTGGCTTACGCCTTCGGTCTGCGGCATGCCGTCGACGCCGATCATATTGCCGCCATCGACAATGTGACCCGAAAGCTGATGCAGGACGGCAAGCGGCCGGTGTCCGTCGGCCTGTTCTTTTCGCTCGGCCATTCGACGGTCGTCGTGATTGCGTCCGCCGCAGTGGCGCTGACAGCAAGCGCGCTGCAGGACCGCTTCGAGGATTTCAAGCTGATCGGCGGCACGATCGGCACGCTGGTTTCGGCGGTGTTTTTGTTTGTTGTCGCCGCCGCGAATTTTCTGATCTTGCGTTCGGTCTATCGCACCTTCCGCGAGGTGCGCCGCGGCGGCGCCTTTGTCGAAGAGGACGTCGACCGGCTTCTCGCGCAGCGCGGCATTCTCGGACGGTTGTTTCGGCCGATGTTCCGCATGGTGTCGCGAAGCTGGCACATGTATCCGCTCGGCTTTTTGTTCGGACTTGGCTTCGACACCGCGACCGAAATTGGCGTGCTCGGCATTTCGGCTGCGGAAGCGTCCAAGGGATTACCGATCTGGTCGATCATGGTGTTTCCCGCGCTGTTCACCGCAGGCATGTCGCTGATCGACACCACGGACGGCGTGCTGATGCTTGGCGCTTACGGCTGGGCCTTCAACAAGCCGATCCGCAAGCTTTACTACAACCTCACCATCACGTTTGTTTCAGTGCTGGTTGCCGTTCTGATCGGCGGCATCGAAGCGCTCGGCCTGCTGGCTGACCGCCTGAGCCTCGACGGACCGTTCTGGGCTTTCATCGGCGGCCTGAACGATCACTTTGGCAGCCTCGGCTATCTCATTATCGGGATATTCGCCGCCAGTTGGCTGATTTCGATCGCCGTGTATCGGTTTGCGCAGATCGAGCGCATCGAAAGTCACGCCAAAGCCGGCGCCAATGCCTGATACGGCCTAGCGGCAAAGCGCCGCTTGTGGCCACATCTGCCGATCCCACATAAAACGGCAGCCAGTTGACCTTACGGGTTACACGCCATGGTCGATGACCAAAACCAGCCGGAACGCCCTCGCGCCGAGCCGGAGATCATTCCGCCGGATCATGCCGGTGGCCGCGGCAGCAATCCGCCGTGGCAGCAACATGGCAGACAAGCTGGGAGCCAGGACGGCCACCCGGCGAACGCAACGCGTCTTTGTGATGCGGCCGCCCGGCCCGTTGGGCTTCGCCGTTCTGATGCTCGTGTTGGCGCTGATCGTAGCGGCAATCTTCGTTACGATAATCGGCGCATTCCTGATCTGGATTCCGGTCGTCGCGCTGTTTGTCGCGGTCGCGGCGGTTTACCGATTTTTGCGGCGCTAAAGCCGCGCAGCTTCCTAACAAATCCTTACTTCGCGCCGGGGAAGTCCGATCCGATACACCGGGTATTAACCTTATTTCGTCATCAATTGATTAACCATAACCGGGCTCCTCGCGCCCCGGTTGGCGCGGAATTAGTTGCAGGGTAGCGGGGCCACGGACGCAGTCGAAGTGAGAGAGTTACGTCAGTTATGTTCGAAGCGCCGGGTTATGCCCAGACCGTAGTTGCGGGACGCGGCGACGCTGCGCCGGGCTTCAACAGCACCGGCGATTTCGATCTCGGAAAATTCTGGTCGGTGCTGTGGCGGGGCAAGTGGATCATCCTGCTCACGACGCTTGCAGCGCTTGGTGCTGCGGTCGCCTTCATCAAACTGGTGCCGCATCAATACACCGCAACAACGCAGATCCTCATCGACCCGATGGATTTGCGCGGGGCGCAGATCGACATCTCGCCCACTATCCCGCAAAGCGATGCCGCGGTTCTTCAGGTCGAAAGTCAGGCGCGGGTCATCGGCTCCGATAACGTCCTGCGCCGCGTCGTCGCCTCGGAGGGGCTGGACCAGGATCCGGAATTCCTCGCTGGCCCGATGGCGCACGAACATCCGTCCGTTGCCGCGCTCGAGACCCTGAAGAGGCATCTCGTCATCCGCCGCCCGGAACGCACCTACGTGGTGGAAATCAGCATCAACAGCGATGACCCGGCCAAAGCGGCGAGCATCGTCAACGCCATCGCTCAAGCCTATCTCACCGAGCAAACCCAGGTTCGCGCCGACGCTGCCCGGCAGGTGTCACAGGCTTTGTCATCGCGGTTGAAGGAACTGCAAGAGCGAGTCCGTCAAGCCGAAGACAAGGTTGAGGCGTACAAGGCGAGCCACAACATCATTGGCATCAATGGCGAGCTCGTTGGCGAGCAGACGCTCTCGGAATTGAACACCCAGCTCAATGCGGCGCGCGCACGAACCGCCGAAGCCAAAGCGCGGCTCGACCAGATCGAGAGCTTCCAGCAGTCGAAAGGGCCCATGGGCGCCTTCCCGGAAGCTGTTCAGTCAGCAACCATCACCATGCTGCGCAGCCAGTACAACGAGATCATGCGGCGCGAAGCCGAGCAGAAGAGCACATTGGGCGACCGGCATCCTGCCGTCATCGAGATCGATGCGCAGGCCGATAAATTGCACCGCTCGATTGAAGAAGAGGTCAATCGCATCGCCATTTCGGCACGGGCGGAATATCAGCGCGCGAAGGACGACGAGGCGCAGCTGGGTCAGCACGTCGACGCGCTTAAGGGCAATACGCTGTCCACCAATGAATCTCTCGTTGGGTTGCGTCAGCTTGAGCGCGAAGTTCAAGCCAACAGGACCGTCTATGAATCCTTCCTGGTGCGCTCGCGGGAAACCCAGGAACAGGAACAGGTCGACACCAAGAATATCCGCATCATCTCGCGCGCCGACATGCCGCTGACCCGCAGCTGGCCGCCGTCCGGCGTCCTCGTTGCGCTTGCCGCCATGATGTTCGGCGGCGCCTGCGGTACCGGTATCGTCATCCTGCGCGAGCTTAGCGGCGCGCGCCGCGAAGACGTGGCGCCGAAGCCCAGCAAGCTCGGCGCCACGATGAAGAAGTTGTGGCGGGCGCGGACGTCGGCGCTCACAATCCCGGTGATAGCAGAGCTGCCCCCGGTCGATGTTTCATACAGCCTCGCCGCGGTCGAGAATCCGAACTCGCGGTTTGCCCGTGAAATCCGCAAGATTTCCGACGCGCTGCGCGAAAATCACAAGAAGCGCGCCAACCCAAGCGTCCTGATAGTCGCCTCCTGCGATGAAGATGATACGACTACGGTCGCCTTGTCGCTTGCCGCAGCAATGGCCGCGACCCAGCGCGTGCTGTTGATCGACGCCGATCTTCAACGCCGGACAATGTCGGCACTCGACTCCAATGTAAGCGAAGGCGGCCTCGTCGACGTCGCCACCGGACGCTACGAACTGTCAGACCTGATCGTCCACGACCGCGATACCAATATCAACCTGTTGCCGTTCGTCGCACCGGACAGCCGCCGCGACGGTCGCATCAGCGACACCGACGTGAAGCAGGCCTTCGACAAGACCCGGCGCTTCGACATGGTCATCGTTACAGCGGTCGATTTTAACGGCGACCCGAGCACCCGTTTCTTTGCCAGCCTTGTCGACCATATCATTCTGGTCGCGCGGCCGATCGAAGAAGACCAACACGCTTCAGAGCGCTTTATGGCGAAGCTTGGCGCCGACGCGACCAAGGTGCGCGGGGCAGTGTTAACGGGCGTCGGTTCCGCCTGAACGTTCCAAACTTGCATCAGCCAGCGAAGAATCTCACGTGGCGCAGACGCGCATCTCCGAGTAACGAGTGGTGCGCCCCGACTCTTAAGCCTAACAGTGAATTAACCTTTATTTTTCGCTGAAATCCGCTCCATTAGGCGCCGAACCGAGGAGCGATTGCCATGCCGGAGCAACCCGGCGTTCTCAGCTTTGCCGCAACCGACGCCGCCAGCCGATGGGACGTGCCGATCGCAACCATCGGCGGTTTGCCCATTGCCGTGATCGACCGCACCCGCTCCGCCGAATTGATGATCGACGTTGCACTGGCGCGGCGGAACAAAGCGCAAGCTCCCCTGATCTTCACCTCGGCCAATGGCCAAGTCCTTTCGCTGTGCGCCAGCGAGCCGGGCGTTCGCGATCTCTTTCTTGCGTCTGACCTCATTCACGCCGACGGCATGCCTATGGTGTTCGCATCGCGCCTGTTTCATCGAACGCCGTTGCCCGAACGCGTCGCGACCACAGATTTCTTTCATGACGCGGCAAAGATCGGGCAGCAGCGCGGTGCACGCATGTTTTTTCTCGGCGCCGCCAAATCGATCGTCGATCAGGCAGTTCGGCACGCCCGGTCGCTCTATCCGCAGCTCGACATCGTCGGGCATAGTTGTGGCTTTCTGCGCCGCGAAGGCGACGAAGAGCGCATCATCGAAACCATCAACAACGCGCAACCGGATGTCCTCTGGCTTGGCCTCGGCGCGCCGCGCGAGCAGGAATTCGCGGTGCGCAATCGCGACTCGCCTGTCCAACGTTGGCTTGATCAAGACCTCCGGCGGGCTGTTCGATTTCATGTCGGGCAAAAACTCGCGCGCGCCGGACTGGATGCAGCGCGCCGGGCTTGAATGGGTTTACCGCATCTACCTCGAGCCGCGGCGTCTTATGGGCCGCTATCTGATGACCAATCCGCACGCGATTTATCTGCTGTTGACGCGGACCGAAGCTCCATGACCGAAGGCTGCGGGCCCCGCGCGTCATTCTGTGCGTGCCGACGTTTCGCCGGCCCGATGGATTGCGCAGGCTGCTCACTTACGTGGCGCGCCTCGACTACGCCGGCAGCCTTGAGATTATTGTCGTCGATAACGACGCCGATGCGCAGCAAGGCGCGGCGGTCGTCGGCGAAATGGCACAGGCGTTCCGGTTTCCGCTGCGCTGTGTCGTCGAGCCGCGCCGAGGCCACACCTATGCTTACAATCGCGCCTTTGGCCTCGCCTGCCGCGCAGCTTCTACCCCCGACTACGTTGCCGTCCTCGATGACGACGAATATCCTGATCCGCGTTGGCTCAGCGCAATGATCCAGGTGGCGCTCGATTACAGCGTCGATATCGTCGGCGGGCCGGTCTCGCCGGTGTTTGAACAACCCGATCACTGGCTGGCCAAAAGCGGATTGTTTGCCCCGGTCCGCTTTGCCACCGGCCGCGTACCGATGATTTTTGGCGCGGGCAACATGCTGATCCGCCGCGCCGTGCTCGAAGAATATCTCGACGAACCGTTCCTGCACGACTTCGCTTTCACCGGCGGCAGCGATTACGATTTTTTCTGGCGCTGTCGTATTGACGGCCGCAGCTTTGCTTGGGCCGATGAGGCCGAAGTGTTCGAGACCACGCCACCGGCGCGAACCACTGTCGGCTATCTGCTGCGCCGCAAGTTCCGCAATGGCACCGAAGCGACACGCCTTGAGCGCAAGTTCCTTAACAGCATGAACGGCGCGGTAAGGCGCTGGTACACCGGGCTCGGTCTGCTGGGCATCGGCCTGCTGTCGCTGCCTGTCGCCGCGCTAAGCGGCCGCAAAGCGATCATGGACAGCCTGATCCGCGCCGCGCGCGGCGCCGGACGGATCGCGGCCGAGTTCGATCTCCACTACGAACAGTACCGCTAACGTGGCTGAAGACGTCGCGTCATAAACCACAGCAGATTGTGTGGTTAATTAGGATTAACGATTTACGACGTTCTGCAGCTTTACGCCTACTTTATACCCTTTGCGCTATCAAGCCGACGTCGAGGCGCTGCCTGGTCGAGGGAGCAGGCATGCCGCGGATTGAATACCGGTATTACTGAATACTGGCATTCCAGGAAGTGGAATAACGGCGCGCATGAATCATATTCAAAAAGACTTCGGTCCGCCCGTGCCGGAGAATTTCAGTATCCCGCTGGAATTGTTGCGCTCCGAACAAGGCGAAACGCCGTACGCAAAAATTCGCGGCAAGTTTTCCCGCTATCTTGCTCGCAATGTCCCGGCCAAAAAACTCGGGATGCGCAATACCAAACCGATTATTTCGTTCACTTTCGATGACGTACCGGCATCAGCTTGCGATACCGGCGCGCGTATCCTTGAACAGCACGGCGTCCGGGGAACGTTCTATATCGCTGGCGCCGGCTTTGGCCGCGAGAGTCCCGTCGGCGCCCTGGCAACACCCGAGGAGCTTCGACCGATCTGGTTGCGCGGTCATGAAATCGGCTGCCAGACATATTTTCATTCCGCGGTGTCGCGGCTCACGCGCGACGCGCTGGCACTCGAATTCGAGTGCAACCAGGCGGCCCTGAAAAGAATAGACGGCAAAGTTCAGGTTCGGAATTTCGCCTATCCGTACGGCGACCTGTCTTTCGGCGCGCGCCGGCAGCTCGAAATGCTGTTCGATTGTTGTCGCTCGGTCGACCACGGCATCAATAGCGGGGTTGCGAACCTCGGCGCGCTCAAATCCTGGCCGCTGGAGAATGCGACGCTCGACCGCTCACGAATCACCGCCCTGATCGCTGACACTATCCGAACCAATGGCTGGCTGATTTTCTTCAGTCATGATGTCGTCGAGCGACCGAGCCGCTACGGCATTGACCCCGGGTTGCTGGAATGGACTGTCAAAGCCGCCAAGCAGTCGGGGGCCATGGTCGCGCCCATTGCCGACAGCCTTAAATATGCCGCCGGATTGGTAGTTGAAACGCACGCAAGCGCACATCCTGACCGGGAAACTGAAGCCCGAAATTGACGACCTCGTGGGAATGCACCCCAGAATAAGGCTGCGCTGTGCATAGTTCGTTTTTCAGCTACGCCGGTACCTACCAACCGCGACACTGCCGGATTATCTGATCGTCATGGCAGAACGATTTAGCCTGGCTCGGCAGCCATCCCCGGCAGGGAACGATTGACGATCGATGTCCGACTCTATCGGTAAGGCTGAGCTTACCTCTGAAGACACGCCGAAGGTGATCGGCGATCTTCAGCGCAAGCACCCCAAGCTGATCAGCCAGACCGCGATCAACTTCGCCGCCAACGGATTTTCGGCAGCCTTCGGCCTTCTCAACGTCATTATATTCACGCGGCTGTTGTCGACTGGCGAGTACGGCGTCTATGCCCTCGGCCTGGGGTTCGCCGCGATTGTCAGCACCGTCGTCGCCAGTTGGGTGCGTCTCTACATCATACGGACCGAACCCCGCGGTGAAGCGACGGACGTTCGCTCAATCGCGTTACCGGGATTGTTGCTGTCCTGTTTGATCGCGCCGCTTGGCTATATTGCCGGGCTGCTTTCGGGACTTCAGTCCGGCGCGGCGATCGCCGCAGTCGTTTTCGGACTGGCGTTCAGCGTATTCGATACGACGATCGAGTTGATGAGAGCCAGATTTCAAGCTTTCGCAGTGATGAAGGCTACGGTGATACGGGCGGCGCTGCTGTTGATCTTCGGCGTCATTTTCATCCTGATATTCCGAACCGGGATCGCACTGCTGATCTCCGCGGCGCTGACGTATTTTACGACCACGCTGCTTTTGACGCCGCAGACATGGCGCGGCACCGTTATGCGCTTCGACGGCCCTCAGCTTTTCGCACTGGCAAAAGCCGGCGTGCCTCTGACGCTGTCGCTATCGCTCCTGGCAATATCGGCGACTGTCGACCGCTTTATCATCGCGCACATTTCCGGCGCTGGGGTGGCCGGTCAATATGCGGCCGGTGTCGATCTTGTCAGGCAAACGCTGATCATCCCCGCCATCAGCGCTGCGGCAACATTCATGCCGATGGCGGTGCAGATTCTGTCCAATCGCGGTGTTGCCGCGGCTCGCGAACATCTCGCCGAGTGTCTTGAGCTTCTTCTGGCGATTACTCTCCCGGCGGCGCTGGGTTTCGCCGTTGTGTCGCACCATGTCGCCTATGTGATCCTCGGCCCGGACTTCCGCGATCTCGCCGTAGTCGTCATGCCGATCATCTGCGTCATGATGATTTTTCAAATTCTCACTTACCAATACGTGCACGTCGGATTTCTATTGTCGGACCGCAATTTGCTCTATTTGATCAACGCCGGCTCGACGATGATTTTCAATTGCATTCTTCTCTACGTTCTTATTTCGCGGATGGGACCTGTCGGCGCGGCCTGGGCACGCCTTGCGACCGAGATTTTTGGCTTTGCAACCGCTGCCGTACTGACACGGTGGGCTTTTCATATTCCGTTGCCGTGGCGACCCATCGCCCGTGTTTTGATCGCAACCATGACAATGGTCATCGTTATCAAGGCGCTTGACGAGATACTCGCGGTTTCGAGTCGGACCGCTCTGATCATTCTTATTCCCGCTGGAATGGTCACCTACTTCGCAATGTGCTGGATCCTCAATATCGCCAAAGGCCGGCAACGGCTGATCCGCGCACTGGAAATGGTGCAAGGCGCAGTAGCGGCAAAAAGCACCTAGCGATTGTCCGGCAGTCGCCCTTCCGACAGCGCTGCGTGCGTCGCGGCGGTGGTGGCGCGCCACCAGGCACCGCTATCGATTGCCTGTGTCGTTCGTCCACCCCGTTTGGCGAGGTCGAACAACCGGTCGGCAATCGTCTGCGGACTTGCGTCAGCCGGAATGAACGACAGCGCTCCCGACGCGATCACCGACTGAAAGCCTTTGTGATGGGCGAACTCGTTCATTGAACGCGGCTCGGTGACGACCACCGGCCGGTTGGATTGCAGGCAGTGAATGACACTGGAGCGGCGCGCCGTCAGCCCTTCCGCGAAGAGATACAGGAACACGCCGACTTCGTTGAACAGCGTATAGAGCTCCGCGTCGTCGGTGACATAGCCGGTCACGATGACCTGATCTTCGATGCCGTATTCGGCGACCTTGGCCCAGAACTGTTGCTCATAGCCGTCGAGTGACGGCGGAAAGCTGCCAATAAATACGATCAACGCACGAACACCGCGGCCTCGCAGATAATGGCAAACGTCGAGCAAGGCGGTGGACGCTTTGCCTTTGTAGAGGGCGCCGAAGTGGCCGATGACGATGTCGCAATTGCTGGCGGCCGTTCTGACATGTTCGACCCGCTCGGTGACAAGCGGCTCGCCAGGCCACACCGTTGGCGCATTCGGTACCAGCCTGCACTTCTCCCCCACTCCGGGAAGCCAGCGTGTTTGAGCAATCTCGCCTGCAATCAGCGGCGACACGACGAGGATCGCGCTGCTGAACCACACGAACGGCGCAAATGCGATCCGCCGCAGGCGGTGCAGCCCGGCCCATTCGTGCATGAAGACGGCGACTCGACAGCCTACGCAGCGCGCGAACAGCAAGATCACCAACGGCAGAACCAGGAGTTTTTTCCAGGACGTGAGCGGAACACTGAAAACGATGCAATCGGCATGGCGCACCTGCCGCAACAACGCCGGTAAGTCGCGCCAGCGCGGCGAGACCGGGAGTAGCCCGTAGCCAGCAGCTGGATAGTCGGCATCGAGTTCATTCACCAGCAAGCGGGCAAACGATTTAACGCCGCACTGCTCATCGCTCGGCGTCACCAAAAAGAAATTGCGCCGCAGCGCGCCTGCATTGCCTGGCGTGCGCGCCATGCCTGAAACAGCATCGCTGTTGAACTGAACGTTCATGGCGACATGATCTACAGCGTTGTCGTTAAAGTTTGTATCCGCGCAAGCCGCGGCATCACATTAAGGATAATTCCCCAAGCGCGGCGGACAACGTGTCCGCGCTTAAGCCGGGGCAATTAACCAACAGTCTACGCAGAGCAGCAAGTGGCTGCGCCGTTTACGACTGCCGGCGGCTTCATGGAGTACAACCCACCGATCGGGATCGATGGCAACCCAGCCACGACCGGCTTTGCGGTGAATGAGCGTGACTGTCCTGGATCTTCCGCGGCAACAGCACGCCGCGCGCACCTCATTTAAGGTCGAGCTCTTTGCCGGCAACAATTTCGCCGCGTGCGATTGGCCCTCGATCGCGGACGAGCGCGATCTCCAGATGTATATTTTCCAATCGCGCGAGTTCCTCGAGCTCTGGACGAGCACCATCGGCAAGGCCAACAGTATCGAAGCGTTTCTGCTGGTGGTCCGGAACAGCTCCGGTGAACCGGTCCTGTATCTGCCGCTCGCGATCGAGACGAAATTCAACATCCGAATCTTGCGCTTCATGGATTGCGGCGTTGCCGATTACAATGCCCCGATCCTGAAAGCCGGCCTGTCGCTGTCGCGAGGGGAATTCAAGTCGCTGTGGGAGCGAGCGCTAACATTGTTGCCAGGCTTTGATGTCGTCGATCTGACAAAAATCGCCGGCGACGTATCGGGTGCGGTCAATCCGCTGACCTATCTCGACTGCACACCGCACCGCGAAAGCGGTCATTCATTGCTGATCAAAGGTAACGGCACGGCAGCGGGCAACGCATCAGTCGGCTTGCGGCGAAAGCTCGATCGCGAATACCGCAAGATCAGCGAGCGTGGCGCCGTTGAATTTGTCGTGAACCCTGCGGGTGATCTGGCTGGTGCGGTTACGGAAAAATTATTCGCACTGAAGCGCCAAAAATATAAGCAGACGAATATTCCCGACTTTCTCGCCTTCCCCGGCGTTGCCGATTTTTACCGCGCAGTCGTCAGTGAAAAATGGATCGGAAAGATCGGTCACCTGTCTGCCCTGTTAATCGACAACGCGGTGGTTTCCGCTCACCTCGGATATATCGGACGCGGCAGCTTCTATTACATTTTTCCCGCCTATGATGAGTCGTTTGGGCGGTATCGTCCCGGACATCTTTTGTTACGTGAACTTATCGACCGGTCGGCGCAACAAGAGAACGAGACGTTCGATTTCGGCATCGGCGACGAAGCTTACAAAGCAGCGTGGGCCGATCATCACTTGCCGCTTTACGATCACGAATATGCGATAACAACAGCCGGAAGGGTTTATTTGCAAATGCGTCGCATACGGCGTTTCGTTAAGAGTAGCGGCATTCGAAGCTGGTTTCGTCGCGCCGGGTTGATCACCCGTCAGAAAGAAACGAAAATTTACTTGGCGCGTTGTTTGCTTGTAGCTACGCCGCCGGTCACCTTAACGAACTTTAATCCGCCCGGCATTGCGCTCTCTTAGCCAAGCGGCATATTCGAAAGAAGCCGTCACCGCGTGTGAGGCTTTGGAACCTTAGATGGACGCCAGGCTAGAACCACCGGGGCTGCACGGAAAAGATGACGGGTCGCAGCGCTTCGCGCTGTCCCGCCCGAAATCGCGTCTGATGTATTGGTTGATCGCTGCGCTTATCGCGATCGTCGCGATCGCCGGCTTGGTCATTTGGCGGCACGGAAAGACTATCTCGGTCGCAGCTCCGCCTCACGTACCCGTAACGGTTACGGACGCGGCACAGCGCGACGTGCCGATCTACTACGACGCACTCGGTACCGTGCAGGCCTACAACACGGTTGCGATCCGTGCGCAGGTCACGGGCCAGCTTGTGTCGATCAACTTCCAGCAAGGTCAGGAAGTTCACAAGGGTGATGTGCTGGCGAAAATCGATCCTGCGCCATTCAAGGCCAACGTCGATCAGGCCGTCGCAAAGAAGCACGCAGACGATGCGCAACTGATCGACGCCCAGCTCGATCTGACGCGGTTCACCACGCTTGTGAAAAAGAACTTTGAGACCCAGCAGAACGTCGATCTGCAACAGGCCAAGGTCGACCAGTTGAAGTCGACCATCGACGCCGATGTGGGCGCGATCGAGTCGGCGCAGACACAGCTTGACTACGCGACGATTGCCGCTCCGATCGACGGCGTCGTCGGCTTCCGCCAGCTCGACCTCGGCAACATCATCCACCCGACCGATACCAATCCGCTCACCGTGCTGACCCAGATCAAGCCGTCGCAGGTGATCTTCACGCTGCCGCAGAGCAATCTCGGCCCGGTGCGCGAAGCGATGCTTCATGGCAGCGTCTCCGTTCTTGCTTACGATCAGGACGGAAATCAGAAATTGGCGGACGGCCATCTTCTGCTGATCGATAATCAGATCGATCAGGGAACCAGTTCCATTCGCCTCAAGGCCGAGTTTCCGAATGAAGACGAGCGGCTGTGGCCGGGTGAATTCGTGCGCATCCGCATTCTCATTACAACGCGAAAAGATGCGGTCACGCTTCCGTCCGTCGCGGTTCAGCGCGGTCCGGAGAGCATGTATGTCTGGGTGGTCAAGCAGGACAACACCGTAGAGCAACGTCCGATCACGGCACTCATCGTCAGCGAAGACCTGGCGATTGCCACCAAAGGACTGGCAGCTGGCGAGCGCATCGTGGTCACTGGGCAATCCCGGCTCGACGTCGGAACTCACGTCGACATTCGCAATCAAAGCGCGCCGCCGAAAGGCGGCTGATCCGCAGGCAGACAAAAGCTGATGGGCTTCTCTGAAGTTTTCATCCGCCGGCCGATCGCCACTTCGCTGCTGATGGCGGCGCTGGCGCTGGTGGGTATCGTTGCGTTTCCGCTGTTGCCCGTGGCGCCGCTGCCGCAAGTCGACTTCCCCACCATCAATGTGACTGCCACGCTGACCGGCGCGAGCCCGGAGATCATGGCCTCGACGGTCGCCACGCCGCTGGAATTTCAATTTGGCCAGATCGCCGGTGTGAGCCAGATGAGCTCGGTAAGTTCACTCGGCTCGACGGTCGTCACGCTGCAATTCGATCTCAATCGCAATATCGACGGTGCCGCGCTGGACGTACAGGCCGCCATCACGGCGGCGGGACCGAATCTGCCCAAGAACCTTACTGCGCCGCCGACATTCAAGAAGATCAATCCGGCGGATTCCCCGATCATGATCGTGGCCGCAACATCGGACACGCTGCCGCTCTACAAAGTCGACGACTATGCTGAAAACGTCGTCGCCGAGCAGATTTCGCAAATCGCCGGCGTTTCGCAGGTTCAGATCGGCGGTCAGCAACGGCCGGCGATCCGCGTCCAGATTGATCCCGCCAAGCTGACGGCACGTCAACTGACATTAGAAGACGTCCGGACCGCACTGGCGAGCTCTACCGTGGACGCGCCGAAAGGCACGATGATCGGGCCGCAGCAGAGCTTTGCCATTTCGGCCAACGATCAGATCACGGAACCCGAGCCGTTTAATGATGTCATCATTGCCTATCGCAACGGCGCACCGGTTCGCGTACGTGACGTGGGCCAGGCCATTGGCGGCCCGCAGGATGTGACGCTCGGCGCCATGCATCGCGATCAGCCGGCGATCATGCTGCAGATTTTCAAGCAGCCGGGCGCAAATGTGATCGAGACAGTCGATAACATCAAGAAAGCGCTGACAACACTGCACTCAATTATCCCTCCGGGCATACACTTGACGACGGTCGTCGACCGCACCCAGACCATTCGCGCATCGGTCAAGGACGTCGAGTTCACGCTGGTGCTGTCGTGCATACTCGTCGTGCTGGTCATCCTCCTGTTCCTACGCAGCATCCAGGCCACGCTTATTCCTGGCGCCGCAGTCCCGTTATCGCTGCTCGGCGCGACCGCCATCATCTATTTGGTCGGATATAGCCTGGATAATCTGTCGTTGATGGCGATGACGATTGCCGTCGGTTTCGTGGTCGACGACGCCATCGTCGTGGTCGAAAATATCTTCCGCCATCTCGAGGCGGGCACCACGCCCCTGCAATCGGCGATCAAGGGCGCGAAGGAAATCGGCTTCACCGTGATGTCGATCAGTATCTCGCTGATCGCAGTGTTCATTCCGCTATTGCTGATGGGTGGCATCGTCGGCCGGCTGTTTCACGAATTCGCCATTACCGTCGTGGCCGGTATTCTGGTCTCGGTCGTCGTCTCGCTGACGCTGACCCCGATGTTGTGTTCCCGCTTTCTGGTCAGCGACCACGATCGGGAACATGGCCGACTGTATTTCATCATCGAACGCGGTTTCGACGCGGTGCTCAATGGTTATCGCCGCGGGCTCGATTTCGTGCTCGACCATCAATTTCCGACGCTGACTTGTATTCCTGGCGACCATGGCCGTCACCGGCGTGATGTTTGTCGTGATCCCCAAGGGCTTTTTCCCGACCCAGGACATCGGCATGATCATGGGTATCTCGGAAGGCGGCCAGGATGTCTCGGCCGCAAAAATGCGGGATATCCAGCGCCAGCTCTCCGAGGTGATCGCGAAGGATCCGGACATCGCCGACTTTGGATCGTTTTTCGGGCCGAGCTACGGCAATACCCAGAATACCGGCCGCTTTGTCCTCGGGCTGAAACCGCGCGACGAACGCAACGCCTCCGCGTCGCAAATTATCGACCGGCTTCGTCCTCAACTGGCGCAAGTGCCGGGCGCCCGACTGTTTCTGCAACCGTCCCAGGACATCACGGTTGGCGGGCGCATCGCGCGCGGGCAGTTCCAATACGTGCTGCAAGATCCCGATTTCAAGGAGCTCAACATCTGGGCTCCGCGCCTGCTCGCGGCGATGAAGAAGCTGCCTCAACTCGCCGACGTCGCGTCGGACGCACAAAACCAGGCGCCCTTGGTGACCGTTAACATCAATCGCGACGCCGCTGCACGGTTTGGCATCCAGCCGCAGGTGATCGACAACACGCTCAACGATGCGTTCGGCCAGGAAGACGTCACGCAATACTTCACCAACAATTCCTACTTCCTGGTTCTTGAAGTCACGCCGTCCATCCAGGGAAAGCTCGATACCCTCAATCAGCTTTACATCAAGGCTCCTACTAACGGTCAGCTCGTGCCGTTATCGACGCTGGTCACTGTCGATACCACCCACATCGGCGCCCTGCTGGTCGCGCATTCCGGGCAATTCCCCGCCGCCACGCTCACATTCAACCTGCCGCCGGGTATTGCACTGAGCCAGGCGGTCGAGGCTATTCAACGGGAGTCAGATCAGATCGGGATGCCGCCATCCATGATCACGAGCTTTCAGGGCAATGCGCAGGCATTCCAGGCGGCGCTTTCAAACGAGCCGGTGCTGATCGCGGCCGCCCTGGTCGTGGTCTACGTCATCCTCGGCGTGCTTTACGAAAGCTACATCCACCCGCTGACGATCCTTTCGACCCTGCCGTCGGCCGGCGTCGGCGCGCTGCTGTGTCTGTGGTTCGGTGGCTTCGACCTGTCGGTGATCGGCATCATCGGCATCATTCTGCTGATCGGCATCGTCAAGAAGAACGGCATCATGCTGGTCGACTTCGCGATCAACCGCGAACGTGCCGGCCTGTCGCCGCGTGAGGCGATCCGGCAAGCCTGTCTGTTGCGTTTCCGGCCGATCATGATGACGACGATGACGGCGCTGCTGAGCGGCTTGCCGCTGATGTTCGGCCATGGTTCGGGATCTGAGCTTCGCCAGCCGCTCGGCTACGCGATGGTCGGCGGCCTTATCTTGAGTCAGATGCTGACGTTGTTCACGACGCCGGTGATCTACCTTTATCTCGATCGTTTCCAGTCGTGGCTGAGCGGCGAGCGGCCTGAGCATGAAGATGTGCCGGAACGCTTGCAGATCGCCGCCGAATAAGCACGACGTTGCTTACACGAATTGTTCCATCAAATTTATTGTGAAGCTCGCGAACGGATAGACGCAGGAACTACGGCTTTCGCCGGACGTTTTCCTCCTCAGTAACGAGAGGAGAAGATCATGAAGAAGATCGCAATCGGCGTTCTTGCAGCCGCGACAATCCTCACCGCCGCGCCTGCGATGGCGCAAGTTGGAATTTATGCCGGACCGGGTGGTGTTGGCGTCGGTGTAGGCGCGCCGGGTCCTTACTATAACTACGGGTACCCGCGGGACCGCGCCTATTACGATTATTACGGCGGTCCGGGCGTGGCTGTGGGTGTCGGCCCAGGCTGGCATCACGGATGGCGCCATGATCACTGGCACCGCTAGCTGACGAAGCGCATGGAAGTGCGTTGAAGGGGGCCCCGCGAGGGGCCCTTTTCGTTTGCAATTTTCCGATCATTGTCGGGGCTTTGCAGTGCACCAACACTGCTTTGTGAACGCGCCCACCGGGAAGTTCTTCGGTTACCACTCAGTCTTCTGACAGCGTGGCGTTATCATCGCACGTCATAGCAACCTCGGGCGCCCTGCGGCCCCAGCCGCGTGTGCGGCCCGAACCCCAAAGGTTCAGGAGGAGCGCTTATGTCTTACGCCCATATCCTTACTGGAGCGAACGCGAGTCCGGCGCGTCCGATCGTGCGCCGCATCACCCCATCGGATTTGTTTCATGCTCTGGCAAGCGGTGTCGACGACTTCATGGCGATGCCAAGCCACGCCATCTTTCTTTGCGTGATCTATCCGCTGCTTGGCTTGCTGATGATTGGAATAGCTTTGGGTGGCACCATGTTGCCGCTGGCATTTCCGATCGCTGCTGGCTTTGCGCTGATAGGACCGCCCGCCGCCATCGGACTTTATGAATTGAGCCGCCGCCGTGAAGCAGGACTCGACACCTCATCGAGCCACGCGTTCGACGTGCTGCATTCGCCGTCGTTCGGCGCCATCGTCGCCCTTGGCCTGCTGCTGATGGCGATCTTTCTGTTGTGGCTGGTGACCGCGGAGGCGATTTACATCGCAAGCTTCGGCTACATGCCGCCAGCCTCGATCAGCCAATTCGCCAAAAGCGTGTTCACCACTCCCGCTGGCTGGACCCTGATCGTTGCCGGCACCGGCATCGGCTTCCTGTTTGCCGTAGTGGCGCTCAGCATCGGCGCGATCTCGTTTCCGCTGCTGCTCGATCGCGACGTCGGCGCCGCGGTTGCGCTTGCCACTTCGATCCGGGTCGTCGCCGAAAATCCGGTAACGATGGCGGTGTGGGGTTTCATCGTTGCCGCATTGCTGGTGATCGGATCGATCCCGTTTTTCTTAGGCTTGACCGTCGTGATGCCGGTGCTGGGCCACGCCACCTGGCATCTCTATCGCCGCGCGGTTGAGCCGGATCCAAATCCGCATCCGGACTATCAGCCGCGGCCGCGGCCCCACCGCTCTGCGGCGGATTTTCCAGCAGCGCTTTTTCCGACGCGGCGGTAGCTAGCGCGGCAGCGCCGCTCCCGCCCAGTCGAACTTGTAGTTCACGCCGAGTTTGAGCGTATCGATCGATTGCTTGACGGCGATGTTCTGCGCGCGAACCAAAGCGACCGTGGGAAACGGCACCGTGACACTGCCGATGCCGATGCAGTCGTATTCGAAAAATGTGGCCCAGTGATTTGTGATGGCATATTCGACGCCCGCGCCGGCAAGCCACCCATCCGATGTCAGCGTCGTGTTGCCAAGGCCGAGATTTCTGGCCGCGGTCTCGCCGAGTACGGTGTAGGTCGAATTGGACCAGGCGACGCCGCCTTTGGCGTAAAGCAACGACCGGTCCCAGGCGAAGCCGGCGCGACCGGCTACGGTCGCAATGCCATTAATGACGTGCTGGCAGTTCAGGCCACCCAACCCGGAGAAGCAGGTATTCTCGCCTCGCAGATCGGTCGAAGTCCATTCGCCTTCGATGCCGAGGACAAGGTGCCCGGTCTGCCAGTTAGCGCCGGCTTGCACGCCGGCCAACGGACCGGTGTTGTGAATGGTATCGCCGAAGCCTGCGACATTGATGAGCCCAGCGCGCGGTGTCGGACCAAACGGATCGGACCACGTTTCATTGCTGAAACCGCCGCCGACATGACCGCCGATAAAGATGCCGCTCCAGTTCATCGGCATCTTCTGCGCCACTTCGGCCGACGTCCCGCCCGAAGCTGACTGCGGCATGGCATTACCCCAGTGATAGTCAGACTGCAGGAAGAAGCCGTAACGCTCGGCAGTGAAGCGACCAAGCTGCGGCTGTGTGGGCGGCGTCAGCCCCAGGAAGTCGAAAAACTCCGTGCCGTTGTGCATATTCCACGCCCAATAACGGCCGCCGATACCGACGTTCCAGTTATTGGTCACCGCGTAGTCCAAATTGGCTTCGAGCATGACGCCGTCGCCTGGCGACCCAGCTTCAGGTAACAGCAGTTGGCGCGCGTTGTGATCGTCCTGCCCGCTGAAACTGACCCATGGCAGATAGGCGGCGTCAGCCGTGAACTTCACCCGGTCGGTCAGCATGTAATTGGCGGTAACGCCAAGACGTAGAGAATCGAAACGATCGTCCTCGGCCAAACCCAGGAACGTCGGATCGAAGCCGCCACAGGTGGTGTCGTCCGCGACCTGATTGCAGCCGACACCGTTGGCGTGTTGGGTGTAGAAATTATAGCCGACGAACGCACCCAGCTTTGCTGTTGGCGTGCGCAAGAATGAATAACCCGCGTCGATGGTGGCGTAGCCAAAATGACCCGTCACTGACGACAGCGTGTTTGAATAGGCTCCGCCAAAGCCGGGAAAGTCCTCATCGACCAACGTGCCGCTGGTGATGCCGCCGGCGCCAATGAAGCCTTTGACGAACAAGCCGCTGCTGTGATCGACGCGCGCGAAGGTCTCGCCACTGACGCCGTTGAGCTTTTCATACGTCAGGCGTGAATTGATAAACGACGGCAGCGGGCCAAGATCCAGCAGCGGCTGCGGCGCTCCGATCGTCCCTGAACCGAGCCAAACGCGCGTTCCGACGTCGAACTCCCAATTGGACGCCTCGAAGGCCGCGGCCGGTGCTTCTGGTCCGCGATACTGCATCCAGAGACCGGAACCTGGAGCGGTGGGATCCGCAACACCGAAGCGGTAGTTCAAGCCGACACGAAGCAAGCTCGCCCGCAAGTCTAACGACTGGGTGAAATTTTGCGTTACCACCGGTGTGAATAATGCAAAATCGTTGTCTACCTCGTGCGCATGGACGCGTCCGAAGTCGAGAAACAAATATTCGGCCTTGAGGCTCAACCGGTCCGTCAGTCCGGCCTCGACACCGCCACCGGCCGAATAGCCGGCGCGAAGCGTGTTGACATTGCCCTGTTGCTCAAGGCCAAGAGCGGCATCCGGCGCGTTGCCGTCAGTGAACAGCATCTGACCTTGCAACTGGGTCAGTGCGAGACCGCCCGTGGCATAGAACAGCCAATTGCTGACTGTGACGCCAAGCCGTGGCCGTACCGTCGCGAGCCAATTAGCGTTGGCATAAGAGCTGATGACAGCCTGGTTGTAAGGAAAGAAAACACCGTGGACGGTCGGGCCAAATCCGGAGCCCCCGCCAGGATATCGTACTGCACCGCTATTCGCGGCGGCATTCAGATGCAGAAAATCCAGGTCGCCTTCGAGACCGAAAACAACCCGGCCGCTTTGCCAATTGTATCCAGCCTGCAAACCACCGCTGAACCCGCTGTGCTTCAAATTCTGGACACCGGCAGCATTGACGGCGGCGACATCCTTCGGTCTGAACAGATAAGTCGGGTTTACCGCGGTCGAAGTCAGGGCGTCGTACGATCCCTCGATCGCGCCGTTATTTACGCCGACATAAAAGCCGTTCCAGTCATAGATGGATTGCGGGGCGGCCGGCGTCGCCGCCGGTGCAGGTTTGACGTGGTGCAGGTTGGCCGGCTTGTCCTCGGCCCAGGCGATTTGTCCGCAACCACAAGCAACAAACGCTGCCACAACGGCAGCCCGCTTCAACGCAATGCGTCGCATCGAAAATCCCGCGCACCCCGAAAACGCAACACTCCGGCAATAAACGTCCCACGACGCAGTCAGTGTGAGAAGTACGGGAGCTACCCTATTCGCTCATTTCTGCCCGGTGTGGCGCAACGGTCACATGACGCCGGCACTTGGCTGGATTTGTCACCGTGGCACAGGCGTTTATCATGGGCGCCGCATGCTCGACCTCGGCCTCAGCTTCCTTGCCAGTGTTGCCCGCGACCCCGATGCGCTCGCGATCGTCGATGGCGACATGCGGCTGACTTATGCGCAATGGTACCGGCGGATCTCGGCGGTGGTCGCGGGCTTCGACGCGATCGGGCTAAGCGCCGGCGATCATCTCGTCACCGCGCTGACCAATCGCTGGGAAGCCGCGACGCTGCATTGGGCCTGCCAATTTGCCGGCATCATCATCACGCCGGTGAACTGGCGCTCCACGGCGGACGAGATCGACTTCTATCTCGACAACGCCGAAGCAAAAGCGCTGGCCTATGAGGACGCCTGCGCTGACGCGGTGAGCGGATCCGCGATGGCGCAAAAACTGCCGCGGATCGCGCTCGATACGGTCCGTGACTCCGACATTGCTTTTGCCGACCTTGCATCGCGTTCAGCGCCGGATGCACGGGCATGCGCCGACGCCGAAAGCTGGTCGGTGATGCTCTACACTTCGGGCACGACGGCGCGGCCGAAAGGCGTGCCGCGCCGCCAGCGCGCCGAGCGCGCCGCGGCGCTGGCTCATGTGGCGCAAAATCTTTACGCCCACGGCGAGCGCACGCTTGGCGTCATGCCGCTCTATCACACCATGGGCGTGCGCTCGCTGCTCGCCATGTCGCTGATCGGCGGCGCATTCGTTTGCCTGCGGCGCTTCGATGTCGAGAGTGCGCTGGGGCTGATCGACCGCGAGCGCGTCACCAATCTTTATCTGGTGCCGACGCTGTATCACGACCTCGTTCATCACCCGCTGTTCGCCAGCAGCGACGTGAGCTCGGTGCGCAAGCTCGGCTTTGCCGGCGCGCCGATGACCGACGGTCTGCTGAAAACCTTGCAAGCGGCGTTCAAGCCCGACCTGTTCGTCAATCACTACGGCTCGTCGGAGGTCTATACCTTCACCATCGACCAGAACGCCCTGGCAAAGCCGGGCTCGGCCGGACGCGCCGGCATCAATCAGATGGTGCGCGTGGTGAAGCTCGGCGCCAGGACAGTCGACGATATTGCCGCCCCCGGCGAGGAAGGCGAAATCATCGCGCTCCTTGCCGGCGATGAATCCTTCGAAGGCTACTGGCGGCGGCCGGAAGCCGACAGCAAGGCGTTGCGCGAAGGCTGGTATTTCACCGGCGACACCGGCTTTGTCGACAACGACGGCGATCTTTTCGTCACCGGCCGGGTCGATGACATGATCATCACCGGCGGCGAGAACGTATCGCCGGTCGAAATCGAATCCTGCCTGTCGCTGCATGCCGCCGTGTCGGAAGTCGCCGTGGTCGGCTTGCCCGACGAGCGCTGGGGCAAGATCGTTACCGCCTTCATCAAGCGCCGCGCGCGCAGTCGAAGCCGAAGATCTCGACGCCTATTGCCGCAGTTCCGGCCTCGCCAACTTCAAGCGGCCGCGCCGCTACGTCTTTGTCGAAGAGATTCCGAAATCGCCGGTCGGAAAACTGCTTCGCCGCAAGCTCGTCGCCGGCGAATATCGAACCTGGCTCCGCTCGCAACAAGGAACTGCCGCATGAGTGAGTTTTCCGATCCGCGTCTGCAAAAGCTCGACGGTTTCCGCGTCGAGATCGACGCCGCGCGCGAACGCGCCGACATTGTTCTCGACCGGCCGCCGCTCAACGTCATCGAAATGGCGCAGCGCGACCAGCTTCGCCTGGTGTTCGAGGCGCTCGACGAGGATGCGCGCGTGCGCGTGATCGTGCTGCGGCGCCAAGGGCGAGCATTTTTCCTCCGGCGGCAATATCGCCGGCTTCCTTGCGGCGTCGCCCGAGCACGTCTCGAAGCTGGCCTGGAATATCGCCGCGCCGGCGCGCTGTTCGAAGCCGGTGATCGTCGCCAATCGCGGCTACTGCTTCGGCGTCGGTTTCGAGATTTCGCTGGCCTGCGATTTCCGCCTCGTTTCCGAAACCTGCCAATACGCGCTGCCGGAACAGCGGCTCGGCCAGATTCCGGGCTCCGGCGGCTCGGCCCGATTGCAGAAGATCATCGGCATCACCCGGACCAAAGACATCGTCATGCGCTCGAAGCGCATTGCGGCGAAGCAGGCCTACGACTGGGGCATCGCCACCGAATGCGTGCCGGACGACAAGCTCGAGGCGACGACCGACGCGCTGGTTGAGGAGTTGCGGACTTTCTCGCCGCTGGCGCAGCGCACCGCCAAGACGCTGCTCAACGAGACCGAAGACACCAATCTCGAAGCCGCGATCGAGCTCGAAGGCCATTGCTACAGCCGGCTGCGACAATCTGACGATTTCCGCGAAGGCGTCGAAGCGTTTCACTCAAAGCGCAAGGCGGTATTCCGCGGCAGCTGATTTGCTCGTAAGTTAGCTCAATCAAGGGTCGGCAAAGGCCCGCGGCTTAAGGGGAGGAATGGATAATGCGTGCTTTCAGGTTATTGAGCCGCACGGCAGCGGCGCTTCTGGTCATCTGCGCGCTGATTTACGCGAACGCGGCCAAAGCCGCCGATCCGATCCGGATCGGCTTGAGCGTATCGCTTACCGGCGCCGTGGCGCCGATCGGCAAGCAGGTGCTGACCGCGCTGCAAATCTGGCGCGACGACGTCAACGCCAAAGGCGGCCTGCTCGGCCGCCAGGTCGAGCTGGTGTTCTACGACGACCAGAGCAATCCGGCGAACGTGCCGCAGCTCTACACCAAGCTTATCCAGGTCGACAAAGTCGACCTGCTGATCGGGCCTTACGCCACCAATATGGTGGCGCCGGCGATTCCGGTGCTGATGCAATTCCACAAGACCACCATCGGCATCCTCGCCAACGCCGCCAACAGCAAATTCCACTACGACCAGTATTTCTCGATGCTGCCGACCGGGCCGGAGCCGCAAAAAGCCTTCGCTGAAGGCTTCTTCGAGCTTGCGGCCGCGCAAAATCCGCGGCCGAAAACGGTGGCGATTGTCGCCGCCGACGCCGAGTTCGCGCAGAACGCCGCCGACGGCGCACGGCAGACCATCAAGGAAATGGGCGGCTTCGAAACCGTGCTGGATCTGAAATATCCGCCGACGACGACCGACTACACGCCGGTGATGCGCGCGGTGCAGGCGCGTCAATCCCGACATCGTTTATGCCGCCGCCTATCCGCCGGACACGGTCGGTCTGATCCGCGCCGCCAACGAAATCGGCCTAACGCCGAAAATGTTCGGCGGCGCATTCATCGGGCTGCTGGTAACGCCGATCAAAGTCCAGCTTGGACCGCTGATGAACGGCATCGTCAACAACGAAGTCTTCCTGCCGGCAAAATCGCTGACCTTCCCGGGCACCAACGAGTTCCTGGCCAAGTATCAGGAAGCGGCGAAGTCGCAGGCCATCGATCCGCTGGGCTGGGCTCTTGCACCGATCGCGCTATGCAGCCGGCCAGGCGCTTGCGCAAGCCGTCGAAGGCACGAAGAGCACCGATCAGACCGCAGATCGCAGCCTGGTTGCGCACCCACCCCGTCCAGACTGTGGTCGGCGACATCACTTTCGGCAAAGACGGCGAATGGGCGAATCGCGGGTGTTCTTCACCCAATTCCAGCATCTCGTCGGCAATACGCTCGACAACTTCAAGGACACAACCCATGAAGTCGTCGTCTGGCCGGATCAATATAAGACCGGCAATTTCATCTATCCTTATTCGGAAGCAAAGAAACCATGAACGGTACTGCTTTCAAGCTCGGCACTTTTGCGGCAAAGAACGGCGGCGGCGTTTTCGCCGCCGTCGTTCTCGGCGACGACGTATTCAGCCTGCGCACCCTTCCGGGCACCAAGCTGACCTCGACCGAAAGCATCGAAGGACTGCTTGAGGATTGGGACGCAAACTTCGCCGAGTTGCAGAAGCACGTCGGTCAGATCGAGAAAGAAGGACGGCCCGCGGCATTCAAACTCTCGGAGTTGAAGGTCCTGCCGCCGGTTCGCCGGCCCGGCAAGATGTTCTATGCCGCGCAGAACTTTCAGGAGCATGTCGATGAAATGCTCCGCGCCGGCATGACGCCGAAAGAAGGCCCGAAATTCACCGGCGAGAAATCGACGTCGAAGCCCTATCTGTTTCTCAAAGCGTCGAGCACGCTGGCCGGCGCCTATGACGATATCGCGATCCCGAACGAATTGAAGAAGATCGATTGGGAAGCCGAGATCGCCTGCGTGATTTCGAAACCCGGCAAACGCATCAAGGCCGAGCACGCGCTCGATCACGTCGCCGGCTGGATGACGACCAATGACGTTTCCGCCCGCGACTTGCAGGTTCGCGCCGACCGGCCCGGCCTGCGCTCGGACTGGCTCAACGGCAAAAGCCACGACAATTTCGCGCCGATGGGGCCGTTCCTGGTGCCGCGCGCTTTTGTGAAGGATCACATGAACCTGTTCATCCGGCTCACGGTGAACGGCGAGGTCAAACAGAACGGCAACACCTCGCAATTCATCTTCACGCCGGAAGAGCAGATCGAATACGCTTCGAACATTCTCTCGCTGCACAGCGGCGACTTTTTCAGCTGCGGCACCTGCGGCGGCGTCGGCCAGGGCACCAACACCTTCCTCAAGGTCGGCGACGTGATGGAGACCGAGATCGAAGGCCTGGGCAAGATGCGCAACACGTTTGTCGCTGACAGCAACTAGCCTCCATGCTGGCGGCGCAATGCTTCGGCGGCGTTCTCGCCGCCGAATAACTACGGCAGCCATCGAAGCATCGTAACCGTATCGCGCTTTAGAATTGCCGGCAGTTCAGTCCTTGCCCGCGATGGAGAGCCGCGATGACGATCACCGTTTTCATCCGTTATCAGATCGACCCGTATAAGCGCGATAACTTCGAGGCCTACGCACGTCGCTGGCTCGACATCATCCCAAAATGCGGTGGCAATATTGTCGGTTATTGGGTGCCGCACGAAGGTACCGACAATATCGCCTATGGATTGATCTCGTTTGAGAGCGTTGCCGCCTACGAAAGCTATCGGGCACGGCTCAGGGCCGACAGCGAAGGCGCGGCGAATTTCGCTACGGCGCAGCAGGAACGCTTTATTGTTGGCGAGGAGCGGACGTTTCTGCGCCGGGTTCAGTGAACGTCCCGCTGCGCCGGCGTATAATCAGCAGCCGCATGTCTGCCCGTCATGGAATAAGTCTACTATCCCGCTGTTAGCAGCAGGTGCTTGGGAGGATTTCTATGAAACACAAAACAACTTTGACGTTAGTTGCAACGATCTCACTGCTTGCGCTCGGTCTGGGCGGCAGCAGCTTGGCGCAACAGGCCGCCATGACGTTTTTCGTCACCAGTACAGGCTCCGGAAACGGTGCCGATGTCGGCGGGCTCGAAGGCGCGGACAAGCGCTGTCAACAATTGGCGCAAGGTGCCGGTGCCGGCGGCCACACCTGGCACGCTTACATGAGCACGCAGGCGGCGAACGGCCAGCCTGCCGTAAACGCGCGCGACCGGATTGGCAAAGGCCCGTGGACCAATGCCAAGGGCGTGGTGGTTGCCAAGGATATCGCCGAACTGCATGGCCAGAACAACCTGACCAAGCAGACCTCGTTGTCGGAGAAGGGCGAGGTCATCAACGGGCGCGGCGATACGCCGAACCGTCACGACGCGCTGACCGGTTCACAGCCCGACGGCACGGCATTCGCCGCAGGCGAAGACCGCACGTGCGGCAACTGGACCAGCAGCACCAAGGGCTCGGCCATGCTTGGACACATCGACCGGCAGGGGTTGCGCGACGATGACGCCTCGAAGTCGTGGAATTCATCGCATCCGTCGCGCGGACCGGATGGCGGTTGCAGCCAGAACGACCTGAAGAGCACCGGCGGCGACGGCCTGTTCTACTGTTTCGCCATCAACTGACGGCGACGGCAGTTACTCCGCAGCGACACGCGCCGGCGGCCGCATCGATTTAAGGCCGTCGGCCGCTGTCGCCGAGATCGTGGTGCGCACCATGTAGCGCGGCTCATTGCCGGGCCAGGGGCGGCCGCGATGCATTGTGGCGCGGTTGTCCCACATGACGACGTCACCGCTTTTCCATTTGTGCTCGTAGGTCATACCCGGAGCGGTCGGCGGCGGCGGTGAGCTCTTCGATCAGCTTTTCGCCGGCGGCCGGCTCCATGCCTTCGATCGCGTAGGTGTGCGAGGCGATATAGAGCGCGCCGCGGCCATTGACCGGGTTGCGCCATACCATGCGCCAGCATTGCGGCGGCAGCGCATCAAGCTCCTCCGGCGTGGCAAGACCAGCCGCGATTTTCTTGCGTGAATGACCGTAGTGATGCCAGGCGAACGAGCCTTCAAACTTTTTCTGTGTCGCCGCATCGAGCCGCTCGAACGCAAGACGCGTCGAGACAAATTCAGTTTCGCCGCCGTGATCCGGGATGGTGCGCGCCGACAGGATTGAGGTCAGCGCCGGCACACTCTTGAACGAGCTGTCGGTGTGCCAAAGCTGGTTGGCTTTGTTGCGTAGCGCGTAGCGGTGGTCTTCCGGCACCACTTTTCCGTCGTCGCCGATGGTGGTGAGGATGACGAAATTAGAACCGGTGCCAATCGAGCCGACTTTTGTCACTTCCGGCGGGCCGAAGCGCTTCGAGAACGCGAGCTGGCCCTCGCCGCTGATCTCCTGGCCGCGGAACAGCAATACAGAATATTCTTCGAACGCAGCGCGCACCGCTGCGTAGATCGCGTCGTCGGCGGCAACGTCGGCGAGCGTGACACCGCGAATCTCGGCGCCAAAACCCGGACCAATCGGGACGATGTCCATGGCGAGTCCTCCGCTTATTGTCATTGCGAGCGTAGCGAAGCAATCCAGCAATCAATGCAAGCGCGCTGGATTGCTTCGTCGCGCTGCTCCTCGCAACGACGCTGTTAATTCTATTTTCCCGCAAAACAGCGCAACGGGCAACGTGATTTGAGACGCTATTTATGCGCTGGCCGCGGCATCGCCGGATCGCCAAGGTCCCAAAACAGGCCCGCCATCAAACCAAGGCCCTCGCGCGCGATCGGCGCCAGCAGGTGTTCGTTCGGCGCATGCTGCGAGCAGCCGGCATAGGAATGCGGCACCCAGATCGTTTTCAGTTTCAGCACGTCGGTGAAGATATCGTTCGGCAGCGAACCGCCGAGATTGGGCAGGATGGTCGGCGCATTGCCTGTTGTACGCGTCAGCGAATCCTTGACCCACGTTACCCAGGGATCAGACGGATCGATGCGGCTGGCGTAGAAATGCGAACTGCGGCCGGTCTCGGCTTTGACCTGCGGAAAGCCGTTGCGGTCGAGATGACGTCGCAGCGCCGGCAGAATGTCGTCGACATCCGTGCCGACCACGTAGCGAAGCTGGCAATGCGCGCGTGCGGTTCCAGGAATCGCATTGACCGGCCGTTCGGGCGTGCCGGCAATGAAAGCCAGAACTTCAAAGCTGTTCCAACCGAACACGCGCTCGGCTGGTGTCAGATTGGGCTCGCCCCATTCCGGCTCGACTTTCGGGCCGTCGTCGCCGCCATCGACCTCGACTCCGGCAAGGACCTGCCGAACGGAATCCGGCAATACTGGCCGCCATTCCGGAACGCGGATCGCGCCGCGCGCGTCGGTGATCGTCGCCAGCGCCTGCGCCAATACAATGCCGGCATTGGCAATCAGCCCGCCCCAATTGCCGGAGTGATGCGCGCCTTCGCGCAAGTCGACGACGAGATCGATCGGATAGCCTCCGCGTGCGCCGAGAAACAGCGTCGGCTTGTCAGGCGCAATGCGCGGGCCGTCCGACGCAATCAGAAGGTCGGCCTTGAGCAGATCGTCGGTGTGGCGCTCGCACAATTCGCGCAAGCCTACAGAACCCATTTCCTCGGCCATCTCGATCATGATCTTGCAGTTGAAGCCGAGTGCGCCGCGTTCCTTCAGCACCGCGGCGAGGGCGGCGATGTTGACGCTGTGCTGGCCTTTGTTGTCGGCGGTGCCGCGGCCGTAGATGCGCTCGCCGTCGACTGTAATTTCCCAGGGCTTGAGTCCGGATCGCCACAGATCGTCTAGGCCGCGAATGGTGTCGCCGTGGCCGTAGACCAGTACTGTGACGTAATCCGGATTTTCGACGCGCTCCGCAACCAACACCGGCGGTCCATGCGGATTGTCGAGCACGCGGCAAGCAAAGCCGAGCGGTTTGAGTGTCGGCGTCATCTCATCGTCGAGATAGGAGCGCAGCACACTGGCGCGTTCCGGCTCCTGGCTTGAACTCGGGATTGCAACGCGGCGCCGCAGATCGGCGAGGAATCCGCCGTGATCAAAATAAGCGTAAGCGCGGGCAACGGCAGCACTGCGGCTCATAAGCGACCTTAAGCTCAAACGCGGCCGCTATCGCGGCCACGCAAAATCTTCGCGGGTCTATCAATGAATATTATAAAGCTTTTACAGCGCAGCAGCCGGGAAAATACGGCCGTCGAACCGGAGATGCGTTCAAGCAGTTCGCGATTCGGCAGTTGTCGTAACGCCTATGTCCTGCATCACGCGCTCGATGAGCGCCAGAGAGCTGCGTTCACCACGCCGGGCAAAATTGATGATCTTCGACGCGATCGTTTCGCGTTCGCAGACCGCACTCTCTGACAGATTGAGGACACGGCACACTTCCTCAAAAGCCGAGGCCATTGCTTGCGTGGTTTCGGGTTCAAAAACCGACTGATCTTTCAGGAAAGGAAGAATAGTAGCCATTGGAGTCTCCGGACGCCGGCATCCCGGCAAAAGGCCCAAACCCAACGCGTTATAAACCACGCAATTCTGGCGCGGTTTAGTATCCAAAGTCAATTTTACTTTATGTGTCAAAGTACATACGGCACATCCTATCAAATATAACTTTGGCGTTTGTCCGTTTTTGAACGCAAATACGTATTTATACTTATGGTCTACTTTACGACAAAATCCGCGAAAAACGCTAAAACAGCCCTTGACGCTATAGGCGTGTAATACTAATTGTACTAACATAATTGGATGGCTGCGAGCGCATGGGAGAACGCGTTATGGCCGAGAGATTGCGTGGTGAACGGCTGCAAATCATGCTGACGCCGGAAGAACTTGAGTTGATCGACACTTTCCGCTTCGAAAAACGGATGCCGAGCCGGGCTGCAACGGTCCGGGAATTGTTCAAGCGCGGGCTGGCGGCAGAGGGCTTCGTGATCGCGCCACAGGGTGCGAGTTCCAAGGACTTCGGCGTCAACGGCAAGTCGCCGAAAGCGCGGCGCTAGGCGCGCGTCACGGCTCGATCACCCCGGCCGAAACCAAGGCGAAGATCAAAGTGAACGTGACGATCACGAATGCCAGAAAAAATACGATGGCGACGGCGGCGACGTTGACGACCGGTTGCGGCTCGTAAGCCTGCGAATCGCGGATATCTTCTTTCCGCATCTGATGGTTCGCGGCAATCGAGCGGGCGCCGATCGAATATCCAATCGGGATCGCAACTTCCGCCCAGTCCGGGATGAATGGCGAGAACAACAGGAGTGTGACAACAAACAGCGAACCCCAAAAGAGGATTTGCTGCGCGTCGCGTGGCCGCTCCAGCACCTGGAAGTTTTTCCAGAGCGCATAGATCATCGCCATCGGTCCGCCGAAGAACGTGCAGGCCAAAATCTGGTTTGGCGTAAAAAGCTTTTTCTTTTCCAAACTCAACTCGCGAACTGCACGCTCATTGCGCGATGGTGAAGCGCGCGGTGACTTCGGGCGGAATCGGCCGCGCCTTGATCTTCATCGGATCGGCCGCATCGCGTTCCGCCCAGACGCGAGTCTCCTTGCCTTCTACTGCAAGCGTACCGTGCACGTGAAGCTCGTGAGTGACGTCGAAGCTCGAGCGGCGAAATTCGCTGACCCACGACGTCAGCTCGATGGTATCGCCAAAACGCGCCGGCCCGACGAATTTGGCGCCGGCGTCGACCAGCGGAATGCCCATGATGCCGTAAGTCGCCGCGAAATCGTGCGGTTTCACGCCAAGCGCGGCCTCGAACAATGACCAGGTGCCCCAGTCGAAATATTCAAAAAAGCGCGGGTTGAAAACGATGCCTGCAGGGTCGCAGTGACCCCATTCAACGACGAACTGACGCTTGCTGCGCAACATAGCCATGCGCCGCATGAAGCCGGAACACACCGAACGCGTCAACAAGCGAAAAACGGAGACACGAATCATGACGGGCGAGCTTGCGCCCGCCCGTCACGTTCTCAGCGCTGCTACCCGCGGCTGGGAACCAGATCAAATCCGCCACATGGCGCGGCGCTGGTAGCGGCTGCGCAATCCGAGCTGACCTGACCTTGGTGACCGTCACATCCGGCATAACCGTACGCGACTGATCTGTGACAAGAATAACGCAGCGACGCGTCATCGCAAGTTAAAGCGTATCGGCAAAGTGTTACGCGACCTTTGGGGATAACACTGGGGATTCATCGCGCTGCATCGCGGAACAGAATGGCAGTAATGCAGCGATTACATGGAAGCGCGCACGTCTTGACGGTAACCACGTGAACCAGCAAGCTCGGTGCATGGCGGATTTTTCGACGTCGGAAATTGCGGTGCGAGGCTGCCGCATCCGGCTGATGCGCGGCGGCGCTGGCGAGCCGCTGGTTTATCTCCACGGCGCGAGCGGTGCGTCGTGGCTGCCCGTTCTGCAGAAACTTAGCGAAAAATACGACGTCATTGCGCCGGAACATCCGGGCTTCGGTGAAAGCGACACGCCAGCCTGGCTCGATACCATTCATGACCTCGCTTATTTCTATCTCGACGTGTTCGACCAACTGAGGATCAAAGGCGCGCATCTGGTCGGCAATTCGCTCGGCGGCTGGCTCGCCGCCGAGATTGCGGTGCGCAATACCTCACGCCTTGCTTCGGTCACGCTATGCAATGCCGCTGGCCTCTATGTGCCGGGTGCAAAGCAATCCGATTCCTTCATGATGAGCGAAGAGCAGCGGCTGCGTGAATTTTTCTACGATCCGAAGAAGGCCGAGGACATGGTCGCGCGCGTCATGCACCCAGACCGCGAAGACACCGTGCTGAAAAACCGCGCCACGGTGGCGAAGCTGTCGTGGCAGCCACGCTCCCACGATCCGCATCTGCCGAAATGGCTGCACCGCATCGACGTGCCGACGCTGGTTCTCTGGGGCGATCACGACAAGTCTTTTCCCAACGAGCACGCGCAGGCCTATCACAAGGCCATTCCGGGCTCGAAGCTGGTAATGATTCCGAAATGCGGCCACGTTCCGCAGATCGAAAAGCCGGACGAGTTCATCGCCGCGCTTGAAGGCTTCATTACCGCGCGCAAACAGGCTGCCTAAACGAGGCGCACCATGAAGTTCTTCAACTTCCATCTGATGCCGTATAGCGCCGTCGATCTCGATGCCATCGCCAAAAACGGCTCTGCCTGGGTGACGTTCTCCAACAAGAATTACGACCCGGAGAAAGGCGCCGAACTCTATCACGACTATCTCGACCAGATGGAATTTGCCGATCAACTCGGCTTCGACGGCGTCTGTCTCAACGAGCACCATCAGACCGCCTACGGCATGATGCCGATACCCGGGGTGCTTGCCGGCGCATTGGCGCGCAGCGTCAAGCACGCCAACATCGCCATTCTCGGCCGCGCGCTGCCGCTGGTGAACAACCCGCTGAACATCGCCGAAGAATACGCGATGCTCGACAACCTCACCCGTGGCCGCATCATTGCGGGTTTCGTCCGCGGCATTGGCGCCGAATATCATTCCACCGGCGTCAATCCGGCTTTTTCGCAAGAGCGTTTCGCCGAAGCGCACGACCTGATCATTCAGGCGTGGACCAAGCCGGGCCCGTTTGCCTTTAACGGCAAGCACTATCAGTTCCGCTACGTCAATCCGTGGCCACGCCCGGTGCAGCAGCCGCATCCGCCGATCTGGATTCCGTCGCAAGGCTCCGGTTCGACCATCCGCTGGGCTGCGAAGATGCGTTACACTTATTGCCAGACGCTGTCGCCGATTGCGGCGGTGGCAAAATTCTTCCAGCTCTATCGCGACGAGGCGGAGAAGACCGGCTACGAAGCGTCGCCGGATCAATTGGCATGGTCGAATACCATCTATGTCGCCGACACCGACAAGAAGGCGATGAAGGAAGCCAAGCCGCATCTCGAGGCGCTGGTGAACTACCTGCTCAAGATGCCAACCGACATGCTGCTGCCGCCGGGCTATACCGACACCGCATCGATGAAGCGCGTGCGCGCGGTGAAGGTCACCGGCAAGACGACGACGATCGAGGATCTGGTGAAGTCCGGTGTCGTTATTATCGGCAGCCCGGAAACAGTCCGCGAGAAACTCGCCGCATATCAGGACCTCGCCGGCTTCAACACCTCGCTGACCAAGACCCAGTTCGGCACCATGCCGAACGAAATGGCGCGCGCCAACATGACCGCGATCGCCGAAGAAATTCTGCCGGCATTCCGCGATCGCCTGCCGCAAGGCGCGGCGAAAGCCGCGGCGGAATAGTCTTCTAATAAGATGTCTGGCTTCAAAGACCTGATGGGAGCGCTGTCGGTAGCGATCGCGCTGTTCTCCTACGCACTCTATATCTGGAAAACATTCCACGCCCATGCGCGACCGCATCCGCTGTCGTGGCTGATCTTCGGCGTGCTGTCCGGCACCGGATTTCTGATTCAGTTCGATCAGGGAGCCGGCGCCGGAAGCTGGGTGATGGGCATCACCGCGGCCGTATGTTTCATGCTGTGCCTGATCGGTTTCCAGCAGGGCGAGCGCAGCTTCCCTTGGTACGAATGGGCATTCCTCGCCGCCGCCGCGATTGTTTTTGTATTTTACCTGGTGTCACAACAACCAGCGTCGTCGGCAATCCTGGCCTCGATCGTCAACGTACTCGGCTTCGGCCCGACGTTGACCAAGGCCTGGGCGCGTCCGCACAGTGACAGCAGCTCCACGTTCATGCTCAACGGGCTAAAATTTGTGCCCTCGCTATTCGCGATGGACAGTGTGTCTGTCGCGACCTGCCTGCTGCCGGCAAGTCTCGTCGTCACCAATTTGGCGGTGGCACTGGTCATTTTTGCGCGCCGGCAATTTCCCCTCGCGCAGTCGCGGGATGGATAGCCGCGTCACCAGCCGTCGTGTTCTTCCTTGCACGGCGCGCCGGTCGCTTGACAGCCGGTATTGCACTGCGGACCGCCCGATGCTGTGCAATAGGGACCGTATTTGTTGCCGGTACCGGCGGCTAGTTGACTAGCCTGGCTGGTGCGCGATCTGGTCGCGGCTGACGCCGAGAACGCGGTGCCGAGAACAAGGACTGCCACAATCGCAAATTTTAATTTCGCCAACATGATTTCCTCACGGCAATGGTTCGAAATGCTCTACCCTTACAGGGAAACCGTAATACCAGCCGAATTATTCCCGTCGGGCGAAAAGTCTGCGCCGTTCTTTACATGACTTTCTTGGCATGACTTGCCGATCACGTCCAAATAACGACTTGGAAATCGGCCGGAATCGCTGAAGGATTGAGTGGCCCGCACCAAGGCGAACGACTCGGCGCCAGCTAGCGCAACAGCGGTCGAGCACTAAAACGAGACACCGAGCGCCATCGAGACTTTGTGCAAGACCGCAATTGTCGCGCCGGTATAACGCCCCTGATACAGGTACTGATCGACCTGCATGAGAACGACAACCGTCACAGCCATTGATGCGACGACTCTGAACACAGGATTCCAATAGAAGCGATCGACTTGCGAACGGCTAAACGCCTTCCATCAATTTCGATCGACCAAAAGAATAGAGCTGCGCCGAGTGGCAAAAGATTTTCTGCGTCAGATTGTCTGCGTCCCAGCGCAACTAGGCTTAACGGAATATGCGATTGATTGAAGACTCGTGGCGGCCCGGGTAATCGAGCCCCGGCTTCTCCTCGACAATCGTCAAGCGGCACAATGCGATCGTGCCATTCCCTTATCTAAATATTTCACACAATTGTTCTGGCCATTAGCTGGCCTGTCGCGAAATACGTGCAGCGAATGAATGGCACACCGTGAATTTATTCTTTTTGCGCAACCATTGAGCAAGGCGTAGCGGTCAAGGTGGCCATCGTCATCGGCTGGGAACCCACAACGGATCCTGTTGCCGGGCGGAGGCTATCATGTTGCGTCGGTTCTTCCGCGACCGCAGAGGCAACGTCGCGATCATTTTTGCGCTGTCGCTCATCCCGTGCATTTTTCTTGCCGGGATGGCGCTGGATTTTACTGTCGCCACGCAGCGCCGCGTGCTGCTCAATTCGGCGGCAGACGCCGCTGCGCTCGCCGCGGTGACGCCGACGATGATGCAGCAGGCGACCGCCAATGCGCAAACCGCTGCGACCAACGCTTTCAGCGCCGTTGCTTCAACGGTGACCGGCGCAACGAGCATCGCTCCGACAATCACCGTCACCGACAACGGTCTTATCCGTACGGCAACGGTGAGTTACACCGCCAATTCAGTCAATAATTTTCCAAATGTCCTGCAACTGCTGACCAGAACAGCGGAACCGAACTGGCCGATTTCCGGAACGGCTTCCTCAACAGCCTCCACGGCGCCTAACATCGACTTCTATCTGTTGCTGGACAATTCGCCGTCGATGAACATCGCCGCGACCACCGCCGGCATCAACACGATGGTTTCCCACACATCGGCACAGGGCGGCTGCGCGTTCGCCTGCCACGAGACAAATCCGGCGGCCGACAATCTTGGCAATCCGCATGGCGAAGACAATTACACGCTCGCACAAAATCTCGGCGTGGTGACGCGGATCCAGAACATGGCTACCGCTGCTTCAACACTGATGACCACCGCCGCCAGCACTGAGGCGTCCAATAATGCCACCTACAGAATGGCGCTCTACACGTTCAATACCGGCGGTGTGAACACCGTCCAGACACTGACATCCAATCTTACGACCGCGGGAAATGCAGCCGCGGGGATAGACGTGCTGGAGGTCTACGACAACAGTTGCTTGACCTCTTCAAACTGCAACAACGACACCGACACCAATTTCCCGTCAGCAATGTCCGCTATCAACGGGATTATGCCGACGCCGGGCACTGGTTCATCGACCAGTACGCCGCAGAAGGTTCTCTTTCTGGTGAGTGATGGCGTTGAGGACGACAATAGCGGGTCCTGTTCTCAACCACTCAGTGGCACCCGCTGCCAGGCTCCGTTCGACACGACGTGGTGCACGACGGTCAAGGCACGCGGCATCCGTATTGCGGTACTTTACACGACGTATCTCCCGCTGCCGACGAACTCCTGGTACAATAGCTGGGTCGCGCCGTTTCAGAGCCAGATCGGGACCAACATGCAGAGCTGCGCATCGCCCGGGCTTTATTTCGCGATCACCACCGACGGCGACATCACGGCAGCGATGCAGGCACTGTTCGAGGAAGCGGTCTCCACCGCGCGCCTGACGAACTGACGCGGCTCGAATTCAAAATTTGATCATCGTCGTGCGCGTCAGCGTGACGTTGTTCGTCATGTTGACCGGGCCGCCTTTCGCCAGATGAAATGCGGCATATTGCTCGTGATAGACGCTCTCGCCTGCTGAACAGTCGACCGGAACAATGACTTTGTAGCCGCGCTGCGACGCTTCGGATGCGGTACCGACGGTGGCGCCCTGGAAAGAGTTGCCGCAAATAATCACGGTTTTGATACCGGCCTGCTTGAGCACCGGTTCGAGCGTAGAGCCAAGAAATTTGTCCGGGCCACCCTGACGATACCATTCGCCGTCGCGCGGTTTTATCGCCGGACTCATCACATCGTCAGGCGTTGCTTTTCCGTCGGAGCCGACCAGGCTGTACCAAACAACCATGTTGTGAGCGCGCGCCGCGTCGTGCATGCGCTCGATATTCGGCATCGCGGCGACGCAGCGCGGGCGTGCCCCGCAGCCGGCCTTCATGATGTCGAGCAGCAGCAGCGCCGTGGTCGAAGGGTCAACCGTAACCTCCTTTAACTCCGGCGCCGGAGGCGCCACCGCCGTGCTCCAGTCCGAAATCACGTCGGCGATCGATGGCGGTGCCGCAAGCGCAATGATAAGCGCGGCGGCAGCCGCGGCGAACCGTAACGATGTCATGATGATCTCCCGGCTTATTTGCCGGCGGAGAATAGAGCGGTACGCTGTTGCAGCCAATTGCGGCCCGGAGGGGATTAATGAGGATTGGAAAAGCCGAGGCAGGCGCCGGCATCAGCCGGCGCGCTATTCTCACCGCCAGCGCCGCATTAGCTGCGACGCCGGCATTTGCCGAGGAATGTCGGATCGGGCCAGCGCCCCATACCGAAGGTCCCCACGTCTGGATGGACATGGATCAGGCCGAACTCGACGCTGCTTACGACCAAAACTTCTACGCGCCGCTTGGCGCGCAAATCCGCCAGCGTTACGCCAGCAATAGCGAGTCGGTTCGCGAACGGCTCGGCGAACCGCGTCGCGAGGCTTACGGCCCCAGCGAGGTCGAGAAACTCGACATCTATCGGACGCGGCAGCCAAATGCTCCGATATTCGTCTTTATTCACGGTGGCTCGTGGCTGGGCGGGGCGGCAAAGGACTACGGCTTCTCAGCCGAGTTGTTCGTCAATGCCGGAGTGCATTACGTCGTGCTCGACTTCATCGCCATCAAGGCCGCGAACGGCGATTTGCGCGTCATGGCAGACCAGGTACGCCGCGCCGTGGCCTGGGTCTACAAAAACGCGGCCTCGTTCGGCGGCGATGCCAGCCGACTTTATATCGGCGGTCATTCGTCAGGCGGCCACTTGTGTGGCGTGACGCTGGTCACCGACTGGAACAAAGATTTCGGATTGCCGCCCAATATCATCAAGGGCGGCCTGTGCATGAGCGGCATGTACGACATGAAGCCGGTCCGGCTGTCGAAGCGCAGCGCTTTCGTCAAGTTCGACGACGACATGGAAGAGAAGATGAGCTCGCAGCGGCACCTCGATCGGCTCCGCGCGCCGATCATCGTTACCTATGGCACCAATGAGACGCCGGAGTTCCAGCGGCAAACCCGCGATTTCGCCGCGTCCGTGAAAGCCGCCGGCAAACCGGTCGAGCTGATTGCAGCCGCCAACTACAACCACTTCGAAATGAATGAGACACTTGCTAACCCATATGGTCCCAACGGCCGCGCTGCGCTGGCGCTAATGAAACTGTCCGCCGGATAAAGCAATCGGGCCTTCGCGCTGTTCTGTCGGAGAGATTACTGCGGCAGGTCGCCCGAACTTGGGCTCTCGCTGCTCTCGCCTGGATAAGCCGGCGGCGTTGTCTCGTGGAATAGGTAAAACAGCTTGTCCTCGGGCGAGCGCGGCGCCTGCTTTCCGTAACGCTCGAAGCGGGCAGCGAGCCGCAGCCAGATTTCTGCCAACTGAAGATAATGCCGGGCTTCGCGTGCCGTCTGTACTTCCCGCGCCAGCGCCAGCGCGCTGTCGGCACACTCGCGGCACTTCCGGGCTGTTTCCGAAGATTGCACGGCACCCTCCCCGACGATCAAGCCCGCTGCCACAACGCTGCTTCATCCTTCCGGTTCCTCGCTTTGACGCGGCGTCTTACCGCGGCGATTTTTCCAGCGACAGCAATGCTTTGCGCGGTGCCCCGCGGTCTCAAGAAAAAATCAAGCTGATGTCAAAGCGCGGTTGCAGCCACGCAGGCAGGGTGAAAATGCCTCAGTGATCGGCCGCATAAACACGACTTGCGGTCAGGAGCGCCGGAGGCAGCACAACAAGCGCTAAAGCGCGCGGGAGTTGTCCGATGCCACAGTATTTCTTCATGGTCCGCGGAGGGACCGGTGAAATCGAAAGCGATCCTTGCGGCAAGGAATTGCCGAATACAGCGGAAGCGCTGTTTCACGCCGAACGTAAAATCCGGGAATTGCGCAACAGGAACGAGTACCGGCGCCCGGGGCCGATGATGATCGTGAAAGACCGCAACCAGCAAACCGTTTTGTCGGTGCCGTTCTATCCAGGGTTCTGATTGCTTCCTTCTTCTGAACCGCTAACATCTTGGATGAAGGCATAATTATTGTGCCGGAACCGGTGCGGCGATGAAGGGGCAGTTTGTCATCCGGCCGCTGGCGAGCACGATGCTCGCAATCGGCATCGCTTGCCGCAACATCGCCTGCGTGGCCGCAGGGCTATCCAAACCGGCCGATACACCTGATCGTCAACTACGTCCCGGGCGGAACCGGCGATATCATCGCGCGGCTGATCGGTGGCCGGCTGTCCGAGAAACTCGGTCAATCCGTCGTCGTGGAAAATCATTCCGGCGCCGGTGGAACAGTCGGCGCCCGCGACGTGATTAACGCCGAGCCCGACGGTTATACGCTTGCGGTGGCGCAAACGCCCGAGATCGCGATCAATCCCTATTTCATGAAAGACGTCGGCTATGATCCGCTCTTGGATCTGCGCCCGATCGCGCTCGGCGGCGTCGTGCCGCTGGCACTGGTGGTGCCGGCCAATGCGCCTTATTCGACGCTCCCGGAGTTTCTGACGTTCCTGCGCACGGCGGACCGGCAGGTGACTTTCGCCTCCGGCGGCGTCGGCACCTCCGGCCATCTAGCCGGTGAGCTTTTAAAGCTGAAATATAACAGCAAGCTGACCCACGTTCCGTACAAGGGTGCAGGACAGGCGCTTACTGATGTTGTCGGCGGCCAGGTTGATTTTTATTTTCCTGGGCTGATCGCCGCAATCCCGATGGTGAAAGCCGGAAAGCTCAAGCTCCTCGCAGTAGCGACGACCAGACGCTCGGCCGCTGTTCCCGATATACCGACGGTAGCCGAAGCGACCGGCATCGCTGATTTCGAGTTCACGTTGTGGGCCGGATTTTTCGCGCCGCGCGCAATCCCGGCCGATCTTGCGATGCACCTCAATGACGAAATCAACCAAGTCATTACCGAACCCGCGATCAAGGCAAGATTGCAGGACAACGGCGCTGAAGTGACACCGATGTCGATTTATCAGTTTTCCGCGTTCGTGAAAGCCGAGGCGGCCCGCTATCAGGCGATCATCAAGGACGCGAACATCAAGTCCGAATAACGCATTGCGCAGGCGCTCTGTCCGCCCTGTTTATCCCCGCCGTTGCAGCGCCCGCGGCCTGTGATAGGACAGCGCCGGGCAGGACGCGGATTTACAAAAGGAGCGAGCGATGGCCGCCAAAAACACGCAGAAGATTGGCTGGATCGGCATGGGCCGCATGGGCTACCCGATGGCCGAGCGCCTGATCAAGGCGGGGCACGACGTCTCGATCTGGAATCGCACCCGCGCCAAGGCGGAGCCACTGGCCAAGATCGGCGGCAAGGTGGTTGATCATCTCAGCGACCTTAAAGACGTCGACGTGCTGTTCTCGATCGTCGCTACCGGCAAGGACGTGCAGGACGTGCTGTACGGAAAGAACGGCGTGTGCAGCCAGGGCGGCAAGATACCGCCGATCGTCGTCGATTGCTCAACCATCGCTGTCGAGGAATCCGCCGCCATTCGCGACAAACTGAAACAGCTGGGCGCCGATTTCGTCGCCGCGCCGGTAAGCGGCAACGCCAAGGTAATCAAGGCCGGCAAACTCTCTGCCGTCGTCTCCGGCCCGGATGCCGCGTGCAAGACCGCGATGCCGCTGATCGAAGTGTTCGCGCCGCGCGGTGCATCCTACGTCGGCGAAGGCGAGCTGGCCCGGGTCTGTAAAATCGCGCACAACGTCATGCTCGGCGTCGTCATCGAAAATCTGATCGAGATCACGCTACTCACCAACAAGATGGGTGTGCCGCGCCACGCCTTCCTCGCCTTCCTCAACAACGGCGTCATGGGCTCGATGTTCACCGCCTACAAATCACCGGCGCTGGTCAATCTCGACTGGACGACGACATTCACGCCGGAACTGCTGCGCAAGGACCTCGACCTCGGGCTGGAACTGGCCCGCGAAATGGACGTGCCGATGCCGGTGACTGCGGCAACGCGCGAGGTGCTGCAGGGTCATTTCGGGGCGGCAATGCTGCAAAAGAACCCGAAGGAATATCTGGAAAAAGACTTCGCGGCGCTTGCCGAGACCATGGCGCTCGCATCCGGCATGAAACTTGAAAGCGAAAACGAGAACGTACCGACCGGGCTGGAAAGCTGAAGTTTCTGATGCAGGTGAAGTTGCGCGCCCTGGTTGCGTTCCTGTTGGGACTGCTCGCCGTTTTCGCTGCCATAACCGGTGCAACGGCGGCTCCGGACTGGCCGACGCGACCGGTGCGATTCATCGTGTCACTTGGCGCCGGCAGTGGAACCGATATCGGTGCACGGCTGCTGGCGGACCGGCTAGGCCAGCTCTGGGGGCAGCCGGTCATCGTCGAAAACCGGCCCGGTGGCGACGGCCTGGTCGCCATCAATGCGTTCGTCGGCGCGCATGACGATCACGTGTTGCTGTTTGCGCCGTCGTCTTCATTCACGGCGCATCCGTTCCTGCATGACAGCCTGCCTTACAAGCCGGAAGACCTTGCCCCGATCACCCGCGTATCCAACACGCTGATCGCAATCTCGGTGCCGAGTACCCTGCCGGCCAATTCGTTCGGTGAGCTGATTGCGCAGGTGCGCGCCGAGCCCGGTACACTCAATTGGGCCGCAGTCACCGGAGCACACGAGTTCATCTTTGCCGGCTGGCTGAAGCGCTCGGGGCTCAGCATGAACGAGGTGCCCTATCGCAATCCTGTCGACGCTGCGAACGATCTCGCCGAAGGCCGCGTGCAAGTCTATTCGTCGGCACTGGCGATCGTGCGGCCGCAGTTCGAGGCGGGCAGAATCAAGATGCTAGCGATCGCCAATGGAGATCGCTCGCCTAGCGTACCGAATGTTCCGACGACGGCGGAGGCCGGCTTTCCGGAGCTTACGCTCGACGGGCTTGTGGGGCTCTTCGGCCCGCCCAGCATGCCGCGTGAATTGCGTGAACGCATCACCTCGGACATTCGCAAAGTCGCCGACGGTACCGTCGCCGACCGGCTGACGCTAACCGGGCAGCTTATGAATATCGGCGGCCCGGATGAATTCGCCAAATCAATTGAAGAGCAGCGCGCCAAGGTCGCGGCGTTTGCTGCCGTGCTCGGCGTCAAGCCGCTTTCGGGGAATTAGGCCCTGTACTCATAGATGTTGCGTTGCCGCGAGATGAGGCGAAGGGCCAGAGGGGACGTCGCCATATCGTCTCAGCGAATGAGGCAGCCAAATGAGGCACGGGCATCGCCGGCGGGGTAGCCCCCACCGTCGATGCCGGCCCCATCCTGGTCAGGCCGCGTGTCGACCCGCGGCGAGTTCCTTGACGGCCTCGGTGGTCAGCGGCTTGCCGCCAATGCCCCAATCGCCGCTTGCTACTTCTGAAATCTTTACCCAAGTCACGCCGCGCATGTTCTCGCCTTCAATTGTGACCATGGCATCGGTCAGTTTTTGTATGATCTGCCGCTTTTGCTCAGGGCTGAATACCTTCTCGATCAAATGGACCTCTATTAACGGCATATTCGTGCTCCTCCGTTGGCCTCGCCCATGCGAGGACGTCGGAGACAGCATGCACGCCTCCGTCAATCGATACTTTCAGAAAGCTATGATTTAATCTCCGGATACTCTTCAGATGGTCTTGAGAGGTTGATTGCTCTCCAGCTGGCACTGTCGGCGATCTGGAATGTGAACCTGGTTGCATACCTGGACCGCGAATGACCCTTAGTTTTGGTGACTATGAGATCGATATAGAACGGCGTGAACTCACGCGGGCCAAAATCGCAGTACATGTCGAGCCGCAAGTCTTCGATCTTCTGATTTACTTGATGCAAAATTGCGATCGGGTCGTCAGCAAGGATGATCTCATCGCTTCGGTCTGGGGCGGCCGCATCGTGTCGGACTCGACACTGACCAGCCGTATCAATGCCGCACGAACGGCGGTCGGCGACAGCGGCGAGAATCAGAAACTGATACGCACCGTCGCGCGTAAGGGCTTCCGCTTTGTTGGCACTTTGCGCAGGCAATCAGATGACGGTCCACCGCCGGATGAAATCCAAGCATTGTTGAATCCCGTATTGCCATTGCCCGACCGCCCCGCCATCGCGGTGCTTCCCTTCAACAACATGAGCGACGATCCGGAGCAGGAGTATTTTTCCGAGGGCATCAGCGAGGACATCATAACCGCGCTCTCCAAGCTTCGCTGGTTCTTCGTGATCGCGCGCAACTCTTCGTTCGTCTACAAAGGCAAGCCGACCCATCTGAAGCAGATCGCCGAGGAACTCGGCGTCGGCTATGTGATCGAGGGCAGCGTCCGCAAAGGTGGTGACCGCGTACGCATCACCGTGCAACTCAACGACGTCGCCACCGGCAGCCACATCTGGGCGGAACGCTACGACCGCAGCCTCACCGACGTGTTCGCCGTACAGGACGAGATTACCGAAGCCATCGTCGCCGCCATCGAACCGCAGATTTATGCCGCGGAAAACTTCCGTGCCCAGCGTAAGCCGCCAGACAGCCTGGATGCATGGGATTTGGTGATGCGGGCTCTTTCGCATTACTGGCGGGTGACGCGACAGGATAACGTGGTCGCGCAGGCCCTGCTCGAGAAAGCGACCGCCATCGACTCGAACTATGGCCAGGCGCTGGGAGTGCTTGCGACCAGCCATACTTTCAGCGCCCACATGGGTTGGGAAGATATGACGATGGCAATGCCGGTCGCTGAGCGGGCGGCGCTAGCGGCGATCCGGATGGACAGCGAGGACCCCTGGGCACATCACGCATTAGGTTGCGTTTACTTGTTCACGCGACGTTTTGACGACTCGCTAGCCGAGTTTGAGTTAGCGTTACGACTTAATCCCAATTTCGCGCTTACGCAGGGTTATTACGGTCTGGCGCTGTCCTATTGCGGACGCTGGGAAGAAGCCAATATAGCCGCGCGCCGTGCGCTTCGCCTAAGTCCCCGCGATCCGTTTTCCGCCGTCTATTGCGGTATCGCCGCATACGCTCAGTTCATCGGTTGCAACTATGAAGAGGCGATGCGGCTGGCGCGCGAAGGAATCCGCCAACGCAGCGATTTCGTCGGGGCCCACCGGGTGCTGACCGCCGCTGCCGGCATGCTCGGACAGGATGATGTTGCGGCCGCATTACAGGAACTTCGCCGCGTGCAGCCTAATATTTCGCTTGCCTGGATTACCAGTCAGATGCCGATCATGCTGGAAGCCGACCGGGAGCACTATTTGGAAGGCTTTCGCCGCGCAGGCCTAGGCTAGGGGCGTATCAACACTGCGCTGGTTCGTTTTAATGAGTTCTATCTAAGGCACTTCGACGCTCGTCTGCACGTTGATCACCATCAGCCATTGGCCGTTGCGTTTCACCCAGACGCGGGCCGCGCGATACGGCGGACGGGAATTGTCCGGCAAAACGTGGGTTGCGATCATCGCAGCGCCGTCGTCGTAGACGGCAAGCCGCATGGTCTCGACTTCGCCAACCCGTACAACAGCGTTGGTGACCTTTTGCCGCTTGATCGCGGTAATGCGGCCGGCTTTGGAAATGGGCTCACGCGCGCTGCCATAAAGCACGAACTCGTCGGCAACATGCCTGGCCCATTCGTCGGCATCGTGCCCGACGGCCGCTTTCTCAAGCGCCTGGAATGAATTGACGATGTCCTGTTCCGCCGGTGAGCGCACACGGTAGGGTATCGTTTGGCAAGGATTGGCGCAGGTGTAAGGACTGGCAGCCGACGCCGGTGGCGTCGGCGTTTCGTGCGCGGGATCCTTCGCCGCGAGCTCGACATCCTGAGCCACCAGCGCGCGCCAGGTGCCCTTCTGCTTGGCCCAGATATCGAGAAAAAACACGTCGTCGTTATTTACGGATTTGCGGTGTCCCGTCACCATGCCGATGCGGCCGTAAATCACAGCTTTGACCTCGCTCGACGGCGCGGCCGCGACGTCCTTCAAACCGGCCAGGAATTCCCTGCGCTCGAAAATCTTGCCGTTCTCGTCGACGAAGGTGAATTGCAGCGACAAAATCTTCCGGGCGACATTTTTGTCGCCGGCGCGCAGTGCGGCGCTCAGCGATTCATCAGCCGCAAGCACGAGAGCTTCGTCACCGGACGGCGTCTGCGCGCGCGACTGCGCGACGATGGCAACCAACGCTCCCGCACCAAGCATACCGAGCATCCATCGCTGGATGGCGGGCCGCGTCGCCCCTTTCATCGCCCCTCCTCGCCAGCATCCCATTTGACGCCGGCCCGATCTCTTGCGGACCGTTGCGGGAAGAACATGGCATTTTCAGGCAATAGCGCTCAAGCCGAGCCGCGGCGGTAGCGACGCCGCGTCGCAGCCTTCGCAACCAACGTCAGTGCCGAGAAATTAATCAGCCCGAGTGCCGATGACGTGCGTGGCGTGAGCCGGTCTTGCGCCCGGCCGCCATTGCGGTACGGCATTCCGGGCCGATCTGGGCGTATTTTTTGTGCATGCAAGCCGTGACTTTTGCTTCGTCGGGGATGAATTCGGAGCACAGCCGCATCGCATCCGGTGTGCAGGCCTGGCGAACATCAGGGACAACAGCTTGGGCATTAACCCCATGCAGGCCGCCGATCAAAAGCGCGCCGACCGGCAACGCCAAGCGGAAGATAAATTGAATGGATGGCATGTGCGCTTCCCCCGGACTTTCGAAGATTTTGATTCGGGGCGAAGTTAGCGGCAGGCAATTCCGCCGTCGATGCCAATCTCAGCAACTTTGGCTAGAGCATCAATTGTTGTGCCAGGAAAAAGCTTCCCGCGGCTTGGCGAGCTCCCGCGCCATTTCAAAGTCGGTGCGGCACCGCTCGATAGGCCCTTCGGTCTCCTTGGCGGTCACATTGTCGAACGAGACATGGCGGCAAAAAATTCCATCCGGCATCGTGAAGACAACCGCGCCCGCGGCGCGTGGATCCTGCTTCGGCTGCATCGCGGCTTGCACAAGTGAAGCGATCGCGGCTTGGCCGCCGACCAATAGCGTGCCTGCGAACAGCACCAAAAACAGCGCCGATACGATGGCGACCTGGACGGAGCCGATCTTGGCTTTACTCAGTCGCGCCTGACGCGTCTGCAAACTCATCACGGCATTAGACGAAACACCCCTTGAATTGCCGATAAGAAATCATCTTTCATTTGATCGAAATTGTGCGTAACCGGGAGAACCGCCTGCGCCTGCGCGTAATCCTTCATGAATTCATGAGCTTGCCGTCCTGCCGCACCCCCTTCCCGCGGCGTTGCAAGCGGTGGAATAATCGCTCCAATAAGACTTGAACAACGCTGCACGAGGACGCCTTGCTCACATCCGCACGCAACGAGATGCTCACCCGTGTTGGCCCCGGCACGCCGATGGGCGAATTGCTGCGGCGCTATTGGCAGCCGATCGCCGGCGCCAGCGATCTCGAAACCAATCCCATCAAGGACATTCGGCTGCTCGGCGAAAACCTTGTGCTCTATCGCGATCGCGGCGGACACTACGGCTTGATCGACCGGCATTGCCCGCATCGCCGCGCCGACATGCTTTACGGCTGGGTCGAGGAAAACGGCATCCGCTGCAGCTACCATGGCTGGCTGATGGATGAGACTGGCCGTTGTCTCGAACAGCCCTACGAAGACACCACCAATCCGAAACCGTCGAAGACCGGCTGCGAGATCAAAGCTTATCCGGTCAAAGAATGCGCAGGGCTGCTGTTTGCCTATATGGGACCGCTGCCGGCGCCCGAACTGCCGGTGTGGGAGCCGTTCACCTGGGACAACGGCTTTCGCGAGGTCGTGCTGGCCGACATCCCGTGCAACTGGTTTCAGTGCCAGGAAAACTCGATCGATCCCGTGCACTTCGAATGGATGCACGACAACTGGGGCGCGCGGCTGCGCGGCGGCGACAAGAACGCCGCGCCCAAGCATCTGAAGCTGAAGTTCGAGCCGTTCGACTACGGCTTTACCTATAAGCGCGTGCGCGAGGGCCAGAGCGAGGAAGACCGTTACTGGACAGTAGGGCGCGTCGCGCTGTGGCCGAACGGCTTCTATCTCGGCAGTCACTTCGAATGGCGCGTGCCGATCGATGACGAGAACACGCTCAGCGTTGCCTGGTTCTTTGTGCGGGTGCCGAAGGGCCGGGAGCCTTACGTGCAAAAGCGCGTGCCGACCTGGAGAAGTCCGATCAGGGGCGATGACGGACGCTGGATCACCAGCCATGTCATAAATCAGGACATTGCCGCCTGGGTCGGCCAGGGCCGCATCGCCGACCGCACCAAGGAGCATCTGCGCTCCAGCGACATCGGGGTCACGCTGATGCGCAACCGCTTCTTTGAAGAGATTGAAGCTATGGCCGCGGGCAAGGAGCCGGGCGGTATCATTCGCAGCGCCAACGAGGCGCAATGCATCACGCTGCCCAACATGGCGCGCGAGCTCAATACCGAAGGCATTCCGCTGGCGGACTTCCAGAAAGACCCAATCCTGCGCCAGCGGCTGAAGGAATTCCGTCACCACTTCGGCCAGCCGGCCGAGGTGCGCCGGGAATTTGCCGAAGCAATGGGAATCTGAAGCGCGTGATTCTGGAAAAAGCCACAAGCAGATTTCCGGATAACCACAGCCGCTGCTAAAATACGACCATGCGTACTCAAGTCTGCATCATTGGCGGCGGCCCGGCGGGCATGCTGCTGTCTCATATTCTCGATCGTAACGGTATCGACAGCGTGGTGCTGGAGCGCCAGACCCGAGCCTACGTGCTGCATCGCATCCGCGCCGGCGTGCTGGAGAGTGGCAGCGTGAATTTGTTACGCGAAGTCGGTCTCGGCGGCCGCATGGACCGCGACGGCTACCCGCACAACGGCTCCGCTATCGCCTGGGAAGGCCGCGACCGGTTCTTCATCGACACCATGAAGTACACCGGCAAGATCATGATGACTTACGGTCAGACCGCGCTGACCGAGGACCTCTATGCCGCGCGTGAGACGGCCGGCGGCAAAATCATCGACGAAGCGGCCAATGTGCAGCTTCATGACCTTAAGTCCGGCAAGCCCTACGCGACGTATCAAAAGAACGGTGCTACTCACCGGGTCGACTGCGATTACATTGCCGGCTGCGACGGCTTTCATGGCGTCAGCCGCACGGCAATTCCGGCTTCGGTGCTCAAGACTTACGAGAAGGGCTATCCATTCGGCTGGCTCGGCATCATGTCGGAGACGCCGCCCTATCACGAGATGGTCTATTGCTATCACGAGCGCGGCTTCGCGCTGGCGTCGATGCGCAACCCGATGCTCAGCCGTTACTACATCCAGTGCGACCTCGACGACGCAATCGAGAACTGGTCCGACGACCGGTTCTGGGACGAAGTTCAAGGCGCGCTGTCCAAAGGACATGGCGGACAAGATCGTCACCGGGCCATCGATCGAGAAATCGATCGCGCCGCTGCGGAGTTTTGTCGCCGAGCCGATGCGCTACGGTTCATTGTTTCTCGCCGGTGACGCCGCGCATATTGTGCCGCCGACCGGCGCCAAGGGACTGAACCTTGCGATCTCCGACGTCTATTATTTGTCGCGCGCGCTGATTGAATTCTACAAAAGCAGCAACGACGAACCATCTCGACAGTTATTCGGAAACTGCGCTCAAGCGCGTGTGGGGCGCCGCGCGCATGTCGTGGTTTATGACCACGCTGCTGCATCGTTTCCCGGACGAGCAACCGTTCGAGAAGCAATTACGCTTTAACGAGTTCTATTATCTCTGCGGGTCCGAGCACGCCGCGGGCTCTCTGGCGGAGCAATACGCCGGGCTGCCGCTTTAAGCACGCCCAGTACGGCTAGGTCTTCGCCTACACGCATTAATGAAGCGCTCTCATTCGGCCCCGGCTGGTCTTCAATGCACCCCAGACACCAGTCGGCCAGCATGGCGAACCAGTTCTCGCCGGGCGGCGACGAAGGTTCACTGTGCAAGAAGCATACGCGCCACACGGAAACCGCAGTAGGCGTCGCGGGTGACGGTGGTGTGGCCGCCACGGAATGCAGTGCGGAGGTAGCCCGAAGAAAAATTCCAGGAACCGCCGCGCAGGCGATGGCTACCGCAATCGCCGCCGTTTGCGCCCAGCCACGCCGATCCGTCCGTTGGAGCGTCGTTGTAGTTGTTGTGAACGCAATCCTCAGTCCACGCCCAAACATTGCCGACCACATCGTAAAGACCGAATTTGTTCGGCGCGAATGAGCCGACTGGCGCCGTTTGCTGGGCATCCCATTTGCTGCCGCAGCCATCGCAATTAGCCATCGCGGCGCCGTTGCGGTTAATCTCGTCGCCCCAGGGATAAGCCGTCGTTGTTCCTGCGCGCGCTGCGTACTCGTATTCCGCCTCGGAAAGCAGCCGATAGGTCTTTCCGGTCACGGCGGAGAGCCAAGCTACGTAGGCCTGCGCATCGTTCCAGTTGACGTTGATCACCGGTTGCTGCCCGCGCCCCCAAGGCTGTTCGTCTGGCTTATAGCCATTGCAGCCACCGCCAGTTACGCAGGCGTCCCAATCGGCGAATGTCAGCTCGAACTTGGAGACGGCAAAAGGCTTGGTGATCGCGACGGTGTGCTGTGGATGTTCAAAGTTGCTGCTGCCCTTTTCACCCGGCGGCGATCCCATCGTGAACGCTCCCGCGGGGACGACGATCATTTCCGGGCAATCCTGCGCGCACTCCTTGAAGGAATTCCCGGCCGTGAGTGCTGCTTCCTTCGCCGCGCTCAGCACATAGGGCCGAACCTGCGACATCAGGTAGGGGCGCGTCACTGTCCACCAGCGCCATGCATCCACGAGGGTCGACTGATTGATCCAACCGACGACGCCGACAACAACGCCGGTCAACAAGGCACCTGTGATTACGCGCGACCGCCGCATCCGACGCTGCGTCGTCCTGGCGCTTTCGAAAAATGCTGCCTCGGCCTGTTTGCTGCCAGCAATCAAATCTCGTATCGCATCCGTGATCCGTAACGCATCGGGGCTCCATTTATCGGCCCACGCCTCCGCGGCGGCGAGATCGTCTCCGCGCAATAGCAATGCATCCGGCCGACCGCGCAATTCCCATCGCCCGGCCAGCTCGCTAAGGCGCGTGTGCTCGCGTATCCAGTCTATGTCTTGCCGCAGCGCCCCGGCTAATTGACCGAGCGGTCGGGCCAGCCCCGCTGCTCCATCAAAACGCACGAACTGTCGCGACCGCAGCTCTCCGGGGATTTCCGGCTCCGGAACCGGCTTAAAGATCACCGGTAGCAGCCGCTTGCTCTGCGCCACCGCCTTGTCAACTTCCCACGCACAGCGTTCCGATTTCACCGCCTCAGGAGAAACCACAAATACGATCGTATCGGCCTGTGCGATGAGTCCGCCGAGCCGCTCCTCCCACTTCTCTCCAGCCATAATGTCGTGCCGGTCGAGAAACGGGGCGAAACCTGCAAGCTCCAGTCCTGCGAACAGTTCGTCCACAAACTCGCTGCTGTCCCGCCGCGAGTACGAAATGAATACTTTAAGCCTGTCGCCCCTGCCCGATGCCATAGCGGCAACAATCGTACTGAACCTTTTGCCCCTGGGAAACCCTGCGTCCCGACTGGGGGATTGCCGCTGCAGGCCCGCTCAATACGATTCCGTCTTCGCCTGCCCGAGCGCGTTGAAGAACACGCGCTCATTCGGCGCCGGCTTGCCTTCGACCCGCTCCAGGCACCAGTCGGCCAGCATGGCGAACCAGTTCTCGCCGAGCGCAGATGAAAGATTATTGCCGCCGATGGCGTGGCGCTCGCCCTCATAGATCACCAGCTTCTTTGGCGAACGGATCATGCCGGCCAGCTCATCGGAAAATTCCAGCGGCGACAGTTCATCGTCCTCGCCGGCCTGGATCAGAACCGGACATTTGATGTCGCCGGCGATCGGCGTGAGGCTGAACTTCCCGATAAAGCGATCGAACTCATCTTCGTCGGTGTGCCCCGACATGTACATGAAGCGCATTTTGAATGACGGCGCCGAACGATTCATCAGGCTGAACAGGCCCGGCTCGTGGCAGACGAACGTCACCGCGGCGCCGCGCACTTTGTCGCCGAGCGCAGCAGCGGCCTGTAAGCCAAAGAACGAGCCCATGCTCACGCTCCAGATCACGGAGCGGCCAACGTCAATGTTGGGATGCTTGCTGAGCCAGTCGTACACGGCGCGCGCTGCGTCCATGTGATTGGTCGGGGTGACCAGAATATCGCGATAGGTGCACTCTCCTTGCCCCGGCCCGTCGTAGGCAAAATGCGCCATGCCGCGCTCGAGGAACTTGTCGCCATACATCGAGCACATGATTTCCTTGGAAGCATCCATGCCGTCGATGCCGATGGCGACCGGAAATTTTTCCCCCGGCTTTGGCTGGTGTGGAAGATGCAGGTAACCCGGCAGTGACTTGCCCTCAAACGGGACTTCGACCCGGATCACCGGCCGGTTCATCATCGCCGCAAACTTGTCGTAGCAAGCAACCATGCGGTCGTTGTAGGCGATGGACTTTTCGTTGTTTTCGAATATCGGCCAGCGCGCGGCGGAATACAGCAGCGCCGCGATGAAATAGCTTTCGCGCGCCGATACCGTTCGGCCCTGCTGCTCGAAATCTTGCGCCTTTGCCTCGCGGCGGTGCCCGGCGGCGGCAAACTCGCGGTGCATATCGGCAAACTTGCGCACCCGCATACCGACAGTGCGGAAGTCGCCGATCGCATCAACTCCGGCGGGATACATGGTGTAATTCAGCCGCGGCTGATCCCATTCCATGCCGACGGCCTGAATGACCGTGTCGATCAGCCAGCGCTGATCCTTCCAGCGCTTCACCTTCTGCTCGGTCTTCGCCCGCATCATCGCTGTCAGCTCCGCTTTGCTTTGCGCGCCTTCGCCTGATCGACCAGGAATTGCGACAGCCGCGCGCGAACCTTGTCGGCTTCGCCCGGCCCCCATTTGCGCAGACCCTCGCCGGACTTCATGCCGAGCTTTCCGGCCTTGAGCTTCTCGCGCAGGATATCCGGCGCATGCGCCGTGCGATCGAGATGCTCGTACAGAACTTCGGCGATATCGAGTGCAAGATCGAGACCGACAAGGTCGGACTGCTCCATCGGTCCGAGCACCGCAGTGCGCGCACCAAAGCCTTCCTTGACCACGGTATCGACGGTCTCGGCGTCGCAGACGCCAGCAGCGACCAGCGCGAACGCTTCGCGCTTCATGGCATGCTGCAAGCGATTGCCGACGAAACCCGGAATATCGCGGCGGACGTGAACCGGTACTTTCCCGGCATCGCGCAACACGTCCATGGTCGCATACAGCACCGCATCGCTGGTCTTTTCGTTCTGGATGACCTCAACCAGCGGCACGAGATGTGGCGGATTCCAGAAATGCGTGCCGACTACACGCTCGCGATGTTTGAGATGCTTGCCGATCTCGGTCGAAGGGATCGCCGAGCTGTTGCTGGCGAGAATCGTATCCGACGCGACCACAGCCTCAAGCTCGCCGAAAATCTGTTGCTTGAGCGGCAACTTTTCCGGCGCGGCTTCAAACACGAACTTTGTGTCTTTCATCGCCGGCGCCATCTGATCGTGCGTCTCAATGCGCTTGAGCAACGCAGCATCGTCGCCAAACAGGTCGACCAGCGCCTGCAGTCGTTTCGGCAATGAAGCGCGAATCTCCGCCGAAGGCTCGAAAATACCGACGGGATGTCCGGCCGGACGCGAACAGATACGCGATGCCATGACCCATCAGGCCACCGCCGATGACGCCGATCTTTTGTTCCTTGCGATCACTCATGTGTGTCTCTGTCGTTTATGCGATCACGGCAAAAAGCCAGGCCAACGGCTGTTAGCCCGCGGTAAAACCGCCATCCACGTACATGATCTGCCCAGTGCAAAAATCCGACGCCGGTGACAGCAGATAGATTGCCATCCCCACCAAATCTTCGACTTCTCCGAGCCGGCCCAGCGGAATGCGCGCTTGAGAGCGTGCGCGCGTCTGCTGGCCGAGTTCGTTGTCGCCGTACATCCACGCCGTGAGCTTGGAGCGGAAAACGGTCGGCGCGATCGAGTTCACGGTGATGCCGTACTTCCCCCATTCCGTCGCCAGCACGCGTGTCAGTGAATCGGTGGCACCCTTCGACGTGCAGTATCCGGTATAGCCGGAAATATTGCCGTGGCGGCCGCGCACCGACGACATCGTCAGCACCTTGCCCTTGATCTTTTTCTCAATCCAATAGGTGCCGACGGCCTTGGCCATGAACCAGATGCCGCGCACGTTGGCGTCCATCACAGCCTGCCAGTCTTCGTATTCAAGTTCGTGGATAAAGCCCGGCTTATTATAGCCCGAGGCGACGACAAGCTGATCGACCTTACCGAATTTTTCCAGACCGGCATCGAGCATGGCCTGCGCGTCGGCAAGGCTGTCCGGCCGACGCACCAGCGCGACCGGATCACCGCCGAGCTCTTTCACTTCGGCAACCACCTCATCGAGCTCATTCTTGCTGCCCGAAGCAAGGACGACCTTGCCGCCGAGCGAAGTGAGCGCGAGCGCGGTGGCACGGCCGAACGTCCCTGAAGCACCAGTGATGACGGCGACCTTGTCCTTGACGTCGAACAACGACAGTGGATTGCGCAGCGGCTCGGTGATCATCGTTTACCGCCCCGTCTCAAACCGGAACGCTTGTTTCGGATCGAGGATCGCGACGACGCGCAGCGCGCAACCCTCGCCTTCCGGCCAGCGCCACGGAAAAGCAAAGAACGTACAACGCTTGCCGGTGATCTTGTCGATGTCGCCGCCGATATTCTCGATGCCGGGAATGCCGTTGGTCATCATGATCTTGTGCGCCGGCTCCCAGTACGGGAAATCCTCGATGATGTGACGGCCGGTCTCAACCTTGTATTCGGCATCGAGATGCGGCTGTCCCGGACCCGGGCCATGCGGACCGAGGAACGTCGCCAGCGGATGGTCCAACGCCTGCACGTCGACGCCAACCAGTTTCACGCCGCGCTCGACCAGCCATTCCGCCGCTTCTTTGTAGAGACCCGGCGAATAGCCGAAGTAATCGGCGTTATCACCGTAGTTGCGATGACTGCCGGTGTTGATCATCACGATGTCGTTCTTCTGGATCTTCGGCTCGGCGTTCTCCAGGTCTTTCGGCGTAATGACACCCCACTTGCCCTTCGGGATCGACACCGCAACGCCGGTACCGAAGAAACGCCACAGCGGGTAGCCGGTCAGCGTCGGCGTGTTTTCCTGCACGTGGATCGGCGCATCCATGTGGGTGCCGCGATGCATGATGCCTTCGAACTGTTGCACCAAAAGGCCGTCGCGGGCGTGAAACTCCACCACGCGCACATTGAGATTGGCGCGCGACGGCCATTGCGGCATGCCGTGGCCCCAATCGGTGCTGAGATTGATCAGCTCGAGACCGCTGGTGCTGTTGTTCGCTGTACCGGATTTTTTGCTCGCGGCTTTTTTCGCCGAGCATGGTCTTGCCGCTGACGCCGCTTTCGATGCGGTAAGTGCCGGACGGATCGAGCATTGCGACAAGGCGAATGACGCAGGCATCGCCCTCGTGCCACTTCCACGGAAAGCCTTGAAACGTGCAGCGCTTGCCAGTGACTTCGTCGAGATCGCCGCCGACATTTTCGATCGGTCGGGATACCGGCGCCGAGCAGCGCGAGACTTGCCGGATTCCATTCCGGGAAATCTTCGATCGCATCGCGTTTGGTGGCCTGCTTGTATTCCGGGATCAGATATTTGATCTGCGGACCGTTGCGATGCGGACCGAGCGATGTCGCCAGCGGATGATCGACGCACGCGGTATCGACGCCGACAAGTTTGACGCGTTTCTTCACCAGCCATTCGGCGGCAGCCTTGCTCAGGCCCGGCGCGTAGCCGAAATATTCCTTGCTGTCGGCGTATCTGTGATGCCAGCCGGTGTTGATGAGCACGATGTCGTCAGGCTGGATTTTCGGTGTCGCGCGCTCAAGGTCCGCCGGCTCGATGAGCTCCCACTTTTTCTTTTTGATCGAGACGACGACGCCGGTGCCGAAGAAGCGATCGAGCGCAAGGTCGCCGACCGCCGCGGTTTGCGGAATGAGATGGATCGGCGCGTTCACGTGCGTCGAGGTGTGAAAGGTCGTCGTGATCCGGTGCGTCATCACACCTTGTTTGGCGTGATGCGTGATGCGCTCCAGCTTGATCTCCTCGTAGCCCGGGAAGATCGGCGTATACATGCCCCAGCGGTGGCTGAGTTCGTAAAGTTTGACCTTGCTGACTGGATCGACAACCGCCGGCATTTCCTACCCTCAACGCAACGTTTGACCTGCAACGCCTTTGCGCCGTCTTTATCACGGCCTTAAACAGCCGCCAATTCGGCCCGCACTCGCCGCCTGCTTGCAGCAATTTCTAAAAGAGCGCACGCTTCAAGCTCAACTGTCGCAGAACAGGAATAGTTTTAAGGGAGGACGTGTCATGCGCAGCCGCGTGCGGGCAACGCTGTGTGCGGGCGTTATCGGAGTAACCGCCAGCGTCGTTTTTGCGATCTGCGCAAGCCAGGTCCAGGCCGACGATCCGAACAGCGCACCAAATCCCTACCGTGTCGTCGAGCATTGGGCGAAGCTTCCCGAAGGCCGCACCTGGGGCATGGCGATTGGCGTCGACATCGACCGCGACGGTAGCAGCCTTTGGGTGTTTGATCGCTGCGGCGGCAAGACCTGCGTCGAGTCAAGCGTCGCTCCGATCCAGAAATTCGACGCCACAGGCCGGCAAGTGGTGAGCTTCGGTTCGCGCCTGTTTGTCTGGCCACATGGTTTGTTCGCCGCACCGGATGGCGGCGTCTGGGTCACCGACGGCCAGACCGGCGGCGGCAAAGGCCAGACCGTGATGAAGTTTGCACCGGATGGCCGCGTGCTGATGACGCTCGGCAAGCCCGGTGTCGCCGGTAACGGCAATGACGAACTCAACGGCCCTTCCGACGTGCTGGTCGCGCCAAACGGCAACATCTTTGTCGCCGACGGCCATGGCGACAAGACCAACGATCGCATGGTGAAATATTCGCGCGACGGAAAATTCCTCATGAGCTGGGGCCATCACGGCTCCGGCCCGGGTGAGTTCAACGTCCCCCACGGCCTTGCCATGGATTCTGAAGGCCGCCTTTATGTCGCCGATCGCGCCAACAACCGCATCCAGATTTTCGATCAGAATGGAAAATTCATCGCCGAATGGAAACAATTCGGCCGGCCAAGCGGCATCTATATCCGTAACGACGTTATCTATGTCGCCGACTCGCAGTCGAGCGACAAGGTCAACGCTCCGTTCAAACAGGGCATCCGTATCGGCAGCGTTAAGGACGGCAAGGTTACGGCGTTCATTCCGCAAACCGACCCGAAAGAGGAAATGCCGGAGGCCGTCACCGCGGACAAGGACGGCAACATCTTCGCCGGCTTCACCGCCAATATGGACGTCAAGGAATTCGTCAAGAAATAGCGGCCAAAAGGGCCGCCCTACGGGTTGATTCCACTCTGAAACGGCCTGCCGTTGCAGCCGGCGGACCCCATCGGTATGTATACGCGCCGTTCGCGCGGACCCGTGCCCGCGCGACGTTTTATTGATGGCTGCGAACTGAAGTTATGGCCCGTCTGGTTATGAAATTCGGCGGAACGTCGGTCGCCGATCTCGACCGCATCCGCAACGTCGCGCACCACGTCAAGCGCGAGGTCGATGCCGGCCACGAAGTGGCCGTCGTCGTCTCGGCCATGTCTGGCGTGACCAATCAGCTGGTCGAGTGGTGCCGTCAAGCCGCCGTGCTGCACGATGCGCGCGAATACGACGCCGTGGTTGCGACCGGCGAGCAAGTCACTGCCGGGCTGTTGGCTATCGTGTTGCAGGGTCTCGATATCAATGCGCGGTCCTGGCAGGGCTGGCAGGTCCCGATCTTGACCTCGAACGCGCATGCCTCCGCGCGCATCGCTGACATCGACGGCGCCGAACTCGTTCACCGTTTCAAGGAGCGCAAGGAAGTCGCGGTGATCGCCGGCTTCCAGGGAATCCATAAAGAGACCGGCCGCGTCACAACACTTGGCCGCGGCGGTTCCGACACCTCGGCGGTAGCGATCGCGGCAGCGATCCGCGCCGATCGCTGCGACATCTATACCGACGTTGACGGCGTCTACACCACCGATCCGCGCGTCGTTCCAAAGGCGCAGCGGCTCGACAAGGTCGCCTACGAGGAAATGCTGGAGCTGGCCTCGCTCGGCGCCAAGGTTCTTCAGGTGCGCTCGGTCGAGCTCGGCATGGTGCACAATGTGCGCATCTTCGTGCGGTCGAGTTTCGACAAGCCCGAAGACATCGATCCGCATCGCGACCCGCCCGGCACGCTTATTTGCGACGAGAGTGAGATCATGGAACAGCAAACCGTCACTGGCATCGCCTTCTCCCGCGACGAGGCGCAAATCTCGATCCGTCAGGTGCAGGACAAGCCCGGCGTTGCCGCAGCCATTTTCGGTCCGCTCGCGGCGGCCAACATCAACGTCGACATGATCGTTCAGAACGTGTCGGCTGACGGCAAGACTACCGACCTCACCTTCACCGTTCCGGCCGTCGACTATCAGCGCTCGATCGACACCATCGAGAAGGCGCGTGGTGCCATCGGCTACACCCGGCTCGACGGCGCCACCGACGTCGCCAAGATTTCGGTCATTGGCATCGGCATGCGTAGCCACGCCGGCGTTGCCGCCGAGGCCTTCAAGGCGTTGGCCGAGCGCTCCATCAATATCCGGGCAATCACCACGTCTGAGATCAAATTTTCATTGCTGATTGACGCGGCGTTTACCGAGCTTGCGGTGCGGACCCTGCATTCGCTTTACGGCCTGGATAAAGCCTGACGCAGAATCGCTGTTAGAACGATTCTCACGTTGCGGCGCACAATAAACCGCGGCGTCATAACCTTGTCTCTGGCTTGCGGTTTGCATACCGCATTCGATATAGGCTGAAGGGTAGTCGCCGCGGGACGGGACCCGCTGACTTCTCTTTGAAAACGGCCGGCGCGCGAACGGGCAGCGCCCTTGGCTGAGGAAGGCCCGAAGGAGCTGCCGCCATGCGTGGCGCGCTCGGCGGTCCGCGCGTGTTGTTGCGCCGGCTTCGCGAAGTGATGGCGGAGCCGGTCAGCGCGCAGGAGCGCCTTGACAAGATCGTGGTGCTGATCGCCGCAAACATGGTTGCGGAGGTGTGCTCGGTTTATGTCCTGCGCGTCGATGCGACGCTCGAACTTTATGCCACCGAGGGCCTGAAGCGCGACGCCGTCCACCAGACCGTGCTGCGTTCCGATGAAGGCCTGGTCGGCCTGGTCTCAAGCCAGGCCAGCGCCATCAATCTGTCGAACGCACAGGCGCATCCGGCCTTCTCGTTCCGGCCGGAAACCGGCGAAGAAATTTATCATTCATTCCTCGGCGTGCCGATCCTGCGCGCCGGCAACACGCTTGGCGTGCTCGTCGTGCAGAACCGGGCGCGGCGCACCTATTCCGAGGAAGAAGTCGAGGCGCTGCAAACCACCGCAATGGTGCTCGCCGAGATGATCGCCTCCGGCGAGCTGTCGGCGATGGCGTTGCCCGGCGCGGAGCCCGCGGCGCGGCGCTCGGTGCATCACAAGGGCGCAGCCCTGAGTGACGGAATCGCGCTCGGCCATGTCGTGCTGCACGAGCCGCGCGTCGTCGTCACTCACTACATTGCCGACGATATCCCGAAAGAGATGAAGCATCTCCAGCAGGCGATCGAGACGTTACGCAGCAGCCTCGACGAGATGCTCGAACACGGCGACGTCGTCGAAGGCGGCGAACATCGCGAAGTGCTGGAAGCCTATCGCATGTTCGCGCACGACCGCGGCTGGGTGCACAAGCTTGAAGAAGCGGTAGCGACCGGACTGACCGCAGAAGCCGCCGTCGAGCGCGTGCAGTCCGATACCCGCGCCCGCATGCTGCGGCAAACCGATCCGTACTTGCGCGAGCGTCTGCACGACCTCGACGATCTCGCCAACCGGCTGATGCGCCAACTCACCGGACGTGATCACGCGCCATCGCGTGAAAGCCTTCCTGACAACGCGATTCTCGTCGCCCGTTCCATGGGCCCGGCAGCACTGCTCGACTACGACCGCAAGAAATTGCGCGGGCTGGTGATCGAGGAAGGCGGCCCGAACTCACACGTCGCCATCGTCGCGCGTGCGCTGGGTATTCCTGCGGTCGGCGAAATCGATAATGCCACCGGCGTGGTCGATCCCGGCGACGCCATCATTGTCGACGGCTCGACCGGTGATCTGCATGTGCGGCCGCTGCCGGACATGGAAGCGGCTTATGTCGAGCGGGTGAAGCTGCGCGCCCGCCGGCAGTTGCAATATCAGGAGCTGCGCGACCGGCCGTGCATTACCAAGGATGGCCATGAAATCACGCTGCTGATCAACGCCGGCTTGAGCGTGGATCTGCCGCATATCGATGACACCGGCGCCGCCGGCATCGGCCTGTTCCGCACTGAACTGCAATTCATGGTGGCGCCGAATTTTCCGCGCAGCACCGAGCAATACACACTCTATCGCGCTGTGCTTGATGCTGCGGGCGACCGGCCGGTCACCTTTCGCACCCTCGATATCGGCGGCGACAAGGTGTTGCCGTACATGCGCAACGTGGAAGAGGAGAACCCCGCGCTCGGCTGGCGCGCGATCCGTCTCGGCCTCGACCGGCCCGGACTGCTACGCACGCAAATCCGCGCGCTGTTGCGCGCCGCCGGCAATCGCGGGCTCAAGATCATGTTCCCCATGGTTTCGACCGTTCAGGAATTCAATCAAGCCAAGGAACTGGTCGAGCGCGAGCTCACGCATCTTCGGCGTCACGGCCACAAGCTGCCCGATGAGGTCGAAGTCGGCAGTATGGTCGAGGTGCCGTCGCTGCTGTATCAACTCGACGAGCTTTTGGAGACCGTCGACTTCCTGTCGGTCGGCTCCAACGACCTGGTGCAATTCCTGTACGCCGTGGATCGCGGCAATGCCCGCGTCGCCGGCCGCTTCGATTCTCTGTCGGCGCCGGTGCTACGCGCGCTCAAGGACATCGCCGAGAAAGCGCGTGAGTACAAAAAACCGGTGACGCTCTGCGGCGAGCTTGCTTCGCAGCCGCTCGGCGCTTTGGCATTGATAGCGATCGGCTACCGGGCGCTGTCGCTGACGCCGTCTGCCGTCGGCCCTGTGAAGGCAATGCTGCTCGATCTCGACAGCCGCAAGATCGCCGGCTTCCTGTCACCCCTGATCGACAAGCCAAAAAGCGGGGTATCCATCCGCGCGCAGCTTGAGAAATTTGCCGCCGACAACGGCCTGCAAGTATAAGCCGCTGCATCAATGGTACCCGAACAGAAACTTAGCGCGCTCATCGACCGTCATGCCTTGCTCGAACGGGAGCTGGCATCGCCGTTGCCGCCAGAAACTTTCGTCAAGCTGTCGCGCGAATTCGCCGAGCTTTCGCCGGTCGTCGATGTGGTGAAATCCTATCGCGACGTCCAGCACGAGCTCAACGGTTTGGCTGCGCTGATCGATGACCCGGCGACTGATTCGGAAATGCGCTCGATTGCGCAGAACGAAAAGCCGGAGCTCGAAGCGCGCCGCGCTTCGATAGAGCAGGAATTGCGCGTCGTCCTTCTGCCGAAAGACGCGATGGACGACCGCAACGTCATCCTCGAAATTCGAGCTGGAACCGGCGGTGACGAGGCGGCTCTGTTCGCCGGCAATCTGTTCCGCATGTACGAGCGCTACGCCGCCAGTCAGGGCTGGAAGACCGAGATCGCCACCGCAAGCGACGGCTCGATGGGTGGATACAAGGAAGTCATCGCCGAGATCAAAGGCCGCGGCGCGTTCGCCAAGCTGAAGTTCGAGTCCGGCGTGCACCGGGTCCAACGCGTGCCCGACACGGAAGCTTCGGGACGAATTCACACCTCAACAGCAACTGTTGCTGTGCTGCCTGAGGCGCAAGATGTCGATGTGCCGATCAACGATATCGACCTGAAAATCGATACCCTGCGTTCGAGTGGCGCTGGCGGCCAGCATGTCAACAAGACCGAGTCGGCGATACGTATTACGCATCTTCCGACAGGCATCGTGGTGATGATGCAAGAGGATCGCTCGCAGCATCGTAACCGCGCCAAGGCAATGGCCGTATTGCGCACCAGACTCTACGATTTTGAACGCCAGAAAATCGATGCCGCGCGCGCCGCCGAACGCCGTGGACAAGTCGGCACCGGCGACCGCTCCGAACGCATCCGCACCTACAACTATCCTCAAGGCCGCGTATCCGAGCACCGCATCAATCTCACGCTATACAAGCTGCCGCAAATTCTCGAAGGCGATGGTTTGGGTGAAATCGTCGACGCGCTGGTGGCAAACCATCAGGCCGAATTGCTGGCGGCTGAAGGGATGAACTAATGGCGCCCGCGGATGCCGTGAGCGCCGGCATGCGCACGGTTGACGCGGCGCGGCGCGAACTGGCGTCCGCGTTTCGCGTTGCCGGCATCGAGACACCGGAACTGGACGCGCGAATCCTGATCGGTCACGCGCTCAGCCTCGATCACGCCGGGCTGGCCAGCGCCGCCCTTCGTTACATGAGCGCCGACGAAGACAATATTATCCACGCACTTGCGCGTCGCCGCCTCAACCATGAGCCGGTAGCACGTATCGTCGGGCAAAAAGAATTCTGGAGTCTTCCGCTTCGCCTCAATGAATCGACGCTAGTGCCGCGGCCAGAAACTGAAACGGTGGTCGAGACGGCGCTGGCCGTGATCGATGCATCCCGCTTGCGCGCGAAAGCGCTTCGTATCGCCGACCTCGGCACCGGTTCCGGCGCGCTCGCTTTGGCGTTGCTGTCAGAACTGCCAGACGCTTTTGCAGTCGGTACCGATTTGAGCGTTGGTGCGCTCGTTGCCGCGCGCGACAATGCACAGCGCCTCGGCTTGTCGCGGGCCGCGTTCGTCGCCTGCAACATGGCGGACGCGTTGTGCGGACCATTCAACCTCGTTGTGTCGAATCCACCCTACATTGCGTCCGACGAGATCGCCTCGCTCGCCCGGGAGGTGCGCGATTTCGATCCCCGGCTGGCGCTTGATGGCGGCCGCGACGGGCTGGATGGTTACCGCGAGATTGCCGTGACCGCACAGAAAATACTCGCACCTGGCGGTTATTTGGTCGTCGAAATCGGCATCGGGCAGGCGGAACCCGTCACCGCACTATTTGCTGCCGCAGGGCTTGCGCCCCTGCAGCCCCGTGCCGATCTGAATGGCGTGCCGCGCGCCCTTGTTGTTGAAAAAGGGGCATGAGCGCCGGGCATTGGACCCCGGCAAAAAAGCGCTTGGAATAACATTCGGAACCGACTAGCTTGCGGGCACGGAATCGGCCCTGAATAGGTGCCGCGCTGCCTTGAAGGCCCGGAGCAAAACTCCCGGAGATTGGCTCCCAGAGGCTGGCAGCGCAGGTCCAAAAGTAAAGAGCGAAAGCCGGAACAAACACAGCCGGATCGGACGGCAAAAGCGGGATCGCTACGTTAAGAGCAAAACAACCGAGACTTTGGTCGGGCGGGCGCACATTTGCGAAAACGCAATGACGCCTACGGCGAGGGGTACGAAGCACCGCGGCAAACCGGGTTGTGAGGCCGCAGCCAGCAGGGGTTCGTGACGTTGAAAACAACCAGCGATCATGGCCGATGCCGTGACCGCATCGTGTGATGTGAACAGTGGACTGGCCGGCTGGTTGATGTTCCGTAAGCAGGTCAATTCGACGAAGAGCAACAGGGGTTGGTAGAATTGCAAAACATGAGAAACGGCCAGAATAAGCGCATGCGTGGTCGCAACCGCGGTAAGGGCGGCGGTGGCGGGCACCACCATCATCACCACCAAAATCCATTGTCGCGCATGTACGAGTCCAACGGACCGGACGTGAAGATCAGAGGCAACGCCTCCCACATCGCCGAGAAATATCTCCAGCTCGCCCGAGACGCGCAAAGTGCCGGCGATCCGATTGCCTCGGAAAGCTACTATCAGCACGCCGAACACTATTTCCGCCTGATCGCCGCCGCGCAGGAGCATCTGCGGCAGACCCAGCCGTCGTTCTATCAGCAGCAACCACAGCAGGGGCAACCCGGTGAAGCGCGCGGCAACGGCGGTGACGAATCTTTTGACGACGACGGCGACGATCAGCAAAGCATAAGCGGCGAGCCATACGCGCCGGCACTGCAACAGCAGCCGTTCTATCCGCAGCAGCAACCGCAGCCGCAACAGAATCCGCAGCAGCAGAATTATCAGCAGCCGCCGCAGCAACAAAACTTTCAGCCACGGCCGCAGCAGAATTTTCCGCAGAACAACGATGACGGCATCGACCGATTGCCATCGTTCATCACCGGTGGTCAAAACGCGCCGCAGCCGCAATATGCGCCGCAGCAGGGTCAAGGCTCGAATGGCGGCCCGAACGGTCAGGCCGCGAGCGGTCAGAACGGCAGCAATGGCAATGGCTACGAAGGTCAGGCCGACCGCTTCCCACTGCATCGCCGCCGGCGCCGGCACCGCGGTCCGCGCGATAACGGCGCGCAAGGTGACGCGCCGGAACAAGGTGCGGGTGACGAATAGAGTTTCTGGCTAAATCGAAACGCAAATGGCCGGGCTCAGCCCGGCCATTTTTATTTCCGGCGCAAGCGCGTCCGTTACAGCCCGCGCGGCGCTTTCGACAACCTCATAATCAGCCAGATTGGCAACACCAATACGGCACCGAGCAGGAAATACTGCCAGAGCCAGCGCACAGCATCGAAGCCCATGTTCCAGATATGGAGGATCAGCTGGCGGACGGAATCGATGACATTCCAGGGATCAAGGCCCACGGCCGTGAGAACAACACCGACCAGGATCGATAGCAGGACCAGACGGCCGGCCACGGCAAGCGGCGGCCCACCGAAAAAGCGGTGTACGTAATCCTGAGATTTGCGGGATTCCAACGACTGCTGGGACATCGAACCCTCCCCGTTCCCGCGTCAATTAGGAGTTCCCCCGGCGATCCGCAAGCTGTCTGCGGCGACAGCGTTGCCTCGCCTTCGCAAGAGGCGCTAAATTCGGCTGCCCAAACAGCTTCTGGGCGCCGCCCAAACCCGGGCACTGGGATCATTCATGGCCAAGCTCGAAGACCGCGCCGCCGCGCCGAACGCGAACCTTAACGACGATATCGGCGAGGCAACACGGCTGCGGCTATACCGCGTTCAGGTCGAAATCCGCGAGGCCGAACAGCGCGCGTATGATCTATTCCTGCAAAATCTGGTCAAGGGCACCAGCCATCTGTCACTCGGCCAGGAAGCGGTGGCCGCTGGTTTCGCCGTTGCAATGAAGCCGGGCGACCTGTCGTTCTGTACCTATCGCGGCCACGCCCACACGCTGGCGCGCGGCGTGCCGATCGAAAAAGTTCTCGGCGAGTTGATGCAGCGCGATAACGGCCTGATGCGCGGCAAGGGCGGCTCGATGCATCTGACATCCGTCGATCACGGCGTCATGGGTTCCTACGCGATTATCGGCGCGCATCTGCCGATTGCCTGCGGCGCAGCCTGGCGGGCGCAATACAAGGGATCGAAGGATGTCGCCGTCTGCTTCTTCGGCGACGGCACCACCAACATCGGCGCCTTCCATGAAGCGCTGAATTTCGCCGCGGTGTGGAAGCTGCCGGTGATCTTCGTCTGCGAAAACAATCTCTACATGGAATACACGCCGATCGGCGATGTCACCGCCGTGCAGCATCCGGCTGCCGATCGCGCCTCAGCGTATGGACTGCCGCGCATCGTTGTCGATGGCAACGACGCCGACGAGGTGTTTCGCGCTGCCTCCGCCGCTTACGAGAAAGCCCGCGCTGGCGGCGGCCCGTCGCTGATCGAATGCATGACCTACCGCTACAGCGGCCATTCGCGCGCCGATCCGGCGAAGTATCGTCCCGAAGGCGAACTTGAAAAATGGAAGGAACGCGATCCGATCAAAATCTATCGCGAGCGCCTAAAAGCTTTCGGCGTCGCCGACAGCGCCATTGCAGGCATCGAGACTGAAGTGAAACGCGAGGTCGATGACGCGACTGAGAAATGCAAAGCCGCGCCGATGCCGCCGCTCGATATTCTCACCACCGACGTCTATGCCGACGGCGGCTGGGCGTGGAGAAATTAAGATGGCGGAACTGACCTATCGCGACGCGGTCGCCCGCGGCATCGCGCAGGAAATGACGCGCGATCCGGACGTGGTGTTCCTCGGCGAAGACGTCGCCAAGGCCGGCGGCGTGTTCAAGGCGACCGTCGGTTTATTTGAGCAATTCGGTCCCTTGCGCGTTCGCGACACACCGATCTCCGAGCAGGCCATCCTTGGCGCGGCCATGGGCGCAGCGATGACCGGTCTTAAACCGATCGCCGAAATCATGTTCTCGGACTTCTTCGCGGTCTGTTTCGACTACATCGCCAACGAATTCGCCAAGAGCCGTTACATGTCGAACGGCCAGCTCAAGTGCCCCCTGGTGGTGCGCACCGGCAACGGTGCCGGCTCGCGCTTCGGCGCGCAACACTCTCAGAGCGTCGAGAACTGGTGCATGATGATTCCAGGCCTCAAGGTCGTTGCACCATCGAACCCGCGCGACGTGATCGGCTTGCTTGCGGCAGCCGTGCGCGACCCCGATCCGGTGATCTTTTTCGAGCACAAATCGCTCTACGCGACCAAAGGCGAAGTGCCGGATGGCGAGATTGTCGACACGCTCGGTACCGCCAAAATCGTGCGGCCCGGAAAGGATGCCACCATTCTTGCACTGGCGCTGATGGTGCCGCGCGCGCTTGCCGCGGCCGAGAAGCTCAAAGCCGAGCACGGCATCGATTGCGAAGTGGTCGATGTCCGGTCGCTGGTTCCACTCGACACCCAGACCATTCTTGGTTCGGTAGCGCGCACCCACCGGCTGTTTACGGTCGAGGAAAATCCGCGGCTGTGCGGCTGGGGCGCAGAGATCGTGTCGATTGTTGCCGACGAGGCATTTTACGATCTCGACGGACCGCCAGTGCGGATCACGACGCCGCACATTCCGCTGCCGGCCGCCGACATTCTGGAAGATATCGTGTTGCCGACGGTGGATCGCATCACCGAACGAGTGAAGCGATCGTTGCAGTCATAATCGTCGTGCCCAGGCTCGACCCGGGCATCCATGGGGCCTCAACGCTGCATGGATTGCCGGATCAAGTCCGGCAATGACGGAATGAGGAGGGTACAGTCATGGCCATGTACGACAATCTGCTCGCCAATGTTCCGACCGATCTGTGGATCGGCGGCCAATGGCGCAAATCCTCCGATGGCGCCCGCTTCGATGTGATCGATCCGGCAACAGAAAATAAAGTTGCCTCCGTTGCGAGTGCTACCGTCGAGGACGCCAAAGCGGCGCTCGATGCGGCACAAGCGGCATTCCCGGGATGGGCTGCGAAGAAGCCGCGCGAGCGCGCAGAGATTTTACGCAAGTCGTATGATCTGATCATGCGCGACGCGGAGCGGCTCGCGAAACTCATCACCATCGAAAACGGCAAGGCGCTATCCGACTCACGCGGCGAAGTCGCTTACGCCGCTGAATTCTTCCGCTGGTACGCCGAAGAGGCGGTGCGGAACATCGGCTCGAACACGATGGGCCCGTCCACCGGCGCTCGCATTCTCGTTCAGCACAAGCCGGCGGGCATTGCCGTGCTAGTGACGCCGTGGAATTTCCCGGCCGCGATGGCGACGCGCAAGATCGGACCGGCGCTCGCCGCCGGTTGTCCGGTGGTGCTCAAGCCCGCCTCCGATACGCCGCTCACCATGCTCGCGCTGATGCCGATCCTGGAAGAAGCCGGCGTCCCGGCTGGCGTAGTCAATGTCATTCCGTCGCGCTCGTCCGGCAAGGTGGTAAGCGCAATGCTGCACGATCCACGCGTCCGCGTGGTGTCGTTCACCGGATCAACCGAAGTCGGCCGCAAGCTGCTCCACGAAGCCGCGGACAATATCGTCAAGCCGGCGATGGAGCTCGGCGGCAATGCGCCATTCATTGTGTTCGAGGACGCCGACATCGACGCTGCGATCGAAGGCGCGATGATCGCCAAGATGCGCAACATGGGCGAAGCCTGCACCGCCGCCAACCGCTTCTATGTGCACGAGAAGGTGCACGACGAGTTCGCCAAAAAGCTCACCGGCAAAATGTCCGGCCTGAAGATGGGCAACGGTCTCGACGACGGCGTGGCGCTCGGCCCCCTGGTCAACAAGGAGGGCCTCGACAAGGTGATCGAACTGGTCGACGACGCGGTGCAGAAAGGCGCCAAGGTGCTGACCGGAGGCAAGGCTACCGGAGGTCCGGGCTTCTTCTATCCGGCAACGGTCCTGTCGAATGTCTCCAACGATTCCAAGATGCTGAACGAGGAGATCTTCGGACCGGTGGCATCGCTCCAGACTTTCAAATCCGAAGACGAGGTCATTACCCGTGCGAACGACACCGAGTATGGCCTGGTCGCTTACCTCTACACCAAGGACCTGAGCCGCGGCATACGAGTCTCCGAGAAGCTCGACTTCGGGATGATCGGATTGAACCGCGGGCTGGTGTCGGACCCTGCCGCGCCGTTTGGCGGCACCAAGCAATCCGGCCTTGGCCGGGAAGGCGCGCACGAAGGAATGCTCGAGTTTATGGAAACCCAGTACATCTCGGTGACATGGTGAGCGGACAATCGGACAAAGAGCGCCTGACCGGTTCCTGGCGTCACATCACTTCCAACGTTGATGGCAAGCCGCGCCCGGGTCAGGGCGAGCATCCGCGCGGCATCATCATGTATGACGCACTCGGCAACATGGCCTGCCATGTTGCGCCGGATCGCGAAGTCGGCAGAGCCGGCGACAAGCCGACTGGCGATGAAGCAAAAGCGATGCTCGACGGTTATGTGGCTTACTTCGGCACCTACACGGTCGACGACAAGGCACGCACGGTCACGCATCATCGCAAGGCCAGCGTACAGCCCGGCGACAAGGGCGATCTGGTGCGCGGCTATGAATTCGCCGGCGACCGGCTGATCCTGCGCCCCGCCGGCACAAATGCCGAAGTGATCTGGGAACGGATCAAGTGACGCGGCGGGTTTAGGACAATGGACGTTTTGATGCCGCAACTCGGCGAGACCGTCGCCGAGGGCAAGATCACGAAATGGTTCAAGTCGGCCGGCGACCAGGTGAAGCCGGGCGATAATCTGTTCGAGATCGAGACCGACAAAGTGTCGATGGAAGTGCCATCGACCACGACCGGCGTGCTTTCGGAGATCCGGGTTGCGGCAGGCGACGTAGCGCCGGTCGGCGCAACTGTCGCGGTTATTGCCGACGGTTCAAACGCGCAGCCAAGTCAGCCTTCAGCACCGCCGGCTGCAAAAAAACCGGCACCTGCTGCTGCTCCCGTTGCTGTGGCCGCTACAGCAGTTCCACCTGCGCCGCAGCCGGCCGGCCCGATCGCGCTTGACCCCTTCTTCGAGGTACGGACACCGGCCCGCAACTTCGGCCCAGCGCGCTTGCCCGGCGGCACGTTCGTTACGCCGCTGGCACGCCGCCTTGCTGCCGAGGCCGGGATCGATCTGTCGCGCAGCAAAGGTTCAGGCCCGCACGGGCGGATCGTGGCGCGCGACATCGAGGCCATGCCGCGGCAGGCGTCCAACGCACTCGCTGCCGGGCCAACCGCCAGCGAGATCAAGGCGCTTTACGCCGAGGGCAGCTACGAGGAGATCCCACTCGACGGCATGCGCCGCACTATCGCGGCGCGGCTGACGCAGGCGATCCAGACCATCCCGCACTTCTATCTGACCGCCGACGTCGCCATCGACCGGCTGATCGCGCTGCGCGAGGAAGCCAATGCCAGCGCGCCGAAGGACAAGGATGGCAACGCCGCCTTCAAGCTCTCGCTGAATGATTTCGTCATCCGCGCGCTGGCGCTCGCCTTGCAGCGGGTGCCGGAAGCGAATGCGGTATGGGCCGGCGATCGCATCCTGCGCTTCAAACATTCCGATATCGGTGTCGCGGTCGCGCTCGACGGCGGGCTGATCACGCCGGTACTGCGCGACGCTGAAACCAAATCGGTCAGCGCCATTTCCGCCGCGATGAAAGACCTGTCGGCGCGCGCGCGCGACAAGAAGCTCAAACCTTCCGACTATCAAGGCGGTGCGGCGGCCATCTCCAATCTCGGCATGTACGGCGTGCGCGAGTTCTCCGCAATCATCAATCCGCCGCACGCAACCATCCTCGCTGTCGGTGCGGCGCGCCGCCAGGCGGTCGAAAAGGCCGACGGCGGCGTCGCCTTCGCAAGCTTCCTGACCGTCACACTGTCGTGCGATCATCGCGTGCTCGATGGCGCAACGGGCGCGCAGCTTCTCGCCGCCATCAAGGATTATCTGGAATCGCCGGTAACCATGCTTGTTTGAGGAGTAGATCGACCATGTCCGGCAAGCGTGAGGTGGTGTTGGTCGGGCCGTTGAAGCCCGTCGTTGTCAAAGGGCTCGACGCCATTTGCACCGTGCATAAGGCCGCTGAAGCCGAAGATCACGAGGCTTTCTTCAAGGCGCACTCCGATGTGCTCGCCATTGCCTGCAGCGACACCGCTTACCGTATTCCCGGCACACTGATGGCGCACTTCCCGAAGCTCGAACTCGTGTCGAGCTTCGGCGTCGGCTACGACCACATGGATGTAAAATACGCCGCGGCACACAACATCGTTCTGACCAACACGCCGAATGTGCTGACCGAAGAAGTCGCTGATACCGCGCTCGGCCTGTTGCTCTCCACCGTGCGTGAGCTGCCGCAAGCCGAGCGCTATGTGCGCGCCGGCAAATGGAAGGAGCGCGGTTATCCGCTGACCAAAGCGACGCTGCGCAACCGCACCGTCGGCATGGTGGGGATGGGCGCGATCGGTCAGGCGATTGCGCGCCGTCTTGAGGCTTTCGGCGTGCCCGTCGTGTATCACACCCGTAAGCCGCGGCCCGAAATCGGCTACAAGCATTTCGCAAACCTCGTCGAGATGGCTCGCACGGTCGATATCCTGATGGTCATCGTGCCGGGCGGCCCCGGAACGGCGAACATGATCAATGCCGACGTGCTTGATGCTCTCGGCCCCGAGGGCATCCTGATCAACATGGCGCGCGGCTCGGTGGTCGATGAGCCGGCGCTGATCAAGGCGCTGCAGGAAAAGCGCATCATGACCGCCGGCCTCGATGTGTTCGCCAAAGAACCGAACGTTCCCGCGGAGCTGATCGCGATGGACAACGTGGTGCTGTTCCCACACCTCGGCTCGGCATCGGTCTATACCCGCGAGAAAATGGATCAGCTCGTCGTCGACAACATTGCCGCCTGGGCGACAGGCAAGCCGCCGCTGACGCCGGTTGCGGAAACCCCGTTCAAGGGCTGGGCCAAAGCCTGAAGCGCGCCGCACCGTCGGCATCCGTGCCATTCCCGGCCCTTGCATGACGGACCGTAGACGGCGTGGTAGTTTCGAACCCGAATTGAGCGTGAGCATTTTGGTATGCGGCATAGCGTCATTATCGGGGTGGCAATTGCGGTGAGCGTCTGCGGCGCGGCGATCGCGCAGGACGACAAGGTCACCGAACCTCCGGTTCCTGCGCCGCAGACAGCCCCGCCTCCAGGCGATCAGCAGAGTCAGGCAACGGACCCGATCGCCGGCATGGTCGGCGCATGGGAGCTTTCCAACGCCGACCACGACAAGATTTGCAAGCTGAACTTTCGCAACGACACGGCGCCCGGCGGTCACAAGGTCGACATCGACAAAAACTGCGCGACTGTTTTTCCCTCGACCAAGGATATCGTCGCCTGGACGATCGATAATTTCGGCGGCCTGCGCTTGATCGATACCGGCGGCGGCGCCGTCATCGAACTGTCCCAGGTTGAGGGTGGCATGTTCGACGGTTTCAAGCCGGAAGAAGGCCGTTACGTCCTGCAAGCCGCCGCAGCGGTGCAGACCCGAACGGCGGAGGACGTTGTCGGCGACTGGGCGATCGAACGCGGCGCCGGCAAGCCGATTTGCCTGCTTACATTGGCGAATGCCCCCGCCCCGACCGGCGGCGACTACCTTTCGCTCAAGCTCAAGCCCGGCTGCGACGCATTGGTCACGCGCTTCGGCCCGACGGCATGGCGCATGGATAACGGCGATCTGGTGCTCTCGTCGCGCGCGCGGGCAGTCATGGCATTTCGAGGAGAATGACCTTAATAACTGGCAGCGCGTGCCGGGGACTCCCGATCCGGTACTGCTCGTCCGGCAGGGCGGCTGATAATCACAACAAGCAGAACAGTGCAGAGCATTAAATGAGTAAGCGGCATCAGGTCATCATTGTCGGCGGCGGTCCGGTCGGCGTCGCGCTTGCGGTCGAACTCGGACTGCGCGGTATCGACTGCGCGCTGATCGAGCGCCGGCTTGAGCCGCAGCTCATTCCCAAGGGCCAGAACCTGACGCAGCGCTCGATGGAGCATCTGCATGCCTGGGGCGTGGCCGATCAGGTGCGCGCGATCCGCCTGCTGCCGCCGGAATTCCCGATGAGCGGGATCGTCTCGTACCGCTTCCCTCAACGATGAATACTGGTACGCGCCGCCACTGCGCGAGATCGTCAATTCGTATTATTTCGAGCCCAACGAACGGCTGCCGCAATATCTGGTCGAGAGCGTATTGCGCAAACGCATGGCGCAGCTCGGCAATGTCGAAGCGCGGTTTGGCTGGGCGGCGGATACTATCGCGCAGGACAAAAACGGCGTGCGCGTCACCATCGCCAAAGACGGCGTCGAACGGAAACGCTGGAAGCGGACTATGTCGTCGGCTGCGACGGCAGCCATTCCACCGTCCGCAATCAGATCGGCATCGAGCGCAGCGGCGCCGACTTCGATCAGATCATGGTGCTGGCGCTGTTCCGCTCCAAGGAACTGCACGAGAAGCTCAAGCGCTTTCCGCCGCGCTCGACCTATCGCGTGCTGCATCCGGACCTGAAAGGCTACTGGCAGTTTTTCGGCCGGGTCGATGTCGGCGAGCGCTGGTTCTTCCATTCGCCGGTGCCGGCCGACACCACGCGCGACAACTACGACTTCCAGGCGCTTGCTTGAGAAATCGGCCGGCTTCCCTTTCGCAGCCGATTTCGACTATGTCGGCTTCTGGGATCTGCGCATCGCGGTCGCCGAGACCTATCAGGTCGGCCGCGTTTTCATCGCCGGCGATGCCGCGCACTCGCATCCGCCCTATGGCGGCTACGGCCTCAACAACGGCCTCGACGACGTTGCCAATCTCGGCTGGAAACTTGCCGCGACGCTCAAGGGCTGGGGCGGCGATGCGCTGCTCGCAAGCTACACCGAGGAGCGGCGCCCGATCTTCAAGGAGACCGGCGAAAATTTCATCGAAGCCGGCATCAAGCGAGATGCGGCTTTTCTCGCGCGCTATAGCCCGGACAAGGACCGCGAGGAATTCGAACGCGGCTGGAAGGACCACGCCGGCGCCGCGGGCCCGCGCGTGATGACCTACGAGCCGCATTACGAAGGATCGCCGGTTGTGCTCGGTCCGGCCGGCGCGAAATCGAGCGCCAGCGGCTCGCATACGTTCAAGGCGCGCGCCGGGCATCATCTGCCGCCGCAACTCTTGTCCTCCGGCCGCAATGTGTTCGAGGAGCTTGGCGCGGGCTTCACGCTGTTGGCGTTCGATGCCGATGCAAGTTCGGTGCAGGCGTTCGAAGCCGCGGCGAAATCCCTGAATGTGCCGCTGAAGATCGTACGCGACAGCTATCGCGACGGCCGCGAGGCTTACGAAGCAAAGATGATCCTGGTGCGGCCGGACCGTTACGTTGCCTGGATCGGCAACACCGCACCAAACGATGTTGCTGCACTGCTCGGCAAGACGGTCGGCCGCACCAAAGTGCCAGCTACAGCGTCTTGATCTGCACCTTGCGGAATTTGACGATGCCGCTCTCGTCGGTCAGCGCCCTTGGCGTGCTGAAGCGCAATGCGGCCCTTGGCGAATTTATCCGACTTGCGCGCCGTCGACCGTCTTCTGGCCGTTGAGCACGACCGTGAACGTGTCGCCCTTGGCGGTGATCTCGTAAAGGTTCCATTTGTCGGCGGCATGCGGCATCGGATCGACCTTGGCGACGCCAGGTATTGCACCGGTGCCGCCGCTGGGTCGGCGCGCATGTCCCAGATGTTCACCTCATAGGCGGTCTTGCTGCTCACACTCGCTCGGATCGGTGCAGCGGATGAAAACACCGCTGTTGGCCTTGGCCTCGATCCAGAACTCGGCGCGCAGGCTGAAATCGCCGTAGTCATTCTTCGACACCATGAAGCCGCTGCCGTTGTCGGCGACCAGCGCGCCATCGGCGAGCTTCCAGTTGGCGGTGCCGATCGGGCTCCAGTTGTCGAGATTGGTGCCGTCGAACAGCGTCACCCAGCCGGCATCGGCCTGGGCAGCCGCCCTGTCGATCCTTGCCAGCGCGAGACCCGCGCCGCCTATTGAGAACAATCCTGCCTTGAGTACATCCCGGCGTTTCATGGCCATTTTCTCCCCTACAGACTTTTGTTTGTTGGACGCGCAAGCGCCCCGGTCGCTCCCAAGCTAACTTTACCTCCGCCGGCTAGGCCCGTCCCCCGCCAAAACCGCGGTTTGTGACGGCCGGAGAAGCGCCAACTTCAGGGATTCTTTCCAAAAAGTTTAGATTTTCATGCCTAGGATTTATGCTGTCATGAGCGAAACCGGGCCAATGACAGCACAATGCCCCAAGTGCGGGGAGCAGCTGATCTATGTCACCTCGGTCCCGCACCCCAGATCGCCGGAAATGCAGCGGACGACTTTCGTCTGTTACCCGTGCAATCGGACCTGGAGTTACGCGCTGTCTCCGGCAATGGCCGAGGGCTATAGCGCCGCGTCGGAGCGGCTCGCCGCTCCGGCGTGAACGGCAGCGCTGAACCCCTCGCAACTTTCATGCACTCGGTGCAGAACTCTCCTCAGCTGGCTGACGGTTAGCGATGGCAATTAGCAGCGAAACGCGCCGCGGCATCGCGGAAGACGATCCGCGCAACGGCGGCGCGATTGCATTTTTCCAGCCGCAGGAAGTCACGGCTGCGAGCGCCCGCGAAGCGTTGCAGCGCAGCATGCCCCGTGCCTCCTTCGAAGAAGTAGAGGCGCGAGTGCGCGAGTTTGTAGCTCGCATCGCCGCCAAGCCGGTCAAACCACCGCCGCCTCTCAGTCAACCGCTCGAAGCCGTCAGCAATCCGTTCTACGAACTGAGCACGCACCCGGATATTGTCAGCCAGCTGTGGAAGCTCGACTCGTCGCTTCCGCAAAGTTGCCGGTGGATACTCTGGGGCAAGCCGTCGCTGGTGCATCCGGAAAGCGGTGTGATCTTCGCAGTGGGGTTTGGCACAATCGGCATTGTTATGCGATTGCCGCCCGACGTTCTCGTGCAAACCGCACCCGAACTGGTCCTCCGCAAGACCAAAAGAAATCCCGGACAGGCTTTTGATATCGCTCCGATAGGGCCGGAGTGGCGATTTGTGCGCCCGCCCGCGCCAGCTTCCGATTGGTGTCTCGCCGCTTATCGTTTTGCGGGCTCGGTGGCCTAGATCAGCTTCAAACCTTTCAGGCTAGCGTGGCCTTCTTTGCCGACGATGATGTGATCGTGCACGGAAATACCGAGCGGCTGCGCCACCGAAATAATCTGCTGCGTCATCTGAATGTCGGCGCGGCTCGGTGTTGGATCGCCCGACGGATGGTTGTGCACCAGAATTACTGCGGTTGATGCCAGCTCCAGTGCCCGTTTGACGATCTCGCGCGGATAGACGGGCGTGTGATCGATGGTACCGATCTGCTGCACTTCATCGGCAATCAATTGATTGCGCTTGTCGAGAAAGAGCACGCGAAATTCTTCGCGGTCGGCGAATGCCTGCGCGGTGCGACAATAATCCAGCACCGTGGTCCATGACGAAAGCACCGGCCGGTTCTTTACCTCTCCCCGAAGCGCGCGGCTTGCCGCTGCCTGGATGATCTTCAGATCGGTGATGGTCGAAGGACCGAGACCCTTAATCTCGGCGAGGCGCGATTCCGGCGCGCCAATCACTTCCGCAAACGAGCCAAAGGTTTCGAGTAGCGTCTTGGCGAGTGGTTTGACGTCGCGCTGCGGCAACGCACGAAACAGCAGGATTTCCAGAAGCTCGTAATCCGCCAGCGCGTCGGCACCGGCATCGCGAAAGCGCTGGCGCAGGCGGTCGCGATGACCCAGATAGTGCGGCTTGGCCTCGGCGAGACCGTCCGGCTTTTTGCGCAAGGTCTTTTTTGGCGCAGTAGTTTTCGGCGAACTTGGCACTTGCACGCAACCCAATCCACATCGCGCCACGAGCCATGGCGGTATCCTCACGACAAGGATGACTGGATTGCGATTTTTTGCAATCGGATTGCACAGCCCGGCGGCGAAAGCGGTCAGGCGCGAGCCGCACCGACGTGGTTGGCAAATCCCGCGATATGATCGTGGATCGCCTTGGTCTGGGCGGCAAGATCCACTGCGGACTGGCGAAGGCCGTCGGTTGCGTTGGCGGTCTGGTCCGCCATTTCCTCGATGTCCCGGATTGAACGGGTGACATTGCCCACGCCGATCGCCGCAGCATCGACGTTTTGCGCGATTTCCTGCGTCGCAGAGGCTTGTTGATCGATCGCACCCGCAATCCGCACCGACAAAATATTCAGTTCGCGTACGATACCAAGCAGCGCCTCTATGGCGGTCGCCGAGCGTTGCGTGGTGCCCTGAATCCCGGTTGTCCGCGATTCAATCTCTTTTGTTGCTCTTGCGGTTTCGGCAGCCAGGGCCTTGACCTCCTGCGCCACAATGGCGAAGCCTTTGCCCGCATTTCCGGCGCGGGCCGCTTCGATGGTCGCGTTCAGCGCGAGAAGATTGGTCTGCCCGGCGATCCGGTTGATGAGACCGGTCATGTCCCCAATCTCACCCGTCGCGCTGGTCAGGTCGGCGATATTGGCATTGGCGGTATTTGCGACACTGACGGCTTCGTCGGTCAGCCGCGACGCCTGCGCCACGGTCTCGCTGATCTCGACAATCGTCTTGGCAAGCTCGCGCCCGGCACCGGCAACCGTAGAGACCTTGGCCGTAGTTTCTTCGGACGCTGATGACGCGGTCGCCACCTGAGCCTTGGCGTGGCTTGCAACCGCTCCGAGAGAATCGGCGCTCTGCCCGAGTTCATCCGCCGCACCGTTGAGGACATTGATGAAGTTCGCCATGTCCGCCTTGAAGCTATCGAGGAGCTTGCCTCGCAGGTCGGCGCGCTTGCCGGCCGAAACAAGATCCTGCTGCCGCTGACCGCCGACGCGCTCAAGTTCGGCGGCGACGGCCTCGGCCTGCTGTCGCGCGTTTGCGGCTTCGCGGAACGCCCTTTTGATCGTTTCGCCGATGAAGATCAGCATCGCCACCTCGATGACGACGATCAGGGCGTGAACCAGAACCCGCACGAAATCGCTGCCGCCGGGATAGAGCGCTTCAGACAGGCCGAAGTTGAGGCCGAGATGATGCACGCTCACCAGGCCGGCGGCAAAAATCAAAACGCGCCAATCGCAGAATCCCGAAAGCATCGCCAGGACAGCGAAGTAGTAGAAGTGCATCTCGACTTGCCAGGGGTGACCCGCAAAAGCGAGCACCAGAAGCGAAGTCTGACCAACGAGCGCGATTGCCACACCAAAGGCAACGATCGTGATTGGCCGGCCGGTGTACAACAATACGGTCGGAATGGCGGCGAGCGCGGCGCACGCCACGGTATCGGACAAGACGTCCTTCCCAAGCAGAGCGCAGATTACCGCCAGCACCGGAACGTGCACGAGACAGAGGCCAGTGAGCACCTTGGCGACGGTGAACTGGAACGATCGCAAATCATTCATCGCGCATCGGCCTCGCGTGACCAAACAGGCGACGAGACCGGCAAGCAGCCAGCTAGAAGCTGAGGGTCGATTGCCAGCATCGCGTGGTCGGAAAGAATCCGCCCAAGGTATTCGGGGTTGTCGGGCTTCACGATGGCGATGAAATCAAAGCCGCCGAACCGCACGAAGCGGGCGCCCGCGCTAACGGCTCGCGTGAATGTTTGATCCGCTGTCGTCCACGGCGGAAACACGACCGCTACGCCTGCCATTGGGTCGCGCGGCGTCGCGCCGAACCGGAGGACTACGACGAAACTCATTGCGCACAGCAACGCAATGACGAGAACATTGCTCGAATGACGGGCGATATCCATCGAAGGTCTCAAAGGGTCTTATGGCCCCATCAAAACTACGACAGCGCTTCGCAACAATTGGTTAAGGAAGCCGAGCCTTCAGCACATGGCTCGAAGCAGGTAATCTAATACTATGGGAGGCAGAGGCTGAGGGTGGCTCAGACTCGATACGGGGGCTTTTCCAGACCGCGCGGCGAGAGGGTGAAAATCTCGACCCCTTTATCGGTCACGCCAATACTGTGCTCGAACTGCGCTGACAGCGAACGGTCGCGCGTCACCGCAGTCCAGCCGTCGGACAGTACTTTCACGTGCGGGCGGCCGAGATTGATCATTGGCTCGACGGTAAAGAACATGCCGGGCTTGAGCACGATGCCTTCGCCCGGCCGTCCGATGTGAACAATGTTCGGCTCGTCGTGGAATAACCGGCCGAGACCATGGCCGCAAAAATCGCGCACCACGCTCATATGCTGGGCTTCGACAAACGTCTGGATCGCGTGGCCGATGTCGCCGGTGGTGGCGCCGGGCCTGATCGCGGCGATGCCGCGCATCATGCCCTCGTAAGTGACCTCGATCAGCCGTTCGGCGCGGCGCGGAATCTCGCCGACCGGATACATCCGGCTGGAGTTGCCGTGCCAGCCATCGAGGATCAGCGTCACATCGACATTGACGATGTCGCCTTCGCGCAGCGGCTTTTCGCTCGGAATGCCGTGACACACCACGTGATTGACCGAGGTGCAGGTCGCTTTGCGGTAGCCGCGGTACATCAGCGTGGCCGGCAAGGCGTGATGATCCATGCCGAACTGGTAGACCAGATTATCGATATGCTCGGTGGTGACGCCCGGCCGAACCTCAGGAACTAGAAGATCGAGACATTCTGCCGCCAGCCGGCCGGCCTTGCGCATGCCCTCGAAAGACGAGGCACCATGCAGCTTGATCTGTCCGGTTTTCCGCATCGGCGCAGCGGCCGCATCAACGTAAGTCATGACGAGTGGATATCAGATGCCCGTGAAACGATTGAATGGCAATGTAATCATGCGCCCCGGCAACGCAAGCAAGCGGAATTGTCAGACCGTCAGGACCGGCACCGGAGCCGCGATATCAATGCCTTCCACCGTGATGGCGCAGCGCCAGGCCAGCATTTCGACCCCGCGCCGGCGCGCCCGGTCGAAGGCCGCCGCATAGTCCTTGTCGATGTCGCGCGCCACCGCGAAGCGCTCCGCCGACGGGATCTGGATGATGTAAAGCTGGATGGCACGCGACCCCCGGGCGACCATCTCGGACAGCTCGTCGAGATGTTTGGCGCCGCGCTCGGTGACACTATCCGGGAACTCGGCGAGTCCGGGTGTCCGCATCAGGTGTACGTTTTTAATTTCGAGGTAGCACGCCGGGAGTTTCGGACTTTCGAGCAGAAAATCGACGCGCGAATTGGTCCCGTACTTCACCTCGCGCTTGACGGTTGTGTAATCGCGAAGCTCCGGGATCAGGCCGGTGGTGAGGACTTCGGCAACGAGATTGTTCGGATTGCCGGTGTTCACGCCGACCAGTTCGGGCCCGTTGCCGAAATCCGCTTCGATCAGTTCCCAGCTATAGCGAAGTTTGCGCAGCGGGTTTTGCGAATCCGATATCCAGATGCGCGAGAACGGTCGATCGAGGCCGGTCATCGCACCGGGATTGGCGACGTGGACCGTCATCATGTCGCCGTTGTCGAGCACGATGTCGGCAAGAAAGCGCTTGTAGCGCTTTGCCAGCGTCCCGCTCGTCAATGGTGGATCAAACCGCATAGTGCAGGAATAGCCGGATCAACCGCACTGTGAAAAGAGCTTTGATTCCTTAGGACGCGATCTTGCCGCCAAGCTCGTCCTCGATGTGAACACGGATGATCTCGTCGAATGACGCTTCGGCCTTGAATCCCAGCGCCAGCGCGCGGCGCGGATCGAACCGCCGCGGCCAGCCGGCGACGATGCGCGATACCAGCGGATCGGGCTCGCGGCGAATGCGGGCCACCACCTTGTCGCCAGCAATGCGGCGCAACGCGGCGATCTGTTCGGCGACCGTGCAGCCGACGCCGGGCAATGTCAGATTGATGCGCGGTCCGAGTTCTTCGCTCTTAAGCCCGGCGGCATGAACGAGGAAGCCGACCGCAGCACGCGGGCTGGCGTGCCAATGCATAACGCTATCCTCAACCGGCAGCACGGCCTCCTGCCCGGCAAGCGGCTCGCGGATGATCGACGAGAAAAATCCGGAAGCCGCCTTGTTCGGCTTGCCCGGCCGGACATTGATGGTCGGCAACCGGATACTGACGCCATCCAGAAAACCGCGCCGGCTATAGTCGGCAAGCAACAGCTCGATCATCGCCTTCTGCGTGCCGTAGGACGTCAGCGGCGTGTGATGGAATTCGTCCGGGATGGCCTCGGGAAACGGCGCGCCGAATACCGCGATGGACGAGGTGAATACAAATCGCGGGCGATAGCCTTCGCCGGCAATACGCACGGCATCGAGCAGCGCGCGCGAACCGTCGAGATTGACGTGCATGCCTTTTTCGAAATCGGTTTCGGCTTCGCCGGACACGACCGCGGCGAGATGGAAGATGACATCGGGCCTGCCGGCGACAGCCTTTTTTGCGGTGTTGGAATCGCCGATATCTGCGGCAAATCTTTCGACTAGACCAGAAAACCTTTCGGGTTTGTCCGGCACGATCACGTCGGTCAGCGTCAGCTTATCGATGGCGTGATTATTGAGCGCGCCGTCCTTGACCAGGCGCGTGGTGAGTTTGCGCCCGATCATTCCCGCGGCGCCGGTAATGAGAATATGCATGGCCCCTGCCCGTCATGCTCCGCCACAGCCGTTGGAAGAACGGCGTCGCTCCGCTGTTGGCGGTCGAAGGCAGACTTTACAGCGCCATTCCGCCGTCGACGAGATGGGTCTGACCGGTGATGTAGCTGGACTCATCGCTGGCGAGAAACAACGCGAGCAATGCGACCTCCTTCGCGGTACCGAGCCGGCCCATCGGCTGGCGCTCGACGAAGCCTTCCCGTACCGCGTCGTTTGATTTTCCGGTCTGCTTGGACAGTGCGTCGATCCGTTCTTCCAGCGACGGCGACTCGATCGTGCCTGGGCAGATCGCATTGCAGCGGATGCCTTGCCGGATGAAATCGGCAGCGATCGCTTTGGTCAGCCCGATGACGGCGGCCTTGGTGGTGCCATAGGCATAGCGCGCCGGCACGCCGCGGATCGACGACACCGCCGACGAGATATTGACGATCGAGCCTTTCTTCTTGTCCAGCATCGCCGGCAAGAAGGCTTTCAGCATCCGGTGCATCGACTTGACGTTCAGATCAAACGAAAAGTCCCAATCCTTATCGGTGCAATCGAAGATCGTGCCCTGATGCACATAGCCGGCGCAATTGACCAGCACGTCGAGCGCGCCGACCTCTTTTGCCAGCGCATCGATATTGTCCTGCGAGCGCACGTCGAGCTTCTTGCACGCCTTGGCTTTCAAACCGGCGAGTTTCTCGTCGGCGAGGTCGGTAGCGATGACGCTCGCGCCTTCGGCAATCAATGTCTCGGCGATGGCGCGGCCGATGCCCTGCCCCGCCGCCGTGACCAGCGCAACCTTGCCCTTCATTCTCTCGCTCATCTTCGCCTCACGCTTTAGCCGATTAGGCGTTCAATGCCGCCAGACTGACCTTCTGGACAGCCCTCGCCATCAAAATTATCCGGCGCCAGCCAACGTTCGAAACTCGCCTTGCGCGCTGGCCATTCGCTGTCGGTGATGGAAAACCATGCAGTATCGCGCGTGTGCCCTTTGGTGATCATGTGCTGGCGAAAAATGGCTTCGAAAGTGAAGCCAAAACGCAACGCGGCGCGCCGTGACGCCGCATTCAGTGCATCGCATTTCCATTCGTAACGCCGATATCCCAGCGTCTCGAAGGCATAACGCGCCAACAGGTATTGGGTTTCCGTGGCCAGCGGCGTCCGCTGCAATGTCGGGCCATAGACGATGCTGCCGATTTCAACGGCACGCATTTCCGGCCGGATTGCCATGAGAGCCAGCAAGCCAAGCGCGGTTCCGTTGTGGTCAAGGACCGTAAAAAAATACGGATCGTCCCGCGTCCTGCGGTCGACAAGCCATGCGGTGAACGCGGCCTCGTCAGCGAACGGGCCCGCGCTCGAAATATAGATCCAAACTCGTTGTTGCGCGCCAACCGCAGCCCATAGCGCCTTGGCGTCGCGCGCCGGATTGAGCCGCGCCACCGTGCCGAACCGGCCTTTCAGGATCACCGGCTCAGGACGGCGGGCCGGCGTGATGTCGACAGGATCACCGACCGGCCGTCCGATTTGCGTGATCTGCGCTACCTCGGACTCGCTGCCATTGAGTACAGCCAGGCTGATTTTTTGCCGGCCGTTGTTGTCGAAATTCTCCGGCGCCAGCCAGCGTTCGAAGCTCGCCTTGCGCGCCGGCCATTCGCCATCGGTGATGGAGAACCAGGCATCGTCGCGATTGCGGCCCTTGGCGATGATGTAATTGCGGAACGTGCCTTCGTATTTGAAGCCGTAACGTAGCGCCGCGCGCCGCGACGGCGCGTTGAACGAATTGCATTTCCATTCGTAACGCCGGTAGCCGAGCGTTTCGAAGATGTAACGCGCCAGCAGATATTGCGCCTCGGTGCCGAGCGGCGTGCGCTGTAGCGCCGGCGAATACAGCACGTGGCCGACCTCGATCACCCGCATCTGCGGCGCGATCCGCAACAGCGTGAAGTAACCGACCGCATCACCCACCGCATCGACGATCGCGTAGGCGTAAGGGTCATCGGCCGCGGCGCGCATGGCGATGAACGGCGCAAATTCTTCAAACGTCGTGAACGGCCCGTCGGTCGAAATATAGGTCCAGGCCTCATCGCTCCCGGCGAATACCTTCCAGAGATCGGCCGCATGTTCGGGCCGCAGTTTTTCGATACGGCCATAACGGCCTTGCAGCGTCACCGGACCGGGCCGTGGCGCAGGCGTGGGATCGACCGGCGAACCGATGGGTTGGCCGGTCCGCGGAATCGCATCCGAACCGGACATGGCTAGGAATTTTTTTTGCGATCTTCGCTGAAAATCTTGTTCAGCTCGGGATTGCTGATCAGGCCGGCGAAATCGTCGAATTTGCCATCATGGGCAATCTCGTTCGCCGCCTTGATGAAAGCGTGCATCGCGACCCGCGCCAGCGAACCGCCGACGCTGATCCGGCGCACGCCCATGGCCGCAAGATCGGCGACAGTAAAGCCGAAGGCGTTGCTGTTGAGGAAATTCACCGGCTTCGGCGCCACCGCCTTCACCACTGCTTCGATCTGCTCGCGGGTTTTGATGCCCGGCGCATAAAGGCAATCAGCGCCCGCCGCGGCATAAGCCTTGAGCCGGCGGATGGCATCATCAATGTCATTGACGCCACGAACAAAATTCTCTGCGCGTGCGGTGAACACGACATCACCGCCGGCGCGATCAATCGCCGCCCGCGCCGCTTTCACGCGCGACACCGCGGTATCGAGATCGTAGAGCGGCATCTTGCCGTCATTCGGCGAATCTTCGATCGACAAGCCGGCGACTCCGGTGGCGATGCACTGCGTCACGTGTTTCGCAACACCGTCGACATCGTCGGCGAGGCCGTCTTCGAAGTCCGCGTTAAGCGGCACGTCGGTTGCCGCAGCAAGTTCGGCAAAATGCGCCAGCACGGCCTCGAGGGTCAGTGCGCCGTCAGGAAAACCAAGCGAATGCGCGTGGCCCGAGCTCGTCGTTGCCAGCGCCTTGAAATCCCGCGCTTTGCAAATAGCGCGCGGTGCCGACATTCCACGGGTTTGGAATGACGAAACATCCTGACTCATGAAGTTTTCGAAAAGTCTTGCGCTTATCGGCGACGGACGGACGCGGCATTTTCAGAACTCCCCGGCATCTAATGATTGTCGCGCGGCACTGAAACTTGCGCAACCCGCTGATATTTGACCGCGGGTTCAAGCACCATGCCCTCGCCGAGCTGATCGACCATCGAGCGCTGGATTTCCTGCCATGGCGTCTGGCTCGCCGGATAATGGTAACCGCCGTTTTTTTGCAGCGCGGCACGGCGGCTATTCAACTCATCTACAGAGATCAGAATATCGGCGGTGCCTTTGTTGAGATCGATGCGGACCCGATCGCCAGTCTTGAGCAGCGGCCAAACCGCCGCCCGCCGCCGCTTCCGGCGATGCGTTGAGGATCGACGGCGAGCCTGAGGTGCCGGATTGCCGGCCGTCGCCGATGCACGCCAGCGACGTGACGCCTTTTTTGATCAGCGCCGCCGGCGGCTGCATGTTCACCACTTCCGCCGAACCGGGATAGCCGATCGCGCCGGCTCCGCGCATGAACAGGATCGAATGCTCGTCGATGCCGAGCGACGGATCCTCGATGCGCTTGTGATAGTCCTCCGGCCCGTCAAAAACGACGGCGCGGCCTTCGAATGCATTGGGGCTTTTCGGATCGGATAGGTAGCGCTTGCGAAACTCTTCCGAGATCACGCTGGTCTTCATGATGGCGGAGTCGAACAGATTTCCGTGGAACACCTTGAATCCAGCGTGCGGCTTGAGCGGCTGGCCGTAGGAGTAGATCACCTCGGCATTGTAAATTTTGGCCTGCGCCAGATTCTCCGCCACGGTCTTGCCGTTGATAGTACGGGCATCGCCATGCAGCTTTCCGGCGGTGTTCAACTCGCGCAACACCGCGGGCAATCCGCCGGCGCGATAGTAGTCCTCACCAAGCCAGGCGCCGGCCGGCTGCATATTGACCAGCAACGGCACGTCGAAGCCGATGGTTTCCCAATCCTCGATCGCCAGCTTGACGCCGATGTGCCGGGCAATTGCATTGATATGGATCGGCGCGTTGGTCGAACCGCCGATGGCGGAACAGGCGACGATCGCGTTTTCGAATGCTGCGCGGGTCAGAATGTCCGACGGCTTTAAGTCCTCAAGCACGATTTCGACGGCGCGCACGCCGGTTTCATAAGCGATCTGCCCGCGCTCGCGATACGGCGCCGGGATTGCCGCGCAGCCCGGTAGCGTCATGCCAAGCGCTTCGGCCATCGCATTCATGGTCGATGCGGTCCCCATCGTGTTGCAATGGCCGACCGATGGCGCCGAGTTGGCAACGATGTCGATGAATTGATTGTAGTCGAGCTTGCCGGCGGCCTGATCCTGGCGCGCCTGCCAGATCAGCGTCCCCGAACCCATCAGCTTGCCGTCTTGAACGTGATTGAGCATCGGCCCGCCGCACAGCACGATCGCCGGCGTGTTCACCGTCGCGGCCGCCATCAGGCACGCTGGCGTGGTCTTGTCGCATCCGGTCATCAGCACAACACCGTCGAGCGGATAGCCGAACAGCACTTCGACCAAACCCAGATAAGCGAGATTGCGATCGAGCGCGGCGGTCGGGCGCTTGCCGGTTTCCTGAATCGGATGCACCGGAAATTCCATCGGGATGCCGCCGGCGCTGCGGATGCCGTCGCGCACGCGGTCGGCCAGCTGAAGATGATGCCGATTGCACGGACTAAGATCGGAGCCGGTTTGCGCAATGCCGATGATCGGCTTGCCCGAAGTCAGCTCCGCCCGCGTCAGACCATAATTGAGATAGCGCTCCAGATAGAGCGCGGTCATGCCCGGATTATCCGGATTGTCGAACCATAACTGTGAGCGCAACCGGCGCGATTTGGAACCTTGCGAAGATTTAATATCGGCCATGGTCAGCTCCGGACGCCTTCCCGCGCAAAACAGATATGGCAATTTAACGCGATCGCGAGCCGCAAAGTCTGCACATCAGAGTAGCGGACTACAAACGTGCTGTTGGGATCAGTCCTTGCACAATCGGATGCTCCGTGGATTGGGCAAACGCGATGCGTTTCATCTTTACCGCATCGCAATAATTGTGGCAGCCGGCGGCGCATAAATTTCGCGTTAACATATTGTATTCCAACACATTTTCGTTAGGCAAAATTGCCCTCCAGCTTCTTGTGCAATGCCAAATCGCGAGTAGATAGGCGGCAGGGGTGACGGTACACGGAGAAACAAAAATGAAATCGCTCAACACCAAACTGGTGCTCTCGGCTCTCGGCATCGCGTTGCTCGCGACCCCCGCCTTCGCAGCCAAGCACAAGACTTCGTATGAAGGCCTGCAGAATTCGGCGCAGGGCTACGCCCCGACCAACAGCGTCGTCGGCACCTATCCGAACGGCGCGCAGGTCACCGGCAGCGTCTACTCACGCGAATCCGGCGCGGAAGACAACGTCATCCGCTAATCGCGTTTATCGGCATCAGGAAGCCCCGGACTTCGGCCCGGGGCTTCTTGTTTTTGGATACCGATTACGTTCAACTCCCTGACGATTTTCCGACAGTTGCGGAAATGCCGAGGGAGTACGCCATGCTGAAAACCGTCCCGGCTTTCGACCGGATCGGCGAGGAAAATGCTTTCGCCGTGCTGGCGCGGGCCAACGCGCTCGCCGCCCAGGGCCGCGACATCATCAGCCTCGGCATCGGCCAGCCGGATTTCCGCACACCAGACTTCATCGTCGAGGCCGCGATCAAGGCGCTGCGCGACGGCCATCACGGCTACACGCCGGCGAACGGCATTCCGCAGTTGCGTGAGGCCGTCGCCGCCGATCTGCACAAGCGTTACAGCGTCACGGTATCGCCGGACGAGGTCATGATCATGCCCGGCGGCAAGCCGACCATGTTCATGTCGATTCTGATGTTCGGCGAACCCGGCGTCGACATCCTCTATCCCGACCCCGGCTTCCCGATCTATCGCTCGATGATCGAATACACCGGCGCGCGCGCCGATCCCGGTGCCGATCCGCGAGGAGAACGGCTTTGCATTTTCGGCCGAAGAGACATTGAAGTTGATCACGCCGCAGACGCGGCTGCTGATCATCAACTCGCCGGCCAATCCTACCGGCGGCGTTACGCCGAAGAGCGAAATCGACAAGCTGGTCGCCGGTCTGGAGAAATTTCCCGACGTCTGCGTGATGTCGGACGAGATCTACGATCACATGGTCTACGACGGCGAGAAGCATGTTTGTCTGCTGTCGTACCCGTCGATCCGCGACCGGCTGATCCTACTGAACGGCTGGTCGAAGACTTACGCCATGACCGGCTGGCGGCTCGGTTACGCGGTATGGCCCGGCAAGCTCTACGACTATGCACGCAAGCTCGCGGTCAATTTGCATTCCTGCGTCAACGCTTCGGCGCAATATGCCGGACTGGCCGCGTTGACCGGCCCGCAGGACGAAGTGGTGAAGATGGTCGCCGAGTTCGACAAGCGGCGCAAAGTCGTAGTCGCTGGCCTGAACAAGCTGCCCGGCGTGTCGTGCACGACGCCGAAGGGCGCGTTCTATGCATTCCCGAACGTCAAACAAACCGGTTGGAAAGCAAAGGACCTCGCCAACACGCTGCTCAACGATACCGGCGTCGTGACTATCGGCGGCCCCGACTTCGGCATCCTTGGCGAAGGTTATCTGCGGCTGTCGTACGCCAACTCGACCGAGAATATCCTGAAAGCTCTCGATCGAATGGGCGAGTTTCTGTCAAAGCGTAAAGCGGCCTGATCCTCCTCACAGGCTGAGGGAGGCTCAATGTCTAGTGCACTCTCCGAAGAACAAAAACTCATGCGGCAGTCGTGCCGCGATTTTGTCGACGACGTCATCCTTCCGTTCATCCGTAATGACTGGAAGCGCGAATGGTCGATGACGCCGGAAGACCGGCTGCCGCCATCGATCCTTGAAGGCGCCGAGAAGGTCGGTATCCGCACCCTCGGTGTGCCCGAGGAATTCGGCGGCATCGAACTCGACCGGGCGACCGAGGTGCAGACCTTTGCGCTGATCGCCGAGGAAATAGCCCGCGGCGATTCCGGCCTCGCCGACAAGCTGGTGCAGAACTGGAAAGTCTCGGTGCTGCTGCGCAATCTCGCGCCGCGGCACTTGCAGGAGAAATGGTTCAAGCGGCTGCTCGACGATCCGCAATTCCTGCTCGCGCATTGCCTGACCGAACCGCGCGGCGCCTCGGACCGCTGGCTGCCCTACAACGTCCCGGAAGCGGCGATGCAGACCCGCGCTGTCAAGAAAGGCAGCGAATGGATCATCAACGGTCGCAAGCAATTCATCTCCAATGGCTATGACGCCAGCTTGTTCGTGGTCTACGCCAACACCAATCCGCAGGTTGGCATGGTGCAGGGCACATCGAGCTTCCTGGTGCCGCGCGGCACGCCGGGACTGACAGTCGCGCGCTGCAACGAAACACTTGGCTGCCGCTTCATGAACAATGGCGAACTGGTATTCGAGGACATGCGCGTCCCGGACGATCATTTGCTGGTCGAGGGCGACGCGCTCGGCAAAGCCGCGGTCTACTTTCGCCCCGGCAAGATCATCCAGGCGGCGAAAAATCTCGGCGTTGGCGTTCGCGCCTTCGAGGTTACGTCCGACTATGTGCAGAACTACGTGCAGGGCGGGCGCATCCTGATCAAGCATCAGGCAGTGGCGCTGCGGCTTGCCGACATGGCGACCAAGATCGAGGCGGTGCGGTCGCTGCTCGATCGCGCTTCCCGTGCGGTGGACGACAATGCGCCAGACGCCGACGCGCTGTGCAACATGGCCAAGGTGTTCGCATCGGAGGAGATCATGAAGGTCGCGCAGCACGCCGTCGAATTGCACGGCGGCAACGGCATGATGCTGGATTTCGGCGTCGAGAAGCTGTTGCGTGACGCCGCGATCTTCCTGCACATGGATGCGACCGTCGACATCTCGCGGCTGAAGATCGTCAAATCGCTGTTTCCGCAGACCGCGGGTAAATACGCCGGGCCGGAGAACTAGTTCTTCTGCTGCGTCAGGCGGAAGCCGGCGAGTACGATCACGAAGCCGATCATCTGGTAAACGCTTGGTACTTCGCCAAGCGCGAGATAGCCGATCAACAGCGTGATGCCAGGCACCAGCGCCGTGAACAATACCGCACGGCCAGCTCCAAGCAGTACCACGGCGCGCGTGAACAAGAACGTAGCGCCGGTGCCAGCAAAGACTCCCTGCAAAATTGCTTGCAGCAAGTTTTGATAAAAGCCCGCGGCAACCATGTTGTCATAGGTAAAATACAGCAGCGGCAGGCCCGCGAGCGACAGCACGCTTGTCGCCGCAGCGGCACGCACGGCGGTGATCTGCCAAAGCCGCAGCAGCATGCCAAACACCGCGAACGAGCAACCCGTGGTGACGAAGATCAGATCGCCAAGCACGCCCTGCGATCCGAGTGTATGCAGCGCTTCGGCGCCAATCACACCGAGACCGACCAGGATCGCCACAGCTCCAGCAATACGGCGTGGCGATACCGATTCCTTGAGCACCAACGCTGACAACGCCAGCCCGACGACAGCAGCGAATGACGGCTGGATCAGCCCGCCGTGACCGAGCGGCACCAGCAGGAAGCCGGTATAACTCAGGATCGAGAATGGCAGCGCGCCGAGAACGGTGAGCGCGACGCCGCGCGCCCAGCCGACACCGGCAAGCGTACCGACACCGTTGATGGCGATGAATGGCAAGAACACCAGGCCGGCCCAGACGAAGCGATGCAGCGCGATGACGACAGGCGAAAGCCCGATCAGAACGCCGTGCCGGGCGCTCACAAAACCGAGTGCCCAGCAAATCGCTGCGCCGGTACCGCATAGCAAACCTTGCACTGATAATTTATCGGCCGGCGGCGAAATTGATTGTTCCATTATGCAGTGAACATAGTCACCGCGAACTGGCCGGACAACACGCGTTTATTTGAAGGTGCACTTCGCCAAACGCGAAGCTGATTTTTAGGAAGGCATGACCTTATTCGGAAAACCGGCAGCCACTTTTCCGGGGCATGCTCTAAAGCAGATCGGTATCAGCGTCTTTCAGCAGATCGACGCCGCCGGTCGCTATCACCTGTCCGGCATCAAGCCGCATCACGCCGGTCGCAATGCGGCGCACTTCCGCCGGCGTATGGCTGACATAGACGATCGGAGTTTTTGCTTGGTCGCGAAGCCGAACGAGATACGGCAGAATTTCACGCTTGTGACCGGCGTCAAGCGAAGCAAGCGGCTCGTCGAGCAAAAGCAATCGCGGTCCCATCAGCAAGGCGCGGCCGACGGCAACACGCTGACGTTCGCCACCAGACAACATCCGTGGCCTGCGATCGAGCAGCTTGCCGATGTCGAGCAACACGGCGATGCGTTCGAATTCCTTGGTATCGCGCAGCTGATGGTTCATCCGCCGCCCATAGTCGAGATTTTGCCGCACCGAGAGATGCGGAAACAGCCTGCCTTCCTGAAATACATAGCCGATGCGCCGCTGGTGCGGCGGCACGTTGATGCCGCGCGCTGAGTCGAACAAGACGGAGTCATCGAGCGCGATCATGCCGCGATCCGGCTTGAGCAGGCCGGCGATCATGTTGACCACCGAAGTCTTCCCCGATCCGGACGGACCGAACAGCGCGGTCGCGCCACCGGTGGCTTGAAATTTGACGTTCAGCTTGAACGTACCGAGTTGCTTTTCAACGTCGACCGCGAGCACGATCAATCCCCGTGGAAGCGGATAGCGGCGCGGCGTGACAGCCACTCGGATGCAACCAGTGCTGCAAACGCCAGCGCAATCGAAATTAGCACCAGACGTCCTGCCGCTGCGTCGCCGCCGGGCACTTGTGTCAGAGTGTAGATTGCGGCCGAAATCGTCTGCGTCTCGCCGGGAATATTGGAGACGAAAGTAATGGTGGCGCCGAACTCGCCGAGCGCGCGGGCGAAGCACAGCACCACGCCGGCGATGATCCCTGGCAATGCCAGCGGCAGCGTCACGGTGAGGAATACGCGGAGATTGTTCGCGCCGAGCGTTGACGCTGCATCTTCAAGCTTGCGGTCGATCGCCTCCAGCGCCAGCCGGATCGGCCGCACCATCAGCGGAAATCCCATAATGCCGCAGGACAACGCCGCGCCGGTCCAGCGAAACGACAACACGATGCCAAACCACTCGTAGAGAAATTCGCCGACCGGACCGCGGCGGCCGAACGAAATCAGCAGCAGATAGCCGGTGACCACCGGCGGCAGAACCAGCGGCAGAAACACGATGCCGTCGAGGAGCGTCTTGCCCCAGAAATCTTTACGCGCCAGCAGCCAGCCGAGCGCGATGCCGAACGGCAGCGCGCAGATTGTGGCGACAATCGAAATGCGGAGCGATAGCTCGACCGCAGTCCATTCTTCAGGCGTGAGGCCGAGCACGATTGTCCCGATGGGTTAAGCGAAATCCAGTTTGTTATTTTACCAGAACCGTGAACCCGTATGACTCCAAGATTTTCTTGGCATCGGCCGAACGGAGGAACGCCAGATAAGGCGTTGCATCTGGTTTGGCGTTCACGGTCTCTGCCACCGGATAGATGATCGGATCGTGAGAGTCTTCCGGAAATACTCGCAACGATCTTCACACCCGGCTCAACCTTGGCGTCGGTCGAATAGACGATGCCGAGCGGCGCTTCACCGCGCGCAACCAGCGTCAGCGCGGCGCGCACGTTCGCCGTCATCGCCATCTTCGGTTCGACGGACGACCATACGCCAAGCTTGGTCAGCGCTGCTTGCGCGTAGATACCGACCGGCACTGCCTTCACGTCGCCGGTTGCAATGCGGCCGTCGCCGGCGAGACCCGCGAGATCGAAGCCCTGTTTGATCGTGACGTTGCTGATCTTGGAATCTTTCGGCGCGATCAGCACCAGCTCATTGCCGAGCAGGTTGACGCGCGTGCTGGTGTTAATGAGCTTTTTGTCCGAGCCGTAATCCATCCATTTCAGATCGGCGGACACGAACACATCGGCCGGTGCGCCGCCTTCTATCTGTTTCATCAGCGCTGAGCTGGCATCGTAGCTGGCGACAATCTTGACGCCGCTCTGCTTGGTATACGCCGCGTCCACATCGTCGAGCGCATTTTTCATCGAGGCGGCGGCGAACACGGTGAGGGATTTGTCCTGGGCCTGTGCCGCGCCCGAAATAGCGGCAACTGAAAGCGTGGCGCTGAGCGCCACGACGAGTGTTCTTCTTGCAAGCACGACGGTTCTCCAAATGGCTTTGGCCGCACGCATAAGCTGCGCGCGAGCGACGCGAAACCTCAGGTCTGAATGGCCGCCTTGGAACCGCCGTTCCGGGGCATTTGCGGCGCACGCACAGCGCGCCACGGGGCCGGGCGGACAATAAGCGCAAGCGCCCAGCGCCGACAAGGCGGGTGATGTCGCACGCCGCCGTGCTATGCTTTTTGTATAATAGCTCCAATCAACGAGCAGGACGCCCAACATGCCCACGGCGATCGACGGCGAATACGACTACATCATCGCCGGCGCCGGCTCGGCAGGCTGCATTCTCGCCAACCGTCTCTCCGCCGATCCCGGGAAGCGCGTCCTCGTCCTCGAAGCCGGCGGCCGCGACAACTGGATCTGGTTTCACATTCCGGTCGGCTATCTATTCGCGATTGGCAATCCGCGCTCAGACTGGCTGTTCAAGACCGAGCCCGACGAAGGTCTCAATGGCCGCAGCCTCAACTATCCGCGCGGCAAGGTGATCGGCGGCTCGTCGTCGATCAACGCCATGATCTACATGCGCGGCCAGGCCGCTGACTTCGATCACTGGCGGCAGCTTGGCTTGAATGGCTGGGGCTGGAATGACGTGCTGCCGTTTTTCCGCAAGCACGAAAATCATTTCATGGGCGAGAGCGAAGCGCACGCTGTCGGCGGCGAGTGGCATGTCAGCGCGCCGCGGGTGCGCTGGGATTTGCTCGACGCATTTCGCACCGCCGCCGAGCAGGCCGGCATCAAATCAATCTCCGACTTTAACAGCGGTGACAACGAAGGCATCTGCGCCTTCCACGTCAATCAGAAACGCGGCCGACGCTGGTCAGCGGCGAGCGCCTTTCTCAAACCCGCCCTGAGCCGGCCCAATCTGCGGCTCGAAACCAATTGCCTGGTCGAAGGCGTCGTGTTTGACGGCAAGCGCGCCGCCGGCGTGCGCTGGTCGCAAGCTGGCCAGACCTACACCGCGAAATGCCGCGGCGAAGTGATCCTGGCGGCGGGCTCGATCGGCTCGACACAGATCATGCTGCTGTCCGGCGTCGGGCCGGGGCAGCATTTGCAGGAGCACGGCATCCCCGTCGTGCTCGACCGGCCCGGCGTCGGCAACAATCTGCAGGACCATTTGCAGTTGCGGCTGATCTACAAGGTCGACAACGTCGTCACGCTCAATGCGCGCTATCATGCTCCGCTCGGTATGGCGCGGATGCTGGCCGAATATGCGCTGTTGCGGCGGGGTCCATTGACCATGGCGCCGTCGCAACTCGGCGTCTTCACCCGCTCCGATCCGCATCAGGAGCGAGCCAATCTGCAATATCATGTGCAGCCATTATCGCTCGATCGCTTCGGCGAGCCGTTGCACACCTTCCCTGCATTTACCGCCAGCGTCGCCAATGTGCGTCCGTCGAGCCGCGGCTATGTCCGGCTGCGCTCGCGCGATGCCGCCGACAAGCCGGTGATCAAGCCAAACTATCTCTCGACCGATGAAGACCTCCGCATCGCCGCCAACTCGCTGCGCCTCACCCGCCGCATCGTCGCCCAACCAGCGCTGAAGAATTTTCATCCCGACGAATATCTGCCGGGATCTGAAGGTCGGCGATGACGACGCGTCCCTTATCAAGGCCGCGGGCGATATCGGCACCACCATCTTCCATCCGGTCGGCACCGCGAAGATGGGCTTGCCGAGCGATCCGATGGCGGTGGTGGACGACCGGCTGCGCGTCTACGGCCTCGAGCGGTTGCGCATCGTCGATGCCTCGGTGATGCCGTCGATCACGTCGGGCAACACCAATGCCCCGACCATGATGATCGCCGAGCGCGGCGCCAGCCTGATCCGCGACGACGCAAGAGCGTCTGGCATGACGCGAGTTTCACAATGAATCCGGCCATACGCGCCAAGGCGATGCTGAGCGATCCATTCACCGAATGGGCGCGGATCGAGCGTGAATCCGGCGATCCGGTGTTTCTGATCAGCCGCTATGTCGCGATCCTCGCGCTGGTGCCGGTGATTTTCGGCTTCCTCGGCTCCAGCATTGTCGGCGAGATCGTGCCTGGAACAGGCGTCGTAAAAGCCAACGCGTTCGACGGCCTGTTCGGCGCGATTTTCACCTACGCCGCCACCTTCGTCATTGTTTTCGTGCTTGGCGCTGATCACCAATTTTCTCGCGCCATACTTCAGCGGCCGGCGCGATTTCGACGCAGCGCTCAAACTTACAGTTTATTCGTTCACGCCAGTGTGGCTTGCGGGCGTGTTCCTGATCCTGCCCGGCCTGCGCTTTCTGGTGCTCACCGGGTTCTACGGCATTTACGTGCTGTGGACCGGACTGCCGCAACTGATGAAGACACCGCCATCGCGGACCCGCAATTACGTGCTGATCGTCGCCGCCTGCGGCATTGCGCTGATCCTCGCCGCCATTATCGGACAGCGCGTCGTGTTCGGCACGCGCGGTATCTAAGGTGCCGCTACCACCTGCTTGCACGCGGCCGGGAGCGCCGCCATCGTCATCAGATGCTTCGGCCCCGGCGACGGCTTCGGGTGCAGCACCGAATCCTTGAACCAGGAATCGAGCTCCTTGCCGCAGCCATCCTCGGGCGCGGGCGCCGGTTGCGGCTTGCAGGCCGGGCTATCGACCGGACACGAAATGCGAACGTGGAAATGTTCGGAATGGCCCCACCACGGCCGCACCTTCGCCAGCCAGCTGCGATCGGCGCCGGCTTCGTGGCACATCGCTTTCTTGATCGCGGCGTTGACGAAGATGCGCGTGACCGACGGATCTTCCGCCGCGGTCTTCACCAGCTCCATGCGCTCGTGGGTCCAGACCTTCTTGTTTACGTCGAGCATGCTCGGCGTAATCATGTTGGTTGCGCCGTTGAGTTCGCGCTCTTCGCGCGTCAGCTCATGATTGGGCATCGGATCGAACCAGATATCGGCGTCGAGGCCGACCTGATGGCTGGCATGGCCGCTGATCATCGGCCCGCCGCGCGGTTGCGACATGTCGCCGATCAGCAAGCCGTTCCAGCCGATCTTTTTGGCGTTGTTGCCGAGGCGTTCGAGGAACGCGATCAGCGACGGGTGACCCCAGTTGCGGTTGCGTGACAGTCGCATGACCTGCCAGCTCGGCCCGGTGATCGGCAGCGCGACGCCGCCGGCCAGGCAGCCGGTGGAATAGAATCCGATCGAGCGCGCATCGCCTGGCAACGGTTGCGTCTTGCGGGCGAACAATTCCTTGGCCGGCGTCGTCGGTGCATCGGGATTGGCGAGCGGCGGCAGCGGCTTTGGATCAAGCGTGCCCTTGGGGGTCGGATCGGGCGAGTCCGCATCGTCGTCCTTGTCCTGCGCCAGTGCAGGACCGGCAATGAGCAACAGCAACACGAGGAGAACCGAGGCGCGCATCATCGTCTCTCTGCGATCGACTTCGCCCCCGAAGCGGCCGCCCGACTTGACCCGGCGCGGTACGCAACAGCGCGGGAGCGGCGCGCATACGCTGCCGTTATTCGTTGCGTCTGTCCAGTTGTGAATAGGTCCTCTTCGTCCGCAGCCCAGTCCAGAAGACGCTGCTCGGTCGCGGCATGGGACTCGATCGCACCGTCATGAAGGATATGACCGACAGTCAGTCCGCGCTCGGAGAGCGCACGGGCAACCAGCAGACAACGGTGGCAATCGAGCGGCTCGCGCTCGGCGCACATCAGGCAGACACGGTGCTCGCCCGCATCGTTCTGCAACCGCCCGAGCCCATCCTGAAATTCGGCACTCCCGCGCCATGGCTTCATAATCGGCCACGCCGTCGCGATAGAGACTTTGCTCACGCGGCCGGCCACCCAACGAACTCCCCGTAAGGCAGATAGGCGATGCCTTCCGCGGCGAGGCGTTGTTCAAGCGGCTTGCGTGAGAACCACGGAAAAAACCGCGAGTACGGCGTCGAGCGGACATCGGCCACGGCGTTGACGCCGGCATCGCGCAGCAGCGCGACGAAGCGGTCGGCCGGAATGTTGGAATGGCCGATACTGAATAAATCAAATGCCGACATTTCTATTGAAGTCATCACTGCAATTTACCATGGCGGTTTACCGTCAGCAGCACCAATGCTTTACAAGCGTGCCTGCCGCAACGATGGTGCGCGGAGACCTTCTCCGGAAATCCGTCATGCGCCGTTTTTTGTTCGCACTCATTCTGGTTGCGCCATTCGTCCTGCTTGATCGCGCTTACGCGTCCGTCATCGTCGATATCGACCGCGGCGATCAGACCATGTCGGTTAACGTCGACGGCGTGCCGCGTTATCACTGGCGGGTCTCCACCGCGCGGCGCGGCTACGTCACGCCGCCCGGCAGCTATCATCCGCAGATGCTGGCGCGGACCTGGTATTCGAAGCGCTACTACAATTCGCCGATGCCGCATTCGATCTTCTTCTATCGCGGCTATGCCATTCACGGCACCTACGAGATCTCGCAGCTCGGCGGACCGGCCTCGCACGGTTGCGTACGGCTCGATCCCAGCCACGCCGCCGTTCTGTATGAACTTGTCGAGCGCGAAGGCATGCACGCGACGACGATCGTGATTCATTAGGCGCGAGTTCACGCTTCTTTTCCTCGTCACCACCGGGCATAGCCGTTCAGAAGAACGGCGTCGCTTCGCTCACCTATGACCTGGTGGTCCATGCTGACGTGCTGCGTGCAACTCCGTCCATCAATGATCTCCGACCTGCCGCATGGATTGCGAGGTCAAGCCCGGCAATGACGGCGTGGGGGAACGTTCTCGCGATGCGGTTGCATCCGCGCGTTGTCACGCACTGGCAATGATCGGCCCGAAAGTGGGCCACTCTTTTCTGCTTCCCCGATAACGAGGGAAGCGGAGCACCGAATGGTGCAGGGTAGAGAACTGCACCTGTTACCAGGTACAGCCCGGCCCGTGTTACCGGACCGGTCACCTTTCGGTGCTCCACAGCGGATTGACGAGACTTTCATCTCAACCCGGCCCGGGCCAGCGCTTCCTGGAATCACCGGATGCAAACGACAATGGGCTTTCCGCCCACCATCTCTCCGGTGCCCGTGCAGCCAGCACCTGGCAGTCCGAACACATGCCGGACGGGCATGATGCCCAGGCCGCCGCGAACAGAAGTGACGAACCTCCATCCGCAGAACCCGCACCCGCTCCATCAAAAGCCGTCGCTGCAGATGACGTCCCTCACGACGAGCGAGCTGATACGCATATGGAGTGTCGTAGGATTTAAGTCAATATAATTTTGATAATATTCCTCGATCAGAAATTCGCTCGATCCAGCCACAACCTCGCGGATTGAACCCCGCCGCCGCCTGTTCTACGGATCGCAGCTCCTGCCAGCAGAGGGTCCGTAGCCAATGTCCAGCAAGCCGCTTTCCGGTGTTATCGCCGCCGTCGCCACCGCCGTCGACAACAATGGTGTGCCGGACAGTGTGCGCTCGACCACGCTGGCGCGCTTTCTGCTCAACAATGGCTGCGATGGATTGAATGTGCTCGGCACCACCGGCGAGGCGACATCGTTCTCGCTCGACCAGCGCAAGAAGGTGATGAGCGACTATGCCGGAAGCGGGCTGCCGCTCGACCGCATGATGGTTGGCACGGGCGCTGCGGCGACGGCGGATGCGATTGCGCTGACCAAACACGCCGCCGAGCTCGGCTTTGGCGGGGCGCTGGTGCTGCCGCCGTTTTACTATAAAGGCGTGCCGGACGATGGCCTGGTCGCCTACATCGGCGCGATTGTGAATGCCACCAGCGCCAAGCCGATCCCGATTTACCTCTATCATTACCCGGCGCTGTCCGGCCTGCCCTGGCACGTCGCGCTGATCCGGCGGCTGCTCGATAGCTACGGCGAACGCATCGTCGGCTTGAAGGATTCCTCGGGCGACATGGACTTCGCCCGCGCCGCCGCCGCAATCGATCCGCGCTTCAAGGTTTTTCCATCCACCGAAGCGGCGCTGCCGCAGGCACGCGCAGGCGGCCCCTTCGCCGGCTGTATCTCGGCGACCGCGAATCTCAATCCGGATCTGTGTGCTCGCGCCTATCGCTCCGGCGACGCCACGGCGCTTGCCGAAGCGGTCACCATCCGCAAACTGTTCGACGGCAAGGCGCTGGTGCCGGGCGTGAAAGCGCTGTTGGCGCACATTCACGACGACCCGCAATTGGGCCGCGTCGCGCCGCCGCTGTCGGCGTTTCCGGCCGGCGACGCCGCCAGCGTGGTATCGGGTTACGACGCGGTGCGCGCCAAGCAGGTCGCCTGATTATGACGGTCTGAGGGCTGGTCGCCGCTATCCGATCTGAGCGTTCGGAAGCATCCGGTAACCTTGATGGCTCTGCCGCCCGCAAAGCCGCTTAACTCTCGACACAATCTTCCGGCCGACCGTTGCTCCCGCGCTACATCCAAGCCGGGCCACGCGTGTTATGCACTGTCCCAGCAAATGGCGTGAAAACGCGAGGGCGACATGTTTGCGGATGGACGCGTGCTTGGTTTCGATAGGGGCGATTGGTCCATCCTTGCGGTCGGCTTGGCTTTGGTCGGCCTGCTGTCGATGGTGTTTTAAGGGCCGCGCAGGTTGCAGTTTGCCGGGCATCTGATTTTCCGCGGATGCATCCCGACAACGCCGTGCAAATCCTTCGATCCCAATGATCGCCGACCGGCGGTCTATAAATCGCCACAACCAAGATATCGCGGCCGACTAAAGATGCCGGTCGACGTCTTCGATATCTCAAACCGCCCGCTCAACAGATAAGCTTTTTGACCGTTGCTGAGCACTGTGAACGGTTCGATCTCAGACTTCGAGTCTCTGCATCCGTCAACCGTCACGCTGTTTCCCTTTTGTAGGCGGAAAGTCACGCCGGCTCGGTTCTCCCCATCGTAAAATGACACGTCGTCGGTAGCGACAAGGGTCAGACTTCGCTGGGACGACAACACGAAGAAGTACAGAGCGGCGGAAGTAGCCGCCACGATCGGCACCAATGCGATCAGCTTTTTGCTGAAAAAAGATGTTGCTAGCGCACGCATTTCTGACGTTGGGCTGAATTCAAGTCATAGAGAACGCGCCGTTGCAAATTATGAACAATTTTACTGGTCCCGCTCACTACGAATTAGACCTATCAAGCTAATGGTTTAGGCGAATAAATCTAATCAGACCGATCAAATATGAGAATGAACGGCCCCATCAGGTCCGGGAGTCTTTTGAGTATCCTTGTTCTCGTCGGGCGTTCTGCTGTGTGGAAGGCCACGCCGCACACAAGATCGGCGAGTCTCCTTACCCTTATTGCATTTACAATCGTGGGATTGGCGACCCAACTTGCTTATAGCTATCTCAGCATTAAACCTCCGGTGAGGTTCACTCCCTACGGACTGAATTCTTCACTCGCAACCACGCTCGTTTTTTTTGCCATTGTTGCAATGTTTGTGCGCCCCCGGCGCCGCGTAACTGCCCTCTGTGCCGTCACAGGCCTGAGCGTTGTCTACCAGCTGGCCGTCACGGCCCTGGTATTTGGTCAGAGACTTATTCCATTCGACTTTGATACTGACGCATTTGCGAGCGGCACCGCTGCAATCGTCTTGCTTTATCTTATTGCTTTGATCTGGTGGTTGGGGGCGCTTTCCGCGATCTTGCGAAGTATTGAGCCACAAAGGCGTTGGGCGATCCTGCGAGCGTGTGCGCTCTACCTTGTGGCAGCTATCGCTTTGTCGGCTATGCCAGTTATGCCGACATTTCGTGGCAATGATTTCGACCTTCGCCGGGCGAATTACTGGGAATACATTTCCGCCTATCGAGAGGGTCGCCTGTTCGATCGACCGCGACAGCCGACTCGCGTAGTCGATGGAGACGAAGTCGAGCTGTCACAAGCGGCGCTTTTGGACAAACAACTATCGCAGTTGACGCGACATACCAAAGGCAAAGCTGAAATCTACGCGATCGGTCTCGCCGGGGCAGCCAGCGAGGATGTTTTTGTAAAAGAATTAAAAGGAGGGTTGGACTCGCTGGCGCATTTCTTTCCACTCGACGGTGGCGTCGTGCAGTTGATCAACCATCCTCAGACCGTAGGCTCGACACCTGTTGCTTCGCGCCAGAACTTTGCGACGGTTGTGCGGTCGGTCGCACGAGTCATGGACCCGGAAAGCGATGTATTATTGCTTTTTATGACGTCGCATGGCTCAGGGGACGGCATCTCGCTGTCACTACCAGGTGCGGTGTGGAGCGGCCTCAGCCCTAATGATGTCGCCAAGGTCCTCGAGGAAGCACACATTCAAAACCGCATCATAATTGTTTCGGCATGTTACTCAGGCATTTTCCTTGCTCCGCTTGCGAATGAGAATTCGATCGTCATCACTGCAGCGGATGGAGATCATACTTCGTTTGGATGTTCAAACGAACGCGATTGGACCTATTTTGGAGACGCCTTTTTCAACCGTAGCCTCCGTCCAGGCGGAACGATCGAGGAGGCTTTTCTTGACGCCAAGGTAGCGGTGGCACAGTGGGAGGCTCGTGACGATTTACCACCCTCAAATCCGCAGGGATATTTCGGCACAGCTTTGATGAAAAAATTGACGCCCCTGTATCTACGATCCAAGGACGCCCTGCATTTCGACTTGAGCCTTCAGCATTGATTGCGTTCGGCGCGGGCGATGAATCAATGAGCTTAATGCTCGCACTCTTTCAAATTTGATCGTCAGGACACAGGCGCCGCTGGAGCAACCGGCGCCGGCGTAACGCCGTGAGCGCGGTGCGCGATTTTCGCCGCCTCTGTGAGGCGCTTCCGGCAATTCCACGAAATGCCGATCGCGAGCGCCACCACCACGCAGCCGGCAACCCTCACCGGCGTGCTGCCGGAAATCGCCAGCGTCGCGCCAAGAAAACTCAAGCCCAAACCGATCAAGGTTCGCGCCCAGACAAACCGCCAATGCGCCGGCGGCAAACGCTTGGTCTGCATCCACGCTTTCTGCCGATGCGCGATCCGCCGCGCCAGGCGAACCGCAAAAACCATCGCGCCGATCGCAACGACGACAATCAGCAACAGAAAGCCGACCGCACCGATGTCCGAGGCGTTGGCCAGCGAGAATGTCGCGGTGTCGAACGCTGCGTGCAACACGACCGGTATCAGCCATCCCAGCAGCAACAAACGCGGCCGCCGATAGTGGTCGCGATTGTTGGCGCCCAGCGCGCCACCGAACCGGGCCCGGGCAATATAGGCGCCGGCGATGGCGCCAAGTGCGCCGTGGAACGGCACGGTCATCAGACCGCGCGCGATGGCGAGCAGCGCCCAGTCGGCGTCGCCGGCCAGATAGAAGATGTTCTCCAGCGCCGCAAAGCCGAGACCGACGGCAGTGCCATAGACCACGCCATCCATCGGTTCGTCGAAATCGCGCGAGCGGAGCGCAATCCAGGCGATGATCGCGATTTTCGCGGTCTCCTCCGGAATGGCGACAAAGAAGAAGGTTGTTTCGATGGTTCCGAGCAATGGATTGGCCGACACCGGAATCTCGGTCAGCACGGTCTCCACGACACCGACGGCCAGAGCCGCCAGCGCGCCGAGCGCGACCGCCGTCAGCACCACGCGCGGCGGCTCCGGCCGGCTGTCGGCGGCAACCGCGAGCCAGAGCAGCAACAGAGCTGGCGCCACCGCGGAGGCAACCACCGCGGTGGGGACGAGGTTGGTCAGAAGCATTGGCCTAACGCCCCGATTCCGAAATTCGCATCATTGTTAGCGCGATACCCTCTTTTGCGGACTTCTGAAGTGCCATTCATACCCCATTGAAGCGTCCTTCCAGAGCCCAAAGCGGCCCGGCAAGAGCGCAGGGGCAACCCCGGTCTCGGGAGCGGCAGAGCGACGTTGACGGAAACGGCCTACCCCCCTATAAGCCGCGCTTCCTGTCAGCAAACAGCCTGTGTCCAGACCTTATGGCCAATACCAAGTCCGCCAAGAAAGCTACGCGTCAGATCGCCCGCCGCACTGCGGTCAACAAGGGGCGGCGTACGCGGATGCGCTCGGCGGTTCGTAAGGTCGAAGAGGCGATTACCGCGGGCAATCGCACCGCGGCGCTCGCCGCGATGGCGGAAGCCGAGCCGGCGCTGATCCGCAGCGCCAACCACGGCATCGTTCATCGCAATGCCGCGCAGCGCAAAGTGTCTCGTTTGGCACACCGCATCGCCAAGCTGAGCAAATAAGCTCCTTCGCCTCACGGCGAAATCAGGAAATTATTCTCGAAGTTTTTGTGCCGCTCCGCGATTTCGCGGTGCGTTGCAATTTTTCTGTTGCAGAATTGTCACTTTTGCCAAGCAAAATCAGGCACAAAGCCATTGTTGCCACTTTTTGCTCGCTAACGCGCCATTTTTTGTTTGTTCAGCGCCGCGAATGCGAGGGGTGCGTGAATTTTTGATCAGAAGAACTGATGCACAATGAATGACTTATCGCGATCAATTCACAGGGGCTTCGATTCAGTGATGAAATTGGTGTGACGTTTTTTATTTGCTCCGCGCCAAAAATTCATAAAATCTTCGCGTAATTTCGCAGCGGGCTAACTCCGATTCAATACGACGACTCAATGATTTGCGTTGTCACACGAAACGCGAAGCCGAACGCGCGTTTCTAAAAGCCCAATGTTGACGCCGCTTTTCGCGCTTGCCGGACGTTAACTTAGTGCTAGCTTGCACTCGTCTTCGGTTGTCGAAGACCTTCACAACTTGGTCGAGCGGAAACTCATTGGAAATGGGTGCGGGAGAGCTTTGTCTGAGAGCGAGAGTATTGCGTTCGCAATTTGTACAGCGCTGACCTTAACGCGACACCATTGTTGGGATGAACATGACCCGTCTGCGAGCCTGTGGGGGCGAGCAAGCGGGACGCGCGAGCAGCTACGCGAAAAATTCGCGGCCGTGCGTGACGGCCATCGAACTGGGAACGATGGGAGATGGGGCAGATGACGGCGAGCCACCAAATAACGAGAACGCGCGGCGACACCTTGCGCGAAATGTGTTGTCCGGCCGCGAGCAGATCGGAGCGGGCCTTCGCCCCGGCCTCGGTCCGCCGACGCCGCGGTAGGGACGCCAAGCCCAGCGGCTAGCGCTTACCGCACTACCGCCGCCGGCGGCCTGACTGCCGCCACACGATCAACCCTCACAACGTCCGCGTTGCGTCCACCGGTGCCGGGTATGACGAGCAATTTCATCAGCGTTGCCCGGTTGGATCCACCAACTTCAAGAATCAAAGAGCAAAACACTATGATGACTACGGATCAGCAGCGCTGGCTAAAAGTGAAGGAGCAGCTGCGTACCCAACTCGGCGAGGACGTGTTCTCGAGCTGGTTCGGACGCATGGAACTTGAAGCGGTCGAGAAGGAAGCGGTGAGGCTGTCCGTGCCGACGCGATTCCTGCGCACCTGGATTTAATCGCATTACAGCGAGCACGTGCTGGCGCGATGGCAGGCCGAAGAGCCGGCGATCACGCGCCTTGAGCTTTCGGTGCGTTCTGCGGCGTTGCGCCCGCCGGTGGCGAAGCCGAAGGCTGCCGAGCCGACGCTGACGCGCGAATTCCGCGACATCAACGACGCCGAGTCGCGCACCAGCGTGCCCTATATGACGGTGCACGAGGCGCTCGGCGGCTCGCCGCTCGATCCGCGTCTGACGTTCGACAGCTTCATCATCGGCCGTTCCAACACGCTTGCCCATGCCGCGGCAAAGCAGGTCGCGACCGGCCGGCGCGGCGAACAGCTCATGTTCAACCCGCTGTATATTCACGCCGCGGTGGGCCTGGGCAAAACGCATCTGCTTCAGGGCATCACCTGGGCCGGCAATAACAGCGACCGCAAGGTGCTTTATCTGACCGCCGAACGCTTCATGTACGGCTTCGTCTCGGCGCTGAAGACGCAGACGACGCTTGCCTTCAAGGAAGCCGTGCGCGCCATCGACGTACTGGTGATCGACGACTTGCAATTCCTGCAAGGGCGTTCGACACAGGCCGAGTTCTGCCACACGCTCAACGCGCTGATCGATGCCGGCCGTCAGGTGGTGATTGCCAGCGACCGGCCGCCGGCCGATCTGGAAAGCCTCGACGACCGCGTGCGTTCGCGTCTGGCTGGCGGGCTCGTTGTTGAAATCGGTTCGCTCGGTGAAGAACTGCGGCTCGATATTCTGAAAAGCCGGATCGCCGCGGCGCGCGCGCATCATCCGGGATTCGAAGTGCCGGTCCCGGTGCAGGTTTTCATCGCCAAGTCGGTGACCCATAACGGCCGCGACCTTGAAGGCGCCGTGAATCGCCTGCTCGCCCATTCCAAACTCACCGGCCAACCAGTGACGCTGGAAATGGCGGAGCGCGAAATGCGCGATCTGATCCGTCCAGCGGAACCGAAGCGGGTCCGTATCGAGGACATCCAGCGCGTGGTCGCCCGGCAATATAACGTGAGCCGCGCCGATCTCTTGTCCTCGCGCCGTACCGCAAATGTCGTCCGGCCCCGCCAGGTGGCGATGTACCTTGCCAAGGTGCTGACCTTGCGTTCGCTGCCGGAAATTGGCCGGCGGTTCGGCGGCCGCGACCACACCACGGTGCTGCATGCGGTGCGCAAGATCGAGGCCTTGGTGGGCAATGACACCTCACTCGCCGAGGAAGTCGAGTTGCTCAAGCGCCAGCTTCAGGACTAGTTTTCGGGATATGGCGCACACGCCCCGTCCGAAACGACGGGGCGCCGGCTGGCACGCCACGAAGGACGCCGGGGTTCCGCTGTGAAACTCCGGGAAAAAGCGGGTCTTTGGCACCTCCCGCCCTTGCCGAAAGGCCCTCGCCGCGCCACTTTCGTCGTCCGATCTGAGGGTGGGTTTTGCGATGAAAATCACCGTTGAGCGTTCCGAGTTGTTGAAGTCGCTGGGCCACGTCCATCGCGTGGTCGAACGCCGCAACACCATTCCGATCCTCGGCAATGTCCTGATCCGCGCCGACAAGTCGAAGCTGTCGCTGAAAGCGACCGATCTCGACGTCGAGGTCACCGACTCGATTGCCGCAGAGGTTGGCCCCGGCGGTTCGACCACAGTGCCGGCGCACATGTTCTTCGACATCGTGCGCAAGCTGCCGGAGGGCGCACAGATCGTGCTGGAGTCGTCCGGCGACCGCGCCGCGATGGCGATCCGCGCCGGCCGCTCACGCTTCACTTTGCAAACGCTGCCGGAGAGCGATTTTCCCGATCTCGCGCCTGGCGAGATGACGCACAAGTTCACGCTCAAGGCCGCCGAACTGAAACGCCTGATCGACAAGACCCAATTCGCCATCTCGACCGAAGAGACGCGCTACTACCTCAACGGCATCTATCTGCACGCCGCCGGATCTGGAAAAGCGCAGACGCTGCGCGCGGTGGCGACCGACGGCCATCGCCTGGCGCAGATGGAGCTTGAGCTGCCGAAAGGCGCCGCCGGCATGCCCGGCGTCATCGTACCGCGCAAGACCGTCGCCGAGGTGCAGCGGCTGATGGAAGACAGCGAGGCCGAAGTCACGGTCGAACTGTCGCCGGGCAAAATCCGCTTCACTGTCGGCGAAGCAGTACTGACGTCGAAGCTGATCGACGGCACCTTCCCGGATTATGGCCGCGTGATCCCGGCCGGTAACGACAAGGAGCTGATCGTCGACAAGAAAGAATTTGAAGCCGCGGTCGATCGCGTCTCGACAGTGTCGAGCGAGCGCGGCCGCGCCGTAAAGCTCGCGATCAGCGCCGGCAAGTTGTTGCTGTCCGTCACCAACCCGGATTCCGGCAGCGCCAACGAAGAACTCGAAGTCGAATACGAAGCCGACCCGATCGATATCGGTTTCAACTCGCGTTATCTGCTCGACATTGCCGGCCAGATCGAAGGCGAAGCCGCGGTGCTCAAGCTCGCCGATCCCGGCTCGCCGACCCTGATCCAGGACAAGGAAGCCAAAGGCGCCCTCTACGTCCTGATGCCGATGCGGGTTTAATTAGTACTTCCCATCGGGTTTCCGTCATGCCCGGCCTTAGCCGTTCATAGAACGGCGTCGCTGCGCTCGCCTATGTGCCGGGCATCCACGTCTTTGGGCGCCTCTCGAAGCAAGACGTGGATGGCCGGGACAAGCCCGGCCATGACGATTAAATACTCTTCGCCATGACCAGCGCCCGCGTCCTCAGACTGACGCTCAATAACTTCCGCAACTATCACGCCGCTTCGCTTGAAACCGGCGCGAAGACGGTCGTGCTCGTCGGCCCGAACGGCGCCGGCAAGACCAACCTGATCGAAGCGATCTCATTCTTCGCACCCGGCCGTGGCCTGCGCCGCGCCACGCTTGACGAAGTGGCGTTCGCCGAAGGCGATGGCTCGTGGGCGGTTTCGGCCGAGATCGAGGGCGCGTTGGGGCTGACCACGCTCGGCACCGGCATCGAGCGGCCGCCGGAACAGGAAGATGCCGCAACGACGGTGCGCAAATGCCGGATTGATCGGGAGCCGGCCGGCTCCGCGGCGGCTTTTGCCGATCATCTGCGTGTGGTGTGGCTGACACCCGCGCTCGACACGCTGTTCACTGGCGCGCCGTCGGAGCGCCGGCGGTTCCTCGACCGCCTGGCGCTCGCCGTCGACGCCGAGCACGGCAGCCGCGTCAACGCGCTGGAGCGGTCGCTGCGCTCGCGCAACCGGCTCCTGGAAGACCCGCGCCCCGATGCGCACTGGCTCGACGCCGTCGAGCACGAAACCGCGGAGCTTGCGGTTGCGGTGGTGAGCCAACGCGTCGAAACCATGCGCCGCCTCGAAGCCGTTCTGGTGAGCCGCAAGGGCTCGGCGTTTCCGCCCGCGGAGATCGCGCTCGACGGCTGGATGGAGCAACTGGTGCCGCAGCATCCGGCCGCCGATATCGAGCAGCGCTACCGCGATGTGCTCCGCGACAACCGTAGTCGCGACGCCGCCGCCGGCCGCACCCTCGATGGCCCGCACCTGACCGACCTGAAGGTCGTCTATGCGGCGAAAGGAACACGCCGCCGCCGACGCTTCGACCGGCGAGCAGAAAGCGCTGCTGATCGGGCTGGTGCTCGCGCACGCACGTCTGATCACCGAGATGACCGGCTTCGCGCCGGTTTTGCTGCTCGACGAAATCGTCGCGCATCTCGATCCCGGCCGCCGCGCCGCGCTGCAAGGCGAGCTGACCCAGCTCGGCGCGCAGGTCTTTATGACCGGCGCCGACCCGGCGCTGTTCGTCGAGGTCGGCGGTGATGCACTGTTTGTCGAAGTTGCCGCCGGCCGGCTGACCGCGACCAAAAAATCCCGGTGAGAATCCTGCCCGGTCCGGGTGCCAATTCGCCCGCAAATTCTTCCCGCGGGGCCGTTAACAAGACGGCCGTTTTCAAGGCTTTGAATCGGCTAATTTCCGGCGCCTGTTCAGCACCAAAAATCGAACTGGCAAATCCTTGAAAAACCACGATTTGGCAATATCTTACCGGTAGCCGATTTCCCTGTACCCAGACTTGGTTTCGTGTACAAACAAACACCGATTCTGTGTTGCATTTTGTAAGCGTTTAGACGCTTCCCACAGAGCCTGATTTTCAGGAACCCACCCAGAGACCCCAACGCATGGCCGAACCCGTTCGCAAATCCCCTGACGCCTCCGATTACGACGCTGAGTCGATCAAGGTGCTCAAGGGCCTCGACGCCGTGCGCAAGCGGCCGGGCATGTATATCGGCGATACCGATGACGGCTCAGGCCTGCACCACATGGTCTACGAAGTCGTCGACAACGCCATCGACGAGGCGCTGGCTGGCTTCGCCAAGGAAGTCCTGGTCACCCTGAACCCGGACGGGTCCTGCACGGTGTACGACGACGGCCGCGGCATCCCGGTCGACATCCACAAGGAAGAGGGCGTGTCGGCAGCCGAGGTCATCATGACCCAGCTCCACGCCGGCGGAAAATTCGACCAGAACTCCTACAAGGTGTCCGGCGGGCTCCACGGCGTCGGCGTGTCCGTGGTCAACGCGCTTTCAAGCTGGCTCAAGCTGACGATCTGGCGCGACGGCAAAGCGTACGCCATTGAATTCCGCAACGGCGACGCCGTGGCGCCGCTCGCCGAGGTCGGCGCGGCGTACGACAAGCGCGGCACCGAAGTGACTTTCCTGCCGTCGAAGAAGACCTTCACCATGACGGAGTTCGATTTCGCCACGCTGGAGCACCGGCTGCGCGAACTCGGTTTCCTCAATTCCGGCGTTCATATCGTGCTGTCCGACAAGCGCCATGCCGTCGAGAAGCGCGAGGAGATGCGCTACGAGGGCGGCGTCGAGGAATTCGTCAAATATCTCGACCGCAACAAAACCTCGCTCATTCCGCAGCCGATCATGATCAAGGCGGAACGCGACGGCGTCGCGGTCGATTGCGCGCTGTGGTGGAACGACAGCTACCACGAGAACGTGCTTTGCTTCACCAACAACATTCCGCAGCGCGACGGCGGTACCCATCTCGCCGGCTTCCGCGGCGCGCTGACCCGGCAGGTCACCGGTTACGCCGAATCCGGCGGCGCGGGCCGCAAGGAAAAAGTGGCGCTGACCGGCGATGACTGCCGCGAAGGCCTTACCGCCGTGCTGTCGGTGAAAGTCGCCGATCCAAAATTCTCGTCGCAGACCAAGGACAAGCTGGTCTCCTCCGAAGTGCGTCCGGCGGTCGAAGGCATCGTCAACGACATGCTCAAGGCCTGGTTCGAGGAGCATCCGGGCGAGGCCAAGACCGTCGTCGGCAAGGTGATCCAGGCCGCGGCCGCGCGCGAAGCTGCCCGCAAGGCGCGCGAAATGACCCGCAAGAGCGCGCTCGGCGTCACCTCGCTGCCGGGCAAGCTTGCCGACTGCCAGGAACGTGACCCGGCGAAATCCGAACTGTTCATCGTCGAGGGCGACAGCGCCGGCGGCTCCGCCAAGCAGGGCCGCGACCGGGCGTTCCAGGCGGTCCTTCCGTTGCGCGGAAAAATCCTCAACGTCGAACGCGCGCGCATGGACAAGATGCTGTCGTCGGAGCAGATCGGCACGCTGATCACCGCGCTCGGCACCAGCATCGGCATCGACGAATTCAATGTCGACAAGCTGCGCTATCACAAGATCATCATCATGACCGACGCCGACGTCGATGGCGCCCATATCCGCACGCTGCTGCTGACGTTCTTCTACCGGCAGATGCGCGAGCTGATCGATCGCGGTCACCTCTACATCGCGCAGCCACCGCTGTTCAAAGTGAGCCGCGGCAAATCCGAGCAGTATCTGAAGGACGAGCGCGCGCTGGAAGATTATCTGATCGACACCGGCCTCGACGACACGACGCTGCGGCTGGCGTCGGGCGAAGTGCGCGCCGGCGCCGACCTTCGCAAGCTGGTCGAGGACTCCCGCGCCATTCGCAACCTGCTGCGCGGCCTGCACAGCCGCTACAATCGCCAGGTGGTCGAGCAGGCGGCAATCCTCGGCGTGTTCAATTCCAGCATTTACGGCGATCCCCTCAAAGCGTCCGCCGCCGCGCCCTATATCGCACGGCGCCTCGACGCGCTCTCCGACGAAACCGAGCGCGGCTGGCAAGGCGGCTTTGTCGAAGGCGAAGGCTTCAGGCTCGAGCGCACGGTCCGCGGTGTGAAAGAAGTCGCGATGCTTGATCAGGCGCTGCTCGGCTCCGCCGATGCGCGCAAGATCGACGAATACGCGCCGTCGCTGCAAAACATTTTCCCGCGCCCGACGCCGCCGGCGATCCTCAAGCGCAAGGACGAGGAAATCGCGATCCACGGGCCGGTCGGCCTGTTCGAGGCGGTGACCGACGCCGGCCGCAAAGGCATCGCGCTGCAGCGCTACAAAGGCTTGGGCGAGATGAATCCGGAGCAGCTCTGGGAAACCACGCTCGACACCAATGCCCGCTCGATGCTGCAGGTTGGCGTCAAGGAAGGCGAAGAGTCCGACAACACTTTCGCCGAACTGATGGGCGACCTGGTCGAGCCGCGCCGCCAATTCATCGAGACCCACGCGCTATCGGCGACCGTGGATATCTGACGCCTAGAACAGATCGAAATATTCGTTCTGCTCCCAGGCGGTGATGTCACTGCCCTCGCCGGCTTTGGCTTCGGCCTTGAAGCGGGCGAACTCCGCTTCCTTGATGTGCGCGAAGTAATCGACAAAGGCGTCGCCGAAGCCCTTCCTGAAAGACCTCGCTGGCGCGCAGCGCGGCGCAGGCCTCGTGCAGGTCTTTGGGCAGCGCCGCCGCTTTAGTTTCATAAGGCGTATCGGCCGATGGTCCCGGATCGCGCTTCTGCGCGATGCCGTCGAGGCCGGCGTAAATCTGCGACGCCATGTAGAGATACGGATTGGCGGCCGGCTCGCCGACGCGGTTTTCCAGATGCGTCGACGGATCGCCGGGCTGGCCGAGCACGCGAACCATGACGCCGCGATTGTCGCGCGCCCAGATCGCCCGATCCGGCGCCAGCGTGTAGGCGCGATAGCGCTTGTAGCCGTTGACGGTCGGCGTGGTGAACGCCGCGGCGGCCTGCGCGTGCGCCAGCAGGCCGCCGAGGAAATTCAGCCCGAGCGCGGACAGCCCTGCCCGCGCGTTGCCGACGAAGGCGTTGCCGCCCTTTTTGTCGATCAGCGACTGATGCAAATGCCAGCCCGACGAGAACAGGTTTGGCTGCGCCGGCCGGCACATGAAACTCGCAAGCAGCCCTTGCCGCCGCGCGATCTGCTTCGTCGCGGCGCGGAACAGGATCATGGTGTCGGCGGCGTCGAGGCCGGACTGCGGACGGAAGGTGAATTCGCACTGGCTCGGGCCAAGCTCGACTTCGAGCGACCGCAGCGGCAGGCCGAGCGCCTGGATGCCGTGGCGGATCGGCTCAAGCGCGTCGGCGATCTGATCGAACCGGCTTTCGGTGAGATACTGATAGCCCTGATTGAGCAGGCTCACCTCGGGCGCGCGCGGCGGCCAGGTGGCGTCTTCCGGCGTCAGCCGCGGGTTCTCGATCTTGAACAGATGAAATTCGACTTCGAGACCGGCGCGATAATCGAAGCCCGCGCTTTTCAGTTTCGCCAGCGCATCGCGCAACACCTGCCGCGTCGAGAACGGCACCGGCTTGCCGTTGGTGAAGACGATGTCGCACAGCAGCCAGCCGGTGTTCGGCGCCCACGGCAATATCCGAAACGTCGCCGGGTCGGCACCATGACGAAATCGGCAGCGCCCTGCATTTCCTCCATGCCGAAGCCGCCGCCCGGCGTGAATACCGGAAACGCGGTCTTGTGCGCGGTGTCTTTGGCGAGCAGCGTCGTCGTCATGGTAACGCCGCTTCGCATCAAAGCCGCTGCATCGGCTGCTACCACCGTTTTGCCGCGCAGCACGCCATGCTGGTCGGCAAACGCAAAGCGTATCAGTTCAAGCTTCCGCTTTTTGATCTGCTGCGTAACGGCGTTAGCGGCGCGCGTTTGCGCGGCGTTCCACAGCCCGTGGCGTTCGACGAAATTTTTCGCAACCGGTCGCCGGGCCATTGTGTTCAGTGGCCGTTGGCCCAGCTCTTGGTCGATTGCCGCGCTGCGTCGGTGCGCTGCCAATAGCCCTGCCAGTCGCCGGCCGGGCCGATGCCGTCGACGCAAGCCGGCCCGGTGACGCTTTTTGCCGAAGCGCTGTCGAGCACCATCATCGGCCGCTCGCCCTTGCCGGATTGATCGAGCGCGGAACGCAGCAGCCGCCGATAGGCGCTGATCGCCTTGTCCGAGGTGCCGAGATGCTCTTCGGTGCGGTCCTGGATCGCGCCCATCGACTCGCAGGCCCACTGGTCGTGCACGTTGATGTCGGTGCCCATGCCGGTAAAGGTGGTGTGCTCCTGCTCGTGCGGATCGAAGCCGTAATCGTTGTTCTTGTTCTTGCGCGGCACGTAATCCGGCAATTCGTAAAGCTCCAGCCGCTGCCGGCGCATCTCGTCCTTGTTCACCGGCGCGCCGAACGAGGTGAAGATCGCGTACCAGTAGTGCTTCACGTCGTCGATCGGCACGTGCCACTGCGAGATCGTCATCTCGCGGCTCATCGGAATGATGAAGGCGTTCGGGAAAGATCAGATTGGTGACGCGGATGTGCGCCTTGTCGCCGCCGATCTCGCGCAGCGTCGCCAGCCGGAAACCGTAATCGGTCGGCTCGACCTCGATGCGCGGGCGCGGAAACTCGCGCATGATCTGCGTCATCGGCATCTCGGAGTCTTTCGACTTGTCGCGGAACATCCGGCCGTAGCTCTTGTCGGGATCCTCGTCCTCGAAGAAGCGGTGCAGGAACGAGGTGTGCACCGGATCGATGCCGACTTCGAGCGATTGCAGCCAGTTGCAATCGATCATGCCCTTGAACGCGAAGGTGTGGGTGGCCGGCGCGACGAAGCAATCGAAGTCCGGAAATGCCGGCGGCTCGCCGTCGCCGAGATAGGCCCACAGGATGCCGCTCTTCTCCACCACCGGATAGGACTTCTGCTTGATGTTGGCGCAGAGGTTGCTGTTGTCGGGCTCCGCCGGCGTCTGCAGGCACTTGCCGTTGACGTCGAACAGCCAGCCGTGAAACGCGCAGCGCAAGCCGCCGTCTTCCAGCCGGCCGTAAGCGAGATCGGTGCCGCGATGCGGGCAGTGCCGGCCGATCAGTCCGTAGCGGCCCTTCTCGTCCTTGAAGATGACGAGGTCTTCGCCGAACAGCCGCACCGGCTTCACCGGCCGGTTGGTCGAGAGCTCATCGACCAACGCGGCCGGCTGCCAGTAGCGGCGCATCAGCGTGCCGGCGGCGGTGCCGGGATTGGTGCGGGTGATCAGGTCGTTCTGTTCCGCGCTGAGCATTGTTTTCTCATCCTCGCGATCAGCGCAGCATAGCCATCAATGCCCCGGCAGCACCAGAACCTTCGGCTTGTCCGGCAGCGTGGTTTTGGAAACCACGAATGACGGAATCTCGGCGTGCTCGACTGGCCAGTTCTGCGCTGCGCGATCGAGAAAGCGGGCGAGCGTGAACGGATTGAAGAAATGCATCGGGACGATGATCTGCGGCTTCAGCGCCGACAGCACCTCCATCATGCCGTCGAGGTCGAGCGTGAGATTGCCGTCTACCGGCGCCATCACCACGTCGGGTTTGCCAATTTCGTCGAGCTGCTGCTGCGTCAGGGTGTGATGCAGATGGCCGAGATGGGCGATGCACAGGTTGGCCATTTCGAAAACAAAGATCGAATTGCCGTAACGCTCGGTACCGCCCATCCAGTTGCGGATGTTGGTCGGGACGTTGCGCACGCGCACATCCTTGTATTTGACGTCCCAGTTCGCCGGTTCGCTCTCGCTCGGACCCCAGCCGCGCAGCACGTATTTGATCGCCGGGTCGGGATTGTCGGTGTAGTGCGTGCTGTGCGCGTGGTTCATCGTCGCGATATCCGGCACCACCGGCGGCCGGACATAGTCGTTGTAGTCGGTGGCGATGCGAACCAGTTCCGGACTCTCGATCAGAAACGTGGCGTGGCCGACATAGGTGATCCGCACCTGGTCCGGATTGAGCGCCGCCGGAATAATGCGCGGCCGGTTTGCCGCGACAAGGCCGGGACATGACTGCGGCGCATCCAGCGGACGTAGCGCGGCAGGCGGCGCAGCCGTTTGCGCAAATGCTCCGGTGGAAAAAAGGGCCGCCTGTGCGGCACCGATAAGAAAACCAACACACCAGACGGAACACGGCTCTGCTGCCTCCACAGCGCTGCCACATGCGCCGTTCACAAGAGGAATAACATCGGCGAGTGTGCCACCGAATGCGGCGGCCATGCTACCGGATGGTGACATCAGTCAGGAGAGTTGGCGTTTATGCTTATTCGCCCCGCGGTCTTTTTTGCGATCATCTGGATCGGCTGGTTGCTGAGCTGGATAGCTGCATCGTTCTGGACCAACCGGACCGAGAAACGCCTGTCCACCTGGGACGTATGGGCATCACGCGGCTTGCTGCTGGCCGGCGCTTTGCTGCTGTTCCATTCCACACGCCGCCTGCTGAACGAGCCGATGCTCTGGCATGTCGGCTACGGCGGCGGCGACGCACTCGCCGCTGTGGCTCTGCTCGGAATCGTTTTCGCATGGTGGGCGCGTATCCACCTCGGCCGGCTGTGGTCTGGCACGATCACGCTCAAACAGGATCACCGCATTATCGATAGCGGCCCGTACGGCCTAGTGCGGCATCCGATCTATACCGGATTGATCCTGTCTATCCTCGCGACCGCCGCCGCGCAGGCGACAGTGACCGGACTGCTTGGAGCAGCCGCTATTTTCCTTGGTCTCTGGATGAAAGCCCGCGCTGAAGAACGCTTGCTGACGGCAGAGCTTGGCGCCGAAGCCTACGGCGGCTATCGCCGCCGCGTGCCGATGCTGGTGCCGTTTCTGCCTGCTGGATAAGTCAGCGCGGCAGCGGCGCGCCTTCGGTGATCATGCCCTTGGAGGTCATCACGACCCACTGGCCGTCCTGCCGCTTCACCGCGTCGACATGGCCGGGGCCTGGCAACATGCTGCCGGGCATCACCAGAAACTCGCCGCCGTAACGGCTGGCGACCAGTGCGCGATTGCCGTGCACGTCTTCCACCACCCAGTCTTCCAGCACGCGGTCGGTGACCTTCGGTTCGCGCGGGCGCGGATGGCGCAGCAGCCGCCGGTACACTCGGCGAAGCAATCGAGCCGGTCGTCTCCGGCGCGGCGTTCAGCCGGGTGAGCCGATCGACGGTGTCGGAGATATGCGCGAGCTGCGAAGGATCGACCTGGGTATGCTCGACCTTCTCCAGCCGTTGCGAGATCGCGGCGAATTGTGCGTTGACGCTGCGGCTGGCGTTATCGAGCGCCGATTTGATCGCGCTGAGTTCGACGAGTTCTTTCGATGACTTGGTCTCCGGCATGCCGGAATTCTGCGCCATGACCAGCACCGAAGCCGGGCGCGGCATGATTGAAGCCGGTGATTGCGAGAGTCGCGGCAAACGATCCGACGGCAGCGGCGATAGAAACGCTGGCGGCCAGCAGCGCGAAGCGGCCGGAGCGCGACGATGATGCGCCGGACGCGCTGGCAGTCTCGGAAGTTTTCTCGCCCTGCGGAATTTCCGTGGCGCCAAACCCGAAGTCGTCGTCTTCGATGTCGTCAGCGGCGTTGAGCTTTGGCGACCAGACGACCGGAAGCTTGTGATCCGGCGCGGCGTTTTCGCTTTCGCCCAAACCTTTGCCGTCGATGCCCTTGCCGGCGCTGTCGTCCATCGTCGAATCCTCCGCGTTGCGGTGGATCCGTCGTTAACGAATTATCGTTAGGATTTAGTTACTTACAGGCTCTGCCGGCGTGTTTAGGCCGACAATTTAGCCCTTTAATCCAGCAAGCCATTATCGCGGGCCAGATCTTTCAGCGAGACTTCTGGCCGCGCGCCGAGATGCTGGATGACTTCACCGGCGGCCAGCGCCCCGAGCCGTCCGCAGGTGCGATCGTCGGCCCCGCGGGCGAGACCGGACAGGAATCCTGCCGCGAACAGATCACCGGCACCAGTCGTGTCGACGACTTTCTTCACCGGAAATGCCGACACGGCTTCATTGCCGTCCGGCCCAATCACCAGACAGCCCTTCTCGCTCCGCGTCACCACGGCGATATCGATATCCTCGCGCAACGCTTTCACCGCCGCATCAAAATCGGAAGTTTGATACAGGCTCTGCAATTCCGCCTCGTTGGCGAAAATCAGATCGACCGTGCCCGAGCGCATCAACTGCAAAAACTCGTCGCGCCAGCGATCGACGCAGAATGCATCCGACAGTGACAGCGCGACCTTGCGTTCCGACTGGTGCGCGATCTTGGCGGCTTTAAGAAAAGCGTCCTTGGCGTTTTTCGGGTCCCACAAATAACCTTCGAGATAAATGATCGCGCTCGACGCGATCATGCCCTCGTCGATATCCGACGGATGCAGATCCTGCGCCGCACCGAGAAACGTATTCATGGTGCGCTCGCCATCCGGCGTCACCAGCACGTAGCAGCGGCCCGTTGACGGGCCTGATGTCGCGGCAGGCGTTGTGAAGGCGACGCCAGCGGCGCGGATGTCGTGCGAGAACGCGCGGCCGAGCTCGTCGTCTTTCACCTTGCCGACAAACGCGCCGCGGCTGCCAAGGCTTGCGATACCGACAATGGTATTGGCAGCAGAACCGCCGGAAATCTCCACCGTGGAGCCCATCGCGTCGTAGATCGACTGCGCGCGGCCTTCATCGATCAGCGCCATGCCGCCCTTGTTCATGCCCTGCTTGACCAGAAAGTCGTCTTCGGTGCGGGCCAACACATCGACGATCGCATTGCCGATGCCGAGGACATCAAAACGGGCTGAAGCCATGTAAAAACTCTCAAAAAGCCGTGCGGGCGCGCACTATAACGGCCGGGTCTTGCGGGGCAAGGTCGCGCCGTGGCAAACGACGCTCGCTTCGGCTGGAGACCGTGATGGCATTCAAAGAGCTGGTATTTTCAGGCGTGCAGCCGACCGGCAACCTGCACCTCGGCAACTATCTCGGCGCCATCAAGCGCTTTGTCGAACTGCAGAACCGCTACGACTGCATTTATTGTGTCGTTGATTTGCACGCGATCACGGTGTGGCAGGAGCCCACCGAGCTGCCCAAAACGATCCGCGAAGTCGCCGCGGCCTTCATCGCCTGCGGGATCGATCCCAAAAAACACATCGTGTTCAACCAGAGCCAGGTCGCCGAACACGCCGAGCTGACGTGGGTGTTCAATTGCGTCGCCCGGCTCGGCTGGCTCAACCGCATGACCCAGTTCAAGGAGAAGGCTGGCAAGGACCGCGAGAACGCCTCTGTCGGTCTCTACACCTATCCCGATCTGATGGCGGCGGACATTCTGGTCTATCGCGCCACTCATGTTCCGGTCGGCGAAGACCAGAAGCAACATCTCGAACTCTCACGGGACATCGCGCAGAAGTTCAACAATGACTTCGGCGCGTCGATCCAGGCGCACGGCTTCGGCGAAGCGTTCTTTCCGCTACCCGAACCGGTCATCACCGGCGAAGCCACGCGCGTGATGTCGCTGCGCGACGGCACCAAAAAAATGTCGAAGTCGGATCCATCCGACCAGTCGCGCATCAACCTGACCGACGATGCCGACAATATTGCGCTCAAGGTGCGGCGCGCCAAGACCGATCCAGAACCGCTGCCAAGCGAAGAGAAGGGACTGGAGACACGGCCCGAGGCCGATAATCTGGTCGGCATCTTTGCCGCGCTTGCCGACACCACGCGCGCCGATGTGCTTCGGCAATACGGCAATGCGCAGTTCTCGACGTTCAAGAACGCGCTTACCGACCTCGCCGTCACCAAGCTGACGCCGATCAATTCCGAGATGAAACGCCTGCTCAACGATCCAGCCTCCATCGACGCCGTGCTCAAGGACGGCTCCGAACGGGCCCGCAAGATTGCCCGCGAAACCATGAATGCGGTGAAGGACATTGTCGGCTTCGTGCGATCCTAGAGACGTTGCAACCGGACGTTCCCATAGGAAGCGGCACGAAATATTCCTATAGTCGATAGCGCTGGCATTCACTTTGGCGGTGGGCGGCCAAATGAAATTTCCAACGCGATATCTATTATTCTTTTGTGAGCGGGCGACGCTCGCCTTGGTTGTAGCGTTTGGTTTGCTCGGCGTCGCGGCCGCCAACGCCCAGATGCGAGATTTGGACCGCGGCGATGATCGCGGCGGCGGCATGCGCGGTGTCGGGACCGGAATTGGCATCGGCATCGGCGTTGGGATCATTCAGGGGATCATTAACAATCCGCAGAATTCGCAAGGCCAGACCACCGACGACCACAAGACCCCCAAAAAGCCGGACAAGAAGACAACCGCGAAAACTCCGCCAAAGGAACCGCCGCCCAAAACGCCCGCAGCGCCCCCACCGCCGACCACCACAACCGGAGGCCCACCGACAACGACCGACAAGCCTCCAACAACAACCGATAAGCCGCCGGTCACCACCGACAACCCGCCGACAACGACGACAAGTGGCGGAACGCCACCCGACAATCCGGGCGGCACCGTGCCACCGCCACCGCAGGATCCGCACGATGTCGACGTGCCGCACAATTACGGGCGCAATGTCCCCAACGAGTGCCCACAGCGTGGCATGGGTTGCGCGGCCCTCGTCATCGATTTCAACACCCACACCGCCGGAGATATGACGCCGTTCGTCGATCACCTCGGCGGCGGAGCTTGCGATATCGAATTTGTTTCGACCGACTTCCTCTCCGGCGACGATCTGGCGAAGGCCAATCGCGAGTTGAACAAAAACAATGGGCCGGACGACAAGTTCAAGAATGTGAACAATATTGAAATGGACCGGGTGAAGGCCGCAATTGCGCGGCATCGCGCCCGGGTTTCGCGCGGTGCCGAAACCGCGATCGAAATCATCCGTGGTGAAGGCTATCCCGCGGAGATTCGAACCTGCGGCTCGGTCGGACCGTCCGATGGCGCCTCACTCGACCGGCAGGAATTCGTTGACGGCAATTACGAAGCCGCGAACAAACACGTCTGCGGTTGGGTGATGGCAGACTTCTCCTGCCATTCTGGCTACACGCCGCAGGCGTTCGACGAGATCAACAACGGTGCACCACAGTATCCAGCATCCGATAAAAATGGACTCACCCAGCAAATGAATGCCTGCACCGGCCAGCAATCCGACAACTGCGCCCAGCACGCGGGTTACGATTACGACATTGCCATGGGACAAAGCACATCGACGCGGTCCGCCTGCGCACTGTTCACGCCGGCCTTGCGCAAGAGCCTGATCGGCCAACTCGCGAAGAAAAATGGCGCTGTCACCTTCGATCAGGATTGGCATCACGTCGGCTTTGGCAGCTATTACTCCGATCAGGGTTACCGCTACTGCAACCCGGTGGTTCGCGAGGGCTACACGTCAGAAAAAGGGCCGACGCCAAGCGGACAGCCCGTTACGGTCGCACCAGTCACCGCCGGAAGCACGACGGCGAAGTAATAAAGGCGCCTGCGGCTGCTCGATTGGAAGCCTTTCACCGGCGGCTCGCAGGCATTATATGTTTGCCTTGGGCGAGACGAAGCGCCGAGAGACATGCCAAAGAGGCAGCCATGTTCATCCAGACCGAAGCGACGCCGAACCCGGCGACCCTGAAGTTCCTGCCCGGGCGGGCTGGTGCTGGATAATGGCACGCTGGATTTGCGCGATGCCACGCAGGCGTCGCAATCGCCGCTGGCTGAGCGCCTGTTTGGCATCAACGGGGTCGGCGGCGTGTTCTTCGGCTCCGACTTCATTACCGTGACCAAATCCACCGGTGAATGGCAGCAGCTCAAGCCGATGATCCTCGGCGCCATCATGGAACATTTCATGTCGGGCGCGCCGCTGCTCAACTCCACCGGCAAGGCGGACGAGAGCGCCGACGAGTTTTTCGACACAGCGGATGCCGAGACCGTCGCCACCATCAAGGACCTGATCGAGACCCGGGTCCGCCCGGCAGTCGCCAATGACGGCGGCGACATCACCTTCAAGGGCTTCAAGGACGGCGTCGTCTACCTGAACATGAAGGGCTCTTGCGCCGGTTGCCCGTCGTCGACGGCGACATTGCAGCACGGCATCCAGAACCTGCTGCGCCACTACGTGCCTGACGTCACCGAAGTCCGTCCGAGTCTGATCGCGGCGTCATCCCCGCCGCGCGTAAAAGCGCGGCTGTACAGCGCACCGTCTTCACAGCATAACGGCGTCCATGCGCGTGCTTGCCATTGATACGGCGCTGGGCGCCTGTTCCGCGGCGCTGCTCGACACCGAAGCGGGCGGCATTCTCGGCAGCGAAAGCGAGCCGATGCTGCGCGGCCACGCCGAAGCGCTGATGCCGTTGATCCATAACCTGTTCGACCGCCTCGGCGCGGAGCCTTTGGCAATCGACCGCGTGGTGGTGACCACGGGACCGGGCAGCTTCACCGGGCTGCGCGTCGGCATTTCGGCGGCGCGCGGTATTGCGCTTGCCGCCAGCAAGCCTGCGGTCGGCGTCTCGACGCTGCTGGCCTATGCCGCGCCGCATCTTGCCGATGACGCGACCGCACCGGTGATCTCAGTGATCGATGCGCGGCATAATCATGTCTATCTGCAAGTGTTCGCCCCCGGCGGCCGCACCGTGATCGCACCGCGGCTTGCGCCGATCGAGGAAGCGGTGCGCCACGCCGCAGAAAAGCCGGCGCGCATCGTCGGCAATGCCGCGAAGATTATCGGCGATAAAGCCGTCGCCATGCGTGCGCTGCCGATCGTGATCGACGACCGCGCCGCGCCTGACATCGCCTGGGTCGCATCGACCGGCGCGGCGATGGAAGAAGATCAGGCGCCGCCGAAACCGCTTTATCTGCGCGCACCCGATGCGCAACCACAGAACGCCGCGCAACTGCCGCGCCGATGATCGCTTTTATTTCCCGTCTGCTCGGCCATGCCGCACCTTCTTATTCCGAAGCGCGTGCCGGCAGACGCCGCAGCCATTGCCGCTCTGCATAAGGCTTCCTTCCAGCGCGGCTGGGGCGAGGATGAGGTTTACAGGCCTCCTGATCGAGAAAAATGTCGTCGCCCATCGCGCCATGAACAGGCGCACGATGGCGGGATTCATCCTGTCGCGGCTTGCGGCGGGAGAAGCGGAGATTCTTTCGATCGCGATTGCACCAAAGCAGCGTGGCCGGCGGCTCGCGCGCCCGCTGCTCGATCTCAATCTGCGGCGGCTTGCCGGACTTGGCGCACGCACTGTTTTTCTTGAGGTCGATGAGAATAATAAGCCCGCGCGTGCGCTGTATCGCCGCGCTGGTTTCGCCGACGTCGGACGCCGCAACAGCTATTATCAAAGTGGCGCTGCGGCGCTGGTTTTGCGACGCGATCTATAAAAATCGCGCGCTGCTGGGGAGGATGACATGAAGTGTTTGCGCGTCTTTTTGATCGCAGCAATCGCGCTTGGCATCGCGCCAAAACTCGCCTTTGCCCAAAGCAATGATTTTCCAAATCATCCGATCAAGCTGGTGGTCGGCTTCGCCGCCGGCGGCTCGACCGACGTCGCAGCCCGCATCATGGCGCAGAAGATGGGAGAAGTTCTTGGCCAGACCGTTCTGGTCGAGAACCGCCCCGGCGCCAGTGGACTGCTTGCCGCCGAAGACGTGATCAAATCGCCACCGGACGGCTACACGCTGATGATGGCGAGCCAGACCGTTCTTGCGGTCGCTCCGAAACTGACGCGCAAATCAACGATCGATCCGGTGAAAGACTTTGCACCGATCGCCTATTGCGGCGCGTCGCCGCTGGTGCTCGCGGTCAATCCATCGTTCCCCGCGCACACCACCGCCGAGATGATCGCCATGGCAAAGGCGGAGCCGGGCAAGATCATCTTCGGCACCGGCGGTGTCGGCACCACGCCGCACATTGCTTCGGAAATGTTTCAGTTCGAGGCCGGCATCAAAATGTCCCATGTGCCGTATCGCGGCGAGGCTGGCGCGATCAACGATCTGGTCGCCGGACAAATCCCCGCAATGTTCGCCAATCTCTCTGCAGTCGGCGGCCAGCTTGCCGGCAAGACGGTACGCGCGCTCGCCGTCACCAGCCCCCAACGCGCGCCATCGGCGCCGGACGTCCCGACGATTTCCGAGACATTGCCCGGTTATGCCGCCGACACCTGGTTCGGCATCGTCGCGCCAAGAGGCACGCCGCGTCCTGTCATCGACAAACTCAATGCCGCGGCACGCAATGCGCTGGCGCAGGACGATACCAAAAAGCGCTACGCCGACGTCGGCATGACCATCACCGGAGCAGGCGGCCATAGCCCCGAGGAACTTGATGCCTATATCAAGTCCGAGATCGCCAAATGGTCGAAGGTCATCGACGACGCCCACATCCAGCCGATGGACTAATTCCGGATCGGCGTTTCTTTTCGCCGGGAATCCGGGTAAGACGGAGAGGATGAGGTTTTGCGCCATCGTCGAAGCAAAATCTTCAGCGCTTACAGGGGTTTAGGCTGCATAAGCCAAGCATGAAGGACGCGAAGAAACTCTACGTCAAATCGTTCGGCTGCCAGATGAACGTCTACGACTCGCAGCGTATGGCGGACACCCTGGCGCCGGAGGGTTATGTCGAGACCGCAAGCCCCGACGACGCTGACCTCGTCATTCTCAACACCTGCCACATCCGCGAGAAGGCCGCCGAGAAGGTTTATTCCGAACTCGGCCGCATCCGCTTGATGAAGGAAGAAGCTGCGGCCGGCGGGCGTCAGGTTACGGTCGCGGTCGCCGGCTGCGTGGCGCAGGCCGAGGGCGCCGAGATTCTCCGCCGCGCGCCGGTGGTCGATCTTGTGGTCGGACCGCAAAGCTATCACCGCTTGCCGGATCTGCTGGCGCGCGCGGCGCGGCATGGCACCGCCATCGACACCGAATTTCCGGTCGACGACAAATTCAACCATCTGGCTGCGCCAAGTGCCGCAGCGATGCGCGCGCGCGGCCCCGCTGCTTTCGTTACCGTGCAGGAAGGCTGCGACAAGTTCTGCACCTTCTGCGTCGTGCCCTATACGCGCGGTATGGAGACGTCGCGGCCGGTCGCGAGGATTCTTGCCGACATCGAACGGCTGGCTGGCGCCGGCGTTCGCGAGGTCACGCTGGTCGGGCAGAACGTCAACGCCTATCACGGCGAAGGCAGCGACGGCGAAGCCTGGTCACTGGCGAGGTTGCTGGAGCGCGTTGCAGAAATTTCCGGTATCGACCGGCTGCGTTACAGCACCAGCCATCCGCGCGATATGGACGATGCGCTGATCGCCGCGCACCGCGACCTGTCACAACTGATGCCGCAATTGCACCTGCCGGTGCAGTCCGGATCGGATCGTATGCTCGACGCCATGAACCGCCGGCATACCCGCGCCGACTACCTGCAGATCATCGAGCGGGCGCGCAATGCACGGCCCGATCTCGCATTGACGTCTGATTTCATCGTCGGCTTTCCCGGCGAAACCGATGACGATTTCGCCGAGACGCTGTCGCTGGTCCGCGAAGTCGGATTCTACGGTGCGTACACATTCAAATACTCGCCGCGGCCGGGCACACCCGGCGCCGACATGGGCGATCAGGTCGCCGAAGACGTGAAGACCGAACGTCTGCATCGGCTGCAAGACGAGATCGTGCGCAATCAGGCCGCGTTCAATCGGAACTGTCTTGGCCGCAATTTGAGCGTGCTGTTCGAGCGCGAAGGCCGCTATCCGGGTCAGCTTGTCGGCCGCTCTCCTTACCTTCAGCCCGTCCAGGTCACAGCACCGTCATCGCTGATCGGCAACATTGCCGACGTCAGCGTCACCGAGATTTCCAGTAACAGCCTGTTCGGCGTGCTCGCACATGCGCCAGTGCAGCAGCCGGTTCTCGTTGGCGCGGGAGCCTGAATTGCGAACACCCGGCACGGATGAATCGCTCGTCGTCGCGCCAAACAACGCGACCCAGATCACCCTGACTTTCGACGACAACCGGCTCGCCTCGGTCCTGTTCGGGCAGTATGGCCAAAATCTCTCGCTGATCGAGCGCAAGCTTGCTGTTGTCGCGAATTCACGCGGCAATCAGGTCACTATCGAAGGCTCGCGCGAAGCCTGCGAACTGGCGCGTCGCGTCCTCGAAGGTCTTTATGAGCGGCTCAAGCGCGGCGACGAACTGGTCCGGGGCGACGTGGACGGCGCAGTGCGGCTCGCACTGTCGCAAGGCTCACTGTTCGATTTCGATCCCTCGACCGCGCGCGAAAGCTTTGAAGAGATCAATTTGCGCAAACGCCGGGTTCGCGCCCGCACGCAAGGACAGGATGCTTATATCCGCGCCCTCAAGCGTCATACGCTGGTGTTCGCAACCGGTCCTGCCGGCACCGGCAAGACCTGGCTCGCAGTGGCGCAAGCCGTGCAACTGTTCGAGCGCAAGGAAGTCGATCGCATCGTGCTGTCGCGCCCGGCAGTCGAAGCCGGCGAGCGGCTTGGCTTTTTGCCGGGCGACATGCGCGAAAAAGTCGATCCCTACCTCCGGCCGATCTACGACGCGCTCTACGATCTGATGGATGCGCGCATTGTGGAGCGCGCGTTGCAGTCAGGCGAAATCGAAATTGCACCGCTCGCTTTTATGCGCGGCCGGACATTATCGAACTCCGCCATCATTCTCGACGAAGCGCAGAACACCACCGCGATGCAGATGAAGATGTTGCTGACGCGGCTCGGCGAAAACAGCCGCATGGTGGTCACCGGCGATCCGACACAGATCGATCTGCCGTCCGGACAGATGTCAGGCCTCAACGAAGCGGTGCGGCTGCTCGACGGTGTTGAAGGCATCTCCATTGTGCCCTTCAGTTCAGCCGACGTAGTGCGCCACGAACTCGTGGCCCGCATCGTCGACGCCTACGACAAGGCCGCGGCAAAAAAGCGCGAGCGGCCGGAATGAAAACCGCGGCACGGTCGCGGGGCAAGCTCAAGATCGACGTCGTGATCGACTCCGGACGTTGGAAAAAAACCGGCAGCATTCGCCAGCTTGTGCGGCGCGCCGTCCAAGAAGCCGCGAGCGCCCAGTCAACAAGCGGGTCCGAGCTTGCTATCGTGCTGACCAATGATTCGGCAATCCGCCAGCTCAATCGCGTGTGGCGCAATGTCGATGCGCCCACCAACGTTCTGTCGTTTCCGGCCGCGACCAAACAGGGACCGGATGAACCAGCGCACCTCGGCGACATCGTCCTGGCCTACGAGACCATCGCGCGCGAAGCCCGTGACGAGGGCAAACCGCTGGCCAATCACGTCGCACACCTCGTGGTGCACGGCTATCTGCATCTCCTCGGCTTCGATCACGAACGCAATGCTGATGCCGAGGAGATGGAACAAACCGAGCGCGATATCCTGCAGCGGCTCGCAATTCCCGATCCTTACCGGCACAATGCTGCCAAGCGATCCGCGCCGAAGCGGAAGTCGGCCTGAGCTTTACGATACTGGCCGCAGCCGAATTTGAGGGTTCTGAATAACCGTTATGTCGCAAGCGCCGACACACAACGATCCGAACCAGCACGGCGGCCTGCCGATGGTGGTCGAGCAGCCGCTCGAGGCTGGCGATGAAGGCTGGCTGACGCGGATGATGCGCATCCTGTTCGGCTGGAAGGCCGCGGCAACGCGCGCCGATCTCGAACAGGTGCTGACCGCCGAACAGCCGGAATCCGGATTTTCGCCCGGCGAAGCCGCGCTCTTGAAAAATATTCTTGCCCTGCGCGACCATCGGGTCGCGAGCGTCATGGTGCCACGCGCCGACATCGTTGCCGTGCAGCGGGACATCGCCATCGGCGAACTGGTCAAGGTGTTCGAGGTCGCCGGTCACTCCCGGCTGGTGGTTTTCAACGACACGCTTGATGACCCCACCGGGATGATTCACATCCGCGACCTGATCGCCTTCGTCGCCGCGCGCGCCTCAGGAAATTCGGCGGAGACCGCTTCACCTGATGAGACGCCACTGACGGCAAAGCTCAACTTTGCCAATATCGATCTGACGTTACCGCTCTCGTCGGCGAAGATCGTGCGCGAAATTCTGTACGCTCCGCCGTCGATGCCGGCGCTCGACCTGCTCGCCAGAATGCAGGCGACGCGTATCCATCTTGCGCTGGTGATCGACGAATACGGCGGCACCGACGGGCTGGTGTCGATGGAAGATCTGGTCGAGCTCATCGTCGGCGACATCGCCGACGAGCACGACGAAGCCGAAGCGAAAACCATCGTGCGGCAGAGCGACGGCTCCTTCCTCGCCACTGGACGGGCCAGCCTCGAAGAGGTCCGCGCCGTGATCGGCGAGGAATTCGATGCCGGTGAGGCCGGGCAGGACGTCGACACCATCGGCGGTTATCTGGTGACCAAGGCGGGTCACGTACCGGTGCGTGGCGAACTGGTTCTCGGGCCGGACCCGTTCGAGACTGAAGTGCTTGATGCCGATCCGCGCCGCGTCAAGCGCGTGCGGATTTATCGCCGCAAGGAGGGCCGGCCTGCGGCGGCGCGTGACGTGCCGGCGCTGGTGAAACCCTCGCCGCGGCTTGTTCCGTCGCCCGAAGATACCAACCGTTCCAGCCCGAACCGCACGCCGTGAAGCTCAAAGCGCTGTTCAACGCCATCGTGCTGTCGTGGGGTTGGCGGCGCTGCCTGATCGCGTTTGTGGCCGGCGCCGTTTCCGCGCTGGCGATGGCGCCGATCAATGCCTGGCCAGTTCTGTTTCTGACCTTCCCGGTGCTGGTCTGGCTGATCGACGGCTCCGGCGACAACCGCTGGGGCGGTGTCGCCATAGCCGCATGGACCGGATGGTGGTTCGGCTTCGGTTATTTTGTCGCCGGGCTTTACTGGATCGGTTACGCATTTTTAGTCGATGCACCAACTTTCGGCTGGATGTTGCCGTTCGCGGTGCTCGGCCTGCCCGCAATTACTGCACTCTACACCGCCGCCGGCGTCGCCCTGGCACGCATTCTATGGACACGCGGCCCGTTGCGGCTCTTGTCACTCGGCGCGGCGCTCACGATTGTCGAATATCTGCGCGGTCATTTGTTCACCGGCTTTCCCTGGAACGCGTTTGGCTACGCCATCGCAGCGCCGTTACCGCTGGCGCAAACTGCGGCGTTGGTCGGCCTGTGGGGAATGACGTTCATTGTCGTCGTTGTGTTTGCAACACCGGCGACGCTCACCGACGACCTTGCGGAAACCCCTCGCCCCACGCTGCCGCTGATGATCGGCATAGCGGTGCTGATCGGGCTCGCCGGTTATGGCGCGGCGCGGCTCAACCGCAATCAGACTCGCCTTGTCGACAAGGTGCACCTGCGCATCATGCAGCCGAATTTGCAGCAGGACGTGAAGTTCAACTATGCGGCCCGGCACGACGTGATGAATCGTTACGTCGAACTGTCGAGCCATTCGACCGACCGGGATTCACCCGGCATGAAGGACGTAACGCATCTGATCTGGCCCGAATCGGCATTTCCATTTTTCCTCACGCGCGAAGCCGATGCGTTGGCGCAGATCACGCAACTTTTGCCGCCGGGCGCTGTGCTGATCACCGGCGCGGTACGCGCCTCCGAGCCGGTCAATCCTGCCGCGCGGCAGGCCTTCAATTCGATCTACGTCATCGATCATTCCGGCTCGATCCTGGCCTCCTATGACAAGGTGCACCTCGTGCCGTTTGGAGAATACTTGCCGTTCAAGCCGCTGCTGGAAGCGCTCGGCATGCAGACGGTCACCAAACAAATCGGCGGCTTCCAGCCCGGCGACCGCCGCCGACTTCTGGCGATACCCGGGACATCGCTGGCGCTGCCGCTGATCTGCTACGAAATTATTTTTCCCGGCGACGTCGCGCCTCCGGGCGAGCGGCCGGGCTGGATCGTCAACGTCACCAATGACGGCTGGTTTGGAATTTCCTCCGGCCCCTATCAGCACTTCCAGCAAGCCAGAGTGCGCGCGATCGAGGAAGGCTTGCCGCTGGTGCGCGCCGCCAACACCGGAATTTCCGCCGTGGTCGATCCTGTTGGCCGCGTCTTAAATTCGCTGCGGCTCGGTGAAGAGGGCGTCCTCGACTCGCCGCTGCCGCGATCAATCCGCGCGCCGCTCTATGCCCGCGTTGGCGATGCACTGGCCGCCCTTATGGTTGTGATCGCGCTGGTTGTGGTGGTGCGGCGTCGATTCCGCGCGTGACGACAAAGATCCGGTAACGATCTTCGCAAGCATACCACTGCCCGCAAAGTCCCTCGGCCGGGCTATGCCGCACTGCGAACGACCTTGGATAGATACGAGCCAATATGCTCAACTGAGGCGCGTAACCCGCCTCGCGCGAGACGGATGGAAAATACAAGTTCCTCACGTTTACGCATGAACTAATGCCGAACGATCAGGAGCTTACCCCTAAGGGAGTTGGTATCATTTGTGACAGATTTGAATTCCGCGCCCATTACGATAGACATTGGTCGCATAGGAGTTGCTTATGATGATCGCCAAAAAGGCTCCGAATCCAATCGACAAACATGTCGGCAGCCGGGTGCGCATGCGCCGCATGATGCTGGGGATGAGCCAGGAAAAGCTCGGCGACGCTTTGGGCCTCACCTTTCAGCAAGTGCAAAAATACGAGAAAGGCACCAACCGCATTGGCGCCAGCCGGTTGCAGCAGATCGCCCAGATTCTTCAAGTCCAGGTTTCATTCTTCTTTGAAGGCGCCCCCAATATCATGCCGAACTCCCGGCAGGATGGTTTCTCGGAGGCATCGTCGCCGGCTTATGTCTCCGACTTCCTCGCCAGTTCGGACGGCCTGGCACTGACCAAGGCGTTCATGAAAATCGAGGACTCCAAGTTGCGCCGGCGCATTGTCGATCTCGTCGAGCAAATCGCCGGCGGCGACAAAGCCTGATATTGCGCGCGGGGTATTGCCCGCAATCGCCCATCTTTGCCCACATCTTGACCGCGCAGGGGGACGCTGCAACAACCCTCCCCCATGACAGGCGCGGCAGTTCGCCGGCGCTGAAAAGCTCAGACCTTCAAGACAGATAACGAAGCGATCGGGGCAGCTCTACGAGGGGAGTTTCGCAGTGGCACGTTCAAACTATCTGTTCACCAGCGAGTCGGTTTCCGAAGGCCATCCGGACAAGGTCTCGGATCAGATTTCCGACGCCATTCTCGATGCCTTCATCGAGCGCGATATCAAGCTCGGCATCGCCGATGACAGCCAGATCAATACCCGGCTGGGCTGCGAAACGCTCTGCACCACCAACAAGATTGTCGTCGCCGGTGAAGGCCGCGGCCAGCTGTTCAAAACCATCAACGGCATATCGGTCGTCGACCGCGAACTGATCACCGAAATCGCGCGCGGCGTGGTCAAGGATATCGGCTACGATCAGAACGGCTTCTCCTTCCACGGCGCCGACGTCGAAGTGCTGCTGCATGGCCAGTCGCCCGACATCGCCATGGGCGTCAACGCCAAGAAAAAGAAAGGCGCGGAAGAAGAAGGCGCCGGCGACCAGGGCATGATGTTCGGTTACGCCTGCACCGAGAGCGAAGTGTACGAAAAGGGCTCGTTCATGCCGGCCCCGATCTATTTCGCACACAAGATCCTGAAAGTGCTGTCCGAGAAGCGCCGCTCCGGACAGATCTTCGACTTGCAGCCCGACGCCAAGAGTCAGGTCACCGTGCAATACGTCGACGGCAAGCCGGTCGGCTGCACCAAGGTGGTGGTCTCGACGCAGCACAACGAGAAAAACCGCAATGGCAAAACCTATACGCCCGGCATGGTCAGGGATCTGATCGAAAACGCGGTTGAGTTGGCGCTGCCGAAAGGCTGGATGCCGAAGAAGACGTCCGATTTCCTGGTCAATCCGACCGGCAACTTCGTGGTAGGCGGACCGGATGGCGATTGCGGCCTCACCGGACGCAAGATCATCGTCGACACTTACGGCGGTTACGCACCGCATGGCGGCGGTGCGTTCTCCGGCAAGGACCCGACGAAGGTCGATCGCTCGGCGGCATACGCGGCGCGCTATCTTGCCAAGAATGTGGTCGCGGCGGGCCTCGCGGACCAATGCACCATTCAGGTCGCCTACGCGATCGGCGTTGCCGATCCGATGTCGCTTTTTGTCGACACCCACGGCACCAGCAAGGTCGACGAGAAGAAACTCGGCAAGGTTTTGCAGGAAGTCTTCCCACTGCGGCCGACCAACATCCGCCGCACTCTGAAACTCAACCGTCCGATCTACAAAGAGACTGCTGCCTACGGCCACTTTGGCCGCAAGCCGACCAAAGACGGCCACTTCTCCTGGGAGCAGACCAACCTGGCGAGCGAGCTCAAGAGCGCGATGCGCTAAGCCGAATGATTGATGCCTGTGATCATCCGCGAAAGCGGGTGATCACAGTAACCACTGACGTGCATGTTTCTCTCGGCCGGTGTTACTGAATACTCCGGCGGAGCCTGTCATCGAGCCGTCAACTTCGTGCCGGGCCCGTTGGTGGAACATGACAATGGCGGAAAGTCTGCAACATCAACCTCGCGCGTTTTTCGGGCGGCGCAAAGGCCATAAACTACGGCCACATCACGCGCGTCTGATCGACCAGCTCCTGCCAAAACTCGCGCTCGATCTCGGCCAAGCCGCTCCGGCCGAATTATCGGCGCTGTTTCCAGTACCAGTCGATCAAGTGCAGCTCGAAATCGGCTTCGGCGGCGGTGAACACATGATCGCGCAGGCCGGCGATAATCCGCGCACCGGCTTCATCGGCGTCGAGCCTTTCGTCAACGGCATGGCCAAGGCGCTTGCGGCAATCGAAAGCGGCGATCTGAAAAACATTCGCCTGCACTTTGACGACGCGCTGGAGTTGATCGCATGGCTGCCGGCGCGATCACTGGCGCGCATCGATCTGATCCATCCCGATCCGTGGCCGAAACGCCGCCACTGGAAGCGCCGCTTTGTGCAGACCGACATGATCGAGCGGCTGGCGCGGGTGTTGCGTGCCGGCGGCGAATTCCGTTTCGTCACCGATATCGCGGACTATGCGTCGTGGACGTTGCAGCACCTGTTGCGATCGGAAGATTTCGAATGGATCGCGCAATGCGCCGACGACTGGCGCAGGCCCTGGCAAGGTTTCATCCAGACGCGCTATCACGCCAAGGCTGCGCGTGAGCAGCGCGCATCATGTTTCCTGGTTTTCAGAAGAATCTGAAACGGGCAGTTATGCGGACTGGCGCACTTGCCAGAACCGCACCACCCGCTGCGCCGTGGGCTCCGACAAACGCCCGAAATTCCCAAACGCGTCATCCAGCACCTGCCGGGACGGCGTTTTGCCGCCGCCTTGCAGCACGATGATCCCCTTCGCCGTCTGCCAGCTGAAGCTGAGCGCCTTGCTCAGGATCAGAACGGGGTCGGGTTGATCGCCGGCCAATAGACGATCGACGACGTTGACCGGCACCTTGGCGAGTACCGCCATTGCCACCGCGGTTTCTTCGTATTTGCCTTCGCTGCAGAATGCCGCCACCGACGTTTCATCAAGAGTGCCGGCGCGCTCAAGCACAAGCACGACACGCTGTGCAGCCCGGAAGTCGCGCGGGCCGATGCTTGCCGCCACTTCCTTGGAGACTTTCGCAAGGATCCGATTGATCTCTTTTTTGGCCTCGGACGGCGCCGAAGCCAACAAGCGCTCGCGCACCACCGCAGTCGCCTTCAACAACAACTCGCGAAACATCGGCGCGGGAATATCCGGCCGTGTTCCGACTTTTTCGGCGAGCACGCCATCATCTTGCGCGCGTTTGATCAGGTTGACGAAGCTGTATTCCGAAATTTTGGCGCCGCGATTGTCGGCAACGCTGCGCACGACATCCCGGCTTCCGCGGCGTACCAGAACGTCGGTGACCGATTCAGTCGAGAGTTCGCCGCGTCGAGATCGCATGCAGGTGCGCCTGGCTCTTGGTGCGTGCGACATCGATCAAGTCGGCGTCAGCGAGCCGAGGCGCATTCTTGAGCACCGGGCCGGCGACGGAAATATCGTCATCGTTGGCGAGCGTCCGCAGCACCTTGACCGGCGCATTGCTCACCGGCGCGAGACGATTGGCCAGCACAGCACGAACCTTGTTTTCGATTTGATCGATCAGCAAGCCGAAAACATCGTCGAACAAATCGACCTGCGCATCGGCGAATTGGGGCGCGCCGGTCAGGAACAAGGTTGTGATGCGTTCCAGCGTATCGGCACGCTTTTCCTGCGTGCCGTGCCGGATCACGTCCTCAAGTTCGGGAATAAGCGAGAGCGCTGCGCTCATACGGTCAATCAGCAATCGGCCGCGGGGGGATTGCGAGCTTCGGCCGTTTGTTTGATTACCCGTTTCTGATTACCGATCCCTGAAAGCGGCTGATTATAGGTGCTTTGGCGGCCCGGTTCGGCCAATGCCAGGGCTGCCTGGGTCTTGCTTGCGCCCGATAAAACGCTATATTCCCGCCATCCGTCATGGATACCTCATAACGGTCGGATTATCCGAACGCTTTTGAGAGTGGGTTCCCCCCGGGACCCGCTCTTTTTTATTACCTGAGGGCCAGTGCGGCGGATTTGGACCCCGAGCGCGAATGAACGACGAGTTGACGACATTTACCACGGAGCCACGGCTGATTATCGAGCCGGGGCGCGCGGAGCGTGTTGCCTCGATAGCCGAGCCTGTCCTCGTCGGATTGGGCTATCGCCTTGTTCGGGTTCGTGTTTCCGGCACAGCCGGCTGTACGGTGCAGATCATGGCAGAGCGGCCAGACGGCACCATGTCGATCGAGGATTGCGAAGCAGTGTCGCGCGCACTGTCGCCGGTATTCGACGTTACCGATCCGGTCGAAGGCGCCTATCGGCTGGAAATCTCTTCGCCAGGGATAGACCGGCCGCTGGTGCGGCGTTCCGATTTCGACCGCTACGCCGGGCACGCCGCGCACATCGAAATGACGGCTCTGATCGACGGCCGCAAACGCTTTCGCGGACAGTTGCTCGGCACCGAAGGCGACAGCGCCCGCATTCGCATCGCCGATGCCGGTGACGGCACCGACGTGCTGCTGCCGATCGAAGAGATGAGCGAAGCGAGACTTCTTCTGACCGACGCACTGATCTCTGAATCATTGCGGCGGAGCAAACACGGCGACCGCGACGCGCGCGGCAACGGCAATCACGGCCAAAACAGACACGACCCTTCGCCGGAACACGAGCAGTAACCAAGGAGACAGACCGATGGCGACCGTAAGCGCCAATAAACTTGAACTCCTGCAGATCGCTGACGCGGTCGCACGGGAAAAATCCATCGATCGCAAGATCGTGCTCGGCGCGATGGAAGACGCGATCGCCAAAGCGGCGCGCTCACGCTACGGCAGCGAGACCGAAGTCCGCGCCGAGATCGATCCGAAAAGCGGCGAGCTGCATCTGTCGCGTCATATGCTGGTTGTCGACCAGGTCGAAAACCCGGCGTCGCAGATCACGATTGAAGAAGCCCGTCGCCATCACCCGGCCGCGCAGGTCGGCGACACCATCGCCGACAAACTGCCGCCGCTTGAATACGGCCGCATCGCCGCTCAGTCCGCCAAACAGGTCATTGTGCAAAAAGTGCGCGAGGCGGAGCGCGATCGTCAGTATGACGAATACAAGGATCGCATTGGCGACATCGTCAACGGCATCGTCAAACGCGTCGAATACGGCAACGTCGTTGTCGATCTCGGCCGTGGTGAAGCGATCGTGCGGCGCGATGAAATGCTGCCGCGCGAAGTGTTCCGCAACGGCGATCGCATCCGCGCCTACATCTATGACGTACGGCGCGAGCAGCGCGGCCCGCAAATCTTCCTGTCGCGTACCCATCCGCAATTCATGGCCAAGCTGTTTGCGCAGGAAGTGCCTGAAATCTATGACGGAATCGTCGAGGTGAAGGCGGTGGCCCGCGACCCCGGTTCACGCGCCAAAATCGCCGTGGTATCGCGCGATTCTTCTGTCGACCCGGTCGGCGCCTGCGTCGGCATGCGCGGCTCGCGCGTGCAGGCCGTCGTCAACGAGTTGCAGGGCGAAAAGATCGACATCATTCCGTGGTCGCAAGATATCGCGACCTTCGTCGTCAACGCGCTGGCGCCGGCAGAAGTCGCCAAGGTGGTGCTTGACGAAGAACGCGAGCGCATCGAAGTGGTGGTGCCCGATCAGCAGCTCTCGCTCGCCATCGGCCGCCGCGGCCAGAACGTACGGCTCGCGTCGCAGCTCACCGGCTGGGACATCGACATTCTCACGGAGCAGGAAGAGTCCGAACGCCGTCAGGCCGAGTTCGAGAACCGCACCCGCGTGTTTATCAACTCGCTCAATGTCGACGAAGTCATCGGTCAGTTGTTGGCGTCGGAAGGCTTCAGCTCCGTCGAAGAATTGGCGATGGTCGATATAAAGGAAATTGCCAGTATCGAAGGCTTCGACGAAGAGACCGCAAGCGAGCTGCAAACTCGTGCCCGCGAATATCTTGCCACGATCGAAGCCGAGCATGACGCAAAACGCAAAGAGCTTGGCGTCGAGGACGCGGTCAAAGAGGTCCCCGGTGTCACTACGGCGATGTTGGTGAAGTTCGGCGAGAACGGCATCAAGACCGTCGAGGATGTGGCCGGTTGCGCCACCGACGATCTGGTTGGCTGGACTGAGCGCAAGGATGGCGAGAGCAAGCGTGAGCCTGGAATCCTCGATGGCTTCGAACTGTCGCGTGAAGATGCCGAGGGAATGATCATGCAGGCCCGCCTGCAGGCCGGCTGGATCACCGAAGCTGATCTCGCCCCGGCCCCGGCGGCCGAAGCTGAGGCCGTGGCCGAGGCGCAGCCGTAAAGGAACGCATGATCGGACACGCCCAACCAACCGAGCTCGACGGCGGGCCGCACTCACGCGAACGCGAACGCATGTGCGTTCACACGCGCGAAGTCCGTCCGATAACGGATCTGATCCGTTTCGTTGTCGGACCCGATGGCGCGGCGGTGCCCGATCTCAAAAGCAAGCTGCCCGGCCGGGGCGTCTGGGTCACCGCGACCCAGGACGCGCTGACCGAGGCGATCAAACGCAAGACGCTGGTGCGCGGGTTCAAACGCGAGGTCCGGCTGTCCGCCGACCTGGTGACCCAGACCGGGAATCTGCTTGAACGCGCGGTGCTGGACGCCCTCGCCATAGCTGGCAAGTCTGGCCTGGTCCCGACCGGGTTCGGCAAAACCGAATCCGCACTTGCCCATGAACGTGTTGTCGGCCTTATCCATGCGGCAGAAGCCGCGCCGGACGGGGTCCGTAAGCTCGCGGCAGCGCTGCGAAAATACGGCCTTGGGGACCAAATCCCGGTGATTTCGGGCTTGGGCTCGGAGCAATTGGATTTGGCACTCGGGCGGTCAAATGTGATACATGCAGCGCTGCTTGCTGGGCCTGCGACCGACACTTTTTTGGCGCGTTATCGGCGCCTTGAGCGGTTCCGGTCCAGCGACCGGCGTGCATAGAAATGGAAGCGAATGGCTGAGACGACCAAGAGCGGCGATAAACTGAGCGTGACTCCGACCAAGACGCTGACGCTAAAGCCACGCGTCGAGCAGGGTACGGTGCGCCAGAGCTTCAGCCATGGCCGCAGCAAGGCCGTGGTCGTCGAGAAGGTTAAGCGCCGCATCGGCCCGGCCGAAGCCAAGCCCGAACCGGCCGCAGCTGCTCCAGCAGCAGCGCCGAAGCGTCCAGCCGTCCCGGCAGCTCCGGCCGCAAAGACAGCAGCGCCCGCCGCAACGCCTGCTGCCGCTGCTTCGCCCAAGCAATCCGGCGTCGTGCTGCGCACACTAACCGATGATGAACGCAACGCCCGCGCCCATGCGCTGGCCGGTGCCCAAGCGCGCGAGCACGAAGAACGCGAGCGCGCGGAAGAAGAAGCGAAGGTCCGCCAGGGCCGTGAAAGCTCCGAGATCGCCGAACGCGCCGCTGCCGATGCGCGCAAGCAAAATGAAGAGACGCGCCGCAAACACGAGGAAGAGACCAAGCGCAAGGCCGACGAGGTCGCGAAGAAACGATTCGGTACCGATGCTGTGGCCACCGCCAAACCCGGCGCGCGGCCGGCCATGGAAGCCGAAGAAGATGAAGCCCCGCGGCCGCGCCGTGGCGTCGGTGGCGCACCCGTGCGTCCTGCACCGGCACCGAAGCCGACACGCGGAGGTGCTGAGAAGCGCCGCGGCCGCCTGACGGTGGTGACAGCGCTCTCCGCAGACGAAGTGCGCGAACGCTCGGTCGCGTCGTTCCGCCGCCGCGTGCAGCGCATTACCGGTCACCGCGACGAGCCGAAGGAAAAGATCGCCCGTGAAGTGATCATCCCGGAGACGATTACCATTCAGGAATTGGCCAACCGCATGGCCGAGCGCTCCGTCGACGTTGTGCGCATCCTTATGCAACAGGGTCACATGGCGAAGATCACCGATACGATCGACGCCGACACTGCACAGCTCATTGCCGAAGAGCTTGGCCACACGGTACGCCGCGTTGCCGAGTCCGACGTCGAAGAGGGCATGTTCGACGCGCCTGACGATACGGCGAACCTGCAATCCCGTGCGCCGGTGGTCACCATCATGGGCCACGTCGACCACGGCAAGACGTCTTTGCTCGACGCCATCCGTTCAACCGAAGTCGCGGCCGGCGAGGCTGGCGGCATCACCCAGCATATCGGCGCCTACCAGGTGACGTCGCCATCCGGCGGACGCATCACCTTCATCGACACGCCCGGCCACGCCGCATTCACTGCGATGCGTGCCCGCGGTGCAAAGATCACCGACATTGTGATCCTGGTCGTTGCTGCGGACGACGGCGTCATGCCGCAGACCGTGGAAGCGATCCAGCATGCCAAGGCGGCGAAAGTCCCGATCATCGTCGCGATCAACAAGATCGACAAACCCGACGCCAAGCCGGAGCGCGTGCGCACCGAGCTGCTGCAATACGAAATCCAGGTCGAGACGCTTGGCGGCGATGTGCTTGAGCTTGAGGTCTCCGCCAAGGAGAAAACCAATCTCGACAAGCTGCTCGACATGATCGCGCTGCAAGCCGAAGTGCTCGAACTGAAAGCCAACCCGAACCGGCCGGCGGAAGGCACCGTGATCGAAGCCCGGCTCGACCGCGGCCGTGGCCCGGTCGCGACCGTGCTGGTACAGCGCGGCACGCTGAAGCAAGGCGATATCGTCGTCGCCGGTACGGAATGGGGCCGGGTACGCGCCCTGATGTCCGACACCGGAAATTCGGTCGTCGCGGCCGGCCCGTCGATGCCGGTCGAGGTATTGGGCTTCGATGCCACGCCGGAAGCGAGCGATCGCCTTGCCGTGGTCGACACTGAAGCGCGTGCCCGTGAAATCACCGATTACCGTGACCGCCAGAAGCGCGACAAGATGGCGGCACGGCAAACCGGCATGCGCGGCTCGCTCGAACAGATGATGAGCCAGATCAAGACCGCCGGCCGCAAGGAATTTCCGCTGGTGATCAAGGGCGATGTTCAGGGCTCGGTCGAAGCGATCATCGGCGCGCTCGAAAAACTCTCCACCGAAGAAGTTGCGGCGCGCATCATCTTCTCAGGCGCCGGCGGCATCACCGAGTCCGACATCACGCTGGCGCAGGCTTCCAACGCCGCCGTGATCGGCTTCAATGTCCGCGCTCACAAGGAAGCCCGCGAAGCGGCAGAGCAGGCCGGCATCGAAATCCGGTACTACGACATCATCTACGCGCTCGTCGATGACGTGAAGAAAGCGATGTCGGGATTGCTGGCGCCGATGCTGCGCGAGACCATGCTCGGCAACGCCACCATTCTGGAAGTCTTCAAGGTGTCGAAGGTCGGCAACGTCGCCGGTTGTCGCGTCACCGACGGTACTGTCGAACGCGGCGCCAATGTTCGGCTCATTCGCGACAGCGTTGTCGTGCATCAGGGCAAACTGTCGCAACTCAAGCGCTTCAAGGACGATGCGCGAGAGGTGGTCGCCGGTCAGGAATGCGGCATGGCGTTCGAGAATTATCATGACATGAAGGTCGGCGACACGATCGAGTGTTATCGTGTGGAGTCAGTGCAGCGGACATTGTGAGTTCAAGGCTCACGGTTCGCCGTACGTCATTGCCGGACTTGTTCCGGCAATCCCGGTAAGTCAGGCACTGCAAAATTGAATCGAGATGCCCGGAGTGAAGCTCGGGCATGACGCGCGTAGAATTTGGTTTAGAAAATGCCACGTCATCAACGTTCCCATCCTCGTGACCAGGCCGGCGGCGGTTCGCAGCGGCAGTTGCGCGTCGGCGAACTGATTCGCCACGAACTCGCCGAGATGCTTTCGCGTGGCGACATCCACGATCCGGTGATCGAAGCCCACATGATCACGGTACCGGAGGTGCGTGTCTCCCCTGATCTGCGGCTTGCCACTGTTTACGTCATGCCGCTTGGCGGCCGCGATATTGAAACGGTGATCGAGGCGCTCGACCGCAACAAGCGCTATGTGCGCGGCGAGATCGCGCGGCGCGTTAATTTGAAATTTGCTCCTGAAATTCGCTTCCGCGCTGACGAAAGATTCGACGAAGCAGAGCGGATCGAGAAGCTTCTACGAACACCCGCGGTCAAACGCGACCTTGATGGTGGCAAGGACGAATAATGCCGGTTACGGAACTTGATTCAACGTCTGCGCCGCTCTCGCCGCAGGACGCGAAGAAAATTAAAAAGCGCGATATCCATGGCTGGGTGGTGCTTGACAAACCCGTCGGCATGACCTCGACGCACGCGGTCGCGGTGATCAAGCGATTGTTCGCAGCGAAGCGGGCCGGGCATGCCGGCACACTTGATCCGCTGGCGTCGGGTTCGCTGCCGATCGCTTTGGGTGAGGCGACCAAGACCGTGCCGTTCGTGGTCGACAGCCGCAAGGCCTATCAGTTCACGGTGCGCTGGGGCGAAGAGCGCGACACCGACGACGCTGAAGGGCGGGTGGTTCATAGCGGCGACAGGCGGCCCGATGCGGATACCATCCGTGCCGCACTGCCGCAGTTTACCGGCGCCATCGAGCAGGTGCCGCCCCGCTATTCGGCGATCAAGATCGAGGGTGAACGCGCCTACGATCTGGCGCGTGACGGCGAGCAGGTGGAACTCGCGCCGCGGACCGTTGAAATCCACCGCCTCGAACTGGTCGATATGCCGGACCCCGACCACGCGGTCCTGACGGCTGAATGCGGCAAAGGCACCTATGTCCGGGCCGTGGCGCGCGATCTTGGCCGTCTTTTAGGGGTATTCGGGCACGTTTCGGCGCTGCGCCGGAACCGGGTCGGCCCCTTCAGCGAAGCGGACATGATTCCGCTGGAACCCCTGGAATCTTTATGTCATAGAGCAGCCGCTGGCGAGGGATACCTCGCCGACGCACTCCTGCCGATCGAGACCGCGCTGGACGACATCCCGGCGCTGGCCGTGACTCCGGCAGATGCGGCAAGGCTCACAAGAGGCCAAGCCGTTTTGTTGCGCGGACGGGATGCCACCATTCTCCGCGGTATGGTCCAGATCGCATGTGGCGGTCAGCTTGTGGCCATTGCCGAGGTCGAACGCGGCGAAATTCTCCCCAAGCGCGTGTTTAATTTGAACGGCGTGACTGGTCGCGCCGCCAGAAAAAGAGGTTAGTACGATGTCGCTTTCGACCGCGAAAAAAGCGGATGTTATCAAGGCGTATGCCGTCAAGTCCGGCGACACGGGTTCTCCCGAGGTCCAGGTTGCACTGCTCTCAGAGCGGATCACCGAACTGACGGAACACTTCAAAACTCACGTCAAAGACAATCATTCGCGCCGTGGCTTGTTGAAGATGGTGTCGCAACGTCGCCAGATTTTGGATTACCTGCGACGCACCGATGAGGGCCGCTACAAAGGCCTGATTGAGCGGCTCGGTATCCGCCGTTGAAGAATTGCGCGCGGGAATGTCCCGCGCGTGCCGAAGGCGGACTGCAAAGTGCGGCCGCCGTTTGTACGGCAGCAGAGGCTGCCGATTAGAGCGACGGGCCGTTGCCCGCGCATCACTGGAAGGCCCGATGGCCATGGCAGGATCGCTGGACGCTGTTTACATTCGCAACATTGTTGCGAATGGCAGTTTCTCGCCGTCTTGCTCATGGCTTTCGCGCTTGTCCGAAAACCATGAAAGACGATCGCAATGTTCGATACACACAAGGTACAACTGGACTGGGGTGGCCGACCGCTTACGCTAGAAACCGGCAAAGTCGCGCGGCAGGCCGATGGCGCCGTTGTCGCCACTTACGGTGAAACCACAGTTCTCGCCGCAGTAGTCGCGGCCAAGACCCCGAAGGAAGGCATCGATTTCCTTCCGCTCACTGTCAACTACACCGAAAAATATTACGCAGCCGGCCGGATTCCCGGCGGCTACTTCAAGCGCGAACGCGGCCCGACGGAAAAGGACACGCTGACCTCGCGCCTGATCGACCGACCGATCCGTCCGCTGTTTGCCGATGGCTGGCGCTGCGACACGCAGGTCACCATCACCGTACTCTCGCATGATCAGGAAAACGATCCCGACATCGTCGCAATGGTCGCGGCCTCCGCAGCGCTGACGCTCTCCGGCGCGCCGTTCATGGGTCCGATCGGCGGCGCCCGCGTCGGCTTCATCAACAACGAGTACGTGCTCAATCCGACTCTCGATGAAGGCAAGGAAAGCCAGCTCGACCTCGTCATCGCCGGCACTCAGGACGCGGTGATGATGGTGGAATCGGAAGCGAAAGAGCTGTCCGAAGAAATCATGCTCGGCGCGGTGATGTTCGGTCACCGGCACTTCCAGCCGGTGATCCAGGCGATCATTCAGCTTGCCGAGAAAGCCGCGAAAGAGCCGCGCGACCTCGTCACTATCGACAACAAAGCGCTGGAAAAGGAAATCCTCGACCTCGCCGAGAAGGACCTGCGCGCTGCCTATTCGATCGTGAAGAAGCAGGATCGCCAGGACGCCGTCGCCGCCGTGAAGAAAAAGGCGATGGCGCACTTCTTCCCGGAAGGCGCCGAGCCGAAGCACGACAAACTTCAGGTTGCCGGCGTATTCAAGGAACTCGAAGCCAAGATCGTGCGCTGGAACATTCTCGATACCGGCAAGCGCATCGACGGCCGCGACGTCAAAACCGTGCGCCCGATCGTCGCTGAAGTCGGCTTGCTGCCGCGCGCGCACGGTTCGGCGCTGTTCACCCGCGGCGAGACCCAGGCGCTGGTGGTCACCACGCTCGGCACCGCCGAAGACGAGCAGTTCATCGACGCGCTGCAGGGAACCTACAAAGAGACGTTCCTGCTGCACTACAACTTCCCGCCTTACTCGGTCGGTGAAACCGGCCGCATGGGCGCGCCCGGCCGCCGCGAAATCGGCCACGGCAAGCTCGCCTGGCGCGCGATCCATCCGATGCTGCCGTCGAAGGAAGAGTTCCCCTACACCATCCGCATCGTCTCGGAGATCACCGAGTCGAACGGTTCGTCGTCGATGGCATCGGTGTGCGGCGCGTCACTGTCGCTGATGGATGCCGGCGTACCGCTGAAGCGGCCGACCGCCGGTATCGCGATGGGCCTCATCCTTGAGGACAAGCGCTTTGCGGTTCTGTCCGACATTCTCGGCGACGAGGATCATCTCGGCGACATGGACTTCAAGGTCGCCGGCACCGAAGGCGGCGTGACCTCGCTGCAGATGGACATCAAGATCGCCGGTATCACCGAGGAGATCATGAAGGTCGCTTTGGCCCAGGCCAAGGACGGCCGCTTGCATATCCTCGGCGAGATGGCGAAGGCGCTCACTTCGGCGCGCGCCGAACTCGGCGAATACGCACCGCGCATCGAGACCTTCAAGATCGCGACCGACAAGATCCGCGAAGTGATCGGCACCGGCGGCAAGGTGATCCGCGAGATCGTCGAGAAGACCGGCGCCAAGATCAACATCGAGGATGACGGCACGGTGAAGGTCGCCTCCGCCGATGGCGAGTTCGATCAAGGCCGCGATCAACTGGATCAAGTCGATCGCATCCGATCCGGAAGTTGGCCACATCTACGAAGGCACCGTGGTCAAGACGATGGATTTCGGCGCGTTCGTGAACTTCTTCGGCGCCAAGGACGGCCTGGTCCACATCAGCCAGCTCGCGTCGCGCCGGGTGCAGAAGACCACCGACGTCGTCAAGGAAGGCGACAAGGTGAAGGTCAAGCTGCTCGGCTTCGACGATCGCGGCAAAGTGCGGCTGTCGATGAAGGTCGTCGATCAAACCACCGGCGAAGACCTTGAAGGCAAGCAAAAGGCCGAGGGCGAACAGCCCGGCGACGCGGCGGAATAAAACCCGCAGTTTCTCTGCAAATCATCTAAAAAGGCGGCCTCCGGGCCGCCTTTTTTCATTGGAATCAATTATTTAACGACAAAGCGTCAAGATGTGATCGGCGTCACGGTGACAATTGGGCGTTCAGCTATTCTTCTCATCACAAGACGCGACCCCAATAACCCTGACCCCTACAGTCCCCAGCCCGCCCGGGTTTTGCCACCCGGGCGGGCTTCCCCTTTTCGGGGCGGCTGCGTTGCCTTGCTTTATTCCGAGACGATGGCTGGCGCGGTGCCGCCCGACGAGCTCTTGAACACCAGCAGCAGCGGCACCACGGCAATCGTGGCGATCATCAAGAGCTTGTAATCGTCGACATAAGCGATGATCTGCGCTTGCTGCGTGATCACCGAGTCGAGCGCGGTGCGCCCGGCGGCGGTGAGCGGATCCCAGAAATGGGCAACCTGCGGATTCTCGAAGCCGCGATTCACGTCAGTAACGTGCGAGGCAATGGCGGCATGATTGACCTGGACATTGCGGGTCAACAGCGCATTGACCACCGAAATGCCGACCGCGGAACCGATATTGCGGGACAGGCTGTAAAAACCCGCCGCTTCTGTCCGAGCCTCAACCGACAGCGTGGACAGCGTCGCCGCTGAAAGCGGCACGAATAAAAAGCCGAGTCCGACGCCTTGGACAACACCGACAACGATGATGGATTGCTGCGACACATCCGGCGTCCAGCCGGTCATGGCGTAGAACGACCACGCCGTCAGCGCGAGGCCAAAGGCCAGCAGCAAGCGGGTATCGACTTTGCCGACCATGCGGCCGACCACCATCATTGACGCCATGGTGCCAATCCCGCGCGGGCCCATGATGATGCCGGCAGTAATCACCGGATATCCCATTAGTCCTTGCAGATACGGCGGCTGAAGTGCGAGCGAGGCGTAATAAGTGAGGCCGACGATAGCGACAAAAATTGTGCCCGCCGTGAAATTGCGGTCGCGGAACAGAGTCGGACGCACAAACGGCTTCTCCGCCGTGAATGTGTGGACTAGGAACAGATACAGCGCGGAGACCGCAACGACAGCCTCAAAAATGATCTCGCCGGAATTGAACCAATCCTTGATCTCGCCGCGGTCGAGCATGACCTGTAGCGCGCCAAGCATCACGCTCAATGTCCCGAAGCCGAACCAGTCGAGCTTTGCTTCCGAGCGCTTCGTTTCCGGCAGGAACATGCTGATGCCGATGAGGCCGAGGATGCCGATCGGCAGATTGATGTAGAACACCCAGCGCCAGCTGTAGTTTTGCGTCAGCCAGCCGCCGAGGATCGGACCCAGGATCGGTCCGACCATCACGCCGACGCCGAACAGCGCCATGGCGAAGCCGTGGCGCTCGCGCGGATAGATATTGAACAGCACGGTTTGCGACAGCGGCACCAGAGCGGCGCCGAACGCGCCTTGCAGCAAGCGGAATGTGACGATCTCAGTCAAAGACTGCGCCATGCCGCAGAGCATGGAGACGACGGTGAAGCCGGTGATCGAGATCATGAACAGAGCGGCGAATGCCGAAGCGCCCGGCAAGATAGCCGGTCGGCGGCGTCATGATGGCGGCGGCGACGATATAAGACGTCAGCACCCAGTCGATCTGGTCCTGGCTCGCTGAAACGCTGCCCTGCATGTAGGGCAGCGCCACGTTGGCGATGGTGGTGTCGAGCGCCTGCATCAGCGTCGCCAGAATCACGCAGGCGGTTACCGCCCCGCGATTGACGTTCTGCTGTGGTGCGGCGTCATCAGCCATTGGACTTACCAAAAGCGCGGAAAGCCGCGCGCGTGTCCGGTGTCGACGCCGACGATGGCGCTCATGCCGGCGCGAAGCGGCGGCTTGTTCTTGTCGCTGATGTCGACGCGCACCCGCATCGGCACCCGCTGCACGACCTTCACCCAGTTGCCGCTGGTGTTCTGCGCCGGCAGCAAAGAGAACTCCTGCGCCGCCGCAGGGCTTACACTCTCGACGGAACCCTGCCAGGTCACACCGGGATAGGTGTCGATGCTGATCGTCGCTGGCTGCCCCGGCCGCACATACGTCAGCTCGGTTTCTTTCGGATTGGCCGCGATCCAGACGTGATCGGTATCGACCAGATAGAACGCGGTGGTTGAGGCCGCGAGATATTTGCCGGGTGCGATGCTTGGCACGCTGGTCGCGATGCCGGCGAACGGCGCCTTGACCACTGTGTGATCGAACTGGCGTTGGGCTTCGTCGACTTGAGCTTGCGCCTGTGAATATTGCGGCAGCTTGTCAGCCGGCGTGTTGGCGTCGCCGCCCAGCTTGGCCAACTGCACTTTTGCTTGCTGCTGCAACGATTCGAGTTTTGCCTTGTCGTTGGCCAGCGCGTATTTGGCCTGATCGTATAGCGCCTGCGACGTCGTCGCCGACTTGAGAAGCATGTCCTGCCGATTGAAATTGATCTGATCGAGATCGACCTGCGCCTGCGCCGCAACAGCGTCGCTGAGCATATGCTGATAGTCCTGCTTCATGGCGTCGACGGTCAACGAGACCTGGGCGAGGCTGGCTTTGGCGTTATCGAGTGCGATCTGGAATTGCCGCGGATCCAGCCGGTACAAAACCTGTCCGGCCTGGACGCGCTGGTTGTCGGTGACTTCGACCGATTGCACGATGCCGGCCACGTCGGTGGAAATGCCGACCTTCTCGGCATCCACATAGGCATCGTCGGTCGACATCACCGCACCGCCGAGCACGTACCACAACCCGCCGATGATCAGCGCGATCGGTAGCAAGCCGAACAGCATCCAGCGCATGCGATCGCGCGGCGAGGCCGGCAGCTTCCGCTTCAGCTTGTCGATGTCGGCGCCCAATGACGCGGGGCCGAACGGTTTGCTTTTGTCCGGCGCTTCGTCGCGCTCCGGGAAAATCTTTTTGACGACGGCTTCAGCCATAGCTGCGCTCCCCCGCCGCAATCGGCGTGCGTTGCTGGATGGCCTGGCGCAGGTTCTCCTTGACCACTGCAAGCTGGGCGACGATCTGCTCGACGGTTTCGCGCGATACGCCGGCAAGCGCCGTCCCCAGCATGTCCTCGCCGAGGGTGCCGAGCTGCTCGAGCAGCGGCCGTGCCGCAGGGGTCAGAAACAGCCGCTTGGCGCGGCGGTCGTTCGGGTCCGACCGGCGCTCGATCAGGCCGTTCTCGCAAAGCCGGTCCAGCAGCCGGGTCAGGGTGATCGGCTGCAAATCGAGCATTTCGGCGAGCTCGGATTGCTTGAGGCCTTCGAAGCGATCTAGCCGAACCAAGACCGCCCATTGTGCCCTGGTGACTCCGAACTGAGCCCCTTTGTAGTCGGCGTATGTCTTCAGCATGCGCGCCACATCATTGATCATAAAGGCAAATTCTCTGTTCAGTGAGCGGGGCAACATGGCGGCTCCAGATCAGCTATAGATAGCCTCACTCAATTGAGGCTTACATAAAATAAGGTAACTTATTATTTTGTCGAGGCTTATTCGGGGGCTAAGCGGGATGGCTCGATTGCCGATTTTGCAGGGCTAAGGCCGGTTTTCAGGCCAATCCGAGTTCCGCGAAGGCTTGGCTGTGATGGTCAGCCGAGGCCTGCGAGAAACAGCAGAACACCACCCGCTCGATCCCGCGGGTAGCCGCGGCTACTTCGGCAACCACCGTGCCGACCGCGATGCGGGCAGCCTCATCGGGCGGGAAGCGATAGACCCCGGTCGAGATTGCCGGAAAGGCGATCGAGACCAGGCGGTTTGCAGCGGCGAGATCGAGCGCCGTGCGGTAACACGAGGCCAGCAACTCCGCTTCGTTCTGGCTGCCGCCATGCCATACCGGCCCGACCGCGTGGATGACGTGCTTTGCCGGCAATCGATAGCCGAGCGTGATCTTGGCCGAACCGGTGGCGCAGCCGCCAAGCGTCCGGCATTCGGCAAGCAGCTCAGGACCGGCAGCGCGGTGAATGGCGCCGTCAACGCCGCCGCCGCCAAGCAGGCTGGTGTTGGCGGCGTTCACGATGGCATCGACGCTCAACGTCGTGATGTCGGCAACGCAGATTTCAAGTCGCGTCGCGCCGACCTCTGCGGTCAGCAATGGAGGAACGTCGCCCATACCGGCAGCATTCATGGCGCCGGCACATTAATCGAGCAAGACCTTCTGGCAAAAAGCAACTTGCGCTTTCAGATTGCGTTCAGGCCCACTCGGCTGCGGCTTCCGCCTGCAGATCGACCGTGCTTTTGACGCCGATATCGGCGAAATGTTCGTCGAGGAAACGCCGCGCCGCGCGCTTGCCACTGGTGTGCAGCATCTCAAAGAAATCGTAGTCGGTCGACAGCTTGCTGTACGCATCGAAATGCGAGCCGAAGCGATCGAGTGCGATGCGATGGATATTGATACGTCGGAACTGTCCCGGTCCGCTGCCGCGCGGCAAAGCGCCCTGGTCTATCAACCGCGTGACGAAATCGATCGCCCGATATTCGTCAATCAGCGGAGAGTTGAAGGTGATTTCGTTGATGCGGTTCAGGATCTCGCTGGACGAGGTCGGCGTTTCCTGCCGCACCAGCGGATTGATCTGGACCACCAGGACGTCTTCGGTCGAGGTGGAACTGAAAAACGGGAAGATCACCGGGTTGCCCAGATAGCCGCCATCCCAATAGGGAACGCCGTCGATCTCGACCGCGCGAAACAACGCCGGCAGGCATGCGGAAGCCATCACCGCATCGGCGGTGACTTTCTCCCGGCGAAAAATGCGCACGCGGCCGGTCTGCACGTTGGTCGCGGAAATGAAGAGCTGAAGGTCTTCGGCGGCGCGTAATCTGTCAAAATCGACGAAGCGCTCGATCAGATCTTTCAGCGGATTGATGTTGAGCGGGTTGATGTCGTAGGGCGAGAAATAGCGGGAAACCGTATCAAACCACGCCTGCACCGGCGTACCTTCCAGCGGCGTGAACGACATCAGGCGCTGCAGCACTTCCCGCTGCGATGCCGGCAGACCGCCGGTGCTTGACGCGGCCCGCCAGAAATCGGCAAGCCGCTTCTGCGCTTCCTCGCGGCCACCAGCGATCAAGCCGTCGGCCAGCATCACCGCGTTGACCGCACCAGCGGATGTGCCGGAAATACCTTCGACAGCGATCCGTTCGTCGGCCAAAAGCTGCTCGAGCACGCCCCAGGTGAAAGCGCCGTGGGCACCGCCGCCCTGCAAAGCGAGATTGATGCGTTTTACTTTGGCGGCAGGCTTTTGCTCGATAGCGCGTCCCGATAACAGGGACGATAGAAAGTCAAAGTCGATCATTCGCACATTCATTCAGGGAATAACGACTATTCCGCCGTCCAGCCGCCATCGATCGACAGATTGGCGCCGGTAATTGCCTTTGCTGCATCCGAGCAAAGATAAATCGCGAGGCTCGCTACCTCGTCCACGGTGATGAATTCCTTGGTCGGTTGCGCCGCCAGGATCACGTCTCGTTTGACCTGCTCTTCGGTCATACCGCGCGCCTTCGCGGTATCCGGAATCTGCTTCTCGACCAGCGGCGTCCAGACGTAGCCGGGGCTGATGCAGTTAACGGTGATACCGAAGGTCGCGGTCTCGAGCGCGACGGTTTTGGTGAGCCCGGCGAGGCCATGCTTGGCGGTGACGTAAGCAGACTTGAACGGTGAAGCGACCAGCGAGTGTGCGGACGCCGTCGAAATAATGCGACCCCACTTTCGCGCTTTCATGCCCGGCACCGCGGCGCGCATGGCGTGGAACGCGGCCGACAGATTGATGGAAATGATCTGATCCCATTTCTCGATCGGAAACTCTTCGATCGGCGCGACATACTGGATGCCGGCATTGTTGATCAGAATGTCGAGCGCGCCGAAGGTTTGCTCCGCAGTCTTGATCATATCCGCGATCTCAGCGGGCTTGCTCATGTCGGCCCCCGAATAGACCGCTTTGACGCCGAAGTCCTTCTCGATGCCGCTGCGCTCTTTTTCGATCGCCGCAGCGTCGCCGAAGCCGTTGATGGTGACGTTGGCTCCTTCAGCCGCCAGCGCCCGGGCATAACAGAGGCCAATGCCGGACGTTGAACCGGTCACCAGCGCGGACTTTCCCTTCAGCATGAAAATCCCCAATTCAATGAGGCACCCTTCAGGTTTCGGTGCCGAATGATGGACATGAGTTTGCGAACCGGCGGGAATGTGGGATGCTTCTTGTTGCAGTGCAACATAAATCTTCGACCGCTCGTCACGTTTTCGCGATCCTGCATTAACCGCTACACTAGCTTGTACACCTTGAAGCCAAGCAGATGACCGGGACATGACGCCGGATACAAAGCGAGCGGCGCGAGCCGTCTTTCCAGCTCCCGACCACGATCACGACCGCTGCGCCAGCGCAGCGATTGCGCATGCCGAAGAGCAATGCGCCGCACGTGAGCAACGCCTCACCCCAATCCGCCGGCAAGTGCTGGAAACCTTGCTGGCAAGTCACCAGCCGCTCGGCGCTTACGACATCATCGACCGCCTGCCTGAGGACGACCGGCCGGCGCCGATCACAATCTACCGCGCACTCGATTTCCTGCGCGATAATGGTCTCGTTCACCGCATCGCCAGCCGAAACGCCTTCGTCGCCTGCGTCCACAATCATGTCAGCGACGATCTTGTGGTGTTCCTGATTTGCGAGCGTTGCGGCGCCGTCGGCGAGGCGGCGGGCGGCGGAGTTGCCGACGCGCTGAAAGCCTCGTCACGCGCGGCCGGTTTTTCGCCGAAGAGCCCGATGATCGAAATCGCCGGTATCTGCTCGCATTGCCGCGACCGATGACGCACGAAGACGTTTTACAACGCGCATCGCTTGCCTTGAACGGACGGCGGCCACAGGAGGCCGAACGGATTGTGCGAGAGATTCTGCGCGCCGATCCCCGTCACGCCCGCGCGTTGTTCATCCTCGGTGCCGCGCAACTGACGGAAGGTCGCGTCGACGACGCCATCATCACTCTCGAAAACGCAGTACGCATCAAGCACGATGCGGAAATCGACACCATGCTGGCGATTGCATTTCGCCGCGCAGGACGCGACGACGACGCGCTGTCCCGGCTCAAACGCGCGGTCAAACGGGAACCGGCTTACGCCGGCGCGTTTCTTGAATTCGGTAGCTTGCTGACGGCGCTCAATCGCTATGACGAGGCGGTCGAGATCCTCAACCGCGGCATGGCCGTCGCACCAATGATGTCGCAGCTTCCGATTCAGCTTGGTCAAACTTTTCTGCAACGTCGCGATTGCGTCAGCGCGCAGGCTGCGTTTGGGCGCGCATTGAGTGTCGCGCCGGACTCGCTTGAGGCCCTGCTGGGCCTGGCCAAGGCACATCAGGAGCTCGGCGATTGCGAACCGGCCGCCGCTTATTTCCGCCGTTGCCTGATGATCCGTCCCGACGACGCGCGAACTCTGCTTAACCTCGGGCACTGTCTCCTCGAGCTTGGCCAGATCGAGGCCGGCTACGACTGTTTCCGGCTTGCCGCGCGCGGCGAACAGCAACGCTACGGCGACGCGCTGGCGTCATTGGTGAAATCCGGCCGTGGCCGCTTCTGGCTCAAGCCAAGCGCTGCGCGGCAATACTTGCGAAAAAACTAGCGCTTTGGCGCGCGGAACTGCCGGCGGTATACGCCGGTGTCCTGACCGATTGTGTTCCGCGTCTCGATCATCCGCTCCGTCGTATCGCTCGACAGCGTCTCAAAGGCCAGATCCCAGGTCTCGCGCTTGACCGGCATGCATTGCGCGATCGGCGTGCCCTTCGGCAGCACACCGTTGAAGTTTGCATCGTGCCAGCGGGCGGGGAAATTGACTGGCGTGTCGGTATAAGTGTCGCAATCGACCAGGCCGGTTATGGTCGTGAATGGCAGATCGGCGCGATTGAGCGGATGCGTAAATAGCACCGAATATCCGGGCGGCGCCTCGATGTTCCAGAAGTTGTTGAACTTGATGATGAACCGGTCGTCGTCAAAAAATGGCGTACCGGCAATCTGGCTCGGATCGTGAAAGTCGATCGGTGAGTGTGAAAATTCGCTGACAAAACCTTTCGGCACTTCAAAGTCCCAGCTGAATTCGCCGTCCTTGACGGTGAGGTCCATCGCCAGCGGAATCAGAAAGCCGTATGTCATGGCGTCGATGAACGGCGGGCACTTCTTGACGGTCTCGTGCTCCTCACCGGTTGTCGAATTGATCGCGTTATGCGGAATCGCCTTGAACCATGCCGGCAGGCCACGCACCGCCGGAATCGGCGGCGGTAAAATCTTTTCCAATGCCGGCGGACACCGAAACGTGAGCTTCATCTGAACGGCTTGATCCACGGAACGAGTCCTTCAGCGCGCTTGAGACGGTTGCGTGCCGTCATTTTATCCCGGCTCCCCAAGACCGAATAGAGGCTACGATTTGACGGCGGCCCACAGTGCATGACAATCGAGAAGCTGGTCATGTCCTCGCCCTCAGCCCTTGGTCACGTCCGCAGTTCTGATGACTGTTGGACTGTGCCTGAGGTGTGGCTTCAACAACGTCTCGATCAAACTTGCGATGCACGACATCCCACCACCCAACTCTCGGTATTCACCTTCCTCGCGTCGTTGTTCGGCGTTGCCGCGGGGCATTTCATTTTGGGCGATCCGTTGACCCCGCCGTTTGCGCTGGCGGTGGTTTTGGTCGCCTTCGGCATCCTCCTCGTCAACCGGCCCCGGTGACGCTATATCGTGGGGATCGGGGACCTGCCGCAGCAGCGGGCCGACCCGACGATATTATCTAAGGTACTGATCCAATGATGGAATTTTCAGGGCCCGCCGAAAGGCACCAGACCGTCGCCGTCAAGGTCGGCAACGTCACCGTCGGCGGCGGCGCCCCCGTCGTCGTGCAGTCGATGACCAATACTGACACCGCCGATATCGAGGGAACGGCAAGACAGGTGGCGGCACTCGCACGGGCGGGCTCCGAAATCGTCCGCATCACGGTCGATCGCGACGAAGCCGCAGCCGCCGTGCCGCACATCAAGGACAAACTTCGCAAGATGAACGTCGACGTGCCGATCGTCGGCGACTTTCACTACATCGGCCACAAATTGCTGGCCGACCATCCCGCCTGCGCCGAGGCGCTCGACAAGTATCGCATCAATCCCGGCAACGTCGGCTTCAAGGAAAAGAAAGATCGGCAATTCGGCGCCATCGTCGAAACCGCGATCAAGTATGGCAAGCCGGTGCGTATCGGCGCCAACTGGGGCTCACTCGATCAGGAATTGCTGACGCACCTGATGGACGAGAACGCCAAATCGAACCACCCGATCGATGCCCGCGACGTCACCCGCGAAGCCATGGTGCAGTCGGCGATGTTGTCCGCGGAACGCGCCGTTGAAATCGGTCTTCCGAAGGACCGCATCATCCTCTCCGCAAAAGTATCGGCGGTGCAGGATCTGATCGGCGTCTATGGCGAACTGGCGCGGCGTTCCGACTTCGCGCTGCATCTCGGTCTCACCGAAGCCGGTATGGGCTCGAAGGGCATTGTTGCTTCGTCGGCCGCGATGGGCGTGCTGCTGCAGCAAGGCATCGGCGACACCATTCGTATTTCGCTGACGCCGGAGCCGAACGGCGACCGCACGCTGGAAGTGAAGGTCGGCCAGGAATTGTTGCAGACGCTGGGCCTGCGGACTTTCGTGCCGCTTGTCGCCGCCTGTCCCGGTTGCGGCCGCACCACCAGCACCACGTTCCAGGAGCTCGCCTCGAGCATCCAGAGCTTCATCCGCGACTCGATGCCGGAATGGAAGACGCGCTATCCGGGCGTCGAAGGACTGAACGTCGCGGTGATGGGCTGCATCGTCAACGGCCCAGGTGAATCGAAGCATGCCGATATCGGCATCTCGCTGCCGGGCACCGGCGAAACCCCGACCGCGCCGGTGTTCATCGACGGCAAGAAGGCCGCGACGCTGCGAGGCGCAACTGTTTCCGCGGATTTCCAGAAGATGGTGATCGACTATATCGAGCGGCGCTATGGCACAGCCGGGCGCACGGCAGCGGAGTAACCCGCCGTCCGGCGAGACCGAGTCGGACGAACGGCTCTCATCGACGCTGACGTATTATTATAAGCGCGTCTTCCCGATCATCTTCATTGGTGGCGGAGTCTGTATTTTCGCGATCGGCGTTTTCGCAGCGCTCACCAACGGCGCCATATCGATGCCGTTCTTTCTCGTCGTGCCGATCGTGCTGCTTTTCGGCGGTTACTACATCAAGCAATACGTCACGGACTTGGCCGACGAGGTGCTGGACGATGGCGATGCGCTCATCGTGCGAAACGGCAGCAAGGAACAGCGCATACCCCTGCATGACATCACCAATGTCAGCTACGCGCCGAACAGCAGTCCGCCGCGGGTCGTGCTGTCGCTGCGGCACACGACAGTTTTCGGCGACGAGATCGCATTTTGCGCGCCGGTGCAGATAGTGACGTTCTCGCAGAGCCAAAAGATCATTGAGCTGATCCGGCGCGTCGAGCGCGCGCGCGACCGGCACGCATAGCTCTTCTTCCCGTTCCCCGATTGACCAATCCTCCCGCACCGTTACGGTTGCCAGCCATAGAAGTGGGGAGGGGAAATGCCAGCGTCAGGGGAAGCCGGGCCGCGCCAGCTCAGTGGTGCCGGCATCATCGCCGCCATCAAGGCAAGTGGCATCGAATACATCCTTTCGGTCCCCGATATCACCACAAGCTCCGGCCTCCTGGCGCCGATCGCCAGAGATCCCGATTTCAAATTGGTGCGGGTGTGCAAGGAGGACGAGTGCATTGGGATCGGCACCGGCCTCGCCTTTTCGGGCAAGCGTTCGCTGACCCTGATCCAGCACACTGGATTTCTTGACTCGATCAACGCCATTCGCGGCGTCGCCGTCGAATACAATCAGCCGATCTGCATGATGATCGGACTGTTGCAGCATGATCCGGACCGGACGCCGCGAGAGTCATCGCGCTACGGCGTGCGCATCGTCGAGCCGATCCTAGAAGACATGGGCATCGTGCATCACCTGGTCAGCCTCGACGCCGACATACCGAAGATCAAGCCGGCGATCGACAAGGCCTATGCCGAGTCACACCCGGTCGCATTTCTTGTTGGACGGAGCCCGTCATGATGAAGCGCGAAGACTGTTTCAAGATCCTCGCGCGCCACATCAAGGACGAGGCGGTGGTTGCGACCTACAGCTCCGCAGTCGACTGGGTTGCGGTCGCACCGCGCACACTGAATTACACGTCGATCGGCGCGATGGGGCTCGATTCCTCCCACGGGCTCGGCCTTGCACTCGGCCGGCCGGACAAGCGCGTTGTCGTGCTGCAAGGCGACGGTTCGCTGCTGATGAATCTCGGTTGTCTGGTGTCCATCGGCGCCGCGGCGCCGAAGAACCTTGTGCACTTCGTCGCGCACAACGAGACCTACGAGGCCAACGGCGGCCATCCGATTCCCAACCGCAAGGTCGATTTTGCCACGATGGCCAAATCAGCCGGCTACGCCGCGACCTACGATTTCTCAGACCTGCGTATGTTCGAACAGCAAATTGCCCATGTGCTCGAGCAGCAAGGGCCGGTGTTCGCAACGCTTCACGTCGAGCCGACGGGGCCGCTGAAATACGATTATCCGAGCCTGTACGATCCGAAGAAACGCGAAGCGTTCAAACAGCTCTGGAGCGCTTAGGGCTCTGTAGACCTGTCGGATCGTTTAGTGCCAGCGATGCCGCGCAGGCTGCTGAACCGGAATGACGTTATCCAGTTCGGTTGCCTTGGTGAGCAGATCGTCAGCCAGTTTCAGAAAGCTGTCCCTTGCGCGAGGCTCTTTCGATACCCGGCAAGCCGCAATGCAGCGGGCGGCCATCTGCCGCAAATACTCGCTGTCCATTTCCCGATATCCCCGATTAGAACCCCGCTTATTTGATATTTCTGGTTGAGCGGCGGCTCAAGCGGAATTTGCCTGACAAGATAGGCCCCGGGGCGTGTCAGACGGTATTTAGTTGCTGCAATGTGGTATCTGGCGGCCATACCCGAGCAAACAACCTCGGCAAGGCCGGCCCCAGCCCATTACTGGGTCAAGCGGGCCGACTGCGCCAATGCCGCGGCAAACATTTCCTGCATCGCCGTCGTGATGTCGCTCGCGTGATCTGCCTGAAAGTAGAAATTTGGCGACGCGCAGGACTGTAACGCTGTCCCGATATTGGCGTCGAAAGGCGCCACCATATCGGTGTACCGGATGTCGTTGATGGCGTCGTAATTGAGGTACAGCACGGCGACCGTCACGCCGTTGTTTTTCAGGCTGGTACAGGCGCTGGACTGCATCACGCTGCCATATGCGGTGCCGTTCCAGTTGCCGGTCGGCGGTGTCAGCGTGTCATAGCTGCCGGCGGTGTAATTAAACGCGTGATCCTCGGCACCGTCCGTGACCAGAAATACGTACTCGATCGGCGACGACTGCGAGCCCGTGCCGGAAGCCGTCGTCACCACGTTCTGGCCCAGCCAATTCACAGCGTCGCCAATCTGCGTACCGGTGTCCTGCGTCGGCAACGTGATCGCGGAGTTAAGTGTTTTGACCTGCGTCAGGTTGGTGGTGAGCGCAGCGACAGTCGTCACCGTATTGGAAAATGTGTAAAGGCCGATCTTGAACTGGTTGGAGACGCTCTCATTCGCGATCGCCGTGGAAATAAGCTGCGACGTTGCGCTGACAAGAGCATCAATCCGCAATTGGGTACCGGGCACAACCGGGAGCGTGTAGCCAGGATAGACACTCTGATCCAATGCATCCGGTCCGTGGCAGGCGAACGCACAGCCGTTATTCACCGCCCCCATTGCAGCAATGTCAGACGGCGTTGCACCAATCCCCATTGAAGGAGAATCGTCGAGCAACAGGTAGAAGTTCATGTAGATCGGGCTCGACCCTGCCGCTTGGGCGGTGCCGGATAGCGGCCAGGTCGCTTTGCCCAAGACGCTCGGGAATGTGTTGGTTGACGAGGCGGTGTACCCAACTGTCACCGTGCGGCTTTGTCCACTCGTCGTCACGGTGACAGTTGGAGTGGCCGATTGGACGCCGACAATGCCGCTGGCCATAGCATTGAAGGTATTTTGCGCCGTCGTTTTCGCCGTCGCGGCGGACTGCTGCATCATTGACGGGGTAACTGCGGCGAGCGCGGCCGCGTCTGCAGCGGCGTTCAGCACGACGCGCTTTTGCGTCGCAGAGGCAAAATCCATTGCCATACCGGCAAGGAAAATAGTCGGCACTAGACAGAGCGCAAATATGATTGCAACGTTCCCGTCGGTGCTGGCCGAGAGAAAACGTCGGATCAGTTGATAGAACTGGTTGGCCATACGCTACAGGCTGCCGTTGCCTTGCGGCGCGGGCGATGACGGCTGGGGAACTGCCGAAATATTGGCGTTGCGGGTTTGCGACTCAGCCTGAACAGCTTCCGTCTCCGGACTGTTGTGCCGCAGATCGTGTGTGACTTCGCATCGCGGTCCGCAGGAATAGGCCGTGCTGTCCAGACCACGCAGCAGATACGGGCCGCCATCGGCCCGCGGCATCACAAGGACGGATGCCTCCATCAGTACGTGTCCCGCCTCGTCGAGAACGAGGACGTTGGTTTCGCCGAAGGCCGTACCGGTCAGAACGGCTGGCGCATTCGGCAGTGGCGTGACGTGCACAATGGCCGGATTGCCGATCACGATGCTTCGCGCACGGGGTGGCAAATTAAGCAGGGTGGCGTGATCAAGCGTAACGACGATCTGGCGATCAGCTTCAAGAGCCCATGCCGAATCCAGGCACAGAGACCCAAACCCAAGGGCCGCGAGAAATACGAAAATCCGCATGTCGCCCCGCCGCCAGGGTCTTATACCACCGACTTTATGTGAATTAGCCCATGCGTAGTTAAAGGGCGGTTACTTACGTCTATCGCGCGCCGAGGGCTTCATAAGCCTAGGGGTGCCAGGGGGCACGAACCGCTATTTGTTGTTCAGCCGCCGCGTCAGATCGTCGAGCTGGTCGAGATTGCGATAGCGGATGCTGACAACACCGCCCTCACCGCGATGATCGATACTGACGACCAGGCCAAGCGCGTTGGCGAATTGCTTTTCCAGCGCCAGCGTGTCGGTACTTTTGTTAGCCGCGTCTTTCGAATTTTTGGATCGCTTGCCGGCGCGACCGGAGTCCTGCCGCGCGATCTCTTCGACCTGCCGCACGTTGAAGCCCTGCGCGACGATCTCGTCCGCCAGCCGCTCCGCATCGTGATGGCCGACCAGAGCGCGCGCGTGGCCGGCGCTCAGACGGCCGGAATTGATATGCTCCTTGACCCGATCGGGCAGCGTCTGTAGCCGCAGCATGTTGGCGACATGGCTGCGGCTCTTGCCGACCATGCGGGCGACGTCGTCCTGGCTGTAGCTGAAATCGCGAATCAGCGCGCGATAGCCTTCCGCTTCTTCGAGAGGATTAAGATCGGAGCGCTGCACATTCTCGATGATCGCAAGCTGCAGCGATTCTTCATCGGTCGCTTCGATGACGACGACCGGCACTTCATGCAGAGTAGCGCGCTGCGCCGCACGCCAGCGGCGTTCGCCGGCGATGATCTCAAAAGCATCGGCAACGCCACGCACCGGCCGAACGACGATCGGCTGAATGATGCCGCGTTCGCGTATCGATGCAGCAAGTTCGTTGAGCTCGTTGTCCGAAAACACCCGACGCGGGTTGCGCACGTTCGGACGCAGCGCAGCCGTCGGAACACGCCGTTGTCCTTGCGGCCGCTGCTCGGCCGAACTCTCATTGCCGACGTCGCCGATCAGCGCGGCAAGGCCGCGGCCCAATCGTGATCGTGCGGCTTCGTCAGCCATTTCGGCCTTCCCAGACATTCCAGTCACGCGACTTGGCCGCCTGACGAGAGTTCTTTTTCGCGCTGAATGATTTCAGTAGCGAGCCGCAAATACGCTTCGCTGCCGCTGCACTTCAAATCATAAACGAGAACCGGTTTGCCGTAAGACGGCGCTTCCGATACGCGCACGTTGCGCGGGATGATGGTGTCGTAAACTTTCGGTCCCATGAATTCGCGAACGTCGGCGACAACCTGGCCGGAGAGATTGTTGCGTGCGTCGTACATCGTCAGCACGATGCCATGAATCGTAAGATCGGGATTGAGTTGTTTCTTCACCGACTCGACGGTTTTCAGAAGTTGCGACAAACCTTCGAGCGCGAAGAACTCGCATTGCAGCGGGACAAGAATTGCGTTCGCCGCGGCCATCGCATTGATGGTGAGAAGATTGAGCGAGGGCGGGCAGTCGACCAGCACATAAGTGAATTTGGTTTGTCCGGCTGCGGCAGTGGCGAGCGGCGCCAGCGCAGTGCGCAAGCGAAATGCGCGATCGCGCGCTTGTCCGATTTCCAGTTCGAGGCCCGACAGATCGAGTGTCGATGGCGCCAGATGCAGGCGCGGCACGGCGGTGGCGACGATCGCATCACGCAGCGATGTTTCGCCGACGAGCACGTCGTAAGTTGAATGCAGGCGGCTGGCGCGGTCGATGCCGAGGCCGGTGGAAGCGTTGCCCTGCGGATCGAGGTCGATGATCAAGACCTCTTCGCCGATCGCGGCGAGCGCAGTGCCGAGATTGATCGCGGTCGTGGTCTTGCCAACGCCGCCCTTCTGATTGGCGACGGCGAGCACGCGCGGATGCTTGACGCCTTGGACGTGACTCAGCGGATCCGGCACCGTGAACGGGATCACGGTGGATGGCTGGTCAGGAGAGGTCGTGTCACTCATCGCCGTTACTTTCACATTGGCCGCTAGGCCGCTGGCACAACTTGAACGTGTATCACGGTTGTGCTAAAGGGGTCGCACTCGCAATTCTAACGATCCTAGCCTTGGAATCGGTGAGGCTGGGCACCAAAGATGTCTGAATGGTCCAACATTTAGCGGCATCGGTCAATTCAGCATCAACATCTTGTCCCTTCGGAAACAGCGCCACCGCGCCGGTTTTCAACAACGGATAGGCATTGGCCAGAAGCTCCACGAGCGGAGCTAACGCTCGCGCGGTGACAACCTCAACCGAGTCGCGAAGGTTGTCGACGAAATCCACAATGCGAACGGGATGTATTTGAGCGGGAGCGCCGGTCACCCTCGCCGCCTCGCGCAGGAACGCGGCCTTCTTGCTGTTGCTCTCGACCAGATGCACCCGCGCACCGGGGGTTTCTGCAAGCGCGCAAGCCAGGACCAGGCCGGGGAAGCCGGCGCCGGAGCCAAAGTCGGCCCAGACTTTTGCGTTAGGCGCCAATGCCAGCAGCTGCAGGGAGTCAGCAATATGCCGGGTCCAGATCGTCGGAATAGTCGAGGGCGCGATCAGATTGATCCGCTGCTGCCAGACCAGAAGCTGGTCGACAAAGCGATCAAGCCGATCAGATGTTTCACGTGAAACAGGCGTCAGCGCCAGCGCGCGGGCCCGGTCGGCGGAAAGGTCAGGCGACCGCGCCACGGTCCGGTTTCCGCCGATGCTTTTGGCGCCGCAGGTGCGCAACGAGCAGCGTCAGCGCCGCAGGCGTAACGCCATCGATACGGCCAGCATGGCCGATGGTCCGCGGCCGATGGGTTTGCAGCTTGTTGCGGACCTCGTTGGAGAGGCCCGGCAACCCGGCATAGTCAAGATCGTCCGGTAAAATCACGCTTTCATCGCGGCGATAGGATTCAACGTCGGCCGTCTGACGGTCCAGATAGACGTCGTATTTGGCGTCGATCTCAAGCTGCTCGGCGACCTTTGGCGACAGTTCAGCCAGCCGCGGCCAGATTTTCGCGACGTCGGCTATCCCGACATCGGGATAAGACAGCAGCTCAAAAGCCGAGCGGCGCTGGCCGTCTTTCCGCAGCGACAGACCGTAACGGGCTGCTTCAGTCGGCGTCACTGTCTCGCCGTGTGCCATGGCGCGGGCGGCCTCAAGCTCGGTCATCTTGGCGCGGTGTTTTTGGGCACGCTCGGCGCTGACGCAACCGAGGGCGATGGCCTTATCGGTCAGGCGCTGATCGGCGTTATCGGCACGCAGCGACAGCCGATATTCGGCGCGCGACGTGAACATCCGATACGGCTCACTGACACCGCGCGTCACCAGGTCGTCGATCATCACACCGAGATAGCCCTCGGCGCGGTCGAAGGTGATTGGCGCCGAGTTTCCGGCCCGCGCCGCCGCATTCAAACCTGCGAGAAGTCCTTGTGCCGCAGCCTCTTCGTAGCCTGTCGTGCCGTTGATCTGGCCAGCCAGGAACAGGCCCCCGACCCGCTTGGTCTCAAGCGCTGGCGTCAGCTCCCGGGGGTCAACGTGGTCGTATTCGATGGCATAACCGGGCCTGACAATGCGCACATTCTCCAACCCCGGAATCGTCGCGACCAGCGCCGCCTGTACCTCTTGCGGTAGTGATGTCGAGATGCCGTTGGGATAGACGGTCGTATCGTCGAGACCTTCTGGCTCGAGGAAGATTTGATGCCCGTCGCGCTCGCCGAAGCGCACGATCTTGTCTTCGATCGAAGGACAGTAGCGCGGCCCCCGGCTCTTGATCTGGCCGGAATACATCGGCGAGCGATGCACATTGGCCCGAATGACCTCATGGGTCGCCGCGTTGGTACGCGTAATTCCGCACTGAATCTGCGGGGTGGTGATGTGATCGGTCAGGACCGAAAACGGCTCCGGAGGGTCGTCGCCTGGCTGCATTTCCACTGCCGACCAGTCGATCGTGGTGCCGTCGAGACGCGGCGGCGTACCGGTCTTCAGCCGGCCCAATGCAAATCCGGCCCGCTCCAGGGTCTGCGAAAGACCCATCGCTGGCGCCTCCCCGACCCTGCCGGCCGGAATTTGCTGCTCACCCATATGGATCAGACCGCGTAGAAAGGTACCGGTGGTCAGCACCACGGCGCCGCAGTAGATCGTCCGCTGATCCATCAACCGAACACCAGCCGCCTGCCCGGCTTCGATCAGCAAATCGTCGACTTCGGCTTCGATGACGGTGAGATTGGCGGTATCGCGGATCGCCTGCTGCATGGCCGCCGCATAGAGCTTGCGATCAGCCTGGGCGCGAGGCCCGCGAACGGCCGGCCCTTTGCGGCGATTGAGCACGCGAAACTGGATGCCGCCGGCATCGGCCACGCGCCCCATCAACCCGTCGAGCGCATCGACCTCGCGGACCAGATGCCCCTTGCCGAGACCCCCGATAGACGGATTGCACGACATCGCGCCGATGGTCGCGAAGCGATGGGTAACCAGCGCGGTTCGCGCGCCCATGCGCGCGGCGGCGGCCGCGGCTTCACAGCCGGCGTGACCGCCTCCGACGACAACCACATCGAAGCGCGTATCCATCAAAATCTCCGAAAGCGCATGTCTTCTAGCTAAGGAGCAATTCGCGGTCAAAAACAGCCCGCAGCAAAATGTTTCACGTGAAACGCGGAGACGAGCCCGCAACGCCGATGCCCGTTAACGATTCATTTACCAATACAAAAATCGCGAAAGATCACGTCCAGAATATCCTCGACGTCGACTCGGCCAGTGAGTCGTCCAAGGGTAGTCGACGCCGCTACGCAGGTCCTCGGCGATCAGCTCTTCCGTCGCCGCACTTTCGATGAGCGAGAGCGCGATCCAATGACGCCACCGTTTGGCTCAGCGCCTGGCGATGCCTGGCCCGCGTGATCAGCACCGATTCGCTTTCGGCAAATTGCTGCGCTGCAAAATGTCTCAGCGCAGCCGCCACCGCCTCCATTCCCTCCCCGGTATCCGCCGAGATTCGTATCATGAACTCGAATTCATTTTTACATTCAAGACCAAGACCGAGTGATTTAGCATCGATCGCGTCGATCTTGTTCTCCAGCAGCCAGACTATCGTCTTCTCCAGGTTCTTGGGACGTTCAATGACCGCTCCGTCATTGGCCGACACGTCAGCCACCCACAGCACCAGATCGGCGTCAGCAGCGCGCTCGCGCGCCCGGCGAACACCCTCCTGCTCTACCGGCTCATCGCTGTCACGAATGCCGGCGGTATCCAGCAGCGTCACCGGATAACCGCCGACATCGAGATGAACTTCAATCACGTCCCGCGTTGTGCCGGCGTGTGGCGACACGATCGCGGCTTCGCGCCGCGCTAACCGGTTGAGCAACGTGGATTTCCCGGCGTTCGGCGGACCGGCAATTGCGACGACGAGACCGTCGCGTAACCGCTCTCCCCTGCCCCCATCCGCCAGCGATGCTGCAATTTCGCTGCGCAATTGCTGCGCAGCATAAAGTGCCGGACGGACCAGATCCTCAGGCACGTCGGCCTCGTCCGAGAAGTCGATCCGCGCCTCGACTAAGGCCAGTGCTTCGACCAGTCGCCGGCGCCAATCCTCGGCACGGTCGCCGATCAATCCCTTGAGTTGCCGATACGCGAGCCGCCGCTGTGCTGACGTTTCCGCCGCGATCAGGTCGGCCAGGCCCTCAACCGCCGTCAGGTCGAGCTTGCCGTTCTCGAACGCCCGCCGCGTGAACTCGCCCGCCTCGGCGAGCCGACAACCCTCAACCTCACCCAAGGCCGCAAGCACCGCGCTGATGACCGCGTGGCCGCCGTGAAGTTGTAGCTCGGCGACGTCTTCGCCGGTCTCGCTGTTCGGCGCCGGGAACCACAGCGCCAAGGCTTCGTCGATCACCTCGCCGCTCTTATCTCGCACCCGCGCCAGCGCGGCTTTGCGCGGCTCCGGCACGCGGCCGATCAGCGCCTGCAATGCAGCACCAGCGCGCGGCCCAGAAATCCGCACCACGCCGATCGCCGCCGGCGGCCGGCCGGATGACAGCGCGAAAATCGTAGCAGCGACGCTCATGCAGCGGACACAACGGCCACGCAGCCGCAGTGGTCAAGAGCGGACTTCAGTTTGCCGGTTGGCTCTCAGCGATCAGGCGAGAGCAGGCGAACGCGCCTCAGGCCGCAGCGCCCCACAATTCTTTCGACGCAAGCCGCGCGCCCTCGACCAGCGCATTTAGCTTCGCCCACTGCACCGATGGATGGCAGCGGACGATGTCGTAGCTTTGCGCGAAACCGCAATCGGTGCCGGCGATGACGTTCTCGCGGCCGACGAACTGCGCGAAGTTCTTCAACCGCAGCGCCACCAGCTCCGGATGTTCGACCACATTGGTGGCGTGACTGATAACGCCCGGAATCAGGATCTTTCCGTCAGGAAGCTTGACGTCCTTCCAGACCAGAAACTCGTGGGCGTGACGCGGATTGGCCGCTTCGATCGCGTAGGCCTGGGCGTGAACTTTCAGGATCAGATCGACAATGGTCTTGAGCGGAACATCCTGCACATGCGGCACATTCCAGCTGCCCCAGCAGACGTGATAACGCACTTTGTCTTCCGGGATGCCGCTCAGCGCGTGATTGGTCAGTTCGACACAGCTCTCGGCATATTTGTGCACGTCGCGCGCGCTCATCTCACCGAGCAGCCGCGCATATTCATGCGCCATATACGCGTCATCGAGCTGCAGGATAAAACCGGCATCGACAATCGCCTTGTATTCTTCCTTCAGCGCATCGGCGAGCGCGACGACAATCTCGGCGTCGTTCTTGTAATAGGTGTTGAGCCAAAGCCCGCGCGCGCTCATCGGCGCCGCCACCGGCATGAAGGCGCCTTCGACCTTCGCGCCGGCGAGCGCCGATTTGAAATTCTCGATGTCGCGCTTGATCGCGGCCTGTCCCTTGTAGGTGATCGGCGCCACGCAATCCCAGACCAATGCCTTAGGCCGCGCACTGGTATTGTCCGGTTTGAGCGGGGTCTTGGACTGCCCCGGCGGCAACCAGTCGTAATACTGGATAGGGTGATAAGCCGCATAGAAATCCGCAAACTGCGCGACCTCCGGGATCAAGTGGTTCGGCGTCGCCTCATGATCGCCCTCGCGAAATTCGCGATGAACAAAGCCACCGAGCCGCTCGGCGACATAACGGATCCAGCCGGCCTTGCCGAATTCACCGTCGCTCACGACGTCAACGCCGGTCGTCGCCTGCTGGCGCACCACGGCCGCCACTTCGTCCTTCAACGTCTTCTCAAACACCGTCTCGTCGTAACCGCGCTCGCGCTCGCGCGCCCACATCACGTCGCGGATCGCGGGCGGCCGCACCAGGCTGCCGACATGGGTGACAAGAATTCGGTCCGTGCTGCGTTTCATCGCAAAATCTCCGGCGCTTCCCATTGATCACTAATTTTCGTCAATCATGGCCGGAAAGTCGCAAAGGCGGAAGCTGGTCACACGTGCTTTGCCGACATCCGAATGCCAGCCTACATTGGGGTCCATGACCGCAACGTCCGCATCTCCGACTCCAAACCGCCTCGCCAACGAGACCAGTCCTTACCTGCTGCAGCACAAGGACAACCCGGTCGCATGGTGGGCGTGGGGCCCAGACGCGCTCGCTGAAGCAAAGCGCTCCAACAAACCGATCCTGCTTTCGGTGGGATATGCGGCTTGCCACTGGTGCCACGTCATGGCGCACGAGAGCTTTGAGGACGACGCCACCGCCCAAGTGATGAACGAGCTGTTCGTCAACATTAAAGTCGATCGCGAAGAACGCCCCGACATCGATCAGATTTACATGGCGGCGTTGCATCACCTCGGCGAGCATGGCGGCTGGCCGCTAACGATGTTCCTCACGCCCGACGGCGAGCCGATCTGGGGCGGCACTTATTTCCCGAAAGGCTCGCGCTACGGCAAGCCGGCCTTTGTCGACGTGCTGCAGGAAATCTCGCGGCTGTTTCGCGAGGAACCGCAAAAGATCGAGCACAATCGTACCGCGCTGATGGAACGGCTCGCCGGCAAAGCACGGCCGCCGGGCATCGTCACGCTCGGCAAAGCCGAGCTTGATAACGCCGCGCGCCAGCTCGGCGGCGTCATCGATCCGGTCAACGGCGGCACCCGCGGCGCGCCGAAATTTCCGCAGACCGCGTTATTCGAATTGCTGTGGCGGGCAGGGCTCCGCACCGGCGAAGCCCGTTACTTCGGCGCGGTCGACATCACGCTGCACCACATTTGCGAAGGCGGTATCTACGATCATCTCGGCGGCGGCTTTTCGCGCTATTCGGTCGATGAGCGCTGGCTGGTGCCGCACTTCGAGAAGATGCTCTACGACAACGCGCAACTGCTCGAACTGCTGGCGATTGCGCATCAGCGCACCGGCAAAGCGCTTTATCGGCAGCGCGCCTCCGAAACTGTCGCCTGGCTCCAGCGCGAGATGATCACCGCCGGCGGCGCATTCTCCGCTTCGCTGGATGCCGACTCCGAAGGCGAGGAGGGCAAGTTCTACGTCTGGTCGCTGGCCGAAATCATCGACGCACTCGGCACCGACGATGGTGAGTTCTTCGCCCGTCACTACGACGTGACGCCGGCTGGCAATTTTGAAGGCCACAACATCCTCAATCGCCTCAAGCATCAGGAGCGCAGCGAAGCCGACGAAGCCCGTCTCACCGCGCTGCGTGAAAAATTGCTCGCGGTGCGCAGCAAACGCATCCGACCCGGCCTCGACGACAAGGTGCTCGCGGACTGGAACGGCATGATGATCGCGGCGCTGACCAATGCCGGGCTGATTTTCGGCGAGATGGCCTGGATCGATATTGCCGGCCGTACGTTCGATATCGTGGCGCGCGATATGACCAGGGCCGATCGCCTCGGTCACTCCTGGCGCGAAGGCCAGCTCAAGTTTCCCGGCCTAGCCTCCGATTTCGCAGCGATGATCCGAGCCGCGCTAGCGCTTTACGAAGCCACTGGCCGGAAGGCTTATCTCGACCAGGCCTTGAGTTGGCAACACGCGTTTGATCGCGATTACGCCGATGCCAAAAGCGGAACTTATTATCTCACAGCAGCCGACGCGGAAGGCCTCGTGATCCGTCCGGCCTCAACGTCCGATGACGCCACGCCAAACCACAATGCCGTCGCGGCGCAAAATCTGATCCGGCTGGCTACGCTCACCGGCGACGATCAGTGGCGCGAAAAAGCCGACAAGCTGATCGGCGCCATTGCTCCCGATGCGGTGGAAAATCTCTACATGCACATGGCGCTGCTCAACGCCGTCGATCTGCGGCTGCGCGCCGCCGAGATCGTCGTGACCGGAGAGGGACCGCGCGCCGACCAACTTCTCAATGCGGCGCGACAATTACCGGCGCTGGATCGCATCGTGCTTCATGCCGGTTCGGCGGACGCATTGCCGCAAGGCCATCCAGCCCGCGACAAGATTGCTGCGGTCAGTGGACCGTCTGCCTTCGTCTGCGTCGGTGAAACCTGTTCGCTGCCGGTTACCGATCCCACCGCCCTGATAAATGCCGTGCACGCAGCGCGACAAACCTGACATCGCGGTCATTTCGGGCACGAAATGTGCTTCATTGACCTCGCCGGGGCGAAGCGAGGGAGATCCGATCATGCGTTACGGGATCGTAGTTACAGCCGCCGCTCTGGCCTTGTCGGCAACGGCCGCGAAAGCCGACGAATGGTGCGGCTATACAGCCAAGGACAACGCTGTCATCGAGTGCGGCTACACAACGGCCTCGGATTGTTCGACAGCTGTCGGCAAGGGCGGCGTGTGTTTTGTCGATCCCGACATCGCGCTCAACCTCAAGCGCGCAACACCGGTGCTCGCCGCAAAGTTTTCACCAAAACACGGCTGATGCCTGAGGCGGCTTTTGAACCGCGTCAGGTATTCATCGAGTCGAAGAACTCGGAGTTGCTCTTGGTGTTGCGCAGCTTGTCGAGCAGGAAGTCGATGGCGTCCATCGTGCCCATCGGATTGAGGATGCGGCGCAGGACGTACATCTTCTTGAGCTGATCCGGCGGAACCAGCAGTTCTTCCTTGCGGGTGCCGGACCGGGTGATGTCCATCGCCGGGAAGGTGCGCTTGTCCGCCACCTTGCGGTCGAGGATCAATTCCGAGTTACCGGTGCCCTTGAACTCTTCGAAGATCACTTCGTCCATGCGGCTGCCGGTATCGATCAGGGCCGTCGCAATAATGGTAAGCGATCCACCTTCTTCGATATTGCGCGCGGCGCCGAAGAAGCGTTTCGGCCGCTGCAAGGCATTGGCGTCGACACCGCCGGTGAGCACCTTGCCGGAGGAGGGGACCACGGTGTTATAGGCGCGGCCGAGGCGCGTGATCGAGTCCAGCAGGATCACGACATCGCGGCCGTGTTCGACCAGGCGCTTGGCCTTTTCGATCACCATCTCGGCGACCTGCACGTGGCGCACGGCGGGCTCGTCGAAGGTCGACGACACGACTTCGCCCTTCACCGAGCGCTGCATGTCGGTGACTTCTTCCGGCCGCTCGTCGATCAGCAGCACGATCAGATAGCATTCCGGATGATTGTGCGTGATCGAGTGGGCGATGTTCTGCAGCAGCACCGTTTTACCGGTGCGCGGCGGCGACACGATCAGCGCGCGCTGCCCTTTACCGACTGGCGCGACGATGTCGATGACGCGGGCCGAGAGATCCTTCTTGGTCGGATCCTCGAATTCCATCTTCAGCCACTCGTCGGGATAGAGCGGCGTCAGGTTGTCGAAGTTGACCTTGTGGCGCGCTTTCTCGGGATCTTCGAAGTTGAGCGAATTGACCTTGAGCAGCGCGAAGTAACGTTCGCCCTCTTTGGGGCTGCGGATATGACCGTCGATGGTGTCGCCGGTGCGCAAGCCGAAGCGGCGAATTTGCGACGGCGAAACGTAGATATCGTCCGGGCCGGCCAGGTAGTTCGCTTCCGGCGATCGCAAAAAGCCGAAGCCGTCCGGCAAAACCTCGACCACGCCTTCGCCGAGGATATCGGTTTCGCGCGCGGAAAGCTGTTTGAGGATGGCAAACATCAATTCCTGTTTGCGCATCGTCGAAGCGTTTTCGACCTCAAGCTCCTCGGCAAACGAGACAAGCTCTGCCGGAGATTTGCTCTTGAGCTCCTGGAGTTTCATTTCTTGCATACGGATAGTCCTGTGGAAATTAAGCCGGCGGCGAGATGAGGGGAGGGCGTCGCAGGCGAAAAGGAAGGTCGCAGGTCTTGGGGCTAGATTGAGCTAAGTCTTGGTAAGTTTTTGAGATTTAAGAGACTTAACCCCGGCCCCGATGCATCAATCGGCTCCAGTTCGCTGGAGCCAGAACCCGAATGCATCCGCCTACGTTCGGTGGGATAAGCGCCAACATAAGAAAATAGCGAAGTTCTCGCAAGAGGCGTGACGAGATTTGCACTAAGAACGCGTGAACTTCAGAACGGTTTCAAAACCACCAGCAGCACAATCAGGATCATGAGGACTGTAGGTACCTCGTTGATAATCCTGTAGAAATTCTGCGATTTCCGGTTGTTGTCAGCGGCAAAATCCTTGCGGTATCGGGACAGCATTCCGTGCACCGCGGAAAGCCCAAGAACGAGTACGACCTTGGCCCAGAGCCACCCCGGCAAGTATCCGGCATACCGAGAATCAGCGACGAACCAAGCCAGCCAAACGCCAAAAACATAGGTCGCAATCATCGCCGGATTGATGATGCCGCGCAGCAGCCGGCGCTCCATCACCTTGAAGGTTTCCGATTGCACGGAGCCTTTCTCGGCGGCGCAGTGATAGACGAATAATCGCGGCAGATAGAGCATTCCCGCCATCCAGGCGATCACCGAGATGATGTGGAAGGCCTTGATCCACGCATACAGCATCAAACAGCTCTAGTTCTTCGCCGCGCGCACGCGGGCGACCAGACGTTCGACATGAGCAATCGGCGTATTCGGCAAAATGCCGTGGCCCAGATTGAAAATAAACGGTCTTTGCCCAAGCGCTTCGATAATCGCATCGATTGCACGGTCGAGTGCGTCGCCGCCGGCGAGCAACACCAGTGGATCAAGATTGCCCTGCACCGTTCGCTTCGGCTGGACCTGATCGCGGGCAAAGCCAAGCTCGACCATCCAGTCCAGACTGATCGCATCGATCTCAACCGCATCGAGATACCGCGCAAGCTCGGTACCGGCGCCGCGCGGAAAACCGATGATGCGCGCCGACGGAACTCTCTCACGAACCGCCCTTACGATTTTCGCCACCGGCGCGATGCACCACTTCCGAAATTCTTCGGCAGGCAGGACACCCGCCCAGGTATCGAAAATCTGCACAGCATCGACGCCAGCCTCAAACTGCCTGACCAGGTAGCGCGCCGAAGCCTCAACAAGCTTTTCGATCAGCGCCGCAAAATCTTTCGGATGCTGATAGGCAAACAGCCGTGCCGGCGCCTGATCCGGCGTTCCGCGTCCTGCGATCATGTAGGTTGCAACGGTCCAGGGCGCACCGCAGAAGCCAAGAAACGCCACATCCGGCGGCAGGTCCTGCCCGACCCGGCCGATCGTTTCATAAATTGGCGCCAGCGCTTCGTGATCCACTTCGTCCCGCAACCGCGCCAGGGCAGACGGCTCCGACAAAGGATCAAGCCGCGGCCCTTCACCTTCGACAAAACTCACACGCTGCCCAAGCGCGTGCGGGATCACCAGGATATCCGAGAAAAGAATTGCTGCATCGAAGCCAAAACGGCGAATCGGCTGCAACGTTACTTCCGATGCGAGCTTTGGATTGAAGCACAGATCGAGAAAGCTGCCGGCTTGCTCTCGAATTGCCCGATATTCCGGCAAATATCGGCCGGCCTGCCGCATCAACCAGATCGGCGGCGATGAGACTGGCTTGCCAGCCAGCACATTGAGCAACGGTTTTGTCACAGCTCTATCCGGCATGCTCAATTCTTCACTCAAACCAAATCTATTAGAATTCTGTTTGTAGTAGTTGGAGGGTTGATTAAACTCATACTTTGCTACGCACAGGCTATCCACATCCCGCCCACATATACTCGGTTTTCCGGCCGCTTCTGCTCGGTAGTGTTTTGGACGATTTTTCCTTTCAATAGCGCTTTAACGAGCTTCGCTGGCGCACTCCATCCACATTTCACCACTGCCTGGTTGGCGCGGTGCCGAGTCTAGCCACAACGGCAGGCATGTGGATGGAAGTCGGATCACTTCCCCTGATATGCTTGCCCTGGGGGAAAGCCGTGGCCTTCTCCCCAGTCATCGACAGGTTGTCCATTAGTTATATGGCGCAGGCCCCCAGCTATTTTCATCTGCACCTGATCTCGGATGCGACCGGCGAGACGCTGATTACGGTCGCCCGCGCCGCGGCTGCGCAATACGCCAAGGTGATGCCGGTCGAGCATGTGCACCCGCTGGTTCGCACGTCAAAGCAACTCGACCGGGTTTTGGCAGAACTGGATGAGGCGCCAGGCATCGTCCTCTACACGCTGCTTGAGGAAGGCCTGGTCAAAAAGATCGAAGACAAGTGCAGTGAGCTCGGCTTGCCGTGTCTTTCAATTCTGGGGCCGGTGCTGCACCTGTTTCAGTCCTACCTCGGCGGTGAGACCACGCACAAAGTCGGCGCGCAACACACCCTCAATGCCGAATATTTCCGCCGGATCGATGCGCTCAACTATACGATGATGCACGATGACGGCCAGTTGCATGATGATCTCGAGGAAGCCGACGTCGTTCTGGTCGGTGTGTCGCGAACTTCGAAAACGCCGACGTCGATTTATCTCGCCAACCGTGGGGTCAAGACCGCGAACGTGCCGATGGTGCCGGGCGTGCCACTGCCCGCGAATGTCGAGCAATTACAGCGTCCGCTGATTGTCGGTCTGTTCGCCACACCCGAACGTATCGTGCAGATCCGGCAAAACCGGCTGCTCGGGCTGAAAGTCGAGCGTGACGACGACCAATACATCGACCGTCAGGCGGTGGCGGAGGAAATTGCCGCGTCACGCCGGCTATGCGCCAAACATAATTGGCCGCTGATCGACGTGACCCGGCGCTCGATCGAAGAAACCGCAGCGGCCGTGCTGGCGCTGCTTGGCGAACGCCGCCGCCACAAGGCGCTCGTAAACCATGTTGTGGCTCGCTTCAACGCCGCTGGTGCTGGCGTCAAAAAGCGCAATCCGCCGCACGCTGCTTGAGACTGCCGGCGTGCCGATTGAAGTTCGTCCCGCCGATATCGACGAGCGGGGCATCGAGACGAAGTCGTCCGTGCAAACGCCGGATGCCGTTGCGGCTTTGCTGGCGCGTGAAAAGGCGTCGGCTATCGCACGATCGATGCCCGGCCGTCTGGTTCTTGGCGCCGATCAGGTGCTTGGGTTTGGACAATCAGCGTTTTTCCAAGCCGACCGATCGCGCCGCAGCGCGCGTTCAGCTTCGTGCGCTTTCGGGGCGGACGCACGCGCTCTATTCCGCCGTCGCTTTCGTCCAGGACGGCGCGGTGCTGTTCGAACATGTCGGTATCGCCCGGCTGACCATGCGCGCGTTGTCGGATCGCTTCCTCGACGACTACCTCGATGCGGTCGGTGACGCGGCCATGGCGAGTGTCGGCGCTTACCAGCTTGAAGGGCTGGGCGTTCAGCTTTTCGATCGTATCGAGGGTGACTATTTCACGGTGCTCGGTTTGCCGTTGTTGCCGGCGCTGGATTTCCTGCGCCGTCACGGAAGCCTGGCCCAATGAAAGCCGCGCGCCCCTTTGTGCTGTGCCTGACCGGCTCGCTCGGCATGGGTAAATCGGCGACGGCAAAGATGTTCGCCGAAGCCGGCGTGCCGGTGCATGATGCCGACGCTGTGGTGCACGAACTTTATGCCGGCGAAGCCGCGCCGCTGATTGAAGCGGCATTTCCCGGCTCGACCACAGGCGTGGGTCGACCGGCAGAAACTTGCGGCGATGGTCATCAACGACAAGGCGGCGCTCAAACGGCTGGAAGCCATCGTGCATCCGCTGGTCGGTGCGGCGAGAACCAGGTTCCTCGCCGAAGCCGACGCCAATGATGCGCCCGTTGTCGTTCTCGATATTCCGCTGCTGTTCGAAATCGGCGGCGAGGCGCGCTGCAACGCCATTGTCGTCGTTTCAGCGCCGGCGGACATCCAGCGCACGCGCGCCTTCGAGCGGCCCGGCATGACCGAAGAGAAATTTACCGCTCTGGTCGCCAAACAGGTTCCCGACGCCGAGAAGCGCCGCCGCGCCGACTTTATCGTGGATACATCGAAAGGTTTCGATCACGCCCGCGCGCAGGTGCGCGACATTCTGGACACGATTGCTAAGATGCAGCAGCAAACCTGATTCGTTTGCCTGGCAGTTTTTGGCGAAACCTGATGCGCGAGATCGTCTTCGATACCGAAACCACCGGCCTTGATCCCCTTGCAGGGCGATCGCCTGGTCGAAATCGGCTGTATCGAAATGGTCAACCGCTTTCCGACCGGCAAAACCTTCCATTTTTACTTCAATCCGGAACGCGACATGCCGGAAGGAGCTTTCAGGGTTCACGGCCTGTCGATCGATTTCCTCAAGGACAAGCCGCTGTTTGCCGAAAAGGCCGACGAGCTCATTGCTTTCATTGGCGACGCCCAGCTTGTCGCCCACAATGCCATGTTCGACCTCGGCTTCCTCAATGCCGAGCTGGAGCGCGCCGGCCGCAGCGGCGTGAGCCGCGAGCGCATCATCGACACGCTGTTGCTGGCGCGGCGCAAACATCCCGGCGGCTCAAATCGTCTTGACGATCTTTGCGTGCGCTATTCAGTCGACAATTCGCGCCGCACCAAGCACGGCGCGTTGCTCGACGCCGAGCTTTTGGCGGAAGTCTATGTCGAGCTGATCGGCGCGCGTCAGGCTTCGCTGGTGCTGTCGCAAACCGCGGCGTGCCGATGAACGCAACAGGCGCAATTGTCGTGGTGCGCGAACGCACCGTGCCGCTGGCGCCGCGAATTACCGAAGAAGAGCGCGCCACGCATCGCGCGTTTGTCGCGACGCTCGGCGAGAGCGCGATCTGGCGCGACTATCTCAGCTTGGCGTGATCGCCTGCGGCGCCGATCCCTGCATCGACGCCATACGCTGCCGGAACAGATCGGCAAAATCGATCGGGTTGAGCAACAGCGGCTGGAATCCGCCGTTGCGTACCGCGGTTGCGATGATCTCGCGCGCGAACGGAAACAGCAGGCGCGGACATTCGATCATGACGAACGGCTGCAGGCTGTCGGCCGGCACGTTGATGATGCGGAACACGCCGCCGAACACCAGTTCGAAACTGTACAGCACCATAGCCTTGCGGCTTCGGCTTTGCCCTCGAGGCGAAGCGATCACCTCGAAATCGGTTTCCGACATCGGCGCCGCATCGACATTGATCTGAATGTTGATGTTCGGCGGCGTGTTGCTCGGCGCCAGCGAACGCGGCGCGTGCGGGTTCTCGAACGAGAAATCCTTGACGTACTGGGTGATGATGCCGATCTGCGGCATCGCCATTTGCGGCTGCGGGCCGCCATTTGTCGTCGACATGATGGTCTCCGCTCGCGCCTGCGTGCGCGGCGCGATTGGCTAACACAGGGCAGGGAGCCGAACAATGCCGCCGGGCCGGGTCGTCGGCGTATGGCCGATTTTCCGGCGCGGCCAGCCGGCGTGCCTTCGCGCCAGAACGCCGGTTTTGCATTGTTGGCGTGGGGCAGCAATCGTCTAAGGTTTTGCCGCGTCACGCCCTTGCCGCTTTGGCGGCCTCTGGATGGTTGCCCGTGCATGTGCCTATCTATGGTTAGGGAGACGAGGTTCCCTGTTGCGAATCGTGGCTTCGCATAGGCCCTTTTTTGAACGGACCGCCGCGCCGTTCCCGACGCCGAGAGAAATGTCAAACGTGTTCGACATTTACACGATCATCTTTCTGGCGCTCGCAGTGTTCATTTTCCTGCGCCTGCGCAGCGTGCTCGGCCAGCGGACCGGGCGTGAGCGTCCGCCATACGATCCGTATTCGGCGCGCGATGCGGTGCGCAGCCCCGCCGCCGACAGCAAGGTCGTGACCTTGCCGACCAATCCGCCGGCCGCGCCGGCCCGGCCGCGCCCGCGGAGCCGGCGGCGCCGCCGGCCGAGCGGTGGAAAGATATCGCCGAACCGGGCTCGCCGGTCGCCGCCGGTCTCGACGCCATCGTGGCGGCGGATACCGATTTTGACGCCAAACATTTCATCACCGGCGCCCGCACCGCCTACGAGATGATCGTCACCAGTTTTGCCGAGGGCGATCGCAAGCAGCTCAAGACGCTGCTGTCGCGCGAAGTGTTCGATGGCTTCGACAGCGCGATCACCGAGCGCGAAGGCCGCGGCGAGACCTCCGAGACCCGTTTTGTTTCGATCGATGCGTCGACGATCACCGCGGCGGAATTGCGCAATCGCACGGCGCAGATCACCGTGCGTTTCCTCTCCAAGCTGGTTTCCGCCACGCGCGACCGCAACGGCGCGGTGGTTGACGGCAGCGCCGACAAAGTCACCGACGTCACCGACGTGTGGACCTTTGCGCGCGATATTTCCTCGCGCGATCCGAACTGGAAAGTGGTCGCTACCGAAGCCGGGCACTGAATCATGCCAGTGCAGTGTCGGGCGTTTGGTCTGGTTGCGCTGCTGATCGGCTTTGTCTGGTACCGCGGTCGGCACAAGCCGGCGAAGCCGATCCGATCAAATTTCCCGGCACGCAATACGAGCCGGTCGAGTGGGCCGATCTCGATGGCTGGGCCGGCGACGATCACGCCGCGGCGTTCTCGACTTTCCTGGCAAGCTGCCGCGCGCTCACGATCAGCAAGCAACGGCAGGCAACCGATCCGACGCCGATCGTCGCCGCGCTCAAGGATGTTTGCACGCGCGGCCTTTGCGGCAATCCCGCTCGACGACGACGGCGCGAAGAAATTTTTTGAAGACAATTTCCGGCCGCTGCGGATCAACCGGATCGGCGACACCGGCGGTTTTCTGACCGGCTATTACGAACCGATCATCGAAGGCTCACGGGTGCCGACCGGCCGATTCACCGCGCCGCTCTATCGGCGGCCGCCCAATCTCGTCGTCGCCGGCCGGCGCAAGCTCGGCGATGCTTTTCCGAGCAAGGGCGTCAAGGTCGGCCGCCGCTTCGGCCGCCGCAAAATCGTGCCGTATTACGATCGCGGCCAGATCGAGGATGGCGCGCTCGACGGCTGGCATCTGGAAATCTGCTACCTGCACAGCCCGGTCGACGTGCTGTTCGCGCAGATCCAGGGCTCGGCGCGGATCAGGCTCGAGGACGGCACCATCCTTCGCGTCAACTACGACTCGCATAACGGCTGGCCCTACACGCCGGTCGGCCGCGTGCTGATCGAACGCGGCCTGCTGACCAAGGACGGCGTGTCGATGCAGAGCATCCGCGACTGGATGGAAGCCAATCCCGACCTGGCCAAGGACGTGCGCCGGCAGAACAAATCCTATGTGTTCTTCCGCATCACCGACCTCGCCACCGAGGACGAGGCGATCGGCGCCGAGGGTGTGCCGCTGGTGCCGGGCCGCTCGATCGCGGTCGATCACGCGCTGCATGTCTACGGCATGCCGTTCTTCATCGACGCCAATCTGCCGATCGCCAACGACAAGACCGGCACGCAATTTCGCCGGCTGATGTTCGCGCAGGATACCGGCTCGGCCATTGTCGGCCCGGCGCGCGCCGATATCTATTTCGGCGCCGGCGACGAGGCGGCGCGCATTGCCGGGCGCATCAAAAATGCCGGCGACTTCATGATGCTGATTCCGCACACGCTCGATCCGGTCGAGGCCGGGCGCGATATGCCGCTGCCGCCGGAGCGGCCGACGAGTTTCAGCCTCAGTCTCACCACGACGATGGACGATCCCACCGACGTTCCCGATGCAGCGCCAGCTCCCGCCACCGGCGGCCAAGCCCGCCGCGGCTCCGGCGCCGCCTGCGCCGAAGCGGAACGCGCGGCCGAAACCGTGATGCTTTCGCCATGAGCCGGCGCCGCCAATTAAGCGACGAAGAACGGACGCTCTGGAAAACCTATGCGCGCTCGATCAAGCCGCTGCGAGGCGCGGCGAAAACCGCCGAGCCGGATATTGAAGAGGCAAAAGCGCCGGTGAAAATGCCGGCAAAGCCTCACGCAGCCTATCTCGCAGCTGCAGCGCCACGCGAGACGCGCCGCCGCCAAAGTTGCCGCCACTTGCGCCGCTCGACCGGCGAACCAAGCAACGCGTCGCGCGCGGCCGCGATCCGATCGAAGCGCGTCTTGATCTTCATGGCATGACGCAAATGCAGGCGCATGCGGAGCTGTTGCGATTTCTGCGCCGCGCTCAGGCCGATGGCGCCAAAACCGTGCTGGTCGTCACCGGCAAAGGCTTCAGCGTTCGCGCGGCGGCAAGCACGACGCGGATCGCGAGCGCGGCGTGCTGCGGCGGCAAGTTCCAATGTGGCTTGCGCTGCCGGAATTTCGCCTGCTTGTCGTCGGTTTCGACGATGCCCATGCCGGACACGGCGGCCAGGGCGCGCTTTATGTGCGCTTGCGGCGCGCGCGCTAAGTCATTGGCGTCAAATTCCAATTAACCTTAACCACCATAAGGCTTGGGAAAAGCCGAACCGCTGCAAGAAATCGTCAAACTCGTCTGCGAGAACGGTGTACGGAAAGTAAAGCGTCAGCAGTTGGAGTGATCGATCATGTCCGAAGCCGTCGCCACACAGCCGAAGCCAAAGTCGACACCGCGCACTCCGAATGATGGCCGGGTTTTCGCCGAGGTCGAGAAGTGGATGGAAATGATCCGCGAGATCAGAAGCGAGCAGGTCAAGAACTAGCGCTGAGGGCACGCGCTATTCGATCTTGATCCCGGCGGCCTTGATCACGCCGTTCCACTTTCGCCGAATCCGCTTTCAGATAGTCGCGCAACTCCGCCGGCGAAGAGCCTCTTCGCCGCATAGGCAGTTTGCGCGAGCTGATCGATCACGGCCGGCTGCGCCAGCACCGTGACGACGTCGCCGCTGAATTTCTGCACGATGTCCTGCGGCGTCTTGCCCGGCACGAATACGCCTTGCCAGGAATCGACCACGTAATCCGGAAGCCGGACTCGCTGACCGTCGGGATATCCGGCGCGGCCGATGAGCGCTTGGTCCCGGTCGTGGCCAGGCAGCGCGCCTGGCCCGAGCGCGAATAGGTCAGCAACTCGCCGCTGCCGAAATAGCAGTCGATGCGGCCGGGAATGAGATCGATGAAAGCCGGCGCCGCGCCGCGATAGGGCACATGAGTCATTTGCAGTCCCGCCATCTGCATGAACAGTTCGGCGGCAAGATGCGGCGCGCTGCCGGTGCCCGGCGAGCCCATCACCAGCTTGCCGGGACGCTCCTTGGCGTAAGCGATGAACTCCGCGACGGTTTTCGCCGGCGACGAGTTCGGCACGAACATGAAGAACGGAAACTTTGCCACCATCGAGACCGGCGCAAGATCGGTGACCGGGTCGTAGTCGAGCGCGCGATAGAGCGAGCCATTCACCGCCAGCGACGAGGTGCCGTAGAGCACCGTGTAGCCGTCCGGATCGGCATGGGCGACAAAAGCGTTGCCGATATTGGTGCCGCCGCCGGCCTTGTTGTCGATGACGCACTGCTGGCCCCAATGCTTCGACAATTGTTCGCCGAGCACGCGCGCCACCGAATCCGTCGGCCCTCCGGCCGCCAGCGGCACGATCATGTGCACCGGCCGGTCGGGCCAGGTCGCGGCACGCGCGTCGCGCGAGGCGAGCGTCGGCGTGATTGCGGAAGCAGCGGTGAGAGCGATCAGTTGGCGGCGTGTAATCACGGCATGAACCCCGGCTTGATAGCGGAAGATTAGCGCCACTGGCGCGAACATGCCACGCGCCAGCGCGCGGCCAGGCCTGCGTCACGCTGACCTGCCTGGCGGCAGCGCTCTACAGGATGAAACGGCTCAGGTCGACGTTCTTGGCGAGATCGCCGACGTGCTTATGCACGTAAGCGGCGTCGATCTTGATCGTTTCGCCGGAGCGGTCGGGAGCGGCGAAAGAAACCTCGTCGAGCACGCGTTCCATCACGGTCTGCAGCCGCCGCGCGCCGATATTCTCGACGCTCGAATTGACCGCCACCGCCACGTCGGCGACAGTGTCGATGGCGTCTTCGGAGAATTCGAGCGTGACGCCTTCGGTCGCCATCAGCGCGATATATTGCTTGATCAGCGACGCTTCCGGCTCGGTCAGGATGCGCCGCATGTCGTCGCGAGTCAGCGGTTTCAGCTCGACCCGGATCGGCAGCCGGCCTTGCAACTCGGGCAACAGATCCGAAGGCTTGGAAATGTGGAACGCGCCCGAGGCAATGAACAGGATGTGGTCGGTCTTCACCTGACCATGCTTGGTGGCGACTGTCGTGCCTTCGATCAGCGGCAGCAGGTCGCGTTGCACGCCTTCGCGTGACACGTCGGCGCCGGCACGGCCTTCGCGGGCGCAAATCTTGTCGATCTCGTCGAGGAAAACGATGCCGTTGTTTTCGACCGACTTGATCGCTTCCTGGGTCAGCTGCTCGGTGTCGAGCAGCTTGTCGGATTCCTCGTTGATCAGGATTGCGTAGGAATCGTGCACGGTGACGCGGCGGGTCTTGGTGCGGCCGCCGCCGAGCTTGCCGAAAATGTCGCCGATCGAAATGGCGCCCATCTGTGCGCCGGGCATGCCGGGAATGTCGATCATCGGCATGCCGCTGCCTCCGGCCTGCACTTCGATCTCGATTTCCTTGTCGTCGAGTTCGCCGGTGCGCAATTTCTTGCGGAATGTCTCCTTGGTCGAGGCGCTGGCATTGGCGCCGACCAGTGCGTCGAGCACGCGGTCCTCGGCGGCCTTCTGCGCGCGGGCCTCGACGTCCTTGCGCTTTTTCTCGCGCGTCAGCCCAATCGCAATCTCGACGAGATCGCGCACGATCTGCTCGACGTCGCGGCCGACATAGCCGACCTCGGTGAATTTTGTGGCTTCGACTTTGAGGAACGGCGCACCGGCGAGTTTGGCGAGACGGCGGGAGATTTCGGTCTTGCCGACGCCGGTCGGGCCGATCATCAGAATATTTTTCGGCAGCACTTCCTCGCGCAGCCGGTCGTCAAGCTGGAGCCGCCGCCAGCGGTTACGGAGCGCAATCGCAACGGCGCGCTTGGCGTCGCCCTGGCCGACAATGAAGCGGTCGAGTTCGGAAACGATTTCGCGGGGAGAAAAATCACTCATGAACGGGATTACTCATACAGTTCGTATCATCAAAAGCGAGCGGCCGTCCGGCGTAACGACCAGCCGCGATCTTTCAAATCCGGCCTTTTCGTAAGCCCTGACGGC
>CAWECH010000023.1:0-11247 GCA_963807565.1 uncultured Alphaproteobacteria bacterium | reverse complement strand
AATGTATTGCTAACGCATGGTGCGGCTGACCCAGGTGATGGGCGCCGGCGGCATCCTCGCCAATCCGACCGAAGCCGATCTGCATTCCGAGATCGCCGCCGACATTCATCGCTACTACAAGGGCGCCGACCGCGACGCCGAAGCCAGGATCCGGCTATCGAAGCTCGCCTGGGATGCAACCGGCACGCAATTCGGGCAACGGCAATTGCAGTATGAGCGCTACTATGCCGGCGATCCGGTGCAGATGGGGGCGTCGATCTATCATTCGCAGGATCACAGCGCGCTGATCAAGATCGTGGAGCGCGCGTTGCAGTTGCCGCGCGAGCGCGGCACCGGAGCCAAAAAATGAAACGGTTGATTTTGGCTCTGGCATCTCGCGCTGATCGGCGCCGCCAGCGCCACGGCGCAAAACTTATCCGTCGCGGCCAGTCACGATCATCGCGCCCTTTCCGCCCGGCGGTCCGTCCGATTCGCTGGCGCGCATTCTGTCCGGACCTTTGGAAGCCGCACTCGGCCAGCCGATCGTGATCGAGAATGTCGGCGGCGCCGGCGGCACGGTCGGCGTCGGCCGCGCTGCGCGCGCCGAGCCGGACGGCTACACCTTGCTGATCGGGCAATGGAGCACGCAGGTCGTCAACCCGGCGACCTACAAGCTCGACTACGACATCGTCGATTCATTCGCGCCGATCGCGCTGCTCGCCAACACGCCGCAACTCATCATCGCGCGGAAGGACTTTCCGGCGAACGATGTGCGCGAACTGATTGCCTGGCTGAAGGCCAATCCCGACAAGGCGCAGGCCGGCGACGGTCGGTGCAGCGGGCGGTTCGCAGGTTGCCGGCGATGTATTTCCAGCAAGTCACCGGGACGAAATTCGGCTTCGTACCGTATCGCGGCGGCGCGCCGGCGATGCAGGACCTGATGGCGGGCCGCGATCGACTTCATGTTCGACCAGGCCGCCAACGCGCTGACCCAGCTTCGCGCTGGCACCATCAAGGCCTTATGCGATGCTGACCGCGCAGCGCTGGCATCTCGCGCCGGATATTCCGACGCTCGACGAGTCTGGCGTGCAAGGCCTGCACATTGCCTATTGGCACGCGCTATGGGCGCCGAAAGCAACGCCGCCGGAGATCATTGCCAAGGTCAATGCCGCCGCAGTGGCCGCGCTGGCCGATCCCAACGTGCAGCAGCGCTTCGCCCAGCAAGGCCAGGACATCTGGCCGCGCGACCAGCAAACGCCGCAGGCGCTCGGCGCGCTTTACAAGACAGAAATCGAAAAGTGGTGGCCGATCATCAAGGCCGAAGGGCTGCACGCGGAGTAAGCCAGGCAAATTATTTCTTGGTCCGCGCTTCTTCTTTGCCCGCGTCTTCTTCTTAGCCGAAGATTTCCTGGATTTCTTTGCCGCCTCGGCCTTGGCCTTCAGCATCCGCGCCTTGCGCCGCTTGCGCGCCTGCTTCGCGCGGCACCACGCACACTTGCAGCCGCCGGCGGAGACGAACCAGGCAAAATAGTCTTCGCCGTAATCGTAGGTGATTTCCTCTTCCGGCTCGATTTTCTTCGACGCAATGATGACGATGCCGCCGTTGCGTCCCACCGGCTCGGCATTCGGCCGACAGGAATGATTGATGTAACGCGCAACGTTGTAACGGGGCGAACCGTCAATCGTATGTTTCTTACCAAGCGCGAACATGTACGACGCGCCGCGCGCCTCGCGCTTCTCGCGACTCTTCGTTGGTGATCACCGGACCGCGATAGGTCGCAATATAATCGCGGCGCCGGAATGGCTTGGTGGCGAACATGCCGAGCCCGGTATAGGCCCGGCGAAATCCGGTACTTCTGCGAAGACATGATTTGCGGATAACGGCGATTCTCTGCGATGTCACCACCAATCGTCGAGTAATCGACAGTTTACCGCGGTTCGCCACCGTTCGTTGCAAATCACATGAGATCGGCGATCACCGCCCGAGCGGCATTGTGCCCCGGCGCGCCAGTGACGCCGCCGCCGGGATGCGCACCCGCGCCGCACAGATAAAGTCCCGGAACCGGCATCCGGTAATCGGCATATCCCCGCATCGGCCGAGCCGAATAGAGCTGATCGATCGACATCGCACCGTGAAAAATATCGCCATCCGGCAGGCCGAACACGCGTTCGAGGTCGAGCGGCGACAGGCTTTGCCGCGCGACGACGCTGGCCTTGAAGCCCGGCGCATAGGCATCGACCGTGTCGATCATCAGGTCGGCGACGGTATCGCGATGCGCGTCCCATGATGAGCCGTCAGCGAAACGCGGCGTAACGTGCTGGCAGAACAGGCTCGCGACATGGGCACCGGGCGGCGCCAGGCTGTCATCGAGCGTCGAAGGAATCAGCATCTCGACAATGGGCTGCCGGCTCCAGCCATGATCGATGCAATCGCGATAGGCCCGATCCATGTAGGACAGGCTCGGCGCCATGATGATCCCGGCAGTCAGGTGATCGCCCGGTCCGGGCAGCGCGGAAAAGTCCGGCAGCTTCGACAGCGCGACATTCATGCGGAAGGTGCCGGAGCCCGCCTTCCACGACTGCATGCGCGCAGTCACCGCGCGAGGAACCGCCTCGTGCGGCACCAGTGTCTGGAAAAGCTCGCCGCGGATCGACGTTGGCGATGACCGCCCGCGCCCGAATCGGTGTGCCGTCTTCCAGAACGACGCCGGCGGCGCGGGCCCCCTCGACAATGACTTCGCGCACCGCAGAGCTCACATCGATCCGCACACCGTGAGCGCCAGCCGCACGCGCCATCGCCTGCGTGATCGCGCCCATGCCGCCGATGGCGTGGCCCCATGCGCCCTGCTTGCCGTTCACCTCGCCGAGCAGATGATGCAGCAGCACATAGCCGGAGCCCGGAGCGTACGGGCTTGCCAGATTGCCGACGACCGCATCGAAACCGAGCACAGCCTTGATCGGATCGGACTCGAACCAGCCGTCGAGAATGTCGCCTGCGGATCTGCGGGCGAGACGAAGCGCCGCGCGGAAACCGTCATTCTTGCCAAAGCCGCGTTCCGACCGCCGCGAATTGCCCAACGTTGCGCAACGTGATGCCAAGGCCACCACGGCCCCACAGGACAGATTCGGCGGCGCGCTGAGCATGAGACCGCGCAGCACGTTGGCGACGCGGCCGATTTCCGCCTGATACGCCGGATAACGCGCGGCATCCCTGGCGCTGAATTTTGCGATCTCGCGTTCCGTCCGACCCTCGCCCGACAACAGATAGCGGCTATCGGGCAGCGGCAGAAAATTCTGCACGCGACGCTCGACGATGCGCAGTCCGTGTTCGTGGAGCTTCAGGTCGGCAATGACCTTCGGCTGCAACAGGCTGACGGTGTAAGCGGCCGTCGAGTTGCGAAATCCGGGGTGAAATTCTTCCGTGACGCAAGCGCCGCCGACGATATCGCGGCGCTCGAGCACCCGCACGCGCAGTCCGGCCATGCCGAGATAGGCTGCGCAGGTCAGCCCGTTGTGACCGCGCCGATGACGATGGCATCGGAGATCAGACATACGAGCCGACCGGTATCTGTAAACAAGGACTCATCTTACCCCAGCGCCAGCGCGGTGGTTCGCCCTTCAGCCAGCATATGCCGAGTCAGCACGACGCGAAAGGACGATGACGTAAAGAAAAAATGCGGCGAGCGATTGCCGCGGCGGAAACAGATAGATTCCGACCAGAAGAAGCACAAAGAACGCTGCAAACACCAGCCAGCCTTGCCAGGTGACAGGAAAACCCCATCCCCAACCGTAACGTTTTGCCGGAAACCAGTAATCGCCGCTGGTCAGGCATGACCGTTTCCTCTCGTGTGTGAGTGCTATTGCACCGCCGGCTTCCGTCCAACCTGATCGACGTGATAGCCCGCGACTTTCTGGTAACGCTCGAAGATGGCGCGCAGTTCATCCTGGCTGATGACATCCTCCAGCTTGTCGAACTTGCGGTCGCCGATTTTCTGCTCGACGGCATCGACGAGGACATTCGGCGGCGCCGAACGATTTTGCAGCACGATCTTGCTGGTCGCCGGAAGCCGCGCCGTTTCGTAAGCCTTGAGTGCCGCGACCGGATCCGGTTCGCTCCCAAGCAAGCGGCCAAGCGTGCCGGCATCGATGATTGCTTGTGCGCCGCCGTTGCCGCCCTGCGGATACATCGGATGCGCAGCATCGCCGAGCAGCGTCACCCGTCCGAATGTCCAGCGCTGCAGCGGATCGCGATCCACCATCGGATAAGACAAATTGAGATCGGCATCGCGGATCAACGCGGCAACGTCGAGCCAGTCGAACGTCCAGTTCTGATAAGTCGGATAGAAATCCTCGAGCCGTCCCGGCTTGCTCCAGTCTACCGGCACCGCGACCGACTGCTCGATCTCGGCCACCCAATTGACGAGCTGGTTGCCGGCCGCATCGATATTGTCGCGGATTGGATAGATGATCATCGTCGCGTGCCTTGCGCCGATCCGCGCGATGCTGCGGCCGGTCAGGTAAGGCGGTCGCCGCGTTACGCCGCGCCAGAGATTGGTGCCACGGAATTTGAACGGACCCTCATCCGGATAGAACTGCGCGCGAACAGCGGAGTGAATGCCATCGCAGGCAACGACGACGTCGCCTTGCTGCGACGGCAAGGCATTGCCGTTCGGTCGCCTAAAACGCGCGGTGACCGACCATCGCCCTGTTCGACCCCGATGCAACGATGACCGGTGATGAAATTCTCCGCACCGATCCGCTCACGCACCGCATCCAGCAGAACACTGATGCAACTCGCTGCGAAGAATGGAAATATGCGGCCACTGATGCCCTGCCGCCTTGCCCCACGGCTCGCGATAGACCAGTTGGCCTTGCCGCGTGAAGAACGCATAATCCTGCGGCAGGCATGCCGCCGCAACGAGCGCGTCCTCAAGACCGAGCGCGCTCAGCTCCTTCACCGCGTGCGGCCCGATATTGATACCGACGCCAAGCGCGCGGATATCTGGCGCCGCTTCGAAGATCCTGATTTTACTGCCGGGCACCGAAGCGTGCACCGACAGCGCCAGCGTCAAACCGCCAATGCCGCCTCCGACAATCAGAACTTCCATGGATCAAAGCCGATATTTTTTGCGAAGCAGAAATACTGCCGCAAGACTGAGCAGCGACGTGCCGATCATGTAATAGCTCGGCGCGAGTTTTGAGCCGGTCAGATCGATCAATAATTGCGCGAACAACGGCGCGAAACCACCGAAGATCGCAACACCCGCGTTGTAGCTCAGCGACATCCCGCTAACGCGGGTCTGGGTCGGAAAGACCCTGGCCAATAACGATGGCAGCGCGCCGCTGTAAAACGACTTCAGCAGCCCGAGCCAGCACACCATCGCGATCAGCACCGGGAGCGAAGCATTGGCGCCGAGCAGCGCGAATGCCGGATAGGATGTGACGGCAAACAGTATGGCCGCTCCGATCATCACCGGAGTTTGTCCGACCTTGTCCACCCACATTCCGACGAAAGGGACGACCAGCGTCTGCAGCGCGGCCGCCAGCACCGCCGCCGTGAACCCCACCGACTGCGACAGGTGCAGTTCCTTGATCGCGTAAGTCGGCATGTAGACGATCATGTATTGCGAGCTGTTCGAGATCACGACGACGCCGATCGCAAGCAGCAGGCGATCCCATTGATGGACCAGAAGCTCGCGCATCGGTGCGTGGGCCGCACCAGCTTCGACGAATTCCGGCGTTTCCGCCATGTGGCTGCGCACATAGTAGCCGACCGGCCCGATCAGCAGCCCGAATGCGAACGGGATGCGCCAGCCCCAAGCCTGCAGATCGGCCGCCGACATCGTATTGCTGAGGAGCACGCCGAAGCTGGTCGCGATCAGCGCCGCGAGTCCCTGGCTCGACCATTGCCAGCTGGCGAAAAAGCCGGCGCGATCCGGACGGTGCTCGACCAGAAACGCAGTCGAACTCGCAAATTCGCCGCCGACCGAGAAGCCCTGCAGGAGGCGCGCTGCGATCACCAGCACCGGAGACAGCAGACCGAGCGTGGTGTAGCTCGGCATGATCGTCATCAGCCCGGTGCCGATGGTCATCAGCAAAATTGACAGCGTAAGCGCAGCTTTGCGGCCCCTGCGATCGCCGTAAGCGCCGAGAAAAATCGCGCCGACCGGCCGCGCCAGAAACGACGCGCCGAACGTACCGAACGTGACCAGGAGCGAGACCGCTTCGTCGGCAGCGGGAAAAAACACTTTCGCGATGACGACCGCGAAATACCCGTAGACCAGGATTTCGTAGAACTCGAGCGCGTTGCCAAGCGAGGCGGCAACGATCAGCCGCGTCGCTTCGGCGGCGCCGTGTCCCTCTTCCGGGCTGGCGTTTAACGTCCCTGTCGTCGCGCTCATCGTGGTCCCGTTATATTGCAGGCGAACCGTACCGCCCGCACCGGACCGAGTAAACGAGACCGCGCGTATGCGAAATCCGCTTGATTGACAGGGCAGCACCCGGCCCTGATAGAGTTACCTGCCTGATTGAAGACAAGACTATCAGGTGCTGGGGGCATTCATGGCGGATTCTGCAATTACGATTGCGGCGCGGCTCGATCGCTTGCCGCCGTCGCGCCACACGCGCTGGCTGGTGACGCTGGTATCGCTCGGCGGCTGGTTCGAGTTTTACGATCTGTTCTTCACCGCCTACATCGCCATTGGCCTGTTCAAGGCCAAGCTGTTCACGCCGACCACGCAGGGCCTGTTCGACCTGCAGGGCTTCGCCAGCTTTGTCGCTGCGCTGTTTGCCGGCTTGTTTGTCGGCACGCTGGCCTTTAGCTGGCTAGCCGACCGCTACGGTCGCCGCTCGATCTTCACTTTCGCGCTGCTGTGGTATTCGATCGGTGCACTGATCATGGCGTTCCAGAACACGCCAGAGACCATCGACCTGTGGCGCTTCATCGCCAGCATCGGGCTCGGCGTCGAACTGGTGAACGTCGATACCTACGTGTCCGAGCTTGTTCCCAAGGATGAGCGCGGACCCGCTTTCGCCTACAACCAATTCGTGATGTTCACCGCCGTGCCGGTGGTCGCCTTCATCGCCTGGCAACTGGTGCCGCTGACGATCTGGGGATTCGACGGCTGGCGCTGGGTGGTCATCATCGGCTCGATCGGCGCCGCGGTGATCTGGTGGATCCGGCGCAACCTGCCGGAATTGGCGCGCTGGCTCGAGCAGCATGGCCGCAAAGCCGAAGCCGAAGCCATCGTTTCGGATCTCGAACAGAAAATCCGCGCCGATATCGGCCACGATCTGCCGCCGCCGCAAATCGTCGAGGGCGAAACCGAGCAAAAGGCCGGCTCGTGGATGGAAATGTGGGGGCCGGATTACCGCAGCCGCACCATCATGCTGGTGATCTACAATCTGTTCCAGACCATCGGCTATTACGGCTTCTCGAGTTGGGTGCCGCAGCTTCTGATCTCGCAGCACATCGAAGTGACGCGCTCGCTCGCCTACACCTTCATCATCGCGATTGCCGCGCCGATCGGCCCGCTGGTCGGCGTGCTGTTTGCCGACCGCTTTGAGCGTAAATGGCAGATCGCCTGGGCGGCGATCGGCATCGCCGCATCCGGCCTGCTGTTCGCGCAACAGACCACGGCGGCAGGCGTGATCATTTGCGGGCTGCTGATCACGCTGTGCAACAACTGGATGTCGTTCTCGTTCCACGCCTATCAGGCGGAGCTTTACCCGACGCGCATTCGCGCCCAGGCGGTCGGCTTCGTTTATTCGTGGAGCCGGTTCTCGCGCGATCTTCTCGGGCTTCATCATCGCCTTCCTGCTCGGCAACTACGGCACCATCGGCGTGTTCACCTTCATCGCCGGCGCGATGGTGATCGTGTTCATCGTCATCGGGGGTTTCGGTCCGGCGGTGGTGAAGCGTAGGCTGGAAGCAATCGCGGGGTGACGTCGGACAATCAGACTTCAGGTGAGGAACAATGCTGTACATTATCTATCAGGAAGACGGTCCGGACGGCGCGGCAGGCCGCGAGCGCGCCAGAAAGAGCCACTTCGAATATCTCGAGAAGCACAAAGACATCCTTGTGCTGGGCGGCGCGATGGTCGCCGATAATTCCGAGGAACGTCTCGGCAGCGTGCTGATCATCAACGTGCCCGACCGCGCCGCGGCAGAAGCCTTCTCGGCGAATGAACCGTTGCGGTGCGCCGGAACTTTCAAGTCCGTGAAAATCACGCGGATGCGACGCGGTCAGTGGAATCCAGCGGCCGCCCCAAATCGGCGGAAGGAAACTGAACGGCGGAGCGCTGGCGTTCATGGAAAAGTCCGTCGTCAAAAGCAGCGTTCCTGATCTTGGCGTGCCGCTGAACATGGCGGTTCGTTACGGCGACCTGTTATTTGTGTCCGGCATACCTCCATTCCGCGAACCATTCGCCGCACAGCTGCGCGCCGCCCGCGAAAGCGGACAACCGCTGCCGAAATTTCCTGACATGCCTTTCGAGGAACAGGCCACTGTGGTGATGGATCACCTCAAGCAAATCGTCGAAGCCGCGGGCTCGACCATGGACCATCTCCTGAAAGTGAACGTGTGGCTGAAGAGCCAGAGCGACGCTGCCACCTTCGATCGGGTGTACCGGCGCTATTTCAGTTCGCAAGAGACGCTGCCCGCCCGAACGCGACTACAGGCCGGCGGAATGCCGATGGACTGCGGCCTCGAGGTCGAGGCAATCGGATATGTCCCGGAGCATCATGAGCGCGTAATTGCGCCAGTGGCGCCGCTCTCATACGCTGACACCGCAATAGAACCTTGCAAAGGAATTTGCATGAAACGCGCGTGGCTGGCGATCGTCGTCCTGCTGCTGATGAGCAATCTCGTTCGGGCAGGTGATTATCCAACGCGCCAGGTCGCCATGGTCGTAGCGGCCGCGGCGGGCGGTCCGATTGACGTGCTGACGCGGATCGTGGCCGAACGCATGAGCACGCCGCTCGGGCAACCCGTTTTTGTGGAGAATATGGGCGGCGGCGGCGGCATCGTTGGCGGGCAGCACGTCGCCAAAGCGGCGCCTGATGGCTACACGACACTTCTCGGCACCGTCGCGACACACGCCAACCCGCAGCTATTCGCCGCAAATCCTTCCTACGATCCGCTGACCGATTTCGAAGACGTCGCGCTGATCGCGCAAATTCCGCTCGTTCTGATTGCGCGCAACGACTTGCCGGCAAACTCGGTCGAGGAGTTTGTTGCGTTTGCCAAAGCCAATCCCGGCAAGCTGAGTTATGGCTCGGCCGGCGTCGGCTCGGCATCGCACCTCGGCTGCGCGATGCTGGAGCAGGCAATCGGCGCTCAGTTCCTGCATGTGCCGTACCGAGGCACCGGCCCCGCCATGCAGGACCTCCTCGCCGGCCGGATCGATTTCATCTGCGATATCGCGGTGACCGCGGTCCAGAGCATCAAAGGCGGCACCGTCAAAGGCATCGCCAACCTGTCTTCGTCCCGCTCGCCGGCGCTGCCTGACCTGCCGACGATGGCCGAGAAAGGCTATCCGGCGATGGCGGCATCAACATGGGCGGCGATATTCGCGCCGGCGCATACACCGAAAGATGTCGTGGAAAAACTCAATGCATCGGCTGTCGCTGCAATGAATTCGCCCGGCATGGCGGAACGCTTGAGTGAAGTCGCGGCAACGCTCGCGCCTCCCGAGCAGCGCTCGCCGGCGTATCTCCAGGGTTTTGTCAAAAGCGAATGGGACAAGTGGGGCAACATCATTCGCGCCAGCGGCGCCGTGCCGCAGTAGTCGCCATAAAACGGCGATGTGCGGACGAGGCAATTTGCATAACCGCGAAATAAAGCTGTCACGATATTTTGTATGGCGTTTCCGCAAAACAAACGCCGTGCAAATGTAGCGAAGCTGGACAAGCCACGACCCCGCTGCCAAAACGCGCATAGATCGTCTCGTTCGGCTTGAAAACGCCGACAGCGAAACCATTTCGCGGAAGTTTCGGCCTTTTTGGCCGCTCCCCGGGCGCGAAATGGTCCAAGCCCGATCCGGCCCAGTGATGGACATTGCGACAGACGCCGAAACTCGTCCTCAGACGATTCCAGTAGCGCCTGCTCGGGGATCGCGGGCACACGGCGGAGCCACCGCCGCATCGCCCGCTGGTTTTCGTTGCGGCGCTGGCGACGATCTTCATGGCGGCCATCGAAGGAACGATCGTCGCCACGGCCATGCCGACGATCGTCGGCGCGCTGGGCGGCATCGATCTCTTCAGCTGGATCTTCGGCGCCTATCTGCTGACGCAGGCGATCCTCATTCCGATTTACGGACGCCTTGCCGATCTCTACGGCAGAAAGCCGGTTCTGCTGTTCGGGATCGGCGTCTTTCTTGTCGGTTCCGTGCTGTGCGGGCTGGCATGGAGCATGATGTCCCTGATTGTGTTTCCGTTACTGCAAGGCATCGGCGCCGGCGCCCTGATTCCCGTCTCGCAGGCTGTTGTTGCCGACATTTACAGCGGCGAAGCACGCGCCAGGGTGCAAGGATATATTTCAAGCACGTTCGGCAGCGCGGCGGTCATCGGGCCGATGGTCGGCGGATTGATCGCGACCCATATCAGCTGGAAAGCGGTATTCTGGATCAACGTCCCACTCGCGATCATCACTGCTGTGTTGCTGATCATCGCGCTGAAGGAAAATGTGCAGAAGCGAAAGCATCGCATCGATTACATCGGCGCAGTGCTGATGGCTTCGGCGACCTTGATCATCATGATCGCCCTGATGCACGCCGAGACGTTAAGCCTTGGCGCTCTGACCTTGGCGTTCTGCGCTTTCGACATATTGCTTGGTGCGCTCGTGTTCTACGAAAGCCGGATCACCGAGCCTATGATTCCGGTGCGGCTGTATCGCAACCGCATCATCGCCGCCGCAACTGGGTCGGCGTCGCCAATGGCGCGATCACCATGGCGGTAATCGGATTCCTGCCCGTTTACATGCAAGGCTTGATGGGATCGAGCACGCTGGTTTCCGGCCTGGCGCTCGGAACCATTTCGGTCCTCACGCCGTTTGGCGGTTTCGTTGGCAGCCGTCTGGTGCTTCGCATGCCCTATCGCCTTTCATCCACCATCGGCGGCGTCATCCTGGTGACCGGAAGCGTACTTGCTGATTTTGCTCCATCCCGGCGCCAATCCGCTGCACCCCATAATCGCTGTGGGCGTTGTTGGACTGGGCATGGGGATTACCAACGTTTCCTCGGTGATCGCGCTTCAGGCCAATGTCGACT
>CAWECH010000022.1:0-60025 GCA_963807565.1 uncultured Alphaproteobacteria bacterium | reverse complement strand
TGACGTTTCAGACACCGCTTTTCCAGAAGCCGCTTGTCGATGGCGAGATCGAATGGCTGTGGTCGGCGGCGGAAAAGGCCGGCCTGCCGCTAACGATCTATGCGCCCAACGCGCTGATGCCGCGCCTCGACCAGGTCGCGCGAGAGCATCCTGCTCTCAGCATTATCATCAATCATTTTGGCCTGACGGGTGCACGACGCGACGAAGAAGCGTTTTCTGACTTCAGCAATCTGCTGGCCTTAAGCGCGCGGCCCAATGTTGCTGTTAAGGCGAGCTGCCTGCCGTTCTACACGATAGAAGCCTATCCGTTCCCCAATCTGCACCGGCACATCAAAGACGCTTTCGACGCTTTTGGTCCGCGCCGGCTGTTCTGGGGCACGGACTTGTCGCGCCTGCCTTGCTCGTATCGCGAAGGCGTTACGTTCTTCACCGAACACCTGCCGTGGCTCAAAGGCGAAGATCGCGCGTGGGTGATGGGACGCGGCATCAGCGAATGGCTCGGCTGGGAACGTCGCGCGCCCTGAAGTCGCATGGAGCCGCGAGGCTACGCCGCGATGCGATGCACAGCGGCGTCGGGACGCGCACTACGAATGGCTTGCACCGATTTCTCGATGGCACTCCACAGCCGGGAGATTTCCTCGGCTGCCTGCGAGTCGGCGTCAAATTCCTTCGCGCCCTGCCCGCTGGCAAGCGAAAGCGAAAAATCCGCCCGGTACGTGATCTGGCCACCCCACACCGGAACATCGAGGCGGGAAAGACTGTCGCGTGTGTAAGCAACTGCTGCGGCTTCCTCTCCACCGCGCCGCGACGGCGCACCGTTGATGACCACGGCGTAAGGCGTGCGTGTGCGCCGCGCGAACGCAATGGTCTCCTGCACCGCGACAATATCGAACACGCCGGGACGGCAGGGAATGATCACCATCGTCGCCGACTGGACGGCCTCGGTGACACCAACGGACATATTGGCGGGCGTGTCGATGAACGCCCATGCGGCGCCCCTGCGTTCTGCCTTCTTGAGCGTGCGGGATAACGTCCGTTTGATTTGCTTGAACGGCAACGCGTCGTCGCCGCGCAATGAATTCCAGAACGTCAGCGAGCCCTGGGGATCATCGTCAACAAGACAGCACGGAGCGGACAGCCGATGCACATGCGCGGCGAGATGAGCGGCGAGCGTACTCTTGCCGGTGCCGCCTTTGCGCGAGGCAAAGGTAAGTATGTTCATTGCCGCATTCCGGTTTTGCGCGTGCCGTTGTTGGCGACGAAGATACGGAGTAGCCGTTACTGAAAAAATAACCATTGCGCATTTGTGCTGTCAGAAAACTGTCACACAACGCGCGGCACTTACTTTTTCGTCGCGGCATCTTTCGACGTGATCTGTGTCGCCGGCATCCGCCGTGCAGCGTCAACGTCAATCAGCGGATACGTCTCGAAGTGAGCCGGGATGATGTCCACCCACTCGTTCAGAATGCGATGAAGGATATCGTCGTCCGAAACGGAGAGGATGGTAATGCCGGCCGCCGCCGGATGGTTAATCAGCAATTAACGCGACGGTATTAGCGTGCACGCCGCAAGGAATTTGCACGCCGATGACACCCGTCACTCCAATTTCAGCCGCCTCGGGCGTTTCCGAACCAACCCCGACGTCGCTTGCTGTTCTTATCGGGCAAGCGATCACGGCGCGTGTGCTGTCGGTCGTCAACGACACTACGGCGCGCCTGCTGCTGCCCGGCGGCGGCACGCTCGATATCGAGACGGGCGGCGCGCCGCTTGCTGCAGGGACGACCACAACCCTGAATGTCCAGGGCACGCCCGCACAGCCGCGCTTTGTGCCCGTCTCGGGCGAGAGCAACACCAGCTCTCAGCCGGCATCCAGTCCGTCCCCTAACGCCACCATGTCTGCCGCGACGTCATTGGTGCGCGATCTCGCCGCTCGCCAAAACGGCCTACCCGCCCTTTACGCGGATCTCGAGGCTTTCGGCGCTGCGAGCAACACTGCGGTGCCCCACGCAGTCACAACGGCGATTGGCAATCTGCTGGCTTTTCGGCTCGATCTCGAAACCGGCACGGCGCCGGACGCCGATGCCATTCAAACGGCGTTGCTGCAAGCTGGCCTTGAAAGTGCTTCGCAGCTTCGCGAAATGCCTACGACCGCGGCCGCCCTCGTAGCATTGCGCCAATCGCTGCAAAGCTGGCTTGGCTCGAACGCAGACGCTGTTGAACAAGCTTCAACCAATGGATCTGGCACCGCGCAACAGAACGCCGCGTCCCATGAGAATGCTCCGCCGCCGCCGTATCGGGGCGCTCCGACCGTCGCGCAGGCGCCTGTCGCTGCGTCGATTGCGAGCAACGCTTCCCTGCGCGAGCGTGCGTTACATCTGATCGACCAAACCGACGCCGTGGTCGCACGGCGTGCGTTATTGCAGATCGCATCTTTGCCCCCGGATCGCATGGCCAGCGATCCGGCGAGGCAGCAGCAACCAGTGACCGTGCTGCTGGAAATTCCGCTATCAACCAACGAAGGAACAGCGTCCGCACAAATCCGCATTTCCCGCGACGCCAGCCGACAAGACGATCCCGCGGCGGCGCCGGCGTGGCACGTCGACTTCTCGACGACGTTCGAACCGCTCGGTCCGGTGCGCACGCATATCGCGGTCGCAGGCAGGCGGACGACCGTCACTCTCAACGCGGAACGCAGCGAAAGCGCGGCGCTCCTGTCGAGCAATCTGTCGCTTCTCGACGCCGGCCTGCGCAATGCCGACCTGGAGCCGGGTGCAATTCGATGCCAAGGCGCAACGTCACGCGCGGCCAATGCGTCCCAAGGTGCATCTCCGGGCACATTTCTCGATCAAGCGACATGACAGATACGCCGACTTCGCTCGCCGTCGCTCTGGAATATGAGCAACCACGTGTGCCGCGCGTCACCGCGATTGGCCGCGGCGAGCTGGCGCGCCGGATCGTCGAGCTGGCCAGCGCCGAAGGAATTCCGGTTTCGCACAAGCCGGAGCTTGCTGCCGCGCTCTCACGCATGCAGCTCGATCAGGAAATCCCGGTTGAACTTTATCGGGCGGTCGCCGAGGTGCTCGCATTCTTCATGCGGGTTGCCGGCAAAACGCGATAGCAATCTTTGTTTGACGACAGCGGCGGCGAGGCTGAAGCAGTTTATTTCAGCGCGCTGCTGACCTGCGTGAACATGCCGTTGACCGACGTTCCGAGCCCCTGCACCGTCGCAATGATGACGACCGCAATGCCGCATCCGATGAGAGAATACTCAATGGCGGTGCTGGCGAAATCATTCGCCCAAAAGCGCAAAATCGCGCGCATTTCACGTCCCCTTCTGGCACTTGCTCGCACCTGAAATTCTTCAGGCGCCGTCCCCTGCTAACGGAACTTAACCGGCAAAATTTAACACCGATCAAATGTAAATAGTTAACGAGACCGTGAACGGCAAAGCCGCACGAATGCGTACGGAAATTTCGAGGCCCCGGTCTTTCGACCGAGGCCTCATCTTTGCCGGGGCTCAGACAATATCCCGGCAAAAATTTCTGCGGTTATCTCAACGCTGAAGAAATCGATGTGAATTTGGTGGCGAGTTTAGCGCCCAGACCGTTCACGACCGGAATAACGGCAAGCGCGATCCCGGATGCGATGAGGCCGTATTCGATTGCAGTCGCGCCGGATTCATCCGCGGCGAAGCGGGTCAGCAAAGCACGCATAGGCAAAAAACTCCTGGTCTCCAGCCCCTACAGGCTGAAAGTCGGAATCCTTCTGGAATGTAGGGAAGCCGCGGAAATTCCTTTCCCGCGGACAGCACGTCTTTAGCGTATGCCCATTACTTATTTGCTAATCGCCGCAGCATCGGCGCACGAAGCTAATGCAACACCTGATAGGCAGCGACCACCAACTCAACCGCGATCAGGATAACGATAATTATCTCAAGCCGGAAAGATCGCTTGGTATCGATCAGATCTGCGAGGATCTCGGCGGTGTCGGCAATGACGGTCAACTTGCGCGAGAGCGCTTCGGCACGCTCCTTTAATTCGTATTCGTCTTCCAGACGCGCATAGAGCCTGTCCAGATCGTGGCGATCCCAGACTACATCGGGTTTCTCGGTGACAGCGACGCGGCCCGATAGCCGGTGCTGCACCAGAAGCGCGTTGCCGATGTGTTTCAAAACGATGCGGCGTCCGGTGTCGATCCAGCCTTTTTCAGCAAGCTGCCGGGAAAACGGTTCGATGACTTCAAAAACCGTTGCAACCTCGCGTTCGTCCCGCGCCAGCACCACGCTCTTTGAAAGAGCATCGGCGATGACAATCAGATGCTCGGGCTTGAGCGCTTTCAACGTCAAAGGTCCGCCAGGCAAAACCTGCTCGTCCCGGTCGGGATTGACCGCGATCAATAGCGTTTCTTCCTCGACCGGACTGATCGGACGCACCAGCCGCGGCCGCAGCGAACGAACCACCTGATCTTCGGCTTCGAGCGAGAGACAGGAAATCACCGCGACTCCATAACGGAACAGCGTCACCAGGCCATCGCCACCGAATTTGTAGGTAAGCGGCGCAGTCGATAACACACCCTCGTGCTCAAAATTTGAGGTGTCGATCCGATCGCTCAACAGGAGCGCACGAACGCGTCTGGTCTTTGGGCCTTCTGCGACGCTGCTCATCGATTCCGCCTTGATATACCCTCAACCCTGGCCCGCGTTCTTCGGGATCGAGTTCGATCTCAGTGACCCAGGGTCGCGCCGAGCGGTACCAGTTCTGCCGCTTCGGAATGAGCTGGTCGCGCTGGCGTAACAGGCCCACACGAACAGTATAAGACGGCTGCACGCCGTCGCCGGGTGTCGTCGAGTAGATCGGCGAGCCGCAGGTCGGGCAAAATGCCTGCGCACGCGGCCTGCCGCTGTCGGACGTGGTCTTCAGAAAGACCGTCGGCACGCCGGTCATCTTGAACGTCGTGCCGGGAACCGGGATAGACACCCGAAAGGCGGTGCCTGTGCCAGATTGGCAATCGGTGCAGTGGCACATCTGGGTCTTCTCAGGATCCGCCTCACCCTCGATCTTGATGGCGCCGCAGGCGCATGATCCGTCGATCTTCATCGCATGGCTCCTTTTGGTCTGCTTGACGCAGGCAATACCGGCTAATACTCACAAACCAATTCGCACAAAAATCGTTGCGATAAAACCGTTTTAGGGAAAGACGCCATGTCCAAATTCATGACCGCTCTGCTCATGCTGCTCGCGGTCTCGGGCGGCGCTTCCGCACAAACCCTACCACCCGAAGTGCTCAGGGACTTGGCGCCGACCGGCAAGCTGCGCGCCGCGATGAACTTCGGCAATCCGGTCCTGGTACAAAAAGGCCCCAATGGTGAGCCACTCGGTGTCACTCCTGAGCTTGCCACCGCGCTTGCCAAGCGTCTCGGCATTCCGGTCGAATTCGTGTTCTACACATCGGCCGGAAAAACTTTTGACGGCGCCGTGCAAAATGCCTGGGACATCGGTTTCATCGCCATCGAGCCGGCACGTGCCACTGATGTCGACTTCACAGCCCCGTACCTGCTCATTCAGGGCACCTATCTTGTGCGCAAGGATGCGCCATTCAAGAATACCGATGAGGTCGACGCGCCGGGCAAGAAGATCGGTGTCGGTCTCGGCTCGGTTTACGATCTTTATCTGACGCGCACTTTGAAAAGCGCTGTCCTCATTCGCAATCCGAAAGGTGGCGCGGCGGGTGGTATCGAGCCTTTCCTCGACCAGCATCTTGATGCGGCCGCCGGCGTACGCGAGCCGCTCGATGCTTATGCCAAGGATCACCCGGACACGCGGGTCCTGCCCGACGCGTTCGAGGAAATCCGCCAGGCGATCGGTACGCCAAAAGGCCGCCCTGTCGGGCTGGCTTATCTGCGCGGCTTTGTCGAGGAGATGAAAGCCAACGGCTTCGTTGCCGACGCGCTGAAGCGCTCCGGCCAGACCGCACCGGTAGCGCCGCCAGAAAACTGATTCAAAAAACATAAGTTCCACGGGAGGAAGAAAATGAATTTCACACGACGATCGCTCGTGACCGGCACGCTGGCGTCACCGCTCGCATCAGTGTTGGCAAATATCGCGCGAGCACAGTCCTGGCCTTCTCGGCATCATCAAGATCATCGTGCCGTTTCCACCCGGCGGCAGCGTCGACCCGATCGCACGCATGGCGCAACCCGGCATGCAGAAGAGCCTCAACGCCACGATGGTGATCGAGAACCGTCCCGGTTCCTCAGGCGCTCTCGGCACCGAGATCGTCGCGAAGTCGCCGCCGGACGGTAACACCTGGGTGTTCGTGTTCGACTCGCATGGGGTCAATCCGTTTCTGTTCGATCTGAATTTCGATACCGTGAAGGATCTCGCGCCGGTCATGCTGATCGGCACCGCGCCGAACGTGCTCGCGACCCACCCGTCCAAGCCATACAAATCCTTCGCCGATGTCATCGCCGCAGCCAAGGCAAAACCTGACACGATTACTTACGCGTCGATCGGCAGCGGCAGCGTCGGCCATCTGACGATGACGCTGCTGAGTGAGAAGGCTGGCTGCAAACTTGTCCACGTCCCCTATCGTGGTGGCGGTCCGGCGATGAATGACGCCATCGCCGGTCATGTCGATCTGATTATCGGCAGCGCCGCGCTGGTCATGCCGCAAGTCAACGCCAAGACCATCGTGCCGCTGCTGCAAACCGGCAAGACCCGCTTGACGAACCTGCCGGATACCCAAACCGCCATCGATGCCGGTTTCCCCGGCTTTGAGTCTTACGCGTGGTGGGGCGTGTTTGCACCGGCCGGTACGCCGAAACCGATTATCGAGCGTTTTGCCGCAGCACTCGGCGATAGCCTGCGCGATCCGACTGTGAGTAAAACCCTGACCGAAAGCCTGCAGATTTCGCTCCGCCTCGGCGACGCGGCGGAAGAAACCAAATTCCTCGCCGAACAGATGGCGCTGTGGGGCCCGGTCGTCAAAGAGAACAACATCAAGTCCGACTAGATACTGAAGGAATTAAGCCATGACGCTTTCACGCCGTACTTTGCTCGGCAGCATTGTCGCCACATCGGCCGGTTCATTGCTGCCGGGCCGCCTGCTCGCCGCCGATTATCCGGCGCGGCCGGTCCAGCTTGTCGTGCCATTTGCTGCCGGCGGTAATGCTGACATCGTCGGCCGTCTGGTCGGCGATCAGATCGGCAAAGGCATCAACGGCACCGTCGTGGTCGAAAACCGCGGTGGCGCCGGCGGCGGGATTGGCGCTGAATTCGTCGCCAAGGCCACGCCCGATGGCTACACGCTGCTGGTCGGCTCCAATGGTCCCCTCACCGTCAATCCGTTCATTCATGCCAAGCTTGGCTACGATCCGCTGACTGACTTTGCTGCAATCGCACTCACCAGTTACGTGCCGCATTGTCTGATCCTGAGCAACGATGTCGAGGCCAAGACGCTTGCCGACTTTATTGCCGCGAGCAAAAAAACGCCGATGACGATCGCTACCAGCGGCGTCGGCAGCGCTTCGCATATGACGCTGGAACGCTTCAAGGCGGCGACTGGCGCCGACATAACCCACGTGCCCTACAAAGGCGGCGGCGCTCTGACGCCGGATCTGCTTGGCGGCAGCATCAACGGCGCAATGACCGAATTCTCCACCGCGCTGCAGCTGCACAACGACAAGAAGGCGCACATTGTCGCCATCGCTGCGGTGCATCGCTCGAAGCTCGCACCGGACATTCCGACTTTCGATGAAAGCGGCGTCAAAGGCTTCATCGCGCAAAGCTTCATCGGCGTGCTCGCTCCCGTAAAGACACCGCCGGAGATCATCGCCCAGCTTCAGGCCGCCGTGCAAAAAGGCCTCAGCAATGGATCGCCCGCGGCGGACAAGCTGATCGCGCTTGGTTCGGAAATCGCAACGCCTGAGCAGATGACAGCCAAAGGCTTCGACGCGTTCGTCCGCAAGGATTACGAAGAAATGCGCGAAGCAGCCAAGCTCGCCGGCATCCAGCCGACTTGAGCGGCTCTTGAGACGGATGTTCTTCAGGCGGCGATCGAAAGCGCGCGCGTCAGATCGGCGTAGAGTTCGTCGACATCTTCCAGGCCGGCAGAAAACCGCAGCAGGTCGTCGGGGCACGGCGAATCCTCGCCCTCGATCGAGGCGCGGTGCTCGATCAGACTTTCGATGCCTCCAAATGAGGTCGCACGTTTCCACAGGCTGACAGCAGCCGCGACCGCAATCGCTGCCTTCCCGCCATTTCGGATCCTGATCGAGAACATGCCGCCGAAGCCGCCGCTCATCTGCCGGAGCGCTATTTCGTAGCCAGCATGTTGCGGTAATCCCGGATAGAGCACCTGTGAGATGGCCTGATGTCCCACGAGCTTTTCCGCGAGCATCGCAGCCGTACGCGACTGTGTGCGTACGCGCACATCGAGCGTACGCATGCCCCGGATCAGCAACCATGCGTCGAACGCGCTGAGCGCGTTGCCAAGCTGATCGCGCAGTTTGCAGATTCGGGACCAAAGCGGGCCCTCTGTCGCGGTGGCCAACGCGCCTGCAACCACGTCGCAGTGCCCGTTGAGGTACTTGGTGGCCGAGTGCATGACGATATCAGCGCCGAGGGAAAGCGGTCGGGTAAACACCGGCGTTGCGACCGTCGAATCGACGCAAACAATTGCGCCGGCGGCATGTGCGATCTCCGCAATCGCGGCGATGTCCGTGATGGTCCATAACGGATTGCTGGGAGTCTCGATCCAGAACAGCCCGGTCTCGCCCGGCCGGACCGCGGCACGCACCGCATCGAGATCGGATGTCTCCACAAATGACACGGTATGACCGTAACGGCCGATTTCCCGCAGCCAGGAGCGAAAGCCCCAGTACATGACTTGTGACGCAATGATGTGCGTCGGGCGATCCAGTGCAAGAAGGACGCTGCTTGCTGCGGCCATTCCGGAGCCGAACAACAGCGCTTCATCTGCGCCCTCGAGTGCAGCGATCAGGGCTTCGCCTTGCTGCACCGAAACATTGTCGCCGCGTCCGTAAACGTAGCCGGCGGGATAGCGATTATCCGCATCCCGCAGGTAAGTCGCCGACATGTGGATAGGCTGTGTGACCGCCCTGGTGATGAGTTCGTGCGCGCCCGGTGGCTGCGCTGCCAATGTCTTCAGACTGAAGGCCGGCTTGGCTCGGTCGTCCATCGACACTCGCTGAAAAAACGGATTCGAACCGGCAGTGACGGTCCAAAATTAAATCCCAAATACGTCCAGCTGGTAACAACCAAATGCCACGGCCGGTTCCCAACGGAGAACACTTTACTGAGCGAAGCCGCCTACGCCGTACACGTTCGCGTTTAAGCGGCACACGTTTATGTTACCGATCCACTAGGCCCCCACGGTCTAACTGCGTGGATCTGCGACGCAGAATGTTCGCAAAATCGAAACTGAACTCGAACGCGATCAGGCCGGCAGCACGCTTGCCAGAAAATTGCGGCACAGCCTGTTAAACGCTTCCGGCTGCTCCAGGATCGAGCAATGCCGCGCCGGCGACAACCATTCCAGCATCGAGCCGCCGATCTGCGCGTGAAGCCATTTCGCGGCTTCGATGAATTCGGGGATATCTTCGCTGCCGCAGACCACCATTGTCGGCGCAGAAATACGCGGCACCAGCGAACGCAGGTCACCGCCGGCTAGCGCCTCGCAGGCCAGCGCGTAACCCTTCGCCTGAAGCGCGGGCAAAACAATCGCGCACATAACGCACACCGGGTGGATCCTTTGCCACGAATGCTGGCGTGAACCAGATATCGAGCAGCGGGCCGGTCATTGCCATCACGCCTTTGGTGCGGGCGGTGACGGCGCGCTCGGCCCACATGCCGCGCATCGTATCGGAGTATCGCGGCGTGGTGTCGATCAGGATGAGGCGCTCGGTGCGATCCGGATTTGCAGCGGCAAAATGTTGCGCCACCAGTCCGCCGAGTGAGATGCCTGCCAGCGACACTTTCGCGATGCCTGCGCCGGCGAGAGCGTCCCGCAACTGCACCGACAGATCTTCGATGGTGTAACCGTGTGCAGGCACCGGGCTCTCACCATGGCCGGGAAAGTCATAGCGGATCACTTCGTGGGTCGCCGACAACGCACGGGTTGTTTCGTCCCAGATATGATGATCCACGCCGAGGCAATGCAGCAAGACGATCGCCGGCCCCCGCCCGCTGCGATGCAGCCGAAGATCAGAGGCTTTCAATGTCATGCAATCCGACGTTCGCGACGATCAGTGCCAATGCGGCGGATAGTCCGAAGCTTTCTCGGTCGCGGCGAGGAGCCGCAGCATCGCCGGCCATTCCAGCACGCCATAAGGCCGCCGCGTGCCCGGCTGATAGAGATGCGCGGTGTGGGCGAGCACGTTCTCGCCCGGCATCGTCAGCTCCGTCCGCGCCGCCATGGCGTCGACCTGCGAGCGGCACGACAGCTCGAGCTGATACATTGTGTTGAACGCTTGCTGGATGGTGGCGCCGCAGGTCAGCAGGCCGTGGTTGCGCATCACCAGCGCGTCATGCGGCCCGAGATCGCTGACGATCCGCTCGCGCTCCTCGGTGTCGATCGCCGGGCCTTCATAGTCGTGATAGCCGATGATGGCCGACGAAGCGGATCGAGGTCTGCGACAGCGGCAAAAGCCCGCACTTCATTGCCGAGACCGCCATGCCGGCGCGGGTGTGAGTGTGCAGCACGCAGGCGACGTCGGTGCGCGCCTTGTGGATCGCGCCGTGGATCACGTAGCCGGAGACGTTGATGCCGTAATCGGTGTCGGGCTTCCAGATGATGTTGCCCTCGACGTCGATCTTTACCAGGCTCGACGCGGTGATCTCCTTGTAGAGCAGCCCGTAGAGATTGATCAGCAGGTGATCGGTGCCGGGAATACGCGCCGTGATGTGGTTGTAGATCAGGTCCGACATCGCATACTGGTCAATCAGCCGGTAGCAGGCGGCCAGATCGACCCTCGCCTGCCACTCTTGCGCCGACACGTCGTTACGGATTGACTTGAAATCGGTCGAATAATTCACGGCGTTTCTCCCTTCCCGCAAAGATAGCTTTTAGGGCGGATCATGTCAGCCAAAAGAGCTCAGAATCGGCAAAGATCAGCGATATCCTGCGCAACCATGTGAAGGAAAAGCTCGCCCGCGACGAGGTCGTGGCCTCGATGACGGTGCGGCTCATCCGCGGCGTCGAGATCGCGCGGATCGCCAAAACCGCGGGCTTCGACAGCCTCTATGTGGACATGGAGCATTCGAGCTTTTCGCTGGAAAGCATGAGCCAGGTCTGTATCGCCGCGCTCGAAGTCGGCATCACGCCATTCGTCCGCGTGCCCGGCGTCGGCGACGTGCAGCGCATTCTCGATGCCGGCGCGCTCGGCATCATCGCGCCGCATGTGCAATCTGCCGCCGAAGCGCGCGAGTACGTCAAGGCTGCGAAGTATCCGCCGCTCGGCGACCGCTCCAACGCCGGCAACCTCCCGCATCTGCAATATCGCTCCTTTCCGCCGGCCGAGGCCTATGCGGCTGTCGATGCCGCAACCATGGTGATCGTGCAGTTCGAGAGCGGCAAGGCGATCGAGAACGCCGACGAGATCATGGCGGTCGAAGGCGTCGATATGGTGCTGATCGGCACCAACGATCTGCTCGCCGACTACGGCTTGCCGGGCCAGTACGATCATCCGAAGGTGCGACGAAGCCTATACCAGGTCGCTCGCCGCCTGCCGCAAGCACGGCAAACACCTCGCCGTCGGCGGTTTCGCCAGCCGCGCCGACCTTGCCGCAAAATACGTCCGGATGGGCGCGCGCTATGTTTCGACCGGCACCGATCTCGCCTTCCTGCTCGCGGCCTGCACAGCGAAGGCGAAAGAAGTCCGCGACATGCCGCGGCAATGACGTGGCCCGGCCCCGGCTGGTGTAAGGACAACACGAGAAAAGACCGCTGGGGAAACGGCCATGGCAAAGTTACGCACGATGGCGATCGGGAGCGCCCTGCTGGCGCTGGCCGCCTTGGCCGCACCGGCAAACGCCGACGATTACCCGAACCGCACCGTCCGGCTGATCATCCCGTTCGCACCCGGCGGCAGCAATGACGTGGTCGGACGTATCATCGCCAACCAGCTCGGCCAGGCGCTGGGCAAGCAGGTGTTCGTCGACAATCGGCCCGGTGCCGGCGGCGTTGTCGGCTCGGACCTCGCCGCCAAGGCCGATCCTGACGGCTACACGCTGCTCATTATCTCGATCGCGCACGCGGTCGATCCGTGGCTTTACAAGGAGCCCTTCGATCCGGTGAAAAGTTTCGTGCCGGTGAGCATCATCGCCACCGGAACGAACGTGCTTAGCGTGCATCCGAGCGTTCCGGTACACTCGGTCAAGGAACTGCTCGATCTCGCCAAGGAAAAGCCCGGGGTTCTCAACTACGCCTCGGCCGGCATCGGCAGCTTCCAGCATCTGAGCGGTGAATTGTTCAAGCTGATGGCGGGCGTCAACATCCAGCACGTGCCATACAAAGGCGGCGGTCCAGCGATGATGGCAATCATCGCCGGCGAAGACCAGGTGATGTTCTCGTCCATCGTGCAGACCGTGCCGAGCATCCAGTCCGGCCAGTTGCGCGCGCTTGGCGACCGGCGGTGAAAAACGCAGCCCGATCCTGCCGGACCTGCCGACCATCGGAGAATCCGGCGTGCCCGGCTACGTGGCGACCAACTGGTGGGGCATCGTTGCGCCTGCCGGCACGCCGCAACCGATCGTCGACAAACTGCACGACACTATCGCGAGCTTGCTGGATTCAGCCGACACCAAGAAATTTCTCGACAATGAAGGCGCGGCGCCCGTGCACATGGGCTCTGCCGAGTTCGGCAAGTTCATCGAGGCGGAAGTTGCCAAATGGGGCCCTGTCGTCAAACAGGCCGGTATGAAAGCAGAATAACAAACGCAAATGCCAGCCAATTTCACTTACAGTTCTGATCCGATCCGCATCCGCTTCGGCGCCGGCTCCGCCGCCACTCTCGGTGAAGAGGCGGACTTTCACAAAATGTCGCGGCTTCTGGTGCTGTGCTCGAAATCGAGGCTCGATTTCGCGCAACGCGCCACCGCCTCGGTCGCAAGCCGCGTCGTCGAGTACTGCGACGCTTCCGCACCAAACATGCCGCGCGATGCTTTCGAGCGCGTGCTTGACGATATCAAGCGCACCAAAGTCGACGGTTTTGTCGTGGTCGGCGGTGGCTCCCCGATCGGGCTCGCCAAGGCGGCGGCGGTTGCGACCAAAATTCCGTACATGGCCGTGGTCACGACCTACTCCGGCTCAGAGATGGCGGCGCGCTGGCGCGTCGGCATCGCCGCCGACGCGATCTCCGGCGAAGGCGCCGACGCCCTCCCCGCCACCGCCATCTACGATCCCGAACTGACGCTCGATCTGCCGCCGCGCACTTCGGCGGCGAGCGGCATGAACGCGGTCGCGCACGCGGTCGAAAGCCTCTACGGCATCGACACCAATCCCGTGGTGCAGACCATGGCCGAGGAAGCGATCCGCCTGCTCGGCGCCAATCTGCCGCGCATGATGCAAAATCCCCGCGACCTCGCCGCGCGCAGCAATGTGATGTACGGCGCGTGGCTCGCGGCAAATTTCCGCGCCGAAGTCGGGCTTGAACACGCCATCGCGCAGCGGGTGCGGCAATGGTTCAATCTCGATCACGCCCACACCCACGCCATCGCCACGCCTTATGCGATCGGCTTCAACGCCGTCGCGGCGCCGGAAGCGATGGAACGGATCAAACGCGCGCTTGGCGCGAGCGATGCAGCGCGCGGACTTTACGATCTCAACGCACGGCTTGGTCTTGCCGACCGGACTGAAAGGCCTCGGCATGCGCGAGAGCGACATCGACAAGGCAATCGACGTCGTCGGCAAGGTGAAGATCGACCATCCCCGCCCGGTTTCAAAAGCCGATCTCGCCGAAGTGATCCGCCAGGCCTATTACGGCGAGCCGCCGCAATTTTGAGAAACGCCGGTCCATGATCTTCCCATGAATTCCCCATGACCGCACCGACCGCCGGATCAGGAATGAAGTGGGTCGGCCGCGCTATCCGGCGGCTGGAAGATCCGGCGCTGGTACAGGGACACGGCCGCTTCACCGCCGACCTGCCCGCGCAACACTATCTGCGTATCGTTCGCAGCGCCGTCGCGTCGGGCCGCATTGTCCGCATCACCGCGCCTGACGGCGCGAACATTATTCGCGCAGCCGATCTCGCCGACGCGCGGCCGATCCGGCCGATGCTGCACAAATTCAATTACCAGCCGGTCGAGCAGCCGATCCTGGCGAGTGAATTTGTCCGCTTTGTCGGCGAACCGATTGCCGCGGTGTTTGCTGCAAGCAATGCCGCCGCCGAAGACCTCGCCGACGAGGTCGAGGTCGAGATCGAAGAACTACCCGCCGTTGTCGATGCCCGCGAAGGACTGAAACCCGGTGCGCCGCTGGTCCACGGCAAGATACCGGCCAACACCGTGGTCGAAGGCCGCATCAAAACCGAGAACTTCGACGCCACATTTGCCAGGGCGGACAAAGTCGTGCGCGCCACGCTGCGCTCAAACCGCCAGAATGCGACGCCGCTCGAGGCCCGCGCCGCGCATGCGGCTTATGACACATCTACTGGCCGCGTGACGCTGACCTGCACGACGCAGATGCCGCATCTGGTGCGCACGGCGATTGCCGACGTGCTGCAATTTCCGGAAGCCGATCTGCGCGTCATCGCACCCGACGTCGGCGGCGGCTTCGGCCAGAAAATGTCGCTGCCGTCGGAATATGTCGTGCTGGTCTGGCTGGCGCGGCGGATGCGTAGCTCGGTTGCCTGGAGCGAAGATCGCCGCGAAAACCTGATTGCCGGCTTCCACAGCCGCGATCAGCATGTCGAGATCGAAGGCGCGTTTGATCATAACGGCAAGCTGATCGCACTATCCGCCGATATCGCCGCCAATGTCGGCGCTTATTCATGCTTCCCAACGACCTGTGGCGTCGAGCCACTCATGGCGATGGCAGAATTGCCGGGACCTTACGATTTTCTTGCCTATTCATGTGTCGCGCGAGGCGTTGCCACTCACACCTGCACCATGGCGCCCTATCGCGGCGTGTCGCGCCCTGTGATCACTCTCGCGATCGAGCGTCTGATGGACAAGGCAGCAGCGGAATTCGAGCTTGGTCCCGAAGAGATCCGGCGCCGCAATCTGATCAGCAAATTCCCCGCGAAGTCCGCCACTGGCCTGGTGTTCGACGAAGGCAGTTACGTCGAAACCCTCGATCAAGCGGTCGAGCACATCGACGTCCCGGCGTTTCGCAAGCGCCAGCAAAAGGCCCGCACCCACGGCCGTTATCTCGGCATCGGCTTTGCGACATTTTCCGAGCGGACCGGCTACGGCAGTCCCGCCTTCGCGGCGCGCGGCATGGAAATCACGCCTGGATGGGAAACCGTATCCATCACCATGGACCCGTCGGGGCTGGTCGAAGCGCGCATCGGCGCCAGCCCGCATGGTCAAGGCCTGCGCACCACGCTGGCGCAGATCATTGCCGATCAGGTCGGCATCGCACCACAACACGTCCGCATCGTTCACGGCGATACCGATCGCACGCCCTATGGTTGGGGCACATTCGCGAGCCGGTCGCTGGTCATCTCCGGCGGCGCGTCATTCCTCGCATCACAAAAACTCCGCAGCAAATTGCTCATCGCCGCAAGCCATATGCTTGAAGCATCGGCCGACGACATCGTACTCGAAGACGGCAATGCCACAGTCTCCGGCACCGACCGCACGATTGCCATCTCGGCGCTGGCGCGCGCCGCGTATTTCCAGACTCACCGGTTCAAAGGCGACCTGACTGCAGGCTTAAGTGACAGCGCCGATTACGATCCCCCCGGTACTTTCTCCAACGCTTGTCATGTCGCCATCGTCGAGGTCGACGTCGAAACCGGGCACGTCGCATTAGAGAAATTTCTCGCGGTCGAAGACGCCGGCCGCATCATCAACCCATTGATTGCCGACGGTCAGGTGCATGGCGGCATCGCACAGGGCATCGGCAACGCGCTCCTCGAAGAGATCGTCTACGACGCGCTCGGCAACGTGCAAACCGCGACGCTCGCCGATTTCACACCACCGACGGCGCGCGATATTCCACCAATCGAGCTGCACCATATCGAGACGCCCGCGGCATCGTCGATCACCGGCGCCAAAGGTCTCGGCGAAGGCGGCGCCATCGGCGCGCCGGCGGCCGTCATCAACGCCGTCAACGACGCGCTGTCGCCATTCGGAATTTCGATTGATGAGATGCCGGCAACGCCGCAGCGTATCCGCGCGGCTCTGCGCGTGGCGAAAAATAGGATCTGAAGGATTTTTGGAACGCCTTACTCCGCGGTAATATTCAGCTCTTTCACCAACCGCGCGTATTTATCCGATTCCGAGCGCGCCAATTTGCCAAGTACTTCCGGCGAGCCGCCCACGGGCTCCAACGTCGCCTTGACGAAAGTCTCGCGCAGACTTGGGTCTTCGAGCGCCTTTGTGATCGCGGCGTTTAGGGCCGCGATCGTCTCTCCCGGCACTCCCGCAGGCGCGAACACGCCGAACCAGGAATTGAGCACGATGTTCGCGTAGCCGACCTCGGCGAGCGTCGGCACATCGGGCAAGGCGACGCTGCGCTTTGCGCCAGTCTGCGCGATGATGATCAGTGCTCCGGTCTGAACATGCGGCAGCAGCGCCGTTGGGCCGAGAATGCCGAACTTGACCGAGCCGGCAACCAGATCGGTAACCGCCTGCCCGGCGCCGCGGTAAGGAACATGCTGGAGGACGATTGCCGCTTCCCTGGCGAACCACGCGCCTAACACATGCTGGTTCGAACCGACGCCCGAACTGGCAAATCCGAGGCCGGGATTTTTCCTGACATAGTCCACGAGTTCGGCAAGCGATCTGACTCCGAGCGATTGATTGACAGCGAACGCAATCGGCTGTCGCGTTACGGTGATCACCGGTGCCATTTCTCTGGTGTAATCGTACGGCAATTTGAGGATGTGCGGCGCAATAGCGATATTGTCATTGGCAAAAAGAAACGTGTAGCCGTCGGGCGTTGCCTTCATTGCGGTATCCATGCCGATCGAGCCGCCGGCCCCGGTGCGGTTCTCGACGAAAGCCTGTTGCGCGAGAATGCGCGACAACGGCCCGCTGCATTGACGCGCGGCAAAATCGAGTGCTCCGCCGGCAGCGAGTGGCACGATGAAGCGAACCGGTCTCGTCGGCCATCCAGTCTCTGCGGAGGCTGGAGAAATTCCGCCGGTCAGCATGAACCCGGCAGTACCTATCATAAAACTGCGTCGTTCGATGCCTCGCATGCGCGTTCACAGACCGAGGTTCAAATGGCTTAGGATCAACCTAACAGATATCTGGATCGGGGCGACTCGGCATTATGCCGGCCGCTCGCGCGCCGACATAATGGCGAGCCACAGATAGACGGCGAGCAGAGACACTTCGAGAACCACGATCATCATGCTGGCGCCGAACACGTTGGGGAAAAACAGCACGACCACCGCCATCGACACCACCGAGCCGAGCCACACCACCGCGCCCCACGCCGCCGCCAGCCAGAGGCCGACCGCGGCAACCAGATCAAGCACTGCGAAGAATACCGTCGCCGCCTGCCAGGACAGCGGATGGGAGTCGAAACCCTGATCTGGCCGGGCGCCGACACCGCAAACCTCGGCCCAGTGATAAAGCCCCTTGAGCAGCGACACCGTCGCCATCAGGCGCAGAAACAGAACGAGATATTCGGTCCAAGTCCCTGCGCTGCTGAGCGTTTTGCTCAGGCGCACCGGCTCGAGCATGTCGCTCGGCCGCTTCGCTTGTTTCTGGGATTGCTCGCTCATGTCTGCGGGACCGATAGAGGCGCCTTGGGAGGGCGTCAACGTTGCGCTGTAACAAGCGGTAAACGCTGCCAAAATGGCCTGAGCGTGACCAGTGGCGAATTGTCGGACAACCGGCTAAAAAGGCGCTCGTCAGGAGCATCGTGTATGGCGATCAAGTTCGGCCGTCCGTTGGAACGCAACCGGCTCACGCCGGTGGAAGCGCCCACGCCCACCGAGCCGCTCGATCTTTCGATCCGTCCACGCCGCAACCGCCGCGCCGACTGGGCGCGGCGCATGGTGCGCGAGAATGTGCTCACCACCGACGACCTGATCTGGCCGCTCTTTATTGTCGATGGCAACAAGGTTCGCGCCCCGGTCGATTCCATGCCCAATGTCGATCGTCTGTCGATCGACGAAGCAGTGCGTGCGGCGGAGCGCGCGGCGAAACTGTCGATCCCTTGCCTCGCGTTGTTCCCTTACACGCAGCCAGAGCGCCGCGATCACGACGGTTCTGAAGCGCTTAACCCGGACAATCTCATTTGTCGCGCCGTGCGCGCCATCAAGAAAGAAGTACCGGAAGTCGGCGTGCTGTGTGATGTGGCGCTCGATCCTTACACGAGCCACGGACACGACGGCTTGTTGCGCGACGGTGTGATCCTCAACGACGAGACCGTCGGTGTTCTGGTCAAGCAGGCGCTGGTTCAGGCGCAAGCGGGCTGCGATATCATCGCACCGTCCGACATGATGGACGGCCGCGTCGGCGCCATCCGTGCCGGCCTCGACGCCGCGGGCTTTGGCGACGTGCAGATCATGGCCTACGCCGCAAAATACGCTTCCGCTTTCTACGGCCCGTTCCGCGACGCCGTCGGTTCCAGCACCACACTGACCGGCGACAAGCGTACCTATCAGATGGATCCGGCGAATTCCGACGAGGCACTTCGCGAAGTAGAACTCGACATCGCCGAAGGCGCCGACATGGTTATGGTTAAGCCCGGCCTGCCCTATCTCGACATCCTGCAGCGGGTCAAAGCGGCGTTCGGGATGCCGACATTCGCCTACCAAGTCTCGGGCGAGTATGCGATGATTATGGCCGCGGCAGCGAACGGCTGGCTTGATGGGGAAAAGGCGATGATGGAAAGCCTCATCGCATTCAAGCGGGCCGGTGCCGATGGTGTGCTGACCTACTTTGCGGCCAGCGTCGCGGAGAAGCTGAATAAGAACGGCTCGTAACGGACCGTTCCGCCGGGGTATCTGGGTATGAGGCGGGGTGTCATGCGCGAATTCGACGACAATCCTCATTCGTATGGGCCGGTGTTGCGCCGGATCGGTATCCTGGTAGCCGTCGTTATTGCGGTCCCTATCATGCTGTGGACCATCACCAGCTTCATGCGCACCTATGTTGCGCAGCCGGTCATCGCATCGCCCAAACCTTTGCTGGCGCCGACAACCACGGCTTCGATCGGTACAGCGAACGCCGGGGTCGCTTCTGGAAATACTGATAGCAGTTTGCCCGCGCAGCAAACCGCTTCCTTCGCGTCGCGAACGACGGCAAATGACAGTAACCCGCCTTCGCCGGCCGCCAAAGTCGCGTCGCTGGCAACAGCCGACATGCCTGCGCCAATGCCTGCAGGCGGACCACCACAACCAGCCGACGCCGCGGCAGCAACTCAGCAGGCGAGCAGTCCCTGGCCCGATCCGAACCAGGCGGTTGGTGGTCAACAGATGTCTTCGCCTGACACCGCGACTGCTGCAACCGATGATGCCTTGCCGCCGTCGGCGCCGCTGACCGGCCCGATCCCGCTGCCGCCGCACCGGCCGGCAGTTATTGCGATGGCGACGCCGGGTGTGCCTGGCGCCATACCGTTGCCGAGAGCCCGGCCAGCCGAGACCGGCGCGCCCGCCGAGACGACCGAGGGCAGCGGCAACTTCCTCACCCATCTGTTCGGGCAAACGCACTAGCGGGAAACCCGACCGCCGGTTAAAGCCTACCAAGCATATTTGAGCGTGCCGGTGCCGGCATAGCTCTGGAAGCCGCGGCCGAAGTCGCCTTCAAACTTTCCGACTGCCGACCAGTTCGCGGTCATGTGGACTTCCGCGCCGACGGAGGTGAGCGCCGTGTCGTGCGGCGGAGCGGCGCCGTTCACGGTGAAGCTCGCACCCGGCAGCGTCTCGAACGCAGCATTGAGCGTCGGATTGCTGAACCAGTCGTGCGCCCAGGCCAGCCGCGCGCGCAAAATCATCGGCATCGCGCCGAGCAAGGTGTGATCATCGAACCGTGCACCGAGTTCGCTGCGCACATCCGTTGAGTTCATCGCGTTGAAAGTCAGCCCCATGCCGCCGCCGGTGAGATCGGCTTCGCTGTAGCCGGGCGTATGGAAATTCTGCGCTTGCAGAGCGCCGTAAGGCGTCACACCGAGCGCAGCCATTGGGCCCGGCACGCCGAGCCGATAGCCGGTCTCGACCCTTCCGCCATAACCCTGGGCGTTGAAGTTTGCCCGAAGCTGGTCGCCAAGCGGCGCAATCCGGTTTGTCGTCACCCAGTAATCGGTGAAGGCGACGGATGCGGCGACATAGGCCGGACCGGCCTGCGTCTTCACATAACCGCCGAACTGGAACGCGTCGCTCCGGCCGTTGCCAAGTCCCTGCGCCAGGCCCCAATTGGTGCCGCCGCCGGCAAGCGCGAAGCCGGCGAGCGTATCTGGCGTGAAATGGTAGTCCATGCCGCCCGCCCCACCGTAGGTCTGCGCTGTGACGGTGTTCGTGCCGGCTGCAAGATTGCCGTTGGTGACAGCGCTGCCGCCGAAGCCCGTACCCCACACCGTCCAGCGCTGATCGAACGAAGCCGGCTTTGGCGGCGGCGCGCCCCTGAGCACCGAGGCGTAGGCAAGAGCGATGTCCGGCGGCAGGCTTTTTTCCTCATCCGGCGCAAAACCCAGCGCACCGCCCGCACCGCCACGGCCCTCGACGAACGGATCGTTCATCAGGCCGAGGAAATTCGACATCATCTGGAAAGAGCTCTGCTGCGCAGCCGTCGCGGATTCGCCGGACAGTTGCGACAGCGCGGTCGCAAGATTGCCGCCGCTTAAACCGAAAATGGTCAGGAAATTCGGTGTCAGCGCACCGCCGCTATTGAAGAAATTGTTGAGCGAATTGGCGACGTTCTGCTGATTGCCACCGAGTTCCGGCTCCCGCGCCCATAGCCGCGTTCAAGTTCAGCAGCACATTGTTGTTTGTATAGCTCAGTGTTGCGTTGAAGTTCGGCAGATTGGTGGTCGCCACCGCCGCGAACGTAGTACCGCCAAGCCCCGCCGATTGCAGGATCGTATATTGCTTGAGTGGACTGGTGTTGGGCGCAAAAGCAGCCAGTACGTTACCGGCGAGCGACGCCGTGCCGGTCACATTGGCAAACGTCGTGCTCGTCGAGTTGAGCTGCACGAGATAGATAGCGCCCGACTGAAAGGCGAGATTGCCGGTTACAGTCATTGACGTCCCTGGAGTACCAGGCGTGCCAGGAGCGAACGTGCCGCCGGAATTGATTGTCACGGCCGGCGGATCGACATTACCGATACCGGCCAGCGTGCCGCCTGAATTCACCGTCACGCCGGACGAATTGGTAATCGAGCCATCGACCTCCAGCACGCCGCCGTTGACCGTCGTCGCGCCGGTATAGGTGTTGGTGCCCGTGAGAACGAGATTACCAGGCCCGGCCAGCGTCAGACCGCCGCCGCCCGCAGACCCGTCGACAATCGCTCCCCCGTAGGTCGAAGATGTTCCCGCCAGGGGATTTACCGTCAGTGCAAAACCATTGAGCTGGACCTGCGTCGTGTTGGAAGGATCGTCAGCCAGACTCTTGATAGAGTTGTTGGCGCCAAGAGCGAGAATGGCAGTAACTCCGCTGCACGCTACGCCGCCGCAGAGCGCGCCACCGACTCTGCCCAGAACCACACCGCCGCTGGTCGCGATCGCGTTGGTCGCACCGAGCGTCAGCGTACCAGCTTCGATGTAAGTCATGCCGGTATACAATTGGGCGTTGGCGATTATGACATTGCCGCCGTTGCCGTTTTTACTGTCGTCTTTGATCAGCGTGCCGGAAAGAGTGCCGGTGGTGCACGACACCAACGTGCAGGACATATCGTTGGGATTATTCGGACCGCCGGACTGCTGACCGTCACTCATCACGCCGGTAAATGTTCCGGCGGCGCCGGTCTGATCAAACACCAGCGTGCCACCGGCGTTGCTGATCCTCCCATTAGTGGGAAGGTTTGCCGTCGTGACGTCGAGAGTGGCGCCGAGTTCAATGACGGTGCCGCCGGTATAGTTGTTGCTCGTGCCGGTCAGCTGGACGGTGCCACCGATCAGATGGAAAACGCCGGCGCCCTGGATCGGGTCGTTGAACATCGACCCGCCATTGCCGGAATATTGCAGCTCCGCGCCGGACGCCACGGTGATGGGCGTTGTCGCCGTCGCACCAAACACGCCGTTGCCGATGCGTAGCGCGCCGCCGTTGACCGACACGGTTCCGCCAGTCCCGAAGCTCGCACCGCCGCCGCCCGAAATGTCGAGAAGGCCAGTTCCTGCCTTGACGAGCGAACCAGTCGTCGTACCTGCGATAATGCTTAGAAGCGTTGAGTTCAGATTGTTGCTGTCGCCGATGGTCAGCGTGACGCCAGCGGCAATGTTAACGGTGCTGTTGGCTCCGGCGCTGCTGAGGGCGCTGAATTGATTGTTCGCATTGACGTTCAACGTTGCCGGTGACGGCGACGATTTGGTATCGGCGAGCATAACGCCCGGAACGCTGCTCGAGAAAACATTGACGGCGCCCAACGTGACTGCGCCGGAGTCGATGGTGATCAGTCCGGTTTCGGTCGACGCCGTATTGATTTTGACGACGCTTAGCCCAGCGCTCTTCGACACTCCAGAGAGATCCGTTGCGTGCAGGCCGCCGGCAAAAGTCAGACCGCCGATACCGGTGATCGTCGCCGAGATCGTGTCGTTGTTTGCGCCGCTGCTGTTGCCGGCAAACCAGATAATGCCTTCGCTGCCGCCGAAGGCGAGCGTGCCGTTGGTGATGCTGGCGCCGCCGTTCAGGATCAGGCCCGCCGGGGTGCTGCCGTTGCCCAGCGTCAGTGTCTTGGTGCCGAGATTGACGGTCGTCGCGTTCTGCACGCTCAAGGCATAGGCGGCGGTGTTAGCTGCGAGAGTGACACCCGTGCTCTGCTGAACAGTGCTCGTGCCTGTTGCGGTCAGCAGGTTCGTGCTGTTGCCGGCCGTGGCGGTAAAGCCGTTGGCGCCGTAAGTCGCGAAGCTGAACGGATTTGTCGGGGTCTGGCTGGTCGGAATCCCGGAATAGACAACGATCCAGGGAGCGACAATGCCGTTCGTGACCGTATTGGTCGCGTTCGGCCCGGTCGATGTATCGAAGACATCTTCACTGCCGGCGGTGCCGGCAGCATGCGTGCCCAAATTGCTGTTTGATGTCGGTTGCAGGATGAGCGTGCCACCCGGGTCGCGGATGATGCCGTTGGTAAAGGTCACCGAAGTTCCAGCGCCCGGCGTGTAGGTCGTCGTGGTCGCGGCAATTCCGGAGCTGACGTTCAAAGTGGCCGTCGCTGCGACCTCGAATGTGCCGAACGACACCGCGCCCGCAGCCGTCGTGTTGCTATTGATAACATCGAGCGTTCGCTGCACGTCTTGCAGGTTGCCCGCAAAGGAAGTGGTGAAGCCATTGGTATCGAAGTTACTGCCGCTGGCCAGAAAGAGGCTGCGCTGCGAAGTGAAACTGGCACCAGCCTGAAAAGTGCCGCCGTTCAGGTCGATCTGACCCAATTCGTTTGCCGGCAGAGTCGTGTTGCCGAGTGCGGCGTCGCTCGAAACCTGCAGTGTACCGGCTGTGATGATCCAGTTGCCGAAGAAATTTGCGTTGTTGGCACTCGCCGGCAACACCACGATGCCGTTGGCGTTGGTGGACAGGTCGTTGACTGTCAGATCGGATACACCGGTCGCATTGCCGAGACCCACGCCGAAGGTGCCAAGCGAAACGACCTGTCCATTCAAGGTTACGAGATGGCCGTTCGGATTGATGGTTGCTGTCTCGCCATCGACGGCAATGGTGCGGCTGGTCGAGAGCGAATTGCCAACCGTGTTGGTGCCGTTGCCCGCCGTTGTGCCGAACGTCAACGTACCGTTACCCTCGGTGAGGCTGTTGAAGATGATGCCGTTCGCCGCCTGGACGCTGGCGAGCACATTGTTGGGATTGTAGGTGAAAGTGCCGTAGGCGCCGCACCGAGCGCCGCGTCGCTCGCGATGATCAGATCGCCGGCAATGATCGTACGTGCCGCCGGTATAAGTATTGGTGGCGTTCAGCGTCACCGTGCCGCCGAGATCGTTGCCGAGCTGCATCACAAAGCCCGACTGCGGCGTACCGACCAGGATCGGATTGCTCGGCGTGCCGAGATTGAATTGCGTTATGCCGGTGAACGCCGCCGTTGCCGTCCAGCGTGCCGGTCGACAATGTGCTGTTCGATATAACGGAATTGACGACAAGGGTGCCGGGCGCACCCGCCGGCAGAATGTAGCCCGGCAATTGCGCCACAGTGACCGTACCGACATTCGGCTCTTTCGTGACGCTGGCGCCATTTAAATTCCAGGTCGTCGCAATCTGGATATCGCCGGGAGACAGATAAGGCAGTCCGAGTCCGTCGTTGGCGTTCCGATAGGCGTCCGCCCAGATGAAATCGCCGTAGAGACCGGTGATCTTGTCGAGGCCCGGTTTTGCCGAACCTGTCGCGCCGGAGATGTTCGAGCTGTTGAGAAAAAGCTTCGAATTTTTGTTCTTCAGGATGCCGTATTCGAGACCGCGATAGGGATCCAGCGTCAGGCCCTGCAAGGATGTCGGGATCGGCGCGCCAGTGTTGAGGTTTACGGTTTGCGGCGCGCCGTCGTTCAACGGCAGCAGAAGATTGTCCGCCAGCATCGTCGCCCAAAACTGGGACATCGTCAGATTGGAAAAATTGGCGATGACGTTGACGTAAACGGTCGGATCGGATGCGCCGTAGGCTGAGTTCTGCAGAGCCGTAAAAGTATGGTGGCCGTCGGTGAGGTAAAGAACACCGTTAGGCCCGATCACGACCGGCTCGATGTCGCTCAACAGATTGGCTGTCGAATTCAGCTGCGACGGCTGGAGAATATCAAATCCCGTCGCCTTCTTGTTGACCTCGGCGAAGCCCTCATTCAACTGCGTCGGCTGGATCTGCTGGACCGGCACGGTATAGAGCGCAAAAGGCCCTGCCTGAATCGTGCTGAAATTCGCCCCGCTGTACGGTGTGAAAGCGTTCGCCTGCAGTTGGCCGGCATAACTCGGCGCGGCAATGAAAACGCCGATACCGGCGGCAGCGAAGGCTAAATGCCCGTTCCGAAATCGACGCAACAAAGCAGACCGCCCGCCGCGGCTGCAGCGACGTTGACAACGCGACATATCGAAAATCCCCAACCTGCTATCGTAGTTTCTGTTTTGTGGTGTCCCCGTACGGACGCTAATTTTGCCGCATGACGCTCCGATGACGGCCTTGCAAACGGGACTTCTCCGGTGAATGCTGTGACATAACCGCCACAGCGCGGCGCACGGCGCGGACACTGTGGCGAAGACCGGAGGAACGACACGTATAATGTCATCACGTTGCAGAATAGCGATCGTCGGCGGCGGTCTTGCCGGAGTAGCGACCGCCAATGCCCTGAAGACTTTCGGCCTGAAGGCGCAGCTTTACGAAGCCGCCCCCGCGCTCGGTGAAATCGGCGCCGCGGTCAATGCCAGCCCGCAAGCCGTCAAGGCGCTGCGCGCCATCGGCCGCGGCGAACAGGTCGCGGCCATCGGCTATTCCTCGCCCGGCATTTACACGCGCAACATGCTCACCGGCGAGTTCCTCGAATTCAACGATCGCTTCAAGACCGGGCAGCTGTACGGCGCGCCCTACTACACCTTTCACCGTGCCGATCTTCTCGATGCGCTCGCCGGCGGCCTTGATCAAAGCGACGTTCACCTCGGCCACCGCCTCATCGGCATCGAGGAAAACGCTGACTCGGTCGTGCTCGCATTCGACAACGGTGTTCGCGTCGAGACCGAGTATCTGATCGCCGCCGACGGCGTGCGCTCGGTAATTCGCCAGGCGCTCTATGGCGCCGACAATCCGACCTATACCGGCCAGATGGTCTGGCGCGCGCTGCTCGACAGCAAGGACGTGCCGGAAGAACTGGTTGAACCGACCGGCCACGTGCAATGGGTCGGCCCCGGCCGCCACCTCATCGCCTATTACATCCGCAACAAGAAGAACCTGAACATCGTCACCCAGCAGGACACCGACCAATGGGTCGAGGAAGGCTGGTCGACCCGCGGCGATCCGAACGAGATGCGCGCGAGCTTTCCGAATTCCGAGCCGCGCCTCGACGCGCTTCTGAAGATCGTGACGCAGTGCTCGAAATGGGGACTGTTCACCCGGCCGCTGACACGCAACTGGGGCCGCGGCCGCATCCAGCTGATCGGCGACGCGGCGCACGCCATGCTGCCGAATGCCGGACAAGGCGCCTGCCAGGCGTTCGAGGACTCTTACATTCTCGGCCGCTGGCTTTCGGAGTGCAGCGATCCGGCCGAAGCCTTCGCCAATTTCCGCCGCGTCCGCATCCCGCGCGTACACGGCGTGCAGCGGCTGTCGCTGTCCAACGCCCGCTTCAAGCACATGCACGACGCCGCGCAGCAAAAGGAATCGATCACATCCGGCACCGGCAGCGTGCACGGCAGTTCGCACTGGGTCTGGGGCTACGATCCGGTGACGGAATGGGACAAGGACCCGTCGGTTCCGGAGACCTACGCGGCGTAGGCTTCTTCATCCCGGAAAAATCTCAGGCGCGTTCCACGGCTCATACAAAGCGGAGGTCCACCGCAAACTCTTTGCGACGTCGCGAGAGGTTTCGCGTCCGCTCCCGCCCAACCAGGCGAGAGTGCCGAGGCGGCCCATCTCCCGGCGCAACGTCATGGGATGCCAATTCGCAAGCCGCCAAAGCCGTTCCTTGCAAGCAGCCGCGTTGTCGCCGCAGCAAGTGCGATGCCGCCGGCAGTCCTTGCCGGCACAGAGTTGGTGACAGGCTAGCAGCTCGCACGCCGCACGATCGATCAAGTCGCGGCGGCCGAGACCCGGCAGCGCGGTCCACTCCTCCAGCGTCAATCGTCCGGGAAAGCTGCGATGGGTTGAACGTTTGGATTTCATTCTTGGGCCTCGCTCTTGTCGTTCCGTCATCCTGAGGTGGCCGCCACCTGCGGCGGCCCTCGAAGGACGACGGCCACAGCGCCTCGGCCCGCCTCCTTCGAGGCTCGCTGCGCTCGCACCTCAGGATGACGGGAGTGGGCGCAGCACTTCTCGTTCTCGCGATGCATTCGCATCTGCGCGTTGTGACGCGTGGCAATGATCGGCCCGAAAGTGGGCCACGCTTTTCTGCTTCCCCAAAGAGGGAAGCGGAGCACCGAACGGTGCGGTGGACTCACCTGTTACCAGGCAAGTCCGGTAGAGAACTGCACCCGTTACCGGGAACAGCCGCGGTCCTCATGACAAGGGCCGCTCGCCTTTCGGTGCTCCACGATCGGATTGATGGAAGTTGCCTTCCACCCCGGCCCGGGCCAGCGCTTCCTGGAATCACCGGATACAAACGGGAGGTCTGCACTCCCTCTCCGGCGCCAGTGCAGCCAGCACCTGGCAGTCCGAACACATGCCGGACGGGCATGATGCCCAACCCTCATCAAACGCATCAACGAGACGATGGGGATGTTGAAGCTCGCCGATTTGAAGGCGGAGGACTTCGTGCGGGTTTATGAGGAATGGATAGAAAAGTCTGCTGCCCGTGGGCGAGGCGACGGCATCGCGTCAGCGCACAGCACTATTACGATGCTTCGTACTGCGGTGCTCTACGGAATATCGTTTCCAGAGCCTGAAAAAGGAATGTTCTTGCGACTATCTCACGTTCTCCATCGCATACGATTTAAAACTAAAAAGCCTAGTACCAACCCGACCTTATCGGATGAAAACGTCGATGCAATTAGCCGCGAGGCTCACAAGAATAGATGGCACGGCCTAGCTCTAGCTCAAGCACTCCAGTTCTACGCCGGATTACAGCAACGCGATGTCATCGGAGAATGGGTTCCAGTGGCTGAGCCCGGGAAATCTGACGTGATTACCCACTCCGGCGCCCTCGGAAGAATCCTTTATTCGTTGTGTTCTGTTTGATGTTTCCCGTTTCGCCCTCTTCGCCGGCGTTGTGATGCTTTTCAGATCCCTTCACTGACCGATCGACCGCATCTTTGGAATTGATCTGGTTGTCAGCCTTTGAGCCTTTCGGGCCTTTGTTGCTTCGATTGCCTGGAGGGATTGGGGGCATGTCGCTGGGCATAATGAAAACCTCGTCTGTAAGTTATGCAGCGTCGATGTCGGCGAAGGTAATTTAACACGGCCGCGCAGTAACATGACCGAGCTGTCGCGGCTCTTCCTCCGGCGGCAGCAAAAAGGAAGAAGGCCCGATTTGCATCGGGCCCCCTCGCCTTATTTCTGCTGTTGGCTCTTGGAGTGAGCCTGATCGCTATGTTGGCGGGCATTTTGCGAATGCTGTTGGGCGTTTGTCGAATGTTCCTTGCCCTTGGCGTGGTCGCCCTTGCCATGCTGTTCCGCTGCCGCACGGTGCGATTTAGCGGCGGTTTCGTGATGTTCAGCAGCTTTGTTATGCTCGTCTTGAGCCATTAGGTTTCTCCTCGTTGGGGGTTGAGGAAAAACGGCGGCTCGCTGCCTTTGGTTCCTTCTTTGGTCGCTTTATTTCCACGAAGCACAGGTACACGGCCTGATACGAGATGGTCACCACCGTTGCGCTTTTTCGCGATGCCGGCCGGCGTGCTTGCGCTAGAATATTCACAGAAACCCGTCGGGACCGACCATGTCGATGTATGCAAGGTTGCCTGCAATTGCCGCCGTTGTGCTCGGCTTCGGTCTGTCCGGAGCACTTGCCGCCGGCGATGTCTGGAAAGGCTCGTGGAAATTCGAGATCGACCGGCAGGATCAGCCGGCGCTGAGCTATTACGACACCCGTGGCAGGAGAATATTCGGCATCGCTTGCGGGGTGCATTTCGAGATGAATGCGGTCTATCCGGGCGCGGCGCCGAAAGAGGACACCACTGGCTCGATCACGATCGCCAACGGCAAGACACAGATGGATTTCGCCGGCAACGTCTTCCACAACGCCGAAGTCGAAATGCCGACTGATCTGCCATTTTTCAACCAGGCGGAGTTCGGTCATCCCGAGCTTGAGGGCGATAAAAGGGACGCCATGGAAACCCGCGTCTTCGATTTTCTGGACGCCGGCCGGCCGCTGACGATCTCGGCCGAAGGCAAAAGCTACGTGCTGCCGCCGATCAACGCGCCGCGCTGGCGCAAGCGCTTCCAGAAAATCTGCTGATGCGCCGTCCAGTCCGGGACATCGCCCTCCTCACTTCTCCCCCTCAACCTTCACCTCGCCGTCCGCCACGATCTGCTTCCAGCGCGGGATTTCCTTGCGCAGGAAGGCGCCGAATTCGTCCGGCGTGCTGCCGATCGGATCGATGCCGATGGCCGAGATCTGCCCGGCGAACTCCGGGTCCTTGAGCGCGCGGCTGATTTCGCCATTGAGCTTTTTCACGATGTCGGGCGGCGTGCCTTTCGGCGCAACCACGCCGATCCAGGCGGTGATGTTGAAACCCGGCAATCCGGATTCGTCCAGTGTCGGGATATCGGGCGCGATGTGTGCGCGGTGCAGTCCGGTCTGGCCGATCGGGTTCAGGCGGTTGTCGCGCACCTGCGGCATGATCGGCACGATGTCGCTGAACACCAGCTGCACCTCGCCGGCGATCGCCGCCATCAGGCTCGGCACGCCGCCGCGATACGGCACATGCGTGATCGAGATGCCGGCCATCTTGTTGAGCGTCGCGAGCGACAAATGCGCGGTCGAGCCGTTGCCGGATGTCCCGGCATTGAGCTTGCCGGGCTCGGTCTTGGCGAGTGCGATCAGCTCTTTGAGGTTCTTCACCGGCAGCTTCGGATACGCCGCCAGCACCAGCGAATTTTCGCCGGCCAGAATGACCGGCTCGAAATCGCGGACTGGGATCGTAACCAAGCGACGGATAGAGCGCGAGATTAGTGGTGAGCGGCGAATTGGTCGAGATGAACAGCGTGTAGCCGTCAGGCGCGGCCTTGGCGACGAAGTCGGCGCCGACGCTGCCGCCGGCGCCGGGACGATTGAGGATCACCACCGGCTGTCCCCACGCTGCGGTCAGCCGCGGCGCGAGCGCGCGGGCCAGCAGATCGACCGTGCCGCCGGGTGTGTATGGCACGACGATTTCGATCGGATGATCGGGATATTCGGCGAGCGCGGGCGCCGTCGCGCCGCAAACAAGAACACCCGCCAGTGCGATTGCAAATTTGTGCATAGTCCCCCTCGCCTGTCTTCTTGTTTCTTTGAAATTCAGTGGCCCGCCGGCAATCGTTGCAGATAGTTCTGCCACGGCCGGTCAGCGTCGAAATTCTCGGTGGCGTTGAACGCCAGTTCGGCGGCATCCATCGCGGTGATGTGCGGGTTGAGCGCCAATGCGGCGCTCTGCGCCTGCGCGTCGATGTGGGTGTAGAGCGTGCGTACCGTCGCTTCGCGCACCGAGCGTCCGACCACCGTTTCGCCGTGGCCGCGCATCAGCACCACGGGATTGGCGCCGAGTTTTGCCGCCAGCGCATCGCCGAGATTGGCATTGATCACCAGCATGCCGCGCTTCTCCTGATCCTTGTTGGCATCGCGCACTTCAAACAGCGGCGTTTCCAGCGGCAGGAAGCCGGCCTGCGCGACCACGGGCTTGAGCGGAATTCCGGCAAGGCCGAACGGGATCACGGCGAGATCGTGAGTGTGGATCACCGACTGCACGTCGCTGCGCGCCTTGTAGATTTCGCAATGGATGTAGCGCTCGCCGTTCAGGCGCGGCGCGTTCGGATCAACCGGCTTGCAATCAAGCCCGACCTCGACGATGTCGGCGCGCGACACCAGCGCCGGCGGCATGGCGCGCGGCATGAAGAAGTGGTCGGGATTTTTGACCGAGCGCGTGCTGACATGACCGAAGCTGTCGAGAATGCCTTCGTTGGTCAGGATGTGACTTGCGGTAATGACATCCTGGATGCGGGCTTCGTCCTGGTCGGCAGGCGATTTGTCCTGCGCGGAGCATGGTGCCGCCGCACACATCGCGAACCCGACAATTGACGCACAGATCGCGTGCTTCTTCGGCATGTTTTCGAATCCTCCCGCGACACGAGTTTTTATCAGGTCTGCTTTTGTCAGGTCTTATGCCATATTCTGTAGCGCGCCACCGCTTTCGATCCGCACCGGCCGGTAGCCTTCGTCGCTGAGCGCGCGAAATATCTGCTCGGCATGAGCGCCGTCACGCGTCTCGATGGTGACGTCGAGCTTGGCGCCTTTGGCCGGCACGTCGAGAAACAGCCGGTGATGATCGACGCCGAGGATGTTGGCGCCGAGTTCGCCGAGCCGGCCCGCGATCTGGCCGAGAATGCCGGGGCGATCGGGAATGGTGAGACGGAACGACACGATGCGGTCGGCCCGTTCCAGCTCACGCACCATGATGGACGCCAGAATTCGCGGATCGATATTGCCGCCGCACAGGATCAGCCCGACCTTGCGGCCGGCAAACATCTCCGGCTTCGCCAGCATGGCGGCAAGCCCGGCTGCGCCCGCCCCTTCCGCCATGGTCTTCTGCAACGTAACGAACGCATTGACCGCGCGCTCGAGCAGCGGCTCCTCGACCAGAATGATGTCGCTGACGAGTTCGCGCACCAGCGGCAAGGTGAGCGCGCCGACATTTTTCACTGCGATGCCTTCGGCGAGAGTCGCACCGCCGATCGGCAGATTGCCATTGTGAATAGCGTTCCACATCGACGGATAGAGCGCGCATTCAACACCGATGATCTCAATCGACGGTTTCTTCGCGCGTGCCGCGATGGCGTTGCCGGCGATCAGCCCGCCGCCGCCAATCGGAATGACGAGAGTGTCGAGGTCCGGCGCGTCTTCGAGCATTTCGAGCGCGATGGTGCCCTGCCCGGCAATGATCTGCGGATCGTCGTAAGGATGCACCCAGACCAGATTGCGCTCGGCGGCGATGGCTTCGGCGCGCCGCTGCGCTTCCGTCAGTGTCTCGCCGTCGAGCACCACGGTCGCACCCAGCGCTTCGGTGGCGTGAACTTTCACGAACGGCGTCGTCACCGGCATGACGATGGTCGCCGGAATGCCGAGACGGCGGGCGTGATAGGCGACCGCCTGGGCGTGATTGCCCGCCGACATGGCGATGACGCCGCGGCGGCGCTCGTCGGCGGTGAGCGCGGCAAGCTTCACGCAGGCGCCACGCTCCTTGAATGAATTGGTGACCTGCAGGTTCTCGTATTTGACGAACACCTCGGCGCCGGTCAGCGCCGACAGTTGCGGCGCCGCCAGCAGCGGCGTGCGCAGCACATGCCCCTCGATCACCCGCCGGGCGGCCTCGATATCGGCCAGTGTCACCATGCTACCGCCTCACTGCCGGCTCATCATCGGCTCTTGCATCGGCCATTATGTTCACCCATCTAGGGGCCGATTTAAACAGCCGCATCCGGCTGCTGCGTCGTAATTTGAGGCTCGATCATGACGAATTCCGGCCCTGCTTCCGGTCCTGCCCAAATCGGCGTCTCGCTCGATGCCAAGCCGCATGCCTACGATCCGGTGGCAAATCCGGAGTTGTTTCAGGGCGTGCTGTTGCGGCGGCTGGTCGCCTTCATCATCGATCTCATCGTGCTGGCCATTCCGCTGATCGTGACGTCGATCGGTATTTTTGTGTTCGGCCTGATCACGCTCGGCCTCGGCTGGGCGCTGTTCTGGCTGTTGTCGCCGGCGTCGGTGATCTGGGCGTTGTTTTACTATGGCTACACGCTCGGCAGCGGCGCTTCGGCGACGCTCGGCATGCGCGCCATGGAGCTGGAAATGCGCACCTGGTACGGCGGCCCGATGTATTTCCTGCTCGGCGCCGTGCACGCCGTGGTGTTCTGGGTCACGCTCAGCGTATTGACGCCGTTCATTCTCGTCATCGGCCTGTTCAATGGCCGCAAGCGGCTGCTGCACGACATGCTGGTCGGCACCATCCTGATCAACAATCCGGCGCGCGCCGCCGCATTACAGCCGCGCCGCGTGCGCTGATTTGGGCTTTGACGGCGTCGCGGCATCGGGCGATGCTGCGGCATGCCGGGTGGGTTGCTGAAAAAGGCGCTGATTGGATTGTTCGCTGCGGCGGCTCTCGCCGCGCCTGCGCACACTGAGACATTCCCAAACAAGACCATCCGCATCATCGTGCCGTATGCGCCGGGCGGCAGCATCGACCTGACCGCGCGCGTTGTCGCCAAGGGATTGCAGGAGAGCTTCGGCCAGCCGGCCATCGTCGAAAACAAGCCGGGCGCCAACGGGGTCATCGGCATCGAAGACCTGATGCGCAGCGATCCCGACGGACATACGCTGATCATCCTTTCGGACAGCCCGGTCACGGTGAATCCGCAACTGACCAAGGTCAATTACGATCCGCTCACCGATCTCGCGCCGATCGGCAAGGTGGTCGACAGTCCGATCATCCTCGCGGCCAATCCAAAAGCGGGCATCGCCTCGATTCCCGATCTTGTGGCAGCAGCGAAAGCGAAGCCGCTGAATTACGCGGTGTCCTATATCGGCTCGTTCGCCTATTTCTGTGCCGAGCTGCTCAAGCACGAGCTCGGCATATCGATGCAGGCCGTGCCTTATAAAGGCGGCGCGACGGTCGCGACCGCAATCGCGGCCGGAGAAGTGCCGGTCGGCATGCTCGACACCGCCGCCATCATGCCGATGATCGCCAGCAAGCAGGCGATCGCTATCGGCATCACCGAGCCCGAGCGCGCACGCACCATGCCCGATGTCCCAACGCTCCGCGAAGCAGGCGTGCCCAATTTCAGCGCCAGCTCATGGCTTGCGATATTTGCGCCGCGCGGTACGCCCGACGACCGGATCGCAAAGCTCAATACCGAAATCGGCAAGATCATGGCGAGCCCGGACACCGGCAAGGTTCTGCAGGCCGGGGGGCTGGAACCCAGCACGAATACTCCCGCCGAGATGCGCCGCATCATCGCCGCCGACTACAAGAAGTGGGGCGACCTGATTGCGGCCACCGGCCTCAAGGCGGAATAAGTCACGCTGGAGTCACCGATTTTGGGCTTTGACGGATGGCCGGTCTCGGGCGATCCTGTGCCGGGCTGGAGTCGCAACCCCAGCCGCAATGCAATGCCGAAAGCCCAGTGACCCAGCATTCCCGCGATACGCCGCAGTTCTACCTGACCGCCCCGTCGCCCTGCCCCTATCTCGGCGGCAAGGAGGAGCGGAAAGTCTTCACCCATCTGGTCGGCGAGCGCGCGGGCGAACTCAACAATATCCTGACCCACGGCGGCTTCCGCCGCAGCCAGTCGATCGCCTACCGGCCGGCTTGCGAGGGCTGCCGCGCCTGTGTTTCGGTGCGGGTCGTGGTCGACGATTTCCGCCCGAACCGCGGCATGCGCCGCATCGCCAAGCGCAATGCCGACATCGCAGCCGAGATGCGGGTCGCGGTGCCGACCTCGGAGCAATACTCGATCTTCCGCGCCTATCTCGACTCGCGCCATCGCGACGGCGGCATGGCCGACATGACCGTGCTGGACTACGCCATGATGGTCGAGGACAGCCACATCGAAACCCGCATCATCGAATACCGGCGGCGCGAAGCCGGTGGCAACGGCGTCAAGCGCAGCGCCGGCGACCTTGTCGCGGTCGCGCTGACCGACGTGCTCGGTGACGGGCTGTCGATGGTCTATTCATTCTTCGAGCCCGACGAAGCGGCGCGCTCGCTCGGCACGCTGATGGTGCTCGATCACATCGCGCGCGCGCAGCGCATGGGGCTCGCTTACGTCTATCTCGGCTATTGGGTCGAGGGCTCGCGCAAGATGGACTACAAGTGCCGCTTCCTGCCGCAGGAGCGGCTGATGCCCGACGGCTGGGCGAGAGTCGAAGCTTAGCGTCGAGAGCGCGCGTTACTCGCCGTTGGTCTTGTCGTTCGTCTTACTCTTCATCGGCGCGTCGTCGAACTTGTTGTTCTTCGGAAAACCGTTCGGCGCGAGGCGTCCCGCATCGGCGCGATTGCCGCGCCAGTCCGAAAGCTCCTTGAGTGTCAGATGAATATGCGGCCCGCGGAGTTGATCCAGCTCAGGCCCTTCTCCACCTCGAAGGTCTTGATGTCGGACAGGCCGCCGTCCTTGTGGCGCTGCAGACGCACGCCGCGCCCGCGCGTCATCTCCGGCACCTGATCGATACCGAAGATCACCATCTTGCGGTTGTCGCCAATCGCGGCGACGAACTCGCCCTCGACCGGCGCCAGCGCGCGCGCCTCATCGGCTGGCGGCTTGACGTTGAGCACCTGTTTGCCCTTGCGCGTATTGCCGAGGCATTCATCCTCCGGCACCACGAAGCCCCTGCCCGTTTTGCTGGCGACCAGAAGCTTCCGGCCGCCCTGGTAACGGATCACGGTGACGATGTCGGCCTGCTCCATGTCGGCGTAAAGCCGGATCGGCTCGCCGTGACCGCGGCCTCCGGGCAGCTTCGACGCGTCGATGGTGTAGAACCGGCCGTTGGTGGCGAACACCAGAAGCTTCGAGGTCGTCTCGGCGAAAAATGCCAGCCGGAAGCCGTCGTCGGCCTTGAAAGCGAGACTGGAAAGGTCGGAGACTTGGCCGCGCAGCGCGCGGATCCAGCCCTTTTCCGACACCACGATCGTGACCGGCTCGCGCTCGACCAGCGCCTCCTCGATGGCGGCCTCGTCGTGCTCAGGCGCTTCGGCGAACGTGGTGCGGCGCTTACCGAGCGGCGTCTTCGGTCCGAACTTTTCGCGCACTTCGCGGATCTGCTCGCCGATCATCTTCCACTGCTGCTTCTCGGAGCGCAGCAGTTCCTCAAGCGACTTCTTTTCCACACGGAGTTCCTTGTCCTCCTTGCGGATCTCCATCTCTTCGAGCTTGCGCAAATTGCGCAGCCGCATGTTGAGGATGGCTTCGGCCTGCACGTCGGTCAGCTTGAAGGTCTTGATCAGGACCGGCTTCGGCTCATCCTCGTTGCGGATGATTTTGATCACCTTGTCGAGGTTGAGATAGGCGATCAGATAGCCGCCGAGCACTTCGATCCGATGCTCGATCTGCGACAGCCGGTAGCGCGAGCGCCGCAACAGGACATCGCGGCGGTGCGTGAGCCATTCGGTCAGCACCTCGGCCAGTCCGACAACCTTCGGAATGCGGCCGCGGATCAGCACGTTCATGTTCAGCGGCACGCGGCTCTCAAGCTCGGTGAGCTTGAACAGGCTCTCCATCAGCAGCGCGGCATCGACCGAACGCGAACGCGGCTCGAACACCAGCCGCACGTCCTCCGCCGACTCGTCGCGCATGTCGGCGAGCAGCGGCAGCTTCTTTTCGTTCATCAGCTCGGCGATGCGTTCGACGAGCCGCATCTTCTGCACCTGATACGGAATTTCGGTGATCACGATCTGATAGGTGCCACGGCCGGTCTCTTCGGTGGTCCAGCGGGCCCGAACCCGGAATGAGCCGCGCCCGGTCGTGTAGGCCTCGGCGATCGTTTCCGCGGAGTCGACGACGATCCCGCCGGTCGGAAAATCAGGCCCCTGCACGTATTTCAGCAAGGTGCGGCTGCGCGCGTTTGGCTGCTCGATCAGGTAGAGCGCCGCGTCACACAGCTCGGCGATATTGTGCGGCGGGATCGCCGTCGCCATGCCGACCGCGATGCCCTGCGAACCGTTGGCGAGCAGGTTCGGGAATGCCGCCGGCAATACTGACGGTTCCTGCGTCGTGCCGTCGTAACTCGGGCGGAAATCGACAGCGTCCTCGTCGATGCCGTCGATCAGAAGCCGCGCGGCCTCGGTCAGCCGCGCTTCGGTATAGCGGTAGGCGGCAGCGTTATCGCCATCGACATTGCCGAAATTGCCCTGGCCATCGACCAGCGGATAGCGCGAGGCGAAATCCTGCGCGAGCCGGACCAGCGCGTCGTAGATCGCCTGATCGCCGTGCGGATGGAAATTACCCATCACGTCGCCGACGATCTTGGCGGATTTCTTGAAAGTGCTGCCCGGATCGAGCCGCAACAGACGCATGCCGTAAAGGATGCGGCGATGGACAGGCTTCAGCCCGTCGCGCGCATCCGGCAGCGCGCGGTGCATGATGGTCGAGAGCGCATAGGCGAGATAGCGCTCCTCGAGCGCTTCGCGCAACGCAATTTCCTGAATCTTTTCGGGTTCCGGGGGAATCACTTTCTTGTTCATATCGGGCTAGCAGCTACTCCCGTTGCCGCCGCTGAACAAGAGTCCAATGCGGCCACCAAAGGCAGAATTTTATTCATTGCATCGCAAGGCGTTGCATTAACATCCTGCGATCATGAATGAGTCGCCAGCTCGCGCTGGCGAGGAGAGTTGGAGCCGATCATGCGCAATGTTCTGATCGCCGCACTCATCGTCGCCGCTTCCGCGGTTCCATCGGCCGCCGCCCCGGGTCTCGACACGCCGCGCAACGCTACCCCTTTCACGCGTTTCGTGGTGGACCAGATGTACGGCAACTACGGCTACGGTTTTGGCTTTGGCACCGGGTACAATTACATCCCTGCCTGCCCGACCGGATATCACTACGATTGCTGGCACGATCCTTACGGCTACCGCCACTGCGGCTGCCTGCCTAACCGGTGGTAACCGGCGCATTGAGCGCGCGGCTGATGGCGTTGACGAAGTGCGTGCGCGCTTCCGGCACTTGAAGACCGCGCGGCGCAAAGGCGTGACGGTCAAGAAAGAACCCTGTCAGCGCGAAAGCTTCCATCAGGACACCGTTGGTGACTGTCTCGGAGTCATCGTGCAGAAACGCCGGCAACGGCAGGAGCTTTTCGCGATAGGCTTCGCCGGCGGCACGCGACACGGCGCGGCCGGAGCGCGGCGACACGTAAATGAGATCCTCGGTCGCTCCTGTCGCAGCGCATGACGACAAATCGAGGCCGAAACCCAGCTCGGCGAGGAAGTCGACTTCAAAGCGTGCGATCAGCGGCGCAACCTGACGCGGGTCCTCAATGCTATCGAGAATCGAGTTCAGCTCGGCGTAAATGCCCGCGTGCGGCTCGCGTTCGGCCAGCAACCGGCACAGCGCTGCGAGGTGTGTCACGCCATGCACCGCATGTGCCGCCGAGAGAAACAGCGCGGCGCGTAAATTCAGGCCCTCGACGACGTAAAGGCCAAGATGCTCTTCCAGGCGCGCCTGCCACGTCGCCCGCACCAAATTGCCCGGCTGGAGCACGCCGCGCATCCGCTTGCCGGCGCCGCCGCGCACCAGCCCGAGATGCCGCCCGTGCTCCACCGTCATCAACTCAAGGATGACGCTGGTCTCGCCATGCCGCTTGACGCCGAGCACGATGCCTTCGTCGGTCCATTGCATAGGCAATACCTAGTACGGTCATTACCGTCCGCGAAGGCGCTGCGGCGAATTATTCCTTTGGGAACTCCAGGCCCATTTCCCGATAGCGCTCCGGATCGTCGCCCCAGCCTTCGCGCACTTTCACAAACAGGAACAAATGCACCTCCTGCTCGATCGCTTCGGCGATATCCTTGCGTGCGGCGGCGCCAATCGCCTTGATGGTCTGACCGCCCTTGCCGAGCACGATCTTGCGCTGGCTTTCGCGCTCCACATAGATCGTCTGTTCGATGCGGACGGCACCGTTGCGCAGCTCTTTCCATGACTTCGGTCTCGACCGTCGACTGATACGGCAATTCCTGATGCAACCGCAGAAACAATTTCTCGCGCGTAATTTCGGCCGCAAGCTGACGCATCGGCGCGTCGGAAATCTGGTCTTCGGGATAAAGCCACGGCCCGGCTGGCACGTGCGCGGCGAGAAAATCCTTCAAGTCGGCGACGCCATCGCCCGAGCGCGCCGCGACCATGAAGGTCGCGATGAATTTGATCTGCGCATTGAGTTTCTCCGCAAGCGTCAGCAGCGCTGGCTTGTCGGCGAGATCGACCTTGTTGAGCACCAGCACTTTCGCCGGCCGGACGTCCGCGAGGCTTTTGACGATGGCCTCGTCCTCTTCGGTAAGTCCCTTACCGGCGTCGACCATAAACGCGACGACGTCGGCGTCCTGCGCACTGCCCCACGCCGTTCCGATCATGGCGCGATCGAGCCGCCGCTTTGGCGCGAAAATCCCCGGCGTATCGACGAGGATGATCTGTGCCGCGCCGACCATGACAATGCCGCGCAACAGAGCGCGCGTGGTTTGCACCTTCTGCGTGACGATCGAAACCTTCGAGCCGACCAAAGCATTAGTCAGCGTCGACTTTCCGACATTCGGCGCGCCGATCAGCGCTACAAAGCCGCAGCGCCGTTCCGCCGGTTCGGGTATCCCGTCAGCTGTCACTTCTTCACTTTCACGCGCTCGCGCGTCAGCATCGTCGCCGCCGCCACTTGTTCTGCGGCCCGCTTGTTGCGGCCCGAGCCTTCCGCCGGTGCGAGGTTCGGCAACCGCACTTCGACGCGGAATACCAGATTATGGTCCGGACCGCTGCGCCCGATCTCCTGATAGACCGGGGTCGGCAAGCCGCGCCCCTGGGCCCACTCCTGCAATACGGTTTTGGGATCGCGCAGCGGCTGTTTTGTCGCCAGCATGCGCTCCTTCCAAAGCTTCTCAACCAGAGCTTCTGCTGCCGGATAACCGCCGTCGAGGTAAACCGCGCCGATCAGCGACTCGCAGACGTCGGCGAGAATGGCCGGCCGCTTGCGTCCACCGGAATTGGCTTCCGATGAGCCGAGGTAAATGGCGACGCCAAGGTCGATTGCGACCGCTATCTCGGCGCAGGTCTCCTTGCGCACCAGATCGGACAGCCGCCGCGACAGCTCTCCTTCGTCAGCTTTCGGAAACGTCCGGTACAGCAGATCGGAGATCACCAGGCCAAGGACATGATCGCCGAGAAATTCCAGGCGCTGGTACGACGAGGTCCGGTTGCGCGAGCCTTTAAGCGCCGACACATGCGTCAACGCGGCATCGCGCAGCAATACATCCTTGAAGTGATAGCCGATGCGCTGCTCGAGCCCGTTGCCGCGGCGCCGACGGAGCGACTCTTTTTTTTCGGCAGGCTCTACAGTTTGCGTTGGTAGAGCGGCGGGCTCTTCGGTTGCAGGTTCCCGGCGCGGAGCGGCCGGCGTGCGTTTGGCCCGTGGACTCATCTGACCAAAGTGAACAACCGGTTCCAACGCACATCCCACGGCCAGCGCCAGATTTCCCAGGCGTGCGTGCCGTCCTTGATCGAGAAGAAGATGATCTGTGCACGGCCGATGATGTTTTCGTAAGGCACGTAACCGACCTGGCTCAGCACGCGGCTGTCGGTCGAGTTATCGCGATTATCGCCCATCATGAAGTAATGGCCCGCGCGGCACTGTGTAGACGGGCGTGTTGTCGTAAAAGCCATTGTCGGTGAGATCGAGCGTGTTGTAGCTGACGCCGTTCGACATCGTCTCGCGAAATTGCTTGACCCGCTGCGTAACACCATCGTCGTCGGTAATGAAATCTTCGATGCGCTCGCGTTTGACCGGCTCGCCGTTGATATTGAGCACGCCGTCGATCATCTGAATCTTGTCGCCGGGCAACCCGGTGACGCGCTTGATGTAGTCGATCGAGTCGTCCTTCGGCAGACGGAACACCACGACATCGCCGCGGTGCAGATCGGAGCTCATGATGCGGCCGGAGTAGATCGGCGGCGAGAACGGAAACGAGTAGTGCGTATAGCCGTAGGAATATTTCGACACGAACAGATAATCGCCAACCAGAAGCGTGGGAATCATCGAGCCGGATGGAATATTGAACGGCTGAAACAGGAAGGTGCGGATAACCAGTGCGATAATGAGGGCGTGGAATACGACGCGGACGGTTTCTGCCCAGCCGCTTTCCTTCTTTTTGGTTCCAGTCTGCACGCTCATCGGCCTCGTCCCGCGGTCGGCGCCCCGCCCTGCGACCTTGTAGCCTCTGAGTCCCCCACGCGCAATTGGACGGGGAAATTCGCCGCGGGCTCTACCATCCTTAATTGCCTAGTGATTACAGCCGCTTGCAAGCCTCTCTCGGTATGTGGCGAATTTTTCATCGCAGCTATCCGGCAGCATCAGCCAACGGCTACAGCGACCGCCGAAATGACCACGAAAGCATGCGCCATGGGCCCCTCATCGGTGATGGTGAGGTCGATGCGCGCCTCGTATCCGGCGGGCGTGATCTTTTGCAGCCTGCGTTTGGCGCCACCGGTGAGTTCGAGCGTCGGACGTCCTGACGGCAGATTGATCACGCCCATGTCGCGCCACCACACGCCGGCGCGAAGCCCGGTACCAAGCGCTTTCGAGCAGGCTTCCTTGGCGGCAAAACGCTTGGCGTAGGTCTCGAACCGATTGCGCCGCCGGTCCGCGAGCGTCCGCTCGATATCCGTGAATACCCGGTGCGTGAATCGCTCGCCGTGGCGCTCGATCACCTTGGCGATGCGCCGCGCGTCGCAAATATCGGAGCCGATGCCGAGGATCATGATGCGCTCGCCTTGCCGCGGCCGCGATCCATCGCAGCACGCATCGTGCGCACCACAGATTCAAGCCCGTCGAAGATCGCCTCCCCGATCATGAAGTGCCCGATGTTCAGTTCGGCGATTTCGGATAGCGCGGCGATCTTTTCCGCGGTGAGGTAGTCGAGGCCGTGGCCGGCATGCACTTCGAGCCCGGCGTTCCTGGCGAAAGCCGCTCCGCGCACGATGCGGTCGAATTCGGCGGCGGCGGCGGCCGCGTTGCCCGCGGCAAGCGCGTCGCACCACGCGCCGGTATGAATCTCGATCACCGGCGCACGGAGCGCGACGGCAGCTTCGATCTGCGCCGGTTCGGCCGCGATGAACAGCGACACCCGGATTCCGGCTTCGGCCAGTGCCGCCACAGCAGGACGCAAGCTGTCGCGCTGTCCTGCAGCATCGAGCCCGCCTTCGGTAGTGCGCTCCTGCCGCCGTTCCGGAACGACGCAGACGGCATGGGGGCGGACTTTACGCGCGATCGCCACCATTTCATCGGTCGCCGCCATTTCCATATTGAGCGGCTTGGTGATGTGTTCTTTCAGCCGCATAATATCGTCGTCGACAATATGACGGCGGTCTTCGCGCAGATGCGCGGTGATGCCGTCGGCGCCGGCGGCGATCGCAATTTCCGCCGCCTTGACCGGATCGGGATGCCGCCCGCCGCGCGCGTTCCGTACGGTAGCGACGTGATCGATATTGACGCCAAGGCGTATCGGTAAATTCGCAGCCATTTGCTTTGCCGTTCCTGCGCCGGCGGCCTAACCGCTCACGCGCTCGGCGCTGGCGACCACTTTCTTTGCGCGCAATTGCGAAATGATCGATGTCAGATGTTTGAGATTATAGACCGCGAGATCGATAGTCAGGTCGGTGAAATCTGGCGATTGCCGGACCATCCGAATATTGTCGATGTTGCCGTCGTGTTCGGCGATGACCTGGGTGATCTGCGCCAGCGTGCCCGGCACGTTGACCGACTTCACCGCAAGCTGCGCCGGAAAGCGCTGTGGCGTGGTGTCGTCGATGTCCCAGCGTACGTCGAGCCAGCGCTCCGGTTCGTCCTCGAACTGCTTCAGCGCCTCCGACTGGATCGGATAGATCGTGATCTCCTCACCGGGCGTCATGATGCCGACGATACGGTCGCCGGGCACCGCTCCACCGTTCGGCGCAAAGCGCACCGGCAAATCGGTATTGATGCCGCGGATCGGAATAGCGGCGCCGTTCTCCCCGCCGTCGGGCAGCTTGAACTTCATCGCCTTGCCCCAGGTGAGGCCGAACCACCCGCTCTCCTCCTTTGGGGCGACCGGCGCGACGCGCTCGTCCTTGTAATCGGGGTACATCGCCCGCACGACATCGGAGGCCCGCATCTCGCTGCGTCCGACCGCCGAAAACACATCGTCGATCGAGGCCCGCGCCAGCCGATGCAGCGCGCCTTCGAGCTTCTCGTCGGAATATTCGAACTTGGCGCGCTGGCAGAGCCGCTCCACGATGCGCCGGCCGAACGCCGAATACTGGCTGCGCACCGCTTCACGCGTGGCGCGGCGGATCGCGGCGCGCGCCTTGCCGGTCACCACGATTGATTCCCATGCCGCCGGCGGCGCGGTCTGCGCCTTGGAAGTGAGGATTTGCACCTCGTCGCCGTTTTGCAGCGCCGAACTGAGCGGCCCGATCTTGCCGTTGATCTTGGCGCCAATCGCCATGTTGCCGACGTCGGTATGCACCGCGTATGCGAAATCGATTGGCGTCGCGCCGCGCGGCAGCGCGATCAGCTTGCCCTTCGGCGTGAAAGCAAACACCTGATCCTGGAACAGTTCGAGCTTGGTGTGCTCGAGGAACTCTTCCGGGTTGGAGCCTTCAGCCAGCAGCTCGATGGTGCGGCGCAGCCACGCATAGGCATTCGACTCGCGCGATAGCATTTCGGTCGGCGAGCCGACGCCGTCCTTGTAGAGCGCATGCGCGGCGATGCCGTACTCGGCGATCTGCGCCATGTCGCGGGTGCGGACTTGCAGTTCGACACGCTGCTTGCCAGGTCCGATTACCGTGGTGTGGATCGAGCGGTAGTCGTTCTGCTTCGGTGTGGAAATATAATCCTTGAAACGGCCCGGCACGACCGGCCACGAAGTGTGGACGATGCCGAGCGCCTGATAACATTCGGCGATGGTACGGACGACGACACGGAAGCCGAAAATATCCGAGAGTTGCTCAAAGCCGACGGCCTTGCGTTCCATCTTGCGCCAGATCGAGTACGGACGCTTGCGCCGGCCCAGCACTTTCACGTTGATGCCGCGGTCGCCGAGCTTCCTTGTCAGTTGCTCCTCGATCTCGCTGATCCACGTACTGGACCGGTCGGCTAGCGCCTCGAGCCGCTCGGTGATCACCTTGTGCGCGTCGGGGTTCAGTTCGCGAAACGCCAGATCCTCGAGTTCCTCGCGCATCGCATGCATGCCCATCCGCGCGGCAAGCGGTGCGTAGATGTCGAGCGTCTCCTCCGACGTGCGGCGCCGCGCTTCGGGCGGACGAAACGCCAGCGTGCGCATATTGTGCAACCGGTCGGCAAGCTTGATCAGCAGGACGCGAACGTCGTCGGCAATCGCGAGCAGAAGCTTGCGCAGATTTTCAGCCTGTTTGGCTTCACGCGAGACGAGATCGAGGCGCTTCAACTTGGTCAGGCCGTCGACCAGACGCCCGATATCGTGGCCGAATACCCGGTCGATCTCGGCGCGGGTGGCATCGGTATCCTCGATCGTATCGTGCAGCAGCGCTGCCGCGATGGTGGAGTCGTCGAGCTTCAGGTCGGTAAGGATCGCCGCCACTTCCAGCGGATGCGAGAAATATGGATCGCCGGAGTCGCGCTGCTGCTCGCCGTGCGCCTTCATCGCATAGACGTAGGCGCGGTTCAGCAGTTCCTCGTTCGCGGCCGGATTGTACTGTTTGACGCGGTCGACCAGTTCATATTGACGCATCATCCGAGGTTTGCGCGGTTTCGGCGCGGCCTCTTCGGCCGCTTTAGGGACCAGGTTCGGGCCGCGCGCCACCGGCACCCGAGGTCGGGGCTGGTTTTGCATCCGCGGCAGGTCGATCGGCGAGCGCGCCATCGGCGGGTCTCTTGCCAGTCTGTTGGCGATCCTTGGTCCTCGCGCCGCCAACGAGAGTCGGAGACGCTGTGTTCACAAGGATATCATGACGTTTCGCCTTCGCCACAAGGCGCGCGAGGCGGCAAAGTCCCTACAAATCAGGGCCTTTGCAACGTCCAGCGTTGCTGTGAAATGCCAAAGCTCTGGTTAACGGAGCCGCAAAAGATAACGGCAATCGAGGCTTACTCTTCCTCGTCGCCGACGTCAGGCTCGGGCTGGCTCTCCGGCGGGGTAAGACCCTCCAGGCCCTTGAGCAGTTCTTCCTCGCTCATGCGGTCGCTCGTGACTTCGGTATCGTCGACATCGGCACCCGTTCCCGGCGCTCCGATCAACGGAACCGCATCCGGCTCGGGCTCATCGACCTCGACGTACTTCTGCAAGGAGTGAACCAATTCCTCCTTGAGGTCCTCCGGCGACACCCCTTGTTCGGCGATTTCGCGAAGCGCAACGACCGGGTTCTTGTCGTTGTCCCTATCGACGGTGATCTGGCTGCCGGAAGAAATGGTGCGAGCCCGATGGCCCGCCAGGAGAACCAGGTCAAACCTGTTTTCGACCTTGTCGATGCAGTCTTCGACGGTGACACGGGCCATGGATATGGGCTCCTGAAGGGGTTCCGGACCGATTCCCTGCGCCAAAGGCGGGAAAATGTCCATTAAAAATCTGGTGCTTAGGTACAATCCCGGACAGCGAAGTTCAAGTGTAAATTGTGCCCCAGCAACGCTGACTCGCCAATTTTGACGTGCCTGCTTTAACCCCAGATTTGGCCTGGCAATATTAACTTGGCTGACCAAGCACGCTCTGTTACCCAAAACCCAAGGGCGTGTTTTCGCGGAGTTCCGAATTTTATTTTCCGGATTCACTGCGACGGCGTACCGCAGTATTTTTGCCATGGTCTTCGCGCAGGTTTTCGTCAGCGATTTGCCGTGCGATCGTACTCCGCCCGCTGAACGGTCCCACGGCGACAAACGATTTAAATCCGCCGGACGCGTCGAAAGCATTGGCTATCCGGTTTCATAACGCAAAGTAGTAACGAGAAACCTCATGTCGGCACAAAACGAAAAAATCGCGCTTTTTATCGACGGCGCCAATCTCTACGCCACCGCCAAATCGCTGGGCTTCGATATCGATTACAAGCGTTTGCTGCGGGAATTTCAGTCGCGCGGTTATCTGGTGCGGGCGTTTTATTACACCGCCGTCATCGAGGATCAGGAATATTCGTCGATCCGCCCGTTGATCGATTGGCTCGATTACAACGGTTACACCGTGGTCACCAAGGCGACCAAGGAATTTGTCGATCAGACTGGCCGGCGCAAGGTCAAAGGCAACATGGACATCGAGCTTGCGGTCGATGCCATGGAGCTCGCCCCGCATATCGACCAGATGGTGTTGTTCTCCGGCGACGGCGACTTTCGCTCGCTGGTCGAAGCCGTGCAGCGGCGCGGTGTTCGCGTCACCGTTGTTTCCACGATTTCGACACAGCCCCCGATGGTCGCCGACGAACTACGCCGCCAATGCGATCAGTTCGTCGACATCGTCGAGTTGCAGTCCAAGGTTGGCCGTGATCCCTCCGAGCGGCCGATGCGGGAGCCTCGCGAGCCGCGCGAAGGACGGGAGCCACGGCAGCACACGCCGCAATTCCTGCAGCGCGCCCCAACAGCCCCGCGGCTTGACGCAGAAGCTGAAGACGAATTCGAAGACGACTAATTACGCCAAAGGATTTTCCGCCATGGTGCGTCCGAGCGGAATGCCCGGCCGCGACTGTCCGCGCTGCCCTCGCCTTGTCGCTTTCCGCGAAACCTGGCGAAAGCAGGAACCGCAATGGTTCAATGCGCCGGTCGACTCGTTCGGTCCGGCCGATGCACAGTTGCTGATTGTTGGGCTTGCGCCCGGGCTCCGCGGCGCCAATCGCACCGGACGGCCGTTCACCGGCGACTACGCGGGCGACCTGCTCTACGACACATTGCTGAAATTCGGATTTGCCAGGGGCGAATATGAAGCCCGCCCCGACGACACCCTGGAATTAGTCGATTGCCGCATCTCCAACGCGGTGCGTTGCGTGCCGCCGGAGAACAAGCCGACACCGCTCGAAATCAAGACGTGCCGTGAATTCCTCACCGCGACGCTTGCGTGAGATGCCAAACTTGCGCGCTGTGGTCGCGCTCGGACGCATCGCTCACGAGACATTCGTTTCGGCGCTCGGCAAGCGGCGCGCCGAATTTCCGTTCGGCCACGGCCGCGCCCACGCAATGGATACGTGGACGCTGTTCGATAGCTACCACTGCTCCCGTTACAACACGAATACTGGTGTGCTGACGCCAAAAATGTTTCACGAGGTGTTTGCGGCGGTCCGCAAACACCTCGATGCAAAGGCGTAGCAGTCTTCGGCTTAGTGGAAGATCGACGTTTCGTAATTCCCCGAGCCCATTTCGGCACGCGGGAAAATGCCGTGCTGCTCGATCCACTCGAATGACTCGTCGAAGGTCTGCTTCGAATACGGCTCAAACACCAGCCGCTCGCCCGGACCCCAGCGCCGCGTGTCCATCTGATCGTGGAAGCGGTTCGGGAATTCTTTCTTGTAGTAGTGGGTGAACAGTTCCGGCCGCAGGTCGATGTCGCGCTGGGCGCGGCGCAATGCCCGGAAATATTTGCGCACATCTTCCGGATCCGGCGTGCCAGTGACCATCGACGCCATCATGAAGGTGGTGTCGATGACTTTGCGGAAGCCGAGCTGCTCCAGGAAATAATACGGGCCACTGAACAGCGATGCCGCCGGCACCTTGCCGTCGATCAACCGCTCCATGCGGCTGAACAAAAGTCCGTCATTGAATGAAAGATTGATCTGATCGGATTTCAAATATTGCTCGAGGCCCTGAATGGTCGCGTAGTGACTGCCCGACTGGTAGCCGACAGAGATCGGCACGCCGGCGAGATCGGCCGGAGTCTTGATCGGCGAGTCCGCGGCGACGAACACACCGCAAGGCGAGACCGAATACGCGTCCGGGTACAGCTTGCCGTGTCCCTTTGAGGCCGCAACATTCATCGTCCAATGGCAGGCACCGCTGACATTGCAGGTGCGACCGGCTTCCAGAGTCTGATAGGCCCCAACCTTGTTGCCGATGTGGTGGCCACTGCCGCTGCTCGAATCCATGGTCTCGCGGAATTCATAGTCGAGACCTTCGGCGGCGAAGTAACCCTTCTCTTCGGCGACCCACTCGTGCAGCCGGAAATGCGGCGCGACGACAAATTTCGACATAGGCTTCCTCCTCTTTGGTCTGAATTGCCTCTCATTAATAGCGCCGCGGCCGGATTTGATAATCCGCATCGGCCGAAATAGATTGTCCATGAATAGTTGACAATACTGGCGGCGGCCATGGATCGCTTTGAAAACGCTCGTGTTTTTACGACCGTCATAGAGGCCGGAGGCTTCACCGCGGCCGCTGAACGGCTCGGCTTGTCACGCGCCGCCACCAGCAAACATGTCCAGCAGCTTGAGGAACGGCTCGGTGCGCGCCTTCTCGACCGCACCACGCGGCGGGTCAGTGTCACCGATGCCGGGCGCAGATTCTACGAGCAATGCCGGCGCATTCTCGCCGAACTCGACGAAGCCGAGCGCTCGGCTGGCGAATTGCACAATGAGCCGCGCGGCGAATTGCGCGTGATTGCGCCGACCAATTTCGGACTGACTGACATCGGAACGGCGATCTCCGATCTGATCGCCGAATATCCGCAGTTGCGTATCAACCTCAGCATGAACGATCACGTTACCGACCCGATCGAAGCCGGGTACGACATTGCGATCAGCGTCGGCGTGCCGCGCGGCACGTCATCGAGCCTGGTTGTGCGCAAGCTCAACACCGCGCGCCGCGTACTCTGTGCCGCTCCGGATTACCTGAAACGGCGCGGCGCGCCGCAAAAGCCCGAAGATCTCACCGCGCACGACTGCCTGAGTTACAGCTACGTCGATGTTCCTGACGAGTGGCACCTTATTGGCGCCGACGGCGAGCGCGTGGTGAAGGTCAACGGCCAGATCGTGACCAGTCACCGGCATGTGTTGCGCACGGCAGCGGTGCGCGGTTTCGGCATCGCCTATGGCCCGGTTGATTTTTTCCGCGAAGACCTCGATGCAGGAACGCTGCTTCGTGTGCTGCCGCAGTATCAGCTTCCTGATGCGACGATCTACGCGGTGTACCCAGCAGCCCAGCAGCTATCTGCCAAAGTGAAAGTTTTCAACGATTTCATGGCGCGCCATTTCGCGGCGAGCCCGGTTTTTCGTTGAGGGTTTTCATCTTGAGCTGACTTTCTCCCGATGCAACGACCACCGGCACAGAGGGTTGATTGCGCAGCCAGGCAATGACTTCCTCGGCGTTCTTGTCGGGCGGAAACACCGGATAGAAGGCTTTCACGATTTTGCCGTCCTCGATGACCAGCGCCATGCGCGACAGCAGTGTCATTCCCGAAGTCATGAATAACGGCAAATGCAGACTGCTGGCGAAATCGAGATCGGCATCGGAGAGGATTGAGAACGGCAGGTGCAACCGCTCCGCCGCCTCACGCTGATAGCTGGTGTCCTGCGTCGACAGGCCGAAAACATGGGACACACCGAGCGATTTCAGGTCGGCGAAGTGATCGCGAAAACTGCACGATTGCGGCGTGCAGCCTCGCGCACCCGGAATGTCGTCCCAGCCTGGCGGTGCATCAACACCGGGAACGCCGGTACGCGGGTAGATGTAAAGCACCGTGCGGCCTTTCAGTTTCGAAAGGTTGACGCGGCTGCCGTCGGTCGCCGGCAACGTCACATCGGGAAGCCGCGCACCGGGAAGATGTTTGGCGCGTCCGTCGTCCTGCGGCACCGGAAGGTCCGCTGGAAGTTGCGTTGGATCGTGGGCGCCAGCTGCTTCTCGCGCGCTCATGTTTTTGCTCCTGATCTCCGTTTGCGCATGATCTTGACCGAAAACCGGCTTCCACTTTTCGGGATCATGCGCTGTAGGACATGAATTCCATCAGCGAACCGTCAGGATCGCGGAAATAGACGCTGGTCCCCGGCCCTTTTGCGCCAAAGCGCTGCATCGGCCCAGCTTCGATCCGCACGTTGCAACGTCCAAGATGGGCAACCGCGTCCGCAATCGGCCCCATCCATTCAAAGCACAGATCGCTGTTACCGGGAGCAACAGGTAATCGCGCCACCTCGGCAGGCTTCACGCCGGGACCGTGGACGTTGAGCTGTTTGTCGCCGAAGCGATAGGCATAGCCCGCCGGCCGCTTCACCAACTCCGCACCCAGCACCGCGGTGTAGAACGCGTTCGATCGCTCCCAGTCAGTGACGTGTATGACGCAGTGATCGAGCTTTGTCGGCAGCATGCGCCCTACCCTTTTTGCCGCAACAGCCGGCCGCGCTCACGCTCCCACGACCGCTTCTTTTGGGTATCGCGCTTGTCGTAGAGCTTCTTGCCGCGCGCCAATGCGAGTTCGACTTTGGCCCGGCCCCGCTCGTTGAAATAAAGCTTCAGCGGCACCAGCGTCATGCCATCCCGCTCGACCGCGCCGATCAGCTTGCTGATCTGGCGCTTGTGCAGCAGAAGCTTTCGCGGCCGCTTCGGTGTGTGATTGAAGCGGTTGGCTTGCAGGTATTCCGGGATATTGGAGTTGATCAGCCAAATCTCGCCATCGCGGGAATCGGCGTAAGACTCGCCAATCGTCGCCTTGCCCAGGCGTAGCGATTTCACCTCGGTGCCGGTCAGCGCGAGCCCGGCCTCCATGGTCTCATCAATAAAGTAGTTGAAACGTGCCTTTCGGTTGTCGGCGACAACACGTGGCTTTAGGTCAGGCTTTGACGCCATACCGTCCCAAAATCTGCCGTCCCAAATCTAACGCGCTTTGAGCAAATCCCGGATTTCCGTCAGGAGCTGTTCTTCCTTGGACGGTCCGGGAGGCGCCGCCGGCGGCTCGGCTTTCTTCATGCTGTTGATGCCCTTCACTACCAGGAACAGGGCGAACGCGATGATGAGGAAGTTGATGATGAGCGTGAGGAAATTGCCCCAGGCCAGCACCGCGCCCTGCTTTCTGGCATCCACCAGCACGCCCGTCGTCACTTTCGACGACAGCGGAAGAAAGTAATTGGAGAAATCCACACCGCCAGTGATGGAACCGATGATCGGCATGATGATGTCGGCCACCAAGGAGTTGACGATCGCACCGAATGCCGCGCCAATCACTACGGCGACGGCAAGATCGACAACATTGCCGCGCATCGCAAATTTTTTGAATTCCTCGAGCATCGCGCCCTCCCTGGCTGATCGACGAACCGCCGCACCGCGACAGGAAATGAAACGTCCGCTTAAGACAGCGTCAGTTTATCAAACCGGCATGCACCATCGCCTCCCGGACGATGGTCTGCGCCTTCTCCGACGCAGGCACCATAGGCAGCCGCACGGTGTTGGAGCACTTGCCGAGCAGCGATAGCGCATATTTGACCGGCGCCGGGCTGGTTTCGACGAACAGGTTGAGATGGAGCGGCGCAAGCTTGTCCTGCAACTTGACTGCCGCGGAATAGTCGCCGCGCAGGCATGCCGCCTGGAACTCGGCGCACAGCCGAGGCGCCACGTTCGACGTCACCGAGATGCAGCCGTGGCCGCCATGGGCCATGAAACCAAGCGCGGTGATGTCTTCGCCAGACAACTGGTTGAAGTCTTCACCCATCGCCGCGCGCTGCTGCGTCACCCGAGTCATGTTCGCAGTCGCATCCTTCACGCCGGCGATGTTCTTCAGCTCGTAGAGCCGCTTCATGGTGTCGATCGACATGTCGATCACCGAGCGCGGCGGGATATTGTAGATCAGGATCGGAATGCCGATCGCGTCATTGATCGCCTTGAAATGCTGGTAAAGCCCTTCCTGGGTCGGCTTGTTGTAGTAAGGCGTCACCACAAGCACGGCATCGGCACCGGCCTTTTCCGCATGTTGCGCGAGGCTGACGGCTTCCTTGGTTGAATTCGATCCGGCGCCGGCCACGACAGGAACGCGCCCCCGCGCCTGATCGATGCACCATTCGACAACCTGACCATGCTCTTCGTGCGACAGCGTCGGGCTCTCGCCAGTGGTACCGACGGGTACAAGCCCATTGGTGCCTTCCGCGATCTGCCAGTCGACCAGGTCACGGAACGCTTTCTCGTCGACCGATCCGTTCTTGAACGGTGTGACGAGCGCAGTGAACGAGCCTCGGAACTTGGTCTTGGCAGTCATGATACGATCCTCGGCGCGGTGATCCTGGTGAGCGGAGCGCTCCCGGCATCGGATCCCGACCGTCAGACATAAATATCGGTTTGGCTGCCCCCTTAAAAGGCCCTTCACAGGGCAGATGCCCCGGTTTTGCCGCGAAAAACAGGCAGTGTACCCTCGCACCCGATAATTTAGGGATTCGTCAATCTTGCCAGCCGAAGAGGTTCTCCGGAACCGCAGGTGCGGCGGTAGGGAGGGTCGAGCTGGTGAAGGCCTTTCGCCTGTTATTCGCATTGTCCGCCCTCGCGCTCTCGGGGGGCAGTTCTATGCGGCACCTGGCGATGCCGTGCCTGTACCAGCCGCGAAACCCGATACGCTGACGACGAGCAAGCCGGCTCAGCAGAAGCCTCAAGACCACAAGGCATCCGAAAAGAAGACGAACGACAAGAAAGCGGCTGAAAAAAAGCCAGCCGACAAGAAGGCCGCCGATTCACAAGCCTGACCAAAAATCCACAGCGAAAAAGGGCGCGGCGCCACTCCCATTGAATTCAGCAGGACACGGTCCTGCAACGAGCGGCACAAATCCAAACGTCCCTATTCGCGTCAACGCTTCGCCGAACCAAATTCCTGCTCGCCCGGCACCGAAGCCTTCCTTGAAGCCTTCTCCGGCATTCGCGATGGCGGCGAGTTCATCAACGTCGCCGTTGGACATCGCCGCCGTGAAGCAGGCTTTCGATCTGGCGCATCGTGGCCGCACTGACGACGCCACGAGCGCCGAGAATTCGATTTCCGATCCGGTGGCGCGCAAGGTCGTCGAATGGCTGATCCTGCGCGCCGAGGACACCGACGCCGACATCTCACGGTATTCGGCCTTCATCGCCGCTAACCCAAGCTGGCCGAACATCGTCGCTTTGCGCCGCAAAGCCGAATCGCTGCTCTGGCAGAACCGGACCGATGCCGCGACCGTGATTGCTTTTTTCCGAAGCGATGCGCCGCGTTCACGCCAAAGGCAAGTTCGCCCTCGCCCGCGCCATGCTCACTCAGGGCAATACCGGAAACGCTCAACAGCTGGTAAGCGACGCGTGGCGTCACGACGATATTTCCGCAGATATTGAAGCGCAGGCCCGCGATGCGTTTTCGGGCCTGATCTCACCGGACGACGACAAGGTCCGGATGGACGCCCGGCTCTATGCCGAGGACGATGACGGCGGACTTCGCGCCGCCCAACATCTCGATGCAGTCCAGGTGGCGATTGCCAAGGCGCGCGCCGCTGTCTTCGACAAGGACAGTAACGCCAAGGCGCTGCTGGACGCCGTACCGGCATCTGGACAGCGCGACGCCGGTTATATTTTCAGCCGGATTCAATGGCTGCGCCGGCAGGACAAGATCGACGAAGCCGGCCACTTGATGGCGTCAGCGCCAAACGATCCCGACGTCATCGGTAACGCTCGATCAATGGTGGATCGAACGGCGGCTGATCGCGCGCAAACTCCTCGATCTCGGCGACGCCAAGCTGGCCTACACAATAGCAAACGACGCCGCGACGCCCAGCAGCGACAATTATCGCTCCGACCAGGATTTCACCGCCGGCTGGATTGCGCTCCGCTTTCTGCGCGAGCCAACGGCGGCCTTCGCACATTTCGCCCGGATCGCCGAAGGCGCCTCAAGCCCGGTAACCCAGGCGCGCTCGTTCTATTGGCAAGGCCGCGCGGTCGAAGCCTCCGGCCGCGAGCAGGAGGCGCGCAGCTACTACGAGACTGCTGCGCGTTATCCGACCGCCTATTATGGACAACTGGCGCGCGCCCGCCTTGGCCTCGATGAGGTTGCGTTGCGGCCGCCGCCAGCGCCGCCGGCTGACCTTCACAACCTTGAACTCGCGCGCGTCTTTGAAATTCTCTACGCGATCGATGCGCGCGACGTGATTGCCTCAATGGCGGCTGACCTTGCAGACAAGGCCAGCGACGAGGCCGCGCTGGCAACGCTTGCAGAAGTCACGACGCGCCACGATGACGCGAGAGCCACTCTGCTGATTGGCAAAATCGCTCTGGGCCGCGGCTTGCCGCTCGAGCACTATGCTTTCCCCGATTTCGGTGTGCCGCAGTACCAGCAAGTCGGTCCACAGGTCGAACGCTGTGTTGTGTTTTCCATCATCCGCCAGGAAAGCGCGTTCAACCCGAAGGTCGTATCCAGCGCCAATGCGCTCGGCCTCATGCAGGTGACGCCGGCTGCGGGGCGTGACACCGCCAAACGGTTCAATGTCACGTTCGACCAGCGCCGCCTGTTGTCGGATGTCGCCTACAACGCCCAGCTCGGCACCGCGGAACTCGGAAACGACATCGCCAGTTGGCGCGGCTCCTATATCCTCGCCTTCGTCGCCTACAACGCCGGTCCGCGGCGGGCCAAGGAATGGATCGACCAATACGGCGACCCCCGCGACAGCAAGGTCGATCCGATTGACTGGATCGAGCGTATTCCGTTGTCGGAGACGCGCAACTACGTGCAGCGCATCCTGGAGAATATCCAGGTCTATCGCGCGCGCTTCGACAACAACCCTCGCCTGCTGATTGAAGCCGACCTGCGCCGCGGCGGCTAGCCTTCACACGGCGGTTCGCTCTGCCAAGCGACCTCGGCTCGTCGCGATCCTGGTTTGGCGTAAGGGCTATTCCGCCAACTCCCACCGCTTAACGGTACGCCAACTCGCCGATGAAACGCCAATTAGCGCGCTAAGCTCGTCGGATAAGTTGTAGTTCCAGGCTGATAGATGCCGACCCCAGACGCCATGAAGCGGCGATGAGATGTGCGGCGGCGGCACGCGTTTGAACATCGAACCCAGCGCATACCCGATGAAGTGGTTGCTTGAATTTCTCAACTTTGTTGCTGCCGCGCGGCGTTTGTTCAACGGATCGCTCAGGTCAGGGGCGGCAACTCTGATCGGCGAAAAGGTAAAAAGGCTTCCTCGCTGTTGCGGGCTCTTTAAGTCGTAACGGGTTTTGGCACGGCCAAGACCGAGAACAGAAGAATACGTGAAGGTCTGCAGCCTCTACGGGGCAGGATTCTACTATATGCCTGGCACTGACCTGTGCATTAAGGTCGGCGGCTGGGTTCGCGCGGAAGCTGCGGCTGACAATAACGGCAACATGACTTGGGGGCCGTTCAATGCCAATGCGCAGCAACGGTCGACAAATAATCTTACGTTCCGGGCTCGCGGTTACATCACCGCCGACGTTCGTAACCAGACCGAATACGGCACAGTCCGCGGCTATCTCGCCGTCGGTCTGAATACCAACGACACGGGTCTTCAGGTTACCAGCCTGGTGGATAGCGCTAACCGCGCCTTCGTCCAGTGGGCGGGCATGACGGCCGGCCTGTCGCAGTCATTCTATGACTTCTACTCGGCGCCTGCCATGCAGTACCGCGGCGGCTATCTGCCGGCTTCGGATACCGGTGACAGTGGTTGGTTCGTTTGGGCCTATACCGCTCAGTTCGGTGGTGGCTTCTCGGGAACGATCTCCGCTGAAGCGCGCCGCGTGTCGCAGATCATCGACGCGAACTGCGTTGCTACCGGTGCAGCTGCTGCAGGTCACTCCGATGTTGCCGTTGTAGGGGCCGTTGTCGTTCGGGAACACCGCGGCCGTGAATGGAGTCCCGACAAGACTGATCCGTATGTAGTCGAGTCGAGCATCCTGAGACAGGAATTGCATTCTCAGGTAACTCAACTGCTTTCCGAAGTTCTGGTAAATGAACTTCGGGACGTTCGCGGTGGCGACGTTGAGATAGTAGGTCTCAGTCGCCACCTCCCCCGAGAGCGTCTCCCGAAGCGGACGACGTATCGTTCGAGCGCCGCCGGGTCATGCAGAGCTGCGGCAAGTGCTCGCGCCGTCGCCGTCCCATGCCCTTTGGGGACTCGCACGACGGTCAAGGGGGGCCCGTCTGGAGATCGGGGGGGGTTCTTCCGGCACGCAGTTCTGGATTCAACGCCTCGATGTCTTTCGTCGAGCATCCGGATGCGGAAGCGACACTCGCGAGCGACGTCGCTGGAGGGACCTCGAATCTCGTCGCTCACGATCGGAGATGAAGATCGAGGTCAGCGAATCCGAAGGTGCCAAGGTTGCGCGCGATGACGGCGATGGCGAGAATCTTCGGAACGTAGAGCGTGGTGAGCCATGGGAGTGCCCCCTCAATCTCCGCGAGGGTCCAGAAGTCGTTCGTGTTGTTTCTCCGCATCACCGAAGCGATGCCGCCGTAGCCCATGTTTGCGGTTCCGGGCGAGCGCGGAATCCCAGTTTCCGAAGCGGCGTTGCATGTCGCTGAGAAACTCGACCGCCGCCTCGGTGGAACGTGCCGGCGCCATCCGCTCGTCGAGCCACCGGTTCACGGTGAGCCCATAGATTTTCGCCGTCCCCGGCATCAACTGCCACATCCCTTCGGCTCCCGCGAACGAACGCGCGTAAGGGTCGAAGCCGCTTTCCACGAAGGTGACCCAGACTAGATCTTCCGGCACCCCTTTCGAGCGAAGCGTGTCAACGAGCATGGTGCGGTAGCGGCCGGAGCGCTTGTTGATCGCGGCGAACGAACTGCGTCCACGCGGATCGTTCTTGAAGAAGTCGAGGTAGCGCAGCAGGCGGGGGCTGAATCTCACCGGAATGTCCGGCATCTTCAACTGATCGAGCCACGCATGATCGGCGGGCGCGTCGGCTCCGTCGGTGGTGACGCGCTCGCTCCACTCCGCGCCGCGCGGCAATCCCGAGAGGTCAATGTGCGGGAACCGGCTCGTTGCCGAATGTGGAAGCTGATCAACCGGCCACTCGCTGCCGACCTTGCCTGCCGCCGGAGGGAACAGCTCCTTTTCGGCATCGCGAATTGCGCGGAGTTCGGGCGAAAGCACCCCCGACTCGACATCCGATTGGGTCGCCCCCCCCGCGATGGATCGGCGCATGTGCAGGTCGGCCGAGCGTGCCGGCGGAGAGATCGCTTTCTTCGGCGGGGATTCCCGAACAGCCGGGCCTGACGCGCGACCTCTTTCGGCGGCGTCGGAGGTGATTCGGCCCCCGTTGCGTCGAACGCGCAGAGGCTGAGCGTTGCGACGAGAGCTGGTTTCGCCAGCAAGCGACGCAGGCGCACGCGGTGGCGAGCGCCCCGCATCATCGCCCCTTGAACACCGCGGGGCGACGTTCCATGAAGGACTGAAACGCCTCGCCCACGTCTTCCGATGAAGGAATGCACTGTTCCAGAGCGCGACCGTGCGGAGGCCCCGCTCGCGCTCAGGCGCGGCCTGATCCTCGAGGATGTGCTTGATCCCTCGCACCACGAGCGGCGAATTGGCGGCGATTTGGCGAGCCATTGCGCGAGCCGCTTCGAGCATCGCTTCTGGGCTTTCCGAGACGCTGTTGACGAGTCCAATCCGGAGGGCGCGTGCATTGTTGAAACTTGGCTTCCATCTATTGCTAGACTTTGCTGCCATTACTAAGCTTTTTATAAGCAATATTTTTGTTCTGTTTGATTAGTGCCGAACCATTTCCGGGTTCATCGTGTTAGAAGTTGCCTTTATATCCGCCAACAAAGACTGTATGTACACTTCTTGGCACCTCTTGTTGTTTCAAACTTGCAATTTAAAGTTATTCAGGTTCTCATCATTGTGGTTTTTTCTTGATTGCATTTGGGTTTATGCTTATGTTGTTTATACTTATTGAGATCCGGGCAGTGCATGGATTTGAAACTTGCTAGAGTGGAATGATATTATTTACTCTAGGCTTTCAGGTGGCCATTCTGCCTAAGAATCAATGGCACAATTCTTTGTGTCATCCATCCCTTTGACACGTTTCTTATTTAGCTTTTTTCAAATCTCAGTTCAGTTTGTCAACCTGTTTTCTGTTTTGAGAAAGTGGCTTGTATTTAGGTGAGGTTTACTCCAATGACGTCTGATATATTTTGTTGTTAAACACCCTTCAGTGTTCATTATATTTTGTAGTTAAAGTAAAGTGTCGTTTGTCCAGATTGTTGTAAAAGTTCATTACTGCCAGGTAGAGTGTCACATTTTCTCAAAACATTTGGGCTCCGTTATCTATCCTCAAAACAAAAACATTATCAAACAACTCAACCCAAATTCAAAGTACAGAACATTCAAAACTATTCAGCTTTATGTCACCAGAAGACTTCCAATCCTAAAACAAAATAAGCCTCCTCCCCAAAACCTTTATTTGAATGTGCATATTCGGGGCCATAAGATGATAATCAAGCCGTAAAGGAATGTAGGAATGTTTAGTTAGAGTGAAAGTTACAAGATGAAAACGAACCCAAAAAAAAAAAAAAAAAGAATTTGTGAGCATTTCCAGGGGGATGCAGAAGCACCTCCGTCTAACAATTTCAAAAGCAATCAGTTTGTGGGTCCAGTTATTCTGACAATGCAAGTCAACCAGGTAATACCTCTCCTCCTTTATTCGAAGAATGGCCGCGATCAGATTCTCACAACATTTTACAATAATGAAGCTCTAGTTGCCAGACTTAGCTCACGAATCGGATGACTGTCCAAGCCAATCATCAGGAATGTTGCTTCTCAGTTCCCCACTTAAGGCCCTTAATGAGTGGCTTGTGGCTGCCTGCATCCAGATTATATTTTAATACTACAAGCTCTCAGAAAATGAATTGAAAGACAAGAATGTAAGAAAAAAGGTTGTTACTTTCACAATGTAAACATCAATTCCAAGTCTTGCAATCATTGCAGCTTCTGTTATTTTGGTCAACATGCCCCCAGTTGTATCATGAGCTGCTACAGTTGTTTCAACTGTTGACAGGAGTGGAAAAACATGTATCAATTTGGTGCGAGGGTCTAAAACAGCAGATACATATTCTTGTGCCTCAAGTTGAATCATATGTTTTGAATGGTAAGTTAACAAAAATGGAGCAACTTTACAACATACTCAGCTTTTCTAAATACTAGCATATCTAAATCCATCATGGTCTCAACAAAAGTGGCACACGGAAGATTCAAAAAATGCCCAAATATGTACGTGGCTATGTTAAAACAGACTAAAAAGCATGTAGAAGCAACTAGTTTCTTAAGCTATAGTTCAACTTTTGTTCCGATAGATTCATGTTCAGCACACTTAACTGCAATCAGACACTGCCAGGAACTGAAAACAAAACGAAAGTTTGGACTTTCAATGAAATCAAGTTAATCATATTAGTTTTATGTTGCATTTGAAGGGAAAAAAAATTATATAGATGTCCTTTAAGAAAACATATTCATGGTTGATGCAGCCTTATTCTAGATGAAAGAAGACATATCCATGAATATCCTGAATGCTCATACTAAAAACAAATGTTATGAAAAAGCTAATGTACCCCCCATCAAATTGTCTCCCGGAAACAATGGACTTCTTTAAATTGCCATGTAAACTTAATAAAAAATCTCAATTTCCCCTCACTAACCTTTGTTCATGTTCTGAACCACTGGTTTCACAACAGACCAGTTCCCATCTTTGCACACAGCTGTTTTAATAGAAAAAATTTGTCAAGCCCATCCAGTCAACAAAACAACTGAACCAGTTGAGATACCATCCGTGTATAAGTTCAAGGGTTTATATAACAAGTGCTCACCGATCTCCCTTAAGAGTACAGCATTAGGTTCCACTAGTAGACGGTTGATATACCCCCAAAACATCTGTCTTTCAATCCATGTTAATTGGATAACAGTATAGAATGTCATGTGATACATATCAGACAGAGACAGGTAATCGAAGTGTAAGATGTGTCGAATACAAAATGTGGCAAAACTAACTTTGCATGCGAATCTTGATGTGTGATGAGAAAGTACATTTGTGTGCATAATAGTACGTAATAAATAATTCAAACAATTAGGATTGTTAAGGGAACCAAATTATTTACTCTCTCTCCTCAAAAAACCATGTTGTAACCCAAAATAGTTTCCCAGCATGTTTAAGTGACAAGAAGTTGAAGCTGTTTCCATTGTTTATGAGACAAGATGTGCAAAGATAGGAAAAAAAAAAAGGCCACAAGAGTCATTTATTTTTTATAACATTTA
>CAWECH010000021.1:0-369773 GCA_963807565.1 uncultured Alphaproteobacteria bacterium | reverse complement strand
AGAGCAGCCGCATCGTCAAAAAATGTCGTCTGCAATTGAGTCTTCACATCATCGTTAACGTTTGCGATCCCCCTGCCGCATCGACGATCAACGTCCCGCCGTTGGCGACGAACGAATGCAGCTGAACCCAATCGTTGATATCGAGCTTGCAATGGCCCGAGCCGGTGAGATGGAGAATTTTGTAATCCGTTAAATCCGTGTTTGCCCCGAGTGTCACCGGCGACACCTGCAAATCAACCTGATCATTGTTGTGCATCACTGCTGCCAGTCGTCGCCATCCGCCCGGCTCAGGATCCCACATGCCGTCGTACTTAATTCGCCCGACCTTGATCATTCGAGTGGTGGTCATGCGCGAGCTTGGCTCGACGATATATGAATCACCCTTCTCGCGGATGTTTTGCTTGTCCGACGCGTATAGCAACAAATCCGCGCCGAGTTCAAAGAGCGATTGATGCGAGCTGCTGAGTTTCGCCTGCCACGCGCGAGGCATCCGCATTGGAAAGCAAAATCATCAGTTCGCGAACGCCGTTGCTCAGGCCCAGAATCGTCGGCGGATCTTTCCAGGCCGAGCCGAGAAATTGTTCGTTTTTCAGGATGCAATGATCCATCGGCAACTCGCGAAACTCGCCGATCTGCGGGAAGAGATCGGCCGCCAGTTGTTTCACTGATTGTGAAAACTCAGAGCTACCGCAGTCGGCATTGAACAGCACCATCCCGCCCTGCTCGATAAACAGCTTCAACTTCTGTTTGTCATCGGAAGAGAGATTCAGTGCCTTGTCGCCGGCGATATACAAAATCGAAGCATCGTGAAGATCGGCCACCGGTACGTTGAGATTCACCACTTGCCAGTTCAGCAGCCGATCGAGTTCTACCTGCTTGGCCATCCAGAGGCCGAAATTCGCCAGATCGCGCGGGCGTTGGTTCCAGTTTCCCTGTATCGCCTGGCTTCCGGTCTGATCGATCTCCGAAACATATTGCAGCTTGTTGAATCCAACCGGCGCGCGGCCATGCGTTAAAAACAAAATCGCCAGCGCCGTATCCGCCACATTTGAATTCCACGACCCATCCGGCTTCTCCGTCCTCACCAAATAATCCGCGCCAGCCGCGTACCAGTCCGCACTGCCGAAATATTTTCGCCCGCTCGCTGATGCGAGTTCTTCAAGCTGATAGAGCGCGTAATATTCGTAGTGCAGGCGATAAATATCGTGCAGGTGTTCGGCAAGCCATTTGGTCCCCTTCTCGATCTGCTCATCGCTGACATTCCCTTTGCACGACGGCGCGGTCCCCATCGAAAGCTGGTCCTGCGCGATATAGAGCGTGGCCAGCCCAGCGGCAGTCATAGGAATCGTCAGCGCCTTGTCCTGCGGCACCTTGCTGTAATTCCAGCTTCCGTTCGATGCCTGAGCCTGCGCGCGATCCGGAATCGACGTTTTGCCAATAGCTGGTGGGAATCTCCATCCCCTCTTGCGCACGCCCAAACGCCCAGCACGCCGTATTGACTGACCGAATTATCTGCCGGACTGGCCGTGCTGTTGATCCGCACATCGTACATCCCCGTATCGGTGGAGATCGACTTCTGTCTCGCCTCTCCATCCGCCCGCAGCTTCTGCTTGATATCAGGGTTCGGCAGCAGCATCCGCCAGAGCTGGCAGCGCATCCCCAGTGTGTAAATGCCGGTGAAGTCCGTCGCCTTCAGATAGTTGATGGCGGCTGCAAGCTTCGCGTTTTCCAGATTTTCCCCCGCCGACAACAGCGAGTAAGCCGCCGTCACCGTCATTCCCCCCGCCTCATCCTTACGGCGGGCGAGCGCGCTGCTGATCGGCTACGAGAGCATGGATCGGCTGGCGCATCCGGTTGCTATTGCCTTCAATCAAGCGATTCCGATCGCGGTACTCGGTCTCGGCGTGAACCTTCTGAGCGCATTCCTGCTGCGCGACGATCACGACCATCATCACGGTCACCCGTACGAGCATGGTCATGAGGACGATCACGTGCATCGCGATCATAATTTGCGCGCCGCATTCGTTCACGTCGTCGCCGACGCTGCCGTTTCAGTTCTGGTCATTATCGGTCTGGTCGCCGGCCGGACTTTTGGCTGGCTTTGGGTCGACCCGATCATGGGTCTGGTCGCGACAGCCGTTATCCTGAGCTGGTCATGGACGCTGATCAGGTCCGCCGGCGCCGTTCTTCTCGACGCCTGTCCCGATCCGGCGCTGGCCGGCAAAATCACCTTCCGCCTGGAGCAGGGCAGCGACCGCGTGTCGGACCTTCATCTGTGGCGATTGGGGCCTGGCCACCTTGCGGCGGTGATCTCGCTGATCAGCCACAACCCGCGCTCGCCCGAGCAATACAAGAAACGGCTGTCCGGTCTTCGCGGTCTGTCGCACGTGACAATAGAAGTCGCGCAATGTCCGGGTGAGGATCATTGATCCATTAGCGGGAATTGCGGGTACGATCGGGCTGCAGGGCGCGGCGGCGCTTGGGAATGGTTGGGTATGCCGATTAAGTTGAGGATTGTTACCACCTTTCTTGACCTGATGCCGCTTTGGCCTGTCATGGTCGCGGTTTTGGGCGGTCTTCTGTCGATCCGCGTATCAAGAGGGCGCTGGATTATTCACAGTCTTACATTTCTTGGAATGCTTATGGTTCCGTTCGCTTATGTACGGATCGAGAGCTACGTCGATCCGACATCGATCGACTATCCCGGTCCGGGCGAAGGATTGATCATCTTCCCGTACCTTTTCATGCTGCTCTTGGCGGCTGCAAGCTATGCCGTGTTCTGCTTTGCAAGTGTGCAAAGCAGGTCGGAGCGCATGCGTTAATATCGCCGATGCCGTGCGAGACTCATTGATCCGCTTGCGTGACGTTTCTGAAAGAGCTATTTCCTCATCAATCGGGCTCATACGCAGCCGCCCGATCCTACAGGACATCCCGTCTCAAGTGCTGCTCTGACCCGCAAGGGGAGGAGCACTTATGAACGGTCGAAGTCCAAAAGAAGCGAGCACTCACAAAGTAGCAATCCTCTGGCGCGGTGACCGCGCGATGCGTGAAGCGGCAACACCACAGAACAATCGCTATCATCGGATTTTCGAAGAACTGGCAAGACTTGGCATCGCCGCCGAGCCTGCGGTCTTCGCCGATGACATGCTCGATGAAGTCCGGCGGCAGCTTATGGCCGTCGATGGCGTGTTGGTCTGGGTCAATCCGCTCGATGACGGCCTGACCCGCGCGAAGCTCGATCCGATGCTGCGCGAGGTGGCATCGAATGGGCCGTGGGTCAGTGCGCACCCCGACGTCATCCTCAAGATGGGCGTCAAGGAAGTTCTGCATCGCACCAAACATCTTGGCTGGGGCACCGACACGCGCGTCTATCGCACGCCGGCCGAATTTCGCGAACGATTTCCCGATGTGCTCGCTTCAGGTGGCCCGCGTGTGTTGAAGCAAAATCGCGGCAATGCCGGTCAGGGCGTCTGGAAGGTTGAGCTCACGGATTCTGTCCGCGTCACGGTTCTCGAAGCACAGCGCGGCAGCGTGCCGGAAACACTGATGCTGAAAAATTTTATGGCGCTCTGTGAGACCTATTTCGCCGAAGGCGGATGCGTCGTGGATCAGCCGTTTCAGCCGCGGCTGCCGGACGGAATGATCCGTTGTTACATGGGAGGCGATAAAGTCGTTGGCTTCGGTCATCAGCGGATCAAGGCGCTGATCGCGCCGCCGCCTGAGGAACCGGACTCGCCTGCTGCTCAACCCGGCCCGCGCATCATGCACGGACCTGACGCTCCCGTGTTTGCGGCGTTACGGGCAAAAATGGAAAACGAGTGGACACCGCAGATGTTGCAAACGCTTGCAATAGATACCGCGGCGCTGCCGATCATCTGGGACGCCGACTTTCTCTACGGGCCGCGCACGGCCGCGGGGGAGGACACTTACGTTCTCTGCGAAATCAATGTGAGTTGTGTCTTTGCTATCCCCGATGAAGCTCCCGCGGCTATCGCGCGCCTCGCACTGGAACGATGCCGTCGTCCTTAGTCGCGGGCGAAAGCCAAAGCCACTGGGCCAAGGCTAGCGCTGCAAATGCGCCGGCTAGCTGAGCAATGATGAAAGCAACGACGCCAGCGGGCGCAATGCCCGCGTATGTATCTGAAAGGGCGCGAGCAATAGTGACCGCAGGATTGGCGAAAGACGTCGACGCGGTGAACCAGTAGGCCGCCGTTATGTAGAGACCGACTGCGTAAGGCACGGCGGAAGGTGTCCGCGCGCTGCATCCCAGGATCGTCAGCAGTAATCCGAACGTGGCGACGCCTTCCGCGATCCATTGGCCCGGGCCCGTTCGCACCGTCATCGACACCTGCCATAGCGGAAGTTCAAACATCGCGTGCGCCGCGAGCACACCGGCGATAGCGCCGACGATTTGCGCGACAATATACATTGCCGCGACGTTCACCGGCAATTCGCGACGTACCGCGAGGACAATACTCACCGCGGGGTTGAAGTGCGCGCCGGACACGGGACCGAACGTGAGAATGAGCACGGTCAGGATCGCGCCGGTCGGAAGCGTGTTGCAGAGAAGCGCGAGTGCGCCGTTACCGCCCGCGAGCTTCGCCGCCATGATGCCGGAGCCGACCACACCCGTGAGCAGGAAGGCGGTTCCCAGAGATTCGGCAACGCAACGCCGCGCTAGCGAGGGCATCAGGTGCGGCCGATTTCTTTGAGCTTGCTCCGTATTGTCATGCTGTCCAGCGAATGCAGCGGGAGCGCCGCGAAGATGGCGATGCGCTGATGCAACATGCGATAGGCGTCCTTGAACGCGAGCGCGATCTCAGCGTCCGTTCCCTTGGCTTCCGCCGGATCGGGAACGCCCCAATGCGCCGTCATCGGTTGACCCGGCCAAACCGGACAGCTTTCGCCAGCAGCGTTGTCACAAACGGTGAAAGCAAAATCGAGCGCAGGAGCGCCGGGCTTGGTGAATTCATGCCACGACTTCGAGCGAAAGCCGGACGTGTCGTAGCCAAGGCTTTGCAGGAGCCACAACGTTTGCGGATGGACTTGTCCTTTCGGCTGACTACCGGCGCTGTAGGCGCGGAATTTTCCCGCGCCTAATTTGTTCAAGATGGCTTCCGCCATGACCGAGCGCGCTGAATTACCGGTGCACAGAAATAGTGCGTTGAATGGTTGATCGGCCATAAGTTATCCACGGCGACGCGGACGTGAGGCTTTGGGTTTGCAGACAACGGCCGGGCCGCATCCAGCGAGCGATCCCTGGCAGCAATTTTCGGTGAGAAAGGAAACGAGGCCGTTCATGGCTTCAAAGCGGGCGGCATAGAGCATCGAACGGCCGTCGCGCCGTACTGTCACAAGGCCCGCTATCCGCAGCCGATCGAAATGAAATGTCAGGGTATTGGGTGCGAGCCCGAGTTTTTCAGCGACATGGCCGGCGGCCATGCCGTCCGGTCCCGCCTCGACCAGCAAGCGAAAGATTTCCAGCCGATTTTCCTGGGCGAGCGCGGCCAAGGCTGTAACGGCATCTGTTATTTCCATATTTCAACGAATATCGAAATATAGAATATGAGTCAAACCACAAAACGAAAGAGGCCCCGGCTTTCGCCGGAGCCTCTCGCTGAGGAGCGGACGATGACGCCCCGTTTTGGGCTAAGGGGTTCTCTTCCACACGAGTTCCGCCAACTCGGCGGGATTGGCTGTCGAGTTGGCTGCGGTGTATCGCAGCTCGTCGCCGACAAACTCGAACTTCCTCTGCTGGTCGATGCCTTCCCAATTTGGGAACGAACTGCGCTCGATGTGGAGCGTAAGAATGCGGCCGGCCTCATTTACATTATAGGCGCCAAAGTACGCGACAACACCACGGGATATAGCTTCGAACTCCTGCGGAGTACCGACCATCCGGTTGTTGGAAGCAAATTTCGGTAAGTTGGCCGCCATGACTTGCGTGGCAAAACGCGCGCCGTCAAAAACCAGCATGCCTTTGGCATTTGGTCCGAACGGTTCAATCGCTTTGCCATCAGGGCTTACATAGCGGATGGAAACGAGCGACCACGTCCCCTTGAACTGATCTGTCGCCGGCTGAGGCGCCGCAGCACCCATCCAGAACAGCGGCCCTGCCAGACATAGCGTTGCGATGATCAGCGATCGTCGAAGCATTGTAGCCCTCCGTTCAAATCCGGCGATTGCGCGGATGTACCGGGAGGCGAATTGTGTGATAATTCGCTATTATTGGTACGGCCTGTTCGTTAGGGGCGAACAATGCGCGGGACCGAATTTGCGGAAATGTCTGCATTCGCGGCGATTGCCGGGCAGCGGAGTTTCGCCAAGGCGGCGACCCAGCTCGGAATCGGCCGTTCAACACTGAGCCAAAATCTTCGCGCGCTGGAGGAGAGGCTCGGCGTTCGGCTGTTGAACCGGACAACCCGCAGCGTGTCGCTTACTGAAGCGGGTGCGCGCTTGCTGGCGCGCGTGCAGCCATCGCTTATCGAACTCAAAGCGGCTGCCGACGAACTTGCCGATTATCGATTGAGCCCGACCGGATTGCTGCGTCTTGTCGTGCAGCCGCCGGTTTCGACCTTTCTTATTGAGCCGATGCTTGCGCGGTTTATGCGGGAGTATCCCGGCGTCGAGCTGGACGTCGCCGTTGTCAAAATGCCGACCGATATCGTTCGCGAAGGCTTTGACGCCGGTATTCGCTTGGGCGCGCAGATCGACCGCGACATGATCACGATGAGAGTGTTGGGCGACGTTCGCTTCCTTGTGGTCGCTTCACCGGATTATTTGAAGAATCGCCCTCGGCCAAAAGCTCCTCGCGACCTGCGTCACCACGACTGCATCCGCAATCGTTTGCCGAACGGCGCCATCTTCGGATGGGACTTCGAAAAGAACGGCAGGTCGCTGCGCGCTTCAGTCGAGGGCCGGTTGATCGTCAACGATATTGAGCTTTCGCTCCGCGCGGTCCGTGACGGTTTGGGCCTTGCGTATCTGTTGCACGATTATATCGCTGCCGATCTCAAAGCCGGCCGTCTTGTTCCGTTGCTTGAGGATTGGTCGCCGAAGCTCTCGGGATTTTTTCTTTATCACCCAAGCCGCCGGCAGGTGACCGGACCGCTTCAGGCCTTGATTACGTTCCTGAAAGCGGAAGCGTCCCGACGCGGCGTCTCTCCTGCAACGCCGCCGAGTGCGGGCGTCTATCCAACGCACCGTCTGGTGGGCAGGTCGCGTAAGTAAAATTCTGCTCAGTCAACGGACGACCAAAACGAAAGAGGCCCCGGCTTTCGCCGGAGCCTCTCGCTGAGGAGCGGATGGCCGCCCCTTCCCCCAGTTTGTTTACTGGATCGTTTCACCATGCAGCGCGTAGTCGAGGCCTTCGCGCTCGACTTCCTCGGTGACGCGCAAGCCGATGATGAGGTCGATCACCTTGAGGATGATCAACGTCACGACCACGTCGTAGCCGACGACGATGCCGACGCCGATCAACTGCTGGATGATCTGCGCACCATTGCCTTCGATCAGGCCCGACGTGCCGCCGTATTCGTTGATGGCGAATACGCCGGTCAGGATGGCGCCGGTGGCGCCGCCGAGACCATGTACGCCGAACAGAATCCAGCGCGTCGTCATAACCGAACATGTGCTTGAGTCCGGTGCAGCCCCAGTAGCAGACGATGCCTGCAGCGATGCCCATGGCGAACGCACCCATCGGACCGACGAAGCCCGAAGCTGGTGTGATGACGACCAGACCCGCGACTGCGCCGGAGCAGATACCGAGCAGCGTGGGCTTGCCGCGCATCATCCATTCAACCAGCATCCAGGTGAAGCCGGCCGTCGCGGTGCAAATGTGCGTCACCGCCATGGCCATACCAGCCTGCATGCCTGCGCTCACCGCCGAACCGGCGTTGAAGCCGAACCAGCCGACCCACAGCAGGCCGGCGCCGATCATGGTCAGCACCACGTTGTGGGGCGGGCCGGGATCCTTGCGCTTGCCGAGCATCAGCGCCGTCATCAGGCCGGCAATGCCCGAGTTGACGTGCACCACGGTGCCGCCCGCGAAATCGAGCACATGGAATTTGGCATCCGAGTTGGCGCTGTTGAGGAAGCCATCCGGTCCCCACACCCAGTGCGCGACCGGCGTATAGACGAAAATCGCCCACAGCCCCATGAACCAGAGCATGGCGGAGAATTTCATCCGTTCGGCGAACGAGCCTGCGATCAGCGCAGCGGTGATGATCGCGAAGGTGAGCTGGAACATCGAGTAGACGGTCTCGGGGATCGTCGGCGCCAGTGAGTTCGGGTTGCCGATGCCGGTCGAGATGTCACTCAAGATTCCCTGCATGCCCGCGCGACTAAACCCGCCGATGAATGGCGAGCCGGCGGTGAAAGCAGCGCTGTAGGTAAACAGCAGCCAGAGAATGCTGATCAGACAGGTGACGGCGAAGCTCGTCATCACCGTGTCGACCACGTTCTTCTTGCGCACCATGCCGCCGTAGAACAGCGCGAGGCCCGGAATGGTCATCATCAGCACGATGGCCATCGAGGTCAGCATCCAGGCGGTGTCGCCGGAATTCGGTGTGCATTTCTCAAGCGTCTTGGCATCGCAAGCCGGTGGCGCCGGGGCAGCGGGTGCTGCTGCGGCCGGTGCATCCGTGGCGGCCGGCGCAGCCGCCGGTGCCTGCGCATAAGCAGAGTGGAAGCTCGGCGTGCTTAGTGCGATGCCCAACAGCATCGCCAGCACGAGAGCAATCAGCCCCGCACCTGAAAACCTCTTCAACGTCATAGTCTCACTCCTGTCCATTTCTTGGTGCGGTTGCTTAAAGAGCTGCGGCGTCGGTTTCGCCGGTGCGGATACGCACGGCGTGATCGAGATTGATCACGAAGATTTTGCCATCGCCGATCTGGCCGGTTTTCGCCGACGCCGTGATCGAGTCGATGACCTTGTCGACCTGATCGGACGCACAAGCGATCTCGAGCTTGATCTTGGGAAGGAAACTCACGGCGTATTCAGCACCGCGGTAGATCTCGGTATGGCCCTTCTGGCGGCCATAGCCTTTGACTTCAGTGACGGTCAGCCCTTGCACGCCGATTTTGGTCAGCGCGTCGCGGACCTCGTCGAGCTTGAATGGCTTGATGACGGCCATGACTACTTTCATTGTTACGGGCCTCCTGTCGCCCACATCTGCTGCATCGCTACGCTTAGCGCGGGGAATTGAATTCAAGCCCCGTGCCAGTTTGGGCGGCATATTGTAAGCTATTGAACTAAAACGATATTATTGATCTGATCGGCTCGTATACGGCCTGTCGTTGCAGGCGCGGTCCTACACTCGCGGACACCGCGAGGCGCTATGCTCAAAATTTAGTCAGTTGCTTGCGGCTCAAGCCGCGGGCCGTTGCACAAAATTACTGCAACGCTTCGCCATGCTGTGTGAGGTCGAGGCCTTCGATCTCGCTGCGGTGGTCAACCCGGAGCGGCACAAAGGCGGCAATGACCTTGAGCAAGACGAAAGTCGCGACGCCGGACCACACCAACGTGACGGCCATGCCGTAGAGCTGCGAAACGACCTGTCCCGGGTGGCCGTAAAACAGTCCCGCTGCGCCGCCAACTGCGGGTACGGCGAAGAAGCCGACCAGCAACGTACCGGTCGCGCCGCCGATGCCGTGGACTCCGAATACGTCGAGCGAGTCATCGTAGCCGCACGCGAGCTTCAGCCAGGTGCAGCTCCAGAAACAGACCATCCCCGCGATGACGCCAATGACGATACCGTGCCATGGCAGCACGAATCCCGATGCGGGCGTAATGGTGCCGAGACCGGCGACGGCGCCGGAGATCATGCCGAGCACCGACGGCTTGCCGCGCGTCCACCATTCCAGCGCCATCCAGGTGACGGCGCCGGCGGCCGCGGCAAGATGCGTCGCGACGATTGCGAACACCGCGCGCGCGTCCACGGCCAGCGCCGAGCCGCCGTTGAAGCCGAACCAGCCGACCCACAACATGCCGGTGCCGATGACCGCGAGCGATAAATCGTACGGCGCAAAATTCTCGCTGCCGTAACCGTGGCGCGCGCCGATCATGTAAGCAGCAACGAGACCGGCGACGCCGGCATTGAGATGCACCACGGTGCCGCCGGCAAAATCGAGTACGCCCGCGGTGGCGAGAAAGCCGCCGCCCCACACCCAGTGTGCGATCGGCACATAGACGACGATCAGCCAGAGCGCGGCGAACCACATGAAGGCGGAGAAGCGCATGCGGTCCGCCACCGAGCCCGCAACCAGCGCCACGGTGATGACCGCAAACGTCATCTGGTACATCATGAACAGCGCTTCGGGGATCGTCTTGGCGAACGGGCTGAACGATGTCGTCGTAATACCGGCGAGAAAAACGCGATCAAGGGTGCCGATGAACGGCCCGTCGCCGACAAAGGTCAGCGAATAGCCAATCAGCGCCCACAGCACCGAGCCGAGCGCCGTCACCGCCAGAACCTGCGCCATAGTGGCGAGCACGTTCTTCTTGCGCACCATGCCGGCGTAGAACAGCGCGAGTCCCGGGATCGACATCATCAGGACCAGCGCGGTCGCGGTAATCATCCACGCGGTATCGGCGGGATCGATCTTGCCATCGGTCTGCGCCATCGCCGGCGCTGCGCTCAACGCGAAGAAGGCGCCGGCCGTTGCTACGGCGCGACCCAGAACTTCCACCTTCATCATTTCCCCCCGGACAATGATTTTTTTTGTTTGTTGTCAGAGCGCGTCGGAATCGGTCTCGCCGGTTCGAATGCGCAATACGTGTTCGATCGGCACGGTGAAAACCTTGCCGTCGCCGATCTCGCCGGTCTTGGCCGCGTCGGTGATCACCTCGGTGACCTTTTCGGCCTGATCCTCGGAGACCGCGACTTCGATGCGGATCTTGGGCAGGAAGTTCACCGCGTATTCGGCGCCGCGGTAAATTTCGGTGTGGCCCTTCTGGCGGCCGTAGCCTTTGACCTCGGTCACGGTCATGCCCTGGACGCCGATGCCGAGCAGGGCGTCACGGACCTCCTCGAGCTTGAACGGCTTGATGATGGCGATGATCAGTTTCATGGACGCATCCTGATTTGCGGCTTTACGACCGCTTATTTCTGCACACGATATAGGCAATTCGCCTGACGATTAAGCTATTCCGCCGGGAAAATCGAGCGCCATACAAGGAAGTTTGTAAGGCGCCCGCCAATTCTCAGGTTTTCGGCCGGCGCTGCCGCAGCAGCCCTTCCTGCGCCACCGACGCGACCAGGGTACCGTCCATCGCGAAGATCAGGCCGCGGGAAAAGCCTCGAGAGCCGGCAAGGTTCGGGCTGTCCTGGGAATACAGCAGCCATTCGTCGGCGCGAAACGGGCGGTGAAACCACATCGCGTGGTCGAGGCTTGCCGCCATGATGTCTTCGGAGAACACGCTGCGGCCATGCGGGATCAGCGCCGCGTCGAGCAGCATCATGTCGGAAGCGTAAGCCAGCACGCATTGATGAATCGCCGGCTGGTCCGGCAGCCGTCCGTTGGCGCGGATCCAGATATCGAAGCGCCCGGTGTCGGATCGCTTGCCGAGATAGCGGCTGAACTCGACCGGCTTGAATTCGATCGGCCGGTCGCGCTCGTAATAGCGCCGCGCCGGTTCGGGCAACAGCGGATAGATTTTCTCTTTCAGCTCGGCTTCGTTCGGCAGCGCGTCGGGCTTCGGCACGTCCGGCATCTTGAACTGATGGGACAGGCCGGGCTCGGAGTTATGAAACGAAGCCGACATCGAGAAGATCGCCTGGCCGTGCTGGATCGCCTTGACGTTGCGCGTGGTGAAGCTCCTGCCATCGCGGATGCGATCGACCTCGTAGATGATCGGCACCTTCGGATCGCCGCCGAGCAGGAAGTAGGCGTGCAGCGAATGCGGCGGCCGGCTGTCGATGTCATCCACGGTGCGGCAAGCGGCGACCAGCGCCTGGCCGACCACCTGGCCGCCGAATACGCGCTTCCAGCCGTTCTGCGGCGAGTGCCCGCGAAACAGGTTCACTTCCAGCGGTTCGAGGTCGAGAATTTTGACGATTTCTTCAACGGCCGACATGCCTTTGTCCACTTGAGAGCCCGGTTTACGCTGTGTTGCATACGGGATTGCGGCACCGGGTCAAGCCCGGCCTCGACATGCTAGACTGACCTCATGAGTAGCGTGCGTAACGATACAGCGGTGCTGATCGCGGGCGGCGGCTTTGCCGGTCTGACGCTGGCGATTGCGTTGCGGCAGTCGCTCGGCCCATCGTTTCCGGTCACGGTCGCCGATCCGGCGCTTGGCCGCAGCCACGCCAATGACGAGCGCGCGTCGGCAATTGTCGCGGCGGCACGGCGGCTGTTCCAAACCATCGGCGTCTGGGACGCCGTTGCCGGCGACGCGCAGCCGATCCTCGACATGGTGGTCACCGACAGCAGGCTCGGCGACGCCATGCGTCCGGTGTTCCTCACCTTCGCCGGCGAGGTCGAGCCGGGCGAGCCGTTCGCCCACATGATCGAGAACCGGCAACTGATCGATGTGCTGACGGCGAAGGCGCGCGAGCTTGGCGTGACGCTGACAGCATCGGCCGTCAGTCATCTCGACACCAAAGGCGAACGTGCGATTGCCACGTTGAGTGATGGCAGTCTTTACGGTGCGCATGTCGTCGCCGCTGCCGATGGCGCGCGCTCGTCAATCCGCGACAATGCCGGTATTGCCACGCACGGCTGGAGTTACGAACAGTCGGCGATTGTCACGACCGTGGTGCACGAGCGCGATCATCATGGCCGCGCCATTGAGCATTTCCTTCCGGCCGGTCCGTTCGCGACGCTGCCGCTCAAACGAAATCACCTAGGCCATCGTTCCTCGCTGGTATGGACGGAGACGACGCCGGAAGCCGAACGCATCGTCGCACTACCCGATGAAGAATTTCACGGCGAACTCGAGCAGCGCTTCAAATTGCATCTCGGCGACATCGCTGCGCCCGGCGCGCGGCAAACTCATCCGCTCGGCTATTTTGTTGCGCGCTCGTTCATCGCCGATCGTATCGCGCTGGTCGGTGACGCCGCGCACGTCATTCATCCGATCGCGGGGCAGGGGCTGAACATGGGATTGAAGGACGTCGCCGCGTTGGCCGAGGTCATTGTCGACGCAGCACGGCTTGGCCTCGATCCCGGCGCCGCGACGGTGCTTGAGCGTTATCAGCGCTGGCGGCGTTTCGATACGGTGGCGATGGGCATTGCCACCGACGGCCTCAACCGGCTGTTCTCCAACCGCTCCGACCTGGTTCGTGCCGCGCGCGACATCGGGCTCGGCCTGGTCGACCGGGTGCCGAACATCAAGCGGCTGTTCATGCGCGAAGCCGCCGGTCTGGTCGGCGACGTACCGAAACTCTTGCGCGGCGAAGCGCTCTAGCTATCCATATCCCACCGTCATGGCCGGGCTTGTCCCGGCCATCCACGCCTTTAAACTCACAATCATGGCCTTCAATCACATCGCAGTCATCGGAGCGGGCGCCTGGGGCACGGCGCTGGCGCTGACGTGCGCGCGCGCCGGGCGGCGGGTGACGCTGTGGGAGCACGACGCCGCCAACGCGGCGCAGCTCAAGAGCAAGCGCGAGAGCCTCTATCTTCCCGGCGTGCGGCTCGATGATCGCATCGCGTTGGCCGAAGCGCTTGGTGACGCGGCGCGCGCGGACGCAATCCTTCTCGTCGTGCCGGCGCAAGCCGTGCGCAGCACGGCCAAGGCGCTCGCGCCATTGCTGGCGGCAAAGACACCGCTGATCGTCTGCGCTAAAGGCATCGAGCGTGGCACAAAAAAATTCATGAGCGAGATCGTCGCCGAATGTGCGCCGAACGCGCTCGCCGCGATTCTGTCCGGACCGAGCTTTGCCGCCGATGTCGCCCACGGCCTGCCGACCGCGGTGACGCTTGCGGCGGCGGACGGCAAAATCAGCCAAAGCATTGGCGGAGGCGATCAGCGCGCCGGGCTTTCGGCTTTATCACGCGACCGACGTGCGCGGCGTCGAGATCGGCGGCGCTACCAAGAATGTGCTGGCGATTGCGGCCGGCGTCGTCACCGGCAAGGGCCTTGGCGCCAGCGCCGGCGCGGCGCTCACTACGCGCGGCTTTGCCGAACTGGTGCGGTTTGGCAAAGCGTTCGGCGCCAAGCCGCAAACCATGATGGGCCTGTCCGGCCTCGGCGATCTGTTGCTGACCTGCTCCAGTCCGCAGTCGCGCAACTTTACCTTCGGCATGAAGCTCGGCCGCGGCGAGAAGCCCGGCGAAATCCAGAAAACCACTGGCCTCGCCGAAGGCGCGTTCACCGCGGCGGTGCTTCTCGACATGGCGCGCGAGCGTTCGGTCGATATGCCGATCGCCGCGGCGGTTGGCGCGCTGCTGGAACAGAAAATGACGGTCGACGAAGCGATCGGGTCGTTGCTCGCCCGCCCGCTCAAATCGGAGGAATGAGCATGGCGTATTGGCTCATCAAATCAGAGCCCGACGCGTTCTCCTGGGACGAGCAGGTCAAGAGCGGCGGCAAAGGCGTGCCCTGGACCGGCGTGCGCAACCATCAGGCCAAGCTCAACCTGATGAAGATGAAGAAAGGTGACCGCGCCTTCTTTTATCATTCCAACGTCGGCAAGGAGGTCGTCGGTGTGGTCGAGGTGATCCGCGAACACTATCCCGATCCGACCGCCAAGGCTGGCGAGCCGTGGGTCGTGGTTGACGTTAAAGCGATTGAACCGATGAAAAAGCCGGTTGGCCTCGCCGACGCCAAGGCTGAGCCGCGGCTCAAAGCCATGGCGCTCGTCAACAATACGCGGCTCTCGGTGCAGCCGGTCACCGCTGAAGAGTGGAAAACAGTTTCCAAGATGGGCGGTCTCTGACCGAGACCTGAAGACGCGGTGTGCGAAGGCTCGCCTCAGCCGGTCACTGCCGCACCGGTACGACCGCTTCGTTTTCGTTTCGCAGGAGAAGCCAAAACATCAGCCCGTTGGTGATCAGAAAGAGCGGCACGACAAATGTTACAAGAAAGTAGGCGGCGCCCATTTGACCGGGCTGAACGTTCAATCGAATACCGTCGTAATTGGCGTGGATGATATCGGCGCTGCCCCACAGATTGGATATCCACGCTGCAACGGTGCCGAGCCTTCCCGGCAACAACACCAACGTCAGCAAAGCGAGCACCGCAGCGACGATATCGCCGTAAGCGGCGCCTTCGGCAAAAGCCGTCGGCAAATCGGGGGACACAACTCCGGGCACCAGGAAGGCCAGGCCGACAAATCGAAAGGAATGAAGCGTCAGCAGCGGCCGCAGGCCTTCGTCGCGGGTTCGTTGGCGCAGTTCCGGCAATATCAGGCTGGCGGTGACCACACCCCAGGCAACAAAGCTGAAGGCGATGCTCACAAAGAAACAGATTTGCGCCTGCATAACCGGTCCTCCATTTTGAGTGCTTTTTGAGCGCTCCAGCAATTTCTGGATACCACAGAATTGGCAGTTTTTGCGTTTGGTTCGGGATCAGTCCCCTCGATTGCACGGATCATCGATAAGCATCGGGGCGATACGGGTTCGGTCCGAAGCGGGTGGGCTCGATGAAAGTCCAGTCGGCATCCGTACGCCCGGCGCCCATTGATGTAGAATTCAGTCCATAGGGATTATCGGATCGTCCGCTTGTCGTTGGGCCGCGCGTCTCGCTTGGACCCGTTAGCGGATGGTGACACGCAGAGGACAATGATCATGGCTTACTGGTTGCTGAAGACTGAGCCGGAAGAATTTTCCTGGGACCAGCAGGTCAAGCGCGGCAAGAAGGGCGAGACGTGGAGCGGCGTCCGCAACTTCACGGCACGCACGAATCTGAAAGCGATGAAGAAGGGCGACAAGTTTTTCTTCTATCACACCGGTGACGAGAAGCAGGTCGTCGGCATCGGCGAAGTCCTTGCCGAAGCCTTTCCCGATCCGACCGCCAACAAAGGCGAACCCTGGGTTGCGGTGACCACCGGCGCGGTCGAACCTTTACCGCGGCCGGTGACACTCAGTGAGGTCAAGGCGGAAGCCAAACTGAAAGACATGGCGCTGGTCAAATACAGCCGCCTGTCGGTGCAATCTGTAACGGACGACCAATGGAAGCTGGTTTGCAAAATGGGCGGCCTGAAGAAAGCGTAGCGCCGGCCGCGCCCGGCGCTGAGGCTGTCGATGCGTTTCTGGCAAAGTTTCCTGGCCCGGTCCGGCTCTACGCCAACAAGCGCTTCGTGCAGGTTCTGTTCTGGATCTTTGCCGCCATGGAATACGTCCTCGGCAAGGCTTTGCTATTGGGCACCGACAAGCAGCACTTCACTGTACAGATCATCTTTCTCATTGTGCTGCTCTGGCCGGTGGTTCTGACCGCTTTCATAACAGTGAGTCGCAATGCACTCGCGCTCGATCTCGACCGCGATGGCTTCACCATCAATGCCTACGCCTGGTACCGGGCGAGGCGTTACCTTTGGACCGATGTCGGCGACTTCGGCACGCGTCCGTTCCACTTCATAACGCTGGCGCGCTATCAGGATCGGGCAGCAGGCCGGCAGCGGCTTATTCCCGATACTTACGGCTTGGGCGCCGAGGGTCTGGCGCAGCTGATGACGCAATGGCGGCAGCGCGCTTTGGGCAAATCCGCCTAGCTGCTCCTGCGGCCTTTCCGCGGCAATCGGTTCGGCGGTACATTCCTCCAAATTAGTGGGAGCGGAGGAACGCCGTGATATTTGCCGGGCTGAACTATCTCGCCATCGTGATTGCCGCCGTCGTGGCATGGCTCGCCAGCGCTGGCTGGTACATGAGCCTTGGAACTGTTTACCAGGCCGCACTCGGCAAGACTCCGGAGCAGTGCAAGGAAGAGATGAAACGGCCGGGCGCTTTCCTGCCGTTCGTCTATGCGCTACTCGCCAACATCATCATCGCCTGGGTGCTGGCCGGTGTGCTCGGTCATCTCGGTCCGGGGCAGGTGACGCTGAAGAACGGCCTGATCTCGGCGGCGTTCCTGTGGTTCGGTTTCATCTTCACCACGCTGTTCGTGAACTACAGCTTTCATGGCCGCAGCATGCGGCTGATCCTGATTGATCTCGGCAACTGGCTGATCGTGTTGCTGGTGATGGGCGCTGTTGTCGGCTGGATGGGCGTATGAGACGTCGCCTTGTGTTTGCGCTGATCGCCACGCTGCCGTTCGCTTTCGCCGGCGTGGCACTGTCGCAAACGCCCCAGCCCGGGGCTCCGCCAAGTGCCGCGCCTGCCGGTGGCGCTGCCGCGGCGCCTTACGTGATGACGATGGGCGATATGATGAACACGCTCATTCAGCCGCGTCACACCAAGCTCGGCCTCGCCGGGAAGGCGGAAAATTGGGATCTCGCCGCCTATGCGGCCGCCGAAATACGTCAGGCCTTCGCCGGCATCGCCAAGGCGCAGCCGAAATTCAGCGGCATGCCGGTCGGCACATTGGTGGACGTCGCGATCAACCCACCGATGAAGGCGGTCGATGCCGCGATCAAGCAGCAGGATGCAAAGCTTTTCGCCGCAGCCTATGACCAGCTGACGCAGGGCTGCAACGCCTGCCACATCGAGCTCAATCATCCTTATGTGGTGATCAGGACGCCCGACGTGTCGGCGTTTCCGAACCAGGATTTTGACGAGAAGCGGTAGAATATTTCCGGCGGGGCGCTGCCAACGCGGCGCGCTATGCAACGGTCAAGGCTGCCGCTAAGGATGACGCCTGATCGTTTGTCCGTCACGACGGATCGCACGGGGCGCTTGTCATGTCATTTCTCAGCCATATACCGCGCGTCGCGGCGGCGATCCTGGTCGCTATCGCGCTCGTAGCTTGTGGTGACAGCGAGCCCGGCCAGCGCAAGGCCTTTATCGGATTTCTGCAGGAGATGAATAGCCGGCCCGGTGTTCACTTCCTCTTGCCGACAGCGGCCGACGAGAAAGCTTTCGGTCCTTATTTGCAGCACTACGAGATTTTCGTCGATTTCAACAAAGACATGCAAGCAGCGACCAATGACTACTTTGGCCATCTCAAGCAGCTTGGCGTTGGACCCGGCTCCACCCCCCGCACGATCGAGCAGATGGCCGCAGCGCCTCAGGATTTGCCGGCGGCCAAGGACTTGATCGACAAGATGCAGCAGACCATCGAAGCGCGGCTTGCGAAACTGATTGCCGCGCGAAACGCCCTGGTGCAACCCGACGACCTCAAGGCCGTTTACGACAAGACATTTGCCAAGCTCGTTACGGCTCCGTCGTCGGCGCTGGAGAATTCCATCAAGGCGCTGGATCAGGGAATCGACAGTTCGATCAAGCTCGTCGCCTACATCAATACGCATCGTAACAAGTTGACGGTGTCGGGCATCCGGATCGAAGCTAAAGATCAGCGGACGCTGGACGAACTCGGGCCGCTTATGCAGGCGCACCAGCAGGCTGGCGAACGCTTTTCGGCGGCACAGCGCGAGAGCGAGAGGGTCCTCGAGAGCGATTAGCGCGCACGGACCCGGCTTGTAGCTCGTCGGGCCGCCGTCGCATAATAGCGGCAACCCGAGCATGATTAGCGAGTTTGTGCTCCAACGAGATAAACTGTGCGTGCCAGTGTGCCGCGTGGAGGATGTTATGTCGGACAAGATTTACGACGTTCCTGCCGATTGGAGCAAAAAGGCTTTCATCAACGACGCGCAATACAAGTCGATGTACGACCGGTCGCTGGCCGACCCGAACGGGTTCTGGGGCGAGCAGGCCAAGCGCCTCCACTGGACGAAGAATTTCAGCAAGGTCAAGAACACCTCGTTCGACAAGGCCAATGTCTCGATCAAGTGGTTCGAGGATGGGGCAACCAACGTCGCCTATAACTGCATCGATCGTCATCTGCATGCGCGCGGCGATCAGACTGCGATCATCTGGGAAGGTGACGATCCGAAGGACGCCAAACACATCACCTACCAGGAACTGCACGACGAAGTTTGCCGCTTCGCGAACGTGCTGCGCACCCGCAACGTCAAGAAGGGCGACCGCGTCACCATCTACATGCCGATGATTCCGGAAGCGGCCTACGCCATGCTGGCGTGCGCGCGTATCGGCGCGATTCATTCCGTGGTGTTCGGCGGCTTCTCGCCGGACTCGCTCGCCGGCCGCATCGAGGATTGTAAATCCACCGTCGTCATCACCGCCGATGAAGGCTATCGCGGCGGCCGCACGGTGCCGCTGAAGGCCAACACCGATGCGGCGATTGCGAAAGTCGGCGGCGTTGAAAACGTCATCGTGGTCAAACGTACCGGCGGCAAGGTCGACATGGATCCGGTGCGCGACGTCTGGTGGCACGAAGCGAAAGAAGTCGTGACCGCCGATTGTCCGTGTGAGGAGATGAACGCGGAAGACCCGCTGTTCATTCTCTACACGTCAGGCTCGACCGGCAAGCCGAAGGGCGTGCTGCATACCACCGCCGGCTATCTGCTCTACGTGGCGATGACCCATCAATACGTTTTCGATTATCACGACGGCGACGTGTACTGGTGCACGGCGGATGTCGGCTGGGTCACCGGCCACAGCTACATCGTTTACGGGCCGCTCGCCAACGGCGCGACCACGCTGATGTTCGAAGGCGTGCCGAACTATCCGTCGATGTCGCGCTTCTGGGAGGTGATCGACAAGCATAAGGTCAACATCTTCTACACCGCGCCGACCGCGATCCGCGCGCTGATGCAGGCCGGCGACGGGCCGGTGAAGAAGACGTCGCGCGCATCGCTGCGGCTGCTCGGTTCGGTCGGTGAGCCGATCAATCCGGAAGCGTGGGAGTGGTATTACCACGTGATCGGTGACGGCCGTTGCCCGATCGTCGACACCTGGTGGCAGACCGAGACCGGCGGCATTTTGATCACGCCGCTGCCCGGCGCGACCAAACTCAAGCCCGGTTCGGCGACGCGGCCGTTCTTCGGCATCGTGCCGCAGATCGTCGACGCCGAGGGCAAGGTTCTCGACGGCAAGACCGAAGGCAATCTGTGTATTGCCGATTCATGGCCGGGCCAGATGCGCACGGTCTACGGCGACCATGCCCGTTTCGTCGAAACCTATTTCAGCGCTTATCCCGGCAAGTACTTCACCGGCGATGGCTGCCGCCGCGATGAGGACGGCTACTACTGGATCACCGGCCGCGTCGACGACGTGATCAACGTCTCCGGCCATCGCATGGGCACCGCCGAAGTGGAATCGGCGCTGGTTGCGCATCCAAAAGTGTCGGAGGCCGCGGTGGTCGGTTATCCGCACGACATCAAGGGGCAGGGCATCTACGCCTATGTCACGCTGATGGCGGGCGAGCAGCCGAGCGATGACTTGCGCAAGGAACTCACCGGCTGGGTGCGCAAGGAGATCGGGCCGATCGCGTCGCCCGATCTGATCCAGTTCGCCCCCGGCCTGCCGAAGACCCGCTCCGGCAAGATCATGCGCCGCATCCTGCGCAAAATTGCCGAGGATGAATACGGCAATCTCGGCGACACCTCGACGCTGGCCGATCCTGCCGTGGTCGACGATCTCGTCAACAACCGGCAGAACCGCAGCAAGGAGCGGGCGTAGCTAAATCACAAAGATGAAGCTCGCTCGGCGAACTCCCTCTCCCCAAGGGGGAGAGGGTTGGGGGTGAGGGGGCTCAGGTGTTACGGCTGACCATCAGCGCCCGAACCCCCTCACCCTCGCTCACTCCGTTCGCTCGACCCCTCCCTCCACGGGGAGAGGTGAAAGACAGCACGCGCTGAAATTTACTCCTTCTTCACCACGTTCTTCCGTGGCGGCCGGTTCCGGCGCGGATTTCATCATGGTTTACGAAATGCCATCCAGTATGGTTAGCGGGACGACAGTGTGACGCCTGTGTCAGTGGGAAGTGCGTATGCGTAAGGGTTTTGGGTTTGTGGCGGCGCTGGCCGCCGCGGTTGCGATGTTTGGTCTGGCGCCCGGTGCCGCGCAGGCCCACGGCGACGTGGTCGCCTTCGGCGCGGGCTACCGCGCCGGCACCATCGTCGTAGTGACACACGAGCGGCGGCTTTATTTCACGCTCGGTAATGGCGCCGCTGTCGCCTATTCGGTAGGTGTTGGACGCGCCGGCCAACAGTGGGCCGGCACTTCGGCCATTGAGGCGAAGTACATCCAGCCGGCCTGGGAGCCGCCGCCGGATATCCGCCGCGAGAATCCGAAATTGCCGCTCGTGATTCCCGGCGGCTCGCCGCACAATCCGATGGGTGTTGCGGCGATGACAGTGGCCGGCACCGACTATGCGATCCACGGCACCAATGAGCCGGGGAAGATCGGGCACTTCGTCTCGCACGGCTGCATCCGCATGCTCAACGAAGACGTCATGGAGCTGTACGCGCACGTGCCGCTCGGCACGCCGGTTGTGGTGGTGCGGTAGCGGAGTAGTCCAGCGCGGAAGATTGTGCTGCGCGATCAAACAAAATCAGCGGTTACGGCTGCGCCGTAGCCACTCAATCACAGCCAGGTTCTGATCGCTGCATAGGCCGCCATCGCGAAAAGCGCGGCCGTGCCGACGTAAAACACATAAAACTGAAAACGGGTCTCAAGCACTTTAAGCCCCTACGCAACTCACAAAGCCCGCGCACACAGGCATCGGCGCCAACCTAGTTTGCAAAGTTGAAACTGTCACGACAGAGCGGCCAGCCAGCGGCAATTACCCGCACCAAGTCTTGCTCGCACCAAGTCCTATCCGCACCAACTGCCGCGCTTGCCGCCGCCATAGGAGCGGGCGAAGCCGCCGTTGAGCAGCGCGGCTGAGACATCCGCCGTGTTGCGTGTTGCCACCGCGGCGTCGACACGCCCGCCGTATTTGTCGATGCCGATCTGCGAGACGCTCACGCCACCTTCGGCGAGGATCGTCTCCAGCGCCGTGCGTGCCGATTGCGCCTGGGCGAGTTCGCCGCTGCAGCGCGCGTGCAACTCGGCGGCGTCGATGCCGCGCAGCCGCACCTTGGTATCGACGTCGAGCCCCGGCCACACCCGCACCCGAGCCTCGAACGTGTCGCCGTCGATGATGCGGATGACTTCCGCCGGATAATGCGCGCCTGGTTCGGTTGAGCGGGCAGATGATGCCGCCACGGTATTGGTCTGCGCGGACGCGGTAGGCGCAATCTCGGTGCCGCTGCGCGAAGACCTCACCCCGGCATCGACGAAGACGCCAAGCGCGAACATCGCCGCCGCCACAAGCACCGTGGTGCTGTGGGTGTTGAAGTCAGCATTGCGAACGACGGGTGACGCATCGCAATTGGTCCCGGCGATGACGTTTGGACTCAGCGTGAATATTCAAGGATTATATTCCAGTAATTAGGAAATTATTACAAGAGCCAATTGAAGCCAAATCGCCGCGGTCACGTCTAGAAGTCCGACGCCAGGCCGTCTTTTTCCCAGTCGCCATAACGGGTTGGCTCAAGGCCACCGCGGCCATTGGCTTCTTTCGCCATTTCAGCCTGGCGACGATCGCTGCTCGGCGCGGCGGGCGGCAGCTTCGGCCAGCGCGCGTTCGGCGGCGGGGCTTAGCGGCGGCTTGCCGGCGGCGGATGTTTGCTCTTTGGGGTCGGTTGGCATTGGTCCTGACTTGGCGTAGGCGTGCCGCAGATGCAAGCGGGCGCGCGGACGTACAAAAGCGAAATGAGTTTCATTTGAAAACGGCAAAAAGAGACAAGTCCGCTGAACCGGAAGACGTGCCTGGTCTCCCGGTGCGGTTGATTGCAGCCGACATTATCGACGGTGTGCTGCGCCGGAACCGTCCGCTCGATGAACTGCTCGATGCCGGCACGGACAGTGCCGCTCTCATGGCGATGCCGGACCGCGATCGCGCGCTGGCGCGGGCGCTGATCGGAATCGTGCTGCGCCATCTGGGCACGTTGCGTCATCTGCTCGGCTACTTGCTTGATCGGGGGCTGCCGGCAAAAGCGCCGCGTCTCGAGACCGCGCTGTTGATTGGTATGGCGCAGATCCTGTTTCTCGATGTGCCGGATCATGCCGCCGTCGATCTCGCAGTGCGGCTCGCGCGCGAAGATCGCCCCGCGTCACATTTTTCCGGGCTGGTGAACGCTGTGCTGCGCCGCGTGACACGCGAAGGCAAGGAGCTGCTCGCCGCACTCGATACGGCAATTCTCGATACGCCGCCGTGGTTGATGGAGCGATGGATTGCGACGTACGGCGAAGCGACCGCGCACGCCATCGCCGCTGCCAATGGCCACGAACCTGCACTCGATCTGACAGTGAAGGGTGACGCAGAACATTGGGCCACGCAGCTTGGCGGCCGTGTGCTGCCAACGGGCAGCGTGCGTGCGGTGGTGCATGGACCGGTACCCGCGCTGCCGGGCTTTGACGACGGTGCATGGTGGGTGCAGGACGCGGCAGCCGCACTGCCGTCACGTCTGCTCGGTGACATCAAAGGCCGCCGCGTCGCCGACCTGTGCGCAGCGCCTGGCGGCAAGACCGCGCAGCTCGTTACCGCGGGCGCCAATGTCATCGCGGTCGATCGTTCCGCGCCGCGTCTCAAGCGCACGCAGGAGAATCTCACGCGTCTTCAGCTCGAGGCCGAACTGGTTTGCGCTGATGCGTCCGTATGGGAAGCGGAGCCGTTCGATGCCGTATTGGTCGACGCGCCGTGCTCGGCAACCGGCACCATTCGCCGCCATCCCGATGTGCAGTGGCTCAAGCGTCCGGGCGACATCGTCAAGCTGTCGGCGTTGCAGCGCCGGCTGCTCGCGCACGCCGTGGCGCTGACCAAACCCGGCGGCACGATTGTCTATTGCACCTGTTCGCTCGAACCCGAGGAAGGCCGCGACATCGTCGCCGATCTTTTGGCGCAGGATTCCAGCGTGCGGCGTGTGCCTGTCACAGCAGCCGAGGTCGGCGGCGAGGCCGCGCTGATCGATGCCAATGGCGATCTGCGCACCCTGCCGAGCCATCTGCCGGATAGTGATTCGCGATTTGCCGGATTGGACGGCTTCTACGCGGCGCGGCTGGAAAAGCGGTAAAACCGCACGTATTGCATCAAGTTAGCCGTTCGAACCGCCTTCCGTTATGTTGCGACATAACACGAGGGGTTTGCGGCCGATGCCGCGCGGTTCAATCTCAAACAACGCCAAGTTGTCATGGCTGCTGCTGCGCAGTGGCCTGCGGCAGACTACCGGCAGGATCACCGGCCATCCGCTGGTGCGCTGGCCGCTACCGCAATTCAAAGCCGACCGGCTGCTGATCTCGCCACAGGATCTGCGAACCTCCGACGCGACCGTCGCCGCCGAAATCTATGGCGGACGCTTTTCCTTCTCCGGCAAGGTCGTGGTCGGCGACGGCCGGTCGATCTTTGAGATGGAACCGCCATCGGACGAGTGGGCCGCGGCGCTGATGGGGTTCGGCTGGCTCCGGCATATGCGCGCTGCCGAGTTCGAACATCACTCGCGCCAATGCCCGCGCGCTGGTCGATGAATGGATCGAGTTGCAAGGCGCATGGCATCCGCTGGCTTGGCGGCCCGACGTGCTGTCACGCCGGATCATTTCCTGGCTCAGCCAGGCCGCACTGGTACTGGAAGATGCCGATGCGCGCTTCTACCGGCGCTTTGTACGCAGCCTGGTCCGGCAGGTCCGTTATCTCCGTCACACCGCGCGCAATGCGCGCGGCATTGCCAGCATGCAGTCAGTGATCGCGCTCGCCTATGCAGCGCTCTGCATCGCCGGCCAGTCGCGTCACATCAAATCGGCGACCGATCGTTTGCGCGCCGAGCTTGAGCGGCAGATTCTCCCGGATGGCGGCCACGTCGGCCGCGATCCGTATGCGATCATCGAGGTGCTGCTGGAGCTGTTGCCGCTGAGCCAGGTGTTTGCGACGCGCAACATTGCGCCGCCGCAGGCGCTGCTCAACGCGATCGACCGCATGATGCCGATGCTGCGCTTCTTCCGGCATTCCGACGGCACGTTCGCGCACTTCAACGGCATGGGTGCGACGCCGAACGATCAGGTGATGACGCTGCTGGCTTATGACGAGACCCACGGTGCGCCACTGTCGAGCGCACCGTACTCGGCCTATCAGCGGCTCGAAGCCGGTGGCGGCGTGCTGATCATGGACGTCGGTGGTGCGCCCCCGATCGAAATGAGCCTTGAAGCCCACGCCGGATGTCTGTCGTTCGAGTTTTCCTCGCCGAAGCAGAACCTGATCGTGGTCAATTGCGGCATGCCGCCAACCGGGCGCGACGAGTGGCGGCAATTTGCGCGCTCGACCTCGGCGCACTCGACGGTTGCCTTCAACGACGCGTCGTCGGCGCGCTTTGTTGAGACGGCGGCGTTCAAGCGCGTGCTTGGCGGTTCGCCGATGCTTGGCGGGCCCAGCAATGTCGCGATGACTCGCGAAGACCGCGACGACGGCGTCGTGCTGCACGCCGCTCATGACGGTTACGCCGACCGCTACGGCATCGTCCATGAGCGCACCATCGTGCTGGCGCGCGACGGCCTCAAGATCGAAGGCGAGGACATGTTCGTCGCCTCCGACGGCGGCGCGCAGATTCGCACCAGCCGCGACAACTACACCTTGCGCTTTCACCTGCATCCGCTGGTCAAGGCGACACGGCTCACCGACGGGCGCGGCGTCATGCTGATGACGCCGAGCCGGGAGGTGTGGACCTTCACCGCGCCGCAGAGCCGGGTGGAACTGGAAGAGAGTGTGTATCTGGCCGGTAGCGATGGCGCGCGCCGCACCGCGCAGATCGTGATCCGCGGCAAGGCGCGCGCCGCGCCCCGGGTACAGTGGATGTTCCAGCAGACCGGGGCGACCAGCGTGGCGGCGGCCACCAAACAGCGCACCCGCGAAACGGAACCGAGGCTGCCGCTCTGAGGCTTCTGTTGGTTTGTCATCGCCCGGCTTGACCGGGCGATCCAGTAATCACAGAAGTAGCAGAACTTTCTGGGAGCCGACTGCTACGGCGGTGGTTACTGGATGCTCCGCCTGCGCGGAGCATGACAGGATGAAAAATGACCGACCCAAATCTGCGCCGCGCGTCGCGCGCTCTTATTTCCGTTTCAGACAAGACCGGGGTGGTGGAGTTTGCCCGCGCGCTGGCCGGGCACGGCATCGAACTGGTTTCGACTGGTGGCACCCGCAAAACCCTCAGCGACGCCGGCCTGAAAGTGCTCGATGTCAGTGAGCTGACCGGCTTCCCCGAAATGATGGACGGCCGGGTCAAGACACTGCATCCGTCAGTCCATGGCGGCCTGCTCGGCATCCGCGCCAACGCGTCCCACGCCGAAGCGATGCGGGCGCACAACATTCGCCCGATCGATCTGCTGGTGGTCAATCTCTATCCGTTTGAGGAGACCGTCGCGCGCGGCGCCGACTTCGCCGACTGTATCGAAAATATCGATATCGGCGGTCCGGCGATGATCCGCGCCGCATCGAAGAATCACGACGACGTCGCGGTGCTGGTCGATTCAAGCGATTACGCCGCCGTGCTCGAAGAACTCGCAAAACTCGGCGGCACCACTCTGGCGCTGCGCCGCCGGCTTGCCGCCAAGGCCTATGCGCGGACCGCGGCCTATGATGCCGCGATCAGCAACTGGTTCGCCGGCCAGCTTGGCGAAGATGCGCCGGACTATCGCGCGCTCGGCGGCAAGCTGATCGAGAAATTGCGCTACGGCGAAAATCCGCACCAGTCGGCATCGTTCTATCGCACGCCGGAAACCCGCTTCGGCGTTTCAACGGCGCGGCAGGCGCAAGGCAAGCAGCTTTCCTACAACAACATCAACGACACCGATGCGGCGTATGAGTGCGTCGCCGAGTTCGATCCGAAGCGGACCGCGGCGTGCGCCATCGTCAAACATGCCAATCCGTGCGGCGTCGCCGAAGGTGACTTGCTGGTGGATGCCTATCAAAAGGCTTTGGCTTGTGACTCGGTGTCCGCGTTTGGCGGCATCGTCGCATTGAATTGCACGCTCGACGCCGATGCGGCGCGCGCGATCACGGAAATCTTTACCGAAGTGATCATCGCGCCGGACGCGACTCCGGAAGCCATCGCTATCGTTGGCGCGAAGAAGAACTTGCGGCTGCTGCTGGCTGGCGGCCTACCCGATCCGCGCGCTACAGGGCTCTACGCCAAGACGGTGGCCGGCGGCCTTTTGGTGCAGTCGCGCGATAATGCGGTGGTCGACGGCATGGATCTGAAAACCGTCACCAAGCGCGCGCCGACCAATGCCGAATTGCGCGATCTGCGCTTTGCCTTCCGCATCGCCAAACACGTCAAGTCGAACACTATCGTCTATGCGAAGGATTTGGCGACTGTCGGCATCGGCGCCGGCCAGATGAGCCGGATCGACTCCGCGCGTATTGCTGCACGCAAGGCACAAGACGCTGCCGAAGCACTCGGGCTCAAGGAGCCGGCGACCAAAGGTTCGGTGGTCGCTTCCGATGCGTTCTTTCCGTTCGCCGACGGCTTGCTGGTCGCCGTCGAGGCCGGTGCGACCGCTGTGATCCAGCCCGGCGGTTCAATGCGCGACGATGAAGTGATCAAGGCCGCCGACGACCACGGCATCGCCATGGTCACAACCGGTGTGCGTCATTTCAGGCATTAAAGACGCCAATGCCCGGCACAAGGCCGGGCATGACATAGTCCTGAATACTTTTGCTTGGGTGCTTGCCTGGGTATTTGGCGCGATCGCCAATTACACCCCTGCAGTAATCCACTGCTCGAGTTTCTGCTTCGGCGCCGCGCCGACCTGGCGCGATGCAAGCTCGCCGTTCTTGAACATCATCAGCGTCGGGATCGACATGATGCCGTACTTCGCCGCCACGCCGGGGTTCTCGTCGACGTTCAGCTTGACGATCTTGACCTTGCCGTCGAGCGACTTGGAAATCTCTTCCAGAGCCGGAGCGATCATGCGGCAGGGACCGCACCACTCGGCCCAGAAATCCACAACCACCGGGCCGGTTGCCTTGAGGACGTCCTGATCGAACGTCGCGTCGGTTGTCTTGTCGACCATTGGAAAACCTCGCTTTTTCGGCAGAAATGGAATTGCTGGCGTTGAGTGACGAAGCTATGAACCGCCCTGACGGGCGTCAAGGGACCTTCACCCCAGCGTGACTGCGCTGCCTTAAAACTTTGTCAAAGGCGGCGTCCATGGCGGCAGCCGGGATTTCCATTAGCCTTGGGCCTTCCGTAAACAGCAGAGCCGCCCGCACGGTCTTTCCCGGATAAAGCCGTGTCAGCACGGCGCGATAAAGCGCAAGCTGCGCGACATAGGGTTCGACTTCGTCGAGCGCGTCCGGAGGAAAGCGGTCGGTCTTGTAGTCGGCGATCAGCACTGCGCTGCTGGTTACCGCCAGGCGATCGATCTGGCCGGAGACGTGAAGCGGCGTGCCATCCGGCGTCGCAATGCGGCCGACGATCGGCACTTCGGCGCGGCTGCCTGCGGCAAAGATCTCGGCAAATGCCGGGTCGGACAGAATGGCCAGCGTCTGTTGCACGAGCGTCGCACGTTCCGTGGCGTCGAAATGCGTGCTCGCGTTGCCAAGATAATGCTCGGCGGCGGCCTTGCGCCGGTCGGCGGGAATATCTGGCAGCGATTGCATCAGCCGATGCACCAGCCGTCCGCGCTCCAGCGCTTTTTGCCGGTCGAGCGCCGAGCTCCCGTGCGGAGAATTGCGGGCGATCTCCTCATCAAACGCGGATGATGGCGATAGCGGCACCGCGAGCGGCGGCTGTGCGGGCGCAAGCTCGCGCAGCCAGCGCGGCAATACGCGCCGTTCGGGTTTGTGCATCTTGTTTGGTTTCGGAAGGCGAGGGCGCGGCGCCGGATCCAGCGCCTTTGCGATAGCGCCAAACGGTTTCGCCATCGTCCTGTTCTTCGACGAGCAATGCGGAGAGTGGCTCTCGCACCAGATCGTACCAGCAGCCCTGCGGCCGTCCGCGGACGCCTTCGGCGCCACACACGACCAGCCGGTCGGCAGCGCGGGTCATCGCCACATAGAGCAGCCGGCGGTATTCATCTTCGGTGTCGCGCTGGTACAGAGCGCGCGCGGTGGCGACCGGCGCGACATCGTCGGCCTTGCGGCCCACCCAGATCAGCGGGCCGTCGGCGAGTGTGAGCAGGCGTGGCGGCCGCGGTCCAGCCGGCGGTGTGATGGTGTCGGCAAGAATGACAATCGGCGCTTCGAGGCCCTTTGCGCCGTGCACGGTCATCACCCGCACCTCGTCGCGTTTGATTTCCATGTCGCGCTTGATCTCGGCGCGCGCCTCGCGCAGCCACGCCATAAAGCCCTGAAGCGACGGTGCTTCATGCCGTTCGTAGTCCAGTGCCAGATTGAGGAACTCATCGAGAGCGTCGTTGGCTTCAAGGCCGAGCCGCGCCAAGAAGCGCCGCCGACCTCCGTTCGCGCCGAGGATATGGGCGAAGAACGCAAACGGCGTCACCCGCCGGGCCATATACGCCAGCGCTTCCAGTTCTGCGCTCGCCTTGGTGAACTTCTCGCCGGAATGGTCTGCCAATGCCGCGCGTAAAGTTTTACGGTCGCGATCGGCCGCGATATCGAACAGCTCCTGATCGCTGAAGCCGAACAACGGACTGCGCAATACGGCAGCGAGCGCGAGGTCGTCGTGCGGCATCAGCAGCGCATCGGCCAGCGCCATCAGATCCATCACCGCGATATGCTCGGTGAGTACGAGGCGGTCCGCGCCCGCTACTTCGACGCCTTCGTTCTTGAGCGCGCGGATGATGGCTTCGAACAGGGAGCCGCGCTGACGCACCAGCACCATCACATCACCGTAACGCACGGGGCGGCGATCGAGACCGACCGGCTCGCGGGCATCGATCAGGCGGCGCACAGTGCGGGCGATGCGCCGCGCCAGCTTCACGCGCGGGCTGACCTCGCTCACGGTGTCGAATGGCGCGTCCCAGCCTTCGATCGGTTCGCGTTTCTCCGGCTTGATGGTGTCCCATATTTCAACCACGCCGGGTTGCGCACCCGGTAGCGCGATATGCGCCGGGATTCCGCCTTGGGAATCGGAAGTGACGCTGGCGGCGATATCCTTGAACACGATGTCGACCGCGCCGAGTACGCTCTCGCAAGAGCGAAACGAGTGCTCCAGTTGCCGATACTCGAATTTCAGATCGCTGTCCGTGTGCCGCTTCTCGAAGAAGGCCCGCATTTCGGCGAAGTAGCGCGGCGCGGCGTTCTGAAACGAGAAGATCGACTGCTTCTCGTCGCCCACCGCAAAGATCGTACGTGTGCCCGGCCGTGCGCCGGCACCTGTGGTGAACTCCTCCACCAGCCGCCGCACGATTTCCCATTGCTTGGCGCTGGTATCCTGCGCCTCGTCGATCAGCAGGTGATCGATGCCGAGATCGAGCTTGAAGTGCACCCACGCGGCGTCGGTATTGCGTAACAGACCGAGCGCCTTGTCGATCAGGTCGTCGTAGTCGACCAGCCCGCGGCGCTGCTTTTCACCGCTGTATCGCTTGAGGACCTCCGATACTACGGTGATGAGGGCGGCGCTGCGGTCGCGGCAAAGAATGGCATTGCGCGTCTCGCGCAACGCAAGGACGCGGTTCTGTTCGTCGAGAAGTTGCTGCGCCAGCGCCGGCTGCTTCTTTGCAAGGCCTTGCGTGAGCAGATTGGCGCGCGGCTTTGAGTTCGATCCGATGAAAACGCCGAGATAGGTCTCGACCTGCTCGCGGCCGCTCAGGCGCGCGGCGAGTGTCAGCCGGTCGCCCTGGTTCTGATCGTTTTTCGAACTCGTCTGGCAGACCGCGGCGACTGCCGGCCATTCCGATGGCGGCAGGATCGGACTATTGACGACCTCCTGCTCGACTTGTGCCAGCGTCATCGCTGGATCGACGCCGAGTGTGATGGAAAGCGCGGCCAGCGCCTCGTTCTTGCCGCCGGATTGGTCGATCCATTGCCGGATCATGTCGCCCTTTGCGATGGCGCTGCGGACGACTTCGCGAAAGGTCTGGTCGGCCCCCGCGGTCATAGCCACGGCGAGCGCGCGGCCGATAGGGCTGTCGGGGCCTTCGGCGCCCTGCAGCAGGACGTCGAGTGTGAGCTTTTCGAGTAACTGCGTGCGTTCGGCGTCGTCGAGCACCGCAAAGCGTGCGGCGACATTAGCCTCGAACGGGAACTGATGCAGCAACTGGGTGCAGAAAGCGTGGATGGTCTGCACCTTTAGGCCGCCCGGGGTCTCCAGTGCGCGGGCGAATAGTCGCCGTGCCAGCGTGCGCGTCGCGGCATTGGTCGCGACCCCGGAGCCACTGATCGCCTTGTCGAGTGCGTGGTCGTCCAGCTTGGTCCATTTGCCGAGCGTGTCGAACACGCGCTTCGCCATATTGGCGGCAGCGGCCTTGGTGAAGGTGATGCAAAGAATCTTTTCCGGCTCGACGCCCTTGAGCAGCAGGTTGATCACCCGCTGCGCCAGCACATGGGTCTTGCCCGAGCCGGCATTGGCAGCGACCCACGCCGATACATCCGGATTGGAAACGGCGGTTTGCCGATCCCGCACGATGTCGGGGATATCGTCCGGCGATCTCATTCGCCGCTCCCGTCATCGTCTTCCTCGCCGGCGCTGGTCCATTCCAACACGCGGGCGAGATGATCGTAGTCGCCGTACTGCGTGGCCCACATCGGATGCACCAGCGAACGATAAGCGGTGTTTTCGTCTTCGAATCTTCTCGCGAGTTCGGTCAGCTTCTCCAGCGCGCGATCCGCGTGGAAGTCGACGGTGCCCTCCCTGAGAGTTAGGAGCCTTTCGTCGCCTGGGGGCTCGCCACCTTTCAGCAGTACATACGCAATATCTGAGACCGTGGATCCCGCAGGAATGTCCTTGAAGCCTCCTTTGCGGAGGAGTGCCGCCTCAAGTGTCAGTTGTGGTGCAAGGCCGGTGCGCACCTGCGGCTCGGAGCGGGCCGAGCCGGTCTTGTAATCGAAGATGGTGTAGCGGCCATCGCTGCTCATCTCGATGCGATCGGCAATGCCGCGCAGCCGGAAAGTGCCTTTTTCGAGATTGATGACGTGTTCGCCTCTGATCTCCGCATCAATCGTCGCAATAGCGACGCGCCGCTCGATCTCCCAGCTGGCGAACCAGTGCGCGATACGCTCGAAGCGGGGCCACCAGAATGCGCGTGCCTCCGGATAATCTTCGATCTCGGCAAAATGCTTGCGCCCGAGTGCAAGCAGTTCGGCGACAGGGTCGGGGGGCAGGCTTTTGCTGAAGGTCTGTGCAAATTCGCCTATCGCGTTGTGAATGAACGTACCGCGCTCCGCGGCGCCCGGTTCGGCGTCGACTGGATCGAGCGGCCGCAAACGCAAAATATGCTTAGCGTAGATCGTGTAAGGGTCGCGCAGCCAGTGTTCGATCTCGGTGACGGAAAGCCCTTTTGGACGTGCTGCAAGCGGCGGCTTGGGCTCCGGCCGCGGCTCCGGTGTGACCGTCTCCGGATGATCAAGCTCGCGTGCCCATGCGAGATATTTTTCGCCGCGTTTGCTGGCTCCTTGCCACCGATCGCCGGACACCGCCGCAAGACGCTGGATGAAGCGCGACGGTACGGTCGGCGCGCCGCCGATTTTTGCAGACAGCGTCACGATCACTTCGCGGGCGCCGAGCAGTTGTGCGAAGTCGTGTGCGGTGAGACCGATACGCCGCTCCGGTAGATCGAGGCCGAGATCGAGCCGCATCGGGCGGCTCAGCCACGCATCGCTGCGGCTGTCCGGCGGCCACGTGCCTTCAACAAGACCGCCGAGCACGACGCGATCGCTGTCGATCAGACGTGCTTCGAGCAGGCCGAGGATGCGCACGCGCAGTCCCTGCCGCAGCGGACGGCGGACGACCCGGCCGCTTAACGCGGCGGTGAACAGCTCGACGTAATCCGATGCACCAACCTGCAGGCTTGCCGCTGAAGGGCTTGTCGCGAGTTCGTCCAGTGCGGCGCCAAGTTTTACGCCGTCCGGACCGATGAATGCGGCGTGTTCGCCGTTGTGCTCCGAGAGAGCCGTGAGTACGGCGCGGTGCCGCGCGGCAAGCGTATTGAGAGTGAGCGCATCCTTCTCGGACTTTTCCAGCGGTTGCAGCGCCGCGGCCAGCTTGGCGACAAGACTTTCTGCTTCGGCGATCTGGCCGTCGCTCAGGTCCCTGCGCGGATCGGACCAATGCAATTTATCCTTGACGGCGCGCAGTGATTTGAGCGCGCTGGCAAGTCCCGCCGTGCCGCGGCTCGGCCGCGGGCCGCGCAGCACCGCGCGCTCCAGAATGTCGGTGGCGTAACGCTGATCGTTCGCGCCAAGCCGCAGCAGCGGATGCTTGAGGAGTGCCAGCAGTGTCACCGGCTCAAGACCGGCGAGTGCGGTTTGCGCGGCCAGCCGCGCAAAGATACCGGCAGATGTTTCAGCAAGCGGATCGCCGCCGGTATCCTCTACCGCGATGTTCCAGCGCATCAGCGCAGCGGCGACGCGGCGGCCGAGGACACGATCCGGCGTGACCAGCGCGGCAGTCTTGCCGTCCTGCACCGCCTCGCGGAGCGCAATCGCGATGGCGGTCGCTTCCTCCTCGGCGTTGGCCGCTTCTATCACCGTCACGGTCGAGATCGCAGCGTCGGCCTGCGCGGCGAACACCAGATCGGTGGCACGCGCTTGCCAGGTGTCGGTCTGCATCGCCGGCCGCATCGCTTCGGATAACAGCGTTTCGCGGCCGTTGGCTTGCGTCAGGGACGTTACTGCGCTGCGGGTTGTGCCGATGCGCGTCAGCAGCGCCTGCATGGCGAATTGTGGATGGCCCGGTGCGGCGGCAACCTTCTTCTTCGCGTCACCCGCGATCAGCCGCCACGACTTGTCGTCGAGATCGGTGTCGAGACCCGGCAGCACCACGGCGCCATGCGGCAGTTTTGCGATAGTCGCGATCAGTTCCGCCGTCGCCGGGATCGATCCGGTCGAACCGGCAGCGATCACGAGTTCGTCGGTCTTGCGAGCAAGTCGTGCAGCCTCGGCCTTTATGAGTTTGTCGCGACGTTCAGCTGCTTCGATGCAATGGCGTTCGGCGAGCATCGCCGGCCAGGCGGTCCGCGCGATCTCGAGAAATCTCAAAGTCTGCCGCCAGTATTCGTCGAAATTATCAGGCACCAGTTCGTCGAGCCGTTTCCACGGCACGCCGCGCGTCGTCATGTCATCGATCAGCCGCGCCAGATCGTCCGCCAGGACGCAGGCGGCGGCCGGCGTTTGCGCAACAAGCGGCGTGCCGCTTTGGCCATGAAGGGCGGGTGAGTTCGCCCAGTTGACGATGAGCCGCGCCAGCAGAAGCCGCCGCTCCAGCCCGTCGAGCGCTTCCGGCAACGCCAGCGCCTCAGTCGCAAGCCCGCCCGTTGCGGCTTCGGCAAATGCGATCTCGTCTTCGTCGATATCGCCGATGGCGACGATGCGCGGCAGGATTGCTGCGTCGTCTTTGAGCACATCAAGGAAGGTGTCGCGCGCCAGCCGGCAGGCGCGTCGCGTCGGCAGGTAAAGTGTGGCCGAGGCCAGCGCCAGCGGATCGCTTAGCGCCGGCAAGTCCAGCTTGCCGTCGAACAATGCTCCGATCAGCGTCGGCAGAAACGGCGCCGACGCCGGGATGGTGAAAACGCGAGGGTTCATTGTTTATCCGCCCCCGCGAAGCGGGGATTCGCAGAGGAGGATAAACGATTTTAGTCAGTCGCTGCGAGTGCGGCTTCGGCGTCGGCGACCGCCTGCGGCGTGCCGACGTGCATCCAGACGCCTTCGAGCCGTAACCCGAACAGGCGGCCTTTGCCGGCAGCCTGATCGAACAGCGCTGGTCAGGGCAAATGCACCTTCCGGCGCGCCGGCAAACAAGGCCGGCCTAAGGATAGCCGCGCCGGCATAGATGTACGGCACCACCTCGTGTTCGCCGCGCCGCCGCAACTGCCCATCAGACAGCATGGCGTAATCGCCGCGGCCGTCGTAGCCGATGCTACCGGCAGTCGGTGCCAGCAAGAGCAGCGCGTCCATGGTTTGGGCGTCGTAGGCTTCGGCAAGCCGCGAGAAATTGGATTTGACGCCATCGAGCCAGAACGTGTCCGCGTTGATCAGAAAGAACGGCGCGTCGCCAAGCTTTGGCAAGGCCTTGGCGATGCCGCCACCGGTGCCGAGCAGCGCGGCGCGTTCGTCGGAAATCACGATACGCGGGCGCTGGCGCTTTGCGAGATGCTGTTCCAGCGCATCGGCGAGATGATGCACGTTGACTACGGCTTGTTCGATACCGGCCTCGGCCAGACGGTCGAGCCCGTAATCGATCAGCGATTTGCCGCGCACGGTGACCAGCGGTTTCGGCAAATGGCCGTTGTACGGCCGCATCCGCGTGCCGAGGCCCGCTGCCAGAACGAAGGCGCTTTTCGGCATTAAAAACGTGCCCCTGCCGTTTTTCCCCCAATTCGAGCCATCATAGCTCATCTCGTGGCGGGACATTGGCGTCGTACCAGTCTTTCAAGGGGGCGAGGGCGGGATGCGACAGCGAACGCTGCAGATAGCCCCATATGCGCGGGATGTGACGCAAATATTGCGGCTTGCCGTCCCGCTCGTTCAGGCGGGCGAAAATCCCAAGGATTTTGGTGGCGCGTTGCGCGGCGAGCGTGGAATAGAGCTTGGTGAACTCGGCGGTATCGAAGTTCACATTGTCGTTCAGCCGCGCGCGCACATAACGGCTGAGCAGCGCCACTTCCATTTCTTCAGGAATATCGACCCGCGCATCCTGCAGCAGCGAAGCGACGTCATAGGCCCCGGGTCCGATGAGGGCATCCTGGAAATCGAGAACGCCGATCCGGGTGATGCCGTCGCGATCAGGGAGCCATAACAGGTTCGGCGAATGAAAATCGCGCAGCACCCAGGTTGGTTGTGCGATGAGCGCGGGCGCGAGCGCATCGCGCCACAACGCCACAAAATTCTTCCGTGCTTCGCCTGACGGAGCCCTGTCCTTGCTGATGTACCAGTCGAGCAACAGCTCGGCCTCAATCAGGAAAGCTTCGAAGTCGTAACGCGGCATCCGGTAGTTGAGCTGCGGCGCAACCGGTAGCTTTTCCGGCAATTTGCGGCGATGCAGGGAGATCAGCACGTCGATCGCGGCTTCGTACCGTTCCTCGATCGGCGCTGGAGGATCGCCGCTGACAACACGATCCTCACCCAGATCTTCCATGATGATCAGACCGCGCACCGGATCGGCATGCAGCAGTGCCGGCGCTGAGAGATTGCGTTCGCGCAATCCATTCGCCAAAGCCACATAGGGAAGCGTGTATTCGGCGAGATGAGCGACCGCACTGTAGGGTTTTCCGTCGCGCACCGGCGGACCGTCCGGTTTCGGCGGCGCGTTCATGAAAACAGTCACCTGATCGTTTTTGATCAGCCGCTCGAAAATCCTGGTCGAAGCGTCGCCCTGCATGCGCTGGCGTTTTGCCGTGCCGTATCCGCTCTCGTCGAGGAAGTCATGAATCAGCTTGATGCGTTCGGCGCGCACGCCGAAATCGCCGTAACCGGTGATACGGACAATGCGTCCTTCCGGCCCAAGCGACGGTTCCAGAGCAAAGCTGATGTCAAAGCGATCCGCCGGCAGGAATCCTGCAGCGCGATCCGGCCATTCAAGCAGCACCACAGCACCATCGGGAAGATCGTCGAACCCGAGCTCCGCGAGGTCCGCGGTGCCGTTGACCCGATAGAGATCGGCATGCACCAGCGGAAAGCGCGGCAGTTCGTAGCTTTGCATGAAGGTGAAGGTCGGACTTGGCACTTCAAGATCGGCGTCGTCGGCGAGATAGCGGATCAGTGCGCGCGCAAAGGTGGTTTTGCCGGCGCCGAGATGGCCTGAAAGGGTGACCAGATCGCCTGGCTCCAGCGCACAGGCGACATCGATGATAAGGCCGTCGAGCGCCTGCTCGTTCGGCACGGTCAAGGTGAAGCCGGCACCGCCTGTGGTGGTCAGAAGCATCGTGAATTATTGCTGTTTCTGCATGGCCTTATCCAGCCTTCTTTGGCCTGCTGAAACGGGCTTTGCCAAGGCGGGACCGCAGTTTCCCCAATTTTAGGAGGTCGCCCAGGTCAGGCCGCTGTCCTTGCAGCGGTTTCCGCGGACGGGAAGGTGCAGGTCACGGTGGTGCCCTGTCCGACCGCCGAATCGATCGTCACCGTGCCGCCGTGCAGTTCGACGAACGATCGCACCAGCGAGAGGCCGACGCCGGGCCCACGGTGCTGCGACCCGAGCGAATGGGATTCGAACCAGTCGAATACCCTGCCGACCAGGTCCGGCGGAATTCCCGGCCCCTGATCGGTGACCGAGAACGTCACGGCATCCAGCTTTCGTTCGGCAAGCAGCGTGACGGTCGCGCCGCCCGGCGAGAAGCTCACCGCGTTGGCCAGCAGATTGAACAGGACCTGCCGGACGCGGCGCTCGTCGGCGACGAAACTGCCGATCCCGGATGCCGCCCTGATATCCAGCGTCAGGCCCGCGGTGACCAGACGATCCTGCACACCCTCGGATGCGGCCGCCATGGTGGCGCGGATATCGACATGGCCGAGATTGAGCTGCATGCGGCCCGCATCGATGGTGGCGAGGTCGAGGATGTTGTTGATCAGCGCCAGCAGTGTGTTGGTGGAAACGGTGATGAAGTCGAGATATTCGCGCTGCTTCGGCTGCAGCGGGCCGGTCGCCGCGTCGCCCAGCAGATGAACGAAACCGATGATATTGGTGAGCGGTGAACGCAGTTCGTAAGACACGTGGTGGACGAAATCGATCTTGATCTTGTCGGCGTCTTCCAGCGCTTCGTTGCGTTCGCGAAGCGCGCGTTCGACATTGACCGAGTCAGTCACGTCGTGGAACGTCACCAGCGTGGCGCCGTCCGGCAGCGGCACGGTGGCGCAGTCGACCACGCTGCCATCGCGCCGCTCGAGCCTGCCGGTCATCGGCTCGCGGCTGTCGATCGCGGTGACGACTTCACGCAGGGCTTGCCAGACGGCGCTGTCGCCGAGCAGCGGTTTGCAAAGCGCGGTGACGGTTTCGATGTGCGGCCGTTCGGCAAGCATTTGCGGCTGGAGCCGCCACATACGGGCGAAAGCGGGATTGTGCAGGCGAACGCGGCCGTTGCTGGCGAACACCGCAACGCCTTCCGTCAGGTTGTCGAGCGTTTCGCCCTGGAAGCGGATCATCTCCGCGAAGCGCCGCTCGAGATCGAGCTGCTCGGTGACATCGTGGAACACGTAGGTCACGCCACCGTCGGGATTGGGTGTCGAGACGACGCGCAGCGTGCGTCCGTCGGGCAAGTGCCATTCATGTTCTTTCGCTTCGACGGCACGATATGCTTCGAAAAGCTCGGCTTTCCATTGCCGGAAATTCTGTTGCTCCGGCAGCTTCTCCTCGGTGCGCAACCGGTCGAGCAATGCGGAGTCGGTCGGCTGCTGGTCGAGATAGGCCGGGTCGAGGCTCCACAGGCCGCGATAGGCCGCGTTGTAGAACGACAGCCGGTGGTCGGCGTCGAACATCGCCACACCGGCAGATAACAGATCGAGCGTGCGGCGGTGTGCGTCGACCAGCCGCGCCAGCGCGACGCGCATGGTCTCGGCTTCGGTGGCGTCGATGCCGATGCCGGCGCTGCCGTCCTCGGTTCTGAAATCGAAGACATCGAATGTTCGCCGCGCACCCGCGACGATGGCGGGAAGTCGGCCGGAAAAGCTGTCGCTGGTAACGTGCTCGTGGGCAATGGCGATCCGCGTGCTGCTGTCGAGCAGCTCAAGACCCCGCGCGACCGCATCTGCGGCATCCACCGCTTCGACCGCGCGGGCATAAGCCGGATTGACGAACGCCAGTTCACCCGCGGCATTGCGGGTCCAGACCGGTGACGGCAGGGTTTCGATCAGGGTGCGCAGTGATGCGACTTCAGTGAGCAGTGACTCGTGGCGTGATAGCAGGCTCACAAGATCGCGCTTAACGCCGCTGGCGTCTTTCAGGCGCAACACAGCACGGCCGCCGATGGCGCGGCCCTGTACTTCGATCGGATGGCCGGCGAGCGTGGTCAGCGTCATCGAGAAACCTTCGCCGCGCGTGCGCAGCGCTTCGACCGCCTGCTCCATGGCGTGCGCCTTGCCGGCTTCGAGCCACGTTCCGAACGCCAGCACCCGATGTGCCGCGACAGCGCCGACGATCGCCGGATCGCCATCGATCACCGGCTCATCCGATCCAGCCGGCCAGTCCACCATCACCTGCGGCTCCGAGGACAGAAGCGCGGTAGCGCGGTCGAGATTGCCGCGGAGCGCGGCAATCTGCTCGCGTGACGATGTTTCCAGCCGTGCTGCGCGCGACCATGAGACCAGCAGCATGATCGCGGTGACGACGCAGAAAAGGATCAGGCCGAGCAGAAGCACGAGCACGGCAATCTCGTGCCGGTCGATGCTATCTTGCGCGGTTAGAACCAGTTCGTGCAGCGCGAGGGCGGGCTTGGGCTCGGCGTGAGCCGGAAACGGCGCAATGATCCCGGCGCCAATGGCTGCCAGGAATCCGTTTCGCCACGGATGAGCGCAGCCCCCGTTAATCCGGAACGTGTCCGGCATGCCCCATTGCCTCAGCTGGCTGCCACCGCCCAACACCGCACAGGAAGGCCAGCGGATTTTTCACGGCAGTGGCCGCGAATCATTCAACTTTACTCTCAAGGGGAATCGTGCCGAAAGAGTCCAGATCGTGAACGAGGCGCAGGAGCTGGCGGAGCTGCTGGTGCCGCCCGTTCAGGCCGAAACGGCGGCGCGCGATTTCAAACTTTCGGCGCGGCCGACCATGTCGTCGAGATTGATGCGGCTCAATGCAACACCGAATTCCTGCTCGGCTGTCGCCAAAGCCGGCAACACGACTTTGTTCAGCAGTTCGGAGTTCACAGGCTGTTCGTCGGTGTCCTCGACGGAGCCTGCTGCACGGAGAATGTCGTTGGCCGTGACGCGCTGACTCTCGCGTCCGAGCTCATAGCCTCCGCGTGGTCCGCGGATACCTTTGAGAATCCCGTCCCGCACCAAAGCCTGCAGGACAGACTCCAAATGGCGAGGCGGAAGTCCGTGACGCGCTGCGAGCGTCTTTGCTGATATCGGGCGGCCTTGCGCGTGTAGCGCAACATCGATCACGGCAGCGATCGCAAGGATCCCTTTGCGAGAAAGCAGAGGCATGTAAATGGAAAACGTCCGGCGCGAAAAGAAGTTCGATGCGCTGAGTATCTATCGAGTCAGAAGATTCGACATAGATAAAAGCTAATCAGCCACAGTTATCCGCAATATTCATTTCGTTCCGGTGGAACCAAATCCAGACTTTGCTCGCTGCGTGGAACTTAAAGTTCCAGTTTCAACAAGTTTTACATGTAGAATTGGTGCGATTACTAGCTGTGCAATGCGCATTCCGCGCGAAACTATGAAATTCTCTGAACCAATATTTACAAGAATAATCTGTAATTCGCCGCGGTAGTCGGCATCGATCGTCCCCGGCGAATTGAGCACGGTAACGCCGTGCTTCGCCGCCAGACCTGAACGTGGACGCACCTGACCCTCGGTGCCTTTCGGCAACGCGATCGCAACGCCGGTCGGAATCATCGCGCGTTGACCGGGAGCAATTTCGACCGGCGCGTTCGCCGGCACCGCAGCGAGCAGATCAAGTCCGGCGGCGAGTTCCGATTGGTATTGCGGCAGCGGCAGATCCGCGCCGTGCGGCAACCGCGTGATCTGCACTTCGACATCGCTTGCGCCGCTCAATGGTTTGCATCCTTCAACGCTGCGATGACGCGCGCGATCAGTGTCTGCGCCACATCGTCTTTCGATTGCGGCGGCCAGTTCTCTACGCCGTCTGCCGTGATCAGATGAATGGTGTTGGCATCACCGCCCATAATGCCGGTCGCCGGGGAGACGTCGTTGGCGAGAATCCAGTCGCAGCCTTTCTTCGCAAGTTTTGCCTTGGCATTGGCGATGAGATCGTCGGTCTCGGCGGCAAAACCGATCACCAGTTGCGGGCGGCCGCTGCCGAGATGAGAAATCGTCGAGAGAATGTCAGGATTCTCGGTGAGCGTCAGAGTCGGTGTCTTGCCGCCCTGTTTTTTGATTTTGCTGTCGCTTTCACGGTCCACGCGCCAGTCGGCAACGGCGGCGGCGAAAATGGTGACGTCGGCAGGCAGTGCTTTCTCGACTGCAGCGAGCATTTGCCGTGCAGTCTCAATTCTCACCACTGTCACGCCGAGCGGATCGGGGATGTTTACCGGCCCGCAAACCAGCACGACATCTGCGCCGGCTTGCGCTGCTGCCGCGGCTATGGCGTGACCCTGCTTGCCCGAGGAGCGATTGGCGATGTAGCGCACTGGGTCAATCGGCTCGTTGGTCGGGCCTGAGGTGACCACCACGCGCTTGCCAGTCAGCGGTCCGGTCTTTCGCACCAGTGCTTCTACTGCGGCGACGATTTGCAGTGGCTCGGCCATGCGGCCGGTGCCGGCTTCGCCGCGCTCCGCCATTTCGCCCTTGCCGGGACCAATGATGTGCGCGCCATCGGCGATCAGTTGCGCCAGATTGCGCTGCGTCGCGCGCGATGCCCACATGTGCGGGTTCATCGCCGGCGCCAGCAAGATCGGTTTGTCGGTTGCGAGCAGCACGGCGGTGGCGAGATCGTCAGCATGGCCGCCCGCCATCTTGGCCAGCAGATCGGCCGTTGCCGGTGCGACGACAACGAGATCGGTGTCGCGCGCCATGCGGATATGGCCAACGTCAAACTCGCTGTGCGCATCGAACAGATCGGTAAAGGCATGCTCGCCGCTCAACGCGCCGACTGAGAGCGGCGTCACAAAGTGCTGCGCGGCGGCGGTGAGGATGCAGCGTACTTGCGCGCCGTGATCCTGGAGACGCCGGATCAGATCGAGCGATTTGTAGGCGGCAATTCCGCCGCCGATGATCAGCAGAATGCGCTTGTCGCCGGATGCAGCGGCTGGCGCCTCGCGCTGCGAGGGCCGCGCCGGCGGCTCGAATTGTTCGAGGATTTCGTTGCCGGCGCCTTCCGCCGCTTGCCGCAGGATGACGCGGATTTCGTCTTCCATGGAGCGATTGTTGCGGGCGGCGCGCAACCGCAGCAGCTTCTTCAGCCGATCGTCGAGTTGCCGGACGGTGAGACTCGCCATGGCGGTTCCCGCGTTATTCCAACAAGATAGGCCGGCCTTGATTGCATTGCAATCAATGCAATCAAACGACTTTGAGGGCTATCCACAGCAACAGCACCGCGATGGCCCAAAGTGCCACGACCGTCCAGCGGCTGCGGCGGCTTTCCGCCCTGCCCATCTCCGTGATGGTCAGCGGCGAGAGCAACAGGCCGTCGCGTGTGACTTCGTCGAGCCGTTCAAGCACAAGCGCTCCCCGCCTGAGCAGACCGGGCGCGCTGCCGACAAGGCGGCCGACCTCGGCGATGCCTTCCGCGGCATTTTCGATCTTTCCGGCGGGGCCGAGGTGCCGCGTCATCCATTCGCGCACCACCGGCTCGGCCGTGGTCCACATGTCGAGCTTGGGATCGAGCGAGCGCGCCACGCCTTCGACCACCACCATGGTCTTTTGTAGCAATAACAGCTCCGGCCGGGTGCGCATGTCGAACAGCCCGGTCACCTCGAACAGCAGCGTCAACAGCTTCGCCATCGATATGTCTTCGGCGGTGCGATTGTGGATCGGCTCGCCGATGGCGCGGATCGCTTGCGCGAAATCGTCGACCGAATGGTGCGGCGGCACATAGCCGGCTTCGAAGTGCACTTCCGCGGTGCGATGATAGTCGCGGGTGATGAAGCCGTGCAGGATCTCGGCGAGGAATAGCCGTTCCTTGGCGCCGAGCCGGCCCATGATGCCGAAATCCACCGCGACCAGCCGGCCTTCATCATCGGCGAACAGATTGCCTGGATGCATGTCGGCGTGAAAGAAGCCGTCGCGCAGCGCGTGGCGGAGGAAAGTCTGGATCACGGTGCGGCCGAGCTTCGGCAGGTCGAAGCCTTTGGCCGCCAATGTCGCGCGATCGTTGAGCGGCGTGCCATCGATCCATTCCATCGTCAGCACGTCTTTGGCGGTGCGGTCCCAGTCGACCGTCGGCACACGGAAGTCGGGATCGTCCTTGGTGTTTTCGGCCATCTCCGAAAGCGCTGCGGCTTCGAGCCGGAAATCCATTTCCACTGCAACCGAGCGCCGCAATGTGTCGACGACCTCGATCAGCCGCAGCCGCCGCGCATCGGCGGAAGAATTCTCGGCAAGCCGCGCGGCAAAAGTGAAGGCGCCGAGGTCATCGTGGAAGCGCCGTTCGACGCCGGGCCGCAACACCTTGACCGCCACCGGGCGGCGGCCATCGGGTGAATCAATTTCAGCCCGGTGCACTTGCGCGATTGACGCAGCCGCCACCGGCGGTCCAAGGCTCAGAAATGCCGATCTGACAGGCTTTCCCAGCGCCGCAGCGATCACCGCCTCAGCCTCGTCCTGTGGAAACGGCGGCATGTGGTCCTGCAACCGCTCGAGATCGCGGGCCAGTGCGGCGCCGACCACGTCCGGCCGCGTCGCCAGAAACTGTCCGAGCTTGACATAACTCGGCCCCAGCCGGCTCAGCGCCGTCGAGAGCCGCGCTTCGGCGTTGCCCTTGTTCCGGCGCTCGAACAGCCGTGCCATCCGCAGCAACGGGCGCGCCGGCACCGGCACTGCGCCAGGATCGATCAGGCCAAACACACCTTCGCGGGCGAAAACAAAGCCGGCCCGGCAGAGACGGACGACATGAACAGGAGCGGAGATCACAAACGCCAGCCGGTGTGCAGCGCGACGATGCCGCCGCTCATCTGCCGATAAGACACGCGCGCGAAGCCTGCGTTCCGCATCATCGCCGCGAAGGCGTCGGGTTTTGGAAAACGGCGGATCGATTCGACCAGGTAGCGATAGGACTCGGCGTCGCCGGCCACCACACGACCCAGCGTCGGAATGACGTTGAACGAATAGAAATCGTACAGCCGGTCGAGACCGGGCAGGTTCACCGCGGAAAATTCCAGGCAAAGAAATTTGCCGCCGATCCTGAGCACCCGAAACGCTTCGCTCAGCGCAAGTTCGATGCGCGGCACGTTGCGGATGCCAAAAGCGATGGTGACGGCGTCGAAGCTTCGGTCGGCGAACGGCAGCGCTTCCGCATTGCCTTCCGCAAAGGTGATGAGGTCGCCGTCCGCCGCCTTTGCTGCCCGCTCGCGCCCGACCGCGAGCATTTCCGGATTGATGTCGCACACTGTGACGCGGGTCCGGTCGCCGCCGGCGGCGACAGTGCGGAATGCAATGTCCCCGGTGCCCCCGGCAACATCCAGCAGCGCAAACGGATGATGCTTTGGCGGATCGAGCGCGGTGATCAGCGCATCTTTCCACGCCCGGTGCAGGCCGAACGACATCAAGTCGTTCATCAGGTCGTAGCGGCGCGCCACGCTGTGAAATACGTCATCGACCAGCGCCTGCTTGTCGCCAAGCGGCACCTCACGCGCGCCAAAATGGGTGTCTGCCATTGCCCTATCCTCGTCGCGCGGACCATAGCGTGCTGGCGTAACCGGCGCTATGAGTTGCGCAATTAACCATATATGACGCGATGACAGCCGGATCGCGCGATGCCTGAATTACCTGAAGTCGAAACCGTCCGCCGCGGCCTTGAGCCGGCGATGGATGGCGCGCGTTTTACCAAAGTCGAATTACGCCGCCGCGACCTGCGCTGGCCGTTCCCAAAAGATTTTGTCTCCCGGCTCGAAGGCAAGACTGTTACCGGCATGGGCCGGCGGGCGAAATACCTGCTCACCGATCTGTCGTCAGGCGACGTACTGGTGATGCATCTGGGCATGTCGGGTTCGTTTCATGTGTTCGAGAAGGAGCGGCAGGTCGCGCCGGGCGCCTACTATCACGAGCGCTCGAAACACGCCGCCCATGATCACGTGGTCTTTCACATGTCGTCGGGCGCGATCGTCACCTTCAACGATCCACGCCGGTTCGGTTCGATGAAGATCGTGCCGCGCAATGCGCTCGACGCCGAGCCGTTGTTGCGCAGGCTGGGACCGGAGCCGCTCGGTAATGAATTCGATGCGGTGATGCTGGCGCACGCCTGCGCAGGCAAGAAGACCAGCTTGAAAGCGGCGTTGCTCGACCAGCGGATCGTTGCCGGGCTGGGCAATATCTATGTCTGCGAGGCGCTGTATCGCGCGCGGCTGTCGCCGAAGCGGATGGCGTCAACGATTGCGGATCGCAAGGGCGCACCGAATGAGCGTGCGATCGCTCTCGTCGATGCCATCAAAGCTGTGCTCAACGACGCGATCAAGCAGGGCGGTTCGTCGCTGCGCGATTACAAGCTCACCGACGGTGCGCTCGGCATGTTCCAGCACAATTTCCGCGTCTATGACCGCGAAGGGCAGAAGTGCAGTACGCCCGGCTGCGCTGGTACGATTAAACGCATCGTGCAGAACGGGCGCTCGACGTTCTATTGCCCGTCCTGCCAGAAGTAGCGGTCACATCTTCGCTGGCAGCGATTCATCTAGCCATTTGGCGATCACCGCGGCGATGTCCTTGTTGTTTTTCTCCAGCATCATGACGTGGCTGTTACCCTTGATGCCGAGATCGGCGAGGTGGATAGCGGTTGGCCTCACGCCAGCCTGGCGCAGATAGTTCACCGTGCAGTGGTCGTAAGGCGCGTGATAGGACGCCTCCGAGGTCAGCACCAAAATCGGCATCTTTTGCAGGTTGGGAAGCTGTCGCGCCGGTTCTGTCTGCGCGTAGCAGCGAACGTGGTCGGGTGCATCGGCTTTGTCCTGCTGCACCATCTTCAGTTCCGAAGCATCCTTGATCGGCGGCGAATAGGTTAGCGGGACAGCGGTGATGCCGTAGGGCAGGGCCAGCGTGCCTTGTTTGAACCAATCCGGCGCACCGATGAACTCGACCTGATAGAACGGCGGGCCGTTTGGTTCGATGGCAAGGATCGCTTTCACCAGATCCGGCCGCGCATCGGCGACCGGCCAGCCGAACGCGCCGGCCTGCGAATGCGTGAGCAGGATTGCCGGGCCGATCTTGTCGAGCAGCGCAATCAGTGCATCACGATTGAGAAGTTGCTGTTCGTTGAAATCGGCAATCGCCGGCATCTGGCTGGCGGCAAGTTGTATGGTCGCCGGATCGTCAGGCTCTCCGGTGCCCGGCCATTGGGTGTGCAGTACCGCTTGCGGCCACAGCTTGAACTTCTCCTGGGCGATGAAGCGCGACAACGCATTGTCACGCGTCACGTTGTTGTTCGGGCCGTAAGCGGCGGCGAGATAGCCGGAACGAGCGCGCCCCGGCTGGTCGACGACATAGACCGCGTAGCCCTGCCGCACGAAATATTGCGCCCAGCCTTCGCGGCCGTCGGGCGTGCCGGTGTAGTTGGTGCCCGACATGGTCCCGCCGTGCACCATGATGATCGGGTAAGGATGCGTCTGCTTCGCCGGGATGCGGACCTCGACATACATCTGGTGGCTGACGTAGTCGTGGTCGCCGACTTTTGTCGATTTGACGTTGACGTAGAAGAAGCCGTCTCGCGCCAGCTGCAATGGACCGTCGCTTTGGGCTTTCGCCGGCGTCGTGATGTAGACCAGCACGGTCGTAATAGCGACGATCAGCGCCAGCGCGACTGCCGCATAGGCATTTATTTCATTCGGTCTCATGGCGTCCTCCCGGGGCGCCGCATCATAACAGAGTGGTTTTTCGTTGGAGCATGATCTTTTCTCGGAAACCGGAAGACCACCCTCGGATCAAGTCCGAGGGCAGGGCTTTTCTTTTCGGATGCTCTAGAATATCCGCTACCTCTGCGGCGTTCGGGAGCAAAAATCCATGAGCTACGAAAACATCATTGTCGAATTGCGCGGCCGTGTCGGCATGATCCGGCTCAATCGTCCGCAGGCGCTCAATGCGCTCAACCGTGCGCTGATGACCGAACTCGGTCAGGCGATTGCGGAATTCGAGGCGGACAAGAACATCGGCTGTATCGTTATTACCGGCTCGGAAAAGGCCTTCGCCGCGGGCGCCGATATCAAGGAGATGGCCGGAGAAGGATTTCGCCGACGTCTATTTCGACGATTTTTGCGCCGACTGGCATCAGGCGGCAGCGGCGCGCAAGCCGGTCGTCGCCGCGGTCGCGGGTTTCGCGCTCGGCGGCGGCTGCGAACTCGCCATGCAGTGCGATCTGATCATCGCCGCTGACAACGCAAAATTCGGCCAGCCGGAAATCAAGCTCGGCATCATTCCCGGCATCGGCGGTACGCAGCGGCTCACGCGCGCGGTCGGCAAGGCCAAGGCGATGGATCTGATCCTCACTGGCCGGATGATGGATGCGCAGGAAGCGGAACGCTCCGGTCTAGTTGCACGCGTGGTTCCGGCGGCGAACTTGATCGAGGAAGCGACCAAGGCCGCCGATACCATTGCGTCGATGTCGTTGCCGTCGGTGCTGGCAGCAAAGGAATCGGTCAACCGTGCTTTCGAGACATCGCTCGCCGAAGGCATCCGCTTCGAGCGGCGCATCTTTCATTCGCTGTTTGCAACCGACGACCAGGGCGAAGGCATGACTGCCTTCGTCGAGAAGCGGCCGCCGAACTTCAAGAACAGATAAGGCCGCATACGGCGAAGCATCATCCGCCGGCCAGCAGCTCCGGCCGGTATTCAAAGTGCATGGTATCGAAGTGGTACCATTTGCCGCCCCAGATGAAGCCGTGCTTCTCGAAGATCGCGACGATCTCCTGCGGCATACGGTTGCGATACGCGATCGGCAAGCCGCGAGATTCGTCGTGCGGCCGCCAGAACCAGTAATCGGAATATCTGGTGTTGAGATCGATGGCGATGCCGTAGCTGTGCGGGCTTGGTGCGCCGGTATCCGCCACCGCGCGGCAATTGTAGGTACCGGCGATCGGATAGGCGGTGCGCTTGATCGCATCCGGTAGCGTGTCGATTTCCGCCGATACCGCGCGCAGTTGCTGATCGACGCCGTTTACGGCGGTGATGCGGATCGGCTTGCCCCAGCTTTTGGGCAGCCAGTTCAGCGAGACCAAGTGCGGCGAGACTTCACCCTTGGTGCAATCGCCGTACATCTTGGTGAAGAACGCCGCGTTACGTAGCCGGCCTGGATCGGAATTGGTGGACGGCGGCTTGTCGAGCGTCCCCCGCGGATAGGCCATCAGCATCTGATCGTTGATCGAGGCGTGCTGCAGCTGTTCGGCAAACGGCTTGTTGTCGTTGCCGTCTGACAACAGCATTTCAGTGCCATCGCGCCAGCGCAGCACTTTGTCGTCGTGTCCCGTGAGCGCGTTCGGATAGGCTGCGACGAGATTGTCGAGCGCGGCCTTCAGCGGGTTGTCCTGCGCGAACAGGACCGCCGGGCTCGCAAAAATCGCGAACCCGACAGCGCAGATGACGATCAGGCGTGCGGCCAGTTCCGTTCGCGGAACCATGAGCGGTACTGCGCCATCTTGGTGCGTTGCGCCTGCGGGGCGTGCCGTTTGCAAGTCGCGGCTTCCTCGCTGTTCGCAGCTGCGCCCCAGCGCAACTCGACACAGTCGTTGAGATTGTAACCCATCTCCAGGTCGTTCGCCCGATCGACCACGTCTTTCAGTGACAACGTCCATTGCGAACCGTCGCTGCGGGTATAGGTGAATTTGCGCGCAGCAAGCTCTGACGCCAGGACACTATCCAGATTAGCCTTCGCGCTCGAAGCGGTTTGCCCGAACGGGATTTTGTAGCGGTCGGTATGTGTGGCGAAGTGTTCGGGGTAGCCGCGCACAACGTCGATCGCGATCAGCAGGCGGAAATCGCGCGCCGGCGTCGCGAAATCTTCCCACGCGCCGTTGGTGGCGAAGATCGCCGGACCATCCGGCATCGAGGCGTCGCCTTTGCCGCTCCCCTGATATTTACGTCCATTCTCGACCGAGCCGACGCGCGTCTTCACCTGTTCTTCGAGCGAGTCGATCGCGCCTTTCATGGCGAGCACCGGATCGAGCGGATCGGGCGACATCACCTGATCCATCCGATCGTAGAATTCGTCCCTGCTGAACTGCGATTGTTCGAGCGAGAAGTCGCCATATTGTGGATCCTTGGCGATCTCGGCGTTGGTCAGCCGCCGCAGGTTGCCACCGGCATCGCGCACGATCGGGCGAAAACGCTTGAAACCCGGCCCTTCAAGTCCGGGCAGATGCGCAAACAGGAACGTGCCTTGCCAAAAGCGCTTGCGCGCCACCGTGCCATCCGGCTCTCCGTCGACGGCGAGAAATACCCCTGCCGCGCCGCCGGATTCCGGCACCCGGCGCACCAGCACCAATACGTGACCATAGGGATCGGCATAGACGGTACCGGGGCGCAACGTCTCCTGCGTCAGCGGCACGGTGTAGAAGTCGGTGTTGTCGTCATTCGCCAGCGTGCGCACTGCGCCAGACTGCACCGCGTCGGCGACCACCGGCAGATACGCGCCGAACGACTGCGCCATGTTGCCTTTAAGCGCGTTGGCGGGCGGATTGAGGTTGGTTAGCCACTGATAGCACTTCGGCGGCTTGCCGCCGCCGCCGCGTGAGCAGTTGGTGTAGCCGAATGGCAAGCCCATCTTGAACGCGAAATAGGCGCGCAGGAAATAAACCAGATCGGCGCAGTCGGGGCTGATCGGCGTGGCAATTTCGTCTTCGCCGAGTCCGAGATAGTTGAACAGCATGTTACGCGACTTGTCGCGCAACACGAGACGCAGGTTGGCCCACGACGGCTCGGCGTCGAGCGGCGCATCGAACATTTTTTCGATCCACGCCGAATAAAGATTTTCCGTCGAACGATTCCACGCGGCGTGAACCGGCCAGACCGCGGTTGGCGATCCGGCAGGCGGTGGCGCGGGTGCATCGCGCACGGTGATGTCGCGAGTGACGGTGCCGCAGCGCGACGACGTCAGCGTTGCGTGCCAGGTGCCGGCAGCCGGTGACGCTACTTCCGCGTACCAGACATAGGGTGGGCCGCCGGTAATGCCGTTTGCCTTGGCTGCGACACTGCCGTTGGGAGCGATCAAAGACAGTTCGCCATCAGTCGGCTTTTCCGAAGCGAAAACGACGCGCAGCGGCGCGCCCTTCCACGGCGCCAGTGGTGCCGGAAGCACCGAGACGTCGTTGGCATCGCAGGCGCCCTGTGCCCGCGCACCTGCGCCTGAAAGAATCAAAAGCGCGCTCGCCAACGGCAACAACGCCGTCGCGGCGGCAACAAATTGGCGTATCCGGAGCATCTGACCCACCTTCCCGGAGCAAGCAATGCATCCGGTTCCCGCACCTAAGGCTATGCTTCACAATAACGAATTGGCTGCGATCAGTCAGCGGATATGAAGGCGTTTTTGCGGCCAGCGACCCGCGCAGGGCTTTCACATTGCGGCGATAAAGCCGTCATTTCCGCACGCAAATCACCTGCAAGACCGCCTGATCGATGGAGGCAGGCGCTGTTGCCGGTGCGACACCTTGCGCGCTCAGAAAGGTCCGAATGGTGTCTGCTGGCACTAATGCGGCCTGGCTCGCAGTGGTCGGTTGGCTGACAGGCTTTGGCGGGTTGGCGGATGTCGGCTGACCGGTAGTGCAATTGGTGCAGTCGAGTTCGCGTTGGCAGAGGCAGGCGTATTCGCCGCAACCACCACCCACCTGAGGCTGACCATGCCGGCAAGGCGGTTTTGCCCGTCGATTGCGGCCGCGCCGGAAAACCCGGGCTTTGGCGCTGGATTCAATCCCTGTGAGGTTAGTTGCGCTTGTGTGCGCGCGACGCCTGCAGCGCCTGCCTGCGAAATAGGATCGGCAATGCCGACGAGCGTCAGGTTATCCGCCGTGCCGATGCCAAGCGGCGGGGGCGCCAGGTTATGCGCGCCATAGAGCCGCAGCAGCGCCAGATCGTTGCTGCTGTCGGCGGCGATGCGTTCGGCATGACCCAGTCCAGGGACGGTGATCGACTGACACTGATCGGTGACTTGAGCAGAAGCGAGCAGATGGCCACGGTCGCTTACAACAATCGCGGTGCCGTATTCGATGCCGCGTTTCAGGCCCGGCGGCGGATTGGCGCTGCGATCTGGAAATGCCTGAAAGGCACCAGCCATCTTCGCGGCGATCGGAGCCATTGTGCCCTCGGTTGCCTGATCGAACATGATGGTGACGCCGCGCAATTCGCTGCCGCTCGACTGAACTAATTCCACAAATCTTTTAAGGCCTTGCATGCCGGAGATGACGAAGGAATCTGGCTTCAACGTCGAATGCTCGACGGTGCGGCGGCGGACTTTCTTCTCGTCGTCGAACAATGCCGGCAATGCTGCTTCGTGCATGCGGAACGTCTCGATATCGATTTGTCCCTGTTTCGACATCCAGCGGCTACCCATGCGTGACGCCGCGATCTTCGGCACCAGCGTGCCCGGCAGGCCGAGGCGAACGCCGGTTGCTGGATCGTCGATGACCCGCCAGCCGGCGGCTTGCAGCGCTGCCGGAGAAGCCGGGCTGATGATATCGACGGCAGAGTCGGGATCGTCGGTGGTCTTTGCCGCGGCGGTTTTCGCTTCGGGCTTTTTGGCCGCCGCTTTCGGCGCGGCAGCTGGTTTCGGTGCTGGCTTGGGCGTCGCGTCCTGAGCGGCTACTGGTGAAGTAGCCACAACCAAGGCGACAAAGATGCCCGATAACCTCGTCCACATTTCAGCACCCAAACCCCAACAACGGGGAAATTAGCCGAACGGCCAGCTAAGGCCAATGTTTGTTGGGGTGGGAGTACTTACGTATGCTGTCGCCATGCTGAGCCCCGACGAGCTTGAACGCTATGCGCGTCACATTGTGTTGCGCGAAGTGGGCGGTCCCGGACAGGCCGCGCTGCGCCGCGCGCGTGTTCTGGTGATCGGCGCCGGCGGTCTCGGTGCGCCAGTGCTGCTTTATCTCGCCGCTGCCGGTGTGGGCACGCTCGGCGTTATCGATGACGATGTTGTCACGCTGTCGAATTTGCAGCGGCAGGTGATCCACACGACGCCCGATCTGAATTCACCGAAAGTGGATAGTGCGGCGGCAATGATCCGGCGGCTCAATCCGCATGTCGCAGTCGAGAGTCACGGCCTGCGGCTTACTGCGCAGAACGCGCTCGACTTGATCGGGCGTTACGACATCATTGCCGACGGGTCCGATAATTTTGCCACGCGCTACCTCGTCGCGGATACTTGCTATTTTGCGAAGAAGCCGCTGGTCACCGCGGCGCTCGGCACATTCGACGCCACGCTGACGACCATCCGGGCGCACGAACGTGGCAAAGACGGCAAACCAAATCCGACTTACCGCTGTCTATTTCCCGAGCCGCCGCCGCCCGGCAGCGTTCCGGCGTGCGCCGAGGCCGGGGTGCTCGGCGCGCTGGCGGGTGTTATCGGATCGATGATGGCGCTTGAGGTCATCCGCGAGATCGTTGGCTTCGGCGAAAATCTCGTCGGCCGGCTGCTGATGGTCGATGCGCGCGCGATGCGGTTTGAGACGCTTCGCTATGCGTGGGATCCGGACAATCCGGTGTCTGGCGAGCAGGCGACGATCAGGGATCTCTCAGCGCACGCCTGAACCTCACTTCGTCCAGAAGGCCTGAATGGTCGAGCCCCGCATCACCGACCATTTGTTGTCACCGTTGGCAACCAGGGTGAAGCAATTGGCGATAGTCTGGCCGCCCCACGTGGTGCAGAAGCCGTCCTTCGACAGCTTCCAGGTGCCTTCGCCTCTCGCGCCCGTACCGATCGGCAGGCGCTTCATCTTGCCGTCGGCAGTGAACGTCATCTTGAACTTGAGGTTCGATGTCGTGGATGCCGTGAACGGCTGACCATTGAAGAACGTCGACTGAATGTCATTCGGCGCCAGCTTGTCCGCTGCCAAAGCGCTATTCGCCATGAGCGCGACTGATGCTGCTGCCGTGAGGCAGCATCCTAACATTGTCCTCATCGCAAGCCCCCGGTTCGTTTACGATACCGATGATCAAGATACGTCGTTTGCTCCGATTCCGTCCGCAGAAAAATTCATCGCGCAAATCTCATCGCGCTTGCCCGTGATAGATGCTGTTCGGACGCATGTCGGTCGCCGAGGCAACGCGGTTCGTCATGTTGAAGAAGGCGGCGACGGCGGCGATGTCCCAGATGTCGCGGTCGCTAAACCCGGCGCGGCGCAGCGCCTCGCGATCGTCTTCCTCGACCAGCCATGGCTCGGCGGTGAGTTTCACTGCGAAGTCGAGCATGGCGCGCTCACGTTTTGAGAGGCGCGCGGCGCGATAGTTCATCGCTATCAATTCGCCGAGCGGCGGATCGCCGGAGAGCTGGCGCACAGCAGCACCGTGAGCGACGAGGCAGTAGTAGCATTTGTTATGTGATGACACCGCGACCGCGATCATTTCGCGTTCGAGCTTGCTCACGCCGGACGGCGACAGCATCAGGTCGTTGTACATGGCGACGAAAGCGGCGAGCTTGGTATCGTCGAAGGCGTAAGCCTTGAGCACGTTCGGGACGAAGCCGAGTTTCTCCTCGCACTTGGCGAAGTAGGCCTCCATTTCCGGCGACAGCTTTCCCGGCGGCAACTTCAGCGCGATGACAGTGCTGTCATCACCCGCGGTGGCGCGCGGACGTGGCTTTGTGCCGGCTTTGGCCGAACCGCTTTTGCCGCTTCGCTTGGCCATAATTTCCCCCGTGTGCTTTCGCAGAGCCGCTCGTTAGAGCGCTACAATGCCACGTGGAGGGGGCCCTAAAAAGAAAGAACCCCAAGCGATACGCTGCTTGGGGCTCTTGAGTTGTTGCCTCAATACTTAGGCTTATTTGGCCGGGGCGGTGGGGTGTCGGGGGGATGGGGACCCGCCCTGGTCGGCCTAATGATTGAGAAATAAGAGGATAGTCCGCCGATACAATGGAGTTCACGCGTTAGTGTTTGGTTCGTGTTTTGGTCGGCACGCAGAGCAACACTCGGACGCAAAAAACGCATTCGAAATACCAGCGTCACAAATACGGTGGGATTTTACTTAAACGCCGCGACCGAGAGAAAATTTATACCCCGGGGCGGAACCGCATGGGCCTTGCGCGACTTATCGCCGCTGAGCCACGATCGGGGTGATCGTGAACGGGGCCTGGTTGACGTCCAATCTGCGGCTATCTGGCGCGGCCCCGGCGCAAGCTTTGGGATGACACTGGAGTTCGGGGGATCACGCGTATGGACGCGGTCCAGTCGGTACAGCCGATCTATTCTCTTGCCGGGTTCGCTGTCGGATTGTTGGTCGGTTTGACCGGCGTCGGCGGCGGCTCGCTGATGACGCCGATCCTGATCCTGCTATTCGGCATTCATCCGGCCGCGGCAGTCGGTACTGACCTGCTATACGCCGCCGCGACCAAGACCGCCGGCAGCCTGGTTCACGGTTATAACCGGACGGTCGATTGGGTTGTGGTGCGGCGGCTTGCAACGGGCAGTGTGCCGGCCACCGTTCTGACGATCGCCGCCTTGAGTTTCGTCAATCTCAATGGACCGCTGGCCCGTGAGCTGATTGCGGGGCTTTTGACCATCGCGCTGTTTCTGACCGCAATGACACTGGTGTTTCGCGAGCGGATCGTCGACCGCTATGCGGCGCGGATCGGCCAATTATCCGAGCAGCGCGTTGCCTCCCTGACGATTGCTGTCGGCGCCGCGCTTGGCGTCCTGGTTTCGATCTCGTCGGTCGGCGCCGGTGCGATCGGAGTCACTGCGCTGATCCTGCTCTATCCGAAATTGCCGACGGCACGGATCGTCGGCTCCGATATCGCGCACGCCGTGCCGCTGACGCTGGTTGCCGGCATGGGGCATTGGTGGCTGGGATCGATCGATCTCCACCTGCTCGTTCCGTTGCTGCTGGGATCGGTGCCCGGCATCGTGCTTGGCAGCTACACCGCCGCCCGCGTGCCGGAGATCACACTCCGTGTGTTGCTTGCGGGCACTCTGGTGGTGGTGGCGAGCAAACTCGCTATCGATGCCTACTCGGCGCAGAGCACCGTGGTGACGGCGACCACCAGCCGCGCCCGCTAAGCTGCCAGCGCCAGACCATAGCGATGCAGGTCGCCGCCACTGGCATCGAGCCAAGCCTTGGCGCGTTCGTGATCCGGGCAAATCCGTGCCACCACGCGCCAGAACCGCGCGGAATGATTCATCTCGACGAGGTGCGCCACTTCATGCGCGGCGAGATAATCGAGTACTTCGGGCGGTGCGAGGATAAGCCGCCAGGAATACGACAGCACGCCGCTTGTGGAGCAGGAGCCCCAGCGGCTCGATTGATCGCGGACGACGACGCGTCTGACCGCGACGCCGAGCGCAGCGGCGAATTTCAGGCTGGCGATTCCCAATTCGCGCCGCGCTTCACGGCGCAGAAAATCGCTGACGCGCCGCGCGATGTGCGGCGTGTGCCCGGCGACGCAAAGCAGGTGTTCGCCGTTTACCGCCGCCTCGATCCAGACTGTGCCGCGGGCGCCGGGACGATGCACGATCCGGTGCGGTACGCCGCGCAACGGCACGAGGGCGCCATCGGCAAAGGGAGCCGCTTGCGGCAATCGGCCAAGTCGCGCTGCGATCCAGCCGCCGTGCTTTTGCGCAAAGACGGACGCTTCCTTCAGACTTCCGCGCGGCGGCATCGTAAGAATGACTTCGTGCTTCGCCGCGTTGATGCGCAGCGTGTAGCGCCGTGCATGCCGGTGCCGGCGCACCTGCACCGGATAGATTGCGTCGTCGAATGTAACCTCGATCGCCTGAGGTTCAGCCGTCCGGCGGTAGAGCAGGGCGCGCAACGGCATCACCGATCACCTCGTGCCCGAAAGCGACACGAATACTGCCACGATTCGAGAGTGGCGGCGACGTCTACGCTTGCTGAAGTGCCGCATCGTTCCGCGCGCGCCGCCGGTCGTAGCCGTTGCGGGAGCGGGCGGTCGATTGTTGCATCGACAGGATGAAGTCGGAAATACGCGGTGCGATCTCGGCGCGGAACCGCGAACCGTTGAACACACCGTAATGGCCGACGCCCGGCTGCAACCAGTGCGCCTGCCGATCCGGCGGGATGTTGGGGCACAATTCGTGTGCCGCTTCGGTCTGGCCGACGCCGGAAATATCGTCGTGCTCGCCTTCGACGGTGAACAGCGCGACGCGTTTGATCTTGCTCAGATCGACGCGGCGGCCGCGGTGGGTCATTTCGCCGAGCGGCAGTGCATGGCGCACGAATACGGTCTCGACTGTTTGCAGATAGTATTCCGCGGCAAGGTCCATCACCGCGAGATATTCGTCGTAGAATTCCTTGTGCTTGCCGGCAGAGTCGCCGTCGCCCTTCACCAGATTGAGGAACAGCTGCTTGTGCGCCTCGATGTGCTTGTCGAGGTTCATGCTGACAAAGCCATTGAGCTGCAGGAAGCCTGGATACACGTCGCGCATGAAGCCCGGATTGGGGAACGGCACCTTGGTAATGACGTGGCTGTGGAACCATTCCGTGCCACGGTCTTTGGCGAGGGCATTCACGCCAGTCGGATTGACGCGGGTATCGATCGGGCCGCCCATGAGCGTCATCGACACCGGGAAGTAAGGATCATCGTCGGCGTCCATCAGCGCGGCCGCGGCAAGCACCGGCACCGCCGGCTGGCACACCGCGATGACGTGCGTATCGCCGCCAAGTGCGTGCAGGATCGAGATCACGTAGTCGATGTAATCGTCGAGATCGAAGCGGCCTTCCGAAACCGGCACCATGCGGGCGTCGGACCAGTCGGTGATGTAGACGTCGTGGTTCGGCAGGAACGCTTCAACTGTGCCGCGCAGCAGTGTGGCGAAGTGACCTGACATCGGCGCGACAATCAACAGCTTCGGTTGCGGCCGACGCGGACGGTGTTCGAACAACCGCTCGAAATGGGTGAGCTTGCAGAACGGCCGCTCCCAGACCGTCGAAGTTTGCACCGGCACACGTTCGCCACCGACCAGCGTCGAGGTGATCCGCCATTCGGGCCGGCCGTACCGGCGGGTCGAGCGCTCGAATAATTCAGCCGCTGCTGCGACCGACTTGCCGTAGGTCGTGAAGGAGAGCGGGTTGACCGGGTTTTTGAAGAACAGGCGGGTGGCGTCGGCCCAGGCGCGCGCCGGATTGAGCGCGGCGTGGCTCATCTCATAGAACCAGTACATTGGAGCCGCGGACAGCATCGCACTGCTGTCGCCTGGCACGACAGGCGCGCCGCCGAACTCTCCGATTGCCATTGATGACCTTTGCCCGGTTTGCTGCAGTGCAGCATTGCGACGAACGTATGTCATACCATCAACATAAACGCAATTTGTTTCAGTGTTCCTTACATGTGGACGGCGGGGGCATTCGCCCCTCAATATCAACGCCTTCCAGCTATTCGCAGCGCACATAGCCACCCCGGCCGGGGCGGAGGTGCTGGTTTCGGGGGTGGCCTATTCGCCGGATTGCAACAGCGTGCCGTGACGACGGGCGCTCTGCAGCAGCTTTAGAAAAGCAAACACGCCGCCGGCAAAGAACACGACGTTGAGACCTAGCGCGTCGAGCATCAGGTCGGGGCGGAAAGTCTTGTCGATCAACAGCGCGCGCATGCCTTCGAACACGTAAGTCGGCGGCAACAGCCATGACACCGGCTGCAGCCATGTCGGCAGCGTCGTCACCGGGTAGTACACGCAGGTCAACGGCATGAACAAAAACATGATCGACCAGGCGAGGTTCTCGGCGCCGAGACCGTTTCGCAGCACCAGGCCCGAAACGAAAATCCCGACCGCCCAGCTTGTCAGCATCAGGTTGATGAAGAACGCCACCAGCGCGAGGCCGAGTCCGTAAAGATTGAAGCCGAAGAACGCGATCGCCAGCAGCGTCACCGGAATGGCGCCGATCGACAGCCGCACGATGCTCATCACCATCAGCGCAGAAATAAATTCGAACGGCCGCAACGGCGACATCATCAAGTTACCGATGTTGCGCGCCCACATTTCCTCCATAAACGAGATCGAAAAGCCGAGCTGGCCACGAAACAAAATGTCCCAAAGCAGCACCGCGCCGATGAAGGTGCCGCCAGCGCGCGCAAAGAACCCGGCGTTCTGCATGATGTAAAATTGCAGAAAGCCCCAGGTGATCATCTGCACCGTCGGCCAGTAGACCAGATCGAGCAGCCGCGGCCACGACGAGCGCAGCAGATACCAGTAACGCAGCATCATTGCGCCGGCGCGGCGCGGCGAATAGTCGAAGCTGCTTTGCACGCGCGCGGTCATTGCGCTGCCTCGTGCTCGATGCCGCGGCCTCGCGCGACGTCAAGAAACACCTCTTCCAGATTATGCCGGCCGTAACGGGACAACAGCTTTGCTGGCGTGTCGTCGTCCTCGATATGGCCGCGCTTCATGATGATAACGCGGTCGCACAGCCGCTCGACCTCGGCCATATTGTGGGAAGCGATCAGCATCGTCGCGTTGCGCTCGCGGCGATAAGTTTCAAGGCGGCCGCGCACCCAGTCCGCAGTATCGGGATCGAGCGACGCGGTCGGTTCGTCGAGCAGCAGCAGCTCTGGTGAATTGATCAAGCCCTTCGCCAGCGCCACGCGGGTTTTTTGTCCATCCGAAAGCTTGCCGGTCTGCCGGTCGAGGAGATCGGTAAGGTCGAGCTGCTGGCCAAGCTCTTCGATACGATGGGCGAGATCGGGCACGCCATAGAGCATGCCGAACACCGTGAGATTCTGCCGGATCGTCAGCCGCATCGGCATTGCCACGTAGGGGCTTTCGAAATTGATCCGGTGCAACACCTGATAGCGCTGCCGCGGCATCTCGGCGCCGAGCACGGTCACCTTGCCTGAGGTCGGCGTGGTCAGTCCCATGATTGCGGCAATTGTCGTGGTCTTGCCGGCCCCGTTGCCGCCGAGCAATCCCGTGACAGAGCCCTGCGCCAACGTGAACGAAATGCCGTCCACGGCCGGCACCGCTTTGTAGATTTTGACAAAGCGCTCGATGGCGATGGGGGGAGGAGATGACATCCGCGCACATGTGGCCCGCCTATGCGCATGTGGCAAGGTCAGGCCTGCGAGGCCGGGTGTTGGCAGAAGCCTCCAGAAGATGGCAGAACACGCCGCGGGGAGGAGCATCCGTTCATGAGTAACATCACGCTGGCCCAAGCCGAGCGCATTATCGACGCAGCCATCGAGCGCGGCGTGGCGCTCAATTGCCGGCCAATTAGCGTTATCGTCGTCGAGCCTGGCTGCAAGGTGAAGGCGTTCAAGAAAGAGGACGGCGCTTCGATGATCCGTTTCGAGATGGCGTTCGGCAAAGCTTATGCGGCGCTATCGTTGGGCCGGAGTTCGAAACTGATCCTTGAGCGCGCGAAGGAAAAGCCGCTGTTCATGCGCTACCTGATCGACGCCAGCGACAATCAGATATTTCCTGAAGGCGGTGGCATGGTGATCCGTGACGACAACGGGGAAGTCATCGGTGCGGTCGGCGTCACCGGAGATACCGATGAACGCGATGAGGAACTTGCCGTTCACGGCATTCACGCGGCGGGGCTGAAGACCGATGAAGACTGCCGTCACATGGGCAGAAAGATCGGCATCCGCACCGGCCACTAGCGAGCAACGAGGCAACATGAAAATCGGAATGTTCGATCACATCGAGGACGGCGAGCGCCCGTTGGCGCAGCTGTTCGACGAGCGGCTGAAACTCATTGAAGCCGCCGAGGCTGCCGGCGTCTATTCGTTGCAACTCGCGGAGCATCATCAGACACCGCTCAACATGGTGCCGGTGCCGGGTGTGTTCCTCGGCGCAGTGGCGCGCGCGACCAAGAAGATGCGGATCGGCACCCTGGTCTATCTGCTACCGCTTTATTCGCCGCTGCGGCTGATCGAGGAAATCTGCATGCTCGATCATCTGAGCCACGGCCGGCTCGATGTCGGCGTCGGCCGCGGCGTGTCGCCGTTCGAGCTTAAGTACCACAAGGTCGAGCACGATCAACTCGCGCGAGATTTTCATCGATGCATTCAATTGCATCAGCGCCGGTCTCGTCACCGATACGCTGAACTACAAAGGCAAGTACTACGAGTATGAGAATGTGCCGATGGCATTGCGGCCGTTGCAGCAACCCTATCCGCCATTCTGGTATGGCTCATCGAACGAGATCGGTTCGACCTGGGCCGGCGAGCACGGTTTGCATTTCGTCACGCTGGGCCCGATGGCCACCGCAAAGACCAATATCGCGGCGTTTCGCGCCGCGTTGGCCAAGCGCGGCAAGCCGGCGCAGCCTCGCCCGGAATTCTCCGGCGGCGTCGCGGTCGGCGTGCAGCGTCATGTCTTTGTCGCCGATACTGACGCCGAGGCGCACCGTTTCGCCAAGCCGGCGATGGAAGTGCATCTGAAAAATCTCAACTGGCTGCGGGTCAGGCACAACGCCACCGGCCTGACGTCGCGGCTCAACGTGCCGCGCGGTGCGACTTATGAGGCGTGTGTCGAGGACGGCACCGTCATCGCCGGCTCGCCGCAGACTGTGCGCGCGGAAATCGAGAAGCAGACGAAAGAGCTCGGCATCAATTACCTGCTGACGTATCTGATGCTCGGCACGATGTCGTTTGCCGATGCGTCACGCTCGCTCGACCTGTTCGCCAAGGAAGTGATGCCGCATTTGGAGAAGCTGTAGCGCGGGCGATTATTCGCCTATTCGTGTTCGGCCTGCTTGTGATCTGCCCGCAGCGCTTCAGGATGCGGCATGGCGATGACGTTGTAGCCGGAATCGACGAAATGGATTTCTCCGGTGACGCCGGTCGAAAGATCCGACAAGCAGATAGAGCCCGGCACCGCCAAGCTCTTCGAGCGTGACGCCACGGTGCAGCGGCGAGTGCCGCTGCTGGAACGCGAACATGGCGCGGGCGTCGCCGATGCCGGCGCCGGCCAGGGTGCGGATTGGGCCCGCCGAGATCGCGTTAACGCGAATGCTCTGGCCACCGAAGTCGACCGCGAGATAGCGCACTGATGCTTCGAGCGCAGCCTTGGCGACGCCCATGGCGTTGTAATTCGGCATGGCGCGCAAGCCGCCGTTGTAGGTCAGGGTGATCATTGCGCCGCCGTTCGGCATGATTGCTGCCGCGCGCTTGGCTGCTTCCGTAAACGCAAAACACGAGATCAGCATGGTGTGGCTGAAGTTCTTGCGTGTCGTGTCGGCGTAGCGCCCGGTAAGTTGGGTCTTGTCGGAAAACGCGATGGCATGCACCAGGAAGTCGATGGTGCCCCAGGCGCGCTTAATCTCTGCGAACGCGGCATCGACCGACGCAATGTCTTCGACGTCGCATGGCAGGACGAGATCGGCGTTGACCGAAGTCGCCAGCGGCTTAACCCGTTTGCCGAGCGCATCGCCCTGGTAGGTGAAAGCAAGCTTGGCGTCGTGCGCTGCGAGCGTCTTGGCGATGCCCCATGCAATCGAGTGGTCGTTGGCGATGCCCATGACGAGGCCGCGCTTGCCGTGCATCAATCCCGGCATGTGTCAGGCGTCCACGTGCTTGAATACGAGGGAGGCGTTGGTGCCGCCGAAGCCGAAAGAGTTGGACAGAACACAGCCAAGCGTGACGTTATCACGCCGCTCGCGCACGATCGGCATGTCTTCGAACGCCGGATCGAGCTTCTGGATATTGGCGCTCTCGCAGATGAAGCCCGAGTTCATCATCAGTAACGAGTAGACCGCTTCATGCACGCCGGTGGCGCCTTGGGAGTGGCCTGTCAATGATTTGGTCGCCGAAATTGGCGGGCACTTGTCGCCTGAGCCAAAGACTTCGCGGATAGCTTCGATCTCCTTGAGATCGCCGATCGGTGTCGATGTCGCATGCGGATTGATGTAATCAACCGGTGCCTTGACGCCATTGAGCGCCATGCGCATGCAGCGCGCCGCTCCTTCTCCAGAAGGCGCAACCATGTCGGCACCATCTGAGCTTGCGCCATAGCCGGCGACCTCGGCATAGATCCGCGCCCCGCGCGCTTTGGCACGCTCAAACTCTTCAAGTACCAGCACGCCGGCGCCGCCGCTGATGACGAAGCCGTCACGATCAGCATCGTAGGCGCGCGACGCCTTAGCCGGTGTATCGTTGTATTTTGAGGACAATGCGCCCATGGCGTCGAACAGGACAGTCAACGTCCAGTCGAGTTCCTCGCACCCTCCTGCGAAGACCACGTCCTGCTTGTTGTACTGAATAAGCTCGTAGGCATTGCCGATGCAATGGTTCGAGGTCGCGCAGGCCGACGAGATCGAATAGCTGACGCCTTTGATCTTGAACCAGGTTGCGAGCGTTGCGGATGCCGATGAGGACATGGCTTTCGGCACAGCAAATGGTCCGACGCGTTTCGGGCCCTTGCTGCGGGTGATGTCGGCGCTTTCGACTATGGTGCGCGTGGACGGACCGCCAGAGCCCATCACGATGCCGGTACGCTCGTTGGAAACTTCGGTCTCAGAAAGTCCAGAGTCGCGGATCGCCTGCTCCATGGCGACATGATTCCATGCCGCACCGCCGCCGAGGAAACGCATCGCGCGGCGATCGACGGACTCACTGGGGTCGAGCGTCGGCGCGCCGTGCACGTGACTGCGAAAGCCAAGCTCGGCGTATTTATCGGCGCGCACGATGCCGGATTTGGCTTCGCGCAACGACGCCACCACTTCCTGCGTGTTGTTGCCAATGGATGAGACGATACCCATCCCGGTGACGACCACGCGCTTCATATTCGCCTCTCAGAAATATCGCGCTCTGTGCGCTGCTTACGCCTGTTTCGGCGCCGGCTCCGTATCGCGGAACAGCCCGACCTTGAGATCGAGCGCACGATAGATCACCGAGCCATCCGCCGACAGCCACCCGTCGGCGACACCAAGCACAAGCTTCGAGCGCATCACACGCTTGATGTCGATGCCGTAGACGATGTTCTTCATTGACGGCAGCACTTGGCCGGAAAATTTCAGCTCACCCATGCCCAGCGCACGCCCTCTGCCCGGTGAACCAAGCCAGCCGAGGAAGAAGCCGAGCATCTGCCACAACGCATCAAGGCCGAGACAGCCGGGCATCACCGGGTCGCCCTTGAAGTGGCAGGGGAAAAACCACAGGTCCGGCTTCAGGTCGAGAACGGCACGGACCAGACCCTTGCCGTATTCCCCGCCCACCTCTCCGATTTCGGAAATGCGGTCGAACATCAGCATCGGCGGCAGCGGCAGCTGTGGACCTTCGGCGAATAACTCGCCGCGGCCGCAGGCCAGCAAATCTTCGTATTCAAAATTGGAACGGCGATCTTGCATACGATTTTACGCTCCGCCCCCTCAATGCCTTGAACCCCTAACATAGTGGGCGATAACCGGCAAAGCCGCGCCCCGCCGCAGGCAACCCCGGCGCGAAGTGGCAGACCGCGACGTATTGCCAGCAAGGGAAGCAGTTGCAGCCGCCGTCACAAAGCGTATAATGATTTCACTTGTAACAATCTAGGCTGCCCCGTTGGCGGGGCTGTGGACCAAGGACTATGACCCAGTCGCGTACCTTCTCTTCCGGGCTCGTCCCGCAAATGCCGGCCAAGGCTATGGTGCCTGTGTCGGCCCGGGCCGATTTGAATGGCTGCCCCTGGCATGACGTCAAGGAGAAGCTCCGTGGCGTCGGATTGCGGCCGACACGGCAGCGTATGGCGCTTGGCTGGATCCTGTTTGCCAAAGGCGACCGTCATGTCACCGCGGAAATGCTCTATGAGGAAGCCACCTTTGCCAAGGTGCCGGTGTCGCTGGCCACGGTCTACAACACGCTGCATCAATTCACGGAAGTTGGCTTGTTGCGGCAGGTCGCGGTCGACGGCTCCAAGGCTTATTTCGACACCAACAATTCCGAGCACCATCATTTCTTCGTCGAAGACAGAGACGATCTGATGGATATTCCGGCAAGCGACGTCGTCGTCGGTAAGGCCCCGGTCGCTCCGGAAGGCTACGAGATCGCCCGCATCGATGTGGTGGTCCGGCTCCGCCGCAAGAAGCCCTGACGCCGAGCGCTACTCGATCTTCTCGTTCGGATAGACGCCCCAGAGCTGGTTCTGCTGGATCCAGCCGTCAAACCCGTCACCCGAGACCTCGCACCACGCTCCGGTGCAATGCTTGATCGTGCTCAACACGCCGACCTGCAATCGTGCGGTGATCGCGCTCTTGTCATCGGGCTTGGCATAGAGCTGCGCGAGATCGGTCTTGGTTTTCATCTGCACGACCGCCGTGCGCTTGCCAGACAGCAGCGAGTGATAGACCCAGCCCTCGGTCCCGTCGGAATCGCGGATGCGCCGCCAGTCCTCGAACTCGGCGGTGATTTCCACCGGCCAGCCAACCCGGGTGTAAATGTATGAAACGTCGTGGTCTTTATCGGGACCGCCGCGCGCATTCACCCGGTCTGCCTTGATGCTGACAAAACGGGGAACCGGCAAACTGGCGGTGGTGTCGCTTCCGGCCTGCGCCATGCCGGCAGCAAGCAGCAGGACGAGCGTCGCCGCTGTAACGGCACGACCCGGCCTCGCCCTCAGCCTCCATCGTCGCAACGGTATCGCGACAGGTCCCACGTTTCTTGCCTCAAATCCCCAGTTCGAAGGCCCGTCGGAGGGGGCCGGCGCTTTGTTAGAGCGCGGCCATCTGATACAGAGATTTTCGACCGCCCATCCCTCTGTTTTCCAGTGTCGGCGAGGGCGGTTAACGACACCTGAACGGGCGTGAGAGGCAGTCATGGCGTCCGGAAAAAAGCCGCTTGTTGTAGTGACCCGCAGGCTGCCGGACAGCGTCGAAATGCGGATGCGTGAATTATTCGACACGCGTCTCAATGCTGACGACAAACCGATGACCCATGCCGAGCTGGTCGCCGCCGCCAAAGTCGCGGACGTCATCGTCCCGACGGTGACGGATCATGTTGACCGGTCGGTGCTCAGCCAGTCGGGTGAAAAACTGAAGCTGATCGCCAATTTCGGCAACGGCGTCGACAACATCGACGTGGCGACCGCGGTTCAGCGCGGCATCACCGTTACCAATACGCCGGGCGTCCTCACCGAGGATACCGCCGACATGACCATGGCGCTGATCCTTGCCGTGCCCCGACGCCTGACGGAAGGCGCGCAGGTGCTCACCGGCAATCAGGAGTGGGGCGGCTGGAGCCCGACCTGGATGCTTGGCCACCGCATATGGGGCAAGCGGCTCGGGATCGTCGGCATGGGCCGCATCGGTCAGGCGGTGGCGCGGCGCGCCCATGCCTTCGGCCTCAAGATCCACTACTACGACCGCCGCCGCATGGCGGTCGCCGCGGAAGAAGAATTGCACGCGACCTATTGGGAAAGCCTCGATCAGATGCTCGCCCGTATGGACATCATTTCGATCAATTGCCCGCATACCCCGGCGACATACCATCTACTTTCGGCACGGCGGTTGAAGCTGGTCCGGCCGGAAGCCTACATCGTCAACACCGCGCGCGGCGAGGTGATCGACGAGAATGCGTTGGCGAGATTGATCGAGAATGAGGAGATTGCCGGTGCCGGCCTTGACGTGTTCGAGAACGAGCCGGCTGTGAGTCCGAAACTGGTCAAGCTCGCCAAAGCCGGAAAGGTTGTGCTGCTGCCGCATCTGGCGTCGGCCACACTCGAAGGCCGGGTCGATATGGGTGAGAAGGTCATCGTCAACATCAAGACTTTCATGGACGGCCATCGCCCGCCGGACCGCGTCCTGCCGTCGATGCTGTGAATGCAGCGTAGAGTGAAATGTTGAAATTGCTCCGGCGTCCGGTCTCTGATTTTTTTGTTTTCGTTTTGATTGGCAGTCTTGCGCTGCCGCTTGCAGCCTACAGCGACGACCTGATCGGTCACGCCCAATCGGCTGCTGGATCGAACGGCATGGTGGTGACGCAGGAAGCGCTGGCGACGCGAGTCGGCGTCGACATCCTTGAAAAGGGCGGCAATGCAGTCGATGCCGCAGTCGCTGTCGGCTTCGCCATGGCGGTGACCTATCCGCGCGCCGGCAACATCGGCGGCGGCGGGTTCATGCTGATCCATCTCGCCTCCGGCAAAAACACATCGATCGATTATCGCGAGACCGCGCCGGCAGCGATCAACAACAAGTCTTTTCTTGACGCCAACGGGAACGCCGATCCGCGCAAATCGCGCGATACTGCGCTCGCTATCGGCGTGCCGGGCACCGTTGCCGGTCTGGCGATGGCGGAACAGGAGTATGGTTCGGGCCGCTTTACACTGGCTGACTTGATCGCTCCGGCCATTGCGCTCGCGCGCAGCGGCTTTGATGTCAGCGGAGATTTGGCGAATTTGCCGCCAAACGAACTGTCGCGGCTGGCGCACTGGCCGGCGACGGCGAAGGTCTTTCTCAAACCGGATGGGACTGCGCTCGCCCCTGGCACGCATCTGGTGCAAGGCGATCTCGCCGATTGTCTGGAAGCCATCGCCAAGGACGGCCCGCGTGCATTTTACGACGGACCGTTCGCGGAGAAGCTCGCTGCCGGCATACAAGCTGCAGGCGGTGTAATGACTGCCGACGATCTCAAGGGGTATGTCGCGACTGAGCGTGAACCGGTGCGCGGCACCTATCGTGGCTATGACATCGTTTCGATGCCGCCGCCGTCGTCCGGAGGTGTCGAGTTGATCGAGATGCTCAATATCCTCGAAGGCTTCGATCTGGCTCATCAGGACGATGCGCGTGTGAAGTTCTTTCTGACCGAGGCGATGAAGCGCGCCTATGCCGATCGCGCGCTATTCCTCGGCGACCCCGACAGCGTGAAAGTTCCGGTCGCGCGGCTGATCGCAAAAGACTATGCCGCCACCTGGCGCGCCACCATCGATCCAGAGCGCGCCACGCCCGCAAGTGAAATTCGCCCCGGTGGCACCGTCGATCACGAGGGCCACAACACCACGCATTTTTCCGTTGTCGACAAGTTTGGCAACGCGGTGTCAAACACCTACACGCTCAATTTCAGTTACGGCGTCGGTCTCGTCGCCGAAGGCACCGGCATCATCCTCAACAACGAGCTCGACGATTTTGCGGTTAAGCCCGATGCGCCAAACGCCTACGGTCTGATCGGTTACGCGGCCAACGAACCGGCGCCGGGCAAGCGTCCGTTGTCGTCGATGACACCGACCGTCGTACTCAAAGACGGCAAGCCGTATCTTGTTACCGGCTCGCCGGGCGGCAGCCGCATCATCACCACGGTCTTGCAGGTCGTCGTCAATGTACTCGATCGCGGTATGGACGTGGCGAGCGCGGTCTCGGCGCCACGCGTGCATAATCAGTGGATGCCGGATCAGGTTTACGCCGAGCCGGGGATTTCACCTGACGTTATCGCGGCGTTGGAGCAACGCGGTGACAAAGTCGTGCCGACCCCGCCGTTCACCTCGGCGGCCTCGATTGTCGTCACGCCGCAGGGTTTTGTTGGAGCCGCCGATCCGCGCTCGCATTTCGGGCTGGCGGCGGGATATTAGACCGTCAAACGGCAACAGCGCTCGCACGCCGCACCGTCGGCGACAGCACCATCACGGCGATTGCGCATAGTGCGACCGGTGCGAGCCCGGCGACCGGCCTATGCGTCAGATCCCACAGCCATCCGCCGACAATCGACAGCAACATCGCGCAGCTGTAGCTGATCGTAAACATCCCGGCGGACGTACGGTGTACGTCGTCCGCTGCGCTCAACACCGAAGGGAGCGCCAGCGCCAGGATCAGCGTTAGCGCGTCAGTGAAGCCGATAACACCCGCCCAGAAAACCGTGTATGCGCCACTTGTTGTCAGGATCCCGATCAGAGCGATCAGCGAAGCAAGTGCAGTTGCGGCGTAAGCCCATGGACGCGTCACGAGCTTACCGGCCACGGCAAGCATCAAAAACGCCGCTGGAAACTGGCCGACGTTGAGCGCGGTCAGTGCGCTGCCGACCAGATCAGGACGGCCGTTGGCGACCATGTAGTCGGGCAGAAAAGCGTTGGTGACAAAGTAGATTGCGTTGACGCTGCCTAAGATCAGGCCGAGTTTCCAGATCAGGGGCTTCCGCCAATCGGGCCACCAGCGCCGGTTGGCAATCGGTGCAGCCTTGATGCCGCCGAGACCCGGCGCAAAGAGCCCGACGATCAGCGCCGTCAACAGGACCGGCACCGACCACACCACAAGGCTCAGGCGCCAGCTGCCATCCACCAAGGGCAGAACCAGCGGAATGGTCAGGGCTGCGGCGAAGATTTCGCCGCACAGCAGACCTGTCGTATAGACCGCGGTGGCGAAGCCGATGCGGTCAGGAAACCAGGAACGCACCAGTTGAGGCAGCGTCGGCTGCATGATCGCTATGCCCGCTGCCATCACCGCGCTGGCGGCGTAGAGCGCCGTCGCATCCGGTATGATGCCGCGCGCTGCCGATCCGATGGCATTGAGGAGCAAGCCGACAACCAGCGCGGTCACGACGCCAAAGCGCGCGACCAGCAGCGAGCCCGGCACCGCCGCGAGGGCAAACAGCATCGGCGGCACACTCGCGAGCCAGCCTATCTGTGTTTCCGAGAGATGCAGGTCGGCATGCAGCAGCGGTACCACCGGCGGGATCGCCAGTACGGTGAGGCGCAGGCACACACCTGCAAGCACGAGAACGACAAGTGAGGTGAGGCGCTGATGAATGATCGGCCCCCTCACAGGTCGGTGGTTGGGAAAATCTGGAGCGGGCGAAGGGATTCGAACCCTCGACCCCAACCTTGGCAAGGTTGTGCTCTACCCCTGAGCTACACCCGCATCCGAGATGGGTAAGTGGACTGCGCTTAAGGCAGAACCACGGCAAAGCTATGCCAAAGACCTTGACGCTTTGCAACCAGCGGCCAGAAGCCTAATGAACGAGCCCAAATCTGCCGTGGAACGTGTATGCCTGCCTCGCCGGACGAGCTTTTCGCCTATCTGGACAGCCTCGGGATTGCGCACAAGACCATCACCCATCCGCCGGTTTTCACCGTCGAGGAGGGGCGTGAACTGCGTGGCGCCATTCCCGGCGGCCATACCAAGAACCTGTTCCTGCGTGACAAGAAGGGAACGGTGTTTCTGGTTGTGGCGCTGGAACACGCCGCGATCGAACTCAAATCGCTGCACCGGTTGCTCGGTGCCACGGGGCGATTTTCTTTCGGCTCGCCCGATCTCATGCGCGAACTGATCGGCGTCGAGCCGGGGTCGGTCACGCCATTCTCTGTCATCAACGATAAAACCTGCCGCGTTACTGTCGTACTGGATGCTGCGATGATGGAGCACGACTTGCTCAACTATCATCCGCTGGTGAATACCGGGACCACGACGATTTCGCGGGAAGGATTGCTGAAATTCCTCGAGGCGACCGGTCACCCGCCACGGATCGAGGCGGTGTCCGGCACTCCCGCCACCGAAAAAGCCTGATTGCAATCGGGGGCGTTCTCACCATTTAATCACGTGGATAGGCCAGATTTCGGCCCCAAATTCGGTCCCATGGGGCCCAAAACCGAAAGCGCACCAAGGAAGATGCTGGACCAGGCTGGAACCGCCACTGTGGACGACGCGGTCAAGGACACGACCACCCAAACCTTCGTCAAGGACGTCATCGAGGAATCCAAGCGCCAGCCGGTGCTGGTGGACTTCTGGGCGCCGTGGTGCGGCCCGTGCAAGCAGCTGACTCCGGTCCTTGAGAAGGCGGTCAAGGCCGCCAAGGGCAAGGTTAAGCTGGTCAAAATGAACATCGACGACCATCCGGCGATTCCTGGCCAGATGGGTATTCAGTCCATCCCGGCGGTGATCGCCTTCGTCAACGGCCAGCCTGCAGACGGCTTCATGGGTGCGTTGCCGGAGAGCCAGGTCGTCGCGTTCCTGGAGCGCCTGACGAAAGACCGCATCGGCGGTGAAGCACAGGATTTATTGAAGGAAGCCGATGCCGCACTTGCGGCCGGCGATGCGGCCGGTGCCGCCGCGATGTACAGCGAAATCCTCGCCGAGGATGGCGGCAACGTTCCGGCACTTGCTGGCCTCGCACGCTGCTACGTCGAAACCGGTGCGCTCGATCAGGCAAAGCAGACGCTGGCCTTGGTCCCCGAGGCCAAGCAGAACGACGCCGCGGTTGCCGCCGCGCGCGCAGCCTTGGAAATCGCCGAGCAGGCAAAATCTCTAGGACCTGTCAGCGAACTCGAACAGAAGGTCGCCGCCAATCCGCTCGACCATCAGGCGCGTTTCGATCTCGCACTTGCGCTCAACGGGCAGGGCAAGCGCGCGGAAGCGCTCGATCATCTGATCGCTATCGTCAAACGTGATCGGAAGTGGAACGATGATGGCGCGCGCAAGCAACTCGTCCAGTTTTTCGACGCCTGGGGCCCGACCGACGAAGCGACGATCGACGGCCGCAAGCGGTTGTCGTCGATACTTTTTGCGTAAGTCCTTACACCGTTGCTTTTCGGTGCCGTCGCTAGTGCCGCTGATTTGAAAGCGGGCATTAGGTGGAGTGCGACATGCCGATGAATGCAGCCTACCGGGGGCCGGAGTCGCTGCCCGACGTCATTCCGGTGTTCCCGCTGCCGGGCGCATTGCTGCTGCCGCGCGGACAGATGCCGCTGAATATCTTTGAGCCGCGCTATCTGGCGATGGTCGACGACGCGCTGCGCTCGGGCAATCGTCTGATCGGCATGATTCAGCCTGATCCCGCGCATCCGGGCGCCGATGAAAACCGGCCGAATCTTTTTCACGTCGGCTGCGTTGGCCGTCTCACCCAGTTTGCCGAAAGCGGCGACGGCCGCTACCTCCTCCAGTTGACCGGCGTATCGCGTTTTCGCATCGAAACCGAGCTTTCAGTTGAGACGCCGTACCGGCAATGCAAGGTGACGTATCAGCCCTTCGTGGACGATTTCACCGCGCGCAAGGGCGAGGACGACGTTGATCGCAAGGCGCTGTTGCGGGCGCTGCATTCATTCCTGAAGGCCAACAAGCTCAAGGCTGATTGGGATGGCATCGAGAACGCGCCAAACGAAGCCCTGGTCAACGCATTGGCGATGATGTCGCCTTACGACCCCGCCGAGAAACAGGCGATGCTGGAAGCGCCGGATCTGAAAACCCGCGCCGAAATCCTGATCGCCGTGACCGAGATCGAGATCGCCAAGAGCAAGACGCCAGGCGAGACGTCCTTACAGTGAATTCCAAATCGGAGTCCTCAATGTCCACGCCTCCCGCCGACAGCGTAGATCCGAAGCTGCTTGAGATACTGGTTTGCCCGGTGACCAAGACCCCGCTCGAATATGATGCGGAAAAGCAGGAATTGATCTCGCGCGCGGCGCGGCTCGCTTACCCCATCCGCGATGGCATCCCTATCATGCTGGCGGACGAAGCCCGCCGGCTGGATTGATTTTTTCCGTTCGCTAGGTTGGACATGCCCGGCCTGATGTCAGCCGCGGCGTAAATGGGATTGCAGGAGAAGCGTGTGATCAAGATTTGGGGTCGGAATACCTCGTCGAACGTGCAGAAAGTGATGTGGGCCGTCGGTGAAATGGGTCTGCCGCACGAGCGAATCGATATCGGCGGCGCGTTCGGCAAGAACCGCGAAGCGGCCTATCTTGCGATGAATCCCAACGGCCTCGTGCCGACGCTCGAGGAAGAAGACGGCTTCCTGCTTTGGGAATCGAATTCGGTCGTGCGTTATCTTGCCGCCAAGCACAAATCGGCGGTGCTTGAGCCGGCTGATCTGCGTGCCCGCGCCCAGGCCAGCAAATGGATGGACTGGCAGCTGTCGGTCTGCGCGCCGGCGATCACGCCGGTGTTCTGGGGCCTGATCCGCACGCCGCCCGAGAAGCGGGATCATGCAGCGATCGAAGCCGGCAAAAAAGCGACCACGGCCTCTTTCGTGATGGTGGACGAACAGCTTGCTAAAACCGCTTATCTCGCCGACGACGGGTTTTCCTACGGCGATATCCCCGTCGGCATCATGGCCTACCGCTACCGGCAATTGGTGCCGGATCGGCCGCCGCTGAAAAACTTCGAGCGCTGGTACGCCGCGATCTCGTCACGGCAGGCGTTCAAGGATCAGGTCGGCGCGGTGCCGCTGACGTAACGTGCATTCGGGGCGCATAAGGTGTGCGCCCCGAATGACGAGGAGAAATTACTCCGCCGCGGCGCGTGCGCCGGCGGAATGCGCCGACACCAGATAATCCATCGCCGCCTGCACGCCGCCCTTCTTGTGCGGGATGCCGGCGAGGCTCAGTGCCATTTCGGTGATTGCCAGCGCGCCAATGATGGTTCCGTCATTGGTGTCGCCGAGGTGACCGATGCGGAAGTATTTCTTGGCATACGGGCCGAAGCTTGCGCCGTAGGAGATGTTGAAAGTATCGAGTGCGAGTGCGCGAAACGCGTCGGCATCGTGACCGTCCGGCAGCAACACCGCGGTTACAGTCGGCGAATAGAATTTCGGATCGCGGCACAGGATTTCGAGGCCCCATGTCTTCACCGCGCGCCGCGTCGCTTCAGCAAGGCGGTCGTGCCGCGCGAAGACATTGTCGAGTCCTTCCTCGTGCAGCATGTCGATGGCCACAGCGAGACCTTGAATCATGTTTGTTCCGGGTGTGTAGGGGAAGAAGCCGAGCTTATTCATGTTGAGCATGTCGTCCCAGGCAAAGAACGACTTCGGCAACTTCGACGTCTTCGTCGCGGCCAGAGCTTTATCGCTCACCGCGTTGAAGGACATACCGGGCGGCAGCATCAGGCCTTTCTGAGCGCCGCCGATTGTAACGTCGACACCCCATTCGTCATGACGGTAGTCCGTCGAGGCCAATGAAGAGATGGTGTCAACCATCAGCAATGCCGGGTGGCCTGCGGCATTGATGGCTTTGCGAATGCCGTCGATCGGCGTCAGGCAGCCTGTTGCGGTTTCGTTATGCAGCACACAGACCGCTTTGATCTCATGCGCCTTGTCCTTGCGGAGATGATCTTCAATAGCCGCCGCGTCAGCGCCGGTACGCCAGTCGCCCTTGATGAACTCCGGCTTGAGGCCGAGCTTTTCGGCCATCGTCTTCCACAGCGAACCAAACTGGCCGGTTTCGTACATCAATACGCGATCACCGGGCGACAGCGTATTGACCAGCGCTGCTTCCCAGGCGCCGGTGCCGGTCGCGGTGTAGATGATGACCGGATTTGTCGTCTTGAAGATCGTCTTGATGCCGTCGAGGCAGCGCTTGGCGAGTTTTGCGAATTCGGGGCCGCGATGATCGATCAGCGGCGTATCGATCGCGCGCAGGACGCGATCCGGAACGGGCGTCGGGCCCGGGATCTGCAGGAAATGACGCCCGGCGGCGCGCGAAGCATTCTGCGGCATTGTCGAAAACTCCTATGGACGAGAAATAGGCCCCGGCGGCGCATGTCCAAAGCGCGCGCGGCTTGTGGCGTTGAATAGCGAATGCGACATTTGGGTCAAGTCCAAATGACTCGATCCATAGGTCATTGTGATCATGTCGGTTTTGGGCGCGGAGGGTTAACGTGCCGTCATTGCTGATGCCCGGTCTGGAGCGGCGGCTGAAGGCGCAAAAGGTGGGCGAAGTACGCTTCGACGCGTTTACGCGTGGGCGCTATGCCACTGACGCATCGCACTATCAGGTGATGCCGCTCGGCGTCGTCGTGCCGCGGACGATTGAAGAAGCCGAACGGGCGATTAGCATTTGTGGTGCCGAAGGCGTGCCGATAACGCCGCGCGGCGGCGGTACGTCGCAGGCAGGCCAGACCGTCAATCAATCGCTGGTGATCGATTGCTCGCAACAGCTCAACAGCGTGCTGGAGCTTGATGCCGCAAACCGGCGTTGCGTTGTGCAGCCCGGCATCGTGCTCGACGATCTCAACCGTCAGATCAAATCCTCCGGCTTGTGGTTTCCCGTCGATATTTCGACCGCGTCACGCGCCACCATCGGCGGCATGGTGGGCAACAACTCCTGCGGTGCGCGCTCGCTGCGTTACGGCAACACGCGAGAAAACGTTTTATCGATCGACGCATTGTTGCCCGACGGGACACGTGCTCACTTCGGCCGTCTCGGCGACAGCAGCGTCAGCGTGCCACAGGATTTAGTGAACGATCTGCTCGCCATTGCCGCTCGTGAAGCGAATGAAATCGAACGGCGTTTTCCGAAGGTGCAGCGCCGCGTTGGCGGCTACAATCTCGACGCACTCGTTCCGGGCCGTAACGATATCAATCTTGCGCATCTTCTTGTCGGCTCGGAAGGTACGCTGGCGTTTTCGACCAAGATCGAGCTGAAGCTGTCACCGCAGCTCGGCCGCCGCGCAGTCGGCGCCTGTCATTTCGGCAGCTTTCATGAGGCGATGAAGGCGGCGCAGCACATCGTCAAGCTTGGACCGATCGCGGTCGAACTTATTGATCGCACCATGCTCGGACTTGCCGCCGAGATTGCGATGTTCAAGTCGACCGTTGCTGCGTTTCTGCGCGGCGATCCCGAGGCAATCCTGTTTGTCGAATTTGCCGAGGAAGATTGGAACGAGAATTTGCGCCGGTTGAAGCGGCTCGGCGAACTGCTCGGCGATCTCGGCATCTCGTGGGACAGGAGCGGTGCGCATTGGGGCGGCGTTGTTGAAGTGCTCGATCCCAAGCTGCAAACCAGCATCAACGAAGTCCGTACCGCAGGCCTCAACATCATGATGTCGATGAAGGAAGCGGGAAAACCAGTTTCGTTTGTCGAGGATTGCGCTGTACCCCTTGAGCATCTCGCCGACTACACAGCGCGGCTAAGCCAGGTTTTTGAGAAGAACGGCACTCGCGGCACCTGGTACGCGCACGCAGCGGTCGGTTGTCTCCACGTGCGTCCGGTACTCAATCTCCGATTGGAAAAAGATGTGCATGCGATGCGCGCCATCGCCGAAGAGGCGTTCGCCATGGTGCGTGAATACAAGGGCTCACATTCTGGCGAGCATGGCGACGGCATCGTTCGCTCCGAATTCCACGAGAAGATGTTCGGCGCCGAGCTCGTTCATGCCTTCGAAGAGGTGAAAGACCGTTTCGATCCGCAAAACCTTTTCAATCCCGGCAAAATCGTGCGCGCGCCGAAATTCGATGACCGCACGCTGCTCCGCTACGGGCCTGATTACCGTGCGGAGGCGATGACAACCGCACTCGACTGGTCGGCGTATACGGGCGCCGGCGGCGGCTTTCAGGGCGCGGTCGAGATGTGCAACAACAACGGTGCCTGCCGCGCGCTTGCCGGCGGTGTCATGTGTCCGAGCTATCGGGTCACCCGCGAGGAGCGCGACGTCACGCGCGGCCGGGCGAATACGCTGCGCCTCGCCATCACCGGTCAACTTGGGCCCGATGCGCTCACATCCGATGCAATGGCCGAAACGCTGGAGCTTTGTGTTTCCTGCAAAGCCTGCCGTCGCGAGTGCCCGACCGGCGTCGACATGGCGCGCATGAAGATCGAGGTGCTGCGGGAGCGCGCGGAGAAATACGGGCTGTCGCTGCACGACAAGCTGGTCGGCTATCTGCCGCATTATGCGCCAAAAGCCGCGCGTTTCTCCTGGCTGATGAATCTGCGCGACCGGTTACCCGGCGCGGCAAAACTGTCGGAAGCGGTCGCCGATTTCAGCGCGCAGCGCAGCTTGCCGCGATGGCGAAGCGACGTCTTTAAGGAGCAGCGCGGCAGCGGCTCGGGCAGGGAGGTCGTTCTCTTCGCCGATACTTTCAATCGGTACTTCGAGCGCGAAAATCTTGACGCCGCCCTCACTGTATTGACCGCTGGCGGCTATGCGGTTCGCTTCGCGGGGCGACCAAACCGGAACGACAGGCCGATCTGCTGCGGACGCACGTTCCTTGCGGTCGGCAAAGTCGACGAAGCGCAGCGTGAGGCGGAAGCTGCGCTCGCGGCACTCGCGCCTTACGTGGAGCGCGGGGTCCCGGTGATCGGGCTTGAGCCAAGCTGTATTCTCACCTTCCGCGACGAGATTCCCGCATTGATCAAAAGCGATCTGGCGCGCCGCGTTGCCGAAAGCGCCGTGCTGTTTGAGGAGTTTCTGGCGACTGAGGTCAAGGCCGGACGGCTTAATCTGCCGCTCAGACCGACAAAAAAACGCGCGCTGCTGCATGGCCACTGTCATCAAAAATCATTCGATGTGATGCCTGCCGTTCAGGTAGCGCTGAAGCTCATCCCTGAGCTTGAAGTCGAGTCAGTCGAATCGAGTTGCTGCGGTATGGCCGGCTCATTTGGCTATCACGCCGACACGATCGATGCGTCGCGGGCGATGGGCGAGCTGTCGCTGCTGCCCGAGGTGCGCAATGCGCCGGACGACGCCATCATCGTTGCCGATGGTACTTCCTGTCGGCATCAGATCAAGGATGGAGCTGGCCGCGAAGCATTTCACGTTGCGCGCGTGCTGGCAGATTGCCTCGAGTAACTTAACGCCTTAAGTGCCTGTTGCCAGCGTCAGCTTGGCGTAGGACTGATCCAGCGCCTTGCTCATGTCGCGCGCAAGGTTTTGGTCGTGCGGGCTTTGCTCGACCATGGACTTGTGATCGCCGGTCGTTGGAACGATGTCGAACCCGCCAGCGAAAAGTTCAGACCAGCCGAGGCTTTCGTCCGCGACCGGCGACGGACAGTCTTCCGCACGGTCGGCGCGAAACAACACGCCGTGGGTGTCAAATCGGCGGATTTGATAGTTGCGCAGCGAAAGATCGTAGAGTCGTTCGATCAGGCGCCAATGCAACGGCCGGCCGAGGGTGTCGAGTTTCGTGGTGAGCAGGCCAGGGTCGCCCATCACATGCCACAACAGGCTTTGTTTCACGGCCTTTACTCCCGCGACCATCGCCCACCTGGCCACAGGCATTGAGGCTTTAAATTTTGCCGCGATTGATGGGCTGTTTGCCCCCGCATTCCAGATTTGCGCAAGGCTGCGGCGCGCTGCGAGATGCCAAACCGGATATTCCGGCGGGCAATCGAGCAGCATCACTCTTTCAACCGGGGTGCCAAGCGCTGTCAACTGGTGCGCGGCTTCAAATGCGATATTGCCGTTGAATGAATAGCCGATCAGCACACACGGCGACGCGCCCGCGTGCTGGTGGATCAAAACAGTATAGCGGGCAACCAGTTCTTCCAGCGTCGGGCAGGCAGCGACGTTGTTTTTGACCGCAGCGTCGTGCCACTCGGACGGCCAAGTGATCTCGACCGCGTGGACCGCCTGCTGTGAGGAGATCAAACCGGCGAGATGAAACTCGAAAAGCCCGGCACCGATGAAATAAGCGGGCGTTGCCGTCACGCCTTGCTTCAGTTGCAGCACCGGAGACTGGCGCGGAGGTTGCGGCGCGTCGCGCTTGCGCAGATGCTTTGCGGTGCCGATGATCTGCGCCCACAGTGCGGCGCGAGCCTCATCGGTCGCCGCGCGAGGCTGCGTGGGCGAAGCTTCAGTCTGGCTGTAGGTATCGATTGCCGACATTTCCGCTGACTCAACCGTCTGAGAATGCCTGACAGTTTTCTTCATTTCGGTCGATTCGAATAAGAGCGGCGGTCAAAGCCGACAAGCGTTAACCGCGTTAATGGTCAACGGAATCGGGCAAAATCTTGCCCGAAGGCTTGTTGATCCAACGCCATCATGCCAGATGCAAAGTTAACGCTCGGCGTCGAGTGCGCTTTCGTGCCAGCGGCGCAGCGCAAGATAGTTAATCAGCGCCAGCAGATAGAAGATCACGATGCCGGCAACCGACAGCAGCAGCAGCGCGGCAAACATGCGCGGGATGTTGAGCCGGTAGCCCGACTCGGCAATGCGATAGGCAAGGCCGGATCCCGCGCCGGCCGAGCCGGCGGCGATCTCCGCGACAACGGCGCCAATCAGCGACAGTCCACCGGCAATGCGCAATCCGCCCATGATGTATGGCAGTGCTGCCGGCAGCTTCAGATTCCATAAGATCTGACTACGAGACGCGCCGTAGAGCGCGAACAGGTCGGTGAGATTGCGGTCCACCGAGTTTAGCCCGAGCGTTGCGTTCGCCAGCACCGGGAAGAACGCGACGATCCAGGCGCAGAACAGCACAGCGGCCGGTTGCGGCAGGTAGATCAGCAGCAACGGTGCGATGGCGACAATCGGCGTAACCTGGAGCACCACGGCGAATGGATAGAGCGAATACTCGACAAAGCGCGACTGGTTGAACAATACGGCGAGCCCTATTCCGCCGATCGATGCCAGCAGGAATCCTTCGAACGTGGTGATGAGGGTGACCAGCAGCGATTGCAACAGCAGCACGCGATCCGAGAATAGCGTCTGCAGGATCAGGCTCGGCGCCGGCAGCACGTAAGGCGGAATGCCTTTGATGCGAACCAATAGTTCCCAAGCCGCCAGGGCGAAGGCCAGCACGATGACTGGCAACGTAATGCCAAGGACGCGGTCACGGCCGCTATTGAGCTTGTGGGCGTTGAAGTTCACGCCTCGCCTCCCGCAGCCATGGCTTCGCCGAGCGCCTCGGACGTTTGCCGGCATAATGCGGCATATTCGGCGGAGGTGCGGAAATTCTGGTCGCGCGGATACGGTGCGTCGATGGCAAGCTCAGTGAAGACGCGGCCAGGCCGCGCCGCCATCACGACGATACGGCTCGACAGATAGACCGACTCGAACACGGAGTGGGTGACGAAGACGACCGTTGTGCGTAAAGCCTGCCACACTTCGAGCAAGTCGTTGTTGAGTTTGAAGCGCGTGATCTCGTCGAGTGCGGCGAACGGCTCATCCATCAGCAGCAGCGTCGGCTCGGTGACCAGGGCCCGCGCAATGGATACACGCATCCGCATCCCGCCTGACAACTCGCGCGGGTAGGCGTTTTCAAACTTCTCCAGGCCGACGCGATGCAGTGCGGCCTTCACGCGCTCGGAAGCTTTGTTGGCCGTTGCGCCTCTCAGCTTCAGCGGCAACATGACGTTGTTGAACACGTTTGCCCAAGGCATCAGCGTCGGCTCTTGAAAGACAAAGCCGAGTTGTCCTTCTCCCGTCGTCGCGGGCCAGACGACGGAGCCCTGGGTCGGATCGCTTAATCCGGCGATGATGCGTAGCGCAGTGGATTTGCCGCAGCCCGACGGTCCAAGCAGCGAAACGAATTCGCCGTTACGCACATCGAGATCGAGGCCAGCAAGTGCAACAGTGCCGCTCGGGAATGCCTTGCCGACGCCCCGCAGCGAGACGACAGGATTGGAAGACGGTGCAGACTCTGACGGCATTTATTTCGGCCGCAGATCGAGCCCGACCTTCTTGCCGGTAAATTGGGTCGTATAGGAATTTTGGTAGGCAACGCTCGCCTTGGTCACACCGGCGCGTACCATCTCGTCGAAGAAGGCCTTCATCCGCGCATCGGTCAGCGCGCCGACGCCGAGCGTTGTCGCGTCGCCGGAATCAACAATACCGGCTTCCTTCATCTTGCTGACTGAATATTTCAGGAGATCGTCGGTCATCTCCGGATTCTGTTTCTTGATCATCGCGTTGGCGGCCGAGTTGTCGTTATAGATGTAGTTGTACCAGCCGATGATCGAGGCATCGACAAAACGCTGCACGAGATCGGGCTTTTTGGCGACGAGGTCTTTACGGGTCTGGATCAGCGTCGAGTAGCCGGAAAAGCCCTGATCGGCGAGCAGGAAGACCTTTGGCGCGAAGCCCGCAGCTTTCTGGACGGTGAACGGCTCCGACGTCACATAGCCCTGCATCGCGCTTTTTTTATTCACGAGGAACGGCTGCACATTGTCGTTGTAAGGCTTCACCTGCGCATCGGTGAAGCCGTAATCGGCTTTCAACCATTGATAAAACGTCGCGACACCATCGCTGGAAATGAACAGCGTCAGATTTTTCAAGTCGGTGAATTTATCGATGCCCTGATCTGGATGAGCGATCAGGACCTGGGGATCTTTCTGGAACAGCGCGGCGACTTCGATTGTCGGAATGTTTTGGCTGACGGCGTCGAAGCCTTCCAGCGGATCGGCACTGAGAAAGAAGTCGATCTTGCCCACCGGCAGCAGCAGCGCGTTGTTCGCGTTGGGTCCGCCCGGGACGATGGTGACATCAAGGCCGTATTTCTTGTAAGTGCCGTCAGCCAGTGCCTGATAGAAACCCCCGTGTTCGCCTTCGGCGAGCCAGTTGGTGCCGAAAGACACCTTGTCGAGCGTCTGGGCGAAGGCAGGCGCGGTCAATGCGGCGCCGCAAATCGCAAGTCCGGCCGTTAACATCCAGCGCATTTTTATCGTTCGCATCGGTTGCCCCCTTCTGCCGCGGACGCGACAATAGGAGAGTGGACCAAGGTTGGCGAGTAGACCGGATATGACGTTGCCTGCACGTAACTGGATGGACATGACCTGGCAGGAGGTAGCTGGCGCCGATACCGGGCGCTGGATCGCCGTCTTGCCGCTCGCTGCTGTGGAACAGCACGGGCCGCATCTGCCGCTCGGCGTCGATACCTATATCGGCGAAGGTTATCTGGAGCGGGTCGGCGAAATCTTGCCCGATGATTTGTCGGTTAGCTTTTTACCGTTGCAGCGGATCGGTGTCTCTGCCGAGCATCTGTCCTATCCCGGCACACTGACGGTTTCGGCGACGACGGCTATCGCGACGTGGACCGAGATCGGCGAAAGTCTGGCGCGCGCCGGCGTGCGCAAGCTGGTGCTGATCACCAGTCATGGCGGCAATGTCGCGGCGATGGAAATCGTGGCGCGCGATTTGCGCACGCGGCTCCAAATGCTTGTTGTCGTCGTCGGCTGGCATCGTTTCGGCTATCCGGAAGGCACCTTTGGCGGCGAGGAGAAACGGCACGGCATTCACGCCGGTGACGTCGAAACGTCGCTCATGCTTGCAGCAAAGCCCGATACGGTGCGGATGGACAAGGCCGAGAATGCAGTCCCCGCGACCATTGCGATGTCGCGCGAATTCAAATGGCTCGGCGCTTACCGGCCGGCGGGATTTGCCTGGATGACGCAGGATCTGCATCCAAGCGGCTCGCTCGGCGATGCGCGGCTGGCAACGGCGGAAAAAGGCGAAGCATCGCTGAAGCAGGGCGCGCAGGCATTTGTCGAATTGCTACGTGAAATCGACAGCTTTGATCTGTCCCGGCTCAGGGATGGTCCGCTGGACAAGTGACCTGAGACGCCTCCGGCGTCCTGACCATTAATAGTTAAATCAACATCTGGTTCGATCTGAGCCGTGCCGGCCATAAGACATTGCGGTCAGGACTCTAGCGCCGCGCGAGACCGCGCGGCCGTCGGCACCGCATGATGACGACAGATACGCGGGAAGGTTTTGGGCCAAGCACCACGGTGCTGGTTTCGGTCCAGTGGCTGCGCGCGATCGCGGCTGTCCTCGTCGTCGTTTTCCACGGACTTTATTACGCGAACACACTCACCGAACAGTTCGGCCAGTCTCCCCTCAATACGCCGGGATTCGCCGCATGGTGGTTCGGCTTTCATATCTTTTTTGTGGTGTCAGGATTCATCATGATCCACACCACGCGGGATTTCGGTGCGCCGGACGCTCCAAAGCGATTTCTGCTGCGCCGTGTCGTCCGGGTCGTGCCGCTTTACTGGCTGCTGACGATGCCGCTCGCGATCGGTGCGCTGCTGGCGCCACAGGCCTTCGGCATCGAGACGAACAAATATCAGTACGTCTTGTCATCGTTCTTCTTCATCCGCGTTGCGCGCGCCGGCGACGACCTGCGTCCATTGCTCGGCCAGGGATGGACGCTGGACTATGAAATGTTCTTCTACGGGGCATTTGCGCTGGTTTTGCTGTTGCCGCGACGTTGGGGCGTTGCTGCGCTGACAGTCATCTTTGCGGGCCTGGTCATCCTAGGGCGCACCTTCAGCATCGGCGCCAACACACCGATCCTGTTCACATTCACCGATGACATGATCCTGGAGTTTCTGTTCGGGGTTTATATCGGCCTCGCCTACGAGACCGGTTGGCGGATACCGGGGTGGGCGGCGGCTGTTTCCGTCTTGGCCGGGTTCGTCTGGGTCGCGCCCGATCCGAGCGGTCCGACATTCCTGATCAACGGGCTGCCCGCGGCGCTGGTCGTGAGTGGCTTTGTGCTCGGTCCGCGGCTGAAAGCATCGGCGTCTACGCGGTGGCTGGAACACATCGGCGATGCGTCCTACAGCCTCTATCTCACCCACACTTTTGTCCTGCTGCCTTATCGCAAGGTCTGGGCTGCGACAGTGGGTGATCATCTGCCGGTCGCACTTTACCTGGTGTCGTCTGTTGCGACCGCTGTCCTGCTGGCGCTGGTGGTGTATCGCTATGTTGAACGTCCGATGACGCTGTTCCTGCGCCACCGCTTTGCCGAGCGAACAGTCACGACGCGGGCCGGCGTACCGGCCGCCGCGATCTGAGGTTCTCCCAGATCGCAGCCTACGCCGCGATCTTCACGTATTCGAAGTCGCCGGGCTTGTTGTCGATACCGACGCGCGGCGGTGCGATCCAGCTGGCAAACTTGCCGGGTTCGGTCACCGGCTGCATCAAGCTGGCGATGAAGTCGCCGTCGTCTTTCGACGGCAGCCATTGGCCCTTGTCGCGATTCCAGGTTGCATCGTTGAGCAGCGCGCCCTCGGGCGAAATCTTCGCTTCCTTGAATTCGCCGATCTGGCGGTGGAAGCCGACATGCGGCAACTGAAATTTGAAGCCGACGCCGATCTTCTCGATGATCTTGTTCCACCGATCGAGGCCACGCTGGCAATCGGCGGTGTAATCATCACGCAGCCGCATATTGACCGCGGTCAGCGCGGGCTCGTCGACACGCTTGATCTCGCCGTCGATGAACTTCAGCACCGGATAAGTTGCACTTTCGAGACGGTGATCGTCGTCGATTTTGGTTTCGGCGAAGCGGCCCTTGAGCCCCGCTGTAAAAGTGTTGGCCGCGTTGGTCGAAACCTCCGAGCCGAACAAGTCGAGCGACAGCGTGTAATGCAGATTGAGCTTTTTCTGCATCGTCGGCAGGTCGATGACGCCGAGGTCGCGGATTTTGCTGATATCGTTCGGGTCTTCGATGCCGGCAGCTTTCATCGCCTCGCAGGTGCGTTGAATGGTGCGGCCAACTCCGGTTTCGCCGACAAACATGTGATGGGCTTCTTCGGTCAGCATGAAGCGGCAGGTGCGTGACAGCGGATCGAAGCCGGATTGCGCCAGGCTTTCGAGCTGCATCTTGCCGTCGCGGTCGGTGAAGAACGTGAACATGTGGAACGACAGCCAGTCAGGCGTCGCCTCATTGAAAGCGCCGAGCATGCGCGGCTTGTCGGCGTCGCCGGAGCGGCGTTGCAGCAATTCTGCCGCTTCCTCACGGCCGTCACGGCCGAAGTATTTTTGCAGGAGGTAGACCATCGCCCAGAGGTGCCGGCCCTCTTCGACGTTGACCTGAAAGACGTTGCGCAGGTCGTAGAGCGACGGCGCGGTTTTGCCGAGATAACGCTGTTGCTCGACTGAGGCCGGTTCAGTATCGCCTTGAATGACGACGAGACGCCGCAGCATGGCGCGATATTCGCCGGGAATGTCCTGCCATGCTGGTTCGCCGTAGTGCCGGCCAAACGGGATCGTGCGGGCCTCTTCCTTCGGCGCCAGCAGAATGCCCCAGCGGTAATCGGGCATTTTCACGTAATCGAATTTTGCCCAGCCCTTCGGATCGACGGATACTGCGGTGCGCAGATAGACCATCGAGTCCTGGAAGCCTTCCGGCCCCATGTCCTTCCACCAGTCGATATAGCCGGGGTGCCAGCTCTCCAGCGCACGTAGCACCTGGCGGTCTTCGGCGAGATTGACGTTGTTCGGGATTTTCGTGGTGTAGTCGACGGCATCGATTGTCATGGCTTCACCTCATACCCTGCGTGTGTCGAACACCGGCTTTTGCCCGGTGCCGTAGCGTTTAAGCGCACCTTCCTCGCCAATCGCGTTCGGGCGCTGGAAAATCCAGTTTTGCCAGGCGGTCAGCCGCGCGAAGATTTTCGATTCCATCGTTTCGGGACCGGCGAAGCGCAAGTTGGCCTCCAGACCGGTGAGACCGTCGGGTGAGAAACTTGCGCGTTCCTCGAGGAAAACGCGGACTTCATCATCCCAATCGATGTCGTCGAGCGCGAAGGTGATCAGGCCAAGGTCTTGCGCAGTCTCGGCATCGAGCATTTTTCCGCGCTCGGCCTTGGCAGCATCGACGCTCTCTGGCGTCGCCAGGAAGCGGCAGGCGAGGCGGGTCAATCCGGTCGACATCGGATATGGACCAAAATTGACATCGGCGAGCGCAATTGCTGCCGGCGACCTGTTGTCGCCTTCGCGGTTGCCGATCAGCATGTAAGAGCGGTCGCTGGCGAATGGGAGTTCGGCGAGCGTGCCGGCAAAGCACGAGCCTGGCTCAATCAGCGTTACCAGCGAGCGCGACGTCAGGTCGATGCGCTTGAGCACGCGTTTCCAGAACAGCCGGATTTCGTGTGCGAGCCAGAAGTTCTTGTTGGCATCGACAAATTCATCATAGGCCAATACTGCTGCCGCATCCCCTGACGACTTGAAAACGATCGCGGCCACATCGAGTTCGTTCAGCCGGATGTTGAGGATTGCATCGTCGAGCTCGCGCGCCAGCTGAAGCGGCCAGAAGCCGGCGCCGAGCGCCAGCATCGCGTCCGTGGAAGCCGGCGGCGGCGCCGACGGACCGCGCAAGGTGATTGTTGCGATGCGCTCGGCGCGCTGGAATTCAACTGAAACAAACCCGTACGCGATGCCGTCGGCGGAGAAGCTTCGCGTCAGCGGCGTCAGCGTGACGCCTTTGCCACCGCCTTTGCGCGGCGACTGTGCCGCGAACTCTTTGGCGCGCGCTAACAGCGCGTCGTCAAATTTCGAGCCGGGCACAACCGAGTCGACAAGCCGCCATTCGACTGCGCGCTTGCCTTTGATGCCTTCCTCAGTCGTGCAGAACACGTCGGCATGATCGCGGCGTACCTTGCGCTTGTCGGAAACGCGGGTGAGGCCGCCGGTGCCGGGCAGCACGGCGAGCAGCGGCAATTCCGGCAAGGACACGGACGCCGAACCGTCGTCCACCAGCATGATGTAATCGGAGGCGAGCGCGAGTTCGTAGCCGCCACCGGCGGCGGTGCCGTTGATGGCGCAGATTGATTTCAGACCCGAGTTTTCGCTGAGGTCTTCAAGGCCGTTGCGCGTCTCGTTGGTGAACTTGCAGAAATTGACTTTGTGGGCGTGCGTCGAGCCGGCCAGCATGCGGATGTTGGCGCCGGCGCAAAAAACCCGCGGCTTGCCCGAACGCAGCACCACGGCCCGCACTTGCGGATGCTCAAATCGCAGCCGATCGATCGCATCGGCAAGCTCGATGTCGACGCCGAGATCGTACGAGTTGAGCTTGAGGTCGTAGCCTTCGAACAGCCCGGCCTTCTCGTCGACGTCCATGACCAGGTTGGCAACGTCGCCGTCGATGTTCAGCTTCCAATGGCGGTAGCGCGAGGGATCGGTCTGGAAATCAATCCGGGTCTTGCCGTTGGCAAGCGGCGAGCCGTTGGCATGCGCAGCATCCACCATATCACACCTCGACGCGGTATGAATTATAATGCATCAGCCGAATATGCATTATAATGCATTAAGCCGCAACCCCTGAATTTGCCGGCTTGTCGCCTTCATGATGGTCACGCAGCAGCCGGTTGATGAAGTCGGCCATCGTCTTGAGCGTCACGTCCGGCGCTTCGCGATGCGGCACATGCCGAATGCCGGGCAGCACTGCGGTCTCGACCGGGCAGAAACATTCATCTTGGGCGACTGCGAGCTGTTTCAACGTGCCGTACTGATCCTGATCGCCCTGCACGATCAGGATCGGCACGCGGATATAAGCGAGCTCTTCGAGAATATCCCACTTCGAGAAGGTTAAATCGAGCCACGGCTCGCTCCACGAGCGGAAGGCGCAGTCGACGTCGGCGTGCCAGCGCATCAGCTTTTCGCGAAAAGTACCTGTCGTGAAAGCTTCGCGCGCCCGCCGGATTTCGGCCAGGCCCATCTCTTCAACGAAGAAATGCGCCGCCTCCAGCACCAGGCCGCGCACGCGATGATCCTGAACGCTGCCGGCATAGATGGCTGCAATTGAACCGCCGTCGCTATGGCCGAGCAAAATCCCGCGCCGAAAGCCGATGGCGTTGAGTACGCGCGGCAGCACGTCACAGGCTTCCTCGTGCATGAAACGCGTCGAGCGCGGCATCGGTCCGGGTTTCGATTTGCCGTAGCCGGCGCGCGAATAAACAAACACGCCAACTCCGGTTGCCTCGGCGATCTTGTCCGGAAATTCACCCCACAGTCCGATCGAGCCAAGACCTTCGTGCAGCATCACGATCGTCGGCGCCGTATCCGGGCGCGGGCCGATCATGCGGTATTCAAGCCGCATCGGTTCAAGTTCGAGGAAGCCGGAATCGGCGAGCGTCATGACTCGCCCTCCTGCCGCAGCCACGGCGAAACAAGCCGTAAAAGCTTGCCAAAACTCTGCTCTATCGTATCGCCGGACGTATCAAGCTCAGCTTCGGCGCGGGCATAGTCGGCGCGCCGCGCCTCGAGGATCGCGACCAGATCCGCCATAGCCTCATTGGCCTTGGCCTCGCGGTTTCGTGCCATCGGGCGGAAATCGCCCTGTGCCATGACGCGGCTCATGTGGTCGTCCGGCCGCGCCTTGATCCAGACCGTGTGCGTGCAGCGGAGCAGGAGCGAATAAGTCTCCGGATTCGACACGATACCGCCCGCGGTGGTGATGACTGCGGTTTTGTTGATCGTAACAATGCGATCAAGCGCGCTGCGTTCCTGGCGACGAAACGTCGCCGTGCCGGCCATTTCGATCAGATCGGGGATGCTTGCGCCGTAGTCGTCTTCGACGACGCGGTCGAGTTCGATGAACGGACAATGCAGATGCTGCGCCAGCATTTGCCCGAGCGTTGATTTGCCGGCGCCGCGCAGTCCGACCAGTGCAATGCGTTGTGCGCGATCGGTGTGTCTAGGCGTTGCGACGTGCCGCTCGATTTCTCTAGCCAGAGCCGGCAATTCAGCTTCCGGGACTTGTGCCACGATATCGAAAATTGCGCCGAGCGCCGCATTGCGCGCACCCGCTTCCGGCAATAACGCGGCGCAGGGCAGGTCCAATGCTTGTGCGATGCTCCGAAGCACGCTGACCGAAGGATTGCCGGCGCCGCTTTCAATCTGGGCGAGGTAACGCTCGGAAGTATCGGAGGCTTGCGCCAGCTGCCGGCGTGTCATTCCGCGCTTGGCACGGTTGCGCCGCACTTCGCCGCCGATCGCCGCCAGAAATGCAGCTTCTGAGCTCGCGCCGCCTGGCGACGCAGCCGGCTTTTCACTGGATTTCGCTGTAGCGGGCAGCTGGGCCAAAACCGATAGCCCTCATAAAGAGGTGGACATGAATTATAATGCACATCGGCTCGACCGAGCAAGGTATCTAAACGAGCGTTCAAGCAGTGTTTAGGTAAAGCCGCTTTTCATCATCCCGAATAACCGTTTCGTAGCGCCGCCGGGACTATCGAGCACGGGTATCCGAGGACCCGGTCATGCGCGGTGTTTCCTGGAAGGCATTACTGGTCGCGGCTGTCGCTTACGTCCTTACGTTCGTGTTCATCACCGCTGTGATCAAAGCGGTCGTGGCCTCGGCGGTGTTTGCCGCGTATGGCCACAAGGCCAATCACGCCTTCGACGCAATGCACGCACTGCCGGTCATCGCGATCAGTGGGCGATTGCTGTCGCTTCTTGGCCCTGCATTTGCGGCCGGTTACGTCGCGGCGCGAACTGCGCAATCCAATCACGTCCTCAACGGCACGTTGGCGACGATCTCCCCGGTTCTGATCAGCCTCTACGTACTCACTTTCAGTTCGCTGGCGCGCGATGCCGACGCTTTGAGTATCTTGGTGCCGCTGTTCTTGTTTATCGGCGGGCCGATACTCGGCGCGCTTGGCGGCTATCTCGCCGAACTTCGGCAGGTCCAACTGCAGCGTCTCCTCGTTGAAGAAACCGAGGCATTGCCTTCGCCGCAACTACTGCCGCGTTAGCCGAAGATTTTCCGCCACACCCCAGGCTTTGCGTCATCGGTGACTTCTTCGCCGGGCTGGTCATCAGTTCCAGGATCGTCGGGTGCGTGCACGAGCGGAATGACCGGCTTTGCTGGAGGCGATACCGGTGTCGTCGCCGCCGCGATGCCCGCGCCGTTCGACGACAGCGGCGGTGCGGTTTCTTCCCCAACCTTGCTCTGGGCTTCGATCGGCAGCGGTGCGGCGGTGGGGGGCACAACGACCGGCTCCGTTTCGATCACCGTTGCGGTACTGATCATGCCGGTCAGGGGCACGCGCCATTCGAAAGCATCGAGCCTGCCGGTCACCGGCGATGCCGGCTGCCAGCGATCTGAAATATGTCCGTCCGCTGTCCACGCCGGATCGGGTGCGGCATTGACGGCACGCGCCAGCCATTCGCGGGCGCGGCCTTCGTCGCCTTCGGAGCGCTCGAGTTCGGCCATCAGCAACGAAACCCGCTTCGTTGGCGCCGCTACGTAGGGTTCGAGCGACGCACGGGCCTTGGTAAATTCTCGCGCGTCGATCGCCGCCCGCGCAATCGCAAGCGCACTCTCGACATTGTCCGGAACGTTTTTCGCGGCGCCTTCGATGCGCTTGAGCCGATCGCGGGCCGATTCTCCGGAGCGCAATTCCGAGAACGCCCGCGCCAGGTCCGGATGCGGGTTGGCGCGCCACGCCGTGTCGATAGTCCGTGTCGCCTTGCGCACCTCTCCGCTCTCACCAAGCATCCGGCCGGCAAGCGCTGCCGCCGGGATGAGTGTCGGCGCGAGCTTGACGGCTTCAAGCGCGTACGCCTTCGCCTTGTCGCGGTCGCTGTCCTCGATGGCATAGGCATGCGCGGTGAGCAGCACGGCGCGCAGCCGCCGATAGAGCGTTTTGCCGAGCGTTGCCGCATTTGCCTCGAGGAGAGTCAGTGCGCCGGCCCAGTCGCCTTCCTTGCATCGTGCTTCCAATACCGCCCGACTGGCCCAGCCTAACGACGGTGCGGTCTTTGCCGCTTCCTCTGCGTAAGCCCGCGCGCTTGTCAGATCGTTGCGGCGATGAGCCTCGATATACAAACCATGCAGCCCGAGCGGCTTGGTGTCGTGGCGGCCCGCCATATCGCGGAAAATGCGCTCTGCGCCTTCGCGGTCGCCGGAAAGCTGGGCCGATTGTGCCGAGAGCAGAAGTGCAAGCGGTTCGTTCGGTGCCAACCGCTTGATCGCGGATGCGTGCCGCTGTGCGGCCTCGATGTCGCCGGAGCCGACGGCGATCAGACCGCTGGAGATCGCTTCGTAGGCGCGCAAACCTTGGCGATGGCGGCGCCGGTTGGCGAGCGTCGTTGGCGCGCGCAGGATGGTGCGAATAATGCTCCAGAGGATGGCGAGTCCTGCCATCGTCATGAGAATCGCGCCACCGAGCGTCAGCAGCGAGATTTCGTTTCGTCCGTGTCCGGGCCACAGCTGCTCCAGCCACGGCCACGTCACGATCACATCGCCAGGCCGGTCTGCAAACCAGGCAATGCCGAGCGCAAGAGCGCCGACCACGACGAGAAAAAGGATAATTCGCATCATTGCGGTTTGCTCAGCGCGGCGAGCGCGTTGGCGACAAGTTGACGGCTTGCGGTTATGGCAGTGGCGCGGGCCTGTGCCTTCTGCATCCAAGGCGCGGCAACGCCCTTCGCGGCATCCGGCAATTTGGCAATGTCGGCGAGTGCGGCGTCGATGTCGTCGTGAGACGCATCAAAGCTAATGCGCATTGCGACCGATCGGGGATCGTCACCTGCCGGAGCGTTAAGTGGCGTGCTTCGCACGAGGCGTTGGGCATTGACCTCAAGACGACCCAGGAACGAGTCGTCACTGGCTGCCGGCTCGGCGACCTTCATCAGTGCCGGTGTCAGGGACGCGAGGTCGCGCGCCAGTGCGGTGGCGCTTGGCACGCCCGATGCAGCGAACGGCTCAAGCGGAGCTGTCGCTTTCTGGTCGGCGCCAAGGCTTTTCGCCGCTGCGAGCTCGACTTGATACGGCGCGCCGCGTTCAACAGCCGCGCGCAACGCTTCCGTCGCGATCATCAGTCGTGCAGCGCCGTCGTCGGCGCTCGCATTTGGTCGCGTCACCTTGTCGGACAATGACTTTACTGTGCTTTCGAGCGCCGCAATCCTGCCGGTCAACGCGTCGATATCACCATGTGCGACACCACCTTGCGCTGTGCTCTTCGCGGTGTCGGCGGTATCAACCGCCGACTTGGCCTGAACCTGTGCGGCTTGAGCGGCGCCGGCGATCTGATCGAGCCGTGTGCCGAGTGCCGCAACTGAATTATTGAGTGATTTTGTTGCCGCCTCGGCTGAGGCCAGGCGATTAACAAGAGTCGGATCGGGCTGTTGCGCCGCCAGCGCGCCCTGGATTTTATTGAGCTGCGCGGTGACGTCGGCGATCGCGGCGTCGTTAGAAGCTGCTGGGGCTACAGCAGCAGGCGGCGCAGAACTCTCGCCGAGTGGCCAATGGCCAGTGGCCTGAAGTGCAACGATGATCGCGGCAATTGCAATCGCGCCTGCCACCCCACCGGCTAGTGCACTGACGATATGAGAACGTGAACTACTGGCCGCAGATTCCGTGGATGGGGATGGCGCAGATGTATCTTCCGATGGCGCCTCAGGCCCGGCCGGCCTTTCAGGCGCGACTTCCTTAGCCGTCAGGTCGATGGTTGGCGGCCGCCGGTGCGATGTACTGTCGGACTCGCTTGTCATGCAGTCCCTATAAGGTCTTCAAGTCACCAAATTATGCGCAGCCGGCAGGCTCCGCCATAGTACGGGGCGTGGATGACGGCAATCCGTCATGTCGCATCAATCAGGGCGATCAGTGCCGTTTCGGCGGGTTCTCTTGCGATACGGACGTCTGCGGCGCCGGCCTGTTTTAGTGGTTCAGCGACCCGGGCCGAAAGACAATAATGCACTGGCTTAAGCGCAGCCGAGAACAAATCCATGGCGCGTGCTGCGTTGAGGTAGGCCTCTGCGCTGCGGCGTGAGAAATGCAGAACGCCGATGCCGCCGGTCAGGGCTTCCGTGGCGGCTTGCGGCAAATTCGTCGTAGCGACCGCACGATAGACCACGATGGTCTCTACGGTGAAGCCACGGTTGCGCAGTTCCCGGGCAAGATCGCCAGAGCGGTCTTCGCCGGCCAGATAGAGCAAAGGCGTTCGCGGCTGCAATTCTCCGGCGACGAATGCCGTGAAATCGTTCACGTCGCCGTCGGAATGGCGGACGTTGCCGAAGCCGGCTGCAGTCATCGTCTGCGCGCTACGCCTGCCAACGGCGAACACCGGAAGGGCGCGAAGCCCTGCGGCTCGTTCATGGAATGCGATTGCCGGGCCCGCATTCGCGCTGGTGACCAGCACCGCCGCCCAAGGGCCAGCGCCGATCTCGACGTCGATCTGCGCCTCGATCCGTAGCAGCGGCGCGATGATGGCTTCATGGCCTCTCACCCGCAACGCGGCGGCGGTGCGCTGTGCGTCAGGTTCGGGCCGCGTGAGGAGGAGCCGCACGGTTAGCTCCGCACGAAGAAATCGTCGCCGCCGCGCCCTTTGAGTTCGCGGCCGGCGTCAGCGCCAAGTTCTGCGGCCTGCGCGCGAGAACCTTCGCGGGAAGCCTCGAAAGCTTCGCTGCCATCCGGCTTCACGATGATGCCACGGAAGCTAAGCGTGTCTCCGGTCACCCGTGCGTAGCCACCGATCGGAGTGCGGCACGAGCCATCAAGAACGGCGAGGAAGGCCCGCTCGGCGGCGAGCGCTGCGGCAGTATCGGCGTCGCTGATTTTTGCCACCAGCGCGCGCGTCACACTGTCGTCGGCGCGAGTTTCGATTCCGATCGCGCCTTGGCCGACCGCGGGCAGAAACGCGTCGATGTCGAGCAATGCAGTTGCCGCGGAAAGCAGTCCGAGGCGCTTCAGGCCGGCGACGGCGAGGAGTGTTGCATCGGCAACGCCGTCTTGGATTTTGCGCAGCCGCGTCTCGACGTTGCCGCGCAGCGGAACGATCCGAAGATCCGGCCGAGCGCGAAGGACCATCGCCTGTCGTCGCAGCGATGCGGTGCCAACAACCGCGCCGGATGGCAGATCGTGCAGCGACTTTGCCTTGCTGCTGATAAATGCATCGCGCGCATCTTCGCGCGGCAGGAATCCGGACAGGATCAAGCCGGGGGGCAACAGCGTCGTCATGTCCTTTGACGAATGCACCGCAAGATCGATTGCACCGGAGAGCAGCGCCTCTTCGATTTCTTTGGTGAACAGTCCTTTGCCGCCGGCCTCCATCAGCGGCCGGTCCTGAATGGTATCGCCGGTGGTGCGGATGACCTTGATTTCGATGCTCGCCGGATCCACGCCTGCCGCGGTGGCGAGGCGGCTTTGCACCTCGCGCGCCTGCACCAGCGCCAGCGGGGAGCCACGCGAGCCGATGCGCAAAAGTGCTTTTCCTGCAGCAGATTGTGCCATTGAGTGCGTCTTAGAACCTCGATTGCGTCTTAGGACCTTCCGCTGCCATATACTACCCCGATGCTGGTCCTTGGAATTGAAACGACGTGTGATGAGACCGCCGCTGCCGTGGTCGAACGGACAGCGGACGGACTGGGTCATATCCGGTCCAATGTCGTGCTGTCTCAGGTCAGCGAACACGCCGAATTCGGCGGCGTGGTGCCGGAAATCGCAGCACGCGCCCATGTCGAGGCGCTCGATCACATTATCGAAAGAGCGATGGCGGAAGCGGGGCTTTCGTTTGCTGCGCTTGATGGCATTGCCGCGGCGGCTGGGCCGGGCCTGATCGGCGGAGTCATTGTCGGACTGACCACGGCCAAGGCGATCGCGCTGACGCACAGCAAGCCGCTGATCGCGGTCAATCATCTTGAAGCTCACGCATTGACCGCGCGGCTCACTGACAATGCCAGGTTTCCGTATTGCCTGTTTCTTGCGTCGGGCGGCCACACCCAAATCCTCGGCGTGAGTGGCGTCGGTGACTACGTGCGCTTCGGCGGCACGGTCGATGACGCAATCGGTGAGGCCTTCGACAAGACTGCAAAGCTGCTCGGCCTTGGCTATCCGGGTGGTCCAATGGTCGAGAAGGAAGCGGCGAACGGCGATCCCGAGCGCTTTGCCTTGCCGCGGCCGATGAGCGGCCGCCGCGACGCCAATTTTTCACTCTCGGGCCTGAAGACGGCACTGCGTATCGAGGCGGAGAAAGTCGCGCCGCTGAGCAATCAGGACGTCGCCGATCTATGTGCGTCGTTTCAGCAGGCGGTGGTCGATGTGGTTGGCGACCGACTGCGCACCGGGCTTCGCATGTTCCGCGAACGCTTCGGTATGCCGACGGCGCTGGTTTGTGCTGGCGGTGTCGCCGCCAATCAGGCGATCCGCAAAATCCTGCACCGGGTCGCGTTTGAAATCGGTATTTCGCTGATCGCGCCGCCGCCCGCTCTGTGCACCGACAATGGCGCGATGATTGCGTGGGCCGGCGCCGAGCGCCTGGCGCTCGGTTTGACCGACTCACTCGATTTTGCTCCCCGCGCCCGCTGGCCGCTGAGCGAAGTGACGAAGGCAACTGCCGCGACGGCTTAGCACGCGCTCTAGGCGCGTCCTTGTTCGATCCGTGCCAGCATGGTTTCGAGTTGCTCCAACCGATCGGCTTCGCCGGGAGGCTTGTCCCAGCGTAGGCGGTTGATACGTGGAAAGCGCATCGCCAAGCCTGACTTGTGCCGCGTCGATCTTTGCAGGCCTTCGAAGGCCACTTCGAGGACTAGACCCTGATCGGCCTCGTGCACGACTTCCCGCACCGGTCCGAAGCGCTCGGTGGTGTTGCGGCGGACGAAGCGGTCGATTTGCAGCAACTCTTCGTCTGTGAAGCCGAAGTACGCCTTGCCGACGGGGACGAGTTCGTCACCGGCATCGCCCTTGTTCCAAACTCCGAATGTATAGTCGGAGTAAAAGGAAGATCGCTTGCCGTGACCACGCTGCGCGTACATCAGCACCGCATCGACGATGAAGGGGTCACGTTTCCATTTCCACCACGGGCCTTTTGGCCGTCCTGGCACATAAGCGGAATCGCGGCGTTTGAGCATGACGCCTTCGACTGCGGCGGCATCCTCACCGGCACCGGCTGCCGCCGGGTCCTTGCGCGCGGCGATCAGTTCGTCCCAGGTCGTAAAGCTGATTAAAGGCGAAAGATCGATGCGCGGATCATTGAGCCGGGTGATGAAATCTTCCAGCTTTTTGCGGCGCTCGATAAACGGCAATTCGCGCAGATCTTCGCTGCCTTCGGCGAGCAGATCGTAGGTCCTCAGGTGAGCCGGAAATTCTGCGAGTAGCTTCGGCGTGACGGTTTTCCGGTTGAGCCGTTGCTGCAAGACGTTGAATGTCTGCACGCGCTTGTCGCGCAGGATCAAAAGTTCGCCGTCGATTGCGCCGGACAGATGCAAGGCGTCGAGCAGATCAGGGAAGCTCTTTGAAATGTCCTCGCCGGTGCGCGAGTAAAGCCGTGCAGCTTTGCCCTGATCTCCTTGCGCGGACACGGCCTGAACGCGGATACCATCCCATTTCCATTCGGCGATGAAATCGGTCGCGTTGAGCGTAGCGAGGTCGGTCTCTTCAAGCGCGTGCGCGAGCATTGCCGGGCGGAACGGCACGGGATCGATATTTGCCGGCTTGTCGGCTTTTCCTTCGAGCCATGCGAACAACTCGCGATAGGGTGGCGCGATGCCGGGCCACAGCAGTTCGATCTCCTGCGCATCCTTTTCGCCAAGGGCCGCAACCGCGGATTTCGCCAGCCGCGCCGAGACGCCGATGCGCAAGCCTCCGGTCACCAGTTTGATCAGCGCCCAGCGTCCGGTCTCGTCAAGCGTATCGAGCCATTGCGCGAGTTGCTTCGGCAATTGTGTTTTGCCGAGCGTTGAAAGCGTTTCAACGACGGTCGTGAGTGATAAATCATCAGATTTTTTATTCCGCGTCGTCGAATTTCCTGTTGGCCACATCAATGCGACAGTTTCAGACAGATCGCCGACATAGTCGTATGAGAGCGCGAACAGTACCGGATCAGTCCGCTCGGTAATCAGGCTGCGGATCAGGCCGGCCTTGGCGTGCGGAAAGCTTAGTGCGCCGGTAAGCGCCGCCAATGCCCAGCCGCGTTCGGGATCCGGAGTGGAACGAAAATAATCGGTGATGAGCCGGAGCTTGGCGTTCCGCGCTGGCTCGTAGGCCAGACGGTTGAGCAATTCGGCGAAGCGATTCATTCCTCCGCCTCACCGGCCGGTTGCTCTGCGGTTTCATCTTCGTCGCCATAGCCGACGATATCGAGCGGCCGCGCTTTAAGTCCGCGCGTTGCGCACCAATGCACCAACGCATCTTCCTGGCCGTGCGTGACCCAGATTTCGCCGGCGCCGGTTGCCGCGATGGTTGCTGTGAGGCCATCCCAGTCAGCGTGATCGGAAATGACCAGCGGCAGCGATACGCCCTGCTGCCGTGCCCGGGCGCGCACGCGCATCCAGCCGGAGGCAAATGCCGCCAGCGGATCGGGGAAGCGCCGAGTCCACAAATCGTTCAATGCCGACGGTGGGCAGATCGTGACGGTGCCGGCTAGTTTCGCTTTGGTTTCGCTGCGTACCGGCCGGAGTTCGCCGAGCGCAATACCGCGGCTTTCGTAATAGCTTGTGATCTTCTCCATCGCGCCATGCAGATAGATCGGCGCGGTGTGGCCTGCCTTGCGGATCAGGGCGATGACCCGCTGCGCCTTGCCGAGCGAGTAAGCGCCGACGAGATGGGCGCGCTCCGGAAACAGCGTCACCGAGCGCAGCAGCTTTTCGATCTCGCCGTCAGGATCGCTGTGACGGAACACGGGCAGGGCGAAAGTCGCCTCGGTGATGAAGACGTCGCAAGGCACCAGTTCGAAGGGCAGGCATGTCGGATCGGGCACATCCTTATAGTCGCCGGAGGCGACAATACGCAGACCGTTCGCCTGCACGGCGATCTGCGCCGAGCCAAGTACGTGACCGGCGGGATGGAACGTCACCTTGACGCCGCCAAGCTCGATTGTTTCGCCGTACTGGGCGGCCTGCGTCGTGCCGGCAAAATTCTCGCCGTACCGCAACCGCATCAGGTCGAGCGTTTCCTGGGTCGCCAGTACCGCACCATGGCCGGCGCGGGCATGGTCGGAATGGGCGTGGGTGATCAGCGCCCGTTCCACCGGCCGGGTCGGATCGATATGAAAGCCGCCGAGCTTGCAGCACACGCCGGATGGTGTGGGGAGCAGGATATCTTCAGGTCGCATCGCAATGCATACATAAGCACTTCCCGATGCTTCGCGAGCACGCATGACTGAAACCGGCCCGCTCTTTGTCTCTTCCGGCGACCTGATCGCCGACCGGCGCTACAAATGGGCGCTCGATCATGCGGCGCAGGGCGATCTTGCGGGTGCGGCGGATATTCTGGCGCAGACCGTGGAAATCGCGCCACGCTTTGCCACGGCGTGGTTCGCGCTTGGTGCGATACGCGACCAGCTCGGCGACCGCGACGGCGCGGTTGCCGCATTTGCCCAGGCTCGCGATGCGGATCCGGAGGACTATCACGGTGCGCGATTGCAACTGGCACGGCTTGGAGCTGGCGAGGCCGCACCCGCGATGACCGAAACCTATGTGCGCCGGTTGTTCGACCAGTATTCCGGACGGTACGACGTGTCGCTGACCGAGCGGCTGAATTATCGCGGCCCAACGTTGCTGCTTGAAGCGGTTCAGTCGTTGATCGAGCCGGCGGGTGAGGCCATGCACTTTGCTTCCGCACTGGATCTCGGCTGCGGCACTGGACTAGGCGGTGCAGCGTTTCGTCCGTTCGTCGATCAACTGATCGGAGTCGATCTTTCACCGGCGATGATCGAGAAGGCCAGCGGCAAAGGTCTTTATGATCGCCTGACCCGCGCAAGCATTGAAGCTTATCTCGACGATGAAATTCGCGAACGCTGTCACTATGAGCTCATCATCGCTGCGGATGTTATGGTGTATGTCAGCGATATCACGCCCATCATTGCGAAAGCATCGCGCGTTCTCGCGCCGGGCGGATTGCTGGCTTTCACGGTTGAGACTCATTCCGGCGACGGCGTGAAATTATTGCCGACGCTGCGTTACGCGCATGGTGAAGGTTATATCCGCGCTGCGTTCGCCGATGCCGGATTGGCTGCTGCTCATGTCGCAAAGGCCGCTGTGCGTAACGAGAAAGGCGTGCCTGTCGATAGCCTCGTCGTGGTCGGCCCGATTGCTGGAGGCCGACGGGTGACGGTGCTTGAAAAACCAGCGCTGCTTCCGGAAAATTTCGCGCGGTGGTTCGCTGGTCGCGGTTGGACGCCGCGTGCGCATCAGCTCGAGTTGTTGGCTAAAAGCCAGGCCGGACGATCGGTATTGCTGATCGCGCCGACCGGTGGCGGCAAGACGCTGGCCGGCTTTCTGCCAAGCCTCGTGGAATTGAGCGCACCGCCAGTCGCCGCGAGCGGTGAAAGAAAGAAGCTCCTCTCCCTCGGCCGCACTGTAAAGCGGGAAGGTGGGCTGCATACGCTCTACATCTCGCCGCTCAAGGCGCTCGCCGTAGACATCGCGCGCAATCTGGAAGCTCCGGTTGCGGAAATGAACTTGCCGATCCGCATCGAGACGCGGACCGGCGATACACCAACCTCCAAACGCCAGCGGCAGCGCCGCGATCCGCCGGAGATCCTGCTGACCACTCCGGAGCAGCTCGCGCTTTTGCTCGCTTCCGCCGATGCGCCATTTCTGTTCGGTTCGCTCAAGCGCATCATCCTCGACGAATTGCATGCGCTGGTGACATCGAAACGCGGCGATCTGCTGTCGCTCGGTCTGGCGCGACTGTTTCGCCTGGCGCCCGATCTCACCAGCATCGGCCTGTCGGCGACAGTCGCCGAGCCTGACGATCTGCGCCGTTTCATGGTGCCGCAGACCGGCGAGCAATGCGCTTGCCGATCTCATTGTTGCCGAAGGGGGAGTAGCACCGGACGTCGGCATGCTGAGCTCTACCGAGCGCGTGCCATGGGCCGGCCATTCGGCGCGTTATGCACTCGGCGACATGTATCAACTCATCAAGGCGCATCGGACGACGCTGGTCTTCGTCAATACGCGAAGCCAGGCCGAAGGCATCTTTCAGGATCTCTGGCACATCAACGACGATAATCTCCCGATCGCGTTGCATCATGGTTCGCTCGATGTAGCGCAGCGGCGCAAAGTCGAGGGGGCGATGACCGCCGGGCAGCTGCGCGCCGTGGTCTGTACCTCCTCGCTCGATCTTGGCGTCGACTGGGGCGACGTCGACCTCGTGATTAACGTCGGCGCGCCGAAGGGTGCTTCGCGCATGTTGCAGCGTATCGGCCGCGCCAATCACCGGATGGACGAACCGTCGAAGGGTGTACTGATCCCGGCGAACCGGTTTGAAGTGCTGGAGTGCCGCGCGGCGCTCGATGCCATTGCCGAGAATGCGCAAGACACGCCGGCATCCCGGATCGGTGCGCTCGATGTGCTGGCGCAGCACGTCCTTGGTTGTGCCTGCGGCGAGCCGTTCGGTAGCGACGCGCTTTATGCCGAGGTGAAATCGGCGGCGCCTTACGCGGCGCTGACCCGCGAAGATTTCGACGCCGTCGTCGATTTCGTCGCCACGGGCGGCTATGCGCTGAAGGCCTATGACCGTTTTGCGCGCATCCGGCTCGGCAAGGATGGGCTGTGGCGAATTGCCAATCCGATGGTCGCGCAACGCTACCGTCTCAATGTCGGCACCATCGTCGAAGCCGACATGCTGAAGGTTCGGCTGGTGCGCTCGCGGGCTTCGAAAATGATCCCGCGCGGCGGGCGATTGCTTGGCGAGGTCGAGGAATATTTCGTTGAGACCCTGGTGCCCGGCGACACCTTCGTCTTCGCCGGAGAAATTTTGCAATACGAGGCCATCGTCGAAGACGAGGTCTATGTCTCGCGATCGAATTCCGACGATCCCAAAGTACCGGCCTATGAGGGCGGAAAGTTTCCGCTATCCACCTATCTCGCCGCCCGCGTGCGCTCAATCATTTCGGATGCCGGGGCCTGGGGTGCGTTGCCGGCGCAGGTGCGTGAATGGCTGGAGATCCAGAAATGGCGTTCGTTGCTGCCGGATCGGCGTGAGCTTCTGGTCGAGACATTCCCACGTGCGAACAAACATTATCTGGTCTGTTACCCGTTCGAGGGCCGACTGGCTCATCAGACGCTGGGGATGTTGCTGACGCGGCGTCTTGAACGGGCGGGATTGAAGCCGATGGGATTTGTCGCCAACGAATACGCGCTCGCGGTCTGGGGCGTCGGCGATATTGCCTCGCATATAGAGCGCGGGGAGCTTTCACTCGAAGCTCTGTTTGACGAAGACATGCTGGGCGACGATCTGGAAGCCTGGCTTGCCGAGTCAGCGCTGATGAAGCGCACCTTCCGCAACTGCGCGATCATCGCCGGCCTGATCGAACGGCGGTTTCCCGGGCAGGAAAAGTCCCGCCGCCAGCTCACGATCTCGACCGATCTGGTTTACGACGTGCTGCGCAGCCATCAGCCGGATCATGTCTTGCTGCGTGCGACGCGGGCCGATGCAGCGACCGGCCTGCTCGACGTGCGCCGGCTCGGCGATATGCTCTCGCGCATCAGGGGCCGAATCGTCCATAAAGTGCTGGATCATGTGTCACCGCTTGCGGTTCCGGTGATGCTGGAGATTGGGCGCGAAGCGGTTTACGGCGAGGCCGCCGAGGAGCTTCTCGCCGAAGCCGAGGATGATCTGGTGAAAGAGGCAATGCAGTGAGGGCTGGTATTTCTCACGCACGTTCGGACCCCGTTTGCCAGCATTCGCCAAAGCTGGCGGATCCAACTGTCGCCGTCGCCGGCATTACCTTCGTTGCCGATTGCGCGGGTGCATTATTTTGGCCGGATGAAGGCCTGCTTGTTGTCGCCGATCTTCATCTCGAGAAAGGGTCCGCCTTCGCCAAGCGCGGTGTCCTGCTGCCACCCTATGACACTGCGGCAACGCTGCAGCGGCTTGCGGCGCTGATTGAGCGTTACGCACCGCGTCTCGTCATCGCCCTCGGCGATAGTTTCCATGACGGCGGTGGCCCTGAGCGGATGAGCGACATCAGCCGGGCCACGCTGAAATCACTGCAACGCGGCCGTGACTGGCTCTGGATCACCGGCAATCATGACCCGGAACCTGCGGAAAATGTTGGTGGCCGATACGCCGACGTGGTGGTGTTGGGTCCGCTCACATTCCGCCATGAGCCATCGCGGGACGCCGCCGAAGGCGAGATTGCCGGTCATCTGCATCCGCAAGCCCGCATCGCGCAACGCGGCCGTGCCGTCAGCCGGCGGTGCTTTGTTGGCGATGGCAGGCGCCTCGTCGTGCCGTCATTCGGCGCTTACACCGGCGGCCTTAACGTTCGCGATCGTGCGATCGCATCGCTATTCGCAGCGACGTTGTTTACCGCGCACATGCTTGGCGAACGCCGCATCTACGCCGTTCCGGCGTCGCGCTGCCTGGGCGGCTGAGATTTTCTTGGCTAGTTAGTCTTGGTTAGTTGGTTTTGGCGACTGCATCAGCTGCTTTGGCAGCCGCTACCGGATGTGGCTTCGGCTTCGCCGTATTGGTCTGGGTTACGTCCCAGCCGGCTGGCCGGCGATTTCACGTTGATCGCTTCATCGGGCTGCGGCACGGCTTTCCAGGTCTCTACTGCAAGCCGCGCAGCGGTGAGCGATTGCTGATCAAGCTTCGCAGCGACCTCGTCGCGTTTCTTTCCGGCGTCTTCGTCGCCCTGATTGGCAGCGAGCGCGAACCATTTGTAGGACTCGGCGAAGTTCTGCGCCACGCCGATACCGCGGGCATACAGGATGCCGAGATTGTATTGGCTGTCGGTGACGCCGCGATCAGCGGCTTCGCGGAACCAATGGGAGGCGTTGCTGTAATCCGGCGAGCCTTCGATGCCTTCGGCGTAGAGCACTGCGAGGTTGTGCATCGCCTTGCCGTTACCCTTGTTGGCAGCGGCGAGATAAAGGTCGCGTGCGGTGACGAGGTTCTTCTTCACCCCGAGACCTTTTTCGTAGAGACCGCCGAGCCGGAATTGTGCCGGCACCAGGCCCTGCTTCGCTGCGCGTTCAAACCAGAGCGCAGCTTCAGCATTATTGGCTGGAACGCCGTGACCTTCGGCAAAGCGCATCCCGACTTCGTAGGAGGCTGCGCCATCGCCTGACAGCGCTGCGGCGCGGAGCGTCGGACCGCCGATGGTGGCGGGCAACTTGTCGCCGGTCGGCGCGAGAGTTGCCGGTGCTGCATGTGGCAGCGAGCCGGTGATGTCGGCGTTGGGCGTCAGAGCCATCGGCGCGGAAGGCTGAATTTCCGCCTGCGGGCTTGGCTTCGCTTCACCGGACTTCGGATTCGGCAGCGGGCTTGGCGCGGCGGCCGGAGGTTCCGCCGGAACTGGTGCGGGGCTCGGAACCGGAGCAGCCGGAGATGGTGCGGGTGCAACTTGTTCGGCTTGGGGAAGTGCAGCGGCTGGTGGCGCGGCTTTTCCCTGCTGCGTATCGGCGGGTGGTGACGGTGGCGGGGTTGGAGCGCTGCCGTCGAAGAATTTGGTGGCGATCTGGAGGCCACCGAGAAGAATAAGCGCTGCCGCACCGGCGACGATCAGCTTGCGTGTCCGCGGCGCCGGTGGGTTGGAGTCCACAACAGCTTTGGCTTTCGAGGCCGCTTTTGCTTCAGCTTTTGCGGCCTTGGCTTCTGCCCTGGCTTCGGCCTTCGTCGTCGGGGCAGCCGCGGCAGCCTGCGCAGCGCGGCGTGCAGCCGCGATGAAGTTCGGCTTCTCGCCTTGATCGGGGACCGCAGGTGGTTTGACGGAACCCGCGGCAGCTTCGGATGCCGCAATGCGATCGGCCGCCGAGGCGGACCGTGGGCGCCCGCTTCCCGAGCCCGGCTCAAGCGGATGATCCGGCGGCAGATTGGGGTCGATCGGGTCGCGCCCGGCAGTGGCTCGCGGCACTGTGATCTCGATAGCCGAACCAGTATGATATTTCCGCAGGCGCGGAGGGCGCCGGCGCTGCGGAAGCGCGCATGGCAGCTGCCGAGAACGAACTTGGTGTCGAAGGATTTGGCGTCGACGCGGACGAGAACGGGGCCGATTGGGCGGGCGTTGGCGATGGCGTGACAGGAACAGGCTGCGGCGCCGGCGTGATCGTCTGTGGGGTGTTCTGGCGAATGCCGCTTTCAATCATCGCAAGCCGGTCGACAACCTGTTCGACCGTGCCCTGGACCGCCTCGAGCGAATCCTGCGTACGGGCAACGTCACGTTCGATCCCGCCGGAGGGAGCGGCCGACGGGCTCATGACGCCGCGTTGGGCCAGCCCGCGGATTTCGTCGATATGGACGAGGAGATCAGCGATACCGCGCTCGACCGCTTCGAGGTGAATGAGACGGGCATCCGATGAGTCAAAACGCTGGACCAGCGTCGCAATGCGATCTTCAAGATGAGCGAGCGCCGCGTGATCGGTGTGGGTCAGCTGCACCCATTCGAGCTTCTCGATCAACCCGGACAGCAGCTTTTCCAGTTCGCGCGGTACGGCCTGGCCGGCGTCGGCTGAGGCCGCAAGTGCGTTGGTAAGCGTATCGATCCGGTGTTCGATTGCTGAAAGACTTTCGGTGCTGACTGCGGTGCTGGCCAGTGTATCGACCTTGGCGGACAGCGCGCGTACGTCTTCGGCAACCTTTGTCAGTGTCTCGTTGGAAGCGACATGCGAAACGATTCCGCGCAGCGCGCCGATGGCCGTTTCGAGCTGTTGCAGGGCTGCCGGGTCTTCCTTTGCGGCGAGCATGTCGAGCTTTTGGGACAGTCCGTGCACGGCGTCTTCGAAACCGACCAGTCCTTCCGCGGGTGTCAGGACGCGCAAGGCATCGTGAATTTCGTTTAAGCCCCGCTCCAGCCCGGCAAGAGCTCCGGTATCGACGCCGCACTGGCGGCTGTGCTCGATGCGCTCGGCCAGCGCCTTGACCTCGATTTCGAGCGAATCGACCGCACGCTGTGGCAGCGCGGTGGTAATCAGGTTGGCAATTTCACTCAGGTCGGCGCGAATGCCTTTGATCGAAGCTTCAAGATCGCTTGACGGCCGCAGCGCTTCGATTCGCGCCGTAATGTTGCGAAGCTGCGAGTCGAGATTTTTGAGGTCGAGAACCGGCTCCGGCGGTGGTGGCGCAAACACTGGAGGCGGTGGCGTGAATACCGGTGGTGCTGGCGCAAATACCGGTGACGGCGGAGTGAATACCGGGGGTGCCTGCCGCGGTTGCGGCGCTGCACCTGAGATGCTGGCTGTGCTTGCGGGGCGGGTTGCACCTGCGGCGCTTGTTTCGGCTGCGGCACCGGTTTGGATTGCGGCGGCGCAATCACCGGCTCGATACCCGCTGAATTGTTATCGAGTGCATGCTGCCGCGCGGCGATCTCGGCGATCGCGTCGTCGATCGAGGCTGCCGCCTCGGCAGAAGGACGTTTGCGAACCGGAGCGCCGGTCAGTTGCGGACCGTGACCATTGCCGTTTTGCGGCGGGCGGCGGCGTGGACGCTGTTGTTGTTGTTGCTGCCGCCGCGCCGATTCGGCACGCGCGGCTTGCTCAGCGCGAGCAGCTTGCTCAGCGCGGGTGGCTCTTTCGATACGCGCAGCTTCCTCCGCGCGCGCAGCTCGTTCAGCACGCGCGGCTTCTTCTGCACGCGCCTCCCGCGCTATACGTGCAGCAGCTTCCGCTCTTGCAGCTTTCTCTGCTCGTGCAGCCGCTTCTGCTCTCTTGGCTCTTTCAGCACTTTTGGCCGCTTCAGCCCTCGCGGCGGCTTCGGCGTGTCGGCCATGCGTTCGAGCTGATGCGAAAGCTTGTCGAGGCGATTGTGCACTTCGTTGAGCGCACCGCGGGTATTGGCAGATTCGTGGTCGAAATCGCGTTTTCGCTCTTCGCGCAATTCGCGGCGCGAATCGGGCCGTCGGCGTCGTCGCTCCGAATCGTCGCGCCGTCGCGAACGCGCCGGCGCCTCATCTTCATCCTCGTTCTCGTCGTAGAGATCCGTGAACAGCACGGGCTCGTCGTCGAACTCTTCCTCGTCCGGCTCGATGACATCGTTGAGCCATTCGCCGACCGACATGCCGGACCGTCGCGCCGCCGTGCGCGCGGCCTCACGCGCCTTGGGGCGGAGGCCTTTCAAGTTCCACGGACCGCCAGATTTCATTCTCACGCCTAAACCTGCACCAGGACCGGAAGTACTCTTCTCAAACGCGCCCGTGTCGACGGACAGCGTGGAGGGTGCGGTCCCTGTGTCCCCTGCTGGCGAGATTTAAGGATTACGGTAAATAAGCCGTTAAAAATCCGGGCTTTATCCCGATCGGGCGACATATTGGAGTGTGCTGGATGGCCAAGGACCCGATTTGGACTCGCGGAATGCCACAGCTGTCTTTGAGGGCAGGCGCGAGGTCGGCCATTGGCCCAGCCAAAGCCAGCGACGCTCGCAGGCTGAGCGGGATGGGCTAAGCTTGCCGTTCGAGCCGGTCCGCCGCGGATCGGAGCGGCGCTTGGGGCTTAAAAATGCCGACCTACAAGGCTCCCGTCGAAGAGACCATGTTTGTGCTCAACAACGTTCTGCGTGTTGAGCGCTACAACAATATTCCCGGATTTGCCGAGACCACGCCCGACGTCGCGCAAGCCGTGCTGGGCGAGGCGGCGAAGCTTTGTGAGGACGTGCTGGCGCCGCTCAATCGTGTCGGCGACAAGGAAGGCTGCCGACGCGACGCCGAGTGGGTCCGTCACCACACCGCCGGGATTCAAGGACGCTTATAACAAGCTGGTTGCCGGCGGGTGGGTCGGCGCATCTGCGCCGGTCGAATTCGGCGGCCAGGGCCTGCCACTGCTGCTCACAGTCGCGGTGCGCGAATACATGTACTCCGCGAATATCGCCTTCACGATGTACTCGAGCCTCGCGCTTGGCGCCGTCACTGCGATCTACACGCACGGATCGGCGGAACAGAAAGCGCGTTTCTTGCCGAAGCTGATCAGCGGCGAGTGGGCGGGCACAATGAACTTGACCGAGCCGCACTGCGGCACTGATCTCGGTCAGCTTCGTTGCCGCGCCGTGCCGCAACCCGACAGCAGTTACAAGATCACCGGCACCAAGATCTTCATCTCCGGTGGCGAACACGATCTGACCAGCAACATCATTCATCTGGTGCTGGCGCGCATCGAAGGTGCGCCCGCCGGCACCAGGGGCATTTCGCTGTTCATCGTTCCAAAGATTATGCCGAAACAGGACGGGACGTTGGGTGCGCGCAACGCCGTGTCGTGCGGCTCGATCGAAGAGAAGATGGGCATCCACGGCAACGCAACCTGCGTCATGAATTATGACGATGCCACCGGATGGCTGGTAGGGGAACCTCATCGCGGTCTCAATGCGATGTTCACGATGATGAATGCCGCCCGTTTGAGCGTCGGCCTTCAAGGGCTGTCGCTGTCGGAAGTCGCGTATCAGAACGCCGTGGCTTACGCGAAGGAACGGCTTTCCGGGCGCGCGGCCGGTGGCGCAAAGTTTCCGGAAAAGCCGGCCGATCCGATCATCGTGCATCCGGATGTGCGGCGCATGCTGATGACCATGCGCGCCTTCAACGAAGCCGCGCGTGCCCTGGTGCTGTGGACCGCGCTCCACGGTGACATCGCGCAACGCTCCCCCGATCCCGAAGAGCGCGAGGCTGCCGAAGATCACATGGGTTTGATGACGCCGGTTATCAAAGGCGCGCTGACTGAGATCGGCTTTGCCAACACCGTTTTGGCGCAGCAGATTTTTGGCGGTCACGGTTACATCGCAGAGCACGGCGTTGAACAATTTGTACGCGACGCCCGAATCTCGATGATTTACGAGGGCACCAACGGTATTCAGGCGCTTGATCTCGTTGGCCGCAAACTGCCGAAGGATGGCGGCCGCGCCCTGCAGGCTTTCTTTGCTGAAGTTTCGGCTTTCATCGCCGATCATCGCAACGACGCAGCGATGTCCGCCTTTGTCGCTCCGCTTGATTCTGCTATCGGCGATCTGTGGAGCGCGACACAATGGTTCATGCAGTACGCGCATGGCCGGCCCGAGAACGCCGATGCCGGCGCAACGGACTATCTGCAGCTCTTTGGTCTCGTCGCACTTGGGTACATGTGGTGTTTGATCGCTAATGCAGTGCACACCAGCAAGGCCGGAGAGACCATGACGGAAAAGCTCATTGTCGGTCGCTTTTTCATGGAGCGCATGTTGCCGGAAACTGCGACGCATCTGGTGCGGATCAAGGCCGGCGCCGAAAGCACGATGGCGCTGCCCATGGAGGCCTTTTGAGCTTTTGCCTCAACCATTCATACGGTGCGTCCACTAGGATGCGCGTGTCTTGAATTCGATTACCGATAAACTTGTCAGCGCGCTTCGTTTGGCCGCCGCCGCTCTGCTGTTCTTTTGCGTCGCGACTGCGGCTCGCTGCCAGACGCCCGAACAGTTCTACAAGGCGCGCCAGTTGACGATGCTCGCGTTTACCGGAGCGGGCTCCACTTATGACATCTATGCGCGCTTGCTGGTGCGTCACCTGGGCAAATACATTCCCGGTAATCCCACATTCATCGTGCAGAACATGGTGGGAGCTGGCGGGTTCAAGCTTGTCGACTATCTCTACCGGATAGCGCCCGCGGACGGCTCGGTGATGGGGACAATCGGGCGAGGTCTGCCGTTCGAACCGATGCTTGGCGAGAACCCGGTTAATTTCGATCCGCTGCGCTTTACCTGGCTTGGCAGCATGAACCGTGACGCGTCACTGGCGATGGCGTGGCACACTGCGAAAGTAAAGAACTTCGCGGATCTCCAAAAAGACGATCTTCTGGTGCCCGGCACCGGAGTCGGTGCGGACTCCGAGATCATTCCGCTCGCCATAAACACTTTTGCTGGAACACGCTTCAAGATCATCGAGGGCTATCGCGATACCAGTGTTGCCGCACTCGCCATGGAGCGCGGGGAACTCGATGGTCTGGCCTATTGGTCCTGGAGTTCGATTATGGCGGCGCATCCAGATTGGATTCGCGACAAGAAGGTCAACCTGTTGTTTCACACTGCCGCGAAACCGATATCGGCTGTCCCCGATTTGCCATCGATCCGCGATCTGATCGGCGATCCGATCGACAAAAAAGCACTCCAGTTCCTGTTGGCGCGGGAAATACTTGGCCGGCCATTTCTGGCGCCACCGGCAGTGCCGTCCGACCGGGCTGAAGTGTTGCGAACGGCTTTCGCGGCGACGCTGCGCGATCCCGAGTTTCAAAGAGACGCCGAGCAGGCCAGGCTGGATACCGATCTGGTAACCGGCGCGGAATTGGATACTGTTCTGAAGGATTCAGCGACCGCGCCGCAGCCAGTCATCGATCGGCTCAAGCAGGCGCTCGGCCGCAAGTAAAGTCGCATTGGGAAAAGGTCCCAAGGATGCAGTTTGGTCTTTATGCGCCGATCCCAATGGCGACCGTCGGTTCACCCGAGGTCGCCCAGGCCGTCACGGAGGCATTATCGCCGCTGCCGGACGGCCGGCTCGATGCCCAATTCGATCTTGGCGTCGATCTGCTTGTTGCCGCGGATGCCGTCGGTTTCGACCTCGTTCTGTTTGCCGAGCGCCATCTCGGCAACGATCTCGCCGCCTGGGTGCTGGCAAGCGCAATCGGCTCGCGGCTCAATCGGATTCGCGCGCTGGTCGCCGTGCATCCCGGATTGTGGGATCCGGTCATGGTGGCAAAGCTTGCGGTTTCGCTCGATCGGGTCTGCAAGGGGCGCATGGCGCTCAATATCGTCAACGGCTGGTTCGATGAGGAATTCCGCATGTTCGGCGGAACGGTGCTGCAGGGCGAAGAGCGCTATCAGCGGACGCTCGAATTCATCGACATATTGCGCGGGCTGTGGGCGAACGAAACGTTCTCCTACTCGGGTCAATTCTACAAAGTCGAAAAAGGCCAGCTGCTGCTGAAACCGGCCTCGCCGACGGCGCCGGAAATCTATTCGGTCAGCGGCAGTGATCGCGGCCGCGACTTTATCGCCGAGCATTGCGATTGGTGGTTCATCGATTTTCCGAAGACCGCGGAGACGACGGACGAGATGATGCATGCCATCGAGGCGGCCGTCGCCGACATGAATCGGCGTACCGAGCGTCTCGGCCGAAAAGTCCGCTTCGCGCTCAATCCCTTCGTCGCGCTCGGCAAGACCGAAGACGACGCGTTGACGGCGACCATCGAACGCATCTACGCGTTCGATCCCAACCCCGATACGCGCAAGATTCGAGAAACGCATGATGCCGGCAACCAGGATCGGATGCATGGGCCCGCCCGACAAAGTGCTGCGTCAAATCCGGAGATTTGAAGGTCTCGGCATTGAACTCGTTCTGTGCAAGATAATTCCGACGATCGAAAATGTGCAACGGATCGGTGCGGAGATCATTGCGCCGATGCGCAGCGGAGCGGCTTCCCTGTCGCTCGCGAGTTGAAAGACCGGAGAAAACTTCATGCCGGACGCTTTTATCTACGATCATGTCCGTACCCCGCGCGGCCGCGGCAAAGTCGACGGCTCGTTGCATGAGGTCACCGCGCTTAACCTGGCAAGCCAGGCGCTTGGCGCCATCCGCGATCGTAACGAACTCGACACCTCGCAGATCGATGACGTTGTGCTCGGTGTTGTCGATCCGGTAGGCGAGGCGGCCGCCGATATCGCACGCACCGCGGCGCTGGTCGCGGGTTATGGCGATGGCGTCGCCGGCGTCCAGATCAATCGCTTCTGCGCTTCGGGGCTAGACGCCGTAAACTTTGCCGCCGCGCAGATCATGGCCGGTCAGCAGGATATGGCTGTTGCCGGCGGCGTCGAATCCATGAGCCGGGTTGGTATCGGTTCGGCCGGCGGGGCGTGGTCGATCGATCCAACGATTGCGGTTCCGCATTATTTCCTGCCGCAAGGCATTTCCGCCGACTTGATCGCTACCAAGTACGGGTTTTCCCGCGACGACGTCGATGCCTATGCCGTCGAAAGCCAGAAGCGCGCCGCGACGGCGTGGAGCGAGGGTCGTTTTGACCGCTCGGTGACGCCGGTGAAAGATCCCAACGGTCTCACCATTCTGGCCAAAGACGAACACATGCGTCCCAGTACGACGATGCAATCTCTCGCGGCTCTACAGCCTTCATTCGCGCAGATGGGCGATCTCGGCGGCTTCGATGCTGTGGCCATTCAGGCGCATCCGGACGTGGAGTACGTCAAACACGTCCATCACGCCGGAAATTCCTCGGGCATCGTGGACGGTGCCGCCGCGGTGCTGGTCGGCAATTCCCGCGCTGGCAAGCGTGCCGGCCTTAAGCCGCGCGCGAAGATCAGAGCCTTTGCGAATGTCGGGTCGGACACGGCACTGATGCTGACCGGCCCGGTCGATGTCACCGAGAAGCTTCTGAAAAAATCCGGAATGAAGTTGTCCGACATCGATCTTATCGAGATCAATGAAGCATTTGCGTCGGTGGTGCTGCGCTATCAGCAGGCGTTCGATCTCGATCCGGCAAAGGTCAACGTCAATGGCGGTGCGATTGCGCTCGGTCATCCGCTTGGGGCGACCGGTGCCATGATCCTCGGTACTGCACTCGACGAACTGGAACGTCGCGGTCTCTCTACCGCCCTTGTCACGCTTTGCATCGGTGTAGGTATGGGTACAGCGACCATTATCGAACGCGTCTAAGTTTGAAGGAGGGCAACGTGCCCAAGATCGATATTGCCAATCTGCCGCTCGATACCCGCACCGGCTATCCACCCCCGCTCAACCGCGTGGTCGAAGGCCGGATCCGCAAGCGCTTGGGTAACGCGGTCGGGCTTGATCAGTTTGGCGTCAACTTGACGACACTCAAACCCGGTGCGGCTTCGGCGCTACGGCATTGGCATGAGAAAGAAGATGAGCTGGTCTACGTGCTTGCAGGCGAGGTGGTCCTGGTGGAAGACGAGGGCGAAACGGTGCTCAAGCCCGGCGATGCCGCTGGCTTCAAGGCGAATGCGCCGAACGGCCATCACCTGATCAACAAAAGTACCGCCGACGTGATTTTTCTTGAGATCGGCACGCGTTCGAAGATCGAGACCGCGCACTATCCGGATCTCGATCTCGTAGCGATCCGCGACGAAAAAGGCATGCGTTACGGACGCAAAAACGGCGAGCCCTATTGATGAGCTTCACCCACTTCACACTGGACGTTGATGCTGACGGTCTCGCACTGGTCACCTGGGACTCCCCAGGACGAACCATGAATGTGCTCGATGCCGCGGTGAAGGACGAACTCGGCGCGATCCTCGATCAGACTACCGCCGACCCTGTGGTAAAGGCCGTTGTGATCACGTCAGGCAAGGATTCATTCTGCGCCGGCGCCGATTTGACCGTACTGGAAGATATCAGCCGCTCTTACAAGGAGATCGTGGCGTCACAAGGCGAGGTAGCCGCCAATCAGCGGGTCTTTGACGAGAGCCGCAAAACGTCGGTGCTCTATCGCCGGATCGAAACCTGCGGCAAGCCGTGGGTTGCGGCGATCAACGGTGTCGCGGTCGGCGGCGGTTTTGAGCTGACATTGGCATGCCATCACCGCGTCGCCGCCGATAACGACAAGACGCGTGTCGGTTTGCCCGAGATCAAGGTTGGCCTGTTTCCCGGTGCCGGTGGAACGCAGCGCGTGGCCCGTATCATGCCGCCGGCGGACGCGTTGCAGTTTTTGCTCAAAGGCGATCAGGTTTCAGCCAGTCGTGCCAAGACGATGAAATTGATCGACGAAGTGGTGCCGGCGGCCGATCTGATAAAAACAGCCAAAGCCTGGATCGCTACGAGCGGCACCGCAAAAGCGCCGTGGGATATCGAGAACTTCAAATTACCCGGCGGACCGGTGCAATCGAAAGCCGGAATCATGGTGTTTACGCCGGCGAATGCAATCTATCGCCGTGAAACCTACGACAATTATCCTGCGGCGCGCGCCATCATGCAGGTCGTTTACGAGGGCCTGCAACTGCCGATGGACCAGGCGCTGCGTGTCGAGTCGCGCTGGTTTGCAAAAATACTGCGCTCGCCCGAAGCAGCGGCAATGATCCGCTCGCTGTTCGTTTCGATGCAGGACATCAACAAAGGCGCGCGCCGGCCGGCCGGTATTCCGGCGAAAAAATTCAAGACGATCGGCGTGCTCGGCGCGGGCTTTATGGGTGCCGGCATTGCCTATGTCAGCGCGCTCGCCGGGATCGAAGTTGTTCTTGTCGATCGCGATCCGGAAACCGCGGCGAAGGGGAAGGCCCATTCGGAGAAGATTCTGGCCGATCAGGTCAGCCGCGGACGAACAACAGCCGAACAGCGCGACGCGGTTCTGGCGCGTATCAAGCCAACCGCCGATTTTGTGGCGCTGAAAGATTGCGAACTCATCATCGAAGCGGTGTTCGAGGATCGCAAGGTGAAGGATGAGGTGATCGCGCGCGCCCAAAATGTCATTGGCGAGAGCACGGTCTTTGCGTCCAACACCTCGACGCTGCCGATTACATCGCTTGCCGAATCGTTCAAGGACCGCTCCCGTTTCATCGGGATCCATTTCTTTTCGCCGGTCGATCGCATGAATCTGGTCGAGATTATTCTTGGCAAGGAAACCGGCGACGCGGCGCTCGCGGCTGCGTTCGATTATGTTCGCGCAATCCGCAAGACTCCGATCGTCGTCAACGATTCACGCGGCTTCTATACATCGCGCGTGGTCGGGACCTATCTGCGCGAAGGGCATCTGATGCTTGAAGACGGGGTGCCGGCAGCGATGGTCGAAAACGTCGGCCGTATGGCGGGCATGCCGGTCGGCCCGCTTGCGCTCAACGACGAGGTTGCCGTCGACCTCGCCTGGAAAATATTGAAAGCGACCGAGGCCGACCTCGGCCCGAAGGCGATTGATCCCCGGCAGAAGACGCTGCTCGAAACGATGGTCGAAAAACGCGGCCGGTTGGGCCGCAAGAACGGCAAGGGGTTTTACGACTACCCACAGGGCAGCCCGAAACGGCTGTGGCCGGGGCTTTCTGAGTTGCAGCCCAAAAAGCTTGATCCCGACACGCTCGATATCGCGGAACTCAAAGCGCGGTTGCTGGCGATGCAGGCACTGGAAACCGCACGCTGCATTGAAGAAGGCGTTGTGGTCGATGTCCGCGAAGCCGATGTCGGTTCGATATTGGGTTTCGGCTTTGCTCCTTTTACCGGCGGCACGATCTCCTACATTGATGGGATGGGCGCCAAGGCTTTCGTCGATTTATGCAACCGGCTGGCGAAGAAGTATGGCGACCGCTTCAAACCCTGCAAACTATTGCGAGATATGGCGAAAAAGGATGAGACTTTCTACCAACGGTTTCCACCGCAAGCGCGCAAAGCCGCTGCATGATTTCCAGTGAAGCTGCATTGCGCTTTGCCGCGCGTCATGTGTAAGTTCGCGGCCTTTTCGTCCCGGGATAATGCATGGCGCGTGACCAGGTTGACCTGACGCCGATCGAGCGGCGCGACGATCTTGTTGCGTGGATCGCCCAGGGTATTAAGCCGAAGTCCCGATTTCGTATCGGCACCGAGCACGAAAAATTCGCCTTTACGCTCGAAGGCCACCGCCCGGTTCCTTATGAGGGGCCACGCGGCATTCGCGCTTTACTCGAGGGCATGCAGCACTTGCTCGGCTGGGAGCCGATCATGGAGGGACCGAATATCATCGGTCTTCTCGACGTCACCGGCGGTGGAGCGATCTCGCTTGAGCCGGGCGGCCAGTTTGAATTGTCCGGCGCGCAGGTCGAGACGGTGCACCAGACCTCGAGTGAGTTGATGGCGCATCTTGCGCAGGTGAGCGAGGTCGCCCAGCCATTGCACATAGGGTTCCTTGGCATGGGCATGACGCCGAGTTGGACTCGTGCTGACATCCCGAAAATGCCCAAGGGGCGATACAGGATCATGACTCAGTACATGCCGAAGGTCGGCACGTACGGTCTCGACATGATGTATCGCACCTGCACGGTGCAGACCAATCTCGACTTTTCCTCCGAAGCCGACATGGTGAAAAAGCTGCGCGTGTCGCTGGCGCTGCAGCCGGTCGGTACAGCGCTTTTTGCCAACTCACCGTTTACGGAGGGCAAGCCAAACGGCTTTCTTTCATTCCGCTCCGAAATCTGGCGCGACACCGATAACGCGCGCGCAGGAATGCTGCCGTGGGCGTTTGAGCCTGGCATGGGCTTTGAGCGCTGGGTCGATTACGCGCTCGATGTGCCGATGTATTTCGTCAAACGCGGCGACACATATATCGACGCTTCGGGTCAATCCTTCCGCGATCTGCTGAGAGGCAAGCTGCCGGCGGCGCCGGGCGAGCAGGCGATGATCTCGGATTGGGCGAACCACATGAGTACGATTTTTCCGGAAGTTCGGCTTAAGCGTTATCTCGAAATGCGTGGCGCCGATTCCGGACAGCTGCCGAATTTGTTGGCAATGCCGGCTTTTTGGGTCGGCATCCTCTATGACGATGTTGGCCTCGATGCGGCTTGGGATTTGATCAAGGACTGGACCGCCGAGGAACGGCAGAAATTGCGGGACGACGTGCCGAAGCAAGGGCTGGCTGCAAAGATTCGTAATCGCACCGTCTTCGAATTGGCGACCGAGACGCTCAAGCTTGCGCGTGCCGGATTGGCACGACGAAAGCATTTGGACGCAGGCGGGCGCGACGAGACGCGGTATCTCGATGTGCTTGAGGATCGAGTGGCGCGGGGGACCACGGCGGCACAGGAGTTACTGAAGAAATTCCACGGCCCCTGGGGCGGCTCGGTCGATCCGATCTATACGGAAGAGGCGTACTAGATCACCTCGCGTCAGTTCTTCTCCAGTCCGTAGAGCAGCCGGGCCTGCCGCAACGCTTCCCGACAACCGGTGGCGTCGTTTTGTCCATCTGCCTTGCGAGCACGATCGAGAGCGGCGTCGGCGTCAGCGTTGGCTTTAGTCTCCGCACTCTGTATTTCCCCGGGTGTCGGCTGGTGGTGAAGCTGTGCGCCAATTGTTTGCGTCGCAGTCGCCCCGACGATCGGGCTGGAAGCCGAGAGCTTTATCTGGGTTTCCAGCTTGCTGATATCTGACGTGCAGGGCCCAGCGCGGGCCGCGGCAATAGCAACAAACATAAAACTGCACGTCACGGTCGTCAGAGCTGTAACTCGCAAGATCTCTTCACGCCGCCGAATATCCATGTCGAACTCCCATTCGTTAGGGATCCGCTGCCCGTTTCAACGCGGCAATCGTGGGATTGTTCGCACGCCGTCGGAGCCCGGCAAATTACTGAGCGTCAAGCAAGTTAAATCAAATAGATTCCAGTGGCTTATGCATTGTAAGGTTGCGCATGGCATCACCGCTGAACGCTGCGCTTTGCGCGTTGGTCGCGACCGCGCTCTGGTTCCTGCTCGGGTATGCGCTGTCGCGCCGCCTGCTGCCGGGCGCGTTGGCAACCGGGGCGGCGCCGGTTGTCGGTTGGGCGGTCCACAGTGCGGTCGCGCTGCCGCTGTTCACGCTGGCCGGTTTCACCGCGCCGATTGTTATCGCTGCCGCGGTGGTTTTCGCCGTTTCGGCAGTTGTCTCGCTGAAGCTTGCCGTCAAAAACGAGACAGCGATATTGCCGACAATCCCGCTTTGGGTTTTCGCAGCAGCAGCGGTGCTCGCGCTGGCGCCGGCTGTTGCGATCCTGCCGAAGATATCCGGGGACTCTGTCTACCTCGCCGATCCGATCTTCGACCACGCCAAAATAGCGATCATCGATGCGATGGCGCGGCAGGGCTTGCCGCCGGCCGATCCGGTATTCAGCGCGGTAATGGGGCGCGGCCAGTTTTTCTACTACTACCTATGGCATTTCAGCGCGGCGGAACTGGCGCTGGCTCTGCACATCACCGGTTGGGAAGCCGACATCGGTCTCACCTGGTTCACGGCGTTTGCATCGCTAAGCCTGCTGATGGGCGTCGCGGTGTCCCTGAGCAAAAAATCTGCCGCGGCGATCTTCGTCGTGCTGTTCGCCGCCGCAGCTTCGCTGCGCGGGACGTTGGCCTGGCTGTTTGGCGAGCAAAGGGCTTGAGCCCTTTATGGCGGAGCCGACCGGATTTGCCGGATGGCTCTTTCAAGCCGCGTGGGCCCCACAGCATTTGATGGCCGCGTCCTGCGCCGTGGCGTCGATGTTGCTTATCGCGCGCTACGCGCAGCAACGCAGCCTGCTGCTGGGGCTGACGATTGCTCTTGTCGTCGTGGCCGGTTTCGAAAGTTCGGCATTTATCGGCGGCGTCACTTTCGCATTGGCGGCTTTGGTTGCTGCGCCGCTCCTTGTCGCGGCAATCGAACCAGCGGAGCGCGTCCGGTTTGTTGCAGGAATGGCGGCTGCGGCCGTACTTGCGGCGCTTGTCGCCGCACCATTCCTGAGCAATCAGCTTCATTCCATCACTGCGCGCGGCGACGCCGATCCGATTGTGTTTCGGCATTTCGAAGTGCTTGGCGTGCTGTTTCCGGAGGGACTGCGGCGCGTCCTCGACTGGCCGGCCTATTGGCTCGTTCTGCTGCCGATCGAATTCCCCGCCACTTTCGTCGCGGGGGCGATTGCGCTTGTTTGTTTTGCTGCGAAGCGCCGCCGCAACGCAGGAAAAGCTTTTCGCCGTCGCTCTCGCCTGTCTCACCGGAGCGGGCCTGCTGGTGTCCTGGCTGCTGGTCAGCACAGTCGGCGATAATAACGACCTTGGCCTTCGCGCGGTCCTGCCAGCGGCGTCGGTCCTGATCGCACTTTCGGCTGCTGGAATAATACTGACACCGCGCCGAACAATGATCGGTGCCATCGCGATTGGTGGGCTGCTTCTCAGCTTGCCCGATACAGTGGGAATGATCAGGTCCAATATCGATGGCACGCCACGGCCGGACGGCGCTGTATTCGCGCAATCGCCTGAGCTATGGGTGGCTGTACGCCGTTACCTGCCGGCAACCGGGCGCGTCGCCAATAATCCCTTGTATCTTCAGGACTTGACGCCTTGGCCCGCCAACCTGTCCTGGGCGCTACTGGCCAATCGCAGCTCGTGTTTCGCCGGACGAGAATTGGCATTGGCCTTTGCGCCGTTACCAAACGGAACACGTGAAGCCATCAATGCGCAATTCATTCGTATTTTCGCCGGTGAGGGCACGACCCAGGACATCGGCGACGTTGCAAAGAAATACGGTTGTGATGCCGTCGTCGTCACTCCGCAGGACAAAATCTGGAGCGACGACCCGTTTGCTTCAAATCCGGATTTTCATCTCGTGGAAAATCGCGATGGCAGATGGCGAATTTACACCGTGGTAAAGCCCAGTCAGGCGGTGCAGTAGGCTCGCTCAGATTCCGGCAAACCAGTTAAAGCCTTGCTTGCTCCAGAACGTCTCGCGAAAGTCGTTAGTCACTTCGATCGCCTTGATCCATTTTGCGTTTTTGTAGCCGAGCTTGGTCGAGGTGCGCAGCCGCATCGGATAACCGAACGGGTCGGCAAGGTGATCGCCGGCATATTTGGTGGCGAGGATCGTTTGCGGGTGCAGCGCGGTCGCCATATCGATGCTCTCGGTATAGTCGTCATTGCAGATGAAATAGACATATTTGGCGGTGAGATCGGCGCCGACGTGTTGAAGGAAATCACGCAGGTTCGGTCCGGACCACTGACCGATATAGTCCCAGCCTTCCACGCAAATATGCTTGATGATGATCTCTTGCTCGGGCAGCGCGTAGATTTGTTGCGCCGTCCATGGCTGCTTGTTCTTGATAAGACCGGCAAGCTCGAGTTTCCAGGTTGCGCCGTCAATCGGCTTGACGTCCTCGATGTCGTAATAAGCGTTGAACCGTGCGGGTTTGAAGACTTGCGAAGCGCTGTAAGTCGGCGCCAGATGATTTCGGCGGAATAGCGTCGCCTGCACGCGGTCATTCCACGCCGAAACGGTGCGCAGGACTTTCTGCACCGAGTCATCCTCGGTGACGTCGCAACCGGTCAGCAGCGACAACGCACCGAGGCTGATCGCGCCGCGCAACACGTTACGCCGGTTGATGTCATGAACCAGCGACCGGTTCTGGGTCAGCACGCGCTGATCCACGCTCTTGCGCGGCCGGAAAATGGATGGTGTCGGCGTTCGCAGCATCGTTCACCGCATCAATGTACAGGGTTGGCTTCGGGAGCGGTGTCGTCGCTGACCGACGGCCCGCCATTGATCATCGCGACGAGGCTCTTCGGCACGAGCAGAGCCAGCGAGATGTGAACCAGCAAAAATCCGACGATCGCCGACATGCACAGGAAATGCACGACGCGGATTGTCTGGAAGCTGCCGAACAGGCTGGCAAGCTCGGAAAATTGCACCGGCTTCCACAGCGCCAGGCCCGAAATCACGATCAGGATGCCGGCCGCCATCACTCCCAGATAAAGAATCTTCTGTACCGCGTTGTAGTGCGTGAGATCGTCATGGGCGAGTTTGAACCGCAGCGCATCGCCGACGGTCGCGAAAAGCTCACGGATCGAGATCGGGAATAGCTTGCGGCGAAATCGTCCGGTGGTGATGCCGTACGTGAGGTAGGCAATTCCATTGAGGACGAAAATCCACATTCCAAAGAAATGCCACTGCAGGCCATGTTGAGCCCATTTGCCGATCACGACGGCATCGGGAAAGTGCAGCCAGCCGAGGATGACGTCGTCATTGTAGATTTTCCAGCCGCTGCCGATCATGATGAAGATCGCGATTGCGTTGATCCAGTGCATCACACGCAGCGGCAGCGGATGCAGGCGATGCTCATGATCTGTTGATTTGACGGCTGCCATGGTTTCAACGACGGTTTTGCATTCGCTGCTTGCGAAGATCACGAAGCAGTCGTGAAGTCACGGCAACAGCGATAAGGTTGATGATGCAGAAACCGATTCGCCCCCCAACGATCGTTCGCGATGCACGGACACTACGGACGGCTTTTGTTGTCTGCAAGCGTAGACGACTTCACAAATTCGCGTGGCGTTTTTGATCGGGAGATTTTCAGAATGAAAAATCTCGTTGCGTCGCTGGCTTTGGCCGCCGGTTTGCTGATGCCGGCAGAGGTGATCGCTCAGGCCATGAATCCCGCCAACCGGCATGGGCGATGCCAGCAAACCGACACCGGCGACCGAACGAATGATCCGTCGTTTCCCACAACCGGTTCGCGTCGGCTACCTGGCCGGATTGCCTGTGTTGACCGACAGCGCTTCGACACTCGGCTATGTCCAGCAAGTGGTGCGGACTTCAGCGGGGAAAATCGAGCTGATTGTTGCTTACAACAGATGGTTTGGGTGGTTCGGCTGGTTCGCGCGGCCGGTGGCGGTGCCAATCGAAGCTGTCGGTATCTCGGGACGGCACTTGGTGTCGCTCGATATGCCGTCCAGCGAATACGCGACCGCGCCGACCTGGCAAAGTGGCAGCGCTCCGGTGCTGCCGGCCGACCTGACAATCCAAATCGCGCTGGCTAAGGGTTGAAGGATCACGAATTTGTGAGGCCAATAACTTTTGAGTGTCTGCGGGATTGTCCGGTGTGAGGCTTAAGTGATTGGCGCGTTGTCCTGAGACCGGCAATCATCGCTTCGTCGTAGATGGGCATTGGGGCGACGTATGGATGCAAAACCGCCGAATGGCGCAACATGGAGGCCTGCCAGTTGTGGAATTGCCTTCATGGCGAAGGCTTCCGCGCCGGGCCGCACCAAAACACGCCTGGTGCCGCCGCTGACGTTTCGAAGAAGCCGCCGATCTCAACACCGCCTTTTTGCAGGACGTGGCCGATAACGTGCTGCTCGCTTCGCGCAATGCGACGCCTGAGGCGGGTATTGCCGGCTATGCCGCTTTCGGCCCGCCCGGCAGCGAGAATTTCTTCCAGCGTACATTGCCGCCGTCCATTGGCTTGATCGAAGCCTGGCTGCCGAATTTTGGCGATTGCCTGCTGCGCACCATCGAGGAGATTTTTGCCCGCGGCCATCGCTCGGCCGTGGTGCTCAATTCCGACAGTCCGACTTTGCCGACAGCATTCCTGGTCGAGACCGCTGAAGCGCTGGCGCGTCCTGGTGACCGCGCGGTGCTCGGCCCGTCGAGCGACGGCGGCTACTATCTCCTCGGGCTGAAGACCGTGCATCGCCGCTTGTTCGAAGATATTGCCTGGAGTACCGAGCGCGTTGCCGAACAGACCCTTGAGCGGGCGCGAGAGATCAACCTTCAGGTCCATCAGCTGCCGGTTTGGTACGATGTCGATGATGCCGAAAGTCTGCGCCGGCTGCAGAACGAGATTGATCGGCCGGAACTCGTCGCGGCTTCAATTTAACGGTTACGATTTACACCATGCGAAGCGAACAGCGGTGTTGTTGAACCGGCTTTGCGATGAAAACAATTTGAACAGCCGTGTCGAAGGACCGGCGCCGATTGAAGCAATGCGTGCCTGATCGGTGCACAAGAATCCAAGGGGCGAATTCATAATGGCAACGGCTGCAACGAAACGGGCTGTCGATCCAAAACGCTATTTCGAAAGTGTCGATACCAATAGCGACGTCCCCGAGCACGAACCGGTCTGCCTCTATCTGGAGACGACCAATCGCTGCAATCTTTTGTGCACCACGTGTCCGCGAACTTATGAAGAGCTCGAGCCGCCGGCGGACATGAGCTGGGATCTGTTTACCTCGATCGTCGATCAAATTCCGCGATTGCATCGTGCGGTGCTGCATGGTGTCGGCGAGCCGATGCTGGTGAAGAACCTGCCGCGCATGGTGCGCTATCTCAAGGATCGCGGCACTTATGTCCTGTTCAATACCAATGGGACTGTGCTGAACGACAAGAACGGCAGGGCTCTAATTGAGGCCGATCTTGATGAACTTCGCGTATCCTTCGATGCAGCAACTCCAGAGTCTTATCGCGCGATCCGCGGCAAGAATTATTTCAATCGTATCTTGAAGAACGTTCGGGCATTTCGCGACTTGCAGGAGCGTGAAGGTCATAACAAGCCGCGGGTTTCTGCCTGGCTGACGGGCTTGCGCGAAACGATTGAGGAACTGCCAGACTTCGTCCGGGTCGCAGCCGAGACCGGAGTCAAAGAAGTCTATTTGCAGCGGCTGGTATTCTTCAACGAAAACGCCATCGGCAAGGCGCGCCCGGATCAGGCGCTCTACGAGCAGCTTTCCGGCGAGGAGACCGTGCATATTGATCGGGCGGCGGCGCTGGCGAAGACGCTCGGCGTCACTTTCAGTGCGTCGGGCGCGGCATCCGAGCCGGGCATGAGCCTCAAGCGCCGCGATGACGACTCGCCCTGGTCGATGTGCCGGCGGCCGTGGACGGTGATGTATTTCACTGCCAACGGGCGTGCATTGCCGTGCTGTATCGCGCCGTTCTCTCAGCGCGGCTACGAAAATTACACGCTCGGTGATGCCACGCAGCAGACTTTGCGCGAAATATGGGCTGGGCCGGCTTACAGCGATTTCCGCAAGGCGCTGATGTCGAATAAGCCGCCAGAGGCCTGCGCAAGCTGCGGATTGCGCTGGAGCCTGTAGCGATGCCGCGGGCGGATGGCGTCGCCGTCGTCATACCGACTTTCAATGAGGTCGAGTCGATTGCATCCGTCATTGCCGAGATGCCGCGCGGCATTGTCGATCGGATCATCGTCGCTGATGGTGGCAGCACTGACGGCACCCCAGACAAGGCGCTCGTGGCCGGGGCGGAAGTGATCGCTGTCGGCCGCGGCTACGGACTTGCTTGCCTGAAGGGCGCGCAAGCGGCGGATACCGCCGGCATTATCGTTTTTATGGACGGCGATGGCGCCGACGATCCGGCTGCAATGGATTCTTTGATCGCTCCGGTCCGTTCCGGCGCTTATGATTTTGCGATTGCCTCACGTGCCACGGGTGAGCGCGAGCCCGGCAGCATGGCGTGGCATCAACTCTGGGCTGGTTCCATTGCCGGCATTCTGACGCGGATGCTTTACGGCGTTCGCTACACCGATATGTGCGCCTACCGCGCCATTCGCCGTGATACGCTGCTCGCGCTCGGTATGTGCGAACTTACCTATGGCTGGAATCTCGAGATGCAGATGCGAGTCGCGCGGGCCGGGCTGCGTGTGCTCGAAGTTCCGGTCTCTTACCGCCGGCGGCTTGGCGGGCAATCCAAGGTCGCTGGAACTCTGGGCGGATCGATCAGGGCCGGCATAAAGATCATATCCACCTTCGCGCGCGTGGCGATGGAGGCAGCGCCGGCGCGAAGGATTGGTTAGATCGCAACTTTGCGCAAGAAACCGTCAACGTTGCTGCGCAGGCTATCGGCGGCTTTTTCGACGGATCGTGAAGCCGCCAGCACCGTATCCGCCGACGATTGCATGTCGGCAATGGCTGTCGAGACCTGTTGTAACACCGCAACAACCGATTTGGTGCCGGCGGCTGCGGTCGCAACGTTGCAGGAAATCTGGCTGGTCGAGGCGTGTTGCTGCTCAACCGCCGAGGCAATCGCCGACGTGAATTGATCGATTTCTTGCACCCTGTTGGTGATGCTGCCAATTGCGCGGACAGCACCCTGTGTCGATGATTGCACCTCGGCAATCTGGGTGGCGATGACGTCGGTCGCTTTCGCGGTCTGCACCGCGAGAGCTTTGACTTCAGAGGCTACGACCGCGAACCCTTTGCCGGCCGCGCCGGCACGCGCCGCTTCAATGGTGGCGTTCAAGGCGAGCAGATTTGTCTGGCCGGCGACGCTGTGAATGAGCTTGATCACGTCGTCGATCTTTTGCGCTGCCTGCGCCAGGCTCGCGATTTCCTGATTGGTCGATTGGGCCTCGGCCGTCGCCGCGCGCACGACCTCAGTTGCGCGCGCAAGCTGATGATTAATCTCGGCGATCGATTTCGACATTTCGTCCGCTGCCGAAGATGCGATTTCCACGCTGCCAAAAGCCCGGTCGGAAGCCTGTACCGCGCCGATTGTCTGTGTCGTGGTCTCTTTCGATGTCGCCGCAAACGCGCTCGCGGTTGATTTCATCGACATGACGCCATCCGTCATGGTCTTCAAAACGCCCTCGACGCTTTGTTGAAACCACACGATCGCCTCGTCGACCACGGCACGGCGCGCTTCCTGCTCGCTCAGCCGCGCGTTTTTCAGCTCGGCTTTGCGGCGGGCGGTAATGTCGTGATGGGTTCCGAGCCAGTATCCGGTTCCGGGAATCGCGCGATTGACCACGGCAATCGCGCGGCCATCGGGTAGTTCGGAAATAAAACTCAGTTCTTTTCCAGCAGCCATATCGCGCAAAATGTCGCTGCAATATTTTTCAGGATCGCTTGGCAGGTTGCCGGACCTGGCGCGCAGCATAACGACATCGATCAGCTTGATGCCGGGTTTCACGATATCCGGCGGCAATCCGTAGATATCGATGTAACGATCATTCCGGACAATAAGGCGTCCATCGGCGTCGAACATGACAACGCCCTGCGTCATATTGTTGAGCGCCAATTCGACAAGGTGGCCTTTTCCGCCAAACTTGCCGAACAGGCTGGTGAAGCCCCGGAACATCACGCAGCCGCCGATCAGATAGCCAAACATAGAGTTGGTATCCGACAAGCATTTACGGGCCGTTAATCAGTTAAACGGCGGCTAACCGTGAATTGGTCGCTGGTGTGCCGAATCAGGACGGCAGGATGTGCTTGTCGGGATCGAGCCAGAACGCCCACACCGCCGAGCCGGCGACCAGCAGACCGGCGGCCACGATGAACGGCGCCTGCCAGTTGCCGCCCTGTGCCAACACGCCGAACACGATCGGCGAAATAGCGCGCGCCGAAATTACCCGCCATGTTCATCATGCCGGATACCGTTCCGGAGTATTTGCCGCCGGTATCCATGGGTACCGCCCACGACGGGCCGATGGTGAATTCAAGAAAGAACATCGAGGCGGTCAGACCAAAGACTGCGACATAGGCATCCTCGGTCAACGCCGCCGGGACGATGCAGATGGCGCAGCCGAGCAGGCCGACGATCGCGACGACGCGGCGGCCGATTTTCGCGCTGCCGGTTTTCTTCAACAGCCAGTCCGTCGCTACGCCGCCGACGGTGTCGCCGATCACACCAGCAAACAGCGGCAGCGAAGCGAAAATGCCGACCTTGATGCAGCGTGAAATGCCGCGCCTCGATCAGATAGGACGGCAGCCAGCTCAGGAAGATCCAGAGGCAATAGACGTAGGTGAAATAGGCGCACATGATCGCCCACATGTTCGGTGAGCTGATCAGAGTCATCCACGGCACTTTGGTCTGCTTTTCCATCGGCGGCTTCTCGATCGCGCCATTGGCGTCGAGACCGCGAATATTTTGCAGCTCGGCCTTGTTCACCAGCGGATGGTCTTCAGGAAGGTTGCGGTAGGTCAACGCCCACCACAGTGACCACAGAATGCCGACCGCGCCGCAGATATAAAATACCGGGCGCCAGCCGAGCTGGCTCATGATCAGAACGACGATCGGCGGCGCGATCGCGGCGCCGAGTCGGCTGGCGCTATGCGTCACGCCTTGCACTAAGCCGCGCTCGCGCCGTGGATACCAAAGCTGCATCGCGCGGGTAGCGCCGGGGAAAGCGCCGGCTTCGCCGACACCGAACAGGAAGCGGATAACAATAAACGATGTCGCACTGAACGCTCCCGCAGTCGCCGCCGTCATGATCGACCAGAAACCGACGACGCCCGTCAGCACTCCGCGCGCGCCGAAACGATCGCTGAGCCAGCCGCCGGGAACCTGAAACAAGGCGTAGGCCCAGGCAAAGGCGCTGAAGATGACGCCCATCGTGACTTTGTCGAAGCCGAATTCCTTGCTGATCTCGGGCGCTGCGGTCGAGATGTTGACCCGGTCCAGATAGGTGATGAGATACATCACGCTGATCAGCAAAAGCACATACCATCGGCCGTAGCTGGATCGCGCGGTTGTTTCCGCCATGGTTTCACTCCCCGGTCGAGATCGCGCTGGACCCATGCGCGAGATTCGTGGCCGGGAAGGTGCCTCTTTACGGCGGAACGGGCAAGGAACGGGATGCCGCGGGTGAGTTTCGGTACGGCGCGTTATAATACGTCGGAGAAGCTTTTCAGGGACGCCGATGATCAAGCGCTATAGCGACCACGCGGCCAACGAACGGACCTTTCTCGCCTGGGTCCGCACCGCCATCGCGGTCATGGCTTTTGGCTTTGTGATCGAGCGGTTCGATCTGTTTTTGCAAGCAATGGCGCCGCAGATGCCCGGCAGGCAGTTTTCAGCTCACAGCCAATGGCTCGCTAATTTCGCCGGACTGGCCTTCATCGTGCTGGGTGTCGCGATGATTGTCATCGCCGGTATCCGTTTTGTAAAAACTGCGAAAGACATCGAAACGGACACCGATGTGCCGAGCCCCGGCGAACGCTTCGATCTGGCGCTGGCCGCCCTGATCGGGCTTCTGGGAATAGCGCTGTTTCTTTACATGGCGCGTGCGGTGCTGCCGTCGCTCTGAATTTGCCGCTTGCCCGATTGGTTCACCTTGCGCTAAAGAGCAGCCGCGCGCTTGGCGCGCCGTAAGCGTTCACGTCACCCAACGCACCTGTGCGACTGTCGGCAGCAATCCGCGCCGGCCGCGCCAAGTGTTGGGAGCAAAGACGTGGTTCCATTCTTCAAAAGTTTCACTTCAGCAGTTACCGCATTCATTCGCGCGCCCGGCGCAGCGCGCGTCGGCATGTTCCTGTTCTTCGCTGCCGCGGTGGCGGACGGCATTCTGATGCCGTTCTTCGCGCTGTGGGCGTACCGGATTGCCAACATTCCAATAGAGTTCATTGGCCTCTTGCTTGGGTGCTACGCGGGTGGTGAGCTTTTGGCGACGCCATTTGTCGGTGGCATCGCCGACCGGGTGGGACGGCGGCCGGTCCTCCTGATCTCAACGTGCGGCGTTGGTTTTGGCTTCGTCCTGCTCTATCTGGTGCACGGTGCATTCGCCGTGGCGGCGGCTCTGATCGTCATCGGCGTGTTCGAGAGCGTGCTGCATCCCACCGCATCGACCGTCATCGCCGACGTCGTTCCGGCCGAAGCGCGCCGAGAGAGTTTCGCTGCGCGCCGCGTCATGTCGAGCGCCGGAGGCATGGCGGGCCCGGCGCTCGGCGCGCTTGCTGGCGCTGCACTCGCTTGGTCTGGTCTTCTTGGGCGCAGGTATAACGATCCTTGTTGGTGCATTCGTCGTCGCCGTATTTCTGATCGAGACGCGGCCTCCTGACGCCGCGCCCGATGAGGATGACGAGGAATCCTTGCTGGCCCTGACCGCGGTGTTTCGCGACGTCGCGGCTTGCGCGATTGATCGTGCCGGTTGCGCTGCTGGAGATTGCCGCAAGCTGGATCGCTTCGATCACGCCACTCTATGCGGATGCCGGCGGTACGCTTTCAGCGTCGGGGATCGGACTTCTTTTCACTTACGCCGGAGCGCTCGGCGTGATTCTGCAAATGCCGATCACGCAGGCCACCGAGCGGATGAGCGGATTCTCCATCGTGTTGTGGAGCGGTGCGATACAAGCTCTCGCATTCGTCTGCCTATTTGTTTCACCGGCGCTACCGTTGCTCGTGGCCGCCGTGACGCTTTTGACGCTGGCTGGGATGCTGTCGGGCCCTCTGGTGCAGACGATCGTCACCGAGCTTGCCCCGCGCACCGGGCAGGCGACGTATCAGGCCGCGTTCGGTGTCGTGAACGATCTCAAAGATGCGGCAGGGCCCGCGATCGGAACATGGCTGTTCGCTCTGTCAGCGATGCTGCCGTGGGGTACCGGCGCCATCGTGTCGATTGCCGCGTCGCTCGGCCTTGCGGCCGCGGCGAGACGGCACGAAAGCAGCTAGCCGATTATCGGCTGAATGCAGCGGCGAGATCTTTTGCGCCCTGCTTCTGGATCTGACTGTCCATCTCGGAGTTGGTCGCCGCGATCAGCTTCGCCACGGTGTTGTTGCGCTGCGCGACCGGATTTTCGTTGTAGCCGCTCTCCTGAAAGAAGTTGGAGGTCGGCACCTTGTCGCGCCAGTCCTGCGGCATGCTCACCATGTCGAAGCCGCTGCCGTCGCCGGTCAGGTTCATCATCTCGAGCTCGGCCGCGGTCAGCGTGGTGTTGTAGCCCTTGGCGCGCGCGAACAGCACCGACATCAGCAGCTTCTGCGTCTGTAAAAGCGGACCGACGTCGATATCCAGATTCATGGCGTGCGTCGCGAGCCCCTTTTGCGTACCGGCGAGGACGCCGTGCTGGCCCCAGTCATCAGGGACGCTTTTTGCAAAGCCCACCATCCGCTGCACAACCGAAATCTTGTTCTCGAAGGCCGGTTTCTCCGCTGCGGGCAGGCGCGACGCCTTGGCTTCCAATGTCTTGATGAATGGCGTACCGGCTTCCGCCATCAGCTCGACGCTGTTGGTGGTGAGCAACTGGTTGTAGCCGAGCGCCGTCGATATCGCGCGCGCGTTCGGATTGTACTCAAGCCCGGCCTGTACCGTGTACAGGCCGTTGCCGCTCGCCTCGAAGCCGTAGACGCGCACAGCTTGATCTCGCGTCAGACCCGCCGCCGAAGCAACGCGCGCGTAAGCACGCTTGAACTCCAGTTCGCTGCGCGGGCAATTGCGGCGCGAAATTGAATTGCTCTTTGGCAGCCGCCAGAAAATCCGCAACGACCGGTACATAGGCCCGCGGCGGTTTTTCGTGCGGTGCTTCCGGATTCACCGGCCGCGGCGGCCCTGTGTATTTCGGCGGCTGCGTCAGAACGTAATCGTCGAGTGCGACGGCCTCGCCATGGGCGCGCTTTGAAGAGCGCAGCGAGCGTTTCTGCGAAATATCTTTCCAGTAAGCGTGGTCGACAGTGGCGAAGGCTTCGCGTGCCTGAAGGTACACGGCGAGGGCACGTTTGTAGGCGTCGACCGCATCCGGAGTTGCCTGTTGCGCCGAGGCTGTCAGTGACAGACAGCAGCGCGCACCAGAAAAATATCGAGCCAGCCAACAGGAGGTAGCAGCGCCGCTGTGCCATCGCTCAGTGCCAGACATTAAAGTGGTGCCCAGGGGCGGAATTGAACCACCGACACCTGCATTTTCAGTGCAGTGCTCTACCAACTGAGCTACCTGGGCTTACTTTAAGGTGCTCACGACGCGAGAGGGCCGTCTTATAAAGGCTAGCCCGGATCAGTGCAATGTTCCGCTATCCTCTTCGCGGCGCTCGTCTTCTTCCTCATCTTCGGTCACCGGGATCGCGTAGGCTGCCGGACAGCCAGCGGTGCAGATCGACGTCGGCGCAGCGTTTCGAGCAGAATGGTTTGAGCTTCTCGTCGGTGGGCTTGCCGCAGATCGGACAGTTCTTGCGGGTTTTTGCGTCGGCCATGACTGGGATATAGGCGGCGGGAGCTTACGCGCTACACGCCGGCGGCGTTGAGCCAGCCAAAATGCACCGGGAAACCTTCACCGCCAAGCATGGTGATGGTCTCATAAAGCGGCAGGCCGACGATGTTGGAATAGGAACCGACAATCTTCACCAGAAACGCGCCGGCAATGCCCTGGGCGGCGTAGCCGCCCGCTTTGCCGCGCCACTCGCCCGATGCGAGATAGGCCTCGATGTCCTGCTCCGACAGCCGCTTGAAGCGGACGCGGGATTCGACGTGACGCTGGCGAAAAGTCTCTTTTGGCGTCACCAGACAAATGCTGGTGTGAACGCGATGGTTGCGGCCGGACAGCAGGCGAAGGCACTGCCCCGCTTCATCGAGCAGCTCCGCTTTCGGCAGAATGCGCCGGCCGACCGCGACCACGGTGTCGGCGGCGAGGATATAGGCGCCCTTCAGCTCGTCGTCGATGCGGACCATCTCCAGCGCGGCTTCAGCCTTGGCGCGGGCCAGACGGGTGGCGCAGGCGCGCGGCAGCTCGCCACGTTTCGGCATCTCATCGATGTCTGCAGGACGCAACGCATCCGGCTCGATACCCGCCTGATTGACGAGCAGCAGCCGTCGCGGCGAACCAGAGGCTAGGACAAGTTTTGGGCGGCCGATCACGTCGATAAGCTCTTGTTTTCAGAAAGTCCGGATTTACAGAAAGTCTTGGTGCAGCGTCCTAGCGGATGACGGCTCTTTCGACAACCTTCATGCTATTTGTTCACTCGTTGCCGGTCCGCGAAACGTTCCTGGATTCGTGCAAGAAGCTGGTCACGCACTTGCCGGTAAGCGTCGAGGCGCTGCTCGCGGTTACCTTCAATGGCGGTAGCGTCGTTTGTCGGCCAATATTCCACCGTGACGCCGGCGCTGCGGGTCAACTCCAGCGCGCGATGGTGTGCTTCCGGCGCAAGTGTAATGATGACATCGAAGTTGAGGCCCTCCCAGTCGTCGAGTTCCTCAAAAGTGACGGGTTTGTGCCGCGAAATATCGATGCCGATTTCAGCCATCGCGGTCACGGCAAACGGATCGAGTTCTCCTTTGCGCACGCCGACCGAGCGCACGTAGGTCGCATTGCTGAACAATTGCGAGAACAGGCCTGCCGCCATTGGCGAGCGAATCGCATTGAGCCCGCAGGCGAACAGCACTGCCAGGGGCTGCTTGGCGTCTGCCGGCATTCTCAGCCCTTCCAGTGCAGCACCGTGATCAGCGTGAACAGCCGCCGCGCCGTGTCGAAATCGACTTCGACCTTGCGCTTGAGCCGTTCCATCACGATGCGCGAGCCCTCGTCATGCAGGCCCCGGCGGCCCATGTCGATCGCTTCGATGCGATCCGGTGTCGCGGTGCGGATCGCCGAGTAATAGCTGTCGCAGATGGTGAAATAGTCCTTCACAATTTTGCGGAACGGCACCAGCGACAGCATGTGCGCGATCACCGGTGTGCCGTCGGTCAGCCTGATATCGAACACCAGCCGGCCGCCACGCAAACCGAGATGCAAGGCGTAAGGACCGCCGTCGTGTTCAACCGGCCTGAAGCTGTTGTCTTCGATCAAATCGTAGATCGCGACCCGGCGCTCATGTTCGATATCGTCGCTCGAACTGCCGAGGGAAGCTTCGTCGAGCGTCACCGCGGCAAGGCGGCCGGTTGGCGCCTTTCGCGGGGCGCGCGCCATCAGAGCATGATCCGGAAAAGGGAAAGCCGGTTTTGCGAAAGGATCATGCCCCCCTCTATCTGTTCAGCCGGATGGCAACGGAGCGGGCGTGGGCATGGAGCCCTTCAGCTTCACCAAGCGCGATCGCGGCGCCGCCAAGCGCACGCAATTGTTCCGGCCCGCATTTGAGGATCGACGTGCGCTTCATGAAGTCGAGCACGCCAAGTCCCGACGAGAAGCGCGCCGAGCGCGCCGTCGGCAGCACGTGGTTTGAACCGGCAACATAATCGCCGATCGCTTCCGGCGTATGCGCGCCAATGAAAATAGCACCGGCGTTGCGGATGCGCTGCGCCAGCCCTTCGGCATCGTCGGCGGCGATTTCCAGATGCTCCGGAGCGATAGCGTCGACCAGCGGTAAAGCCTCGTCGAGGTTGCGAACCAGGATCGTCGCGCCGAAATCGCGCCACGACGCGGCGGCGATTTTTTCGCGTGGCAATAGCGCGAGCTGTCCTGCGACGGCACGGCCGACCTCGTTCGCCAGCGTCTCATCGTCCGTTATCAGAATCGATTGTGCGCTTTGATCGTGCTCCGCCTGAGCCAGGAGGTCAGCGGCGATCCAGTCAGGATTGCCGGTTTTGTCGGCGATGATCAGCACTTCGGAGGGGCCCGCGATCATGTCGATTCCGACTTTGCCGAACACAATGCGTTTCGCCGCAGCGACATAAGCGTTGCCCGGCCCAACGATCTTGGCGACCGGCGCGATGGTTTCCGTGCCGTAGGCCAGCGCAGCGATCGCCTGCGCGCCACCGACACGGTAAACCTCGTCGACGCCCGCAAGTTTCGCCGCCGCGAGCACCAGTGGATTGAGGATGCCATCGGGCGCCGGCACCACCATGACGATGCGGGGCACGCCGGCGACTTTGGCCGGCACCGCATTCATCAATACTGACGACGGATAGGCGGCGCTGCCACCTGGTACGTAAAGCCCTACCGCCTCGATCGCCGTCCAGCGCGAGCCGAGTTCGACGCCGAGTGCGTCGGTGAAACGGTCGTCCTTCGGCAGTTGCCGGCGGTGAAACGCTTCGATGCGCTCGTGCGCCAGTGCGAGTGCGTCCAGCGCCGACTTATCGCAGGCGCCATGCGAAGCGGCGATTTCTTCCGCCGTCACCCGAAGACCGGTCTTGTCGAGATCGAGACGATCGAATTTCTGCGTGTAATTTTTCAGCGCGGCATCGCCTCTGGCTGCAACATCGGAGACGATGGCGCGCACAGCTGCGTCCACGTCAGCGGATACTTCACGCTTGGTGTCGAGAAAGGCGCGGAATTTTTGGGTAAAATCCGCGGTCCGCGTATCCAGTCGAAGCGTCATCGTTTCAGCCTTCTGGTCATGACGCGTACCAGCAGTCAGACCTTATAACAATTCTAATATTGGGCTTTTTCATTGACAAAAAGTCCGCCTTTGCCCAACTCCTAGGAACGGGCGAAAGCGAATACTTAACGGGCCGCCTTGCATGACCGGACCGAACCGTACAACGTCGGCGATGACTTGCCGGATTGGCGCGATTGCGGCGCTCGCTGCTTGTCGCTTCCGCACTGGCGGTCGCGCCACGCGCGGCGAACGCCGAAGACACGGTGACCCTGTCGGTGACCCTGAAAGATCACAAGTTCGATCCTCCGGAAGTCCACGCACCGGCCGGCGCCGCGATCGAATTCCACGTCAAGAATCTCAACGACATTGTGTCCGAGTTCGAGAGCAAAGATCTTCACTTCGAGAAAATCGTCCCGGTCGGCAGCGAGGCGGTGGTTCACGTCCGTCCGCAACAGCCCGGCAAATACAATTTCTACGATGACTTTCACCACGAGACGCAGGGTTACCTGATCGTGCCGTGAGTTGTGTCATGAGGTCCCCGTGCTAGCGTCGCTGCTGATCGTCTTTCGTGAGGTGTTCGAAGCCGGCTTGATCGTCGGCATCGTGATGGCCGTGACCGCTGGCGTTCCCGGTCGCACGCTCTGGGTTTCCGGCGGCGTCGTCGCGGGCGTGCTCGGCGCCTGTCTGGTGGCGTTGTTCACCGGCGGCTTGTCCGAGCTCTTTGGCGGCAACGGACAGGAAATCTTCAACGCCTCGATTCTCTGCTTTGCCGTCGTGATGCTGACTTGGCACAACGTCTGGATGGCACGGCATGGCCGCGAGATGGCGGCCGAACTGCGCGCCGCGGGCGAGGCGGTGGCCTCCGGTTCGAAATCGCTCGCTGCGCTCGGCATCGTTGTGGCGATTGCGGTGCTGCGTGAAGGTTCGGAGGTCGTGCTGTTCCTTTATGGTGTGGCCGCGTCGCAGGGTGGCGCGAGCATAGGCATGGTCGTCGGCGGGTTTGTCGGGCTTCTGCTCGGTTCGCTGGTTTGTTTCGCGACTTACCTCGGCCTGATCACGATACCGGCGCGCTATCTGTTCGGCGTGACCAGCGTGTTGATCGCGCTGTTGGCCGCGGGCCTCGCGGCGCAGGCGATCGCCTTCCTCGAGCAGGCCGATATCCTCACCGCGCTCGACAACACGGTATGGGACACGTCCTGGATTTTGAGCGATTCAAGTCTGCTGGGCCGCGCCTTGCACACGCTGATCGGCTATGTCGATCAGCCGACCGCAATGCAGCTCGTTGTCTACCTGGCGACGCTGGCGATCATAGTCGTATTGATGAAGCTGTTTTCTTCGCCGGCACCACGGCGTCCGCAGGTCGCCGCGGCGGAATGACGATCAGGCGACCGCCGAACCGCTGGTGAAATGATCGGGGCAAAGATCGGCGGCGAACACCTCGCCGAGATCGGTAAGCTCGGCTTCCAGACACTCGACGTCGAGGCGAATGACGCCGCCGCCGGAAAAGGTCAGCGTGACGCTGCCCGCCGGCGATTCTCGCTCGGCAAATTCGACGGCCAGAAGATTGAGCTCGGCGTCCTTGTTCGACGGGTCGACGCCGCGGCACTTGCAGTCAAGAACCCGCTCGAAACGTAGCGCGGTGCGGCAGCGCCGATAATCGGCTCTGGTCTCCGGCCGGGCATCAACCGCGGTCATCCAGTCAAAGCGATTGAGCGCCATGACGAAACGATGATCGTCAGGCTGCCACAGGATTTCGCCGACCCGCACGCGGGCATCCTGAACATGCGCCGACACCACCTCGATGTCGTCCTTGTCGAGCGCGATGAGTTTCAGTTCTTCCGGGCAGACAGTCATCCGTGCGTTCCGCTGTTGCTACAAGTGGGAAACTAGGAAGGCGGCACGCAGGCCGCAAGCCCCAAATAGCTAGAAAGAAACGCAGGCGCTCCTTACGATGACGCCGACGGACTGCTGATGGAAGGTTTGTTTATAGGCTGCGACGATGGCGTCGAGCCGAGCATCATCGTCGGCGTTGCCTGGCAATATGATCTCGACGCGCTTGCTCGGTTCGCGGACGATGCCGCCGGTGTTGCGGTCGCGCCACTGGCCCAGTGCATCGACTGACGGTCAGGCCGTCGGGAAAGCGTGGCGTCAACTCGCGGGCTACGAAATGCGACCAGTCGGAATTGCTGACGCCCAGATGACGGTCGATGTCGCGGCCGAATAACAGTTCAGCGACTTTCCTGATTTGTTGGTCGCCGTGACAGGATGGTTCCGCGCTCTGTGCGCCGCTGTTGGCGGTCGCGACGACCAAGGCGATGAGACTGAGGCTCGCGAGGGCAACGCAGCGCATGGCAGCGCAGCTGGTTTCAGATTTCCTCGGGCGGCAGCAGCTTGTCGCCATGCCGCATCAGGTATTCACGTTTTGCCGCCGCCGAGCTGATGACCCAAAGCACCATCGCGCACACGGCGCCGAAAAGGCAACTCAAAAGCAGGGTCTGCATCGGTCCAATCCTCGCGACGACCGCCGCGCAAATTAGCGGCAGGACCTTTCGCAATCGTTAGGGACGCCGGCTCCGCAAATCAGTAGGCACAAAAGTTTTCAGGCCGGCGACGGATGGCAGCCGGCCTGAAACAGTTGCTACTGGAAACAGCTTATTTGCAGCCTTCCGGGGTTGGGTGCTTGCCCGCTGGGCAAGTAACGCCCTGATGCGGCGGTCCCGGCGGTGGCCCCGCCGGGTGTGGCGGCGGAGGCGGCGGTGGCGGATGCGCAACCGCGGGTGCCGGTGGCGGAGCTTGGGGCCGCGGCGGTGGCGGCGCCGGAGGAGGTGGCGGCGGCGGTGCCGGATGCACGACGGCGGGTGCCGGAGCTTGTGGCCTTGGCGGTGGTGGTGCCGGAGGAGGTGGCAGGGGCGCCGGTCTTAAAGTGCTTCGCTCGTGCTGCTCGCCAGGCGGCGGTGGCGGCGGCGCAGGTTTGAATGTGCCCGGCTGAGGCTGCGTAGCTGGCGGCGAAGGAGGCAGCGTCCCAGGCCTCAGCGTACTCGGCTGACTTTGCTCGTGGCGTTCGCCTGGTGGCGGTGGTGCGCCTGGCCTGACGAAGGCACCCGATGGCGGCGGCGCTGGTGGCGGTGGGCCTCCGGGGCCGACATGAGCACTTGGGGGAAGCGGTGCCGGCGGTCCGCCCGCACCTGGGCGCACAAAAGGTGCGCCTCCAGGTGTTGGCGACCCTTGCCGTTCGATTGCCGTCGGCAATGAGATCCGAACCGGTGGTCGCCCACCTGGGCCGGCACCCGGGCCGGGCGGCGGTGCGTGGAATTCCACCGTCCGTGGCGGCCGCACGAATGCGGGTGCGATAGGCGCAGCCGGAATTGGCAGACCAAACCGTTCACGCGCTGGCGGCGGTGGCGGCAGGACGGCGAACTCGCGCGGCCGCGGCGGCAGGAAGAACAACGGCGGACGCGGCGGCGGCGCGAAGCGTGGCCCGGCAAACATGAACACGGGTTGCTGGAAATAGACGAGTTCATCAGGCGGCGGAGGCGGCACGCCGAAGTCGTAATAGGCGAAATCAGGCGGCGGCTCGGCCGCGGCGGCCAGCATTTCCAGTCGCCGGCGGGCATCCCAGATGTGCGGACCGTCGGGATAGCGGCGCAGATACGACCAGTAGGCCGGCGGGGTGTCCGCCATGACGGCGCGGCGCCAGATGATTTCCTCGCGGCGCACCGCAATCATTGCAGCGACGCGCGCGGAATAGGGACCGCCTGGATAGACGGCGAGGAACTGCTCGTACCCGTCGATAGTGTCGCGTTCGAGCGCCGCAGCGTAAGCGTCGTCGACGTTGCTAAAATCGCGGATCGGTTTGCTGCGTATCTCAGCGACCGGCATGACGTTCGGCGGCGGCGGTGCATCGGCGGCGCGTTCGGTCATGAAGAATGGACCGTCGATCTGCGAGACGGACCACGGCACTTCGGCGCCTTGGGTGATGTCGCTGACACGCAATCGCAGCCACGAGAACAGATTGTCGAGGTCGAGACCGCCAGCCGAAACCATTTCGGTGAATGCGGATGCATAAGCGCCGTAAGGGCCCGGCTCATCCGGCGCAACCGTGCCGGGCGCGGCGTTGAACGCGATCGCCATGCTGTGGATCGGCTCGACCAGCGCCAAGCCGCTTGCCAACGGCCGATCGCCGCCCTGGAATGGATTTTGCCGTGCCGCGTCGAGGACGAAGATTTTGACGCGGCCCGGCAGTCCAGCAAGCGGTTGAGTCAAATCGGAGACGCGTATCGCCTGAAGCGGGATGTCGCTATCGCGATGAATGTCGGCGTCGACCGGGACGAAATAATTCTCGCCCTGGAACTGCAAGCCGTAGCCGGCGAGATAGACCAGCGCCACGGCGTCCGGCCCGGCGGCGTTTACCTGTTCCAGAAATTCGCGAAACGATTCTCGCAACGTCGCCTGATCCAGATTCCGCGCGCCAGTAACGGTAAAGCCCGCGGTCTGCAGGGCATCGGCGATGAGGCCGGCATCATTGGCCGGTGTTGCGAGTTTTCCGGCTTTGTATTCATCGTTGCCAACGACCAGTGCAAAACGTGTTTCCTGCGCGTAACCGGCTCGCTGACCGAGCGCCACGACCACGGTGACCAGCAGCAACAGAATTGCCGCGCGCTTGAAATAATTCATCCCAACGTCCCCGCGAATTTTCTCTCTGAATAGACGTTCAGCAGACATAAATTTTGCAAAACCATCCTCTCTATCATTAGGTCTAAATCATGTCGGCTACAGAGTTTTTGTTGCTCCGCTCGTCGCAGGCGCAATGCATTTGTTGCAACTTTCAGATTTGAGTAGGTGGTGGCCGTGGTCGGGAACACGGCGCGCTGATTGCGCGCGTCGCCCTGGTAGGCAAATCAGCACGCAAGATGGAATTGCGTTGTGATACGTGACGCGCTAAGAGAATTCGACACACGTTTTCTTAACTTGCCTCGCCTTAGCTGCGGACAAGTTGTTTGGTATGGTTCTGCTTCACTCGTCACAATCATCATCTCACTGTCGGCTTTTCATTCCCTCCCGTAAGGGATACAAGCTGCCTTTGTTGAAAGGGAGGTTTCATGGCTAAGAAAGCAAGAAAGCGGCGCGCTTGGAGTTCCAGCGAAGTCCGCGATTTGAAGGCGATGGCGCGCAAGAAAACACCTGCCGGTAAAATCGCACAGAAGTTGCGGCGCACCGAAGGCGCGACTCGTCAGAAGGCTTTCAGCCTCGGACTCTCTCTCGACTCTCGTTGATTCTTTATAATCTGGTTCGTTGTGCAGCTCGGCGTTCGCTTGCTTATGCAAGCGCGCCGGGTGCGAACGATATTTTATCGATGCGGCATTGAGTGGTGTTTGCCATTGCGCGGATGCGCGGTGCATGCGTACCTCCGCGACTAGGAATAAAAACTCGGCGGTTGGTTGATGCCGACGTTTAGGGCTGCCGCGGCGCAAATTTGCCCTCGCGCCGCAGCTATTTGCATCGTTAACTATTGGTTGTGAACCCGGGGCGCCGGGCGGCTACTAAGGGTATTATGGTCTTGGCGCTTCGGGCCGGGGTATCGCTTCGTTCGGCACCCTGCGCGTGCGCTCTACGACGCACGCAGGCCGCGAAGTGATATCTGATCTCTTACAGCGCTACGCACCCAAGATGGCCAAGTCTCCTGGTGCCAAGGCTCCCGGTGCCAAGTCTTCCGGTGTCCTCGGACCGCCGCGACAGCAGCCGGCGGGTACCGAACTCGCGGGTGCGCTGAACGCGTGCCGGCGAGCCCTGTACGCCATCGCGCTGTTCAGCGGCATGAGCAACATTTTGATGCTCTCCGGCGCGTTGTTCATGCTCGAAGTTTATGACCGTGTGCTGCCGAGCCGCAGTGTGCCGACGCTGGTCGCGTTTTGATTCTGGTGATCGGTTTGTACGGCGCGCAGGGCGTCATCGACGCCATCCGCAGCCGTATCCTGGTACGCGTCGGCAATAGCCTCGACGAGGCAATGAGCTTGCGCGTTTACAACGCGATCGTGCGATTGCCGCTCAAGACCGGCGCCAGGGCCGAAGGCGCGCAGCCAATCCGGGACCTCGATACGGTACGCGGTTTTCTGTCAGGGCTTGGACCCGTCGCGCTGTTCGATCTGCCGTGGATGCCGGTCTATCTCATCGTTTGCTTTGTATTCCACACCTATATCGGACTGACCGCGCTGGCTGGCGCCATTATACTGATCACTATCACGGTGATCACGGAATTGACCACGCGACATCCGGCGCGCAGTGCAACGCAATTTGCCGCCGCGCGCAGCGCGTTACTGGAAGCAAGCCGCCGCAATGCCGAGGCGATCACGGCCATGGGCATGGTCGGACGCATCTCGGCGCGATGGAACGATCTCAATCGCCGGTACATCGAAGCCAATCAGCGCGCGAGTGACATCGGCGGCGGTCTCGGCGCTATCTCCAAGGTGCTGCGAATGATGTTGCAGTCCGCGATCCTCGCGGTCGGCGCATGGCTTGTCATCAATCAGCAGTCCACGGCAGGGATCATCATCGCCGGCTCCATTCTCGGCGGCCGCGCGCTGGCGCCGGTCGATCTCGCGATCGCCAACTGGCGTGGCTTCATCGCCGCGCGGCAAAGCTGGGAGCGGCTTTCGCGCTTGCTGGCGCACCTGCCGCCGCAGATCGAGCCGATGCCGCTGCAACCGCCGCAGCGCACACTGATCGTGCAAGGCGGCGCTGTCGCTGCGCCGGGTGGCGCGAAGATCGTCTGTCAGGATATCAATTTTACGCTTCCCGGCGGCAAGGCACTCGGCGTGATCGGGCCTACCGCGTCCGGAAAGTCGTCGCTGGCGCGTATGCTGGTTGGTGTCTGGTCGCCGGCGCGCGGCACGGTTCGGCTCGACGGCGCCAGTCTCGACCAATGGTCCCCGGAATCACTCGGCCGCCATCTCGGCTATCTGCCGCAGGACGTTGAGCTGTTTCCCGGCAACGTGGCGCAGAACATCGCGCGATTTGAAGAACCGCCAAATCCCGATGCTGTGCTGGCTGCCGCTCAGGCGGCCGGGGTCCACGATCTGATTGTCAATCTGCCGCAAGGTTACGAAACCCACATTGGCGAGAGCGGTAGCGCATTATCGGCCGGTCAGGCGCAACGGATAGCATTGGCTCGCGCGCTTTATCGCGATCCCTTCCTCGTCGTGCTCGACGAACCGAATTCAAATCTCGACGCGGAGGGCGACGAAGCCCTGACGCAGGCCATTCTGGGCGTTCGCGCGCGCGGCGGCATCGTGGTGGTGGTCGCGCACCGGCCTTCCGCTATCGCCGGGGTCGACTACATTCTGGTCATGGCGAAGGGGCGGCAGCAGCAGTTCGGGCCGAAAGAGGAAGTGCTCAATCGCGTGATTCAGCCGCCGGCGCAGCAACGAGCTCTGAAAGTCGTGCCGGAGCAGCAGGGAGGCGCCGGATGAATTTGAATCTGGCGCCCGGCCCGCAAGCATCGATCCGCCGGCACGTGATCGCCGGCAGCGTGTTCGTCGCGGTGCTGGCGCTCGGCTTCGGCGGCTGGGCATCGACAGCAGAGATTTCCGGCGCGCTGATCGCGCAGGGCACGATTGTGGTCGATTCCAATATCAAGAAGGTGCAGCACCCCACCGGCGGCGTGGTCGGCGAGGTGCGGGTGCATGACGGCGATCGCGTCAAAGCCGGCGATATCCTGATCCGGCTCGACGAAACAGTGACTCGCGCCAATCTCGCGATTGTCAGCAAGGGTCTGACCGAGCTTTATGCGCGCAAAGCCCGTTTGGCCGCCGAACGCGACGGTGCTGACACGATGACCGTGCCGCCAGAACTGGCCGATCGCATCAATGACCCCACTGTAAAAGAAGCGCTTGATAGCGAGCGCAAGCTATTCGATCTGCGGCGGACGACGCGCCTTGGCCAAAAGGACCAGCTCCAGCAGCGCATCAAGCAATTGCAAGAGCAGATCACCGGGCTTACCGCGCAGCTGGATGCCAAGTCCAAGGAAACCTCGCTGATCGATCAAGAACTATCCGGTGTGCGCGATCTCTTCCAAAGAAACCTGGTTCCGATCACTCGGCTCACTTCGCTGGAGCGCGACGCGGCGCGGATAGGAGGCGAGCGCGGTCAGCTGATTGCGTCCTCCGCCGAGGCCAAAGGCAAGATCGCCGAAATCCAGCTGCAAATTCTTCAGGTCGATCAGGAAGTTTCCAGCGACGTCGCCAAGGAATTGCGCGAGACCGACAGCAAGATAGGCGAGTATGTCGAGCGCAAGGTGACCGCCGAAGATCAGCTCAAGCGCACCGATCTTCGTGCCCCGCAAGACGGCGTTGTTTTCCAGTCCACCGCCAACACCGTCGGCGGTGTCGTCACGGCGGGCGACCCGGTCATGATGATCGTGCCGGAGTCCGACACGCTCTCCGTTGAGGTCAAGGTCGAGCCCAAGGACATCGACAACGTCGCGATTGGCCAGCCGGTCGTGCTGCGGTTCTCGGCCTTCAACCAGCGCACGACGCCAGAGCTCAACGGCACTGTGACCCGCGTTGGTGCCGACACCAGTAACGATCAGCGCACCGGCCTGAGCTATTATCTGGTGCGTATCGGAATCGATCCCGGTGAAATCGAGCGGCTTGGCGGCGTCAAGCTGACGCCGGGAATGCCGGTCGAAGCGTTCATCCAGACCGGCGAGCGGACTCTTGTGTCCTATCTGGTCAAGCCGCTGCACGATCAGCTGATGCGCTCGATACGCGAGAAGTGATCCGCGTGGCGTTCTTCAGCTATAGTGGCTGAGGCACGTTTCGGCGCAGGGGTAGTCACGACATGAAAACGCTTACCCGCTGGGCGCGGCAGTTCGGTCTGGCGCGGGCGGTGTGCCTGGTGCTGTTGTTTGCGCTGGTTCCCCTGCGCGTGATCGATCCGCGTCCGGTCGAGGAACTGCGGCTGCGAACCTTCGATCTGTTCCAGGTTTTGCGGCCGCGTGCCCAGACCTCTTTTCCGGTCGTGATCGTCGATATCGATGAAGCGAGCCTGAAGGAGATTGGGCAGTGGCCGTGGCCGCGCACCACGGTGGCTGATCTCATTACCAAGATCACGCAACTCGGCGCGGTCACCATCGGCCTAGACGTCATCTTTTCGGAGCCCGACCGGATGTCGCCGGCCGTCGCAGAGCATAGCTTTCGCGGTCTTGATGCGGAGACCCGCGCCAAGCTCGATCTCTTGCCCAGTAATGATCAGGTGCTGGCCGATGCGATAAAGCAGTCGCGTGTGGTCGTCGGGCAGGCTGGCTCGCCGACGCCGTCGCCACGTACGCAAGCTGAAATGACGCTGCAAACGGGTTTTGCCGTGGTCGGTCCGGAGCCCACGGATGACCTCGTTACTTTCCCCGGCCTGCTGCGCAACATCTTGCCAATCGAACAGGCTGCAGCCGGCCGCGGCCTGTTTTCGATCAAACCAGAGCGTGACGGTATCATTCGCCGGGTGCCGGTGATCATGGAGGCCCAGGATACGCTGGTGCCTGCGCTATCGATGGAAATGCTGAGGGTTGTCACCAAAGCAAGCGCCATCCTGGTACGTACCGATACCGCCGGAGTGCGCGCGGTGGCGGTCCCCGGTCTGGAAGTGCCGACCGACCGTAACGGTCAGTTCTGGGTGCATTTCAACAAGAGCAATCCGGCGCGCTACGTTTCGGCGAAAGACATTCTGCAGGGCAACTTGCCGCCGGATCGTCTACGCGGCCGGCTGGTGCTGATAGGGACCTCGGCCATCGGCTTGCTTGATATCAAGACCACGCCGGTCGAGGCGGCGATGCCGGGCGTCGAGGTGCATGCGCAAATTCTTGAAAGCGTTTTGACCAAAACGCTGCTGAACCACCCGAATTACGCGATCGGTGCCGAGCTTATCGTAGCGGTATTGTTTGGACTTGCGATCATCATCGTCGCTCCGCTGCTGTCACCCACGATTGTCGTTGTTCTCGGCGTGATGCTGATTGCAGGCCTTATCGGGCTCTCGCTGTTCTTGTTCGTCGAACAGAACCTGCTGATCGATTTCACTTACCCGCTGATCTCAAGCTGGCTGATCTACCTTGTGCTCACGTTTCGTGAATTATTTTCGCGAACAGAAGCAGCGCCAGCAGATCCGCTCGGCTTTCGGTTTCTACCTTTCGCCGCACATGGTCGAGGCACTCGCGCGCTCGCCGGAGAAGCTGGTGCTCGGCGGCGAAGAGCGCCGCATGACCATTCTGTTCAGCGATGTCCGTGGCTTCACCACCATCTCGGAGCACTACAAGGACGATCCGCAGGGCCTGACCCACCTGATGAACCGCTTCCTGACGCCTTTGACCAACGCCATCATTGAGCGCCAGGGCACGATCGACAAATATATCGGCGATGCCATCATGGCGTTCTGGAATGCGCCGGTCGACGATCCGGAACAGGAAGCTAATGCTTGCGATGCGGCGCTGGAGATGCAGACGCGGGCCGCGGCGCTAAACGTCGAACTCAAACAAGAGGCGGAAGCCAGTGGCGGCGTGTATATGCCGCTCCGCGTCGGCATCGGCCTTAATACCGGCCCGTGTGTCGTCGGCAATATGGGCTCTGACTTTCGCTTCAACTATTCGGTGCTGGGCGACACGGTCAATGTCGCATCCCGGCTTGAGGCGCGCACCAAGGACTACCGCCTGCCGCTGGTCATCGGATCGCGCACCGCGGAAAGGGCCCAGGAAAAGTTTGCAACGATGGAGATCGATCTCATCCAGGTGAAGGGAAAGAAGCAGCCTGAAGCGGTGTTCGCCGTGCTTGGGCGCGCCGACACCGATCAGGAGCCGCGCAGCAAGGAGTTGCGTACGCTGAATGCGCAGATGCTGGCTTCTTTCCGCAAGCAGCACTGGGACGATGCTCTTGGTCTGATCGAACGCTGCCGTACCGCCGGAAACGGTTATGATCTTGACGGGCTCTACGACATGTATGCCGAACGGATCGCGACCTATCGCGCCGATCCCCCGCCGCCGGATTGGGACGGCGTCTACGAGGCGGAGACGAAGTAGCTCAATTGGCGAGCGGAATTCCGAGCGAGGCGGAAGCTAACGCAGCCGTATTGGGCGGCATCCGCAAATATGTCCGCACTCCGCTTTGGTCGATGACGAACAGCGGGATCATGCGGTGCATCTTGTCGTCGTCGACCAGCGTCAACCAGCGGTTATCGAGCAAGACCCAGCCATCGTCGACGTGCACGGCGGCGACGGCGTGGCCGTCATTGGCGGTTCGATCATGAACGACGACAAGCCTTACGTCTTCCGCGGGAATGCCAGCCTCGGTGAGCGCCACAAATTTGGCGATCGCATAATCCTCACAGTCGCCGCGGCCCGTCGCAAAAGTCTCCAACGGGGGGCTCCAACGCTCATCCACGCCCCACTGCTCGAGATCACTCATGTGTTCGATCGCGAGATTGATCGCGCGGTTGATCACGCCGACGCGGGCGCGGCCGGTCTGCTCAAGACCCGCCGCAATGACGGCGAGGAATTTCCGCGCTGCCGGCGGGCAATCCGCCATGTCCTTGCGGCAGTGCGCCAGAACGTTCCGGTCGGCGTTGATGGCGGCGTTGACCCTGGTCCATTTTTCGAAAATGTCGCCGGAGAACCACGGCATGGATTTGAGGCCGAAAGGTTCGCTGGGAGCGGGCCGCACGACGGTTGGATCTTGCCGATCCAGCGCCGCGAGTCTCGGCTGCGGCGCTATATCGTCTTGCGGTAAATTTGCAGGACGGGCGCTCGTACTGGCCAGATTTGTGTTCGTAAGATTTGCGTCGGGAAGATTTGCCTCGGAAACTTCGGTCGCGACCGGCGCGACAACATCGCCCTCGCTTGACGAGACCGCCGGCAAATTCGTTGCCCCGAAAGCATCGGCATCGGCGAGCTCACCGATGCGATCATAGGGTGATGGCGGCGCAACGATCAGCAATGCGGCAACGCCGAGTGCCGCAACACGAGCAAACATTTGACGTCCCCGAACGCCGGGTAGGACGCTTGCGCGCTTCCCGGCTTTTTGTTCGGAGACGGCATAACGCCGCTGCTGCTGCGGCCCGGTTAAGGTCCGCGTTGCGGCGGCAGAATGCTAAAATTGTCGTCAAATAAGGACAAAACGAATGCAAACAATTTTATCGAATGGCTTTGCGCCCGCTTTGCCGCCGCGCAGTTCTGCCGTTTAACAGCTCATTCACCCTCAAGAAGACGCCATGCGGCCGGCTGCATCTATTCAAAGTCCGCAACGATCCCGAAGACCTGAATCCAAGCCGGTTAAATCCAATTCCAGCTACTGACAGGCGGACTTTTGTACGGTTAAATGGGGCAAGTCCGGTTTGAAACTAAAGGACGAAGGGGAGGGGTTATGGACGGAATTCGTCAGGTGAAGCTTTTGGGTTTGGCCGCGCTCGGCCTTGCATTCTGTGTTGCAACCGCTTCGGCGCAGGACAAACCGATCGAGCTTAAGCTGTCCCACTGGGTGCCTCCGTCGCACCCCCTGCAAGCTGCGATCCAGGATTGGGCCGACGACATCAAGAAAGAGTTCGAACGGCACCATCACCTCGACGATTTTTCCCGCACAGCAGCTCGGCAAGGCGTTCGACCATTACGATATGGCGCGCGATGGCATCGCCGATTTCGTTTACGTCAATCCGGGCTACCAGCCCGGCCGTTTCCCGATTATCTCGGCCGGCGAGTTACCGTTCCTCGTCGGTAACGCCAAGGGCGGCAATCGCGCGATCGACGCCTGGTATCGCAAATACGCCGCGACCGAGATGAAGGATACGCATTACTGCTTCTCCTTTGTGCTCGACCCGGTGGCGATGCACTCGACCAACAAAAAGATCGTGGTGCCGGATGACCTGAAAGGCACGAAGGTTCGGCCGGCGCAGGGCACGATCGCAGCCTGGATGACGCTGCTCGGCGCGACCAACGTGCAATCGAGTGCACCGGAGGTGCGGGACATTCTGGCGAAGGGCGTTGCCGACTCGGTCAGTTTCCCGTGGGGCTCCCTGGTGCTGTTCGGTATCGACAAGGTGACCAAGTACGACATGGAGGAGCCGCTTGGCTCGGTGATGTTCCAGTGGCTGATGAGCCCGGCGACTTACGCTGCGATGTCGCCCGCGCAAAAGAAAGTGATCGACAATCACTGCACGAACGAATGGGCTGCGCGGTTTGCCGATCCGTGGGTCGATTTCGAACACGCCGGCATTGCAAAGGTCAAAGCCGAGCCGGACCACGAAGTCTACACGATCACCGACGACCAGCTTGCGCTTTGGAAGAAGTCCGCCGCGCCACTGAAAGACAAATGGGCGGCCGATGTAAAAAAGGCTGGCGGCGATCCCGACGTGATCTGGAACGAGCTGCAAGCATCGCTCAAGCAGTATAGCGCCGGCTTCTGACGAACGACCGGCAGCGGCGGTGTTTCGCCGCTGCCACATCATCGGGTACCGTCGATGTCCGAAGCCGAAGCGCACGTTGCTGATGTCGCTACGACTCAGAGCGCGCAGTCGCGTGGCCTGATGGATCGCTTTATCGACGGTATCGAACTTATTGCGGCGTTCTTTGCCGGTGTCGTCGCGCTCGATATCTTCGTTTCGGTGCTGCTGCGTTATTTCTTCAGCGTGCAGATTCCCGACAGCTATGACTTCGGGCGGATGCTGCTCGGCATTCTGATCTTTTGGGGCATCGCTGCCACCTCGTATCGCGGCAATCACATTACCGTCGATCTGGTCTATGCCAATGTCGGCAAGCGCATGCAGCGCTTCATCGACGTCTTCGCGACGCTGGTGCTGCTGTTCGTGGTGACGGTGCAAACCTACACGCTGTTCGACAAGGTGCGCGGCACCTATGCCGATCACGTTCTCACATTCGATCTTCGGCTGCCGGTCTGGCCGTTTTTTCTGGTGGCGTGGCTCGGCGATGTTTCCGCGGTGTTTTTGATCGCGGTGCGCACCTATCGGCTGATCTTCCATCCCGAATTGATGGGCGGCCAGTACAAGATCAATCCGGTGGAGTGAGGCGCGCCCGATGCCGCATTTGAGTACCGACGCGGTCGCGATCCTCGGCTTTGTCAGCCTGTTCGCGCTGATGTTGCTGCGCGTGCCGGTCGGCATGGCGATGGGCCTCGTCGGCGTCACCGGCTTTGCCTACCTCGTCAACGGCACCGCGGCGCTCAAAAGCGTTGGCCTCACCTCAATGCGGACGGTGACCGACTACACCTTCGGCGTCATCCCGATGTTCCTGCTGATGGGCGCGTTCGTATCCAATTCGGGCATGAGCCGTGAGCTGTTCCGCGCGGCGAATTCCTTTGTCGGACATCTCAAGGGCGGGCTCGGCATCGCGACCATCGCCGCCTGTGCCGGCTTTGCCGCGATTTCCGGATCGTCGGTTGCGACCGCGGCGACGTTTGCGACTGTCGCCTACCCGGAAATGCGCCGGTACAATTATCCGAAATCGTTCGCCACCGGCGTGATCGCTGCCGGCGGCACGCTCGGCGCCATGCTGCCGCCTTCCACGGTGCTGGCGGTCTACGGCATCATCACCGAGCAGGATATCGGCAAGCTGTTCATCGCCGGCATCATTCCGGGATTGATCGCCGCGGCCATGGACATGCTGACCGTCGTGATCATCGGCAAGGTGCGGCCGAATTTTCTGCCGTCGGCGCCGCGCCATACCTGGGCGGAACGCCGCGCCGGCTTGCGGGATATCTGGGCAACGCTTCTGCTGTTTGTCTTTGTCATCGGCGGTCTTTATGGCGGCCTGTTCACGCCGACCGAAGCTGGCGGCATGGGCGCGTCCGGCGCGCTTTTGATCGGCATCGCGCGGGGCAAGCTGACGGGGCCGGAAATCCGCCGCTCGCTGTTGCAGGCGGTGCGCACCGCGGCGGCGGTGCTGACCGTGCTGATTGGCGCGCTGCTGTTCGGCTATTTCCTCACCGTGACGCAGACGCCGCAGAAGGTGACTGGGTTCCTGACGGCGCTCGGGCTCGGCCGCTACGGCGTATTGGCTCTGATCATGGTGATGTACATCGTGCTCGGCTGCCTCATGGACTCGCTTGCGATGATCATCCTGACCATTCCGATCATCTTCCCGGTGATCACGCAGCTTGGCTTCGATCCGATCTGGTTTGGTGTCATCATCGTCATGACGGTGGAACTCGGACTGATTCATCCGCCGGTCGGGATGAACGTGTTCGTCATCAAAAGCGTGGTGCAGGACGTCAGCTTTTCGACAATCTTTGCCGGCGTGCTGCCGTTCATTCTCACGGATCTGGTACGGCTGGTGATCCTGATTGCATTTCCGGTTCTGGCGCTCTGGCTGCCGTCGCACATGATGAGGTAGAGGAATCAACGATGGATTTGAAATTGGCCGGCCGTACCGTGCTCGTTACCGGCAGTTCGAAGGGGATCGGACTTTCTGTCGCGCAATGGTTTGCGCGTGAAGGTGTCAACGTCTGCATGGCGGCACGCTCCGGTGAGCAGCTGGAGAAGGAGGCGGATGCGATCCGCAAGGAAACCGGTGTCACGGTGCGCACAATGGCCGCCGATCTGTCCGATCCGGCGGCGCGCGAGCAGGTCTACAAAACGTTTCCGGACGTCGACATCCTGGTGAATAACGCGGGTGCAGTTCCAGGCGGTACGATCCATGACGTCGACGAGACCGCGTGGCGCGCCGGCTGGGATTTAAAGGTCTACGGCTATGTCGGCATGACCCGCCATTATCTTGCGATGATGGAAAAGCGCCGGCGTGGCGTCATCATCAACATCATCGGTATCGGCGGCGAGCGGCTCGATGCGAGCTATATCGCTGGCGCTGCCGGCAATGCCAGCCTGATGGCTTTCACCCGCGCCATCGGCGGCAAGAGCACCGCGCACAACGTGCGCGTTGTCGGCGTCAATCCTGGACCGGTGCTGACCGATCGGGTGGAGGTCCTTGGACGCAAGCGTGCCAAATCGCAGCTCGGCGACGAAAGCCGCTGGAAGGAAAGCTTTGCGAAAATGCCCTACGGCCGCCCGGCGACCTGCGACGAGGTCGCAGCGACGGTGGTTTTCCTTGCGTCAGATTTGTCGTCGTACACCAGCGGCACCATCGTCACGATCGATGGTGGCATCGCCAACAGTGGTGGAATGCCGTAGCGGCTAGTTGCGGCCGCCACCGGCGAGGACCGCGCGGGTCGCGCGGTCGGGGCCGAAATCATCCACGCCGTCGATGGCAAGCAGATCAGCAAGCCGGGTACGAGCGCGGTTGACGCGGCTCTTGATGGTGCCCACGGCGCAGCCGCAGATCGACGCGGCGTCTTCGTAGGAGAAGCCGGAGGCACCGACGAGGATCAGGGCTTCGCGCTGGTCTGGCGGGAGTTTGGCAAGCGCAGTACGGAATTCCTCAAACTCCACCCGGCCGGTCTGCTCGGGATGCGATTTGAGCGTATCGGCATAACGGCCGTCGGCGTCTTCGACCTCGCGGCGGCGTTTGCGATATTCCGACCTGAAAAGGTTGCGGAGAATAGTGAACAACCATGCCGGCATGTTGGTGCCGGGCTCAAAGGAATCGATGTGCGACAGCGCGCGCAACAGCGTTTCCTGAACCAGATCGTCGGCGCGATCGATGTTGCCGCACAGCGAGATCGCGAAAGCGCGCAAGCTCGGGACAGTGCTGAGAACCTGGTCGCGTATGGCAGGATCGAGTTTCATGCCTACCGATGCCTTTTCCATTAGCTCTGTTCACTGAGCCGGCGAATTAGGTCTGTAATGTTCTGCGGCACGCCTTCATTGACGACGTCGTCGTACATCGCGCGCAACTGCTGCCCGATGCGGGCCTGAACCTCGCGCCCCAGCCGGGCTTCGGGTTTCGCTGTTTGATTGACTGGCCTGCCCATGGCGTCCCGAGTTTCCGTATCTGGCTTGCCGTGATCCGGCGTTACCGCTTCAAAATTGGTTCTACGGTTCTTCATTTCGTCATTTTTCCCCCGGTCGCCCATAATTTTCAGCCGCCTCACCTACTCACAGTGCGCAAACGCGCCGTCTTTCGCATTGTTCCAGGAGATGGGAACTTTTTTGGAACTTTTTAGCCGGCTTGGGCCTTAAAGGGGTAGTATTCGGGCCCATAAGGGGAGGTTCTTTAGTGTCCACGTCGCAAACCGTACTCCAGCACCTACCGTTTTTACGTAGATATGCCCGTGCCTTAACGGGTAGTCAGGCCTCCGGTGACGCCTACGTGGCGGCCACCCTGGAGTCGCTGATCGCGAGCCCAAACGTCGATTGCGCAGGGCTTCCAATTCCCGGGTTGGCCTCTATCGCCTGTTCACGAAAATCTGGAATTCGGTGGCGGTGAATGGCAAGGCGGAGCCCGGCGAGATGTCGCTCCCGCCGGAACAACATATTACCCAGATCACCCCCCGGCCCCGGCAGGCCTTCCTTCTTGTCGCCCTCGAAGGGTTCTCGGAAGAGGATGCCGCGCAAGTGCTCGATTGCGATCTTGCGACGCTTCGCAACCTGGTCGAGGAGTCCGGCCGCGAGCTTGCCGCCGAGATCGCGACCGACGTCCTGATCATTGAGGACGAAACGTTTATCGCCATGGACATCGAGGCGCTGGTCGAAAGCCTCGGTCATAATGTCATCGGTATCGCGCGCACCCATAGTGAGGCGATTGCGCTCGCGAAGCAGAAGCGGCCCGGCCTGATCCTCGCCGACATCCAACTTGCCGACGGCAGCTCCGGCCTTGACGCGGTCAACGAGCTTTTGAGCACTCTCGAAGTGCCGGTGATATTTATCACCGCATATCCGGAACGTTTCCTCACCGGCCAGCGGCCGGAGCCGGCGTTCCTGATTGCGAAGCCGTTCCAGCTCGCCGTGGTTTCCGCGGTTGTCAGCCAGGCGTTATTCTTCGGGCGCAAGGCGCACCAGCGGGTCCGGCAGCCGGTGGAGCGGCAGCCCACCGCATAATTCCAGGTCGCAAATTTGTTGAGAACGTGTGATGGCCGGGCATTGCCCGGCCATTCGCATTTTTGCGTCGCCGCGGCATCAAATCTTTGGAAGGGCAAAAAATTAAGGGCGCAGCCGATCGGCATATCGGCTGCGCCCAGTCTCGCCGGCCAAGCACGGGGGGAGGGGGAAAGGATGGCCGGCTGCCATGACAAACCGCGGCGCCATTGTTTGTTCCTGCGGCGAGTCCGCCGACCTGCTGCGAAAATTTGTTCACGGCGCCGTGATTTTTTAGAACCTGGAACTGGGCCATCACGACTGAGTGAATGAACCCTTACCCTGGAACTGGGCATGCCCCACCTTTGTTGATCGGTCTGAAGGTGGTCGGGTGTGGGGTCGTTTGCGTGTCTAGAGCAGCAAGAGTTTGACACGCTGGAGACGTCAGATGGCGAAACAGTTTGTAGTTCGTTTGACTGGTGCAGCGGGTGTCTTTGGCACTGGCTTCATTTTTTGTTGGTGTAGCTCCGTTCTTGAGCGCCGGTGCGACCCTGACAACGCCACTTTCAGTTGACCGCACTTTCAAGGCGGACCGGCTGCCAGTATCGCGTGAAGCCGCTGTTGTCCCTGACTGGCGCTATGAATTCAGTGCATTCAACCCGCAGTCGCGTGCGGAAAGACCCTTCGCGTGCGATGCGGCATTCAGCACAATCTCTTCGCCGGTGGCGACGAATGTCTTCGGGCGTTGCCTTACCTGACCGAAGCCTTATTAGCCGAAGCCTTGTTTGGTTGAAGCCCTGCCTGATTAAATTTTTAGTTTCTGATTTAATCGCGTGCGAGATGTTTTCTGATATCTCGCCGATCAACTTCCCCGTCTATTCCATGAAACCGACAGGAAGTGTGTGCAGTGCCGCGCGTTATTGCGTGCGGCTTAAGGAACCTTCACGTCAGATGATGACTTGTTGGAATTGAGATCGGCAACTCAGCACGGTGGAAAATATCATGTCAGCAAGCCGTAGGCGCTTTTGCAGCGCGATTTTGTTTGCAAGTTTTCTGGCAATTCCCGCAGCCCCAGCTTTCGCGCAGGCTTTGGCTTACTCCCCGGCTGAGCCGGATGGTGCGGTGTTTCCGCAATATGCGCCGCAGCCACAATCCGGCGATGCAACCAGTAGCGACGAATTGCCGGCGCAGTTGCGCCGCCAGATCGTCGCCTACGATGGCAACGAACCGGCGGGCACAATTATCATCGATACAGCCCATACCTTTCTCTACTTGACGACCGGCAACGGCCAAGCGATGCGCTACGGCATTGGCGTCGGCCGTGAAGGCTTTACCTGGTCGGGTGTTCAAACGATCACCCGCAAGGCTGAGTGGCCGGATTGGATACCGCCTGCTCAAATGGTCGCCCGGCAGCCTTATCTGCCGCGCTGGGTCGGTGGCGGCCCGGGTAATCCGCTCGGTGCGCGCGCGATGTATCTCGGCAATACCGACTACCGCATCCACGGCACTAACGATCCGACGACCATTGGCAAGCGTGTTTCCAGCGGCTGCATCCGCCTGCGTAATGAGGACGTCGAAGACCTCTATCAGCGGGTCGGCGTAGGTACCAAGGTTGTCGTGCTGCCGAACAGTCAGTTGAGTGCGTCAGCCGGCACCGGTACGCGGATGACGCCGCAGTCTTCGATTAGCTCGGTCATGGCCGCGCAGACTGTCGCCCGGTCTTCCCCTACAAATCTGAACGGTGTCTACTGATCGGTACTGTTCGCCGCCGCGAAATAAAATTACGAGGTTGATAGGCCGAAGCGCGATACCGAAAGCTTCGGCCTATTTCATTTCCTGACGCCCCATCCGATATTTCAGGTGGGTGGACAAAAGTGAAAGTGTAGTGGCATGAGCGCGGCCGATCGCATCACGCCCGATCAAGCACTCCCGGCTAACCGGCCGCAATACGCCTCCGCCGGATCGGCACAGTCGACTCTCGAAATCGAGTTGCGCAATCGCATCAGGCAACAGGAAGCGCTGGCCCAGCTCGGCGAACGTGCCCTGGCGGAGACCGATCTCGAGCGGTTGTTAAGCGATGCGGTCAGTACGGTCGCGATGGCGCTTTCGGTTGATTTTGTGAAGATCCTCGAATTGCTGCCTGGCGACAGCGAACTCATGCTGCGTGGCGGCTTCGGTTGGAACAAGGATTTGGTTGGTTCGATCGTTGCAACAGCCGCGCCCAACAGTTTTGCCCGCTATACGCTGGATTTGGGTGCACCTGTGGTGACCGATGACTACGCGTTGGAAAAACGGTTCGAGCCGGCGCCCTATCTGCGGGACCACAAGTGCGTCAGCGGCATGTCGGTCACGATCGCCGGTCGTGACGGCCGCGCCTTCGGAATCCTCGGCGTTTGCACGGCGCACAAGCGCACATTCGGCGAACAGGACAAAGTCGTTCCTCGCGTCTGCCGCCAACATCCTCGCCGGTGCAATTCAGCGCCGTCAGCTTGAACAGCGGCACGAATTGATGATCCGCGACATGCGGCATCGCTCAGGCAATCTGTTCTCGCAGTTGTTGGCGCTGTTCTCCCAGACGGCCAGGAATTCACGGAGCATCGCCGATCTCGCCAGTAAATATCAGGCACGCGTTCTGGCTCTGGCCAACGCACATCGCCTGATCACCGAAGGCGGCTGGCAGTCGACCCCGATCATGGACTTGCTCTATGTCCTGCTCGGGCCATACCTCGACCGGGTTTCGTTCAGCGGACCGAATGTGGAGCTTGAGCCAGATCCGATTTTCAATTTGAGCGCCGCGCTACATGAGCTGGTGGCCAATGCTGCCAAGCATGGCAGCTTGTCGCGGGCCAAAGGCCAACTGGAATTGAGCTGGTCAGTCGGCAGCACCAATCGCGGCCCGACTTTGACGCTGGATTGGATCGAGAAAAATGGCCCGCCGGCGCGGCCGCCGCGGAAGCCTGGATTTCGGCTCTCGGCTTATCGGACTGGTTATCGAGCGGCAGCTGAACGGTGAAGTGCATCGCACCTTCGGCCGCAGCGGCTTGACCGTGCATATGACGGTGCCGCTGACACGCGATCGATGGCCGCATTCCGCGTCCACCGATGGCGACGAAGCCAACACGCGACTGATTTTCCGTTAGGGGTGTACGTCTTCCGTGAACCAGTCGGTCGGCAGCTCGTGGCCCAGGCCGCTCTCTTTGGCCTTGCGGATGAGTAAGGATCCGGCCGCGGCGAATTGATAGCCGAGACCGAGATTGTTGATGAAGCAGGTAACTTCATTGTCGGACTTGCGGCCTTCGACGCGGCCAACGATGAGGTCCGGCAATGTCGGCAGCTTGTCGAAGTCGATGCCGCCGGCCACTTCCCAGCCGCGGCCGTTGGCTTTCTCCGGCACCATGAGGTCTTTGGTCATCACATGGATCGGCTTGGCGTCGTTGACATGAATGACGACGCGGTCGGCGCGTTTGACAGCACTTTCCTCGATTTCCGGCCGCTTGATCGAACTCAGATGCATACCCGGCTCAATCCAGCGCTCGAAAAATATCGGATCGACCGTGTTGGTTGCGCACATGACGATATCGGCACCGGCGATGGCTTCCTCCGGCGTAGTGACCGGAGTGACTTCGAGACCGAGCGTTGTGCTCATCTCTCGCGCGAAGGCGGTGCAATTGTCGGCATTGGGGCTGAAGCAGCGGATAGCGGTAATCTCCCTGACTGCACAAGCAGCCATGAGCTGCGCTCCGGCCTGCCAGCCCGAGCCGAGAATTCCAACAGTCCGGGCATCCTTTCGCGCCAGATATTTGATGCCAAGCCCGTTGGCGCCGCCGACGCGCATGCGTTGCATCACGCCGTCCGGGAAGATCGCGAGCGGCTCGCCGTTCTCGCTCGAGAACAACAGCACCAGGCCGACGTAACGATTGCCCGGCGCGGCCGGCACCTTCTCGCGCCGCACGTTATTGCCTTTCTTCGGCCAGGTGATGATGTCGGAATTGATGCGGACCGCCCCAACGCCGAATTTCGGGATAATGCCATCCATCGATTTCAGGCTGTACAGCGCATCCTCGCGCGTGGTCGGCGCGAAACTGTCGGAGCGCGTGCGCGACACGCCACGGCCTTCGGCGAGCTCGACATAGGATTCTTCCAGCACGGCGATGCAATCCGGCATGGTCAAAAGCTTGCCGACATCGTCGTTGGAGAGGATCAGGGTCATTTGAAGAGGATCATGGCTGCCGCGCGTTCGCCGATGGATAAAAACTGCTCAGGCCATCATAATGTCCGCCTGCCGAATAGATAGCGGGAGATACCTGTGTCTCAGGAAGCCGATCCGTTCAAATTCTTCCCCTATCAGGCCATTGTCGATCGGCCGCCGGTGACATGGCCCAATGGCGCGCGCGTCGCCGTGTGGGTCATTCCCAACATCGAGCATTTTCATCTCGAGATCGGCAGCAATGCGCCGGACATCCGCAATTACTCGCGGCGCGATTACGGTAATCGCGTCGGCGTCTGGCGCATCATGGAGACGCTGGCGAAGCACAATGTGCGCGGCACGGTTGCACTGAACGCCGAGGTAGGCCGGTTTTATCCGCGCATCATGGAAGAGGCCACCAAGCTCAAATGGGAGCTGATGGGTCACGGACTGACCAATTCGGTCATGCTGACCGGCCTATCGAAGGAAAACGAGGCCGCCGTCATTGCCGAAACCCGCGAGATCATCGGGCAGTGGGGGCAGAAAATGCGCGGCTGGCTCGGGCCGGGTCTGACTGAGACCTGGAACACGCTCGACCTATTGCACGAGCATGGCGTCGACTATGTCTGCGACTGGGTCAATGACGACCTGCCGTACCGTATGAACAACGGTCTCTATTCAATCCCCTATTCGATCGAATTGAACGATATGCCGCTGTTCAACGCGCCAAGCATCGATATCGCCGACTTCGAGCGTCGTATCTACGATACTTTCGACGTGCTCTATGAGGAGGGCGAAAAGAATGCGCGAGTGATGGGGATTGCGCTGCATCCGTTCCTGATTGGCGCGCCGCATCGTATCCGGACGCTGGACCGCGCGCTCGCCCATATTGCTTCCCACGGTAAGGTCTGGTTCGCGACTGGTTCAGAGATCATCGAGGCTTACCGCAAACAAGAGCGCAAAGAATGAGCGAACAGGCCATCGAGCATCCCACGGCTGTGCCGCAACCCGCTCAAACGCCATTTGAGCGGATTACCCTGCTATTACAAGGCGGCGGCGCGCTTGGCGCTTATCAAGCCGGCGTCTATCAGGCGCTCCACGAAGCCGGTCTTTATCCAAGCTGGGTGGCGGGCATTTCGATCGGCGCGATTAATTCCGCCCTGATCGCCGGCAATCCGCTTGAGCGGCGGGTCGAGCGGCTACGCGATTTCTGGGAAATGGTCAGCGCCTCGCCGCTGGGGTTGCCCAATTTCACGGTGCTCGATCCAAAGGATCAGTTCGGCCGCCAGTTCGTCAATCAGGCGCAGGCGATGAACATCCTGTTGTTTGGCGCTCCGCATTTCTTTTCACCGCGCGTGCCGCCGCCGAACTTGTGGCCGCCGAGCGATCCGCTCAAGGCAAGCTATTACGATAACTCTCAGCTTCGGACGACACTTGAGAAGCTAGTTGATTTCGACCTCATCAATAAGCGGCAGATCCGGTTCAGCGTCGGCGCCGTCGATGTCTGTTCGGGCAACTTCCGGTACTTCGATTCCAATGACTGCGAGATCCGGTTTGAGCACGTGATGGCAAGTGGCTCGCTGCCGCCGGGATTTCCCGCTACCCAGGTTGACGGACGCTACTATTGGGACGGCGGACTTATCTCAAACACGCCGCTGCAATGGGTGCTGGACAGTTATCCACGCGAAGACACGCTGGCCTTTCAGGTCGATCTTTGGAGCGCGCGTGGCGAGTTGCCGAAAGACATGATCGAGGTCGAGATTCGTCAGAAGGAAATCCTCTATTCCAGCCGCAATCGCGCCGCTACGGAGCAATATCAGAACGTGCAGAAATTGCGCATCGCGCTGGCCAATCTCCTGCGCCAAATTCCGGAGGAGTTGCGCGACGGTGAAGACGCAAAACTGCTCGCGACTGCGGCCAACGATAAAGTCTGCAACATCGTGCATCTGATCTACCGCGCCAAAAAATATGAGGGCGCCGCCAAGGACTTCGAATTCTCAAGGCGAACGATGGAAGAGCACTGGAACACCGGCTACGCCAATGCCCGCGAGACGTTGAGCAATCCGCAGGTGCTGGAACTGCCGGACCGCAATATCGGAGTCCGGACGTTCGATGTCTGCGGCGACCAGAAGCCAGATAAGGACGCTTCATCGTGACGAACGCTGAAGTTCGCAGCGTGATCCAAATGGTTGGGCGCTTCCCGCTGCTGCTTTTGTTGTCAGTGCTGCTCGGCGGGAGCGCCGTTTCGGCCAACGAGCTTGTCCGTGTCGGAAAGGCGCAGGGTAACGCCTGGACGTTCTTGCCCGTTGATGTCGGCATGGCCCAGGGCTTCTTCGCCGGGCAGGGCCTCGACATTGAGGTCGCCGATCTTGGCGGCGACGCCAAAATCCAGCAGGCGCTTGTGGCAGGCAGCATCGATATCGGCCTTGGCAGCGGACCCGGAATGGCGTTTCTCGCCAAAGGCTCACCGGCTATCGCCGTTGCCGCTTTTGCCGGTCCGCCGCGCAATATCGCTGCGATCGTGCTTGCGGATTCGCCGATCAAGACAGTTGCTGACCTGAAGGGCAAAGTGATCGCCGTTTCGACAGTTGGGTCACTCAGCGACTGGCTGGCCAGGCAAATGGCGACCCAGGAAGGTTGGGGGCGATCCGGCATCCAGACAGCGCCGCTGGGCGCCATCCCGGCCAGCATTGCCGCGCTCAAAGCGAAGCAGGTCGATGCGGTGGTGCTGTCGACTGAAGTGGGCTTCGCGCTTGAGGAGCGCAACGAGGGCCGCGTGCTGGTGTCGATGGATCGCTATGCGCCGGACTTCATTACGCATGTCGTGTTTGCGCAGAAATCCTCCGTCGCCAGCAATCCCGGCTTGGTGCAGCGATTCCTGAAAGGCTTTCTTTGCCGCGATTGCCTTCATGAAAACCCACAAGGACGAAACCGCAGCGGTAGCCGAGCGCGTTCTGCATCAAAGCCCCGCCGTTGCGGCCCGAAATTACGATTTCGAGATCGGCATGCTGATCGATGATGGACGTTTCGATCCGAAGGCCGTTGCAGCGCTCAAACAGTCTTACGTCGACATGGGAACGCTGCCCGATAAGCCGGCGGACGATGTGCTGTTCACCACTCAATTCGTGCCGGTGATGCAATGACAACCAACCCTGTCACCAATCCTAATGTGACGCGCTCGCGTCTGGTTCTGGAAGTCGCCTCGGAACTGGCCGGAGGGGTCGCGGATGCGACGCCGGATTACGTCATCCCCAAGGTGACGCTTCGCCATTCGCGCGGGGGCAAGCCGGTGACTTTCTTCGGTTCGAGCTCGGCCGAGGGTATTTTTGCGGTCGCCTCAGGCGAAGCCGATCTTTCCATGATCAATCCGGCCAGCGTGCTCGCCGTTGCGTTGCGAGGGCAGGGCATCTTCAAGAAGCCGATGCCAGTGCGCGCTATCTGTGTCATTCCATCCCCTGATCAATTCGTCTTCGCCGTACGGCCGGAGACAGGACTGTCGCGCTTCGAGGACATTCCGTTGCGCAAGCCGAAGCTGCGCATCCTGATGCGGGCGGTGCCGGATCACAGTCTGCATCACGATGTTTGACGACGTTGCTGCCGCCGCCGGCTTCACACGCGATGACGTCGCCCGCTGGGGCGGTGAAATTCGCAAGGCCGGCAGCGTGCCCTGGGTTCATACCGAGACTTTCAAATCGCTCATTCGCGGCGACGTCGATGCGATCTTCGACGAAGCGGCCTATATCTGGGTGCCGCAGGCGCTCGATGCCGGAATTAAAATTCTGCCGCTCGCAGAGAGCACGGTGACGAAGCTTGAGGGGATGGGCTATCGCCGCGCCGTGCTGTCGCGCGCGCTGTATCCGAAGCTGTCCGCCGATGTGCTCTCGCTGGATTTCTCGGGCTGGACGGTATTCGTTCATGCCGAAGCCGACGATGATCTGGTCGCCGTCGATCTGCGCCGGCCTCGAGGCCCGCAAGGCGCGGATTCCCTGGGAAGAGCCGGGCGACCTCCCGGTCGAGCGCATGGCGCGCGAAGCTCCCGATACGCCGCAGTGCGTGCCGCTGCATCCGGCGGCCGAGAGGTATTGGCGGAGCCGAGGTTATCTCTAGTCGTTGCGTGCGTCGTGCGCGGTGTGGATGCGCTGGTTGTAGATGGCCGGCGTGATGCCGAACAAGTCCCAGCGCGTCAGATAAGCCAGCAGGAACGGATGACAGCCCCACTCATAGAGGCGCGCGACGTCGCCGTTCAACAATGCGCTGCGTTCGTCATCGGTGAGATCGCGCGATGCGATGGCGGCGGCCGGGATCATGCTTGACCGCTTCGCGGAAGGCAATGTCATGCAAGGCGTCGCGGCAGAGCTTGTCGACGGCGTAGACGCTCATCTCGTCAGTTCCGCTGCCAGACCGCGAAGGCATGGCCCTGTTTATGCTGCGCCAGCATCATCGCCGGTTTGTGCGTGCCGATGACGCCGAGCATGGCGATCCAGTTCAGCAATTCGCCGCCGATATTGCCGGCTTGAAGCATGCGCTTCGCCGTTGCTTCCGAGAGCAGTTCGTCGATCCGTGCCTCCGCCAGAAGCGCCTCGACGTGCTGCGACCATTCCGGATCGGGTGTGCCCGCGGCGCGTTCGCCGGGCGGAATTTTTGGACCGCCGATCTCAAGCGAAAAGCTGCCGCTGCCGATGACGACGACGCGCAGAGGCTCCGGCCATTCTCTTGATCGCGTCACGCACTGCCTCGCCAAGCGCGTAGCAGCGCTGCGCAGTCGGGAGCGGCGGCGCCAGCGCGTTGACGAAAATCGGCAGAACCGGAATTTTCATGTGCGGCGTGATGAAGTGCAGCGGCACCATCACCGCATGATCGACCTCGAAATCCTGAACCAGCGAAATATCGAAGCCGCGGGCGATCGCCGCCGCACGGATATGCGCCGCGAGCGCTGCAGGCACCGGCACTTTGTAGCGCGGCATCGGCGTCTGGTCGTTTGGCCCCGACATCGCCTCGGCAATACCGATGGCGAAGGTGGGAAAATTGTCGAGGAAAAACGTGTTGAAGTGGTCGTCGGTGAAGATGATCAGCGCGTCCGGCTTTACGGCCTCAAGCTGCTTGGCGACTTCGGCGTAAAATCGCGCCGTCTCGCATTGCGGGCCTTCTCGCGCCACCAGTGCGGGGGACGCCGGGGTATGCGGCAAGCCTATTCCGGCGACGATTTCGGCCATCTCCGTGGTCCTCTTTTCGAGCTATGCATCCTACAGCCGCGTCCCCTTCCTTCACACCGCCAAATCGGTAGAGTGCCGCCCGCTACGCAGGATTAGGGAAGGAAAGTCGGTTATGAGCGAAGAGGTTGTGAGTTTCCAGTCGGCGGGTCTGCGCCTGCATGGCGTGGTGAGCGTGCCGCCGGGCCTCAAGCCGGGCGAGCGCCGCGCGGCTTTCCTGGTGCTGCATGGCTTCGGCTCGAACAGCGACAGCCCGAACTGCATCACGCCGGCTGGCGTCCTCAACAAATACGGTTATGTCACGCTGCGCTTCGACATGCGCGGCTGCGGCAAAAGCGAAGGTGAGTTCGGCCGCGTGATCTGTCTCGAGCAGGTCGAGGACACCGGCAATGCGCTGGACTTTCTGGCCAAGCATCCGTCGGTCGATCCGGACCGCATCGGCGTGATCGGATCGAGTTTTGGCGGCGCGGTCGGCGTTTATGCCGGCGGCACCAATCCGCGCGTTGCCGCGTCATCTCGAATGGCGGCTGGGGTGACGGCGAACGCAAATTCCGCGGCCAGCATCCGTCGCCGGAGCAGTGGGCGAAATTCACCAAGATGCTGGAGGACGGCAAGGAGCATCGCAAGCGCACCGGCAAGTCGCTGATGGTGCCGCGCTATGACATCGTGCCGATCCCGGGCCACGTGAAGGAAAATCTCGACAAGCAGAAAGTCGGCATGCTGGCGCCGAACTCGGTCGAGATGTTCCCGGCGGAGACCGCGCAAAGCATGTTCGATTTCCGCGCTGACGATGTGGTCGGCAACATCGCGCCGCGGCCGCTGCTGTTGATCCATTCGGCCAAGGACTCGGTCACGCCGACCGAGCAATCGATCGAAATGTTCAAGCGGGCAGGGCAACCGACCGAGCTGCATCTGTTCGCCGGTCTCGACCACTTCCTGTTCTCGGAAAATTCGGAGCGGGTGTGGAGCATGATGCGGCCGTGGCTCGATAAATATTTCCCGGCGGCGAAATGACCGCCAAAAGCATCAGCGTCAGCCACGAAGAGCTCGGCCGCTATATCCGGCAGGTGCTTGTCGCCGTCGGCGCGCGCGAGAAGGATGCGGCGGTTGTCGCCGACGGCCTGGTGTGGGCCAATCTGCGCGGCGGCGACGGCCACGGCGTGTCGCGGCTGCCGCGCTATCTCCACATCATCGCGGATGGCGAGATCAGCCGCGATGCGGTGCCGAAGATCACCCATGATCGTGGCGCGACGTTTGTGCTCGATTGCGGCCACGGTTTCGGGCCGGTTGCGGTGATGCAGGCGGCGGCGATGGCGGTCGAGCGGGCAAAGAAACTTGGCGTCTGTTTCTGCCTGGTGCGCGAGACCACGCACACCGGCGCGATCGGCCGTTACGCGCAATGGATCGCCGAGCAGAATTGCGCCGCGATCATCCTGGGCGCGGGGCCGACCTTGATGGCCTATCACGGCACCCGCGTCGCCAGCCTCAGCACCAGCCCGATTGCGATTGCGGTGCCGAGCGGCAACGGCCCGATCGTGCTCGACATGGCGACCAGTGCGATTGCCAACGGCAAAATCCTGCAAAGCCGCAATACCGGCCAGCCTTTGCCCGAGGGCACGGTGCTGACCGAGCAGGGCGAAGCCACCACCGATCCGAACAAGGCGGAGATCTTGCTGCCGCTCGGCGGGCCCGAAAGGCTCCGGGCTCGGCTTGATGTTCGAGATGCTGGCGAGCGTGCTGGCCGCAGCGCCGATTCAGGCCCGTGCGCTCGGACCGGAAAAGCGCACGCGTCATACCGGCAACACCGCGATGATCGTGATCGACATCGAAACGTTTCGTGCGCTTGGCGATTTCAAGAACGACGCGGATACGCTGACGGCGATCCTCAAGACGTTGCCGCGTCAGGCCGGCTTCGACGAGATCACCATGCCCGGCGAGCGCTCGCAGCACACCGAAGCGAAGCGCCGCAAAAACGGCATCCCGATCCCCGCCAAGCTTTGGGCGGAGCTTGAGACGATCGCGAAAAAGCACAACGTGAAAATGCCGGCGGCTGTATCCGCGCCGGCCTGACGTCGATCAGAGTTCGCCGTAGATCACCGGCACGTAGGCGTATCCGGTGCCCATTTTCGTGGCGCGTCCGACGCCGGGGAACGGCAGGTGCGCGCCGGCAAAAAGCGTCCGGTCGGTCGCGACCATGTCCATCACCTTGCGCCGGTTCGCCAGTGCCATGCGCCGGGTCGGTATCGAACGCGACCGAACGTTCCGGATGCGCGAATTGCAATGCCGCGCAGTGCACGATATCGCCCCAGATCAGGAAGTCGTCTTTTCCCGAGGACACGCGCACCATGTTGTGGCCGACGGTGTGGCCCGGCGTGAAGACCGAGCGTACGCCCGGCGCAAATTCGGTGCCTTCCTTGCTCAGTTGCAGCTTGCCAGCATCGGCATAGGGCTTGATCGCCGCTTTCGCCATGTCGAAGAAGCCGCGGAATTCTTCCGGCGCCTTGCCGCGAATTTCGTCGGACGTCCAGAACGCGTGATCCTCGCCGTTGACGTAGAGCACGGCATTCTTGAACAGCGGTTTGCCGTCGGCGGTGAGCAATCCCGGAGCGTGATCGGGATGCGGATGCGTCAGCACCACGGCGTCAACCGCGTCCGGGCTGATACCTGCCGCGGCAAGATTGTCCGGCATCCGTCCGAGCGTCGGCGCGAAATTCTTGCCGCCCCCGGTGTCGACCATGATCAGCTTTTTACCGGTGTTAACGAGCCAGGTGTTGACCGGCGTCGGGATGCCGACTTTGGGCAGGTGATGGTCGCTGAGAAGCTTCTCACCGCCGGCTTCGTCGCCGGCAAATAGATTGAGATCGAGGGTGAGGCCGCCGTCGCTGAGCACCGTCACTTCATAGTCGCCGACCTTGACCCGAAAATAGCCGGGCGCCTGTTTGCCGCTTATCGGTGCCGCCATGGAATTCTCCTTACGCTCTGAATGCTGTCGACTGTGCCGCTATCATATGAAAATGGCAAAACGGAATCACGTCTCCGCCAGACGTAGCCCGATATAGCGGTCGAGCGTAGCATGGTCATTGAGCAACGCGGCTGACGGCCCGCTATGCACGATGCGGCCGCGTTCCAGCAGGATCGCGTTCTCGGTCAGCGACAGCGCGATGTCGGCGTGTTGTTCGATCAGGATGAAAGCGCAGGTGCCTTCGCTGGTCATCCGGCGGATCGCCGCAGCCAGTTCCTCGACCACGATCGGCGCCAGACCTTCCAGCGGTTCGTCGAGCAGCAGCAGGGACGGATTGGTCATCAAGGCGCGGGCGATCGCCAGCATCTGCTGTTCGCCGCCGGACAGCTGGTTGCCGAAGTTCTTCCGGCGTTCGGCCATGCGGGGAAACAGGTCGTAAATCGCCTTGAGATTCCAGCGCCCGTCGCGTGCGGCGACGGTGAGATTTTCCTCAACCGTCAGGGTCGAGAAAATCTCACGTTCCTGCGCCACCCAACCGATGCCGCCTTGTGCACGGCGATGGGGTGCCTGCGCCGTGATGTCTTCGCCGCGCCACAACACCCGGCCGCGGGCGATTTGCGTGTAACCCATGATGGTGAGCATCAGTGTCGACTTGCCGACACCGTTGCGGCCCAGCACCGCAAGCCCGCCGCGTTCGGCCAGGTCGAACGAGATGCCGTCGAGCACGGTGGCGGAGCCGTAGCCGGCGCGCACGTCACTGAGCGACAGCAGCGGTGCGCTCATGACACCGCCTCGTGCTGCGCCTTGCCGAGATAGACCGCGCGGACGCGCGGATCATGAGCGATTTCCTGTGGTGTGCCTTCGAGCAGGATACGGCCGCCAACCATGACGATGACCCGCGAGGCAAAGCGAAAGACCAGGTCCATGTCGTGCTCGATGAACAGCACGGTGATGTCGCGCGACAGCCCGGCGATGACAGCGAACAGTTCACGGCTGTCTTCGCGCGGGACGCCCGCGGCCGGTTCGTCGAGCAGTAATACCTTCGGCTTCACGGCGAGCGCCAGCGCGATCTCGAGCAGGCGCTGCTGGCCGTAAGCGAGTTCGCGGGTCACGCGGTTGCACACCGGCCCCAATGTCAGCCGGGAGAGGATGTCGTAGGCCTCGTCGATCTCGTCCCGATAGGCGGGCAGCGGCCGCCACCAGGTCTGCGCCACGCGCTTGCGCTCGCACACCGCAAGCGTCACCGATTCCAGTGCGGTGAGGTGAGGGAACAGCGAGTTGATCTGGTGGGTACGCACCAGCCCGAGCCGCACCCGCTCTTCAGGCGGCAGCGTTGTGATGTCGTTGCCGCCGAGATTGATCTGGCCGGAATCGGGCCGCAGCGCGCCGGTGATGAGATTGATCAGCGTCGTCTTGCCGGCGCCGTTTGGTCCGATCAACGCGTAACGCACGCCTTGCGGCAGTTTCAGCTCGATATCGGATGCGACAACGAGCGAGCCGAAACTCTTGTTCAGCCCACGCGTCGCCAGGGCACAGTCGTCGGCGCTGTCGCTCACGGCGTTGCCTTCAGTCGCCGAGCCAGTGCCGACAAGCCACCCAGCAAGCCGTTCGGCAGCAGCATGACCACGGCGATCAGCAGTATTCCGATCCAGAAATACCAGTACTGCGGATTGAGCCCGGAAAGCTGATCGCGCGCGACCATGTAAACGGCGGCGCCGACCAGCCCGCCATAGAGGCGGCCGGTGCCGCCGACAATCAGCATGACCAGGACATCGGCGGAACGCTGAAAGCCGAGCGCTTCGAGCGACACGGTTTCGGTCGTTTGCGTCAGAATGGCGCCGGCGACGCCGGCCATGATGGCAGCGATGGTATAGATGGTGCGGATATGCGTGTGCGTCGGCGCGCCGATCGCCGGCATGCGCGCGCCGTTTTCGCGAATGCCGCGCAACGCCAGGCCGAACGGCGAATGGATCAGCCGCCGCGCCACCAGAAATATCACGAACAATCCGGCGAGCGCGTAGCCGTAAGCCGTATAGCCATACAGATCGAATTTGATTTTGCCGAACAGCGGCCAGGTATGGATGCCTTGCAGGCCGTCGGAGCCGCCGGTGAGCCAGTTCGCGCTGTTTGCGGCTTCCTGCATCACCAGCCCGATGCCGAGCGTGATCATGATCAGCGCAAGGTGACGAAACCGCGCCACGATAAAGCTCGTTGCATAACCGAAACATTCCGGCCGCAACCGCAGCCGCGGCAAGACCGGTCAGCGGTTCACCCCAGCCCGCTTGCGACAGCAAGCCGGCGGTATAGGCGCCGACGCCGAAGTAGGCGGCATGGCCGAGCGATACGATGCCGGAATAACCCAGGATGAGATCGAGCGATAACGCGAACAACCCGGTGATCGCGATCTGGCTCGCCAAAACCAGATAGCTTGGTGTCAGGACAAAAGGCAGCAGCGTCGCCAGCCAGAATGCGATCTCGCCCCACCGCCAGCGTATTTGCGCTTGCAGGTATTGAACCGGGCCAGGCGCCCCGGTGACGGTTGCGCTCGTCATCTAGCGCTTCCCGAACAGGCCGGTCGGCCGCCACATCAGGATCACGATCATCACCAGATAGATCAGGAAGGCGCCGATCGCAGGCACATAATACTTTCCTGCCGTGTCGCTGATTCCGAGCAGCATGGCAGCGGCGAACGAACCTGAGATCGATCCGAGTCCGCCGACGGACACGATGATCAGGACGTAGATCAAATAAGTCAGCGCAAACGACGGATCGAGGCCGATGATCTCGATGGCAAGCGCGCCGCCGAGCCCGGCAAGTCCGCTGCCCAGCGCAAACGTAATGGCGAACAGGCGATCGACATTGATGCCGAGGCCGCGCGCCATGCGCTGGTTGTTAACCGCGGCGCGGACCTGCGCGCCGAAGCGGGTGGTCTCGATCGTGAACACCAGCGCGATGGTGACCAGAAGCGCAATGCCGATCAGGAATATCCGGTAGACGCCGAAATTGAGCCCGGCAAAATGGATCGAGTTGTGCAGGTAAGCCGGCAACTGTACCGGCTGATTGATGGTGCCGTAGATATAGGCGGCGGTCGCGACCGAGACGAAGACGATGCCGATGGTCAGCAGGCATTGTTCGAGGTCGCTCGACCGGTAGAAGCGGCGAAAGAAAATCCGCTCCAGCACCACGCTGCACAGGGCGGCAGCAACGAAAGCCGCCGGCAGGGTCGCGAAAAACGGCCAGCCGTAGCTGTTCATCAGCGTGACCGTGACGTAGCCGCCCAGCATCGCGAAGCTGCAGTGCGCCAGGTTGACGAAATTCATCATCCCGAGCGTCACTGACAGCCCGACCGACAGCAGGAACAGCAGCATCCCGTAGGCGATGCCGTCAAACAACACGCCGAACACTGGAGGCATCGAGAGAGTCCTTCGCGCGCGAAGGAAATCTTACTTGTTCATGCGGGCTTTTGCAGGATCTTTCACGTTCGGCACGCTGTCGAATTCGACGTTTTGCAGAACGCCGTTAATCTTCTCGACGCGGCGAATCCAGACGGTCTGGATAATGTCGCGGGTCTCAGGATCGATGCTGATCGGGCCGCGCGGGCTTTCCCAGGCCATGCCCTTGGCGGCTGCGATCAGCGAGTCGCCGTCGGCCTTGCCGCCGGTCTTTTCCAAGGCCGCGTAGATAACGCGGGCGCCGTCATAGCCACCGACCGAGAAGAAATCCGGGTTGCGGTGATACTCGTCGTTGAACGCTTTTACGTATTCGGCGTTCAGCGCCGACTTGTGGGTGTAGTCGTAGTTGGCAACGGTGATGAGGCCGACCGACGCGTCGCCCATGCTTTGCAGCGCGGTGTCCGCCGCGAGTGCATCTTGGCCGAGGACTTTGGTTTTCGTCAGATCGATGCCGCGTTCGGCGAGCGCCTTGCCGACTGCAGCCGGCTGCGCGCCGCCAGGAATCCAGATGTAGATGGCGTCGGGGTTTTTATCCTTCGCTGCCTGGACGAAGGCGGAGAAGTCCGGGTTGGCGACCGGGAAGCGCACCGCGCCGACGATGGTGCCGCCGCCTTCCTTGAAGCCGGTCTGGAACCAGGTCTCGGCGTCGATGCCCGGACCATAGTCCGACACCATGCTGTAGACGGTCTTGATGCCGTTCTTCGCGGCCCAGACACCGAGCGTGTAATTCAGCTGCGCGGTGGTCGACGAGGTGCGCGTCATGTACGGCGACTTGGTTGTGATGATCGCGGTCGCCGCATTCATCACCACCATGAATTTCTTGGCTTCAGCCGAAACGTCGGCGGCGGCGAGTGCGTTTGGCGTCAGCGAAAAGCCGCCGAAGATGTCGGCGTTGTCACGCACGACGAGTTCTTGCGCCAGGCGTTTGGAAACGTCCGGCGCCATGCCGCCGGTGTCCTTGCGAATGATCTCGATTTTCTTGCCGGCGACCGTGTCGCCATGCTGCTTCATGTAGAGCTTCAGCCCGTTGTCGATCATGTTGCCGGTATCGGCGAACTGGCCGGAATATTCGTTGATCATGCCGACCTTGACCGTGCTCTGCGCACTGGCCGAAACCGTCCCGGCCAAAGCCAGCGCCAAACCGGCAACGCCAATCACTACCTTTTGCATCGTCCCCTCCCAGATGGCGTTCTATGTACGCCTGTTTCGGGCACATCCTCGTTCAGGATGCGCGCGAGTGCAATGCGCGGTTTCGTCCCGTTCTTGACCGTTGTTGGGATGGGCTGCGGCCCGCGATGCCCCTTGAATGAGCACGCAGGGCGTGGTCCAGAAGGGGCGGCAGAAAGCACCGGATATGGACAGACATTCGGCACCAACCGTCGACCAGAACGAGGTTGCGCAATTCTCCCGGCTTTCGAGCCAGTGGTGGGATGCGCGCGGGCCGATGGCGACGCTGCACAAGTTCAACCCGGTGCGGCTGGCCTATATCCGTGATCGCGCCGCGGAGCATTTCGGCCGCGATCCGAAACGGCTCGACAGCCTTGCCGGCCTGCGCATCCTCGATATCGGCTGCGGCGGCGGGATTTTGTCGGAGCCGCTGGCGAGGCTCGGCGCCTCGGTGGTCGGCGCCGACCCGTCCGAGAGCAACATCGCTGTTGCGCAGGCTCACGCCAGGCAATCCGGCGTCTCGGTCGACTACCGCAACACCACGGCGGAAGCGCTGGCCGAAGCTGGTGAACGCTTCGATGTGGTTCTCGCCATGGAAGTGGTCGAGCACGTCGCCGATGTCGGCCTGTTTGTTGAGCTGGCCGCCTCGATGGTGAAACCCGACGGCCTCCTGTTCGCCGCGACGCTCAACCGCACGATGAAGAGTTTCGCGCTGGCGATTGTCGGCGCCGAATACATCCTGCGCTGGCTGCCGCGCGGCACGCATCAATGGGATAAATTCGTCACCCCGAACGAACTTGAAATCGCTATCGAGCAAGGCGGCATGCAGCTCACCGGTGAAACCGGCGTGATCTACAATCTGCTTGGCGACCGCTGGGAGCTCTCCAGCGACATGGACGTGAACTACATGGTCGTCGCCGAGAAGGCCGGGGAAACGGCTGCGTAATGGTTCCGTCCTGGCTCTGGATCGTCTTCACGGTTGCCGCCGCCTTTTTCCAGACCTTGCGCAATGCGATGCAGCGCGAGCTGACCGTCACACTCGGCACGGTCGGCGCGACGCATGTGCGTTTCCTGTTCGGCTTTCCGTTCGCGCTGTTGTCGCTGATCGGCGTCATGCTGTGGACCGGCGTGCCGCTGCCGCGTCCGGGCTTGAGCTTCTGGCCCTGGGTGCTCGACGGCGCCGGCGCGCAGATCGCGGCGACCGCGACCATGCTGATGGCGATGGGCGAGCGCTCGTTCGTGGTGACGATCGCCTACATCAAGACCGAGCCGCTTCAGGTCGCGATCTTCGGACTGATCTTTCTCGGCGACGCGGTGACGTGGCCGCTGATGTCGGCGATCCTGATCGCGATGGCGGGCGTCATTGTCATGTCGGTCAAGCCGGGCGGCATGGTCGGCGGCATCAAGCCGACGGTGATCGGTCTGTTCTCCGGCGGCTTGTTCGCGCTGTCGGCGATCGGCTATCGCGGCGCGATCCTCGATCTGCACATGCCGAATTTCATCATGACCGCGACCTTCACGCTGGTTGTCGGCCTCGTCATGCAGGCGGTCACGCTGTCGGTGTATCTGTGGGTACGGCAACCGTCGGTGATGACCGACATCCTCAAATCGTGGAAGCCGTCGCTGTTGGCCGGATTGATGGGTGCGCTGGCATCGCAGTTCTGGTTTCTGGCGTTCGCGATTGCCACCGCAGCAGCGGTGCGCACGCTGGCGCTGATCGAGGTTTTGTTCGCGCAATTGGTTGCGCGCACCATGTTCGGCCAGCGTACCACCGCGCGCGAAGCTATCGGCATGGCACTGGTGGTCGCCGGCGTGCTGCTGCTGATTTATACGGAAGGCTGATCGGCGATCAGCGGACGATCGGAATCATCTTTTAGCTGAACACCCGAGCGGTTCTGCGCGCGCATCGCGAGCAGCAAATGGCTGATCTTGCGCACGGCGTCGGAATATCCAATGCCATCAGGGCGAATATTGGATATGCAGTTGCGATCCGCATCTGTTGCGTCGGCGTGTGGCTTCCAGGTCAGGTAAGCCCCCATGCTGTCGGCGGCCGATAGTCCGGGGCGCTCGCCGATGAGCACCGCGACGCAATTCGCCCCAAGCGCCGCAGCGATGGCGTCGCCAATCGCGACGCGCCCATGCCGAATGATCACAAGCGGGGCAATGCGCCAGCCCCTATCACGCAACGCCTCAATCGTGCCGGTAAGGACTGACCGTGCATGTGACTGCACTGCTCTGGCCGAAAGACCATCCGCAACGACGAAGGCGATGTCCCAGCGCGCGGCGTGTGGCGACAGTTTAGCCATGGCGTCCCGCGGAAGACTGCGACCCAGATCGGGCCGCATAAGATATTCCGTTCGCTCGCCGGCCGCGCTTGTTACGCACAGAACAGGATCGCTCAAGCCGGCAAGTTGCGACGCGAGGAGACGCTCATCGAGTGGTTCGAGCACGGCGTCGCGGGCCCGGCTGTGGGCCAATTTGAAGTCCAGCAATGCTTCGGTCGTGATCGACGCTCCAGTTCGCGGAATTCCAATTCGCGCCGCAGTGAAATTTCGCAAGCCCATCCAGAAATCGTCGCCGAGACGTTGCGGCGGCCGGTCGGTCATGACGTCAGCGCCGGGAGCAAGGCACGGAAATGCCCGGGCAGGCTGCGCGGCCGGATCCGGCTGTCTGCATCCATCAGTCCCTGACGTCCGAGCCAAGCTTCGAATTCCGGCGCCGGCCTAAGGCTGAACAGGTCGCGCATGGCCAGTGCGTCGTGGAACGATGTGCTCTGGTAGCCGAGCATAATGTCATCAGCGCCGGGCACGCCCATCACGAAATTGACGCCTGAGGCGGCCAGCAGAGCGAGGAGTGAATCCATATCGTCCTGATCGGCGTCGGCGTGGTTGGTGTAACAGACGTCGACACCCATGGGCACGCCCATCAGCTTGCCGCAGAAGTGATCTTCCAGTCCTGCGCGGGTGATCTGCTTGCCGTCAAACAGGTACTCAGGACCGATGAAACCGACCACGGTATTGACGAGGAGCGGCTTGAAAGCGCGCGCTACCGCATAAGCGCGCGTTTCAAGGGTCTGCTGATCGACACCATGATGCGCATTGGCGGACAGCGCACTGCCTTGCCCGGTCTCGAAATACATCACGTTGTCGCCGACCGTGCCACGACGAAGCGTAAGAGCTGCATCGCGCGCTTCCTTCAGCAGAGCGAGATCGATGCCGAAACTCCTGTTCGCTGCTTCCGTCCCGGCGATCGACTGAAATACCAGATCGACCGGCGCTCCCTTATGGATCAGATCGAGCGTGGTCGTGACATGCGCCAGCACGCAGCTTTGGGTGGGGATGTCGAGTTTGACTCTGATCTCATCCAGCATGGACAGCAGCGTGTGAGCGCTCGCGGGACTGTCGGTCGCCGGGTTGATGCCGATGACAGCATCGCCCGCACCCAACAGCAGGCCGTCGAGAATACTCGCCGCAATACCACGAGGATCGTCGCTCGGATGATTGGGCTGCAACCGCACCGAAAGGCGGCCTGGCAGACCGATGGTATTGCGAAAAGCCGTTGTCACTCTGCATTTCGCGGCGATGATCATCAAATCCTGGAGCCGGCAGATCTTGCTGACGGCTGCAGCCATTTCCGGCGTAACGCCGGGCGCCAAGGCGGCGAGAATCTCCGTCGAGGTCTCGTCGGCAAGCAGCCAGTCGCGGAAGCCGCCGACGGTGAGGTGAGCAATCGGAGCAAAGGCCGCGCGGTCGTGGGTGTCGATGATGAGCCGCGTGACCTCATCTGTCTCGTAAGGAACCACCTGATCGTTCAGGAATGTCGCAAGCGGCAAATCCGCAAGCGCAAACTGCGCGGCGACGCGCTCTTCACCGGATTCCGCAGCTATGCCGGCGAGTTGATCGCCGCTGCGTAACGGCGATGCTTTAGCCAGGAGCGTCACGAGATCGCGGAACGCGTAGCGGCGAGACCCAATCGTCGCGCTGTACATGGAGGAATCTCGGGTGATGGCCAGCGGAGCGATTATAACCGCAGTTACAGGCCGCACTTCAATAATTTGAGCGCTAGTTCTTATCGTCCGGCAGCACACGCTTGGCGTTCTTGTTCCATAGTGCCGGACAATATAAGCTCCGTACCGTCGCGAAAAACGACAGCCTGCCCTTAGGCGTCGAATACACGTCAACCGCGCGCCCCGCGTGGTTCGGCCAGCGTCTCCGAAAGCAACCGCCTGACAAGCATCAGGCAATCGCAACCATCAGCGCCTGTGAGCGCTGCATGTGTGCGACAGCAGGAGCGCGCTACAATGCGAAATCCAATTACAATTATCGGTGCCGGACTCGGCGGCCTTACGCTCGCCCGTGTCCTGCATCTCCATGGTTTTGAAGCAACGGTATACGAAGCCGAAATCTCGGTGAGCGCCAGAACGCAGGGCGGTCTGCTCGATATTCACGAAAACAACGGTCAGATCGCCCTCAAAGCCGCATGGCTCTTTGACAAGTTTCTCGGTCTGGTCCGTCCTGGCGAAGATGCAAAACGTATTGTTGATAAAGACGGCAAAGTCCTGTTCGATAACCCCGGCAGCCACACGGCCAGTCGTCCCGAAATTGACCGGGGCGATCTCCGGCGAATTTTGATTGATTCGATCCCGCCCGAAACAGTTAAGTGGGATCACAAGGCCATCTCTATAACAGCGTTGGGAGACGGACGGCACCAAGTCACTTTTGCCAATGGCTCAACGGTTACATCCGACGTGCTCGTTGGTGCCGACGGTGCCTGGTCGAAGGTCCGTCCGCTTCTTTCAGATGCGACGCCCACCTACACCGGCACCTCGTTTATCGAAACTTTCCTTTTCGATGGCGACACGCGCCATAAGGCAAGCGCGGATGCGATTGGTACCGGTACGCTCATGGCGGTTGCGCCGGGTCAGGGCATCCTGGCGCACCGCTATGCGGACGGAACGCTTCACACCTACGTGGCCTTAAACAAGCCGGAAGACTGGATTAAAGCCATCGAGCTGAGCGACACAAAATCCGGCCTGGCGCATATCGCCGAGCAATTCAAAGGATGGGCTCCGCAACTCACAGCCCTCATCACAGGCGGTGAAACCGCCCCCGTGCTTCGTTCCATTTATGCGCTGCCAGTCGAACACCGATGGAAGCGTACGCCGGGCCTGACGTTGCTTGGGGATGCGGCGCATCTGATGTCGCCTTTCGCTGGCGAAGGCGCGAATCTCGCCATGTACGACGGTGCGGAACTCGCCAAAGCAATCGTCGCCACTCCCGATGACATCGAAGCCGCGCTCGCCGCCTATGAAAATGACCTTTTCCCCCGAAGCGCCAAAGTTGCCGGTGAGACCGCGCAGAACCTCAAACGGTTTTTCGACGACACCGCACCGCAAAGTGTGGTCGCCCTGTTCAGCGAACACCTTGCGTGAGCCAAGAGGTTTTGCGTAGCGTTCGGTATGCGAAGCCCCCGTCTCACAGCGGAGTGCTTCGAACGGCAGCGTTATCAGTTCTGATCGTCCGGCAGCATCGGCAGCGGGTGAAACTCGATGCCTTCTTCGTGCAACGCCTTGGCCTCTTCCGGTGAGGCCTCGCCGTAGATCGAGCGGTGCTCGGTCTCGCCATAGTGGATTTTGCGCGCTTCCTCGGGGAATTTCGCGCCGACGTTGGTGGCGTTCTTGGTGACGTGGTCGCGCAGTTCTTTCAGCTTCTGACGCAGCTCGCGCTCCGGCGGCGACATCATCGCGACCGGCGCTTTGGCAGGCGTGGCGCAGCGGCGGCGGAGGCGGCTCCACAATATCGGTGCGCGCCTGACTTGATGTCAGACTTGGCGCCATCATCGCCTTCTCGACCTTGGCGGAGTTGCAAATTGGACAGGTGACCAGTTTGCGCTTGGCCTGCTTGTCATACGCTTCGGAGTTGGCAAACCAGCTTTCGAATTCGTGGCCGCGCTCGCAACTGAGCGTGTACCGGATCATGAAGCGCTCCGCACGGCATGAAGATAAGTCGGTTCGGCCATCGGCTCGACCAGTTCGAAGCGCCGGCCGTGATTGAGCGACGGCACTTTCGATCGCGCCGCCACGACCGCGGCGGGATCGATCTCGGCCATGATCACGCCGGGCTCGGTGCCGCCTTCGGCAATGACCTTGCCCCACGGATCGACAACGATGGAATGACCGAACGTCGAGCGGCCGTTCTCGTGCAGGCCGCCTTGCGCGGCGGCGATCACATAGCAGCCGTTCTCGATGGCGCGGGCGCGCATCAGCACTTGCCAGTGTGCTTCGCCAGTCTGTTTGGTGAACGCGGCCGGGATAGCCAGGAACGAAGCCCCGGCTTCGGCCAGCGCGCGATAAAGCGCCGGGAACCGCAGGTCGTAACAGATCGTCAGGCCCAACCGGCCCCACGGCAGATCGGCGACGACAGCAAGATCGCCGGGCCGATAGTTGGCGGATTCGCGATAGCTCTCGCCGCCGGCAAGATCGACGTCGAACATGTGAATCTTGTCGTAGCGGGCGGCGATGTCACCTTTGCGGTCGATGACGAAGCCGCGGTTGACCGCTTTGTCTGGCGATATCTTGAGCGCGAGCGAGCCGATGTGAATGTAGATCGAGAGTTTCTGCGCTAGCTCGCGCAAGGTCGCGAGCGTCGGATCATGTTCTTCGGCCACGATGTTGGCGAACAGGTGCTCGCGCTTGAGCGCGAGGATGTTGGTCATCTCCGGGGTCTGCACATAATCCGCGCCGTTGCGTTTGGCCTCGTCGATCGAAGAGATCAACGAGGTCAGATTGGCTGCCGGGTCGAGACCCGAGCGCATCTGCACCAGCCCAACCTTGAAGGTCGAGGAGTTCGGCCCGCTCATGGTGTTTCCTTTGCCGGTCATCCTTTGGCCTCGGCGAGCAAGGGGTCGAGCTTGCCCGCGGCGTCCAGCGCATAGAGATCGTCGCAGCCGCCGACATGGGTATCGCCGATGAAAATCTGCGGGAAGGTGCTGCTGCCGTTGGCGCGCTCGATCATCTGCTGGCGGATCTCCCGATTTCCACTGGCGTCGATCTCATGAAAGCTGACGCCCTTGCTGGACAGGAGTTCCTTCGCGTCCGCGCAATAGGGGCAGTACATGATCGTATAGATATCGACGGCAGCCATGGTGATCCGAAAGCCTTATCGAGTTGTTTATATGGAGGTTTTGCCGGGCTCGGCAACCCTGGCAAAGACCAGCACATCGACATTGGCGGCTCCGCCGCGCAGCAGCGCTCTGGCACAGCCCTCGACCGTGGCGCCGGATGTCAGCACGTCATCGACCAGGACCAGCCGGCGGCCGGCGACCGCGGCTTTACCGTCCTGCGGTACCTTGAAAGCGCCCTGGATGTTGGCGGCCCGCTCCTTCTGGGAGAGGCCGACCTGTTGCGCTGTCGCCTTCACCCGTTTAAGCGCGCCGAAGGCGATCGGCACACCACTTTCCTTTGCAACTGCCGACGCAAGCATGGCTGACTGGTTGAAGCGCCGCGCCCATTGCCGCCGCCAATGCAAGGGCACCGGCACCAGCGCATCGGCCTCGGCGAGTAACTCTCGGCCGGCATTGCTGGTCCAGCGGCCCATCATGGGCGCGAGATCAAGCCGGTCGCCATATTTGAAGGCATGGACCAGCCCGCGCGAAATCTCGTCGAAACGTACCGCGGCGCGGGCGCGGTTATAGGCCGGAGGATCGGCGATCGCTTCCATGGACAAGATGCCGGGGCCGGGATCATACACAAAGGGAATGCCGAGCCGCTCGCAATAAGGCCGTGTGATGAAGGAGAGTTTCGACCAGCAAGCGGGACAAAGTCCCTTGCCCTCAACCGGCTCGCGGCAGGCGGCGCACAGTTGCGGCAACGCCAGATCGAGCGCGGCGCGAAACACGCCGAGCGCCGCGCCGGCCGCGCGTTTAAGATGCGCGGGAAGTGTTGTGCTTGCGGTCTCCAGCATGCTGCAACGCTACCGGTCTCAAGCCGCGTTGTCACCGAAGCATTTCATTCGCGTCATGCCCGGCCTCGTGCCGGGCATCCACGTCTTAACGGCCTCAAAGACTCTAAGACGTGGATGGCCGGGACGAGCCCGGCCATGACGATGTAAAAGGCTTCGTATATGGCCGATAGCCCGGTGATTTTTGATCGCGCTTTGCTGCGCCGCCGCCACCTGCGCGCGATGACGCTTAGCCCGGCGACTTTTCTGCTAGACCGCGTCGCCGGCGATATGGCCGATCGGCTTGCCGCGGTACTGCGAAAGTTCGACGTCGCGGTCGATCTCGCCACGCCGGGATCGGCAGTCCGCACCGCGCTCGGACAACTCGGCTCAATCGGCCCGGTTATTTCGGCCGATGTCGAGGACGGATCGGAGATCGTCGCCGACGAGGAGTCTTTGCCGTTCGGTGACGCCACGCTCGATCTCGTGGTGTCGGCGCTGGCGCTGCAATTCGTCAACGACTTGCCCGGCGTACTGATCCAGATCCGCCGCGCGCTAAAACCCGATGGACTGTTTCTGGCGGCGCTCGCCGGCGGTGAAACGCTCACCGAGCTGCGCCAGAGTTTTGCGCAAGCGGAAAGCGATATCGAGGGCGGTGTGTCGCCCCGCGTCGCGCCGTTCGCCGACTTGCGCGATCTCGGTGCGCTGTTGCAGCGCGCCGGCTTTGCGTTGCCGGTCACCGACACCGACAGGGTCACGGTGCGCTATGACAATGTATTCGCGCTGATGCACGATTTGCGCCGCATGGGCGCAACCAACGCGCTTTCGGCGCGGCGTCGCACGCCGTTGCGGCGTGCGACGCTGCTGCGCATGGCGGAGATTTATGCAAGCCGCTTTGCCGACGCCGATGGACGCGTGCGTGCGACGTTCGAGATTGTCTGGGTGTCGGGATGGGCGCCGCATCCCGATCAGCAGCAGCCCCTTGAACCTGGCTCGGCGAAAACGCGATTGGCGGATGCTTTGGGATCGCGTGAAATTTCGGCAGGCGAAAAGCCTGAACGCTAGAGCACGATCCGGAAAAGCGGAGGCCGACTTTCTGAAAAGATCATGCTCCAAACAAAAACTTATTTCAACGCGCTGGAAACGCTGGTGAACATGGTTTTGACGTTGGTGCCCAGCCCCGTGACCGTTGCGATAATCACGATGGAAACCCCGGAAGCGATCAGGGCATATTCGATTGATGTCGCGCCGCGTTCGTCGTGCGCGAACCCAAAGACGGTCTGCCTGACCGCGCTCATAAACTTCAACATGATCTGTCGCCCTTCTGCCGTCAGGATCATACCAGCATCGTCAGATGCGAAATCAGCGGTTCGTCAGCAGGCGGCATCGGATAGTTCTTCAGCTCCGCGGGCCGCACCCATTTAAGCTTCTGCTGTTCCTGCGCCGTCACGATTCCCTCCCAGCGCCGGCACACATAAAGCGGCATCAAAAGGTGGAAGTCCGGATAGAGATGGCTCGCAAAGGTCAGCGGCGCGAGACACTCTTCCTTGACGGCTATTCCCAGTTCCTCCTTCAACTCGCGGATCAGACTTTGTTCCGGTCGCTCGCCGGCTTCGATCTTGCCGCCGGGAAACTCCCACAGCCCTGCCATCGACTTACCCGCCGGACGCTGCGCGAGCAGGATGCGACCGTCAGGATCAATCAAAGCGCAGGCGGCCACAAGGACAAGTCTGACGCTCACTGCTTTATGCCCCTGATTTAAGAATAGGACGGTAAAGGCATGTTCAATCCGAAATCGGATAAGCTCGCAATCGCCGTAAGGGTTAAGAGGCCTCTAACGTGACAGGCTAAGCCTTACGACGATTTAGCCCGGATAAGCCCCAAAACCGCATCGGCGAAGGCTCTCTGCGCTTCCTGCGGCGGGTTATGGCCGACATTGGGCAAGACCGCTCGTAGGGCCCGGTAAAGTGCGTGCCGTGCTTCTCGGTCGATTGGGGCCCCTGAACGCCGTCGACTTCACCCTGAAGCGCAATGGTCGGCACCGAAATCTTCGGTTGGCCGGTCAAGCCGTGCTCGATCGCTTCCAGCGCCGGATCGCCCGCCGCGTAGCCGTACCGGTGAGGATGGGACTGGATGGTCACAGCGACAAAATCGGGATTGTCGAAGGACGCGGCGCTGCGCTCGAAAGCTGCGTCATCGAACTTCCAGGTCGGCGACCAGAGTTGTCAGAGCAGGCAGGCGAGCGCGCGCCGGTTTTGCTCAAGACCGGCACGCCGGCGCGGCGTATGGAAATAGTACTGGTACCAGAAGCGATGCTCCTGCGCCGGCGCAACGGGGTTCACCGACGCTGCGATGTCCTGAAGATTGTAGCCGTTGCCGAGCCGCGCACGCGTTCGGGCCACAGCGGATGTGATGGACTTTCGCGCTCATGCTCTTCAGCGGCTGTTAACGTCGATCGTGCGCCAAACCTAGCACGCCGGAACGCCGGATAAGTGTTTCAACTTACCTCCCTGGGTAAAGCTTTGGTGAGGACGAAACGCTAAAACGCCGGCTGCAGGTGCCGGCTTCGGCCGCACCGACCTGACTACGTGCGGGACGTCATGGCTGCTTTCTTCAGCACGCAACTGGACTTCATCCTGTTCTTCTACGGGCTGGCGTTCATCCTGCTCGGCGCCACCTGCTTCGCCATTTCCAGGATCAGTGGCCGGGACGAATCCTGGCTCGTGCTGGGCTTATTCGGATTTCTGCACGGTGGCACCGAGTGGCTGGATCTGACCGCGTTGGTCATCAGCGACAGCCCGGAATTTCAGTTCGCGCGCACGCTGGTGATGACCGCGTCGTTCGTCGTTCTCATGGAATTCGCCAGGCGGGAATTGATCCGCATCGGCTGGAAGGCGCCCGGCCCGTGGGCTTACCTCCCGCTGTTGTCGCTGGTTGGCGTGGGTTGGGCGGGGTATGGCACCGTCGGCGGCGGCGATATTGCCCGCTACATCTTCGGGTTTTTCGGCGCGATAGCGACCAGCACAGTGTTCGTACAGCTGGCATGGGGTTTCTCTGGTTTTACCCGGCGCTTTGCCATGTGCGCCGCCTTCGGCTTCGCGGTCTACGGTATCGCTGCGGGCGTGATTGTCCCGCCAGGCCCACTGTGGCCGTCTTCCGTAATTAATCACGACTGGTTTGCGCACCTGACGGGCGTCCCGATCCAGCTCGTGCGCGGCATGCTGGCCTGCTGGCTGGCGTTCGCGCTTTGGTCGATCTGGGGTCAGCATCTCGTCATGGAGATATCCTCGAGCCGGTACACGCGCTTTCTGCGCCGACAGTTTCTTTGGACGCTTGGTGCGATGGCCACGATTCTTGTGGGTGGCTGGATGCTGACGGAATTCCTCGGCGACGTTTATCAGCAGGGCATGCAGCGGGAGGCCCGCGGCGAGATCGATCTGCTTGCGAGTCGGCTCGCCGGCGAGACATCCGCAGTCGATGGCATGGTCGAGGCGCTTGCCGGCTCGCCGTCGATATATTCGTTACTCGACGGCGGGAGCGGCGAACGGGATGAGGTCGCGAAATCCGTTCTCGCCCTGCATGCGGACGCATCCGGCGCCATTATCGGTTTCGTTCTCGACCGTTCGGGCAACGTCGTCGCAATGTCCGATCGCAATGCCGACAGTCTCGATACCGGCAATCATCAATCGGCACCGTACTTCGCGAAATCGATGGCCGAAGCCGCCGGTTCACAATTCGTTTTCGATCGGCAAAGCGATCAGCCTGTCTACTACGCGAGTTATCCGATACGCGCCGAGGGAGGTGCTGTCGTCGGTGTCGCCGTCCTCAAAAAGAGCCTGCAGCGCTTTGCAGCGGACCTGAAGCGCTTCGATCCTCCGTACTTTTTGGTCGATCCGGATGGCGTCGTCATGCTCAGCAATCGTCCGGACATGCTGCTGCACAATCTGTGGCCGCTCGCCGACGGACAGCGGGCCGAACTCACCGACCGCTACGGCAAGCTTGCCGGCCGGCCGGCGCTCCGGAATGAAGTCGAGGATGCGACGTGGATCAATTTCGCCGGTGAACGTGATTTCGTCCGCCGCAGCTTTGCCGGCAACAGCCAATGGTCGCTGGTCATGCTCAAGCCGATCCGGGAGATCTACGCGAGCCGGGTCCTGGGCATCGTCGTCACGCTACTGGTCGCGTTGATGACGCTGATCTACCTGTTCGGCAAGGAACGCTGGTTCCACGACAATGTGCAGATGGAACGGCGGCTGCAGTTGCAGGAGCTCGCGCAAAGCCTGAGTCATCAGGCCTCCACCGATCCGCTGACCGGCATGTCCAACCGGCTGAAATTCGATCAGGCGCTGGCCGGCGAGGTCCTGCGCGCCGAACGCTACAAGACGCCGCTCTCGCTCATCTTCTACGACATCGATTACTTCAAGGCGGTCAACGATACCCACGGCCATCAGACCGGCGACAACGTGCTCAAGCATATGTCCAGGTTCGTCGCGGGTAATATTCGTGGCGTCGATACGCTGGCGCGCTGGGGCGGTGAGGAATTTGCCATAATGCTTCCGAGCTGTGACGGCGGGATCGCCGCCGTTGCTGCGGAGAAGCTGCGCTCCGGCATCGGGCTGTTGACGTTCGACACAGCCGGCAGGGTGACGTGCAGTTTCGGCGTCGCCCAGTATGTCGAGGGGGATACCGCCTTCGCGCTGGTCGCACGCGCCGACCACGCGCTCTACCGCGCCAAGGTCAACGGCCGAAATCGCGTCGAATCGGCCACGGTACAGACGACAGGCCTCGCATCAGTCGCCTGAGGACGCACGGGATCAAGATCGATAGTCGCCGTTGATCGCCACGTATTCCTTGGTGAGATCGCAGGTCAGTACGCGGTCGCTGCCTTTGCCGAGGCCGAGCGCGACCTTGAGTGTGATCTCCGGCTTCTTCATCACCGCGGATGCGGCAGCCTCGTCGTAGTCCGGATCGCGTGCGCCCTTGTGCGCGACGCGGATGCCGCCGAACCAGATCGACAGCTTATCGCGGTCGGCGGGTTCGCCGGCCTTGCCGACCGCCATGACCACGCGGCCCCAGTTGGCGTCCTCGCCGGCGATCGCGGTCTTCACCAGCGGCGAGTTGGCGATCGACATCGCCACCCGCCGTGCCGATTGCTTCGACACCGCGCCTTCGACCACGACTTCAAGAAGCTTGCGCGCGCCTTCGCCGTCGCGCGCGACCTGTTCGGAAAGATTGGCCAGCACGGCATTGAACGCCTTGCGGAACGGCAGCAGCCGCGGATCGTTGGCGCGGGAAATGCGCGGTGCCGACTTTCGCGCCGCCGGTTGCGAATACCAGCAGCGTGTCCGAGGTCGAGGTATCGCCATCGATGGTGACGGCGTTGAAGGTGTCGACGACGCCTTCGCGCAGCAGGGCTTGCAGCACCGGCGCGGTGATCGGCGCATCGGTGAAGATGAAAGACAGCATCGTGCCCATGTCGGGCGCGATCATTCCGGCGCCCTTGGCGAAGCCGTTGATGGTGACGGTGGCGCCGCCGAGCCGCGCGCTCGCGGTGGCGAGCTTCGGGAACGTGTCGGTGGTCATGATCGCCTTGGCGGCGTCGAAATAGCCTTCGTCGGTCGCGTCCGACTCCAGCGTTTCCATCACGCCGGAGAACGCGCTGGCTTTCAGCGGCTCGCCGATCACGCCGGTCGAGGCCAGAAACACCTCGCCGATCTTGCAGCCGACGGCGGCGGCGGCGAGTTTCGCGGTGAAGCCGCAGGCGTCCCGGCCGTTCTTGCCGGTGAATGCATTGGCGTTGCCGGAATTGACGACGAGGACGCGGGCCTTGCCGTTCTTCACCCGCGCCCGGCACCATTCGACCGGCGCCGACGGGCACTTCGAGCGCGTGAATACGCCGGCGACACTGGCGCCTTCATCGAACACCGCCATCATCACGTCGGTGCGGCCCTCATAGCGGATACCGGCGGCTGCGGTGGCGAGCCGCACGCCGGCGACCGGCGGCATGACGGGAGTGGATTTCGGCGCGAGCGGAGAGATTTTGTCTGACATGATCCCGTCATACGCGGATCAAACCGCGCATCCCATGCGAAGTGTCTGTGTTCCGTTAGGTGCGATGTGTTGCCCGGTCAAGTATTAAGCGTGCCGTGACGCGGAACGACCGGCATTTGAACCGGCGACCTTGCGCATGCACGCGATGAAACGCTCGGCCAGCGGCGTCAGCGTGCGGTCCTTGACGGTGATGAAGCCGACCGGGGAGGGTGGCGCCGACACTTTCACCGGCAGGACTTTGAGTTTCATGTCCTTGCCGCCGAAGCGCATGACCGAAGCGGGTACCAGCCCGAGCCAGCGTCCGGTCTCGATCAGGCGCATGTAGAGATGCAGCGACACCGTCAGCGCAGTCGCCGCCGGCGGTTCCAGTCCGCTCATTCGGAAAATCTCGTCCTGCAGCGACCGCGCTAGGCTGCCCCGCTCCGCCAGCACCCACGGTTCTCCCGCCAGATCGGCGAGGCTGAGGTTTCGCTTCCTGGCCCAGCGGCTTTCGGATCCGGCGACAACGACATTCGGCTCGTCAAACAGCGTCTCCGCAACGAGGTCAGGTTCGGTCATCGTTGCCGGAAGCCGGCCAAGCACCAACTCGACTTTCCGGTCGCGCAGATTGTCGTATTGCTGAACCGCGATATTTTCCGGCATGACGTGAACCGCCGCACGCGGGAAGTCTGACGCAAACCGTTCGATGATCGCCGGAAGCAGACCGGCGTCGGTCACGATCGACGAACCAATATGCAGATCGCCGGCGTCGGGCTGTTTGATGGTTTCGATTTGCTGCAATCCTTTGCGCATTTCGTCGAACACCGCGACGCCGGATTTGAGCAGCGCTCGTCCGTAGTGCGTCGGCTCGACCCCTGAAATGCTGCGGTCGAAGAGTTTGACGCCGAGCGTGTGCTCCAGGTCCGAGATCGTCTTCGACACCACGGGATAGGACACCGCCAGCTCTTCCGCTGCCCGGGTCATGCTGCCCGCGTCCGCCACCGCGAGCGCAATATGCAGATCGCGCAGCTTGACCCGCCGGCCGACGCGATCCGTCCATTTCATTGTGACCTAGCTGAATGGTTAGGGGTATGGCCAGTAATTGGAACTAATCAGCTATGTCTAAATCTGGCAAGTACAGACCCGCAAGTTTCGCGTGCGAATGGATCGCACGGAGCAAGGGAGAAATGTCATGGCTGAGCAAGCGTTGGCTGAACAAGCAACCATCGTCCTGGTCCACGGCGGTTTTGTCGACGGCGCAGGCTGGGAAGGCGTCTACAGCATCCTCAAGAAGGACGGCTACGACGTCAGCATCGTTCAAAATCCGACGATAACCCTGGCGGACGACGTGGCCGCGACCCGGCAAGTCATCGCCCAGGCGAAAGGGCCGGTCGTGCTGGTGGGCCACTCCTACGGCGGCGTTGTCATCACCGAAGCCGGCAACGATCCGAAAGTATCGAAGCTGGTCTACATCACGGCTTTCGCGCCGGACAAAGGCGAGTCCGTTGCCTCGCTGATCGCGAACCCGCCGCCCGGCGCGCCGGTGCCTCCGATCCTGCCGCCGCAGAACGGCTTCCTGTTCCTCGACCGGGCGAAGTTCGCCGAGTCGTTCGCCGCCGACGTCGGCGCCGAGAAAGCGGCGTTCATGGCCGACTCGCAGGTGCCATGGGGCGTGACCGCGCTCCGGGGCGCAGTGACCGAACCGGCCTGGAAGAAAAAGCCGAGCTGGTACTTGCTGGTGACTGAAGATCGCATGATCCCGCCACCCGCGCAGCAGTTCATGTCGAAGCGTGCCGGTGCGACGGTGGTGGAGACGAAGGGAAGCCACGCGGTCTACGTCTCGAAGCCGGACGTTGTCGCTTCCATCATCAAGAGCGCCGCGCGCGCCTGATGGACGACGTGTGGCAGCGCAACCGCCGCCGGCCAAAAGCCGGTGGCGGTTTGCTTTGTGACGACGAGCCGACGTTCTTGATGCGGAAAGCAGAACCTCAAACCAACACCGCGCCGCCGTCCACGACGAGTACCTGGCCGGTGCTGTAGGTTTGCTGCATCAGATAGAGGTACGCTTGAGCGATCTCTGCCGCGTCGCCAACGTGGCGAACTGGCAGCTTCGTCCGCCATCTGTTGATACAGTGCCGCTCGATCTTCTTCTGCCATGTTGGCCCACAATGGCGTTCGCACAACGCCGGGCGAGACGATGTTGACGCGAATGGGAGCGAGCTCGACTGCGAGCGCACGTGTCAGTCCTTCCATCGCCGCGCAAATGCTTGCACCGAGTGACCAGCCCGCCTTAGGTCGCTGACCCGCGATGCCAGACGTGAATACGATCGAGCCGCCCTTCCGAATGTTGTTGCTGCCATATTTGGCGGCGCTGTAGGCGCCCCAATAACGCAGCGCGAAGAAACGCTGTGCCGCGTCCATGTCTGTTTCTGATAAGCCGCCGAGTTCCAATGTCTCACCCGCAGTGAAGACCAGATGATCGAAACTGCCGAGCCGCGCAAACAGCGCTTGCGTTGCGTCCCGGTCTGCCAGGTCGAGTACGTGACCTTCCGAGCCGGCCGGCAGCGTGGCGAGGGCTTGATCTATTCGCGCCTTGCGGCTGGAGGCGATCACCACGGTCGCCCCTTCGCGAGCCGCCGCTTGCGCGGTGGCCAAACCGATGCCCGAGCTGCCGCCCAGTACGACAATACGTTCTCCATTTAGCGCCATGACTCATTCCTCGTTGCTGCCACGCAACCATACTTGTGCAATTCCGTCGCTTGCTGCCAGCGCATCTTTGTCCATACTTAGATGACAGGAGATCATCATGGCGTTCGATGGCAGGCTGCTTGGCGGTATCAGTGTTCTGACTGCGGTGGTGGAGACGGGTAATTTTGTGAGAGCCGCCGAAGCGCTGGGGCTCACTCAATCCGGTATCAGCCGCGCCGTGGCGAGACTGGAGGCTCGCGTCGGCGTGCGTTTGCTGGACCGGACGCCGCGCGCGGTGTCGCTCACAGACGAGGGCCGCCGCTTCCATGCTCAGGTGGCGCCCCTGCTTGCGGGATTGGAGGACGCAGCAACTGAAGCGGCCGGCGCGGCGTCCGCGGTGCGCGGCCGGCTCAGGGTGAATGTCGATCCATGGTTTGCGCGGTTGGTGCTTGCGCCCCGGCTGTCTGGCTTCCTGGCCACGCATCCACAGCTGTCGATCGAACTGCTGGTCGGCAACTCGCTGGGTGATCTCGTGTCTGAAGGAATTGATGTCGCGGTGCGGTTCGGGGAGCCGGAGCCATCGGGCCTGATCGCGCGCAAGCTTTTGGAAACGCGCATCCTGGCCTGTGCCGCGCCGGCTTACCTTGCACGCCGCGGCCGGCCACAGCACCCGCGCGATCTGGTCCGGCACGAATGCCTTCTGTTCCGTGATCCTGCGACCGGCCGTCCGTTTCCCTGGGAGTTCCATCGCGCCGGGAAGGTCGTAGAGGTCGAAGTGACCGGCAAGCTTGTCATGAATGATCTTGCGACCAAACTCACGGCTTGCGTTGCGGGCCACGGCATAGCGCAGAGCATCGAGTTCGGTCTCGACACGCTGTTTGCGAGCGGCGAGCTGGTGCAAATTCTTGCGGATTGGGCGGAGGAGCGGTATCCGCTCTACGCGTATCACCCCTCACGCCATCTGCCGCCGGCGAAGGTCCGCGCTTTCCTCGACTTCGTGATTGCCAGCATCGCGCCAACTTCAACGAAAGAAATCGGCAACTCGTCCAGAAAAGTCCGGCGGCGACGCTAAGTGAGCTAGGAGCTATAGAGGCGGCGCCACCGTCCCGGGCTGTGACCCTCGCTCCGGGAAAAAACCCGCGAGAAGTGGCTTTGATCGACAAAGCCGCAGAGCTGGGCAATATCCGCGAGTTCCCGGCACGGATCTCGCAAGAGTTCTTTGGCGCGCTCGACGCGTTGTTTGGTCAGCCATCGGTAGGGCGGCATGCCTGTCGTCTGCTTGAACGCGCGGGCGAAGTAACTGCTCGACAGTCTGCACTCGTTCGCGATTTCGGCGATCGACGGGTCACCAGCCAGATTGGCGTTCATGAAATCGCGAGCGCGCTGAAGTTGCCATGATGCGAGGCCACCGTTGGCGATCTGCCGTCCGGCCGGAACGCCGCCATAAGCGCGGACAATATGAGCGAAGAAAGCAAGCGCGATGGAGTCGGCAAAGATCGCGGTGCCTTCATCGGGCTGCTCCATTGCGCCGGCAAGCGCTTGCGCCAGACCGAACAAGATCAGATCGCGGCCGCCAAAATTCGCCGCGTAAAGCCCTTTCACGCGGCGAATTCCGGCCTCGTTGGCCATCTCGTCGAGTGCAGTCTGAGAGATATAGAAGCGAAGCGAATCGAACGGGATGTCCAGGCTGACTGTTGGTTTGTCGCGCAGGTCAATCAGCTGTGCATCGCCGAGATGCCAGTCGGGCACTTCTCTGCGCTTTCCCACCGTCCAAAGGCTCGAGAAAAACGGCACCGCCAGCGGAACATGGAATGCAAAAGCTTCTTCCGGTGGCGTGGCCAGCGAACGGCCGCGCATCGGACGACTGCTCCGCATGCGGGAAAAGCCGACGCGTGTTTTTGAGGATTTTCGCGCCAGGAGTGTCGTTGGACGGTCTATCCGGAAGCGCCTGGCGAGGTCGTCTTCAATCGCATCCGCACCCATCATTGCCTCCATAACAATCGCTAAAGCGGCAATTTATTCTCGCGAGCGACAAGCATCGTTGCGCTCTTAACGCGAGCATCTACCGTCCCGGGCGAGAAACAGGATACCCGCCACGTCGTCATAAAAACAGAGCCAAACCGGCGGTAGCGTAACTGGCTGCAGAAATTGTTCGCACGAAAAATACAAGACGGGCAGGTTCGTACAATTTTGCGCACGCTGCGAACGGATAATACACCGGTGTCCCTCAGCGTGCGCGCGCGTGAATGTGCGCCAAAGACGTGCGCGACAGTACAGGAGAGATCGCTATGGCCAAGCCAAGTATCGTTTTCGCTCATGGTCTCTGGGCCGACGGCTCATGCTTCGGAAAGTTGATTCCTGCGCTGCAGGCGGAAGGTCACGAGGTGATCGCGTCGCAGCACGGCCTCGACTCTCTCAAAGGCGACGTCGACTGCGTCACCCGTTGCTTTGGCCAGGTCGGCGGTCCGATTGTTCTTGTCGGCCATTCTTACGGCGGCACCCTGATCACGCATGCCGGCGTCGACAGCCGGGTCGCTGCTCTGGTCTACATCTGCGCGCTCGCGCCCGATGCCGACGAAACCTCGCAAAGCCAGCAGCAGAAATTTCCCGTCACCGAAGTGTTTTCGCACATCGAGGTCACGGATGGCCGAATCTGGCTGAAGCGCGATGGCACGAAATATTTTGCCGGCGATCTATCCGAGTCGGAGCAGAAGCTCGTCTGGGCAACCCAGTCCGTTCCGGTGCCGGACCTGTTTACGCAAAAGGTCGAAGGCACGGCGTGGAAGATCAAGCCGAGCTGGTCCATCGTCGGCAAGAATGACCAGACCGTCCATCCCGATCTGGAGCGCTCTGCGGCAAAGCGCATGGGCGCCACGACGGTCGAAGCCGACAGCAGCCACGTTCCCATGCTGTCCCAGCCCGCCCTTGTCCTTGATGTGATCCGCAAGGCCGCCAGCGCGGTTGCGAAGAGCTAGCTGCAGCCACGGCTAAGGCACCGTCAAGTCAGTTCCGCAATTCGGGCAGAACGACGGCACGCGCAGTGTCCTTCGTCTCAGGCCGTATTTGTCTTTCGACAGATTGATGTTCCATCCGCAGTTCGGGCATGGGACGGACGAACGCCAGCCGACGGTGAATGCCAGCCATGCCGCGACGGCAACTGCAATGATTATCGGTGTGAGAAAGGTGTGCTGCGCAAACCACGCTTTAAATTCAGCGGAAATCAACGCCGCAATCACGCCGCCACCGATCGCGATACGAATTTGATCCAGAGGGCCCGGCGCGCTCGCGCGGCGGGAGACGTGGAGTACAGAAAAAACTGTATCCCATGCTTAACTGTGGCGTTCATCGGCCGATCACATCCGACATCGAAACAACGGCTGCTTCCCGTGATGACGGGGACGTTGCGCGGATTCGCTCCAGTGCCTCCTTGGCAAAAGCCAAAGTCAGCTCGCCGGCCGGGAGCTCGCGACCAAGCGCTGCCCCTTGCCCTCCATACAATCCCGAGAAGTCGCTTGAGCCTTGGGACTCAGCTTTGGCCCGCAAAGGTTCAAGGGCCGCAATGCCCAAGGGGAATGGTGGGGCACCGGCAGCGAGCGGTCCTGCCTCGCGCACGATGCGGTTGACAAAAACGCGAGCAGGCCGACCCGTTAAAACGTTGCTTAAGACGCTGACATTGTCTTTTGCGGATTTAAGCGCCGCACGCCCATACGAAGAAGTTGTCGCTTCCGGGCACAACAGATAGGCGGTCCCCATTTGGACCGCTGCTGCTCCGAGGCCCAGCATCGCGGCGATGCCGCGCCCGTCGGCAATTCCACCAGCGGCGATAACCGGAACCTTCACTGCGTCCACGACTTGGGGCACGAGTGCGAGCGTACCGAGTTGCGATGCGAGATCGGTCGTCAAAAACATTCCCCGGTGACCGCCGGCTTCAAGCCCCTGTGCAATGACGGCATCAACGCCGTGGTCTTCCAGCCAGCGCGCTTCAGCGACCGTCGTTGCGGAGCTGAAGATCATGCAACCGGCAGCTTTCAGGCGATTGATCAAGGACGATTCCGGCAGTCCCCAATGAAAACTGACGACGCGTGGCTTTAGCTCCACCACGACATCGCACATCTCCGCCCCAAACGGCGGGCGCCCGCTGGCGAGAACAGTGGGAGGATCGATTCCAAACTCCGCGTAGTAGGGAGCGAGCTGTTTGAGCCACGCGGCTTCCAGCACCGGATCGCGCTGATTAACGTGGCTAAAGAAATTCAAGTTCAGCGATCCGTCAGTTTGCGCGCAAATCTTGCCGACGACGTCGCGCAACTGTGCGGGTGTGAAGGCCGAACACGGAAAAGATCCGAGACCGCCCGCCCTGGAGACGGCGACAGGCATAGCCGGGCTCGTGTGCAATCCCATCGGGGCCTGGATCAACGGATGCTCGATTTTCAAGAGATCGAGCAAATGCCCGTTGGGCCAAGAGGTAGCGGGCAACTGCGTTGCAACCTTCACAACTTCCCTGCGCTCAATGCCTATCACGTTCGCCTCCAGCATGTGCCGCACGGAAGCTTGGATTTGTCGACGTATTGCAAGATTATTCCCGAATCTCGTCAAGCACTCTTCGCGATTCCGCGTCCGCTTTGGGTGGGTCACTCGAATAGCCGAACAAACGGGCGCTTTCGCCGCGTTCACTTCCTTCCGCTATCGGCCGCCTCGCGTTATCGTGCCGCTCGTACCGGGAGTTATGGAATGCGGGTAAAGTCCGTTGTTGGCGTCGTGGCGATCCTTTTTGCGTTGTCGCCATTCGTTCTCTCTGCTCCCGGCTTCGGCCAAGCGGCGCCCGGCAGCACGCTAACGCCTGGCATCACGGTCACGCCCCCCATCGCCATCAAATGGGAGGTGAAAAGCCGTTTCCGGCTGTTCAAGAACGAAGACGATTTCGAGTACATGGTCCATTTCCATGGCCATGACGGGTGTGCTCGCTGACGAGACGGTGCTCGCCGGCGAGACCAAGGGCATCGGCTGGGCGTCGCGGTTTGTGACGCGGCTGTGTGTCACCGACGGCAGTTGCACGCGCACCTATTCGGTGCCCAATTCCCCATCACACGAAAGCTTCAACGAGCCGTACCTTTCGCCGGATTTCCATCGCATCGGCGTGACGGCGGAAGGCGCGCCAGCCGGCGCGCTTTGCACCTGGCGGTTCGCCGCTGACGGCGGCGGTGCCGTTCCCAACATTGCCAAAGACCAGCCTTGCGGCAACGAGGTCTTTGCCCGCGTGCCGTACGGCAGAACCACCCACGTTCAGCTTCTTCGTTTCGTCCGAGCCGGACCATGCCCAACCGACGGCGACGACAGACGTCGCGGTTCGCGACATTCTTATTGCCGGCCTCGGCGATTCGACGGCATCCGGTGAAGGCAATCCCGATCGCCAGATCGGCCTCGACACCGATGGCTTCTGTTTCCGCCGCTTTGGAGCCGGCGAGAGATGGCTCTTACTTTCGGCCGAGCCGGCGCGGTTACGACGGCGACCGCTCATGCAGCGGCGATGCCACCAGCGCCGGCGAGGACGACACTCTCAACTGGTTCAAGCAACGCGCGGTCTGGATGGATGCGGCATGCCACCGGTCGCTGTACAGCTATCAGATCCGCGTCGCGCTCACTCTTGCGATCGAGAACCCTCAGATCGCGGTGACTTACATACCGCTCGGATGTTCGGGAGCAACCATCGCGAACGGCATGCTCGGCGACGAGGAAGCGCGCGAGAGCGACTGCATCGTCCGCCCGGCGAACTGCGCGCGATTTGTCAAAGGCCAACTGGACACCTTGCAACAAATCATGGGCGCGGCGCACCGGGGCAACAGGAGCAGGAATCTCGACCTGATGCTCCTGACTATCGGGGCCAACGACATCGGATTTTCCGGATTGATCGCCAACGTCATGTTCGACCGGTCTGCGCCGGAATTCGGAATATTCAGTTCCGCGGCCCGCCTCGCCACCCCGGCTACGGCCAGCGAGGCGCTGCAAAACCTTCCCGGCCAATTCGCCGGCCTGCGCGACCGGCTCAGACCGCTAGTCGATAATAGACTCGACCGCGTGATCTACGTCAGTTACGGCCACCCCGGTCTGTACAATAACGGCCAGCCATGCCCGCAAGGCCGTCAGGGGTTCGACGTGCATCCAGCCTTCACCATCGACGGCGCGCTGCTCAAATCCGCTTCCGATTTCGTCGTCGGTCAATTCTTTCCGCGCTTGCGGGCAATCGCGACCTGCGGCGCCGGCGGTGGATGCCAGTCGGAGCGCGATCGCATGACGTTCGTCGATGAACATCAGGCGCAATTTCGGAGTCACGGTTTCTGTGCACAGTCGAATAGCGACCCCGCTTTCGATCGGGGTTGCTTTCGGCGCGATGGCAAAAGCTTCACCACCGATCTCACACAGGCACCGTCAGATCCGATGTCCTGCCACAAACCGCCGAATTTTTTCCGCGCCTACGACTCGCGCGAACGCTGGATACGCACCGCCAACGACAGCTACTTTGCGGCGATGACCTATCCGGATGCCGACGCGAAGTTTCTGCAACCGCAAAACATCCACGACCCGATCTGGGGCGCCGCCAGTGCTGTGTATGGCGGTGCGATGCATCCGACGGCGCAAGGCCACGCGGCGATGGCTGACGCCGCGCTCCCGGCGGCTCGCCGGCTGTTGGGTTTGCCGGCGCCCAAATAACGTCTCGGCGCCCCGCTCAGCGCTCACTTGGATAGCTGCTTGCCGATCGCGCTTGCGCAATCGATGAAAAGTTGCGCGGTCGGACTGATGGTGCGGTGCTTGAGTCTGATGATCGCGACCGACCATGGCTTGTGCGGTAGCTCAATCGGCAATTTCCTGACCGCAAAACGCTTTGCCAGGAAGAAGCGCAGGTGCGTATCGGTCATTAAACCAAGCAAGCGCCCGTTCTCCAGCATGCGCGCCACCAGGTATGGAGACGGGCTGCTCGCTATGGCGATACGCGGTTTGAACCCAACCGCGGCGAACGCGTCCGCAATCGCGGCGCCGACCAGGTTGTCGGGATTTTCCAGGGGCGGCACACACCACGGTTCGTCGACGAGGTCCGCCCATGTGATCTTGGATGTGATCTTGGACCGGCGCACCCACCGATTTTTCACACCCGCAACCACGTGCATCCGGTCCTGGAACAGGATTTTGGCGTCCAGTTCATCCGGCAGCGCCGATACCGGCATCGGCGTCACTGCCAGCTCGATGCGGCGCGCTGGCAGGTCGTGGTCGAGCAACGCTGCAGCTCTCGGCCTGAAGCACGCGGAACGAAAGTCGCGGATGCTGTTGCCAAAGCCGTTCAACGATACTGGCGCCCAATCCGGCGAACGAGGCTTCCGTCATGCCAACGCGCAGTTCACCTGCCGTCGGATCGGCGAGAAACCTGATCTCGTCTACGCTCGTCTTGATGTCGTCGAACAGCGCGACGCTGCGCTTGAGCAAAGCACGGCCGTACAAAGTGGGCTCGACACCGCGGGCACTGCGGTCGAACAGGCGCACACCGAGCATCTGCTCGAGGTCCGCGATCACTTTCGACACAACGGGCTGCGAGATTGCGAGCTGCCTGGCAGCTTTGCCCATGCTTCCAGTTTGCGCCACCGCGGCAACAACGTTGAAGTGTTGGAGCTTGATTCGCCGGCTGACGAGATCGATCGGCGCCATGCGAGCACCCATTCTAATAGACTATGAATATCATGCAATAAATAGTATTACCGGCTATGGCCGGAATCCACCATTGTGGCGAACACAGTTGAACAGCGGCGCCACGCCATGATGCTCAGCCGTCGACGCCTTCTAGTTCTCGCCGCCAGCGCAGCAACGGTTGCAGCACCGGCGCGGTTTGCTAGCGCGCAGGGCTATCCAACGCGACCGGTGCGCGTGCTTGTCGGCTTTGCGCCCGGCGGCGCGCCGGACATTCTGGCGCGCCTGATTGGGCAATGGCTGTCCAATCGGCTCGGCCAGACATTCGTCGTCGAGAACAAGCCGGGAGCTAACGGCAACCTTGCCATCGAAGCGGCTGCGAGAGCGGAGCCGGATGGCTACACGTTGCTGCTTGTGGCGACCATCGTGGCAATCGATGCGACGCTTTACGAAAATGCCGACTACAGCTTCGAGAAAGATCTCACAGCGGTCGGCGCGGTGAGCCGCGAACCTAATGTGATGATCGTCAATCCGGATTTCCCGGCCAGGACAACGGGCGAATTCATCGCCTACGCCAAGGCTAATCCCGGCAAGATTAATATGGCGTCTCCTGGCATCGGCACCTCGCCGCACATGGCGGGCGAACTGTTCAAAGTCATGGCCGGCATCGATATGACGCACGTCGCCTATCGCAGCTCTGCGCCGATTCTGACGGATCTGCTCGGCGGGCAGGTGCAGGTCTACTTTGCGCCGATCTCGGCGTCGATTGAGTATGTCAGGAGCGGCAAAGTGCGGGCGCTGGGCGTAACCACGGCGACGCGCGCTGTGGCGTTGCCGGACGTGCCGCCACTCGGCGATGGCGTGCCCGGCTACGAGATGACGACGTGGTATGGCATCGCCGCACCAAAAAACACGCCGGCCGAGATCGTCGATACGCTCAACAAGGAAATCAACGGCGGCCTCGCCGATCCCGGCGTGACAGCGCACCTGACCGCGCTGGGCTCATCGCCATTCGCCCTTTCGCCGGCTGCATTCGGCACCTTCATCGCCGATGAGACCGGCAAGTGGGCGAAAGTGATCCGGACAGCCAATATCAAGGCGGACTAGGCCGAACCGCTCGCGCGGACGAACTTTATAATTCCACGGCGTGAACGCGATCAGGTGCCCCGGATATCAAGTGCCGTTGCGTCCGCGCGGCGATCCTCCACCGCCGTCTCGATCTCAGGTGCAATTCCCACGTCTTCAGCGAGCTGGGCCGCCGTATCGAGAGCGCGAAGCATTTTCAGGATCACATCGCCGTCTGACACATCCCTGATGTCTTGCAGGGGAATGCCGGCGGCGGTCGCATCTTTCCTGCACGCCGTCGCCAGTCGAACCGCCTCAGCCATTCGTCGGGTTACCGGCAGCGGATGGGTATGTTCTGAAAGCCAATTCGAGAGAAACGTTTGGGCTCGCTCGCTCATGGATATCCCCCTACGCACGTTTACACGTGAGCAAGCAAAGCCTGCGGCCGTGGCCAAATTCGGCAATAAATGAGGCGGGAAGAAGCGCGCGTCGGGCCTGAATCATTCCGGGTCAGGAAGTTGCCGGGAGTTCATATGAGAAAAGCCGCTAATCAATATTTGCCACGGGTCATTAAGCGGCATTATGAGAGCGTCGCGTAACCGGGCGGCTACCTTGCCTTCGCTTACTGTGTCGATCGCCAATCGTCGCTGACAAATTTTCGACACGAGGAAGTCACTAAAATTGGTCGATGATTGTGGTGCCGTTGTTGACCCTCGAATAAGCCAGCGTTTTTCTCGACCTTTGGGCGGTGACATTGTCAACGCCGCGACAAGCGCGCGTCAGGCGGAATCCGATAGAGGGAAATGCACAAATGAAGCTGTCGCTGAAAGTCATCGGCCACCCGATCATTGCTGGCCTGGTCGCAATATTCTTTGTGCAAATACTGGGCATCGGGCCCGTGCGCTCCGAGGTCTCCGTGGTGAATCCCTACTTTCAGGACCCGCCAATCAATAGTGCTACGCGCGGAGTAATCGTCTGCCCACAAACCACGCCGGCAATCGGATGGGTGTTCGAATGCTCGAACAGTGGAGGAAGCGGCTTAATTCTCAGCGGAATAACGGCGGCGCCCAACGCTCCTCCGCCGGCGCAAGTGGCCTATATTACAAATCAAGGTGCGATTTCGCAGACGATCAATTTTCCGTACAGCGGCACATACACGCTTTCTTTCTATCTCGCTGCGTCAGCGACCGTTTCCATCGAGCCATTGTTGGTCGAAGTGCTGGGGCACACCGTGCCCGTGCAGACAATTGCCACGGGAACGTTTACGCCGCCGAGTACATCCAGTTTCTCGCAGGTTCATCTCTCGATCACGGTTCCCCGCGCAGAGCAGGTTGACCTTCGCTTCACCAATACGAACACTGTCGCTTGCGCAGCTTGCAACGCAAATTACATTTATGGCGTTGCATTTGAGACGTCTGCGCCCTTTATCACCAATTGGCCGCTCGATATCCATCCGAACAGCCCGATAACGGTCGAGGGTCACACGTTTGGCGAGTTGCCAGGTACAATCGAGCTCAGTTTCGCTTCGCCGTCGGTAGTTAAGTTTACGCCGAACGGCTCTAAAACCGAGCTGCCCCTCAACGTCGAGAAGAAAAATTGGCAAGGCGTCACCGATAAAAACACCGCTACGTCGGAAAAGATGGTCGACGCCAGTCCGATAGGTGCTGTCGCGGATGGTACGGCAGTTACCATTACCGTACGTACGGCCGACGGCAGAGTGTCGGAGGGGCGCACGGCAAAATTTCACAACGATGCGGTCATTACCAAGTCGTCCTCTACGATCAGCTCGAAGGGGATTTTTAATCTGTCCGGATGGGATTTCGGCGACGTCGCTTCGGTGAAGATTCACTTCCAACAAAACCCGTTTGCATCGCCGTCGCTGGACAGCCATCTCGATTTGCAGCCGGTGACCATTGATTGGAAGCAATGGGCGATGAGCGTGACCATGCCGGATGTGACCGCGATCGCCGAGCAGAAAGACGTGGAGCTCAGTTTCGCCACGACCGACGGCCGAAAATCGAACACAGTGACGGCCAAGTTCCTCCCGGAAATTGTTTTGGCTTGGGACGGGAATGGTACCTTACCCACGATCCCTCCCCCGGTCGTTAAATCGTGTAGCACCAACAGCGATTTTGATTGGTGCAACACTCTTTTCAATTCGGGCGACTGCTTTTTCCAGCAACCCACTGTGCCGAACTTGCCGGGCGGGCTGTCAGTCGCGTCGGTGCTGGGGTCCCACATCGGTTGTTGGGGCATCGGTTCCTATAATGGGACCGACAGTTACCAGGCGAGTTATATCAATGGCTGGACAATCGAGAATTTTGTTTTTGCCCCTTTTGGATTGGACAATGGTTCAGTCAATGAAACCAACAATCTTACGCCGAACGACAACTTGAACATCACCGTGAATTGGCACATCGGCGCTTCGGGCGGCGGAGTGTTCTACTATGGCGACGTTTACATAAAGGGACCCAAAGGGGTGCCTCCGAAATAGCCGTCTGCGATGCATCAAGGGAAGCAATCATGTTCAGGACCGCAACGCTTTTATGCGTGATGAGCTTGACCGCGATCGGCACGGTGCAAGCAGCCGATGCTATCGCGGTCGAGAAACTGACGAGAGCGCAACTCCAGGAGGCGCTCAAGTCCGCCTCGGACGACACCGTCATCGAAAACAACGGACAGACCAAGACCAAGGCGCAATGGCAGAACGGATTTCAGGCAAAATACGATATGTTCGATCCTGCGAAGCTGAAGGAACTCGGCGCCGACCGCAAAGCCACATATGAAGCCGCCGCGAAGGCCTTTAAAGACCAGCAAGACCAGGACATCGCCAGTCGCAACGCCGAAGCCGTAAAAGAGTACGAAGAACTCAAGGCGCGTTGAGAGCCACTCCGTCGCCACGGGCCGATCGAAAGCCGGCATCGGACCGGACATCTACGTCAGTCCATGCCAATCCGGCAGGCCCACCCGCAGTCATGCTGCCGTTACCTGACGGCGGCATTTTTGTTGCACGCCGCAACTGCGTCGATGGAGAAACATCCTTTGGCGACTTCTTTCATGCATCCGAGAAGCTGGTTTCCTCGTCCGGCCCTTCAGCCGGGCCTTGTCGGGGCGGCCGCAACGCTTGGCGTCGTCGCAGCAGGCGCGGCGATCTTCGAGGTCGCCGCTCATTCCCGGATTGCTGATCGGCGGAGTTGCGGTGCTGGCGCCGCGGCTGCTTCCCCGCGACATGTTGCGCGGCTTGCGGTCGGCAGGCGGCACGCCGCGCCATCGCCAATGGCTGCCGCGGCTATAAAACATTCTGGGGAGGCACCAGCTTCCGCCGAGCCCGCGCCGTTCGATGCGTGGCGGGCGGCCGTGAAGACCGTCACCTATCGTGTCATGGTGACGACCGTTGACTTCGGTGCGAATTATTTCGTGATCGGCGAATTGGCGACTGCGGCGGGGTTGTCGAGCCTCTCGCTGGTCGCCGGCCCGATCGCCTATTTCGCGCATGAAGCGGCCTGGCATTATTACGGCCCGGTCTCGGCGCGGCATGCCGATCCGCTCGATGCCACGGTCGATGTGTCGTTTCCGGGTGCGGCTGCAGCCGGCGGCAGTGGCCCGCGGCTCAAAGTGAGCCGGGCTGTGGCCAAGACGGCGACCTACGAGGTGGTGACCGGGGTTTCGGAATTCAGCGTCAATTATCTGTTCGTCCGCGATCTCGCCGCTGCCGCCGGACTGACCGCATTCAGTCTCGTGGTCAGTCCGTTTGTGTATTACGTGCATGAGAAGGCGTGGGATCTCTACGACGCCACCAAAGCGCAACCGGCTACTCGCGTAGCGGGTTGATTTCGTTTCGCAATTTTTCTTTTCCGCAAATCAAGATCGCAGTCGTGCACGCAGAGCAAAAAATCCGCCCCGCGTAAGCCTGCGATTTGTCTGCACAATTTTTTATGCTTTGACTTCGCCTCGTTGATCTGAAAATTGGCCACCAATCCCGCTTACGTAAAGGACGTCAGCCGGTGACAACGGCTGATCGGAGCGGGACGCGGTGCCCGCGGGCGATGGCTCGTCACTGTCGCTCCCGGGCGTCTCGGGCATCATGCCTGCCGGCACTAAGACCGGCACGCGAGGTGCATCGCTGGAAGTGCGGGACGGTGTCGCAATATCCGCCGCACGAAGCCTGGCCCGAGGTGAGCCTTTGGGATGGAAAGTCCCTTTGGCGAGAACCGTGGTGGAACGCCGATAGGCGAGCGCGCCTTTGCAGGGCGCGCGCTGCACCGGCAGGTGCAGCGGTTCCTGCGTCTGTCGGCGTTCCGCTTTCCTTTTCTTTGCTTCCTTACATTCGTGGCTCAAAGCACTGATCGTGACGGCGCCCGTGACCACCGCTGGCGTCATCTGACGAAGATCGGGGCAGAGAGCGGGAGCGTCGTAGCTTTTCATTGCCGGCGTGCCGCCAACTCGGATGCGGGTGCATCGCGAGAACGCTCCCGCACGCCATCATTGCCGGGCTTGACCCGGCAATCCATGCGGCAGCTAGGAGATTATTTATGGAGCTATCGCACTCGGCACCTCAGCATGGACCACCGGGTCAAGCCCGGTGGTGACGGAGAGAAGAAGGTTCGTCGCTAGAATGCGCCCGAAACGCTTACTTCTTCGCCGGAGCCGCCGGGTTAAGCGCCGACGGATCGAGCGCGGGCGGCGCTGCCGGCTTGTCGAGACGCTCGATGGTGGCATTCTTGCGCAGATTGTCGACCATCTCGGCCTGGGCTTTATGTTCGACGTAGTTCGCCAGTTGCGCCTTCACCTGATCGAAGGTCGGTGTCGGCTTGGTGCGCTTGTCTTCGACTTTGATGATGTGCCAGCCGAACTGGGTGTGGACCGGATCGGAAATCTGACCCTTGTCGAGCTTGAACGCGGCGTCGGCAAATTCCGGCACCATCTGATCCTTGGTGAAGTAGCCGAGATCGCCGCCATCGGCGGCGCCCGGATCCTTCGATTTTTCCTTGGCCAGGGCTGCGAAATCGCCGCCCTTCTTCAGCTGATCTTCGATCGCCTTTGCTTCGTCTTCGCTGGCAACGAGGATGTGGCGCGCGTGCACCTCTTCCTCGGTCGGCATCTGCTTGACTGCTTCTTCATAGACTTTGTGCATGGCGTCGTCGGTCAGCGCCGCCTTGGCAACGTCGGTCAGCATCGCTTCCATCAACACGCGGTTACGATCGAAAGAGAGCCGGCGTTTGACGTCGTCGCGGTCGGCAAGCTTCTGCTTCTCGGCGGCCTGCGAGACGATCACGACATCGGTGAGGTAGGTAATCAGATAGTCGCGCTTCTGCTCCGGCGGCATCTGCGGCATGTTGCTGCCGATTTCCTCTTCGGCGAAGGCCAGATCGCTCTCGTGAATATCGACGCCGTTGGCGCGGGCGACGACCGGGTCGTCAGCGCGCGCTGCCAGCGGGGCAAAGATCAACGCGGCGGCGGTCAGCACGCCAAAAATGTGGGCAACGGCCTGGCGGTTAGAAGCCATAAAATTCGATCCTCTGGGCAGGGGGTAGGGCGCCATTATCCTGGGCGCAAATTAGGGCGCGAATTGGCGCGGACACTCGCCGAATCGGCCGAAATTGGCAATGGCAGATTGGGGTCGGGCCTTAACGAGAGCGTGAAGTTGTCGCTTGCATTGATACCCGCGCCCCCCTATTTCTCCAATGAAATCAGGGCTTCATGCCCGCCTCGCCAAAGCCTGAATAACTCAGCATTTTCCGCTGGTTGGACATGTGCCAAGGCGAGGGCGCGCCAGTGGCGTGAAGTCGTTGCGGTATAAAAGGATAATGCGATGATCGGTGCGGTCGCCCGCAAACTGTTCGGTTCCGCCAACGATCGGCGCATCCGCTCCTATCGGCCGCGCGTGGACGAGATCAACGCGCTGGAAGCCGAAGTCGAAAAGCTGTCCGATGAAGCGCTTCGCGCGCGGACCGACGAATTCAAAAAGCAGCTCGCCGAAGGCGCCACGCTCGACGACATCCTGGTGCCGGCATTTGCCACCGTTCGCGAGGCGGCCAAGCGCACACTGGGCCAGCGCCACTTCGACGTTCAGCTCATCGGCGGCATGATCCTGCACGAAGGCCGCATTGCCGAAATGAAGACCGGTGAAGGCAAGACGCTCGTTGCGACGGCGCCGGTTTATCTCAACGCTCTGGCCGGGCGCGGCGTGCATGTCGTCACCGTCAACGATTATCTCGCCAAGCGCGACGCCGAGTGGATGGCCCAGGTTTACGGCTTCCTCGGCCTGACCACCGGCATCATCGTGCACGGCATCGACGACGAGCAGCGCAAGAAGGCCTACGACTGCGACGTCACCTACGGCACCAACAACGAGCTCGGCTTCGATTATCTGCGCGACAATATGAAGTATCGCCTCGAGGACATGGTGCAGCGCGGGCACACCTTCGCCATTGTCGACGAAGTGGACTCCATCCTGGTCGACGAGGCGCGAACGCCGCTGATCATTTCCGGTCCGCTCGACGATCGCTCCGAGTTCTACAATACCATCGACACCTTCATTCCGAATCTCACCAAGGAAGACTACGAGCTCGACGAGAAGCAGCGCACCGTCAACCTGACGGAAGTCGGCATGGAGAAGATGGAGCAGGCGCTCAAGCAGGCTGGTCAGCTCAAATCGGATTCGCTCTACGACGTCGAAAACGTTTCCGTCGTCCACCACGTCAATCAGGCGCTGCGCGCCCACAAGCTGTTCCAGCGCGATAAGGACTACATCGTCCGCAACGGCGAAGTCGTCATCATCGACGAGTTCACCGGCCGGATGATGCCGGGCCGGCGCTATTCGGAAGGCCTGCACCAGGCGCTCGAGGCCAAGGAGCACCAGCCGATCCAGCCGGAAAATCAGACGCTGGCCTCGATCACGTTCCAGAATTACTTCCGCATGTACGAGAAGCTCGGCGGCATGACCGGCACCGCGGCGACGGAGGCCGACGAATTCCAGGACATCTACGATCTCGAAGTGCTGGAAACTCCGACTAATATGCCGATGGTCCGCATCGACGACGATGACGAGGTCTATCGCACCGGCGTGGAGAAATACCGCGCGGTGATTTCGTTGATCGAAGACTGCAAGGCGCGCGGTCAGCCGGTTCTGGTCGGCACGACGTCGATCGAAAAATCAGAGCAGCTTGCGGAGATGCTGCGCAAAGAGGGCTGGGAGCAACACGACTTCTCCGATCCCAACGCGTTCGCGAAGCTCTATTCGGGCGACGAGGGCGCCACAAAGTCCAAAGTCTTCGCCATCCTCAACGCGCGCTATCACGAACAGGAAGCTTTCATTATCTCGCAGGCCGGCGTGCCCGGCGCGATCACGATCGCAACCAACATGGCCGGCCGCGGTACCGATATTCAGCTTGGCGGCAACGCGGACATGCGCATTCGTCAGGAGCTGCCGGATATCGCGGATCCGCATGAGCGCGACAAGAACCCGCGCGCTGCGGAAATTCGCGCCCAGGTCGCGCGGCTGAAGGACAAGGCGCTCGCCGCCGGCGGCCTCTATGTGCTCGGCACCGAACGGCACGAGAGCCGGCGGATCGACAATCAGTTGCGCGGCCGGTCCGGACGCCAGGGCGATCCCGGGCATTCGAAATTTTTCCTGTCGCTCGAAGACGACCTGATGCGTATCTTCGGCACCGACAAGCTCGACGGCATGCTGACCAAGCTCGGCTTGAAGGAAAACGAAGCGATCATCCATCCGTGGATCAACAAGGCGCTGGAAAAAGCGCAGCAGAAGGTCGAGGCGCGCAACTTCGACATGCGCAAGAACATCCTGAAGTTCGACAACGTGATGAACGATCAGCGCAAGGTCATCTTCGACCAGCGTATCGAATGGATGGACGACAAGGTGACGGCGGAAATCGTGACCGACATGCGCCACACCGTGATCGACGATCTGGTCGCCAAGCACGTGCCGGAAAATGCCTATCCCGAGCAGTGGGACACGCCGGGGCTGAAGGAAGAGCTCAAGCGCGTGCTCAATCTCGAGCTTCCGGTCGATGAGTGGGCCAAGGAAGAGGGCATCGCCGACGAAGAGATTTTCAGCCGCGTCGAGCGCCGGGCCGACGAGCACATGGCAGGGAAGGTCGCCCAGTGGGGCGCCGACGTCATGCGCTACGTGGAAAAGTCGATCCTGTTGCAGACCCTCGATCATCTGTGGCGCGAGCATCTGGTGATGCTCGATCACTTGCGCCAGGTGATCGGGCTTCGCGGCTACGGCCAGCGCGATCCGCTCAACGAATACAAGGCGGAAGCGTTCAATCTGTTTGAAGCGATGAGCCAAAGCCTGCGCGAGGCTGTGACCGGTCAGTTGATGCGCGTCGAAATCCAGGCATCGCCGCCGCCGCAACCGGGTCCGTTGCCCGCCATGGAAGCGCACAAGGCCGATCCGATGACCGGCGAAGACGAGATGGCTCTGGCCGCGGCCGGTGCGCAGACGCTGGCGCAGCACGGCATCGGTTCGGCAGCAGCCGGAGCGGCTGTTGGTGCGCTGGAAGCACCGCCGCGCAACCCCAAGGATCCGACAAGCTGGGGCAAGGTCGGCCGTAACGAAGTCTGTCCTTGCGGCTCAGGCAAAAAATTCAAGCATTGTCACGGCAAATACGTTTAGCGATTTGGCGGAAATCGTACGTTCAGCGCGTGGATTACGCGGCGTAATCGACGGGGGGCCGGTTGCGGGCTTAGTTCTGATTATTAAAACCGCCCCAGCGGCCATCAAATGAGCCGGACGGTACGACCGGCTGTGCACCTTTCATCGACCCGCCGTTATTGGCTTCTTTTTGCTGGCGTTGACGTTGCGGCGGGCGCCGCGTTTGCCTTTGCGGCGTCGGCGGCCTGTGAGTCGGGTTTGCTGGCATCGATGCTCGGCTTGAGCTTCACGCCTGCCGTCGCAACCGGCGCTGTGTGGGCAACGACTTTCGGTTTCGCCGGCGCTGATGTTTGCTGCGTATCGGGCGGCGGCAGTGCGGCAGCGCTCGCATCCTGCGGTGTCGTTCGACGAGAACAGGCTGCCGAAGAAGCCGGTGTGCGTGGGCGTACTCGGCGCGGCCGATGCAGTCTGGGTCGGAGCCGCGCTTGCCTTCGAGCCGAACAGGCTGCCGAACACGCTGCCCGACGACGTGCTGCCGTCGCCTTTGTTGCCCGTCGTACTGGCTGTCGCCTCCGGGCTCGGACCGTTGGAAAGAATTGGCGGCAATCGGCCCGGCTGCAGCGGCGGCACGTGAATGTGGCCCTGATCGTCGTAGGTGTAAGTCGCAGTGTCGAGTTTCGACGCGAACACCTTGTTCATGCCGCCGTCGAAAGTGCCGTTGTTTAACGGCACGGTCGGTGTGTCGCGCGCGACCAATTGCGCCAACTGGTAATCGTCGTTGCGCTGTTTCTCGGAAGCGGCGGTTTCAATGTCCGGATTGGTCACGAACGCCGGACAGCGCCCGCTCGGCGAGAAGTTCAGCGGCTTTCCGGAACCATCCGCCGCTTGCGCGTCGAAGACGTAATGCTTTTCGCAGACGTCGACTTTCGGCTCCTGATGCGAAACCAGAAAATGATCGTCGCCGACCTTGATCATTTTCCAGAACGCCATGTTCGGATTATTGCGATGGCGCGCCATGTTCGCCGGCGTCATCCGGAACGGATAGGCCTGAACCTGAAATTCCTTCTGGCCGCCGAGGAACGACTCCCGCGCCAGCGAGTAGATTTCACCGATCTGCTCGTCAGTCATCGCGTAACAGCCGCGCGACGAGCAATCGCCGTGGATCATCAGGAAGTTGCCGGAATAGCCGTTCGCCTTGTCGAAGGCGTTGGGGAAGCCGACGTTGATGGCGAGGTAATAGCTGGAATTCGGATTCATCAGGCCGGGCGTGATCGGGTAAAAACCCTCAGGCGCCTGGCGGTCGCCTTCTTTCACCTTCGGTCCGATATCGCCGGACCAGCGGCAGATCGGGTAAACGCGCAGCAGTTCGTAGCGGCCGGTGGTGTCCTGCTTCCAGACTTCGAGCTCGGACTCTTCCTTGAAAAGACGCACCAGGATCGGGGAATCCTTGGGCATATTTTTTTGCTGGAGCACCGTCACCATTTCCGGCGACAGCTCTTTCATTGCCCGCGAGGGCATCTGATAGCCGTCTTCCCCGTAGCAACCGGCGAGCGTCAACGCAGCGGCTATGGCCGCCGGCGCGAGCAGCGCGCGGACGAGGGCGCGGATCAATTCGGTACTCCCCGATCGATGGACGATCCCCGTGCCATCTCTTCAAGAATTATCCGCAACAGGTGGCTTTCGCAAGGCAACCGGCCCGTTGCTCCCAGCAGGACCACGGCAGTGATAATGAATGGTAAATTTTCGGCGAATTTGGCCCGAGAATTCAATATTTTGCTCAGCTTTCGGCCAAGTGATCGGCAATAGGCGGAAAAGCCCTGTTCCAGCAGTGAATCAATGGCGGCGAGATTGTGGCAGGACTTTAGACAGACTGGGCCGAAGGATCAGCTGAGCGAGCGCCCGATGGCCAGAAATTTCTCACGCCGCAGCCGTGCGACGGTTGCGCGGTCGAGGCCGCGCAGTTCGCCAAGCGCGTCGCCGATGGCCTGGCCAGTTGCCGCGATGGCGGCGGCTGGATCGCGATGGGCGCCGCCGCTCGGCTCCGGCACGACAGTGTCGACGATGCCGAAATTCTTCAGGTCTTTTGCCGTGATTTTCATATTGGCGGCGGCGTCCTGAGCCTTGGTGGTATCTCGCCACAGGATCGACGCTGCACCTTCCGGCGAGATCACGCTGTAAACCGAGTGCTCCAGCATGATCACGCGATTGGCAGTCGCGAGCGCGATGGCGCCGCCCGAACCGCCTTCGCCGATGATCGTCGCGACGTTGGCGACGCCCATCGCGAGGCATGCGTCGGTCGAGCGCGCAATGGCTTCAGCCTGTCCGCGCTCTTCTGCGCCGATGCCCGGATAAGCGCCGGGTGTGTCGATCAGCGCGATCACCGGAATGTCGAAGTGATCCGCCATGCCCATCAGCCGCGCTGCCTTGCGGTAACCTTCCGGCCGCGCCATGCCGAAATTGTGCCGCAGACGGCCGTCGGTGTCGGAACCCTTCTCCTGACCGAGGACGCAGATGCTCTCGCCCCGGAACCGGCCAAAGCCGCCGATAATGGCTTCATCCTCGCCGTGCTTGCGGTCGCCGGCGAGCGGCACAAAGTCGGTAATCAGCGCTTTCACGTAGTCGATGCAGTGCGGCCGCTGCGGATGGCGCGCGACCTGGGTCTTCTGCCAGGGCGTGAGCTCGCCGTAGAGATCTTTGAGAGCCTCCGCAGCTTTGACTTCGATGCGGCCTATTTCCTCGTTGATCGCGATGGCGTCGCCACCGCTCTGTAGCGCGCGCAATTCTTCGATCTTGGCCTCAAGCTCGGCCACGGGCTTTTCAAAGTCGAGGTAAGATCGCATCACGCAGCCAACATATTGTTCATGTTATTCTTGGCCAAGCGGGTGCAAATCGCGCACCAGGCTTTTCAGCCGTTCTTCAAGCACATGGGTATAGATTTGCGTCGTCGAAATGTCGGCGTGGCCGAGCAGTGTCTGCACCACGCGCAGATCGGCGCCATTATGCAGGAGATGGCTGGCAAAAGCATGGCGCAGCACGTGCGGGCTTACCTGCGATGCGCGCAGGCCTGCCGCGGCTGCAAGCGTTTTCAGTTCGCGCGCCAGATGCTGCCGCGTCAGGTGGCCGCTCTCGCCGAATGACGGAAACAGCCATTTCGATTGCGCGTCGATTTTCGACTGCTTCAGCAGCGCGAGATAATTCGCCGTCGCGCGCTTTGCTGCGTCATTGAGCGGCACGAGGCGCTCCTTGTTGCCCTTGCCGCGCACGACAATAACGCGCGCGTCCTGACGCGAGGCCGACATCGGCAGAGCGACAAGCTCGGAGACGCGCAGACCCGTGGCGTAAAGCATCTCAACGAGGCAGGCGAGCCGCGCCGCGCGAAGCTGCATTTGCGGCGATGCTTTTGCATCACCCGACGCGGCAGTGCGCAACAAGCGATCGACGTCGGCAAGCGACAATGTTTTCGGCAGCGGCCGCGAGCGCTTGGGCCCTTCAAGCACGGCTGCGGGATCGTCCTTGCGCTGACCTTCGGCGTAGAGAAAACGGTAAAGCTGCCGGATCGCTGACAGGCGCCGCGCCACGGTTGCTGGCGTCATGCCGCGTCGTGAGAGGTCGCCGAGATAGGCGCGGAGATCTTCTGTCTCGGCAGTTGCAACGGTCCGTCGTCCCCCCGAGAGGTAATCGGTGAAATCCGCGAGGTCGCGTCCGTAAGCCGCAAGTGTGTTGGTGCCGGCGCCGCGCTCGGCTGCAAGCATGTCGAGATACAACGCCACCAGCGCTTCGTCGGAGTGACGCGCCGCTGGCTTTCTCGCGCGAACCGTTGCCCGGATCATCAACAATGGTCCTAGCGGTTCTTGAAGAATTTGTCGGGCGGGATCGATACGCTGATCTCACGCGGCTTGGGCTGGACGAAATGCGCGAGCGCGTACATGCCGCCGTAAACGGCAGCGCAGATGATCGCGACAATCGAGAGGAACCTGAACAGGCTCGGCATCGCTCATCCCATTGGTGCCGGCGAACCGGACCGAGTACGATCATGTTCGCCGGCCGCTTGCAAGTCGCCCGGCCGTCGGCCTAAGTCTGGATATAAATGACTGATATTGCTTTACAAAATAGTACTGCCGAACCGGCCTCCTCCGCCGCCGTATTGGAACGGCTGGCGGGGCGCTCGGTTGTGCTGGTGGGCATGATGGGGGTAGGCAAATCGTCGATCGGCCGGCGGCTTGGCGCGCGTCTCGGAGTGCCGTTTGTCGATGCCGACACCGAGATCGAAAAAGCGGCCGGCATGAGCATTCCGGACATCTTTGCGCGTCACGGCGAAGCCGATTTTCGCAGCGGCGAAGCGCGCGTCATTGCCCGGCTGCTCGATGGCGGCCCGCAGGTGCTGGCGACCGGCGGCGGCGCGGTGATGAATGCTGATACGCGGCAGCAGATAAAGGCAAAGGGCGTATCGATCTGGCTCAATGCCGAGGTCGACGTATTGATGCGCCGGATCAACAAACGCAAAAACGACAGGCCGATGCTGCAGACCGCCGATCCATCGGCGCGCTTGCAGGAGCTGCTGGTCGAACGCGAGCCGTTCTACGCACTGGCCGATCTCACGGTGCAATCGCGCGAAACGCCGCACGAAACGATCGTCACGGACATCATGACGGCGCTCAGTGAATTTCTAAACGCGTCCGCTCCGGCAGGGAGCATGCAATGACTGCTGCCGTTCGCGACGATCCGACGACCGTGCGCGTGGCGCTGGATGCACGCAGTTATGACATTGTCATTGGCCGCGGCTTGTTGGCGTCGCTTGGAACGCGCATCGCCGCGCTGCGCCCCGGCGCCAAGACGGTCATTGTGAGTGACGAGAATGTCGCGAAACATCATCTGACCGCTGTGGAAGCAGCGCTTTCGAAATCAGGCATTGCAACAAGCCGCGTGCTGGTGCCGCCCGGCGAAGCGTCAAAAAGCTATCGCGTTTTTGAGCAGGTTTGCGAAGCGGTTATAGCGTCACGCATCGAGCGCAACGATCTGATCGTCGCGCTTGGTGGCGGAGTCGTTGGCGATCTCGCCGGCTTCGTTGCCGCAGTGCTGCGGCGTGGGCTCGATTTTGTGCAGGTTCCGACCACGCTGCTTGCCGACGTTGACTCGTCAGTCGGCGGCAAGACCGCGATCGATTCTGCCCACGGCAAGAATCTGGTCGGCGCATTCCACCAGCCGATCCTGGTGCTGGCCGACACCGCATTGCTCGACACGCTGCCGGAGCGCGAATTTCGCGCCGGTTACGCCGAGGTGGCGAAATACGGCCTGCTCGGCGATGCCGGTTTTTTTGCCTGGCTGGAGAACAATTGGCGTGAAGTCTTTGCCGGCGGTCCCGCACGTGAGCATGCGATTGCGGTGAGCTGCCGGGCCAAGGCAGCGATCGTGGCTCGTGACGAGCGCGAGACCGGCGATCGTGCGCTGCTCAATCTTGGCCACACGTTCGGCCACGCGCTGGAAGCTGCGTGTGGTTTCTCCGACCGATTGCTGCACGGTGAGGCCATCGCCATCGGCATGGCGCTGGCCTTTGAATTTTCCGCACGCCGTCAGGGATTGGCGCCGATGGCGGACGCCAAACGTGCAATCGGCCATCTGGCGGCTGTGGGCTTGCCGACGCGGATAAAGGATATTCCGGGCTCGCAACTTTCCGTTGACCAACTCATGGACTTGATCGCGCAGGACAAGAAAGTGAAGCGCGGCATGCTTACATTCATTCTGGTGCGAGGCGTCGGTCAGGCTTTCATCGAGACCGGAGTCGATGCCCGTGAAGTGCGCGTGTTCATTAGTGAGAAGCTCGCGGAGCAATGAGTACTCTTGACTGGCTGACGATCCTTGCGGTCGTCATTTGTCTTTTGATCTCGGCGTTTTTCTCGGCGAGCGAAACGGCGCTGACCGCGTCGTCGCGCGCGGCGATGATGCGGCTTGAGAAGCACGGCAATCGCGACGCCACGGTTGTCAATCGCCTGCTAGCGAGGCGGGAACGCCTTCTCGGCGCGATCCTGTTCGCCAACAACTTCACCAACATCGCTGCCTCGACGTTTGCGACTGGACTGCTGCTGGCCTATTTCGGGCAGACCGGCGTCATCTATGCAACGTTTGTGATGACGTTGCTGATCTTCATATTTGCCGAGGTGTTGCCGAAGACCGCTGCGTTCAATGCGCCGGATCGGATGGCGCTGGCAGTCGCGCAACCGGTCGACCGCACAGTGCGATTGTTTTCCCCGATCCTGCGCGTCGTCGAATGGCTCGTCCGGCACATGTTGCGCGGTCTCGGGGTGTCGGTCGGTAAGGTCCAGTCGATACTTTCCCCCTCAGAGGAGTTACGCGGCGCGGTCGATCTGCTGCATCACGCCGGCGTCGTGGAAAGGCATGACCGCGACATGATGGGAGGGCTGCTCGATCTTCGCGAACTTACGGTGTCCGACGTCATGATCCACCGCACCAAGATGGTGATGCTCGATGCCGACGAGCCAGCGCATGAGTTGATCGATGCGGTGCTGGCGGCCAAGGTGACACGGTTACCGCTGTGGCGGGGTTCTCCCGACAACGTCATTGGCGTGCTCAATGCCAAGGAAGTCTGGCGCGCGCTGCACTCGGCCGAAGGCGACGTGGCGAAACTTGATGTCGTTGCGCTGGCCAAACCGGCTTGGTTTGTACCCGACACCATGCCACTGGGCGAGCAGCTAAAGGCTTTCCGACACCGCAAGACGCCATTCGCTCTGGTTGTCGACGAATATGGTGAGCTTGAGGGCCTGGTCACGCTGGAAGATATTGTAGAGGAGATTGTCGGTGACATCACCGACGAGCACGATATCGCCGTGCCGGGCGTGCGGCCGCTGCCGGATGGCTCGGTCAACGTCGATGGCGCGGTTCCGATACGTGATCTTAACCGGGCGATGGACTGGAATATTCCGGATGATGAGGCGACGACGATAGCCGGGGTCGTCATTCATGAAGCGCGCTCGATCCCGGAACCGGGTCAGAGCTTCACCTTTCACGGCTTTCGTTTTCACGTCTTGCGCAAGACCAGAAACCGCATCACTGCATTGCGTGTCGCACCGCTGGCGCGCAAGGTCGTCGCCAAGGCAAGTTAGGACTTCAACATCAACATCGCGATAAGGGGGAGTACGCACATGGCAAACGGCACCTATGAAACAGTGAAGATCGAGCGCGATACCGGCGCTAACGCGGGTATCACCTGGGTCATTTTGAATCGGCCGGAAAAGCGCAACGCCATGAGCCCGCAAGTGCATTTCGATATGGCCGATGTACTCAACGAGCTTGAGGTCGACGCGGCGACGAAAGTCGTCATTCTTACCGGCGCGGGCGACGCCTGGTGCGCCGGACAGGACCTGAAGCTTTATTTCCGTGAGTTGGACAACAAGCCGGCGGAGCGTGCGCGTGCATCATGGGCCAGCCACTACTGGCGCTGGCAGAAGCTGTTCACCTATCCGAAGCCGACCATCGCCATGGTCAATGGCTTCTGCTTCGGCGGCGGCTTCACCCAGCTCATCGCTTGCGATTTCGCCATTGCCGACGAGAACGCCAAGTTCGGTCTGTCCGAAGTGAACTGGGGCATCCTGCCCGGCGGCTTCGTCAGCAAGGCGCTGACCGATGCGCTGTCGCTGCGTGACGCTGTGTGGTTCGCAATGACCGGCGAAACCTTCGACGGCAAGACCGCGGAAAAGGTTCGCCTGATCAATAAGGCCGTGCCGAAAGACAAATTACGCGAGGAGACGATCGCGCTGGCGCAGCGGTTGTTGAAGCTCAATCCGGAAGTGCTCAAGGCGACCAAGATTGCAGTGAAGAATGTTCGCGTCGTTCCGCACGAGCAGGCCGCTGATTACCTGCAAGCCAAGAGTCAGGAGATGCGTTTCCAGGATAAGGAAGGCGGCCGATCCAAGGGTCTGTCCCAGTTCCTCGACGACAAGAGCTATCGTCCAGGTTACGGACCTTACCAGCGGGCGTAAGTGGCAATCGCAACGAATAATATCGGCGGCCACCTTCAAACGAAGGTGGCCGTTTGGTTTTGGAGCGGTCTGAAGGTCAGGCTTCTCCCGGCGCCTGCGCATGGATGGCAAGCGCGTGAACGTGATTCTTCAATTCGCTCGCCAGCGCCATATTGATCATGCGGTGGCGTTCGACCCGGCTCTTCCCGTGGAAGGCTTCCGACACGATATAAAGACGGAAATGCGATTCTCCGCCAGGGTGGTGGCCAGCGTGGCCTTCATGCAAGTGAGATTCATTTTCGACATGCAGACTTTGCGGCGCAAAAGCCGCCGTCAATTTCGTCGCAATAATGTCCTGCATGCCCATAACTCGCACTTAACGATCACCGCGCGTTAAGACAATGGTGCTTCGTGCTGCAATATGGTCTGTCAAGTCTTGAAGGTTTCACCGACACACCTGCATAATAAAAGCAATGAAAACACCTTCACCCTTGTTTGACAGTATCAGGGTCAAGCCTGATCAGGACCGGCGGCCGCGCACGGGCTTGCCGGATTGCGAGTGGCCGGGCTGCAAAGAGGAAGCGACGCACCGCGCGCCGAAAGGCCGCGCGAACACCAACGAATATTGGCGGCTCTGCCTGGACCATGTTCGCGAATACAATTCGAAATACAATTTTTTCGCCGGCATGACCGATGAAGCGGTCGCGAGGTATCAAAAGGACGATCTGACCGGCCACCGTCCGACCTGGAAGCTTGGCTCGGTCGGCGGCAAGCGCACCGCCCGTCGCGGCCGGGCCAACTTCCGCGATGCGGAGTGGGTCGCCAACGACCCGTTCTCACTATTCGGCGAAACCAATGGAAAAGCAGGCCATGCGCGCGCCGCTCCCGAGGCCCGCAAGATTCTCAATGCCCAGCGCAAGGCGCTGGACGCGCTGGGCCTTGAAGGCAATGCCACCAAGGTCGATATCAAGTCCAGATTCAAGAAGTTAGTGAAGCAGCACCATCCTGACGCCAATGGCGGGGACCGCGGTACCGAGGACCGGCTGCGGGAGATCATTCAGGCCTATAAATACCTGAAAACTGCGGGTTTCTGCTGACTTCACAGCCTGCCGCAGGTGTCTTTCGCCGCCTCGCGCGTTTCTGCTAAACCTAGCGGTATATCTGACGGCGGATGCCAGCCGAATAACGTCATCCAGGACGTATCCGTGGTCACGGAGGAGCAATGAGTCTCGCAACTGAAACCCAATCCGGCTTGCCGGACATGAAGGTGTCGGTCCGACAGGTGTTCGGCATCGACAGCGATATGGAAGTTCCAGCCTATTCCGAGCCTGACGAACACGTGCCGGATAACGACCCCGATTACCGGTTCGACAAGCCGACGACGCTGGCCATTCTCGCAGGGTTTGCCCGCAACCGCCGCGTCATCGTCACCGGCTATCACGGCACCGGCAAATCGACCCATATCGAGCAGGTCGCGTCGCGGCTTAACTGGCCCTGCGTGCGCGTCAATCTGGACAGCCACATCAGTCGCGTCGATTTGATCGGCAAAGATGCCATCGTGATCCGCGAGGGCATGCAAGTGACTGAATTCCGCGACGGCATTCTGCCTTGGGCGCTGCAGAATAATGTTGCCATCTGTTTCGACGAATACGACGCCGGCCGTCCTGACGTGATGTTCGTCATTCAGCGGGTGCTGGAGTCATCCGGCCGATTGACGCTGCTCGACCAGAACAAGGTGATCAAGCCGCATCCGGCGTTTCGCCTGTTTGCGACCGCCAACACGGTCGGTCTCGGCGACACGTCGGGCCTCTATCACGGCACGCAGCAGATCAACCAGGGCCAAATGGACCGCTGGTCGATCGTGACGACGCTGAATTACCTGCCCCACGACAATGAAGTCGACATCGTGCTCGCCAAGGCCAAGCACTATCAAAACGCCGAGGGCCGCGACACGGTTTCGAAAATGGTTCGCGTGGCTGACCTGACGCGCAATGCTTTCATGAACGGCGATATATCGACGGTCATGAGCCCGCGCACCGTGATCACCTGGGCCGAGAATTCCGAGATCTTCAGCAATGATATCGGCTTCGCGTTCCGGCTGACCTTCGTCAACAAGTGCGACGAGCTGGAGCGGCCGCTGGTCGCGGAATTCTATCAGCGCTGCTTCGGACAGGAGCTGCCGGAATCGGCGGTCAATATCGCGCTGAGCTAAAGGGCTGCGCAGCAGTGTCATCGAACACCAAGCCGAAGGGCAGCACGTCAAAGGAAGCGCCGACCGAGCCGTTCAAGCGCGCGGTCGGCGTCTGCCTGCGTGCGATCGCCGGCAAGAACGACCTCGAAGTGTCGTTCGCCGCCGAGCGCCCGGGTCTTGTCGCCGGCAAGGCACGATTGCCGGAGCCGCCGCGCCGATTGAATGAACGCGAAGCGTCCATTGTGCGCGGTCATGCCGATTCCATCGCATTGCGGCTCGCCTGTCATGATCCGGCGGTGCATCGTAAGCTCGTACCCGGCGGCCAGCAGGCACGCGCAGTATTCGAAGCGGTTGAGCAGGCGCGTGTCGAAGCGATCGGCTCGCGGCGCATGGGTGGGGTGGCGAAGAACCTCGCGGCCATGCTCGACGACCGTTTCCATCGCGGCAAGTTCGATGAAATTACCGACCGGGCCGACGCGCCGATCGAGGACGCACTGTCGATGCTGGTGCGCGAGCGTCTGACGGGCGAACCGCCGCCGCCGACGGCACGCAAGCTGGTCGAACTATGGCGTCCGCTGATCGAGGAACGCGCCGGCAAGAACCTCGACCGGCTTGAGCGCGTGCTGGACGATCAGCGCCGGTTTGGCGACATTGTGCACGATCTGCTCGACAGTCTGGATATGGGCGAGGATCGCTCCAGTGAGTCCGACGAAGAAGAGGGCGACGAGGGCGAAGAAGAGAATCAGAAAGACGAGCAGGGTCAGGAGGGCGACGCTTCGGATTCTGCCGAAAGCGAGCGCATGAGCATGGAGGCGGAAGCCTCTGCTGAAGAATTGCCGGATTCGAGTTCTGAAGCTGTCGATGCCCCCGCTGCCGAAATGGCCGATGACGCCGAGATGGGCGACAGCGAAACCGCCGCCGAGCCATGGCGGCCGCGCAACCAGCGCAACGAGCCCCGCGGCCCTGACTACAAGCCCTTTACCAGCAAGTTTGACGAAGTAGTCGGCGCCGAAGATCTCTGCGAGCCGGAAGAGCTCGAACGGTTGCGAGGCTATCTCGACAAGCAGCTTTCGAGCTTGCAGGGCGTCGTCGCGCGCCTCGCCAATCGTCTGCAGCGGCTGCTGTTGGCGCAGCAGAATCGCGCCTGGGAATTCGATCTTGAGGAAGGTCTGCTCGATCCGGCGCGGCTGACGCGCGTTATTGTTGATCCGATGCATCCGCTGTCGTTCAAGCGTGAGAAAGACACGGATTTCCGCGATACGGTTGTGACTCTGCTGCTCGACAATTCCGGCTCGATGCGTGGCCGGCCGATCACGGTGGCGGCGACCTGTGCGGACATTCTGGCGCGGACGCTGGAGCGATGCGGCGTGAAGGTGGAAATTCTCGGCTTCACGACCCGGGCGTGGAAGGGCGGACAGTCGCGGGAATCGTGGCTCGCCCATGGCAAGCAGGCCAATCCCGGCCGGCTCAACGATCTGCGCCACATCATCTACAAGTCGGCGGACGCACCGTGGCGGCGCGCGCGCAAGAACCTCGGCCTGATGATGCGCGAGGGATTGCTCAAGGAGAACATAGACGGCGAAGCACTCGATTGGGCCCACAAACGGTTGTTGGCCCGGACCGAGACGCGCAAGATCCTGATGATGATCTCCGACGGTGCGCCGGTCGATGACTCAACGCTGTCGGTCAATCCCGGCAATTATCTTGAGCGCCACCTGCGCTGGATCATCGAGGACATCGAGACGCGCTCGCCTGTCGAACTGATCGCCATCGGCATCGGCCACGACGTCACCCGTTACTATCGGCGCGCGGTGACGATCGTCGACGCGGAAGAACTCGGCGGCGTCATGACCGAAAAGCTCGCCGAGCTGTTCGCCGAACATCCCAAAGAAGAACGCATTGGGCGTGGTTCGCGGGCGCGGCGGTTGAATTAGACGCGAACCGTTTCCGGCAATCTCCACGCCATTTTTTTCAGCCACCGCCGCACATTTGTGCTGCGCTGCACAAATTATCGCCGAAGCGCCTGATAAGCGCGCAATCCGAAAATTGCGTCTTCGACAAAACCAATTATTTATCAATAGGATAGAGCTGGCACGCAGCTTGCGAAGAACTCCATAACGAGGCGACGGCAGGGAATTCCCCCTGCGGACTCCTAATGGAGTGATTGATGAGCGAACCCAATTCGACGTGGATTGCCGATTGGAATCCTGAAGATGAAAAATTCTGGCAATCGAGCGGCAAGGCGATCGCGCAGCGCAATCTGATCTGGTCGATCCTTGCCGAAAATATCGGCTTCTCGGTGTGGGCGATCTGGTCGATCGTTGCGACCAAACTGAATTCGGTCGGCTTCCATTTCACTACCGACCAGCTGTTCAATCTTGTCGCGCTGCCCGGATTGGTCGGGGCGCTGCTGCGCTTTCCCTACACGTTTGCGGTAACGACCTTTGGCGGCCGCAACTGGACGATCTTCAGCGCGTCGGTGCTGCTCATCCCGACGATTGCGCTCGCATATTTCGTCACCAAGCCCGATACGCCGTATTGGATGATGGCTTGCGTCGCGACGCTGGCCGGATTTGGCGGCGGCAATTTCGCCTCCAGCATGGCGAACATCTCGTTCTTCTATCCCGATCGGATGAAAGGCTGGGCGCTTGGGCTCAACGCCGCCGGCGGCAATATCGGTGTGAGTACCGTGCAGCTTCTGACGCCGATTCTGCTCGGCGTCGGTGTCGTCAATCTCTATCAGCTGACGCCCAGCGCCGGCGGCATCTATCTGTCTAATGCCGGCCTGATGTGGATTCTGCCGCTGATCGTCGCCGTGTTCGGCGCGATTTTCTTCATGAACAACCTGACCAACGCCAAGTCGTCATTCAAGGATCAGCTCGCGATCACTGGCCGCAAGCACACCTGGATCATGTCGTTCCTTTATATCGGGACGTTTGGTTCCTTCATCGGCTACTCGGCGGCGTTCCCGCTGCTGATCAAAACGCAATTCCCGGCAATCACTGTGGGTATTGCGTTTCTTGGTCCGCTGGTCGGCTCGCTGTCGCGGCCGTTTGGTGGCTTGCTTGCCGACAAGGTCGGGGGCGCCATTGTGACGTTCTGGAATTTCCTCGCCATGGGCGCCGCGACGATTGGGGTTTTGTATTTCCTCAACCTCAAGGATTTCACCGGCTTCCTGACGATGTTCCTGATCCTGTTCGTCACTGCCGGCATCGGTAACGGCTCGACCTACCGGATGATCCCGTCGATCTTCCGCGAGGAAAATCTGCAGAAAGCAAAGGGCGCAGGCGAATCCGGCCGTGTGCTCGCACTCAAAGTCGCGAGCATCGAGAGCGCCGCTGCGATTGGCTTCATCGGCGCAGTCGGAGCTTGTGGCGGCTATCTGATCCCGCGCAGCTTTGGTGCTTCGATCGCAGCAACCGGCAGCCCGCATCTCGCGTTTGAGGGTTTCCTCGCCTTCTACGCTGCATGCGTCGCGATCACCTGGTGGTGCTACCTGCGCAAGACTTCCGCATCCGCGAGTACATCAAGCCTCGCGCAGGCGCGTATCTGACACGGACAATGGCGGCCGCGGATTGATCTGCGGCCGCTGTCTTTCAGGCGGGCCGGAAGCAAGGGATAAATGCCATGACGCCGGAGCAGATCAAGGCAATCCAGGACAGCTTTGCGAAAGTCACGCCGATCTCGGATCAAGCCGCCGCGCTGTTCTACGGGCGGCTGTTCGAGATCGCGCCATCGGTGAAGCCGTTGTTTCGCGGCGACATGGCTGAGCAGGGACGCATGCTGATGGCGACGCTCGCGGTCGTCGTCAACGGTCTTGATAATCTCCAGGCGATCCTGCCCGCGGCGAGCGCGCTTGCCAAACGGCACGTCGGCTACGGAGTGAAGCCGATTCATTACGCGATCGTCGGCGATGCGCTGTTATGGACGCTGGAGCGCGGGCTTGGCGACGAGTGGTCAGCAGATCTCGCGGCGGCGTGGAACGACGCTTACGGCGTGCTGTCCGATTACATGATTGGTGAGGCGTACGGTCACAGCGTCGCAGCTGAATAGTCTCATCGCCGGAGCCTGGCATGAACGCCCTCACGCCGCGTCCTCCATCAGTACGCACCACGTGCCCCTATTGCGGGGTGGGTTGCGGCGTGCTGGCGATGCCGGACCGCGAGGGTGGCGCGATGATTGTCGGCGATCCCTCGCATCCGGCCAATTTCGGCCGGCTCTGCTCCAAGGGCTCCGCGCTGGGCGAAACACTGGCGCTTGGCAGCCGCCTGTTGCATCCGATGCTGCGGCAGGCCGACGGCTCGCTTGTCCGTACCGATTGGGACGCAGCGCTGGACAAAGTCGCAAGTGGATTGCGCACCATCGTCGAGCGCGATGGTCCGGGCGCGGTTGCGTTCTATCTCTCTGGGCAGTTGCTGACTGAAGATTATTACGTCGCCAACAAGCTGATGAAAGGCTTCCTTGGCTCAGCCAACGTGGACACCAATTCACGCCTTTGCATGGCTTCGACGGTGGCCGGCCATCGCCGTGCTTTCGGCGCCGACACGGTGCCCGGTACCTACAAGGACCTCGATGTTGCCGAGCTTATCGTGCTGGTGGGCTCCAATACGGCGTGGTGCCATCCGGTTCTTTATCAGCGCATGATCGAGGCCCGACAGGAGCGCGGCACCCAACTGATCGTCATCGATCCGCGCCGCACGGCAACGGCCGAAGACGCCGATCTTTTCCTTCCGATCGCGCCTGGAACCGACTCAGCGCTGTTCTCCGGCCTGCTCGCCTATCTCGCCGACAACCGCGCGCTCGATTACGCCTACATCGACGCTCATACCTCGGGTTTCGTCGAAGCGCTGGCCAGCGCTCGGGAGGCCGCGCCTGATGTTGCCGCGACGGCGCGGGCGACCTCGCTCAGCCGAACCGATGTCGCTCGTTTCTTCGAGATGTTTTCGAAGAGCCGGCGCGTCGTCACTTGTTTTTCGCAAGGCGTCAATCAATCCGCGCAAGGCACCGACAAGGTCAACGCGATCATCAATGTGCACCTTGCGACCGGACGCATCGGGCGTCCGGGCATGGGACCGTTCTCGCTCACCGGCCAGCCGAATGCGATGGGCGGCCGCGAAGTCGGCGGCCTCGCCAATCAGCTTGCGGCGCATATGGGCTTTTCGCCGCCGGAGACCGACCGGGTGCGGCGGTTCTGGAAAGCGCCGCGGATCGCCACCCATGAGGGGCTCAAAGCGGTCGATATGTTTGAGGCCATCGAAAGCGGGACCATCAAGGCGCTGTGGGTGATGGCGACCAATCCTGCGGTCTCGCTGCCGCGCGCCGGTGCGATGCGCGCGGCGCTTTCGAAACTTGAACTGTTTGTCGTTTCCGAAAATGTTCTGAGCAACGATACTGTCGCTGCAGGCGCGCACGTTCTCTTGCCGGCTGCGGCCTGGGGCGAGAAGAGCGGAACGGTCACGAATTCGGAGCGGCGCATCTCGCGCCAGCGCGCATTTCTGCCGATGCCGGAGGAGGCGCGCCCGGACTGGTGGATCGTGAGCGATGTGGCGAAGCGGCTGGGTTTTGCCGAAGCGTTCGACTATCGCAGCGCCGCCGATGTGTTTCGCGAACATGCAGCGCTCTCTGCGTTCGAGAATGACGGCCAGCGCGACTTCGACATCGGCGGTCTCGCCGGCTTGTCCGACGCGTCCTACGACCGGATGGATCCGGTGATGTGGCCCATGCGTTCCGATGCGCTGCCCGCGGGCGATCCGCATGGCGAGGAGAGGTTTTTCACCTCGGGTGGGTTTTACAATGCTGGCGGCCGGGCGCGATTTATCGTGCCAAAGCCGCTTGCACCCCGCGATGCGTCGGCCGTCTATCCCTTCAGGCTCAACACCGGGCGTGTTCGCGACCAGTGGCACACCATGACGCGCACCGGGTTAAGCCCGCGGCTGTGTGCCCACACACCGGAACCGGTCGTCGAGGTTCATCCGGCCGATGCAAAACTGGCGAAGGTTGTCGATGGCGGCTTCGCCAAGGTCACGACGGCGTCTGGAAGCGCGGTTCTGAAGGTCACGATCCGTGATGGCCAGCAACGCGGTTCTATCTTCACGCCGATTCACTGGAGCGACGCCAACGCTGCCTATGCGCGCATCGGCGATATGGTGACTTCGGCGACCGATCCGTTTTCCGGACAACCTGACTCCAAGGCAACGCCAGCGCGCATCGAACCCGTTGAATTCGCCTGTCGCGGATTTGCCCTGTCGCGAAACACGATTACGCCGCCGCCGGATACCTGGTTTGTGCGGGTTGCCGTGGTCGGCGGTGAGGGTCTGTTGTTTGCGGGCAATCAGCCGGTCGCTTTCTGGCACGCTTTTGGCCGCGACCTCATGCCCGAAGACACCGAACTGACCGAGCAGGTCGATGAAGCGCGTGGTGTCGCGCGTGTCGCCGCCTTCCGTGCCGGGCAACTCGAAAGCTGTCTCTTTGTCGGTCCGGCGCAGTCGCCGCCGCAATGGGACGCCATGCTGGCGCTGTTCGAGGCCGGTGAATTGGAGGAGAGCGAGCGCCTGGCGTTGTTGTCCGAGCGCGGTGGCGAGGGCCGCCGTGACGCGGGGCCAGTTGTCTGTGCGTGCTTCAACGTTCGACTCGGCGCGATCCGCGACGCCCTGGCCAACGGTGTTGCTATGGATGTGGCGGATATCGGCCGCACACTGCGCGCCGGGACCAATTGCGGCTCTTGCGTTCCCGAACTCCGCGGAATCGTGGAGCGGAGCCTGCAGGCCGTCTAGCTAGTTCGGCCGGGACTATTGGCGCACTGGACAGGGTGCGCTGCCTCGACGATCATTCAAGAAAAAGAAGGTCGTCGTGGGAGGAACGCATGCGCAGGCGCAGTTTTCTGGTGGCCGCACTCTATCTGTCGATGGCGCCGCCAGCCGGTCTCACTACGGTTCAGGCCGCCGGCTATCCCGACAAACCTGTAACGATCATCTCGGATGCCGGCCCAGGCGCGAGCGTCGATGTTGCGACGCGCGTTATCGCCGACGGGCTGAGCAAAGTCTGGGGTCAGACGGTCGCCGTTGTGAATCATCCGGGTGCGAACGGCAGTCTTGCCGCGCACGCCGCGAGCGATGCCGTCGCCGACGGCTACACGCTCTATACACCGGCGAGTTCTACTTTCATCGCGGCGGCGGCCATAGCGCCTAATCTGCCGGTCAGAATACCGCGCGATTTCCTGCCAATTGGATTCCTGACGGATCAGCCGCTCTTCGTCGCCGTCAATCCAACCACCGGCATTACTTCGCTGCAGCAGGTCATTGATCGGGCCAAAAAAGACCCGGGGGCGATCTCTGTTGCGGTGTCCGGGATCGGCAGAGTGACACACCTGACGTCGGTACTGATCCAGCGCCGGGCCGGTGTCACGCTGTTGCCGGTACCCTACACCGGGGGGCCCTCTGCAGCGCTTGCGGACGTGTTCTCGGGACGCGTTGCGATGATCATCGAAGGCTATTCCGGAATCATGGGCGCCGCGCAGGCTGGGCAAATCAGACTGATCGCCACCGGCGCGGCGAAACGCCTCGCGGAATTTCCCGACCTGCCGACCATTGGCGAGACGATTCCCGATCTGATTGCGTCCGGCTGGATCATGATGGCCGCGCCGCTCGGCACTCCGCCAGACATCGTCGCGAAGGTGAGTGCCGGTCTCACCAAGGTCGTCAGCGATCCAGAGGTCGAGCGGAAGCTCGCCGCAACCGGAAACTACACCAACGTGATGACCCCAGCTCAGGTGCAGGCTTTTGTCGCCAAGCAGCAGGAAATCTGGCTGCCGGTGGTTCAAGAGATCTCCGCGAAGTAGTTGGTCGGCTGCTTCCGGAATCTACACCGATTGATAAATCGCGCGCTGGACAGGCATCGTCGCCTCGACGATAAAGCGGCCTCTTTGGCAATCTGAGAAGCCAATAACAAGAATTTAGCGCGGAGGACGCCGTGGACGGACGCCGATTTTCTTTGCACGTGATTGCCGCGTGCGTCCTGTTTTCTGCAACGGCATCCGGGGTCCACGCGCAGGCGACTTATCCAGAGAAGCCGGTCACTTTCATTTCCGATGCGGCGGCTGGCGCGAGTCCAGACGTCGCACTTCGCATCATGGCTGATGGCCTGGGCAAAGTGTGGGGTCAGAACGCCGTGGTGGTAAATCATCCCGGCGCCAACGGCAGTATCGCCGCCCGCGCGGCGAGTGATGCTATTGGCGACGGTTACACGCTTTACGCGCCCGCGCTTTCGACTTTCATTGCCTTACCAGGCATTGCGCCGAATTTGCCGATCAAACTGCCGCGCGACTTCCTGCCGATCGGATTCATCGCCGACCAGCCAATGTTCTTCGCAGTGTCGCCGGCCAGCGGTATCACCTCGATGTCCGAACTCATCGGCCGCGCCAAAAAGGATCCTGGCAATCTCTCCATCGCGGTGTCCGGCGTCGGCCGGGTCACCCATCTCACTGGCGTATTGATGCAGCAGCAGGCCGGCATCACACTAACGCCGGTGCCCTACACCGGCGGCCCCGGAGCCGCCTTGAGCGACGTTGCCTCCGGGCGCGTGACGATGATGATCGAGGGCTTTTCCGGAATCATCGGTGCCGTGAATGCCGGGCAGGTCAAGCTGATCGCTGTCGCTTCGCCAAAGCGTCTTGCCGAATTCCCGGATCTCCCGACGGTCGGCGAAACACTTCCAGGCTTTGTTGCTGGAGGATGGCTGCTTGTGGCTGCACCGCTCGGCACGCCAGCCCCGGTCATTCCGAAGGTGAGCGCAGACATGACCAAGGTGCTGAGCGATCCGGAGGTCGAGAAGAAGCTGTCGACGACCGGAAGCTTCGCCCGCGTCATGACGCCTGACGAGACGCGAGCCTTTGTCGTCAAACAGCAGGAAACCTGGGCGCCCGTGCTGGCGAAGATTTCGACGCAGTAATCAGGTTGCCTTGTCTGTCGTTGCCGCTTCGAACCCCGGCAACGATCCACGATCGATGATTGATTGCACAGCTCCGGAGTCCAGGACTTCCCGGGAAAATTCGCTGCAATAAGCAAGCAATCCAGGGCGGCTTTTGCGAACCGCGATGCCGACGCGATTGATGCCGTAGCCCTTCGCGAGCACCCGGCTGCCGGGCAGTCTGCTGGCGAACTCGAGCACGTGGTCGCGCGGAAAGGCCAGCGCGTCGACCTTGCCTTGCTTGAGCAGATCGAAGGTCTCGTCTGGAAGCTCCGCTCCAATCAATTGCGCGTGCGTGACGATACTCCGCAACGCCAATGCCGATGCGTGACCATCGACGATGCCAATGCGAACGCCCGCTCGATCGGCCTCGGTAACGGATGTAATTGAGGAGCCGGGCGGCAACAGAAAGCTGTAGTCGAACTGAAAAATAGCCGGTGCGAAATCCACTTCGGCAGCACGCGATGGCGCGATGCCCAGGAATACGACATCGCACGTGTCTTTCTTCAGGCCGCCAATCGCCGCATTGGGTGCGGGATATTGAACAACCCGTGCGCTGATCCCAAGGCGTCCGGCGATAATTTGCGTCAACTCGATTGCGAGAAGTCCGGTGCCGACGCCTTTTAGGCCGGATGCAGCCTCAAGCGCATACTGCGGAAGAAACAAACCGAGACGTATCTCGCCGGCGGTAACGAGGTCGGCGACGCGAGAATTACCTTGCTGCATGACGGGGTGCTCTTATCTGGGCGCGCGCGAGCTTATTGCGGCGGAAGCGAGCACGCCAGACGTGCAAAAACGGCGATGCCCGCGTCGCGCGGGCATGAAAGCAATCCGAACTGCGCGGGAAGGGTTACGCCGCGACGGCGCGCTTCTTGGCGATTTGCCGCTTCAGCTCAAGCACGCGCGGCGACAATTCGACGTCCTTGGCCTTGACCAGGAAGGCATCGAGGCCACCGCGATGATCGACGGTCTTTAACGCGTTTGCCGAAACCCGCAGGCGGAATGAGCGGCCCAGGGTATCGGAGATTAGCGTGACGTTGAGCAAGTTGGGCAGAAACCGCCGCTTGGTCTTGCGGTTCGAATGGCTCACTCGGTTCCCAATCTGACGGGTCTTGCCGGTCAATTCACAGCGCCAGGACATGGCTTTAATCCTCAAAGATTCCCGCGGTACCGGCGCCGTTCGACGACGATGTGGGGATTTGAGCGGGAGCTATAGTGAGGGTGGTCTTGAGCGTCAAGCTGGTGTCGAAACGGGATGTCAAACCACAGAAACGACGCATTCTCCGCCAAAACAGAGCCCTACGGGCTGCGCTTGCCCGTTTCCGCCGTTGAGCCGCATTGAGGGAAATACGCGCAGTGCCAGTGCTCGCGAAAAGGCACCCTCGCAGGGCCGTAACCACCGCCGTCATCGCGGCCGGTTGCGTCATGGCGTCGATTATATCCGACGCGACCGGCCACAGCGCTGCTGCGCAGGTGCGTCTTGAGGCCCAGTATGTCGCTAGCGTCGGCGGCATCCCGGTCGGTCGGGGAGGCTGGGTCGTTGATATTGCCGAGGATCAATACACCGCTGCAGCCACCGGCGCGACCGCCGGCATTTTGACGTTCTTCTCTTCCACGAAGGGCAGCAGCGTTGCGCGCGGCAGCTTCAACGGTGGCGGCCAGCCTGTTGCAACGAGCTATGCGGCGACCATTGATTACAACCGCCGCATGGATGACGTTCACATGGCGCTTACCGGCGGCAACGTGACCGAGCTTTCGGCCGAGCCGCCATTGCCGCCGCATCCGGAGCGGATTCCAGTGAGTGACGCCGATCGCCAGGGCGTGGTCGATCCGGTGTCTTCCACGCTCAATCGGGTAAGCGGTACGAACGACCCTGTGTCGCCGGAGGCTTGTGGGCGCAAGATTTCCGTATTCGACGGCCGTGTGCGCTACGACTTGCGTAGCGAGTTCAAGCGCATTGAGATGGTCAAGGCCGAGAAGGGCTATCAGGGCCCTGTCGTGGTTTGCGCGGTCTATTTCGCGCCGATTTCGGGCTATGTGCCAGATCGGCCGGTTGTCAAATATCTGATCGGGCTGCGCGACGCCGAAGTGTGGTTGGCTCCAATAGCCAGCACCCGCGTGCTGGTGCCGTTTCGCTTTTCGTTGCCGACGCCGATCGGCAAGGGCGTTTTGCAGGCGACAGAATTTGTCTCGGCGCCGATGCCCCACGCCGCGTTGAATGTGAAAACGCAGTGACGCCGGTCGTGGCGGAAACGACGGCCTCCCCGTTATTCACAGGGTGCCCTAGCTTGACTCCACGTGGGATCGTGATCCGCGATGTCGTTAACCTCTACGGCGCTCCACGGCTGCGGAAATGTCGGAAGAATACCTGATCTGGTGTAGAGAGCCGAAAGATAAGCCATATATCGCGGTGAACGAACTCGAACTCGCTTCGAGTCGCTGATTCGGGCGCGATTCGTTCGAGACTCGTTCCACATGTTAAGCACAGGCCTTTCCAGCGTCACGTTGTGATACAGAACGCTGTGCTTAATAGCTCCAGTCGATGCGAATGCCGGGTTCTTGATGCCGATTTCCTTCTCTCCGCCTGCTAACCGTGACCTGCGTGCCCGTGGTGCGGGGGTTACCGCCGTACTTGGACCCACCAATACGGGAAAAACCCACCTCGCCATCGAGCGCATGCTGGCGCACTCCTCCGGGGTGATCGGCCTGCCGCTCCGGCTCCTGGCACGCGAGGTCTACAATCGCGCCGTCGAGCGCGTCGGCGCCGATGCGGTCGCCCTCGTCACCGGCGAGGAGAAGATCAAGCCGCCCAATCCGCGTTTCTGGGTCGCTACTGTTGAGGCGATGCCGCGCGACCTCGATGTCGCATTCGTCGCCGTCGACGAAATCCAGCTCGCCGCCGATTTCGAGCGCGGCCATGTTTTTACCGACCGCATGCTCAACCGGCGTGGCCGGGAGGAAACGCTGGTACTCGGCGCAGCGACCATGAAGCCGATCGTCGAAAGGCTTCTCCCAGGCGCCAGCATCGTCAGCCGGCCACGGCTGTCGACGCTAATGCATGCCGGCGACAAGAAGCTCACGCGCCTGCCTCGCCGTTCTGCCGTCGTCGCGTTCTCCGCTGACGAAGTCTACGCCATCGCGGAATTGATCCGTCGCCAGCGCGGTGGCGCCGCGGTCGTGCTTGGCGCGCTGTCGCCGCGCACGCGCAATGCGCAGGTCGAACTCTATCAGTCCGGCGAAGTCGATTACCTGGTGGCGACCGACGCTGTCGGCATGGGCCTCAATCTCGACGTCGATCATGTTGCCTTTGCCTCCGATCGGAAATTTGACGGCTACCAGTTCCGCAAGCTCAACCCGTCTGAATTGGCGCAGATTGCCGGCCGTGCCGGACGCGCGATGCGCGACGGTACGTTTGGCACCACCGGGCGGTGTCCGCCGTTTGATGACGAACTCGTCCGCGCGCTCGAATCCCACACTTTTGAGCCGGTGAAGATTGTGCAGTGGCGCAACACCGATCTCGATTTCTCCTCGATCGGCGCGTTGCAAGCCACGCTGGCTGAGGCACCGACAGAAGATGCGCTGGCGCGCGCGCCGGTCGCAGAAGATATCCTCGTTCTTGATCACGCATCGCGTGAAGACGACGTGCGTGGGGCAATCCGCACGCCGCTCGATGTCGAGCGGCTATGGGAGGTTTGCCAGATTCCCGACTATCGCAAGATCGCGCCGGCCAATCATGCCGAGCTTGTCGTCACCGTGTTCGGTTATCTGATGCGCGACGGCAAGATCGACACAGACTGGTTCGCCCAGCAGATTGCGCAGGCAGATCGTACCGATGGTGACATCGATACGCTGTCGACGCGCATTGCCCATATCCGCACCTGGACGTTTGCCGCCAACCGGCCGGACTGGCTGGCCGATCCGGAACATTGGCAAGGCGTTGCTCGTGCGGTCGAAGACAAGCTTTCCGACGCGCTGCATGAACGGCTGACCGAGCGTTTTGTCGACCGCCGCACCAGCGTGCTGATGCGCCGGCTCCGTGAAAACGACAGCCTTGAACCGGAGATCAACAAGGCCGGCGATGTGGTGGTCGAAGGCCATGTCATCGGCCGGCTCGACGGTTTTGTCTTCCTCGCCGATACCTCGTCCGGCAACTCGGAAGCCAAAGCCCTGCAAAACGCAGCACAGAAGGCCCTGGCCGGTGAGATTGGCGCACGCGCCACACGGCTCGCCGACGCGCCTGACGATCAATTCGTGCTTGCCGCGGACGGCACCATTCGCTGGACCGGCGCCGCGGTCGGCAAGTTGATTGCGGGCGAGCAAGTCCTGCGCCCGCGGGTGCGTGTTGTCGCCGATGAGCATTTGACCGGCGCGCCACGCGACGCAGTGGACGCGCGGCTCGACAAATTCGTCAAATCGCATCTCGAGAAATTGCTCGGACCATTGTTCGTGCTGTCGGCGGCCGAAGACGTCACCGGCATCGCGCGCGGTGTTGCGTTTCAGCTTGTCGAAGGTCTCGGCGTGCTCGATCGGCAGAAGGTTGCCGACGACGTCAAGGGACTTGAACAACCGTCGCGCGCGACATTGCGCAAATACGGTGTGCGCTTCGGCGCCTATCACATTTACATTCCGGGGCTGCTCAAGCCTGGCCCGCGCGCTCTCGCGACGCAGCTCTTTGCGCTGGCGCACGAAGGCCCCGAGAGCAAAGGCATCGATGAACTGATGACGCTTGCCGGAAGTGGCCGCACTTCCATTCCGTTCAATCGCGAGATTGACCCCGCGCTTTATCGCACTGCCGGTTATCGTGTGTGCGGCGAGCGCGCGGTCCGTGTCGATATTCTGGAACGCCTGGCCGATCTCATTCGCCCGGCGCTGGCCTGGCGTGAGGGTGCGCCTGGATCGAAGCCGTCGGGTGCATTCCCCGGCGGCGGGTTCACCGTGTTCAACAGCATGACGTCGCTGACCGGCGCATCCGGGGAGGATTTCGCTTCGATCCTGCGCTCGCTGGGTTATCGCATGGATCGGCGGCCGAAGCCGCCAGAGCCGAAAGTCGAGCCGGAGACTTTGGCGGCTGCGGTCGACGCCGGAGGTGAAGTTCAGTCGGCTCCGAGTGATACCGAAACCGCGGCCGAGGAAACCACACACGATGTCGCTCTTCACGTTGCTGCCCACGACGAGCCGGTCGCAGACGCCGTAGAACAAGTTTCTGCTGAGCCATCGCTGCTTCCGACCGTTGATTTGGTAGCGGCGAGCGCTTCCGAGCCAGTGTCCGTTGCCGAGACCGACACGACGAGCGAAGTAACACCGCGACCTGCACCTTCCGAACCTGAACTGGTTGAAGTCTGGCGGCCGGGCCGGGCGGGGCGCCCAGAAGGCAAGCGGCGTCCCCGCTTCAGGCGTCACGATGCCGGCAAGCCTTCTACGCAGGATTCAAATCAGCAAACGCCAGCGGTCGCGGTAGCCGATGGCGCGGCTCAATCGGCGGAGCAACAACCCGCCGGGGATGCCGACAAGAGGCCCGAACGGCATCAGCGGCCTCATCGCCGCCATCGCTCCGACCAACATCGTCCGGATCAGCATAGGCCAGAGCAACGCTTCGACCGCCAGCAGCGCGATCGTTCGTCACGCGATCGCGATCGCGATCGGCCATCCGGCAAACCGGCACGCTTCGAGCGCCGCGAGCGCGACAAGGCGCCAGATCCGAATTCGCCGTTCGCCAAGCTCGCTGCCCTGAAGGCCCAGCTCGAGGCTGACGCCAAGGAGCGCCGCTAGGGCATGAGCCGGAAGAGTGGAGGCATGCTTCGCGATAACGCGATGCCCCACCAGAGTGCTGCAATAAGTGCGGGCCGCCAACGTATCGATCGCTGGCTCTGGCATGCACGCATTGTCCGCACCCGTGATGCCGCTGCTTCACTCGCCGGCGCCGGCTATGTCCGTATCAATGGCGTCAAAATCGACGCTCCGGGCCGCTTCGTACGAGCTGGCGACGTCATCACGGTTGCTCTGGACCGCAGCGTTCGCGTTCTCAGGGTGACGGGGTTTGCCGAACGGCGGGGTCCCGCTGGCGCCGGTCCCTCGCTATATGAGGATTTGACCTGAAATCTAACCTGCGAGGGCTTTGGGCCTTAGTCTTGCGTGCCTATAACCCATGCGATAGGAGCAAGGCTCGCAAAAAGTCGCCTCAGAGTGTGCAATGACCTACATCGTCAACGACAATTGCATCCGATGTAAATACATGGATTGCGTCGAAGTTTGCCCCGTGGATTGCTTCTACGAGGGCGAAAACATGCTCGTCATTCATCCCGACGAGTGCATCGATTGTGGCGTCTGCGAGCCTGAATGCCCGGTCGAAGCGATCAAGCCGGACACCGAGCCTGGCGTCGAGAAGTGGCTGAAAGTCAACGCGGAATTCGCCAAATCGTGGCCGAATATCACGGCGAAAAAGGATCCCCCGGCCGACGCTAAGGACTGGGAAGGCGTCGCCAATAAATTCGAAGAGCAGTTTTCAACAAATCCGGGCAGCGGCGACTAAAAATACCTCGGATTTTATAGCGTTAACTGTCATTAACGATTTATACCTGTGGCGTTTTCGCAGCGCGTTAAGGCTTTGATTTTAGCCGAAAATGTGCTATATACCTGTCACATAATGAAAAGCGCCCCCGTTATGCCGCTCCCTCTGTTCTGGGAGCATATTTTTCCGGGGGATTTCGAGGAAACCGTCAAAAGAGGCGTGAGATCCACGCGAGAGCAGTGGCAGCGAAAACTCGTCAGCGTTCGAAGAAAAGTGTGGCCGGCATGAGCCGGAAAGCCAAATCCTCCTCCCGCTCGAGCGGCAGGACAACACAGACCGCGCGGCGATCGCCCCCAGGCAGGGATCGTGCGGCGAAGCCCGCCCTTCGGCAAAAGCCGGAAGCGGAAGGAGCAACTTCAGGAATGACTGCGAAGAAGACTACTCAACGACAAGGTTTCAAAACCAGCGAGTTCATTGTCTATCCGGCTCACGGTGTGGGTCAGATTGTGGCTATCGAAGAGCAGGAAGTCGCGGGTGCGCGGCTTGAGCTTTTTGTTATCAACTTTGTCAAAGACAAGATGACGCTTCGGGTGCCGACCGCGAAGGTCGTTTCCGTTGGCATGCGCAAGCTTGCGGAAACGCCGATGGTCAAACGGGCCCTCGATACGCTCAAGGGCCGGGCGCGCGTCAAGCGGACCATGTGGTCGCGCCGGGCTCAGGAATACGAAGCAAAGATCAATTCGGGCGATATCGTAGCCATCGCCGAGGTTGTGCGCGACCTGTTCCGGTCGGAGACGCAGCCGGAACAGTCATACTCCGAGCGCCAGCTTTATGAAGCAGCGCTTGACCGGCTGTCGCGCGAAGTCTCTGCGGTGCAGCGCATCACCGAGACCGAAGCGATCAAGGAAATCGAAGCTGCACTTGCCAAGGGGCCGCGCCGCGGTCCGAAGCCCGAGGCGGAAGACGAAGCCGTGGTCGAGGAAGAGGCAGCGTAAGCCTTCAGCACTACGCTTTTATCGAAGGCCCGGCGGTAACGCCGGGCCTTTTTCGTTTCAAATCCACAGATACTCAAGCCCTCAACGGTATCTTATTACTGATAAAATGCCGGAAATCGTGATTGCCCTCGGTTAGCCATAAATTAAGGCTCATTTGAAAGGAGATAGCTGTGGTGACGCGTCAGTTGGGGGAGAGCGCCGAGCATGCGGCGGAAGCAAGCGTTTTGGGGCTGTCTGACCGTTTCAGTTTTTGTTGCTGGTTTTGCCAGCTACGTGGTCGGTGCCTGGAGTCCGATTTCGCATAGTCACGAACTGTCGGCGGCCCAGATCGTCGCGCTGCGCTTCCCGCAAGATTCCGCCGACGACTCCGTTTCATCATTGATCACCGCGAGCGTCGCACAGGCCGATCAGGCGCAGTCCTCTTTGTTGAGTCCGCAGCCGATGGCGCCGCAAGCGCCAGTCACAACCGCTGCCGCGGCTGACACCCAGGTTGGACCGCCGCTGCAACTGCATATGGCATCGCTTGAGCAGCCCGCGCGCATGCAGGCGAGTGCTCCATCGCTGGCGCAGGCAGCTTCTGTTGCTGCGCAGTCAAATGCACCGAAGCCTGCTGCGGCTGTGCCCGCGCCCCGGCAGTCGGTTGTTGCAGCCGCTCAGGCGAATGTCGTCAAACTGGCAGCAGCCGCTCATCGCACGCTTAATGAGAGGCCGGGTTTCGTCCTCAACGACGCCCAGATTGCCAGCATCAAACAGCGGCTGCATTTGACGTCTGATCAGGAAGACATGTGGCCGGCGGTAGAGGCGGCGCTTCGCAATCTCGCTTATACCCGTGCACGTGATTTGCGCAGCAAAGGTGGCGCTACAGCCACTCAAGTCGCTCAGGCTGATCCTAACAGCCCTGAAGTGCAGGGCCTGAAATCGGCAGCGATTCCGCTGATCATGAGCTTCAATTCCGAGCAGAAAGACGAGGTGCGCAATCTCGCCCACGTCATGGGGCTCGACCAGCTCGCCTCGCAGTTCTGATTTTCAGAAACGTCCGAAACGTGGACTTGCCGGCGCCGGAGCTTTGATCGGGCGCAGCAACTCGACAGTGCATTTCACCGTCATCAGCGCCAGAATCATAAAGCAGATCAGGTCGCCGAACTCCCGTGGATTGGCGACGCGAAAGCTGTAAATCGGATCATAGAGAAAGAACGCGCTACAGAAGATCGCGACAATCGCGAACAGTGTGGCCGGCATGCTGCCGAACAGAAACGCGACGAGCGCGATCGGAAGCAGGTACAGAAAAATCGGGTGATGAGGCCCGGCGCCTGCAAGCTTGAAATACAGCAGCACCGCTGTTGTTACAGCGACGACCGCAAGCGTCACAACAAAGGGAGCTACGCCCTTCACAAACCGCATTGGATCTTCCCCCCAGAAGGCCATTCGGCTCAACGTTAGGGAGAAGCATAGCAGACCCCGATACCGTTGGAACAGCCGGCAGGGGCGTGGTCCCAAGCTTATTCGACGACGATCTTAACTTCGCTGCCAGGCTTCAGCTTACCGCCCGGCTCGAGCCCGTTCAGGACGCGGAAGCGCTCCACCGCGCGGTCAGCGACCGCCATGCGGCCTGCCAGTTTTTCGACTGTATCGCTCGGGCCGGCGGTTACTACCATAAGATGTAACGGCTTTGCCTGCTCGATCTCCGCGATACTCATCCGGCGGAAGGTCCCGACCGATTCCCGAAATTCACGGTCGGTCTCAGGCGTTCGCTTCTTTGCGGCGAAGATGAACCGGTAAACGTCACTGCCGAAGCGAATGGCGTAGAGCCGGAAGTCCCACTGATCGCCCTTGGCTGCCGCGGTGGCCCCCGGGAAGCCATTGACCACGATGTCGTCAACCGTCGCCGGATCGATGTTCTCGATCCAGCCAGAGGTCAGGTAGGCGGCCAGTGTCTGCTCCGCCGGCACGCGTACTACATCGAGGCGAAGTGCCTGACCGCCGCCGTGTTTGACGCCGAGCACCGCCTGCGCCGTATTATCGAGCGTAAATCCATCAGGTGCGGTGAAGGTGAAGCCAAGCCTCGGATGCAAGAAGCGGCGGCCGCGCACAAAGCCTTCGCTCGGATCCTCGCCGAAAACGATGCCGTTGATGTCGGACAGATAGTTTGACTTGGCGTCAGCGAGTTGCTGCGGCGTGTCTGCCGCCGGCGCGCGATACTGACGCGCGTTGGAAAGTGCGTTGGTGATCCGCTCCGGCGTTGCCGGATGCGAAGACAGGAAGTCTGGCGCCGCCGGATTGATAGCTCCGGTCTGCTCCGACCTGAGATCGGAATTGTGCTCCATCGAGGTGAGGAACCGCACCGAACCATAAGGATCGTAACCGGCGCGTGCCGCGACACCAATGCCAAGTGCGTCGGCCTCAAGTTCCTGTGATCGCGAAAAGCTGGCGAGCTTGATCTTCGATTTTGCCAGCGCCAGTGCACCAGCTTCGGGATCGGTTACGAGATCGGCAATAGCGCGATTGGCGAGTTCGGCGTTGCGCGCTTCCTCTTCGCGCTGTTCGGCATGACGCGCAATGACGTGGCCCATCTCGTGGGCCAGCACCGAAGCCAGCTCCGACTTGTCGTTAGCGAGCGCGATCAGTCCGCGCGTCACATAGATTTGCCCCGTGGGAAGCGCGAACGCATTGATCGACTGTGAGTTCAGCATGGTGACGCGGTAATGCTGGTCGGGCTTCTCGGATGCCGCAACCAGGCGGTCAACAATCTGCTCCAGTATCGTTTGCAGCTTCGGGTCGTTATAGACGCCGCCATAGGTAGCGGTGATGCGCTGGTGTTCGCGCAAGACTGCGGCGGGGATGTCGGAATCGGTCTGCTTGGCGGGCATCGCCAGCGGCACGTTGGCTTGCGTCCCGCCGGGCGGCGGAGACGCGGTGCATGCCGCAAGCACCAGCGCCGCAAAGGCGACACCTGCACGCAGCAAGCGATAGAGCCCAGTCCCCGAATGTCCCCGTCGTACCGTCACGTGACCACGCTATTTCCCGTCAGCCAGTTCTATCTGCTCCGGATGGTCCGCGGTGATCTCTGGGCCTTCCGCAGCACCCCGCGTCTCCACCCAGCCGCGAACCCGAACACGCCGCCCCTCAAGTGCCGGCAAGTTGACTCCGGCGGTATTAAAATTGCGCTCGTTTCGTTTCAGGACCGTAACGGCAAAGCCTTCAGACCATCGCCGCCCGAAATTCACATAAATGGTAGCCCCGCTTTCGCGGACGGATACCACCCGGCCCTCGACGAGTGCAAAACGGCCACGCTGGGCCAGCACTTCTGCGGGGTTTTCGGCGTCAAGCAGGTGATAATACGAATCGGCCCACAGGCCAAGTTTCCCGTCCCGGGCCGCCTTTTCTCGCCCCAACAGGTCTGCGGCGCACGAGCGATTGCCTATCCTGTCGCCTACCCGGGCAAATCCCCCGGCGATCATCTCGCCCTGGGCAAAAATCTCCTCGCCATCGCGCACGGCATAGGCATACGCCAGAAGCCGCCCGTAGCGGTCGGCCGGGAACTCCGCCTTCCGGAGGACGATCTGGTCGCCCCCCACCAGGGCATCGAGCGTTGCCTTGGCGCCCGCCCCGACGGACGTCGGGATGTCGAGTGGCGGCACATCAATCGCTGCAAGCCGGACTTCGCGGCCGTCATCAAGCGCAAAGGTGTTTCCGTCGATGACGCGGCTCACGGTGCCATGCGCGAACTCGGCACCGCCGCATGGCACCGATGCAGGTTGCTGCTGTGCAGCCGCGTTAACGCAGCCGCCCACGACAGCGACCATCACCGCCAAAACCCCGTCCCACCGACGCCTCATCGCCAGCAAGCCAAAGGCCGGATTACGGCGGTACTGCGGCGCTTTAGGCGTGCCGGCGGCGTCACTTATGCTATATCGGCGGTCGCTTCGCGCGGCGCGTGGTCCCGTAGCTCAGCCGGATAGAGCAGCGGTTTCCTAAACCGAAGGTCGGAAGTTCGAGTCTTCCCGGGACCGCCACAGCTTTGCTTATTGCGAAGAGGTTTTTCCTCGCGACGCGTTTTAGATCGGCTCTCTCGCACCTTTCCGTCCGGTGCCTCGGCTGTGTCGCCGCTGCAACAGCAACAAAATTATGCGCGCAGCGGCGCTGTTGCTTCGGCAAATCAGCGGCAACTTTGCGAATTCTTAACCCTAATAATCTTCAAATGCCCTCCTCTGTGAGGGGTAAAAACATGAAGCGTATCGTCAGTTGCGTCGTAGCGTCGGCCGCGTTGTTTGCAGCGGCTTCTTTGAGTTCTGCCAATGCTGCCGATCTCGGTAGCAGAATGGTCTTCAAGGCGCCGCCACCGCCGCCTGCGCCGGTATTCAGTTGGACCGGTTGTCATATTGGCGCCGATGTCGGCGGAGGTTGGGTGACCGACAAGGATAGCGAGACGGTTTCCGCGACCGGAGCGGCGTCTGCGTTCTCGCCGTACCCGTCGAACACCGCAAAACCGTCAGGGATTACCGCCGGCGGCTATCTTGGTTGCGATTATCAATTCAGTGGCGGAATAGTGGTCGGCGTTGAAGGCGATGCCGACTGGGCAAACATCAGAGGTAATGGTGCGACCTTCATCGGCACCGGAACGCCGCCCCAGAATTATCAGACACGCATCAACTCCGAAGAGTCCGCTCGCGGTCGTATCGGTTATGCTTTCGACCGCACCCTGTTCTATGCCACGGGCGGTGCAGCGTGGGCGCACATCTCCGAGCAAGACAACATACCGGCGACTGGTCTTTCCGCGGTCGATTCCACCACACGGCTTGGCTGGACGGCTGGCGGCGGCCTCGAATACGCCTTTCTCGATTGTTTGATCGGCCGCGTTGAATACCGCTATTCGGACTTCGGTACGTTCTCCTACTCGGCTCCAATCTTCGCTGGGTTTACCGAGAACCATCGCATCACCGAGAACGCGGTCCGCGTCGGCCTGTCCTACAAATTTGACGTGTCGTCGCTGACGAAATTCTAATCGCGACCGCTCGCTGCAATCGAGGCCCCGGCTTGTCCGGGGCCTTTTGCTTTGTCGCAAGCCGTGGTCGCCGGGACCTGGTGCCGGGGGCCTTCTTAAAGCGGAAATCACCCGCTAAAGTCCTGTCCCTTGTCCCGCAACCAGCAACGCGTAATCCCACAAAATGGCCCCAGAAAAGCTTGACGAAGCCGCGCTCCTGAAAGCCGCGTCGGAACGCAATGAATTCCTGAACCTGCACGAAGTCGTCCATCGCGCGCGCGCCAATCTCAATCAAAACGCCTGGGACTACATCGTCGGTGCCGTCGAGACCGAAACGACGCTGCGGCGCAACCGGATGGCGCTGGATTCGATTGCATTCCGACCGCGCGTGCTGCGCGATGTCAGTAAGGTCGACGTCTCGACCGAAATTCTGGGCCGCAAGCTGCGGCTGCCGATCCTTCTCTGTCCGGTCGGCTCGCTGGAAAGCTTTCATGAGGAAGGCGCTACACCGGTCGTCAAGGCGGCGGGCGAGTTTGGTTGCGCGCACATGTTGAGTTCGGTCTGCGATCCGGGCCTCGAGGACGCCGCAAAAGCCGCGCCCGACGCGTTGCGGATGTTTCAGCTTTATGTGCGGGGCGATGCAGCTTGGGTCGACGATCACGTCGAACGCGCCATCGCCAATAAATACAGCGTGTTCTGTCTGACGGTGGATACTGCACATTACAGCCGGCGCGAGCGTGACATCGCCAAGCGCCATATCACCGGAGGACGTCGTCGCGCCTCAGGCCGCGAGTATCAGGCCGCGCTCGACTGGAAGACGGTCGATCGCATCAAGTCGAAATACAAGATCCCGCTGGCCATCAAAGGCGTCGCCACCGCGGAAGACGCCAAGCTCTGCCTCGAACACGGTGTCGAATACGTCTATGTGTCCAATCATGGCGGGCGGCAGCTTGATCACGGCCGCGGTTCGGCCGATGTGTTGCCGGAAGTCGTCGAAGCGGTGGCCGGTCGCGCCAAGGTGATCGTCGATGGCGGCTTCTATCGCGGCACTGACGTGGTCAAGGCCATTGCCATGGGTGCGAGCCTTGTTGGGCTTGGCCGTATGCAATGTTATGGCTTAGCCGCCGGAGGGCAGGCGGGCATCGTGCGCATGCTCGAACTGATGGAAGACGAAATCATCCGCACCATGGGCCTGCTCGGAGCGACCAGCTACGGCAAGCTGGATTCGACCATGCTGCACGCGGCAGCGCCGTTCGCCAATCCGGCGCACGTGTTCAGCGCGTTTCCGCATCTCGAGATCGCGCCGTATCGCTACTGAACGCGGCGCGATGCGGGTTATTTGGTGCGAAGCTTCCACGTGGCGGTCGCGTGCGCAACGATTGCGTTATCCTGGAAGGCTTCGGATTTAAGCGACGAAATGGAACGGCCTCGCCGCAAAAACGAGGCTTCGCATCGCACCAGACCTGCCTTCGCCGGCGCGAGAAACTGAACCGTCATCGTCAATGTCGCGCCCGCGCCGTCCACGTGCTGCAACAAATGCCCCATCGACACATCCATCGCGGTGGCCAATATCCCGCCGTGCAGCGTGCCTTGCGGATTGAAAAGCAGGCGAGTCGCTTCGAATTCGACGATGCAACGCTCGCCTTCGAAACTGACCGTAAAACCCAACAGGCGCGATAGGAAAAACGAACCGAATTGCTGCCGGGGATCGACGAGCGCGCGTTCGATCATCTCCTGCGCCAGTGCGCGTTCGCTGGTTGCCGTATCGTCAGTCACGCGATGGCTCCTGTTGGGTTCATCGCGTCGTGACGATTGGCTCAAGACCGGCCTTCTGCCACACCGGTCCAGCGGCAGGGTCAGCGAGCCGCCTGGATGTAGGCCGACGCTGTCCCGGGTGCGTTGCTCTTCACTGGAACGGCAGCGGTGAACAGGATGTAGTTTTGCAGATCCGCGGGCAGCGGTCCGACCATCGTCACGCCCTTTATCTGCAGGATTTCGCTGATGTTGAAGAGCCCGACTTCAACCTGACCGCTGGCAACAAGAGCGACACCGCCACCGATCGCCGACTTGACCGTCAGTTTGGGTTGAACCGTATCGGTCATTCCCAGCTTTTCGATCATGCGGGCGACAGCAAGACCGGTGGAACCTCCGCCGGTCTCGGCCGGATCGGGGTAGGCGATTGAATGGGCGTTGCTCAGCAGTTTGCGAATGGCTGCGACGTCGGCAATATCGGGTGTCGGCGTACCGGCACGAACAACGACGCCGATGCCGACGCGCGAGACATTTGTGATGCTGTCGCCGCGCAACACGCCGCCGCCGACAAGCGTCGATGCGACCGGCTTCGGCAAAATCACCACGTCGATTTTATTGCCGGCTGCCAGGTCGGCCTGGATCGCTGCGGGCGGGCCGACAACGACGGAGACATGATCCTCGCCGGTCTTTTCGAATTGGCTGCCGATGACCTTGGCGGCTTCGGACGGTGCGCCCGACGAATAAACCTGAATGTCTGTCGCCTTCGCCAAGTCCGCGCTACCAGCAACCAACACAATACCGGCCGCGAAGGCCACGCCACTCACCTGCATTCCAAGCCCCTCGCCAGAATCATCCCTTGCCTACGCTCGGCATGGTACGACTGCAACGCTCGGCATGGTAGTCATGCGGCGCATGTAAGGGGCGGCGTGTTAACGTCTGCCGAGACCAACAGTGAGAGTTTCATGAATCTTCAGCTTAGTATCGGAATCACCAATAATCCGCGCACGTGGCCCATTCTCAACGGCACAGTGAAGCCGGAAGGCATCGATCTCATTCCGACGGTACTGCATCCTTCCGAGTTGTTTTGGCGGCAGCTCCATTTCTCCGAATTTGCGGTTTCGGAAATGTCGTGTTCGTCGTTCATGATCGTAACCGGGCAGGGCGACCCGCGTTTTCTTGGCTTGCCGATTTTCACGACCCGGCGCTTTTTCCATACGACCATTCTGGTCAGCCGGAAGTCGGGTATCGAGAAGCCTGCTGATCTTAAAGGCAAGCGGGTTGGTGTCCCGGAATATCAGCAGACCGCTGCGCTGTGGACGCGTGGCGTGCTGGAGCATGAATTCGGCGTTAGCCCCAAAGACATGGAATTCTGGATGGAGCGCACGCCGGAAAAGAGCCACGGCGGCGCGACCGGTTTCAAGGCGCCGCCCGGCGTCACCGTCCATCAAGTGCCGGGCGACAAGAGCCTCGGTGCGATGATGATCGCGGGCGAGCTCGATGCCACGATCCATTACCTTTCAAATCGCAATCTGGTCGACCGCAGCCGCGTCGATCTTCTCAGTAATCCGGAGTTCAAAACTCTGTTTCCCGATCCGATGGCCGAGGGTGTGCGGTTCTATCGCAAGACCGGATTATTCCCGATCAATCATCAGGCAGTGATACGGCGCGACGTGTACGAGAAAGACCCCTGGGTGACGCAAAACTTGCTCAAGGCTTTTGTCAAAGCGAACGAGATCGCCGAAGCGCAGCGTCTTGAACATGTCGAGTACCATCTTGCGGCCGGCCTCTTGTCGGGCGACGCTAAACCCACGCTGCTGCATCACGGTGTAAAGGCCAACCGCAAGGTGATCGAGACCATCGCGCAGTATTCACTGGAACAGGACCTGACGCCGCGGCTGATCAAGGTCGACGAACTGTACGCGCCGAACATGATGGAGTCGTAAGGCCGCTATTCTGCGGCTTGCACTTTCAAGCTGGGATCAACCGTTGCGCCGGATGCAGCAAGCGATTTGATTTCCGTTTCGCTGAAGCCGGCTTCACGCAGAACTTCAAAGCTGTGCTCGCCGAGGCGCGGCTGCAAGCGCGTGGAGCCGGTCTCGCTGTCGCTAAAGCGTACCGGAAGATCGGTGTAGAGAATCTCGCCCTCGCTCGGATGTGTGGCGCGCTTGAAGAAGCCGGATGCGTTGAGCTGCGGGTCGTTCAGGATATCGTTGAGGCTTGACATACGCGCTGACGGAATCTCCAGCTCGCGCAGCAGTTCGAGCCATTCGTCGGTGGTCCGGTCGGCGATGCACGACCCGGCGAGTTCATAGAGCGCGACGATATTCTTTGCGCGCGAGGCGATGCAGTCGAAGCGCGGATCGGCATGAACTTCCGGCTTGCCGATCGCGGCCCAGAATTTTCGCCAGTGATTTTGCGTATAGGCCATCATACAGAGATAGCCGTCTTTGGTTTTGTAGGGGCGGCGCCAACTCGCCAGCACGCGCGTATAGCCGAGATCGCCCATCGGCGGCACGAAGTTATGGCCGAACAGGTGCTCACCGAGCACGAACGACACCATCTGCTCGAACATCGGAATTTCGACGAACTGACCGCGGCCGGTGCGCTCGCGCGCAAACAATGCGGTCGAGACCGCACCCGCTATCGCAATGGCGCAGGTCTTGTCGGCGATAATCATCGGCGCGTAGCGAGGCTCGCCGGCGACTTCTGACATCAGCGCTGCGATCCCCGATTGCCCCTGGATAACGTCATCGTAGGCCGGCTGGCCGCTATAGGGGCCGCCATCGCGGTAGCCATGCAGCGCCGCATAGACGAGGCGTGAATTCTTGGCGCGGACGGCTTTGTGGTCGAAGCCGAGCTTGCCGATCGCTTGCGGCCGCATCGAATGGACAAAGACATCGGCGCTATCGATCAGCCGCCACAGCGCCTGCTTTGCGGCGTCGATTTTGAGATCGAGCACCAGCGAGCGCTTGCTGCGATTGAGCCCCATGAACAGCGCCGCCATGTTCGGCGAGCGTGAAGGGCCGGTGTGACGCGGTGCGTCACCTTCCGGAGATTCGATCTTGATCACATCGGCGCCCATGTCGCCGAGCATCTGCGTTGCCAGCGGGCCGGCCACGACTGACGTGAGGTCGAGAATGCGGATACCCGCCAGCGGACCGGCCATTTGACAATCACCCGCGCCTTGAAATGATTACAGCAGCGAAAGTCAGGAGCCGGTTCCGATGCAGCATATCGATGCGTTTTGTCATTTCTTCCCGCAGGGCATCTTCAAGAAGCTTTCCGAGACCACGGGCGGCACCCGTGACATTGGCAAGCGCATTCAGGGCGTGCGCACGATCCATGATCTGGATGCGCGGTTCCGCATCATGGACGGCTTTGAGAATTATTCGCAAGTGCTATCGCTTGGGCTGCCGCCGATCGAAGGCATGGTCGGCGCCGATCAGGCCCCGGAATTCGCCCGCGTCGCCAATGATGGACTTGCGGAGCTGTGCGCGAAATATCCCGATCGTTTTTGTGGCTACGTCGGGGGACTGCCGATGAGCGCGCCCGACGAGGCGGCAAAGGAAGCTGAGCGCATCCTGCTCAAAGGCAACGCCAACGGCCTGCAACTGCACACCAACGTCAACGGACTCTGCCTTGATGAGCCTCAGTTCTTTCCGATTTTCGAGATTGCGGCAAAGGCCAACAAGCCGATCTGCCTGCATCCGGCGCGCACCGCGGCGTTTCCCGACTTCGCGGCGGAAAAGAAATCGCGTTACGAGATTTGGACCATTTTTGGCTGGCCCTATGAGACCAGCGCGACCATGGCGCGGCTGATTTTCTCCGGCGTGATGACGAAGCTGCCGGGACTGAAGGTCATGGCGCATCATCTCGGCGCCATGATTCCCATTCTTCGATCTGCGCATCGAAACGGGTTGGGCGACGCTTGGCAGCCGTACCTCAGACGAGGATTACAGTGGCGTTCTTAAAAAGCCTCGGCAAACCGTTGCTTGATTGCTTCAAGGATTTTTATGGCGATACGGCACTATGCGGTGGCAGGATTGGTCTCGTCTGCGGTCTCGATTTTTATGGCGCAGATCATGTGCTGTTCGCTTCCGATGCGCCATTCGGTGCGGAAGAGGGCCGCGCCTATATCCGCGACTGCATGGGCGCGGTTACGTCGCTCGATGTGCCTGAAGCAGTGAAGGAGAAGATCTTCTTCCGGAATGCGAAATCGCTGTTCGGCTTACGCTAGAGCGGGCTGTTGCGCGAACGCCGGGATCACTTCGCGCGCAAACAGGCGCATGGACTTTTGCGCTTCGGCAAAATCAAGTGTGCCGAAATTGATCTGCAGTGAAGCATGCTCGAACTTGCCGATCCTGCTCTCAAAGCGCCGGATGATGTCCTTGATTTCCTCCGGATTGCCGACCAGCGCGCCGCCGGCCTCGATCTGGGTTTCCAGCGTGAAGTTCTTCATTCGGCTGATCGAGACGTCGTAACCTTTGTAATCTTTTGACGTTGTGCCCTTGGTCCATTCGCCGGCGGACTCGAACAGGGCGGTGAAATAATCCTCGAATTGCTTGCGCGGAATTTCTCGCGCCTGTTTGGGATCCTCATGGCAGAACATGTGGAATGCGATCATCACTTCGCCGTCGCCGGGATGGCCGGCGTCGCGCCATGCCTTGCGATAGATCGGCAGCAGGTCTTTCAGCGGGCCGATCGGGATCGACATCAGGGAGTGGCCATGCCTGCCGGCAAACTCGAACGAGTCCGCCGTCCGGGTCGTCGCGATGAAGAATTTCGGCCGCGGCTTCTGAGTGGGGCGAGGCAGCGAGGTCACATCGTCGAAAGAGTGAAATTGCCCGTGGTGACTGACGTTTTCTTTTGTCAGCAAGAGTTCGATCTGTTCGAGTCCTTCACGAAAGCGCGCGATGGATTCATCGGGCGAAATGCGAAAGCGGCGAAACTCATGCGGCAGGAACGCGCGCGCAAAACCGACATCGAAGCGGCCATTGGAAATAGCGTCGAGCATCCCGATTTCGCCGGCAAGCTTTAGCGGATTGTTGAAGGCCGGAACCACTGCGCCAGTGACTAGCCGCATCTTTTTGGTGCGGGCCGCTACGGCAGCGAGGAAGGTAATTGGGTTAGGGCTGTAACCGCCGTAACGCTCGAAATAATGCTCGACTGATCGGGCGTGGGTGTACCCGAGTGTTTCCGCCTCTTCAGCAATCGCGATGCACTCCGCGAAATATTCAGCCGCGCTTTTGTCTTTGGGCTGGAAGTTGGGAAAAAATTGAACGCCGAATTTCATGTGACCTAACTCCTTGCCGCCTCGCGGGCATGTGGCTTGCGGCCGATGTAACGGGTCAGGTCCGCCAGGTTCTGGCGCAACCTTGCAGCGTCCACGATGTTTGGATCGAAATCCGGCGCGTCGAAGTCGAGCATCTCCTCGTGATCGACGCTGTTCGGATCGGCGATGCTGCGCAGATATGTCTCGTAGCCGACCGGGCCGCCGATATCAGCCGGCGGGCAGCGGCCCTCGGCGCTGACCAGATGTGGGTAGTGCACCTGATGTTGCGCTTCGCTGCGCGAGAGAAACGACACCGTATGCTCCCAGTCCTCGCCGAGCACGTAGTCGTACTTGAAGGTGTCGCCGACGGCGAGGATGTCGGCAAGCGTGCATTGCTCTGCCGGAACGCGATCAATCCCGGCATCGCGATCTGGCTGGCCCCACGCCGCGTCGCCGATGCGGAACTCGAAAGGGTGACCGTTCTGCCAGCCGATGGCGATTTGCAGGACGAAGTGCAGATCATCGAGACGAATATCAGCCGGCACGTCGACCACGCGCACGACGGCCGGCGTCACGTCGTCGATTTCCACGCGAAGCCGCGCAATCTGACTCATCGCAAGGTCGTTTCTATTCCGCGGCCTGCTGGAACGTCAGCATCTCGTCGCGCGGATAAAGATCGACGATTTTGCCGTCCTTGATGACGCAGGACAGGTTCTTGCTGTCCTGCAGGATCGCGATATCGGCGATCGGGTCCTTGTTCCAGACGGTGATGTCGGCGAGTTGCCCCGCCGCGATCTGGCCGACTTGGCCATCGAGCCCGACAGCCATGGCGTTGTCGCGTGTCGCGGCAACGATGGCTTCCATTGGTGTGTAGCCGCCATGCTTGACGAAAATCTCAAGTTCCTTGGCGTGCAATTCGCCGTGCCGGGTGAATGAATTATTGCCGGTGTCGGTGCCGACCAGAAGCCGAATACCGAGCTTGCGGGCCTTGTGCATCAACTCGCCAAGGAGGTCATAGTGCCGCTGCATACGGTTGAAGTCGAGTTGCACCTGTTCGGCGCCAACTTTTTGCTGCTTACCGAGCTCGCAGACGACAGCGAGAAACGTCGCGGTCGGCAGGATTGGCATGCCGGCTTTGGCGACGGCGTCGAGGTCGCGGTCGGTGGCGAGATCGGCATGAACGATCCAGTCGACGCCGGCTTCGGCCGCGGAGCGGGTCGAGCCGGCGCCGCGTGAGTGGATGGCGACTTTCAGATTGCGGCGATGGGCTTCGCCAACCACGGCGGAGATTTCCTCTTTCGCCAGCATTTGCGACTCGCCTGACCGGCTATCGGCCATTTTGATGAAGTTCACGCCGTGCTTGCCCTGGCGGCGCACTTCCGTGACCATCTCGTCTTTGCTGTTGCACAGCTTGCCGATCGAATGATCGGGCGTGCCTTCCCATGACGGTTCATCGTCCTCGATGCAGCCGTAGGTAATGATCATGCGGCCGGCGACATACATGCGCGGGCCTTCCATCAGGCCGAGCCGGACGGCGTCGCGGACGCCGACATCGGTGAACCAGGTGCCGCCCGGCACCGAGATGCTGGTGACGCCGGAGCGCAGCACCTTCTGCGCGCTGCGTGCGGATTTCAGCGTAGAAAATTCCGGCCGTGTCGTGCCTTTGCCTTTGCCCTCGCCTTTGATGAGCGGGTAGCCGTAGGACATATGACAATGGGCATCGATCAGTCCCGGCATGATCCATTTGCCGGCTGCGTCTACGACCTCGACAGCCTTGCGGTCTTCAAGATGCAGGTCCGGCGGCACGGTGCCGACGCTCTTGATGCGGTTGCCCTCGATGACGATGGCGTCGCTACGCGCCGAGGGCTTGCCGGAACCGTCGATCAGTGTGCCGTTGCGGAGCACCAGGGTTTTGGCCGCACACATGTGTGTTTCTCCCGCAAAATCCTTGCTTTGGCGCGATTATACCGGAGCGCCACAGGGTGTCATGCCCCGGCAAAGTCGGAGAGGCCATGCGCAGCGACGATAGCCTCGATCTGATCGCTGCGGGCGATGTGGGCATGAACAACTGCGCCGATATCGCGGCTAAGCTCATGGCTGGACCGTGCGGCTTGCGGCTTGAGCTGAGCACTGAGATAGGCGCCTTCCTCCCGGTTCACCTCGACCAGCGTCTTGCCGAAGGGCAGTTGCCGGTCCTGATAGCGCCGTAGCCCGGCATCTATGTCGTTTCCCGCGTCATCGAGACTGTTAGCGAGGCAGGCCGCATCAAGCGCGGCCTTGGTGGTGCCGGCACCGGTATGCGGCCGTGCGACAAAGGCCGCATCGCCTGCCAGGACGACGCGCCCGAACACAAGGCGAGGCGAGGCGACATCGTAAATCGGCTGAAAGAACGGAGCACAGCGCGCAAAAATCTCTGCGATCTGTGGGGCGATCGTTGTGCGGGCCTCGGCCTTGATGCGTTCGATCACGTCGCGCCGTATCAGCGGTGGCGGAATGCCGTTCGCGTGATGCCGGCCATTGGCATCGGTGCACATATCGGCCAGCGCTTCGCGGCTGACCGGCCGATACCAGACGATGTTGTAGGCGCGCCGCCCGACGGCGGTGCTGTTGTCGCGTCCCGGTACCGCGTAACTGATGAGCTGTTCGCCTTCCGGCAGGCAGAAGGCATAGAGCTCGACCATCTCACGCCAGAGGTCCGGCGGCACGTCGGCTTCATCGATTGCAGCACGCCACGCGACATAGCCGGCATAGTCCGGCTGGACGCCAGGCAGGAACTGGGTCCGCACCGTCGAGCGCACGCCATCAGCCCCGACCAAAAGATCAGCATGCTCGCTCGTACCGTCGGCAAAGATCGCGCTGACGCTGTTCGCGTCCTGCTCGGCGCGCGTCAGGCGTTTGCCAAGGCGGTAGTTTTGCGCGGGCAGCGGATCAAGCAGTGCGCGGTACAGCCGCGACCAGGCGCTGAGTGTACGCGCCGTCGGCTTTTCGATCAGGATCTTGCCGTTGCGGTCAAGGCAAACGGCGCGTGGCGGTGTGATACCCATCGACTCGTCGAAGTCGATACCGGCACGCTTGAGGACGGCAATCAGCGGCGGATGGGTGCCGAGACCGACGCCGCGACTTGCCAGCTCTTCGTCGTTTCGCTCGAAGACCGTCGCATCCCAGCCGGCGCGGCGCAGCAAATGTGCGGTGATCAGCCCGCCGAGCGAACCGCCGACAACAAGCGCACGACGCATTGAATGCGTTATGGCAGCGCCCAGGCCATTTCGTCGTGGCCCGGCTTGTAGTCCATATTGGTGGCAGCCGGATTGCGGTTGATCAGCGGACGGCCATACATCGGATTGGTCATGCTGCGCGTCTCGTGTTCGACGGTGAACAGCACTTCTTTGGTATCGAGATCGATGATGTCCTTGAAGCGATACTGGTAATCGTTGTCCTCGATCGTGATCAGGCCGAGGTCGAGTAGTTTGTGATACGGCTTGGAGAAGTTGGTGAGATAAATCTGCACGTGGTGCCGGTCGTACGCTGCTTCCGGGGTATCCGTCTCACGAAAATGGAAATACTGATTTTCGCCGATCTGAACTTTCGCTTCCGGTCCCGCACCGTTCTTTTTGACTTCGGCTGGAGCATCGAGAATTTCCCGATAGAACCGGACAATGCGTTCCGTGGTGCCGGGCCGTACATCGAAACGCACATAAGGCATGCCGAGCTGGACACGGCCGAAGCGGCTCGCATCAGGCTCATGGACCGTGATGCGATTGCCCCATGGGCACACTGTCTCGACGCCGTCGTTGGTTTCGCGAAACTGAAACTTGGTTCCGTCCAGCGCCTTCTTCACCCGCTGCAGCCGTTCGAGCAGTGCTTTGCGGTCCGGCATCACCAGGCCGGTCACGCCGCGCAGTACATCCGGACGGCCCATCGGCAGATGAAATTGGCTCATGCCGACGTTGATCCACATGTTGCCGGCGCCGGTGTTGAGGAACGGATCGCGGGTATAGCCAAGGCCGGTGACGTAGAAATGCGTCGCCTTGTGCTGGTCGTCGATACAGACATTGACGTGGCCGATGCCGACGGCGTTGCCGATATCCTGCTCTGCGCGGTTGTATTTCTTGTCCATTTTATCGTCCCTTGGGCGGGTCATTTCCTCAGCCGATATTAGGCGCGGTCTGGCCTTTGCTCAACGGCTGCGGGCCAGCGCCAGCCATGCGCCGCCGCTAATCAGGCAGAGGCCGCTGGCCCGTGACAGCAGCCGGACGCGGCGCTGCGACAGCAAAGCACCCGCTCTGCCCGTTAAAACCGCGTAAGCACTATCGAATATTAGAGCAATCACCATCGCAGTGAGGCCGAGCAACAGCACCTGTGTGGCATAGTCGCCGGCAGGATCGATGAATTGCGGAAATAGCGCTCCGAACAGCAAAAGTGCTTTCGGATTACTCATCGCCACCAGAAAGCCCTGGGTGAAAAAACCGACGCGCGGTTTCGGCGCATTCTGTACGGCCGTAAGTGCGCCCGAAGACCGCAACAGCTTGATGCCGAGCCAGACCAGATAAGCGGCGCCGGCCAGCCGCACATAGTCGAACCACACGCCCATCGTATCGATCAACGAGGCGAGGCCGGCGAGCACGATTGCGATCATGCACACGAACCCAAGCTGAGTGCCGGCAATGTTGCGCATGCCGGCACTCGTGCCGTGCCGCAGGCTGTTGGCGATGATCAGCGTTACAGTCGGACCCGGCACGATCACAATGACGATGCAGGCAGCAACGAACGTGAGGTAGAGGTGGATCGCCATGATCACTCCATCGGTATGCCGGCGTCGTGAATGACCTTGCCCCACTTGGCGCTCTGGTCGGTGATGAAGGCGCTGAATTCCTCAGGCGTATTCCACTTCGCGATGATACCGAGGTCCTTGAAGCGCTTTGCCGTCTCGGGTGTCTTCAGCTCGGCGACCAGCGCTGCGTTAAGGCGATTGACGATGTCCTTCGGCGTTCCGGAATGGGCAAAGAAACCCTGCCAGCTTTGCGCTTCGTAGCCCGGCACCGCCTCTGCTAGCGCCGGGATGTCCGGCATATCCGGATCGCGGGTCTTGGAAAGCACCGCCAGCAGCTTCACCTTGCCGGACTGGATCAGAGGCAGCGCGGGCGTGACATCGACGAACTCCATCGAGACATTGCCACTGGCGACGTCGGTAAGCCCCTGTATCGACCCTTTGTAGGGAATGTGCCGGATGCTGGTACCAGTCGCGAGCTTGAACTGTTCGGCGAAAATCTGGTGCGGGGAGCCGTTGCCGACCGATGCGTAGGTCAACGCATTGGGTTGCGCTTTGGCGAGCGCAATGAGTTCGGCGACCGAATTGACCGGCAATGACGGCGAAACGACCAGGCAGAACTCGGTAAAGCCCATAAGCGTAACCGGCGCAAAATCTTTCTGCAGGTTGTAGCTGACCTCTTTCTTCACGAACGGCAGCAGAGTGATGATTGAGGGAGCATGCAGCAGTGTGTAGCCGTCGGCGTCAGCCCTCGCGGCATAACTGATCCCGATCTCACCGCCGGCGCCCGGCTTGTTCTCGACGACGAAGGTGCCGTGCAAAGCGCGGCCCAGGACGTCGGCTTCGAAGCGGGCGAGCAGGTCGTTCGACGCCCCTGGCGGGAACGGAACAACGATCGTGACAGGGTGATCAGGATAGTTGTCGGCGGCGGACGCAACGGCCAACAGAGTGGCGGTCAGCGCACAGGTTAATGCAGCGGCGGCAAGATATCGGCCATTCATTCTCATCGTTTTCCTCCCGGCCCTGCATGGGAGTTTACACCAAAACCACGTGTGCGAAGGGGCGTCGGGGTGATACAGAATGAGTCGGGCATTCAGGCGGGTATCGGCGACGTGTCGAGTTTATTTTCCCGAATTTTCCCGGCATCGCACACCGGGCTCGACCAGGACCAGATCAGTCAGACGAGCGACATCGACTACCGGTTGCTGGTGCCGCTCTTGCTCACGTCCACGACGATCCAGGCAGTGACCGCGATCGTGCGGATAACAACCACCTATCGGGCCATCGAGCTGCATCTGCCGGTGGTGCTGATCGGCGTGATCTCGGCAGTGTTCGCCATTCTGCCGATCTTTCTTGCTGTCTGGGTTGGCCGGTTCATGGACCGCGGCAACGACGCCCAAGCAGCATGGATAGGCTCAGGGCTTCTTGTCGCTGCGTGCGCCGGGTTCTGGCTGTTCGCAAATTCCGTAGCTGCGTTGCTGTTGCTGACCGCGCTGTTCGGCATCGCCCATCTGTTTCTGATGGCGAGCCAGCAAATGCTCTGCATCAGGTGTTCGGGTCTGCGCGGCCGCAACTTGGTATTCGGCAATTATCTTGTGGCGAGCGCGATAGGGCAGGGACTCGGCCCCTACCTCATTGCTTGGGCCGCCGGTTCGGCGATGGTGCCGCCGACCGGAAAGCTGTTCGGCATTGCGCTGGTGATCGCGGCGTTCTCGCTGGTGACGGCAGGCGCCGTTCGCCCTGCCGCGAAGGCCGCGACGGAAGACCAAAGCTCCGGACTCGTGCCGATCCGGACTCTGCTGCGTCAGCGTGGATTGATGGCGGTGCTGATCGCGAGCGTCATTACCATCACGTCGCAGGACCTGTTGACGATCTATCTGCCGCTTCTCGGCGCGGCCAGAGGCATCAATGCCGGCGATGTCGGTGTGCTGCTTACCGTGCGCTCAGCACTGGCTCTGGTTTCACGGCTGGGGTATTCGCGCATTATCCGTCTGGTGCCGCGCGGAATATTGACGCTGAGCAGCATGCTGGGCGCGGGCTTTGGCTTTGCCTGCTTGGCGCTGCCGATACCGCTGTCAGCGATGTATGTGGCCATGGCGGTGATGGGATTGTCGCTCGGTATCGCCACAACACTGAGCCTGACCAATGTCGTGGATCTAGCGTCCCAGGAAGTGATGGGCACGGTGATGTCGCTGCGCATCACCGGCAACCGCATCGGCCAGGTCGCGGTGCCCTTTATCGCAAGCCTGGTTGCCGCCGCCTCAGGTGTCGGCGGTATCTTCGTCATTATCGCGCTCAGTCTCGCGGTGTCAGGCGCGTCTGTGCATTTCAGCCGTCAGCAGGTCTGACGAAGCCTATTGCTGAGCGGCAGGTGCCAGCAGTAACGACCGCGCCGCCGAAGGGCGCCCCCGTGCTTTAATCTTACCAGCGCCGGTAGCCGCCGTAGTAGCCGCGGCGCCAATACGGGCCGGGCCCGTAATAAGGACCGGGCCCGTAGCCGTAATAATACGGCGGCGGCGGTGGCGGCGGGTAGTAACCGGGCGGGTAGTAGCCAGGCGGTGGCGCGCCGGGAGGCGGTCCAGCGACTGCACCGGGTGGAGGTCCGCCGGGGCCGCCCGGAGGAGCGATCGCGGTGGCAATGATGTAGCCGTTCTGGCCCGCAAACGAGACTTGGCACCAGCCGGCATTGCAGCCGCTGACCGCAACAGGCGAACCCGCCGGAATGAGAGTGACGACGGTGTAATTCGTTCCGGGGCCTTGCCGCAGATTGACGTTGGTCCCTACGACCGCCGGCGGAGGTGCGCCGGCGCCTCCTGGAGGTGGCGCAGCAGGCGCCCCGGGCGGGGGTGGAGGAGGTGGTACGTCGTCCTGGGCAGACGCGGACTGTAGCCAGATCGCGCTACAAAAGACTGCGGCCAACGCTGCGATTTTCCCGACACTCATCGCTAACCTCTTGGGGCTTCAAGGGAATATTTTTCCGAAGATTAAAGGCAATGGAGCCGGAACATTCAACTTAATTCGCGGCAAGATTCCGGCTGGTCAATAACGTGACAACGTTTGCAACTCCGGGAACGGAGTGTAGGTCGCGTTCGCGCACAGATCCTGTTCTTCCTTCGGCGAGTCGAGGAATTGATCGAACCTGCCAGCGAGGAACACCGCCGCGATTTCTTTCATGCCCGCGTACACGGTGGCGGTGCGCTTGGCATTAAAACGCAGGCAGGCCACGTAACGTTCGGGCATAGCCAAGCTCGCCGGCTTGAGAACCGGCTCGGAAATCGCCGCATCGCGAATCCCGGTCGGATCGTTGAGGTAGACGTGCATGGCGGCTTGTATGTCGGCCTTGTAGTTCGCGGGAAAGGTGTTGATTTCCTCGGCGCTGCCATAGGCACCCGACCGATTATGACTGGCGCAGCCTGCGAGCAACAGCACAAGCCCGACAACAACACCGGTGTGGCGATTCAAATCGGCACCGCCATGGCATCGAAGGCGCTGTCGCAATTGATGAGGTCGACGCGCTTTTGCACAATGCGGAAACTTTCGCCTTCGCGCCGCAAACGATGGTGCTGGCGTCCGGCAAATGTGCGCTGCGTGTCGTCACGATATTCGACCATGATCACGGTCGAACCTACGACATATTCATTCTTCGCGGGGTCGGTTTCTTCGACGACGACATTGCCGACCAGATGAGCGGTGCGTGACGGCGGTGTCTGCACGTGGATGCGCGGATGTTCAAGCCGGTCGATGCGGGTCTTCATCAGGTCGCGGTCGTCGTAAAACAATGAAGCCTGATCGAACGGGCTTTTCTGATCCGGCACGGCAGGCACCCAGTAGGTGCCGTCCTCGGCGAACAGGGTCATCCAGTCGCGAAAGCGCCGTGCATCGAGGAGGCCCGCTTCGTGGATGACGAATTCCTCGAATGCGGCGCGGCTGTTGCCGTCGGCCGCCATCACGCGGCCTCGCCCATATAGCCAAGCCACGCCCGGTACTGCGCACGCACGACCATCTCGTGCGTGGCAAGGCCGCGCGTCGCATTGCGCTCGCGATCGGGCTCTTCGGTACCGAGCCCGCGAGAAATATCGACCCAGTCGCTCAAATTGCTCCGCAGTCCCTTCTGTGCGCGCACGAAGGATTCGAGATCGTCGGTCTGCACAAACGATGATGCAGAATGCGTGACATTGAGCAGGCGAATGTTGCCGTAATTCATTGTTGCCGGCGCACCGACCAGCCGGATGGGGTAAATATTGACTTCGGTGCGATCCACCGCGATCGGCTTGATCACCCGGATGTGGATGTTCAGGCCCATGATCGACATGTTCGGATAGATCAGTGAGTTGTGCAGGCGCGGTGTCAGGATTTGCTGCATCCGCGCATCGCCGACTTTTGCCGCCAGTGCTTGCTTGTATTCGTCGAAGGCCGGGCTCGAACGTTTGCCGTCATCGAGCGAGGTATTGCTGGTCCAGCCGTGACCGTTGCCGGCGATGAAGCTCTTGCGGTCTTTCCACGACGAGGCTGTTTGTTTCTTCTCGGTCTCGACGACCGTTGCGCCTTTTTTGTCGCCTTCGCGGCGGGCAAACTGCACGCCGTCCTTGTTGACAGTCGAAGCGTGTCCGAACGGCACGTGGTAGGAATCGAGGACGTTCTCGACCTGAAGCTTCCAGTTGCCGTTAAAGGCGTAGCGATGCATGCCGGCGTCGAGTGCGAGCTCGCCGTCCGGTGCACGATCGACCAGATCGTCGATATTGTCCTTTATCGGGCCGATGTGATCTTCGAAGCTCGTGCCTTTCGAAGCGAGGCTCGCAAACACAAAGCCGCGATACTCACCGACGCGGGGCGCGCTCGGCAGTCCGAACGCTTCCTTGTCGAAATCCGCGGCGCAGCCTTCCGGCACCGGCACCGTGACCAGCCGGCCGTCGGTATCGAACGACCACCCGTGATAGCAGCAGACGAGGCGCTGGGCGTGGCCGCAACGCTCGTTGACGACCTTGGCGCCGCGATGCGTGCAGCGGTTGAGCAGCACGTGCACCGACCCGTCGCGATGGCGCACCATGATCACCGGCTGGCGGCCGAGCTCGGTGGTGATGAAGTCGCCGTGGTTCGGCACCTGGCTGGTATGACCGACGAACAGCCAGGCGCGCCCGAAGATGCGCTCCATCTCCAGCTCGAACAGGTCGGGATCGGTGTAGACGCGTTTATGAACGCGCCCGGGTTCGATCAGCCTGGCGATCTCGTCCGCATGTCCGTTCCGCATGGAGCGTTATTCCGCCGCCTGGTGCGCGTGCTCCTGCACCTTCGTATTGACGAGTTGCAGCGGCGAAGCGGTTTCTTCCAGCATACCCCAGCTCTTGAGCCAGTCGTAAGTGCGCTGCATTTCGTCGGCCGGGATCGGCGCCGGATCGCAGACCACGAGGCGGCCTTCGCGCAAATCCTCGACCTTCAGCGCGGCGATCTCCGGGTCCTTTTTGGCGTAGTAATCAATAAAGTAGTGCATATACGCACTCTTGTTGGCATTGATCCGGCGTACCGCCTCGCGCACCGCACGATTGAACGCGGCGTAAGTGTCGGCATCGACGCGGTCGGACGCAACCTCGGTGCCATGGAAGAACGACGAGCAGATGACCCGGCAGCCTTTCTTTTCGGCAAGCGTAATGTGCGGCTCGGTCAGCGTCGTCGCGTCGATCTCACCCTTCATCAGCGCATCAAGCCGATAGCGCGATCCGTTCGGCGCGCGGCAGAGTTTGATCATTTCGCGGGGCACGAACCCTTCCAGCAAATGCAGAGCGATGTAATGGGTGCCGAAATAGAACGGTACGCCGATGGTCTTGTTGGCGAGCTGTTGCGGCGTATAGACCGGCGAATTCGGGCCCACCATGACGGCGGAATAAGCGACAATGGCGCGGCGTCCGAGCTGACGGCTGCCTTGGTCGGTGTCCTGCACGCGGCAGTAATTGCCCCATTCGCAGGCGTTATACATGTCGGCTTTGCCCTGCTCGAGCAGCTTGCCGTGGCTGGCGAATGGATTGACGCCTTTTGGCGAGGTGACGTGGGTTTCGACCTTCTTCTCGACGCCGGCTTCGCGATCGGCCCATTCGATCTCAAGGCCTTCTTTGGCGAACAGACCTTCGTCGTAGGCGACCAGTTCCGGCAGGCCCTGGAACGGCGCTGTCGTCTCAAGGACAAGCTTCTTCATTTCGGGCCTCCTTCATGATCTGGGTACGATCTTCTTGAACTCCGGGCCGCCCACACGTCAAGGCTGAATCGGAAAATTGCATGAATATCCGACTATAGGATTGTTCAACAATGCCCTACGATCCATCTCCGATCCGGCGTGACAGCGTCATCACCCAGTCGGCCCAGGAAATCTGCCGGCTGATTGAGGCCGAGCGGCTTTCGCCCGGCGATGCACTGCCGACCGAAACGCGGCTCGCGGAGATGCTCGGCGTCAGCCGCAATTCGGTGCGTGAGGCTCTGCGGGTCCTGCATGGCCTTGGTTACGTCGAAAAAGCCGCCGGTCGCCGCGTCATCGTCACCGCCGCGGCGTTGGGCGGTAAGGGCATGTTCGACGAGGGCGTGATTATTGAGGCGGCGCCGATTGCCAACGATGTGCGCTCGCATATCGCGCAAACCTGCGCGGAGCTCGCAGCAGCGCGGCTGTCCACTGCCGAACTCGCGGACATGGAGGGTACGCTTGCATCGCTTGAGGCGGCCATCGCACGGAAGGACATGAATGCGGCGAAGGCCGCGCATGACGCCTTTCATGGTGCCTTTCTCGCCGGCGCCCGAAATCCGCTGCTGGTCGCCATGTTCAACCAGGCCCAGGGTGCGCGGCTCTCAAACGTCTCGCCAAAGCACAACAGCTTCTATGACCCGCGCCATCTCGAGCAGCACCGCGCACTGTTGCGGGCACTCCGGAAACGTGACGGTCGCGCCGCGCGCGCGGTGGTACGCAAGCATTTTCAGAGTCTCGGCCTGATGCTCGAAGTAGCAGTGCAGGCAAGCCGCAAAACCCAGCCCGCCGCCGTGGTGCCGCTGCCCCGCCGCGCAGCCCGTTAGGCAATCGCCATTTGCGCAACTGTTCCGCAGCAGGGAAAACCGCTATGCTGCGTGACGAGATATTTTGAAATTGGCGATCATGCCGGACAGGATCGAAGTAGTGACCTTAACAAGCTTTAAACCCATCGTGTGCGCGCTGCTTCTCTGCCTCGTGTCGGGGTCAGGCGCGTCCGCGCAGATCATGGTCGATGTCGCCCGGATCACCTGCAAGCAGTTCCTGAACGACACGGTGACCGTGCCTGACAACATCGCCTATTGGCTGGCCGGCTACTACGACGCCCGGCTCGGTAATACCGAATTCGACGTCAGTGTGCTGAAACACAATGTATCCAAACTGGAGGACTACTGCCTGCACAATCAGGACGTCCCGGTTATGAACGCCGTCGAGACCATGCTCAATTTGAGCAGATAGCCGAAAATCCTTTTCGCAGAACGCATCAACCTGGAACGTCTAAAGTGCCAACAACAAAATCCATCATTGCGGGACTGCTGCTGTGCCTTGCGGCAACAGTTTCCTGCCGCGCCCAGGTCACGATCGAGGCGACGAAACTGACCTGCCGGGACTTCCTGACTGAAACGGTCGTCGCACCGGACAAGATCTCTTATTGGCTCAGCGGCTACTACAATGGCAAGCACCGCAATACGAACGTCAATGTGACTTCGCTACTGGATTACATCAGCAAAATGCGGGACTACTGCCTTCACAATCTGGACGTACCGGTGATGAAGGCCGCGGAAACTCTTCTCGGCGAGAAGTAGGTCTGTCCCGCGTCGATCGCCGCCAAGGCGAGACTTCTTCAAGCACGCGTTGCCGTGTCTCGATCATGAAGGTCGCGGCGAAGCAGCCGATTACGGCAAAGATCGAGAAAGTCAGGAATACGCCGCTGATGCCGTAACGCGGCAAGGCGAAGCCGACGATCAGTGGGCCGACAGTCGCCGCCGCACGCAGCCAGAAGCTCGCCCAGCTCACGCCAAGCGCGCGCATGCGCGTCGGATAGATTTCGGCTGTGTAGAGGAAAATCGTCATGTTCATCGAGCCAAGCCACGCGGAGCAGAACATGAAACCAATCAGCATGCCGAAAGCGGTCGCGGCCCCGAATGCCCAGAGCCAAACCAGACCGGTGGCGGTGAGAAAGAACGCGCCGGCGAACCAATAGCGGCGGCCGGTGCGATCAATCAGGACGGCGCAGAGCAGCGAGCCGACGACGCTGCCTACCGGCGCGAAGATTGCGTAGTTGAGCGCCTGTTGCAGCGGCAGGTGATAAACCTCGCGATAGAGCGTCGGAATCCAGCCCTGCAAGCCATAAGCGATGATGTAGCAAGAGGCCCACAGCACCCAGACCAGCAGCGTACGCGGCAGATAACGTCCCTCGAACAATTCCTGCCAGCGTGTTTTTTGGCTCAGCGGCTGGGGGATAACGTCAGGCACCGGCGGTAATGGTACTTTGCCGTCGCGCGAAATGATGCGTTCGATGCCGGAGACCGCTGCATCGGCTTCACCGAGCCGGTCTTTAGAGGCGAGCCAGCGGGGCAACTCCGGGCAAAATCGCTGCATGAATAGCGCTACAAGACCGGGCAGCGCGCCGAGGGCGAACATCCACTGCCAGCCAAACACGGGAACGACAAATGCGCCCGCAATACCAGCCATGAGTAGTCCGCACGGAAAGATGATCTGATAGGTCAGGAATCGGCCGCCGCGCCGTTCAGCGCGCAAGATTTCACTGATGTAAGTCGATGCTACCGGAATTTCGCCGCCAAGTCCGATGCCCTCGAAGAACCGGCAAGCAAAGAGCTGGTCGTAACTGGATGTGAATGCGCAGGCGAGACTCATCACCGCGAACAGGCCGACTGCGATGCGTATGGTGTTGATGCGGCCGATACGCTCTGCGATCCAGCCGAAAGTGAGCGCGCCTAGCGCCTGGCCGAAATTGGCCACGCTGATCAGTTTGCCGATGTCGGCGGGCGCGATATGCCACTGGTCTTTTAATACGGGCAGCACATAGGCGATCGTCAGCGAATCGAACGAGTCGAAGAAGATCGCGATGCCGAGAACGACCGTAACGGTGATGTGCCAGTTCGAGTACGGCAGCCGCTCCAGCCGCGCGGCAATAGTCTGCTCGTTCAGCGGCAATGCTTCCGCCATCTTTCCCCCCAGACTTCACTGTCTCATGGCTGCGGACGGCATGAGCCGTTCGCAGTCGTGGCAGCTTTGATTTTCAGCGCTGCGGACGCAGCCGCTGGATTTGCATATTCGCCAGGAACGGCACGAGCGGGTGCGCGCCCATTTTCACGATCGACGGCAGGTCGAGCTTGATGAGGGCTTCGCGCTGCTCCGGCGACAGGTTGAAACGGTCGGCGAAAGCGCCGGCGTCGGCGACATATTGTACGCGTCTGTCTTCTTCATGCGCTAGTTCGTGCAACGCGGTAGTCAATTCCACGAGTTCCGGCTTGATCGCGGGGTAATGCGCCTCGCGGTGTTTCTCGGCCTCGCTGCCGATCCACGCCAGCGACGCGTAATTATGATGCCAGCTCGGATCCATCGACACCACGTCGGGCTTGCGTTCGCCGAGTGCGCCTGCAGCACAGGCCCAGCAGCGCAATTCGATATTGCCGGTGTCGTCGAGTTCGGCTTCATCGTAACCGATCAGCGATTTCAGGTTTCCAGCTGCGAGCTTCTCCAGTACACGCTTGTCCCAGGCCAGTTCGGGATTCGAATAACGGTCGGTTCCTGGAAAATGCGACATGCCGCCGGATGACAGGATCACGGTCTTCAGACCTAGCGACGTGACGGTGCGTGCGACGGCCTGTCCGAACTGATAGCAGCGTTCCATGGTTGGCTGCGGCGGCAGGTACGCATTGACGTAGATCGGCAGTACCGGTCCGGTGTGACCGAGGTGGGTCAGCGGAATGCCGATGGCGTAGTCGATCTTGGCCGTCGAGGTGAACGCTGGATCGAAGTTCTGCCGATAGAGCTGCCGCACCAGTTCGAAGCCGATTTCACTCGGAATCTTCCAGTTGAATTTCCGGCCGGCGAAATCGCCGGTCGCTTCGCCGCCGACATGAACGGTGAAGGGCGGGGCAGTGGTATGGAAAAACTGTTCGGCGTGATCGTTGGAGAAAATGATCCAGAGGTCGGGATTAAGTTCACGAAGCCGTTTGCCGACATCGGCTGCCACCTCGCGTACCTTGGCGACCAGCGCCTTGTCCTCCGTATCCGGCATGGTGAAGAACTGGGGCGCATGGGGCAGCATGGCGCCGCCGATCACCGTCGACATCATGGGTTTTCTCCTTTGCAGCAAAATTATCGTGCACAAAGAGGAACAACAAGCGCGTGCACAGCGCGGCACGCTGTATCTTTTGCGTATCCTTCTGCCTGAAGGATGCGGCTAGTGCATTTCTGTCGCCGCGGCGCTCAGGGCGTGAAGCGCTGCCTCCAGGGCTTTGACGGTAGCCTCGACGTTCGCTCCCAGCCCGTGTCGCTGCGCCAGCCAGGCCGGATTGTTATAGGCGAGCCACGTCTTGCCGTTCGCGTCCTCATAAACGAGGGCTTTTAGTGGCAAGTCGATGCCGATCGCCTGACTGGCCTGCATCAGCGGTGTTCCGCCGCGCGCATTGCCGAAGATCAGCAGCTCGGTTGGCCGCAACGGCAGGCCGACCGCCGCTGCCCCCGCAGCATGGTCGATGCGCGCAAATATGGTCAGCCCCTTGGCTTTGACCGCGGTCTCAAGCCGATCCATCGTCTCCTTGGCATCAAAGTTGCTCGGAAGCGTCGTCAGTCCCTCGGCCATGACGGAGAACTCCAGTAGCGGTCAAAGAATAAACGTAGCGCAGCTACCGGCGGGCTGTCATGACAGCGCCGCGCTTCACAGGTCAGCGCGAAGCCGATAGCTTTTGCCCACCCTTTATTGGCGTGCTTGTAAGGAAATCCGATGGTTGAACTCCCTATTACAGTTGCCTGCGGCCGATATGACCGCACCAGCGCCATCCGTGATGGCAGGGTGAATGTCGAAGGTTGCGCGGTCACATATCTGCCGCTCTATCCGGAGGAAATTTTCCACCGCGCCTTCAAATTCCAGGAATTCGACGTCTCGGAAATCTCGTTTTCGAGTTTCATCCGGACAGTGGCGACGGGGACGTCGGCCTATGTCGGCGTCCCGGCCTTTGTGTCGCGCATCTTCCGCCATTCCGGCATTTATGTCCGCAAGGGAGCGGGCATCAACAAGCCGGAAGATTTGCGCGGCAAACGCATCGGCGTGCCGGAATATCAGATCACCGCGGTGGTCTGGATGCGCGGCATGATGCAGCACGAATACGGCGTAAAGCCTTCGGAAATCCACTGGAGCAGTGGCGGTCAGGAAGAGCCAGGCCGTCACGAACGCACGCCGCTCAAGCCGATTCCCGGCCTCGATCTTAAGCCGATCGGTGACGACAAGACGCTGGTCGGCATGTTGCGCGATGGAGAGCTCGATGCCCTGTTCACGGCGCGCGCACCATCATCGTTCAGGAACGGCGAGGATCACATCCAATTGTTGTTTCCGGATACGCGCGCGGCGGAGCAGGCCTATTACAAGAAGACCAAGCTGTTTCCGATCATGCACCTGATCGGCATTCGCAAGACGCTGGTCGAGCAATATCCTTGGCTTCCCACCAGCGTTTACAAAGCATTCTGCGAAGCCAAGGCGCTGGCGATGATCGATCTGCGCGATGTTAATGCGCTGATGGTGACGCTGCCGTGGCTGGTCGCCGAAACCAACGAAACCGCGGCGATCATGGGCGACGATTTCTGGAAATACGGTATCCATGAAAACCTGCCGGAGATTGAAGCGTTGACGCAGTACATCCACGAGCAGGGTCTCGCTGACCGGAAGGTCAAGGTTGAGGAACTGTTCCATCCATCAGTGTTCGACATCTCGAAAGTGTGAGTGCCCGCATGGCGGCAGAAGATAATCGCGTAATCGTTTCCGGCGCCGGTCCAGTTGGCGCTGTGATGACTTTGGCGCTCGTCAAACAAGGTATTCCGGTCACGCTGATCGAACAGTTGCCGGATGCGCCGGAAGATCAGCGCGCTGCGACCATCCATCCGCCGACGGTCGAAATGCTGGTCAAGCTTGGCCTGGAAAAGGAAATGTTTTCCAAGGAGCCGACCGGCGGTCTGGAATCGCCGTTGTTCCATTTCCGTGACCGCGCGACCGGCGAGCTTATTGCGGTCTTTGACATCAACCTGCTCAGAGGCGAGGTGCCCTATCCGTATGTCGTCCAGTGGGAACAGTACAAGCTCGTCCACGCGGCGCTGCCGCACATCAAGGCGAGCGGCCTCGGCGATGTACGATTTTCGACCAAGCTGGCAGGTTTGTCGCAAGGCGCTGACTATGTCGAAGTAACGGTCGCTGATGCCGAAGGACAGACTGAAAAAATTCGCGGCAGATATCTGATCGGCGCAGACGGGGCATCGAGCACCGTGCGCAAACTGGCCGAGATCGTGTTCGAGGGCTTCACCTGGCCAGAACGCTTTATCAAGATCGCGACCAACTTCGACTTTGGCGAAACTGGGAAGGGATATTGCACGCGCAATTATTTTTCCGATCCCGATGAGTGGATCAACCTGTTCAAGGTCAAGGGCTGGGGTCCACCCGGAATATGGCGCGGCGTGTTTCCGGTGCCCGAGAAGGAAACCGACGAGGAAGCCGTCAGCATGGCCGGCATCCAGCGCCGCCTGCAAGGCATCCATCAGAAGAGCGGCGATTACGAAGTGCCCTATTATGGGCTCTATGGCGTGCATCAGCGCGTCGCCGAGACCTTTAATAAAGGACGCGATTCTGCTCGCGGGCGATTGTGCCCACGTCAATAATCCAATCGGCGGCATGGGCATGAATGGTGGCATCCACGACGCCATAAATCTTGCCGACAAACTGTCCGATGTCTGGTTCAATCGAGCGGAAGAGAAAGTGCTCGATCGCTATACACGTCAACGCCGTAAAGCGCAGGTCGATTACGTGCAGGCGCAAACAATCCAGAACAAGAAGCATCTGGAAGAAAAGGATCCGACTGTTCGCCGCCAGCATCTCGACGAACTGCGGCGTACATCGGAAGACGTCGCGTTACACAAAAAATTCCTCTACCGCTCGTCTCTGTTCGACAGTCTGAAGTCAGCGAACGCGGTGGAGTGAGTTAGCTTAGCGCTTTTTTCCATTTATCTTCGATCGCCCGCGCTTCGCCGGCGGTCAGTGCGGATGGCGTCGGGAAGTTGTCGATCCACGAAAACGGCCGGCAAGCATTGATAATCGCCTTCGAGTGCGAGGTGATGCCCCTTGCTTTGTCTTCCGGCGAAATGCGTGGATCGAGCGCCGAGCTCCAGGCGTTGCGGACGATGTCGATGCCTTCCGCCGGTTCGCAGCGCGTCGTCACCGCCCACATCACATCGGCGAGGCTTGACGGATCGACATCGTCATCGACGACAACAACAATGCGCGCCATGTAACTATGCGCAGCGGCAACCATCGCCGCGCGCTTGGCGTGTCCGTCATAGCGCTGCTTCAGCGCCACGACGGTCATAAGCTGCGAAACGTGCTGCCAGGCGCCGACCACGTCGGTGACGCCGCCGGCTTCAAGATTGCTCCAGATCGTGGCCGCCCGGAATGGCAAGCCAAAGTGAAAGCGTGGCGGCTTCATCGGCGGCGAGCCAAGCAGGATCGGATCATTGCGATGATGGATGGCAGTGACCTCCATCACCGGACCGGGGCGGGCGTCAGCGGCGTAGTAGCCGGTGAACTCACCGAATGGTCCCTCGGGCAGCGTCTCCTGACTGCTCGGGAGCAACCGGCCCTCGAAAATGATTTCGGCATGGGCCGGAACCGGCAGGCCGGTCTGTGGGCCGTCGCACACTTCGATCGGCGCGCCCTTGATCGAGCCGGCAAATTCATATTCCGAACGGCCGTCAGGCAAATATTCAAATCCGGCAATGAACAGAGCCGGGTCCTCGCCGTGAATCACGGCAACTGGACAGCTTTCGCCGCGGTCCCAATGTTTTTTGGCAATGATCGCGCCGTGGCGGCCGCCATGATCGAACTGCACCGTCACCTTGTTCGGCCCATGAACCTGGATGCGATAGATCGAAGCGTTGATCCAGCCGCTGTCCGGGTCGCGCATGATCACCAGTGATCCGGAGCCGATATACGGTCCACCGTCATGGCGGTGCCATATTGGCGCGGGAAACCGCCCAACGTTCACGTCGCTGCCGCGGGCAGTATTTTCGTTCCAGGCCGCTTTTTTCACCGCCACGGGAGGCAGCGGCTTGAGATCCTTGCGCTTCTCCATCCACGATTTGAGAGCATCGAGTGGCCGAAGATTTGGATCGAGCCCGAGCGCCAGTGCCGCGCGCTGCACGTTGGTTGTGGCGTTGGTGAAGATGCGTAAGCCGGGGGAAAAGCCCTTGATGTTGTCGAACAACAGGGCAGGGCAGTCGGCCATTCCAGCCGCTACCTCAGTGATTCCGCCGATTTCGAAGCGCGGGTCTGCGCCTTCGATGCGGCGTAATGCCCCAAGTTTTTCAACCAGACCGATAAATTCGCGCAAATCCTTATACATGTCGTCCTTGCGGTTCCTGCGAACCCTTCCATGCCGGCGTGAGACAAATTGCGGGGTTAAGGAGTTCTTTTTCAGCGAGACCGAGTATAAGTGACCGTATCCGGGTGCACATAATAAATGCCGTCAATCGCCCATCTCATTCATACGTATGGCCTTCTTGTCGTCGCCGGCACTATCGGCCTCGAAGGAGTTGGTATTCCGGTGCCCGGCGAAACGGCGCTTATCATCGCCTCGGTCATCGCCGGCTCCAAGCACGAGCTTAATATCGTCGCGGTGATCCTGGTCGCAGCCGGCGCATCCATTGTCGGCCGCGTGATTGGCTACGCCATCGGCCGCAACTTTGGCTACTGGATGCTGCTTCGTTACGGCGGATACGTCGGGATCACGGAAGCGCGGATAAAGCTGGGCCAGTACCTGTTCCTGCGCCACGGCGGCAAGATCATCATTATCGCCCAGTTCATTCCGGTTTTGCGCACGCTCGCGGGTATTCTGGCCGGCGCCAATCGGATGCCGCGCTACACCTTCATGCTGACCAATACTGTCGGAGCCAGCGCGTGGGCCGCGTTTTTCGGAATTGCGGCTTATTTCCTTGGGCGGCAGGTGGAGCGGCTTGCGGGGTCTGCGGTACTGATTTGTGTTGCAGTCCTGCTGGTCGGCGCCGTGCTTGCCGCAATTTTCGTCAAAGGGCACGAGGCTCAGCTCGCCGCCGAGGCGGAGCGCGCTTTGCCCGGCCCGCTTGAGTTGCCTTGAAGGCTTCGCCTCGCCAATAATGCCTTCACTGAAATGACCGGGGGATAAAATCGTGACCGCGTCCTGGTCCACGATCGATTGCGACGTGCATGTCAATGTGCCGAGTTTGCAGGCTTTATTGCCGCATCTCGACGAATTCTGGCGTGACAGCGTTGTCGAGCGCGGCATGAATTCGCTGGACTCGATCAGCTATCCACCCAACGCACCCATCACCTCGCGGCCGGACTGGCGCGGCAAGGCCGGCGAACCGCCGAGCACTTACGACGCGCTGAAGGTTCATGCGCTCGATCGCTGGAACATCGACGTCGCGATCTGCAACTGCCTCTACGGTGTGCAACTTCTTCACAGTGAAGACATGGCGGCAGCCTTCGCCAAAGCCGTGAACGATTACGTCGCCAAGGAATGGCTCGATCGCGATCCGCGTTTGCGCGCGTCGATCGTGGTGCCGATGCAGAATATCGAGCTGGCTGTTGCCGAGATTGAGCGCTGCGCCGCCGACAAACGTTTCGTTCAGGTGCTGGTATTGGCGATGGGAGAGACGCCGCTCGGGACGCCGGCAATATTGGCCGGTCTACGCCGCTGCAGAACGGCACGGTCTGCCACTCGGTATCCATGCCGGATCGAGCTACAAGCATCCGGTGACGTCGCTGGGCTGGCCCTCCTGGTACATCGAAGACTACGCCGCGAATTCGCAGGGCTTCCAGTCGCAGGTCGCGAGCCTGGTTTGCGAAGGCGTGTTCGTGAAATATCCGAAGCTGAAGGTGGTGTTGCTGGAATCCGGCGTGAGCTGGCTGCCTTCATTCTTGTGGCGGCTATCCAAATTCTGGCGCGGCGTTCGCCTCGAAGTGCCGTGGCTGGAGCGCTCGCCCTCCGAAATCGTCCGCGATCATATCCGGCTGACGATCCAACCATTCGACGGCCCCGACGATCCGGCAGCCGTGGCCAAGCTGATCGATCATTTGCAGTCGGATGATATCTTGCTGTTCTCGTCGGACTTTCCGCACTGGCAGTTTGACGGCGACGACATCATGCCGGCAGGCATTCCGCAGAAACTGCACGGCAAGATCCGGCGCGACAATGCCCTTGCGACCTACAGCCGGCTCGCGGAGCCGGCAGCATAAGGTCGCGGCATGGCGAAACACGTCATCGCAAGCCTGCGCGATTTCCCGGCAGGCACCCGCAAGCTGGTCGATGTTCGCGGCCGCCAGATTGCGGTTTTCAATATCAAGGGCGAGTTCTTCGCGCTGGCGAACCGTTGCCCGCATCAGGGCGGTAGCCTCTGCGAGGGCCGTTTGACCGGACTGGTCGAATCCAGCGAGCCTGGCAAATACCGCTATTCACGCCGTGGCGAGATCATCCGCTGTCCGTGGCATGGTTGGGAATTCGACGTGCGCACCGGCAAGTCGTGGTGCGAGCCTGCAAAAGTGAGGGCACGGCAGTTTGCGGTGTCGGTGGCGCCGGGCTCTGCATTAGTGGAAGGGCCCTATGTCGCCGAGACCTTTCCCGTGCACATTGAAGACGAGTATGTCGTGCTGGACATCTAATCATCTAATAATAGTGAGCGTTGCTGAGGGACGATGGCGCAAGGACAAATGAGACTGGCGGCAGATATCGGCGGCACCTTTACCGATATTGCCGTGTTCGATGAAAAATCCGGCAAGCTCGCCTTCGGCAAAGCGCTGTCGACACCGTCGCATCTGGTAGAGGGAATCTCTGCGGGCGTGGCCAAGGCCGGCAGTGACTATCGCTCGGCAGGCCTGTTCCTGCACGGCTCGACCGTCGCCATCAACACGATGCTTGAGCGTACCGGCGCGAAAACCGCGCTGCTGATTACCGAAGGCTTTCGCGACATCTACGAGATCGGGCGGATCAACCGGCCGGACGCTTACAATCTGTTCTTTCGGAAACACGAACCGCTGATCGAGCGGGCGCTGCGCTTCGAAGTGCGTGAACGTATGCTCGCCGACGGCGCGATCGACAAAGCGCTCGACGAAGCGGAGATCGTGGCTTTAGGCCAGCACCTTGAGAAATTAGGCATCGAGGCAGCCGCGATCCTGTTCCTGAACTGCTACGCCAATGCCGACCATGAGCGGCGGGCGAAAGAGATCTTGGAAAAAAATCATCCGAAGATGTTCGTGTCGGCGTCGCACGAGCTGTCGCAGGAATACCGCGAGTTCGAGCGCTGCTCGACTGTTGCAGCGAACGCCTATATCGGCCCGAAAGTCCGCCGCTACATCGGCGAGATCGACTCGCATATGCGCGAGGCGGGTTTTGACGGTTCTTTTTTGGTCGTGCAATCGACCGGCGGCTTGTACGAGTCCGATCAGGCGCAAAACGAATGCGTGCGCATGCTGGAGTCCGGTCCGGCCGCCGGCGTCATCGGCACGCAGGCGCTGTGCCGCGCGCTCAAGATCAAGAACGCTATTGCCTTCGACATGGGTGGCACCACCGCGAAAGCTGGCGTGATCTATCACGATGAGGCGCTGACGACCGGCGCGGCACTGATCGGCGGCTACGAGACAGCGCTGCCGATCCAGATCGCGATGATGGATATTTTCGAGGTCAGCGCCGGTGGTGGTTCTATCGCTCGCGTTGAGGACGGCTCGCTTAGGCTGGGCCCGCAGAGTGCCGGCGCATCGCCCGGACCCGCGTGTTACGGACTTGGCGGCACGGAGCCGACAGTCACCGACGCCAATCTGGTGCTTGGCCGGCTTGGCGCCGACCGGTTTCTCGGCGGCGAAATGAAGCTTGATGTTGCCGCCGCGGAAAAGGCGCTCAAAACCAGAGTAGGCGAGCCGCTCGGCATGAGCGCGGTCGAGGCGGCTGACGGTATCCTCCGCATCGCTGCGACAACGATGTCCTATGCTGTGAAGGGCGTTACCACCGAGCGTGGACTAGACGCCGGTGATTTCGTGCTGTTCGCCTACGGCGGCGCCGGACCACTGCATGCCGTCGAAGTTGCGCGCGAGATCGGGATGCGCAGGGTCATCGTTCCGTTTGCGCCGGGCGTGTTCTCGGCCTTCGGAATGCTGTTTGCCGATCTGCGTTACGACTACGTGCGTACCTGGTTCACACCGCTCGAGGACGCCAAGTTCGATGAGATCGAGGAAGTCTATCAGGACCTCGAGCGGCAAGGCCGCGAAGCGATCAAAGCCGCTTCGGTCAAGCCGCAAAAGATCGAGGTCAAGCGCGCGGCCGACATGCGTTATGTCGGCCAGGAGCACGCGGTGACGGTCGATCTCCCGATAGCCGTGTTCAAACGCAAGGATCTGAAGGCAATCAAGCGTCACTTCGACGAGCAGCATGCGCAACGCTATGGCACTTCGGCGCCGGCAGAGCGCGCCGAAATCGTCAGCCTGCGGTCGACTGTGACCGGCGTTATGCGGCATCCGCCGCAGCGCAAGATTGCGCGCGGCCAAAAAGCTCCGGCGAAAGCGGCGTCTCGCGGCAAGCGTAACGTCTATTACGGCGGCAAGTGGCACGCGACGCCGACCTATCAGCGTGAAGCGCTTGCGGCCGGCAACCGCATCAAAGGACCGGCGCTGATCGAAGAATACGCTTCGACCACCGTGCTGATGCCCGGCGATGTGATGGACGTCGACGCCTTAGGCAATCTGGTGATTTCAGTCGGGGGCCGTCGATGACGTTTGACCGGCGCAAATTCTTGATAGCGTCGGCATCAGCGGTTGCGCTGCCAAGCGTTGCGTGCGCAGCCGATTACCCGACGCGTCCCGTGCGCCTCATCGTCGATCTGCCAGCAGGCCTCGCGCCGGACGTTATCGCGCGGCTTGTGGCTGATCCGCTTGCGCAGCAGTTGGGACAGCCTGTCGTGGTTGAGAACCGGCCGGGTGCTGCTGGAAATATCGGAACGGAATATGTCGTGCGCGCGGCGCCTGACGGCTACACGCTGCTCGCGGCGATTTCGGGCAATGCCGTCAACGCAAGCCTTTATCAGGATCTCAGCTTCAACTTCGTCCGTGATACGGTCCCTGTTGGGTTCATCGCCTTCACGCCGTTTGTGCTGACGGTGCCGCCGTCATTTCCGGCCAAAACAATTCTCGAGTTCATTGCTTATGCCAAAGCGAATCCGGGAAAGATCAATCTGGCGACGTCCGGTGTCGGCACCGGGCCGCACATGTCCGGCGAATTGTTCAAGATGATGACCGGCACTGACATCGTTGAGGTGCCGTACCGTTCCAACTTTATGGCGGATGTTGTGAGCGGGCAGGTGCAAGGCACATTTGCCGCCGTCGCTCCGGGTCTGGGTTTCGTAAAGTCAGGCAAGCTACTGGCTCTCGGCGTGACCAGTGCGACGCGTATGACGGGAGTGCTTCCGGATGTGCCGGCTATCGCCGAATTTGTCCCGGGCTACGAGGGCAGCGGCTGGATCGGAATATGTGCGCCGAAGGGTACGCCCGGTGACATCGTCGACAAGCTGAACAAGGCCGTCAATGAGGTCATTGCCGATCCGTCGATCAAGGCTCGCCTTATCGATGTCGGCGCCGAGCCTGTGCAGATGACATCGGCGCAATACGGAACACTGATCGCCGATGCTGCCGACAAGTGGGCCAAGGTGATCAAGTTCGCAAACATCAAGCCGGAATAAACATATGGCACGTCAATCCAAGACCAAGCGCCCGCGCAAAGCCAAAGCCGATCCGGTAGTGACCGAGATCGTGCGTAACGGCGTCATCGCGGTGACTGAGGAAATGAAGACCAACCTCATGCGCACCGCCTACAACATCATCATCTACGAGGCGCTCGACTTCACCACCGGCCTGTTCACGACGGCAGGCGAGACGGTGTCGATCGGCATCGGGCTGCCGATGTTCATCCGCGGCATGGCGGAGACGGTGAAGGCCAAGATCAATCACTTCGGCCTGAAAAACATGAAGCCCGGCGACATTTACGTCACCAACGATTCCTATCTCACCGGCAGTCATCTCAACCACGTCACGCTGACGCTGCCGATCTTTCAAAAGAACGTGCTGGTCGGGTTTTCGTGCTGCATGGCGCATTGGCTCGATATCGGAGGCACGCTGGGCGGCATCACCACCGATATTTACTCCGAAGGCCTGCAAATCCCGATCCTCAAGCTGCACGACCGCGGTGCGCCGAACGAGACGCTGATCGAAGTCATCAAGATGAATATGCGGCTGCCAAGCCGCGCCATGGGCGATCTGCGCGCGCAGATCACGGCGGTTAAAACCGGGGAGCGGCGGTTCCTCGAACTGGTCGATCGTTACGGTCGCGAGCAGGTGCTCGGGTCGATCAAGGTCATCATGGATCATTCGGAAGCGATGGCGCGCGCCCGCACCCGCTCGATTCCGGACGGCGTCTATGAGGCGGAGTCTTATATGGACGACGACGGCATCGAGATCGGCAAGAAGGTGCCGATCAAGGTGAAGGTTATCGTCAAGGGCGAGGAGATGACGGTCGATCTGACCGACGTCTCACGTCAGGTGCGCGGCTCGTTCAATTCCGGCATCACCACCGGCTATGCCTGTTCGCAGGTTGCCTACAAATGCCTGACCTCGCCGACCGATTACCCGATCAACGATGGCTCATTCCGTAGCCTGAAAGCGATCGTGCCGCCGGGGCGCATCGTCAGCGCGGTGCGTCCGGCGCCGATGCGGTGGTGGATGACCTACCCGATGACGATCGTCGATACGGTGTTCAAGGCGCTGGCGCCGGTCATTCCCGACCGCACCATTGCTGGTCACCACGCCGACCTCGTGATCGCGCAGACCCATGGCGTCAATCCGCACACGTCGGAATTCTTCCTCGCCAATTTCGGGCCGCTCGGCGGTGGCTGGGGCGCCAAGCGCAGCGAGGACGGTGTTTCGGGCACGGTATGCATCAATGACGGCGACACCCATAACTCGCCGTGCGAGCAGAGCGAGGTGAAATTCCCGCTGGTGGTCGAGCGCTATTCGCTCATTCCGGATTCTGGCGGCGCCGGGCGGCACCGCGGCGGGCTGGGGCTGGAGCGTGTCGTTCGCGCCCGTGTGCCGATGACATTCAACAGCCATGTCGAGCGCGCGCATTGCAAGCCGTGGGGCCTGGAGGGCGGCGGCGATGCCTACGGCAATGAGGTTGCCGTACGGATCGGCGGGCAATGGAAGGAAGACTTCCCCAACGCCAAGGTGCTGGTCGCGCATCTGAAAACCGGCGACGCATTCCGGATGCGCTCTGGCGGCGGCGGCGGTTATGGCTCGCCGCTTGAACGGCCGGTTGCCGATGTCGCGGCCGATGCAAAGCAGGGATACATCTCGCTGGCCGCGGTCAAGGAATTTTACGGCGTTGTGCTTGATCCTGAGACTTTCGAGGTCGACGTCGACCGCGACGGAAAAGCTGCGCGCTTCGATGCGGCAGGCGGCCGCCTGAAGTCGCCGCCGCCGTGCTGGAGATGGAATGGTGGAAAGCGCATCAAAAGGGCTGTCACCCGACAAACACTAGCCTGAATTGTGCTGCGCGATAACAAGCTGCGCCGTCTCCAGGCCGCTCGCCAGTGCTGCTTCGACCGTGCCCATCTCTGGACCACCGTAGATTGCTTCACCCGAAAATCGGATGGGCCTTCCGTCCGCTCTTGTGAGCGCCGCTCGTGCATTTGGCGTTTCGGGTGTCGCGTACGAATAGGCGCCGCGAGCGAAGGGATCGCTGGCCCAGTCAATCGCCCGCGCCGTCATCAGTTTCCGCATCAACTGTTGTCGCTCGAGACCGAAGATGCCGGCGAGTGAAGCGATTGCTGTCTCGATTAGTTCCTGCTCACCGATGTTTGCCATGGCTGTAGTTTTCGGCCCGCCGAACCAGCCGGTGAGCAGTGGAATGGGGGCGGGATGCTGAGTCCACCAGACCGGTATCCGCGCATCCGAAATCAGGAATGACAGATCGGTCAATTCTGTGCGCTGCTCGCTCCACCAACTGGTCTCGAAGCGCAGCAGGAACTTGATGACATTGCCGAACCCGATGCCGGCAACAGCCGCAACCTTCTCCCGCTCCGGCGCAGGAAGCTCAATCTGTTGCAGGAGCGGCAGCGGCACGGTGAGGATGGCGGCATCACCGGCGTACGTATCGCCGCCGGAGCAATGCACCGTGCATCCCTGATCACTTGCTTCGACAGCGGTAACAATAGAACTGAGCCGGATCGTGACACTGTATTTGCGGCATTCCGCGGCCAGAAAATCGATCAGCGCATGATACCCGCCGGCCACGCGGGCTTGCGGGTGTTCCCCGCTATTCATCCATTCGTCGCGCACGGCGAAAACGCTGGCTCGTCGCGGGTCAGCGGCGTCGTAGCCTTCGACTATTCTGGTGATGGACCGCCGTAGTTCTGCATACTCCGTGCCGGCAAAATATTGCTGCAGGAACTGCGCGACCGTCATGTCGGACTGCAATTCCGTCAGGCGTCTATGCAACTGATCGTCGTCTGGACCAGATGGATCGCCATGCGAGAACACGCCGTTCTCGACGTGCCACGCCATGCCGTGGAGCGGCAGCGTTGCCAGTCCTGCCTCACGTAGCAAGCGCCGTGTGACGGAGGCCTCGCCATGGACGAATTCGGCTCCGCCTTCCGCCTGGTATCCGAAGTCGGCAGACGGAAGCGGGTAGATGCGGCCTCCGCATCTGTCCCGTGCTTCCAGTATTGTTACCTTTTTGCCGGTTCGCCCAAGCTCGCGTGCTGCGGCCAGGCCCGCAGCACCCGCTCCAATGACGATGATGGTTCCTTCCTGCGCACGAGCCATGAAAGCTGGGTTTAGTTCAGGCGCGTCATCCGCACCGGAAGCTTGCTCACGGCGCGCAGCGTGTTGTGAATGAGCCGCTGGGGCCTGCCGGCAAGCTCGATTGTGGCGACACGCTCCAGCATCGCGGTCATCAAGACTTCGATTTCCAGGCGTGCAATCATCTGCCCGACGCAGGCATGAATGCCGGTGCCGAAGCCGACATGACCGGCCACTTTGCGGCTAATGTTGAAGCGTTCCGGTTCTTCCCACTTCCGCGGATCGCGGTTGGCCGACGCAACTGAGACATAAATCTTCTCTGCCGCATCGATCGGTGTGCCGGCGATTTCCGTCGCACGCGTGGTGGTGCGGAAGTAGCACTGGAACGGCGTTTCGAAACGCATGACCTCTTCGAACGAGGCGCGCGCCTTCGCCGGCTCCTGCCGCAGTTTCTGCCATTCGCCGGGATTCTCGGCGAAGCAGAGGATGGCATTGCCAACGGCGTGAACGGTGGTGTCGATTCCGGCGGACAGAAACGAGCGCACCAGCAGCGCCGCTTCCCGCTCGGTGACTTCGCCAGTGTCAGCATATTTGTAAACTTCGGCGCCAAGGCTGCCGGGGCGGAGCGCATTGCGGGCACAGCGCTGCATCACCCACGGAAGAATCTTGTCCACGGGTGCGAGCGCCGCGTGATAAAGATCGTTCTTCGGGCCCATGGTGTTGAACACCATGCTGCCATAAGGCAGCAGCATTTCACGTTCCTCGGCGGCGATGCCGACCGCGTCGGGAAACACCTTGAGCGGATAAGCGATCGACAGTTCGGTGACGGCGTCGAAGCTGCCGAACTCCAGCGCCTTGTCGATATGCCGCACCGCTTCCTGATAAAAACCGTCACGCAAAGCGCGCAACAGGTTCGGCGCTACGGCGCGATTCATCACGGTGCGGGCGCGCGTATGGGTCGGCGGGTCGGTTTCAAGCAGCAGGCTCGGCGGCCGCCAGTTGCCCTCCTTGTGGAAGTTGGCGATTCCGACGCCGCCGCCCGAACCGAACACTTCCCAGTTATTCAGGATGGCACTGACCTGATCATATCGCGTCACCGCCCACACATCGTAGCGCGGCAGGCGAACGACCGGGCCGAGTTCGCGGAGAAGCTCGTGGGAGGGATAAGGATCAGCCAGAAACTCGTCGCAGAAAGGGTCGATGTCCGAAGACACCACGGTTTCTTTTAGCTGGGGTAATGCCATCGCCACCCTCCGCGCTCACCATCCTCGATATATCGCGCTGCGGCGTCAACCGTGAGCAGCCAACTTCCGACATCGCGCGGGAACTAATCCTGCCTTCGGCTCATTGGTGTGACAGCGCAAAAATGTTGCGCCAGACGCCTTTTGGAGAGGACGAATGGACAAGAAAATTGCTGGCCTTTTGGGAGCTGCCGCAGCAATTGCGACAGTTGGAAGTGCGAATGCCACCGAAGCGCAAGGGAACCCGGTCAACCAGACCGCGAGCTATCGCGAACTGCTTGATCCGGTGCCGAACGCTGTTGCGGCTTTGAAAGCTGATGATGCAAGGCTTGCTTCTGAGCCGGCCGCCTCAGAGAAACTGGCGCAAATAACCATTGGGGTGGGTCATCATCATCACCACCATCATCATCACCATATGGTACCGCGGGTGCATGTCCGCGTGGTGCCGCCTCGCCCTCATCATCACCACCACCATCACCACAGCAACTATTACGGCCGCTGAGGTTACGCGCGAATGGGCTGGGTCACTCGCGGGCCCGGCCTTTTGCTGCCCGCAGCAGATAACGATAAGTGCCGTCAAAGACCGTATTGGTTTCTGAAGTCCAGGTTGAATCCGCCGCAAGATTTGGGCGGCTTTGATGGATTCGTCGTCCTCGCATTTCGCGCTCCGCCGCTTCCTCTTCGCTCATCTGCACCAGGTTGATGTCGCAGGTTACCGGCAGCACGAGAATTTGCAGCATCGGTTCGCCAGGCCGAAAGATATGAACCTGGCCTTCGATCGGCGCTTTGAAAACAATGAACGAAATCATCGGCCACCATTCGGTGCGTAACAGCGCCGGTACGGCGATCGGACAGGTGCCGGTGGTGTCCGTGTAGAAGCGCGGGTGCGGCTCTGTGCGAACAGCCCAATCGGGACCGACATTCATGTCGAGAAGCAATTGGTGCGTATAGTAATCGCGGCCAAAGGTCCGGAACGGGGGCCATTGTAAATCATCGTCCGGCGCCGGGCCGAAATCGCCCTCGAAATGCAGTTGCCCGTTCTTTCGCGAAACATGCATTTCATTGTCGTAGGGATAAAAGATCTCCACGCCGTACTGCGCCCCTTCCGTGAAAGGTGCGCAATGCCAAGCGTATTCGTGTGAACCGTCGGCGCGCGGTGACGGCTTTCCGGCCCAGCCCGGCATCTCCATTTTGGTCTTGCGCGGCCGCAATCCTGGATGGACGTGCCTGTATTTGACGTCGAGCATTAGCCCCTCGGAAGTTCCCTGACCCGCTGCAAGTACAAAGTTTCGGTTGCCGCCAAAGTTCCCGAGCCGCGGCCATCCTGGATGCAAGACCCTGAAATCCAGCGGTTATGGGGGCCTTTTCCACTCCTTGAACGGTCTGTTCCGCACCGCCATATTACTAAACGTCTGCCGGGAAATGGTTTTCCGATGGGCAATGGGGTGCCGTAAAGGGCCCCGCCAAAGTCGCTTAAAAAGGGCTTTGAAACCATGTCCAGGGTTTCGTCGCTATCGAGTCCCTTCCTGCTTGGCTTCGATGAGATCGAGCGTGTGCTCGACCGCGTCGGAAAAGCGGCTGACGGCTATCCTCCCTACAATATCGAGCGGATACCACGTAACGGGAACGCGCCTGAGCGTCTGCGCATTACCTTGGCGGTTGCAGGCTTCACGCGCGATCAGCTCGATGTAACCGTAGAGGAGAGCCAGCTCGTCATCCGCGGTCGCCAACAGGACGACAAGAGCCGGGAATACATCCACCGCGGCATTGCCGCGCGCCAATTCCAGCGGACGTTCGTGCTGGCGGAGGGAATGGAAGTTTCCGGAGCGGACCTGAAAAACGGATTGCTGTCGATTGATCTGATGCGCCCGCAGCCCGAGCGCATAGTTAAATCGATTTCAATCAAGGAATGCGAATAAGAAACCACGAGGACTCGACCGACATGAAAGGAGTCGAGGGCCATGTCACCTGAAATGAAGACACCTGAAACAGAGAACTCTAACCAGATCACTACGGAAGCGCTCGCGCACCTTGGCGACGGACATATCGCCTACGTGAAGACGATTCTTTCCGAAGATGTCGCCGCGATGTTTCCGCAGATGGAAGTGCCGAAGATGGCGCCAGGCGTGAAACTGTTCGCGCTTCACTCAGCCGACGGTACGCCGATCATGCTGACCGACAGCCGCGAGGCTGCCATCGCTAATGCCTGGAGCCAGGAGCTTGAGGCGGTCAGCGTGCACTAAGCCGAATCGCGCGACAGAGACGTCAAGAACGGGGTCGGCGTGCGCCGGCCCCGTTTCTTTTTGAGCTTTCGCTTTTCTTGACTTTTGCTTAAGCGGCGCTGGCCGAAGGCATCGCCAGGACGGCGTACAGCGATTCCGCATCTTTCGAGGCGCGCAATTTGTGAGTGACCGCGGGTTCGCGCAGCAAGCGAGCAACGCGCGCCAAAGCCTTCAGATGGTCAGCGCCAGCGCCTTCGGGCGCCAGCAGCAGAAAAATAAGATCGACCGGCTGGCCGTCGAGTGCCTCGAAATCAATCGGCCGGTCGAGCCGCGCGAACAAACCAAACAGCCGCGTCAAATTGGCCATTTTGCCGTGGGGTATGGCAATGCCATTACCGATCGCGGTCGAGCCGAGCTTTTCACGTTGCGTCAGGATTTCGAGAATCTGCCGCTCGTTTTGGCCGCTGAGCAAGGCAGCGCGTGCTGCAAGCTCCTGCAGCGCCTGTTTCTTGCTGTTGACCTTGAGCGCCGGCAGGACCGCATTCGGTGCTACGAGATCGTTGAGCGGCATGAAGAGTTGACCTGGAAACTGACCTGGAACGAAGCCGTAAGCCCGAGGCAAAGAGCGTAATTTGTTTTTACGGAACCGCAGCACAACTTTTAGGGATGCACGATCGTTCCCGAAAAACGGCGCCCCTTTCCGGGTCGTGCTTTTCAAGGGCGGCGGACCATAGGGAGAGGCCGAACTCTCGTCAATGGGCGTCGGCGCGATGGTCTTTAAGCCTGCGATGATAGCGGCGCAACTGTTTTTCCATGCGCGTGATTGCCTGATCCGCGCTGGCATATGCATCGGCGGCCTCACCCTCGGCATGGAGCGTCACCTTGGAATCAAGGTGAATGGCGCACTCCGTGCGGAACCCAAAGCCGTCTTTGGCGAGCGTGACGTGGCCCGAGAATCCACCGTCGAAATATTTGTCGGTGGCTTCTGCAATCCGTCCGTTGACCCGATCACGTAAAGCTTCACCGACATCAATATTCTTGCCGGATATGCGAAATGACATGGTCACCTCCGTCAAAAGCCCAGCCTATTTGACGTAGGCACGAGTCGCAAAGGTTTCAACGCGGTGCGCCGGACGGATTAGCTTGCTGCGGCGCCCTGCTTTTCGCGCCGCCGTTGCACCGACGATGGAATACGCATCGCTTCGCGGTATTTCGCAACCGTTCGGCGCGCAATGTCGATTCCGGCCTCGCGCAGCTTCTCGACGATCGTATCATCCGAGAGCACTTCGGCTGAAGGTTCGCCATCGATCAGTTGCTTGATGCGGTGCCGCACGGCTTCTGCCGAGTGAGCTTCGCCGCCATGGGAGGCCGCAATTGCCGAAGTGAAAAAGTATTTCAACTCGAAGATACCGCGGTTGGTCGCCATGTATTTGTTGGCGGTGACGCGGGACACCGTCAATTCGTGCATTCCAATCGCCTCGGCAACGGTCTTTAGATTGAGCGGGCGAAGATGTTCGACGCCGTTGGCGAAAAATGCGTCCTGCTGGCGGACGATCTCGTTTGAGACTTTCAGGATGGTGCGGGCGCGCTGATCGAGCGCGCGCACCAACCATGTAGCGCTTTGCAAACATTCGCTGAGGTAGGACTTGTCAGTATCCCGGCGCGCCGTCGCCGAGACTTCCGAGTAATAGCTTTGATTGACCAGCACTTTGGGTAGCGTGTCGGAGTTAAGCTCGATGATCCAGGCTCCGCTGGGCGAGGAACGGACAAACACATCTGGCACGATCGGTTGCACGACGGCTGAACCGAAGGCGAGGCCCGGTTTGGGATTGAGTCTGCGGATTTCGGCGATCATATCGGCGAGGTCTTCGTCGTTCACCTCGCAGATTTTCCGCAGCGTGGCGAAATCGCGCCGCGCCAGAAGATCGAGCCGCGTGATCAGAGCCTGCATTGCGGGATCGTAGCGATTTTGCTCTTTGAGCTGGATCGTCAGGCACTCGGCGAGATCGCGAGCACAGATACCGGGCGGGTCGAAGGTCTGCAAAATCCGCAGCACGCCCTCGACCTCCGCTACACCGGTGCCGAGCTTCTCCGCCGCTGTGGCCAAGTCTCCGCTGAGGTAGCCGGCCTCATCCACCAGATCGATCAGGTATTGCCCGATCATGCGGCGAACCGGATCGATGATTGCGAGGGTGAGTTGCTCACGCAGCCAGTCGGCAAGCGTGGTCTCGGCGGAGACAAACGCTTCGAGATTGTAGTCTTCTCCGTCGCGGCCGCCGGAACCGGTTCCGGCCCATTCCGAATAGCCGGCCGGGGCGTCGGAAGTGCGCGGACCGCCGGGCGCGCTGTCGTCGGGCGAGGTGTCGTCGAGGACCTTGTCGGCCCGCTCCTTCTCGATCGCCGTCGGTTCAGGTTCCCGGACTTCCCACTCTGGACGCTCCTGGGCCGATTTGTCTTCGCTTTGAGTGCCATTGCCGGCGGCGACCGGCGCCTCGCCCTCAGCCGCATTATTGCGGTCGAGCAGGGGGTTGCGCTCCAATTCGGCCTCGACATAGGCGACGAGATCGAGATTCGAGAGCTGCAGCAGCTTGATGGCCTGCATCAGCTGCGGCGTCATCACCAGAGCTTGGCTCTGCCGGAGCTGAAGTCGTTGCGAAAGTGCCATGGATGGCGCTGAATTGGTCCAATTCTTGCTTGTCAGACCTTGTACAGCACCGGTCAGCGTCTCGCCAGCCGAAATTTGCCCGTTTGCCAGGCAGCGTTAAAGCCGGAATTCCTCGCCCAGATAAAGCCGCCGGACATCGGGATTATTGACGATGTCGTCGGGGCGACCCTCCATCAGTACCTCACCGGAATAGATGATGTAGGCACGATCGGTCAGGCCCAGCGTTTCACGCACGTTGTGGTCGGTGATGAGCACGCCGATGCCGCGATTGGTCAGGTGACGTACCAGCGCTTGAATGTCGCCGACCGCGATTGGGTCGATGCCGGCAAACGGCTCGTCGAGAAGCATGTAGCTTGGCCGTGTCGCCAGCGCCCGAGCAATTTCGACGCGGCGGCGCTCGCCGCCTGACAGTGCGATTGACGGAGTCTTGCGCAAGCGCGTGATGTTGAATTCATCCAGCAGCGCGTTGAGATCATGCTCGCGGCGTTTGGCGTCCGGCTCAATCACTTCCAGGACGGCGCGGATATTGTCTTCGACATTGAGGCCGCGAAAGATCGATGCTTCCTGCGGCAGATAACCGATGCCGAGCCGGGCACGCTGGTACATCGGCAGTTTGGTGATATCTCGGCCGTTCAGCTCGATGCGGCCCTTGTCCGCGCTGATGAGTTCGGTGGTCATGTAAAATACGGTTGTTTTACCTGCTCCGTTTGGGCCGAGCAGGCCAACGGCCTCACCTTTGCGCACGTTGAGGCTTACGCCCTTTACGACCATACGGCCGACAAAGCTCTTTTCGATGCCGTGGACCGCGAGCATGCCCGTACGGTCTTCAGGGATGGCGCCATTGCTTTCAGTTCGGCGTCGCTGCCGGGAAACTGGAGGAACCGCACGTTTGGATGCAGGGGGTCGTGCCGGCTGGCGCTCGAGTGCCCGCGAGATTTGCCGGCTTGGCTCACGCTCGAGGCGCGGCGGTTCGGCCGGCCGCTCGTCCTGGTAATCTGGTTGGGGAGCAAGTTGGCGATCATTCGTGGGCTCCGGCCGCCGCAACGGTCGCTCCTCGGTCGTCGCCACCCCGGCGCTTTTGTCCCTTTCGGCGGTTCTGGCCCTTTCTACAGTCCGGACTTTCTCCGCCGGTGCGGCAGTGCTTGCGATATCGACGTAGCTGTTGCTGATCACGCCGCCGATGGTCTCGAGGTTGATAGCGTCGTCCTCAGCGATTGGCGCGTGATCGCCCGGCTGCTTGAAGCGGCGGAGATATGAAAGAATATCAACCAAGCTGATCTCGTGACCTTCGCCGAATCGCCAAAGAAAGCCGCTCAATAGGGGAGAGTTTAGCCGATTTCCGGCAACGATAGTGAGCGGGCACGTTGTTAGTTCGTTCGTCCGGGGCCGATGGTCATCATATTTCCCGGCCCGCCACCCTGGTTCTTGCCAGGCTGGATCAACGCGCGCACACGGCCGGGCGTCGTACCGCCACCTTCGCCGCTTTCAACCCGTGCATTTCCACTCACCGTATCGACGATGACGCGCTCACCGTGGATAACATTGTCACCCTGACCGACCACGACATTGCCGGTCAGGGTGATGGTTTTGGCTTGCAGATCATAAACGCCGAGGTCGCCGCTGGCTTTCTGATCTTTGGTGACAACGGTTACGCCGCCGCGCGCTTCAATACGGCGGATGTCCTGCGCGCCTTTGGGCCCAGGAGCAACCGAAGCCTGTTTTGTATTGGGCGAGGCGCCGTTTTGCGCAATGCCCATCTCGTGTCCGTAGAACACGACAAGTGTTTGACACTTCATTGTGGTGTCGGCCTGCACCACTTGCACATTGCCCGAGAAGGTCGCGGTTTTGGTTTTGTCGTGCACTTCCAGCGAGGCGGCTTCAATCTGAACCGGTTGATCCTGACCCTGTCCTAAACTGTTCTGCATTAAACCCTGCGCCGCGGCGATACCGGGCACAATGCATGAGGCGATAATAATCCAAGGCAGAAATTGGCGCTTCACTGCGTCTTTGCCTTGTCAGGGTCTTTGTCCGGCTGGAGGACCATCGTGACACCCTCGAACCGGATCGTGTCGCCTTTTTCGGTGATGTTCATCCGCTGCCCGTTGAGTGTGCCGTTGAGCAGCTTCACCTTTACCGGTTTATTGGACACGACGTTGCCGCTCTGCATGTCAACAACGGCCTCGGTGAGACGCGCCGCGTAACCTGTCGAGGAGACCAGCACGATATTGTCGTTGAGCGTCAGCGTACTGCCCTTCATGTCATAGACGCCCGCCGGTGCGGTCATTTCCACCGTGCTTTTGTCGGCCATGCCCATAGTGGCGTGGAGCTGTTCCAGTTCGACGAGGTCCGGCTTTCTGATGTCCTGGGCCGCCGCGTTGGCGGTGAATTCATAAGGGCGTCCGTCGTTGGTGTAGCCGGTTAGCCGCGGCGCCTGCATGGTGATCTTGGTACCTTTGATCACCAGTTTGCCGAGTTCGCCGGGCAGCCGGATCTCGCCAAGCGAGGGCAGATAATTTGCGCCGATGACGCCGACCATGATGGTCGTGATTCCGGCCAGCGTGCCGACCCGCAGCCAACGCACATGGCGGCTGTGCCGGAGCGCAGACCGATACGCCTTGTCGTTTCGGACGCCACTGCTGGACGGGAAGTTGGATTCCCGTGCAACGTCGGCGGGATAGGCAGTGGTCACGGAGGGACCCCCTAAAGCCATCGCCCAGATTCGGTTCGGATATCAGCTTATTTCAACTAATGCGACCGCGAAGCTTTTCAACGGAGCATCATTTCCCGACGAATATGGCCCGGGCAGGGCCAGCTTTTGCCAATGGTTACAATGGGCTGTTCGATTTTTGGTGGCCAAAGCCCGCCAAACAGACTCACGAATGGGCGAAAATGTCGTCGGCAGCAAAACCCGCCAGATCCAGCCGGACCCGCTCTGGAAGGAACCGGAAACAGGCTGCGGCAAGCTCGGAACGGCCCTCGCGCGCCAGCATGGCGTCGAGCCTGTCCTTGAGCGCGTGGAGATGGGTAACGTCGGACGCGGCGTAGGCGACCTGCGCGTCAGTCAGGTCGGTAGCGCCCCAGTCAGAACTTTGTTGCTGCTTTGATATTTCCTGCCCGAGGATTTCGCGCACCAGGTCCTTCAGGCCGTGTTTGTCGGTATAGGTGCGGCTCAGGCGCGACGCTATCTTGGTGCAATAGACCGGTTCCGGCATCACGCCGAATGCCTTGTAAAGCATGCCGAGATCGAAACGCGCGAAGTGGAAAATCTTCAGCAAAGTCTTGTCCGCGAGCAGCCGCTTGAGATTCGGCGCATCCTTGGCGTGCGGTGGAATTTGCACGACGTCGGCCGAGCCATCACCAGGGGAAAGTTGGACAACGCAGAGCCGGTCACGCGCGAGGTCGAGACCCATCGTCTCGGTATCGATGGCCACCGCGCCTTTGTAGCGCGCGATGTCCGGAAGATCGCCGCGATGCAGTCGAGTGGTCATGCGTTGCTTTCAATATCGGAGTTGTCATGTCGCGTCAAAAGACGGCGCGTCGATAGGAAGACGGCCGTTGCGGCAAAATGGCGATCAAAGATGATTGTCGAGTGTGGTGCCCAGGAGAGGACTCGAACCTCCACGGTGTTACCCGCTAGTACCTGAAACTAGTGCGTCTACCAATTCCGCCACCTGGGCGCCCGGTCGGGCAGTGCCGGGATAGGTACGGAGCGATGGCTTTGTTGTCAATCGAATGACATCGCTTTTCTGGGGCCGTGAAAGGCTTTAAGGCCCTGCAAAAGCGCCAAGTTATGAGCCGGCGACCGCTTTGGATTTGATGACATCGGGCCGTGACAGCTGAAGGTTGTCACGAAGCTGACGGCTCGGCGCGGTAGCCTGTACAGAATGCGACCGATCCTGTATCTCCGCGACGATGGCTCTGAAGGATAAATCCGAGACACTCGTTACCGTGTTCGGCGGCTCCGGATTCCTCGGCCGCCATGTGGTGCGCGCGCTGGCGCAACAACAATACCGTATCCGCGTCGCGGTACGCCGGCCCGAACTCTGCGGTTATTTGCGGCCGATGGGCCGGGTCGGTCAGATCCACGCAGTTCAGGCCAATCTGCGCTATCCGGACTCCGTTGCGGCCGCGGTGCGCGATGCCGATGCGGTGATCAATCTGGTCGGCATCCTGTTTGAGCGTGGCCGTCAGCGCTTCGATGACGTTCAGACAAAGGGAGCTGAGACCGTCGCACTCGCTGCGAAAACCGTTGGCGCAAGCCTGGTGCATGTTTCGGCGATCGGCGCCAACGAAAATTCGCCCTCAGTTTACGCGCAGTCGAAGGCGGAAGGCGAAAGGCTGGTGCTGGCAGCAGTACCAGGCGCGACTATCGTGCGGCCATCAATCGTGTTTGGTCCAGAAGATGACTTCTTCAATCGCTTCGCCGCACTTGCGCGGCTGGCTCCCGGGTTGCCGCTTCCCGGCGGCGGCCACACCCGCTTTCAGCCGGTTTTTGTCGGCGATGTCGCGGCGGCAATCGCCAAAGCCGTCGACGGTGGGACCAAGCCGGGTGCGGTCTACGAGTTCGGTGGCCCGGATGTGCGTACGTTCAAGGAACTGATGGAATTCACGCTGGCGACGATTTAACGCCGGCGGCTTCTTATTCCGCTGCCGTTCGGCCTGATGAGGCTGAAGGCGATGTTCTTGCAGTACGCGCCAAAGCCGCTGATCACGCCCGATCAGGTCGAATTGCTTAAGAACGACAACGTCGTGTCCGACGCTGCGCGGCATGACGGCTGTACGCTCGAAGCGCTCGGCATCATTCCTGAGTTGATGGAAGCAATCGTACCGTCCTATCTCTGGCGGTTCCGCAAAACCGGACAGTTCGACGCCCGCCCCGCTTAGAGCCGATCAAGCCTCGTACTTGAACGACAGCGCGACGCGGGTACGAAACGCCGTGACTTTCCCATCTTCCACCCGCATGTCCATCTTGGTGACTTCCGCCACGCGCAAATCGCGCAGTGAACTTGCCGCGGTTTCCACCGCAAGCCGACCGGCGTCTTCCCAAGATTTTTCGCTGACACCAACGACGTCGATAATCCGATAAACGCTGTCTGATTTTTTGCTCTTTGCCATAAGATCGATCCTCCCTCGGCAAGGCTAATTTGCGCCTTACCTTAGCTCAGATCGAGGCACCCTTCACAGCCCAATCGCGAGCGCAATTAGGCCCAGTGCGCCGACGATAATCCGCCACCAGGCAAACAGCGCAAAGCCGTGCTGTGCAACGTAGCCAAGCAGCCACTTCACGACGATCCAGCCGCAGACGAACGACACGGCAAAGCCGACAGCAATGATCATCAGGTTGCTGCCGGCGAGTTCGTGGCGGTTCTTGAATGCCTCGAACGCAAACGCACCGACCATGGTCGGCATTGCCAGCCAGAACGAGAATTCCGTCGCGGCGCGCTTGTCAGCGCCGAACAGCATCGCGGCGACGATCGAGGCGCCCGAACGCGATACGCCGGGTATCATCGACAGACACTGCACGACACCGATGCCGAGATACATCGGCAGCGTGAATTTTTGCGCGTCATGATAGCGCGGCTTGAGATCGAGCCGGTCAATCCAGAGCAATATGAAACCGCCGACCACCAGCATGGTGCAGACGATCCAGACATTGAACAGCACGCTCTTGATAAAGCCGTAAGCCAGCGCACCGAGTATCATCGCCGGGAGGAACGCGATCAGCACGCCAATGATGAAGCGCTGCGCCTGCGGGTCGTTGAACATGCCGAGAAACAATTTCCACAACCGTCCGAAATAGATCGACAGCAGCGCCAGAATCGCGCCGAGCTGGATCAGGACGTCAAAGGACTTTCCGAAAGACTCGTCGTCAAAGCCGAGGAAGTGGCCGACCAGCAGCAGATGCCCGGTCGAAGAAACCGGGATGAATTCGGTCAGCCCTTCAACGATGCCGAGGAAGATGGCCTTGATCACGTCCAGCGTCATGATGAACTCCGCAGCGAGGTAACGGAACACAGGCGTGGCGCGCGCCGTGGACCGGTTAAGGGATTAGCAAGATGGTCACATCAGAGTTGCGGTTTGCTTGCGGCGTGGCGTCGCCTATAACGGTGCGAATCGCAGTATAGTCCCAACCGCTCGCTGCTATAGCCGTCCGGTTCCCCGCTCACAAGACGATCCAAGGTCAGCCCGGCGAATTCGCGATGAATGAAATGCTGACGCTGTTTCATCATCCGTTCTGCCCGCACTCCCGCTTTGTCCGGCTTGTCTCCGAAGAACTCGGACTTGAACTACGTCTGGCGGAGGAGCGGACCTGGGAACGGCGCCCGGATTTTCTGAAGCTCAATCCTGCCGGCACAACACCCGTGCTTGTCGAGGAGGCGGCCCCGCCGGTGCCGGGGGCGGCGGTGATCGCCGAATACCTCTGCGATACACGCGGCGACAGACTTGCGGAACTGGGATTGATGCGGCGCGATCCGGGAACGCGGGTCGAAATCCGCCGGCTGATGCATTGGTTTAACGACAAGTTCTTCGAAGAGGTCAGCGGGCCGCTGGTGATGGAGCGCATCTACAAGCGCTATATCCCGGCGAATAGCGGTGGTGGATCGCCGGACACCGACGCGATGCGTGCCGCGCGCAGCAATATTCGCTACCATCTGGCCTATATCGGCTGGCTGGTCCGCACGCGTGACTGGCTCGCCGGCGACAACCTGACTTATGCCGATCTGGCTGCGGCGGCGCATTTGTCCGTCGTCGATTATCTGGGCGATGTGCCGTGGGACGCAGACGAGACAGCAAAGAACTGGTACGCGAGGATAAAATCGCGGCCGTCGTTTCGCGTGCTGCTCGCCGAGACGCTGGCCGGCCTGCCGCCGGCGCCGAGCTACGCCGATCTCGATTTCTGACGCCAGACGATCTCAAAGCCGCTCTCACAGCCACCGCTCGCGCGGAGGGGTTCGACGTCGTCGGCATCGCGCGGCCGGATGCCGTTCCTGAAATTGGCGATCGACTGCGCGAATTTCTGTCCGCTGGCGCCCATGGCGACATGGAATGGCTGGCGACGAATGCGGACCGGCGGGGCGACCCGCGAACGCTGTGGCCCGACGTGCGCTCGATCGTCATGCTTGGACTCAATTATGGTCCGCAAAGTAACCCGCTCGAGATTCTCAAGGAGCGCGCGCGAGGCGCTATTTCGGTCTATGCGCGCGGCGACGACTATCACGATGTCATCAAGCCGCGGCTGAAGCGTCTTGGACGCTGGCTGATCGAAGCTGCGGGCGGCGATATCAAGGTTTTTGTCGATACCGCGGCCGTCATGGAGAAGCCGCTCGCCGAAGCCGCCGGTCTCGGTTGGCAGGGCAAGCACACCAATCTGGTTTCGAGAGAACTCGGCTCCTGGCTGTTTCTCGGCGCGATATTCACCACGATTGATCTGCCCGCAGACGATCGGACGGGCGATCACTGTGGCAGTTGCCGCGCGTGTCTCGACGTCTGTCCGACCGATGCGTTTCCCGCGCCGTATCAGCTCGATGCGCGGCGCTGCATTTCGTATCTCACCATCGAGCACAAGGGCCCCATCCCGCGTGAATTCCGCGCGCCGATAGGCAACCGCATCTACGGATGCGATGATTGCCTTGCGGTCTGCCCGTGGAACAAGTTTGCGCAAGCAGGCCATGAGACGAAGTTCTTTGCGCGCGACGCGTTGAACGCGCCGCCATTGGCCGATCTTGTGCGGCTCGACGATGCTGCATTTCGCGCGCTCTTCAAAAAGAGCGCGGTGAAACGCGTCGGGCGTGATCGTTTCGTTCGCAATGTGCTGATCGCTATCGGCAATTCAAAAGACTTAAGCCTTGCTGCCGCGGCAGAGCAGTTGCTCGGCGATGCTTCGCCGCTGGTGCGCGGTGCCGCGGTGTGGGCGCTTGGCCGGCTTGACCACGAGCGGCTGGAGAGGAACGCGGCGCGTTATCGTGATACGGAAACTGATCCGGCTGTCGTCGGAAGAATGGGCGCTGCGTGCGCGTCATGAGCATCCAATGACCACGCTCATCTGCTTTGGCTTCGGGTATTCGGCGGACCATTTCGTCCGCATGTTTGGAGCAAAATTCGATCGTATCTTCGGTACGGTGCGCGACGCAGCAACGCGCTGCGGCGCTGAGTATGAAGGGCACGAGCCTGAAAGGCGTCGTGTTTGACGGAACATCCGTCACGCCCGAACTCCACGACGCGATTATCGAAGCAACCCACGTGCTGGTTTCGGTTCCGCCGGACGAGAACGGCGATCCAGTATTGCGCGCGTTCGGTGAGCAGCTCGCGAGCGCGAAGAATCTCCAATCGGTTGTGTATCTTTCCACTATTGGTGTTTACGGCGATTGCGGCGGAGCCTGGGTCGATGAGGCCACGCTGCCCGAGCCGGGGGCGGTGCGCAGCCGGGAAAGGCTGGCGGCCGAGCAGTCCTGGCAGCTGCTGGGCGAGCGGCGTGGTATTCCAGTCGCCATTCTGCGGCTCGCCGGCATTTATGGTCCGGGCCAGAATGCGCTGGTGCAACTCGCCAACGGCAGGGCGCGGCGGATCATCAAACCCGGTCAGGTTTTCAATCGGATTCACGTTGGTGATATCGGCCAAGCCATCGATGCCGCGTTCACGCGCCGGGCCTCCGGGATTTTTAATATCGCCGACGATGAACCGACGCCGCCAAGCGAGCCGATTGTGTTCGCAGCTCAACTGATGGGAGTTGCGCCGCCACCGGAGGTCGCGTTCGACAGCGCGGCGCCGTCAATGTCGCCGATGGCGCTGAGTTTTTGGCAAGAGTGCCGGCGCGTGCACAACGACAAGCTCAAAGACGTGCTCGGCGTGCGTCTGCTTTATCCGACGTATCGCGAGGGCCTGCGTGCCCTGCAAACGAATTCCAGTTAGTGCAGACTCGGTCCCTTAAGGAAGCGATTGCGCTCGCTGGATTTTATGCGAACGTCGATCGTGTCGCCGTCGCGATAGATCGAGATTGGCACGTCCACCCCTGCCTGGCCTTGGGCCCAGACGCTGCGGAAGAAGCCTGCAAGGTCACGCACCTCCTTGCCGGCGACGGAAAGCACGACGTCGCCCATGTGCACATCGGCTTTCTTGGCTGGTCCGCGGTCGGCCAATCCGACAACCACGAGCCGGTTGTCGACTTCGGTTGCGTAAAGTCCAAGCCATGGCCGCGGCGGCGCGTTGCGCCGGCCGAATTTCATCAGGTCATCGATGATTGGATTGAGCAGATCGATCGGCACGATCATGTTGATGTTCTGCGACTGTCCCTTTTCCGTCGCGTGCTGCAGTTGCAGTGAGCCGATGCCGAGCAGGTCACCGGCGGGACCGATCAGTGCCGTGCCGCCCCAGTTTGGATGGGCCGGTGCAGTAAAGATCGCTTCGTCCAGCACGTATTCCCAATAGCCGGCAAATTCCTGCTTGGCGACAATGCGCGCCGCGACCGAATGAGGCTTTCCGCCGGCACCGGCGACGACCACGCGCTCGCCGATTGAAGAGGCCGCCGATTTGCCGATAACGAGGCCGGGCATGTCGAGCTTGGCCAGCGCCTGCACCAATCCAAATCCGGTTTCCTGATCGTAGCCGAGGACGTGACCCGGCACCGAGCGGCCATCGTTGAGATTGAGCCAAATCGTTTCCGCTTCGGTGATCAGGTAACCGATGGTCAGCACCAATCCGTTGTCGCGAATGAAAACGCCGTTGCCGGCGCGCTCGGTGCCGAGGGTTTCCGCAGTGTAGGCGTCGGACGGAATGATGGCGCGCACGCCGACCACTGAGGTGAAGGCCTGCTCAAGGTCGAAGCCATAGTCCTCCGGCTTTGGTTGCGCGGAGGCCGGCACTTTCCAGTCGCTTACGGATGGCATCAGCCTTTGTCCTCTGCTCACGGCGCGGCACCGGACATTTGTAGCGGAGAAGCACAAGCAGACAAATCCGGCATCGCAGCCTTGTGTATATAACACCGCGAGTGCGATTTTGCTCACGCAGGGCAATTGACGTGTTGCGGTATTCGGCTGCACTTGCGGACTTGGTCTTCGCGCACGCCAACGGCACAATTTCGACGCGATACCCTTTAGGCAACGCGACAGGCCTGTTGAACGCTAGTCCTTCTTTTGCGCCGTGGTGGCTTTCGTCTCCATGTCCTCGAGCTGCTTCTCGAGGTCAGGCAGGCTGGCGACGAGCTGACAGTTTTCTTTGTCTTTGACCGCCTGGCGCTGTACTTGCTCCCAGCGTTCGGCGGCATCTTCCTTGCTCCACGGCCGCCGCCGCTCTGGATTGTAAACCTGCTGTTTGGCGAGGTTATCCAGCGAACGGTGATACTCGTCGAGATCCAGCACGCGGTCGCGTGGCGGGAAAAAGAAATTGGCGCCGTTCAATTCGTTGCAGTGCTTCAGCCCTGCCTTGAAAGTTTCGGCGAGCATTTTTGCGTCGAAGATCTGGCCTTTGATCTCGTTGATCGTCGGGCCCTCGGCGTGCAGCTGAATGCACGGGATCAGGCATAATGCGATCGCACCGCAAAGCGTGCGTTTCACGTCGCGACTCCCGTCGTCCCGGCAACGAACCCCTTCGTCCCCGAAATATCAATAACATGTTACCAGTTCGGCGGTAATGCCCGATTGGTAGCAAATTGTTTACCGCGTCAGACAGAAGACCCGGCCGACAGCCGTTGTGCGGCCTGATCTGCTGCTTTATTGCCTTTTTCCCGCCTAATCTTGTCCGCACGCCCGCGATAGGTTTTTGGGGCGTTTCTTGGGGGACATGCCTTTGCGTTTCAGCACTCGTCTATGTGTGATCGCGCTTGCGCTCGCTGGTTCATTTGGGCCGGTTGCCGCGCAGTATAATTCGGGGCCGACCTATTCCAGTGCGCCGCTGCCCCCTCCGGGCGCAAGTGCGCCGGCGGCTCCTTATGGCCAGCCCCAAACCGTTTATCGCGCCGCGACCGCCGCGCCGCCCTGCGATCCGTGCGACGAACCGGCCCCGCCAATGGGCGGACCGTTCGTGCCGTATCCCGGTCGCTTCTCGTCTGACCAGAGTGATGATTTAGCCCCACAGCCGATGCCAGCTCTCGGCGGCGGTCCGCTTCGTCCCCCGGGCAGCATTGGTGGTAACGGGCCTGATGTGACCGGTTCGGTACGGCCTTCCGCCGGCGCACCGCCGATGCCGACCATCAGTCACGGTTCGGTTGCGGGCCTGCCGCCCGAGGATCAGCCCGAAAGCGGTCCGCGTAAGGAACTGCCGCCGCAGTTCCGCCGGCAAGTGGTCAACTACAACACCATCGAGCCGCCCGGCACGATTATCATCGATACCCCGCACACCTATCTGTACCTCGTGCTCGGTAACGGACAGGCGATGCGTTACGGCGTTGGCGTCGGCCGCGAAGGTTTTACCTGGGCCGGCAGCGAACGCGTCAGCCGCATGAAGGAATGGCCGGACTGGTTCCCGCCGAAAGAGATGATCGCACGGCAGCCATACCTGCCGCGCTTTATGGCTGGTGGCGATACCAACCCGCTTGGCGCGCGCGCGCTCTATCTCGGCAGCACGGAGTACCGGATCCACGGGACCAACCAGCCATCGACGATCGGCACCTTCGTGTCGTCGGGCTGTGTCCGTCTGACCAACGAAGATATCTCCGATCTGTACACACGGGTGAATGTTGGCACGCGCGTTGTGGTGTTGCCGGGTGCGTCGACTCCGGTGTCTTCGGTCGCCCCAACCACGATCACGCGGTAGCGCTCGTTTTTCTTAGGTGTGAAATGAAAATCCGGCCGGCGCATGAAGCCCCGGCCGGATTTTTTTGCATTGAATTTTGCGCGACTCAGTTAGTGTTCGCTGCGTGACGCCGGAAATTGCCCCGGCGTAAATGCGGCGATGTTCAAGCCGCGCGATATCCAAATACAATTGTGACGCGTGTTTCGCCGGTTTTGCACAAGGTGCGCTGGGAACTCGAATGATTCCGACCATCCGCTCCATGCTCGTCGCCACGCTACTCACAATGACCGTGCTGGTCGGCGGCTTCGGCCTGTTCGCTGCCTTTCGGGTCAACCACGAGCCTCTGGCGCGCCTTCCGGTGGCGGCCACTCCGTTTCAACTTGCGTTCGTTGATGCGGCGCCTCGGGCTCTGAGCTTCGCCCCGGATCAGCCGCACCTTGAGTTGAGCGAAGCGCTAAGGGCGGTTGCCACAGCAGTGTCCGCGCCCGATTCCGATGAGGTTGCTGCGGCAGCAGCGACTGCCGACGATGGCGCGGCCAAGACCCGACCCGCAGTAGAACAAGTAGCGACGGCCCTGGCATCAGACGCGACTGCGGCACAGCCGGCGAAGGCGAATGGTTCTGCCAACGCTTCGGGACCGGCAGATACTGCGACTTAAACAACACCGCTGGAATCAGCGCCGGGTGCCGTAAAGCCGGAAGCGGCGGTAGCCGGCGCACTCCCGCCGGAAACAGCACAGCCAGCGGCTCCCGCTCTTGTCACCGTCGCAATATCCGAGATGCCGCCGCAGGAAGTCGCTGCTCCGGTAACAGCCGCGCAAGAGACGGCGGGGAAGCAGCAGGAAACTGCGCGCCAGATCGCAATCCGCAAGCGGCAGGCGGTATGGCGCCGTGCCCGCAGGATACGCGCCGCTGCGGTCGCGCAAGCGGCTACTCAGAACAACGGATTTTCGCAGTCGAACTTCCAGTCCACGTCAGGCTTTCAAACGGCGCAATCCGGGTTTGGCGAATTGTTGGGCGGCACATCGACAGCAGCCCGTCGCCACAACTAACGACGTTGCCGAAAATGGCTGTTAGGATCAGGTCCTTCCGCAGCCATTAAGAAGAACCTTCACGCGTGACCCCGCTCTCAGTTCTCGATCTGTCGCCGGTGACGACGGCTACGCCTGGTTCGGCGGCGTTGCGCAACTCGCTTGATCTGGCGCGGCTCGCGGACCGGCTGGGCTACAAGCGCTACTGGGTCGCCGAGCATCACAACCTGGCCAATGTCGGGAGTTCGTCCCCCGAAATCATGATCGGCCAGATCGCCGCGATTACTTCAGGGATCCGCGTCGGCTCCGGTGGCGTGATGTTGCCGAACCATGCGCCGCTGATGGTTGCGGAACGTTTCAAGGTACTGGAGGCGCTGTTTCCCGGCCGGATCGATCTCGGCCTTGGCCGCGCGCCGGGAACCGATCAGGTCACGTCCTATGCTTTGCGTGTTCGTCAGGACCCCCGGCAGGGCGATGATTTTCTCGAACGCTTCCAGGAACTGTTGCTGTTTGAACGCGGCGGCTTTCCGGAGGGCCACCCGTTCCGGAATGTGCGAGCCGTTCCATCCGATGTGCCGTTGCCGCCGATCTGGCTGCTGGGTTCCAGCGGTTACAGCGCGGAGCTGGCGGCGACGGTCGGCATGGGATTTTCCTTCGCCCATCACTTTGCCGACTATGATGCGGCAAGCGCGATGTTGACCTACCGCAACCACTTCAAGCCGTCTGCAACAATGGCGGAGCCTTACGCCATCCTGGGTACTGCGGTGATCGTCGCGGACAGTGACGCCGAAGCCCAGCGCATCGCCGCCAGTGCCGAATTGCACTACGTGCGCCGTGCCAAAGGCGAATATTTGCCGCTCGCGTCACCGGAGGAGGCCGCGGCCTATGACTATACGCCGATTGACCGTGAACGTATGGCCCGGCAGCGCACGCGGCTGATTATCGGAGACATCGCAAAAGTTATGGATCGGTTACAGGCGCTCGCGGAATCGACCAAAGCGGACGAGTTAATGATCACGACGATGGTCTATGATCACGCCGCCCGGCGGAGATCCTACGAGCTTCTTGCGCAAGGCTTCGGGCTGACGCCGCGAGGGTGAACCGCATGTGCGGATGGCCCGACCAATGACGCCGGAACATAGCTGGAGGCGTCACGGTTGTGTCTTTCAGGAACCATAAAGGTAATATCGGCAATCTGCCGGGCCGATGCCGTGTCCGGCGGCGTGGATGTCCGGTAATATTTAGCCGTTCGAATCGTGTCATTTTGCAATCGGGGCTGGATCGTGGAAATCGAACAAGTTCGGAACGTGGCAGCGTCACATTCTGGCTGGCGTAAACGAGCGCTGCTCGGCAGCGCGTGCGTTTGCAGTCTGGCTGCGATCATGATGATCACGTCTGCCAGCGCCGAAGCCAAAGCGAAGCATGAGCCGGCGGCAAAACCGGCGGAGCAGGCCAGTAAAGGGCCGTTCGGCGACGCCCCAAAAGGCGCTGTCGAGATTTTTGTTTCGATCGATCAGCAGAAACTGCACCTCTACAGCGACGGCGTGCACGTCGCCGATACGTCGGTCGCGACCGGCGTGCCTAGCCTGCCGACTCCGCTGGGCGTGTTCAGCGTGATCCAGAAGCAGATCTTCCACCGCTCGAATATCTATAGCGGCGCGCCGATGCCGTTCATGCAGCGCATTACCTGGTCAGGCGTTGCGTTGCACGAAGGCGAGAGCATTGGACATCGCGCCTCGCACGGCTGCATTCGCATGCCGCGCGAATTTGCCCAGAGGCTTTATCAATTCACTAAAATCGGTGCGCGTGTTGTCGTCGCCAATGAGGAATTGAGGCCGACCGAGTTCGCGGATCCGCATCTCTTCGTTCACAAAATCCCTGCGCCGACACCGCCGGCTGCTCCGGCAATTGCGGCGGCGCCTCGTGACTTCGCCTGCTAGCAGCGACAGCAAATCAGCGAGCGTAGCGGAAACCGCGAAGCCAGAACCTCAAGAGCCTGCGAAGGCCACGCCTTCCATGGACGAAGCCAAGCCGACAGAGGCTGTTATAACGCCCAAAGCGGACGCGCCAGCCGCCGCGCAATCCAATGATGCCGCGGTACCACAGGAGACAACGAAGGCAGCGTCGTCTGGCGACAATGCGAAGGCCGGGAGCGATAGCGAACCGAAAGCCGCTGCTCCGATAACGGCTCAGTCCAGCCAGAGTAGTGAGCCTGAGCGAGCGACGCCTACACCGGTCGCTGATGTTGCGAAGGAATCCGAGAATAACGGCGAAGCAAAAACAGCGAATGCGGTCGAGACGCCAAAACTCGAAGCGGCTGCATCCGCATCGTCCAACGAATCAGCAGCAACGCCGGTTGCGCTGACGATGCCGGCGCCATCCCAATCATCGCCGGTCAAGGAATCTGCAGCCGCGCAACCGCCGCGTGACAGCCTGCGAGGCACCGACGCCAGCCCGACTCTGGTTGTTGATGCGTCCAACGGCATCGTTCCGCTGCCTGCGAGCAAACCCGCAGATGCGATCCAGGCTCCGGCTGATAAGAAAACGCCGATCGCGATTTTCATCAGCCGCAAGACGCAACGGATATACGTGCGTCAGAATTTTGAGCCGATATTCGACGCTGCAATCACTCTCGATCATCCCGAGCAGCCGATCGGGACGCACGTCTTTACGGCGATGGCTTATCTCACTGATGGTTCAACGTTCCGCTGGGACGTCGTTTCGATGCCTGGCGTGCAGCCGAAAGCAAAGCGCGCCCAGCCGAAAGAAATCATCACCTACGATCGGTACGGCAGGCCGCGGCACCAGGAAGTTGCAGAAAAGCCGGCCGTCGATCCACCGGCGCCGCAAACGCCCGCTGAGGCGCTGGCCCGTATCCAGATTCCGCAGGATATTATCGATCGCATCTCGGCGATGATCCTGCCGGGTTCGTCGCTGATCGTTTCCGATCAAGGCCTCGGCGAAGAAACCGGCGAAGGCACGGACTTCGTCGTCGTAACCTCGAAATCCTGAAGCTCAGATCTGCATAAAAGGGCCGCTTCAACAGCGGCCCTTCGCGCTATAGTGTGCTGGCCGCCGCGAGCCGCGGCCGGCAATCCGTACAGCTTTGTCGCTTTAGTCACAGGAGGATCGTCTTGGGTCAGCATTTTACGCTCACGTCATCGGATAGCTTCAAGCTCGGCGCTTATCGGGCCGACCCGTCCGGCGCTTCGAAAGGCGGCATTGTCGTCATTCAGGAAATTTTCGGCGTCAATCATCACATCCGCGCCGTGTGCGATCGTCTCGCCGGTGAAGGATATTCCGCCCTGGCGCCGGCGGTGTTCGATCGCCAACAGCCGAATTTCGAATGCGGCTATACGCCCGACGAGATCGCGAATGCCCGCAAGTTCGTTTCCAATCCGGATTGGGGTGCAATGCTGCGCGACGTGCAGGCGTCCATCGACGATCTGAAGAAGGGCGGGCCGGTTGGGATTATTGGTTTCTGCATGGGCGGTTCGATCTCATTCCTTGCCGCCTGCAAGCTCAACGGCCTCTCGGCTTCGGTTTGCTATTACGGCGGCAATATCGCCAAGACCGCTGACGATAAACCGAAGATTCCGGTGCAGATGCATTTCGGCGAGAAAGACGCCGGGATCCCGATGAGCGATGTCGACATGATCAAGCAGAAGCGCGGCGGCGACTGTGAGATCTACGTCTACCCGGACGCGCAGCACGGCTTCAATTGCGACGAGCGCGGCAGCTATCAGGAAGCCGCCGCCAAGCTGGCCTGGCAGCGCTCGATGGCGTTCCTTTCAAAGAATGTGAAGTAACGCTTCGCAACTTTGATTTGTAATGTTGGAGCGAAGCGATCCAGGCTGCGAAGTCTGGATCGCTTTGTGCTTAAAGATCACGCTCAATTTAAAGACCTAGAACCAGCGTTCTCGGACGCTGACGGTGTCGCCTGGGCGCAGCGGGTAGTTCGGTGGCACCGCCATGCGGACCTGCTGGCCGTTGTAGTTGCGGGTCAGGATCATCGACTCATGCGATGCGCGGGGGCCAAAGCCGCCGGCAATCGCCACCGCAGTCTCCACCGTCATGTTGGCGACGTACGGATACTGCCCCGGCTGGGTGACTTCACCGAGAATGAAGAACGGCCGGTAGGCCTCGATCTCGACCGCGACATGCGGCTCGCGAATGAAGCCGTCACGGAGCTTGGCTGAGACCGCGCCGGCAAGCTGGTCAGTGGTCAATCCGCGTGCCGCCACCGTGCCGATCAGCGGCATGGCGATGTGGCCGCTGGCATCGACCGCGTAGGAGTTGGTCAGCCCATCCTGGCCAAACACCACGATGCGCAGCCGGTCGCCCGAATCGAGCGTGTAGGGTCCCTGCGCCATCCCGTAGGTGTATCCGGCGGACGGCGCCGCAGCCGGGGCCGCGGCATAAACCGGTGTGCTCGGCTGCGTGTAAGCCTGCTGCGAACGGGTCGCTTGCGCGTAGACTTGCGCGGTGTAGCTCTGCTGCTGCGGAGAACTCTGCTGCGCATAGAGCTGCGGCAGGAAGCCCCGGTTCCCGTCGTTCTGCGGCTGCGAATAAGTCTGCGCGGCGTAAGCCTGCTGCGGATAGGCTTGCCGGCTTTGCGGTGTTCCGTAGGTCACCGCGTCGATACCGTAGAGTGTCGGCGCCGTTTGCACGTACGGAGCCTGCGCTGCGCAACCTGCTGCGGCGAGCGCTACGGCCAATAACGGCAGGAAAGAGCGGGCAACCCGCATACGCGAAATCCGACCCCGTTCGAATGAACGTCGAGCCCGATTAACGCTTGGTATGGTTAACAAACCCTAACTGGCGGGGGAATCTTTGATATTTGCGTTCGGCCGTGACCTTTTCGGCACGACCCGCGCTACTCGCCGCTCTTCGTCATATGTCCGAGCCGATCGGAGATCGCCAGCAACAGCATGATGACCACAAAGACCAGCGGGAATGACAGCGCCCAGACCAGCTTCGAGGTGTCGCCGATTTTTTCCAGGTCGAAATACCAGGCCAGCGCGTCGACCGATGCGATGCCGACAATCGAGCCAAGCAGTTTCTGTTTCAGCGCGCCAAAATCGACCTGCGTCAGTCCTTCCGGCCAGTCGGGATGGTCGGCCGGATCAATGCGGCGGATGAAATTCTCGAAGCTGGAAAAGATGACGATCAGCACCAGATTGGCGGTCAGCGACAGGTCGACAAGGTTGAGCACGCTGGTGACGACGTCGTGCCAGCTCATGCCGCGCATCTCGAGCATCAGTGCGTAGAGATCGCCGAAGAAGCGGTAGATCAGCACCAGCAAACAAACCAGCAGACCGAGCAGGAACGGCGCCAAAAGCCAGCGGCTGAAAAAGACCGCGGCTTGAATGTAACGTCCGTCAGGCCACGCCATGAATCCCCCCGCGGATGCTGCCCATTGCTACCACGCACGATGGATGGCGAGTAGCGAATATTAGCCGACTATTCGCTACCGCCTTTGGCGATGTCAGGCAGCGACGCCTGTTCCGATCGGGCAGCTCACGCCGGTGCCTCCGAGGCCGCAATAACCGTGCGGGTTCTTCGCCAGATATTGCTGGTGATAATCCTCGGCGAAGTAGAACGGCGGCGCCTCGCGGATTTCCGTCGTGATCGGTCCCATCCGCTCGGCGTCGAGCGCCTTTGTATAGGCCGCCTTCGATACTTCCGCGGCCGCCTTTTGCTCCGGCGAGAACGTGTAAATGCCGGAACGGTATTGCGTGCCAACATCGTTGCCCTGACGCATCCCTTGCGTCGGGTCGTGGCTTTCCCAGAACGTCTTGAGCAGTTGCTCGTAGGAGATCTTCTTCGGATCGTAGACCACCAGCACAACTTCGTTGTGCCCGGTCCGGCCGCTGCAGACTTCGTCGTAGGTGGGGTTGGGGGTCATGCCGCCGGCATAGCCGACAGCGGTGACGTAAACGCCGTCGCCAAGCTCCCAGAATTTGCGCTCGGCGCCCCAGAAGCAGCCGAGGCCGAAGATCGCCATCTGCATGCCGTCGGGGTAGGGGCCCTTCAACGGGTGGCCGTTGAGGAAATGCTGTTTGGCGGTGGGGATCGGCGTCGAGCGGCCGGGCAAAGCCTCCCCGGCAGCCGGCATCTCAATCTTTTTGCGGAAGGAAAACATGGTCGCCTCTCCTGATTGATGCGCCAAATATAAGCATTACGGCTTTGCCGCGCACCGGGGTCGCGCGATCACGTTTGTGCCGGTCAAGTGTTACTATCGCCTTGAATCTGCCCCCGAAGCAGTCTTTTGGTCATGGCGGGGGCGGCTTCCACGGTTCGCTTTTGCACTTTATTGTGCGCGCACGTGTCGCGGCGGCGCGCGGTTGAGGAGGTTTTTCAGATGCTTCGAATGCTCGCGCTTTCCTGCGCGGTCGCGCTTTCAGCCGGACCGGCTTTGGCTCAACAGCCGGCGGCCCAATCGATGGCGACATTGCCTTACGGACCCGCAATCAACCTTGATCAGGCCAAGCGCGCCATGGCGGCGGCCGAGCTTGAGGCGGCCAAGAACTCCCTGCAGGTGGCGATTACCATCCTCGACAGCGGCGGCAACTGGGTCATGTTCCACCGCTTCGACAATGCGCAACTCTCGGCGACCACGGTATCCGAAGGCAAGGCGCGTACCGCGCTTGAATTCAAGCGGCCGAGCAAGGCGCTCGATGACGCCATCGCAGCCGGCGGCGCCGGCATGCGGCTGTTGGCGCTCAAGAACATCACGCCGATCGAAGGCGGCCAGCCGATCGTCGTGGACGGCAAGATCATCGGCGCCATTGGCGTGTCCGGCGCGCTGTCCTCGCAGGATTCCCAGATCGCCAAGTCGGGCGCCGACGCGCTGACGCGGTAAGCTCAGCGCGCCGCGAGTTTAGCCTTTAGCGCCACAGCGGCGGATGCGTAGCCGCCCTGCGCGCCATCGATGAAATGCACGTGGTCGCTGCGGGTAGGTGACGGCGTGAAGCAGGTCATCATCGCGGCCTGCTGGCGATGCAGTCCGTACGCGGAAATGCCGCCCGCCGCGGCCAGCTTGCGCTCAAGCGTTTCGGCAAGCTCCGGCGTGCAGTCGAGGATCATCCGCAGCCCATCGTCGTATTTGCGGAAGTCGGAGTTCTCGACCAGCTGCCGCAAATAGTCCGCCGGCGAAAAGCCGCTGACGCGAATGCCGGTTTTCATGACCAGAAAATAGAGCAGCGACTTGACCAGCACGCGGGTACGGCTGGCGCCCTGGATGGTGCGCGCTTCAAGATCGAAATTCTGTGGCGGCCAGCGCAGCGGCGGTCCGTCATCCGACACCGGCCTTGCCGACTCCGGGCTTTGCTCGACCAAGGTCACGACGTTTTCGATCAGTGCTCGGAACGCCGCCGGGTCGGCGCCGGCCGTCGGCATGATCAGCACCGACAGAATGACACCGCGCACGGCGCGGATTTCCTGAAACCGGCACGAAAGGCCGGTAAGATCGGGCCAGGTGCCGGGCGGCGCCGCCGGCAGGGCAAACGTGCCGCGCTTCATCGCAGCGTCCGCCCACGCCAGACCGCCGCCGGAAAACATCGCATAGGACAGGTTCGGCGACGGCGCGAACCGCGCGACGCGAACGTCGAAGCCGGCATCTCGGATGCTCTTCACCGGCAACAATGCCGCGCGCATCGTGAGGCCGAGTTCGCTGCCGCTCCACGCCGCCGTGGCGGCCAGCGCGGACTGCGCTTTTTCGCAGTCGTCCGCCGCCACGGCGAAGCTCGCGCCGTCACCGCCGAACACGAAGGGAAATTCCCGGCCGCCAAGCGCGTTGGTGACCGAAGCGATCACCGCCGCGCCGGCCATGTTCACCGCCTTGTAGCGCTTTTCCGCGATCGCCTTGGTCGACTGCACGACATCGGCGATGCCGACCGCCCAATCATCCGGCAGCGGTGCATACATCGCCTCGTCCATCAGCCGGCGGAAATCGCGAAACACCGGCACGCCGGAGTAGAAGGCGCCGCTGTCTGCATCTCCGTTGGCAATGGCGCTCAACGCCTGCTCCATGTCATCATCGGCCGAACGAATAATAACGCATTACGGGCAAGCAACTTCCTCTCCCCGCACGCGGGGAGAGGGTAGGGTGAGGGGGCGTCTCCGCTAGTTCAGACTTAAGACCTGTCTGCTCGGACTCGCTGAGACGCCCCCTCACCCTCGCTTCGCTCGACCTCTCCCCGCGCGGCGGGGAGAGGTGGGAGGTTACGCATGCGCTTTCGATTAGTCGCTTCAGTTGTCGCTCTTTTCGTCTTCAGCGGATACAGCCCCGCGTCCGCCGATGAGCCGTTCTATGCCGGCAAGCGGCTTAACATCCTGGTCAATTTCGCCGTCGGCGGTCCGACCGATCTCGAAGGCCGCCTGTTCGCCAAATACATCTCGCGCCACATCGCCGGCCAGCCCAGCATCCTGGTGCAGAACATGGACGGCGCCGGCGGCGTGGTCGGCGCCAAATATCTAGGCGAGGTCGCGCCGAAGGACGGCACCTATGTCGGCTATTTCACCGGCACCGGCTTTATCTACGCGCTCGATCCGTCGCGTTTCCGCGCCGATTTTCGCACCTACGGTTTTGTCGCGATGCAGGGCGGCACCACCATTCACTATGTGCGCACCGACGTGCCGCCGGGCATGAATGACCCCACCGACATCGTCAAAGCGCAGGGCGTTGTCGGCGGCGGCCTGTCGGCGGAAACCTCCAAGGACCTGCGCATGCGGCTCGGCCTCGATATGCTCGGCGTGCCGCACAAATACGTCACCGGCTATCGCTCCAGCGCCGGCGGCGCGGCTGGCGTTCCAGAAAAACGAGATCAACATGTTCTCGGAATCGCCGCCGACCTATCGCAGCATCGTGGTGCCGGATCTGATCGACACCAAACAGGCTATCGCGCTCTGGTACGACGCCTTCTACGACGGCGGCGACACACGCCGTCGTACATGGCGGCCTGCCGATCCTGCCGTTCCGTGATGTTACAGGAAGATCAAAGGCACGCCGCCGTCCGGCCCGCTGTGGGACGATTACCTCGCCATCACCGCGTTCGACGGCACCGTGCTGCGCACGATCTGCTTTCCGCCCGGCGCGCCGCCGGCCGCGATCAAGGCGCTGACCGACGCGGTGATCGCGCTCAATGCCGACAAGGACTATGCGGCGGAGGCCATGCGGACCATCGGCTTTGTGCCGCGAATGGCAGGTCGGGGCCGGCCTTCGGCGAGCGGGTGCGCCGCTCTGGCGCTGCCGCCGGATCGCGCGAAGCTTCCTGTGCCGGCTATATCAAGGCGGCCAACAAGTAACCGACCGCAGGACGAACCGGGCCGCGTGGACGCGATGAAAAAGCAAAGAGAAAGCCGCCGAGAATGGTCGTGCACGCCAGCGGAGGACTGACCATCGCCAGAAAACCGAACCGTGACGGTGCGCAAGCCCGCTGCTGCCGGTGAGCGGCGCCGACCTGGACGACGAGCAGATCGCAATCAGCAATCTGTCGCTGCACGACCTGTTTGCCCAGCAGACCTCGAAGATGCTGGAGCGCGCCGATCTCACCGAGGAGCAGAAGCAAAGCCTGATGATCGGCATGAGCTGCCCCTGCTGCGGCGCAGGCGGCTTTTCGTTCACCGCGAAGCTGCGGCGCTGAGGCCGCGGCGCTTTCCGATTTACAATGTCAAACAGCGAACGCTACTGACTCACGACGCGGCACAACGCGCCCCCTCTCCCCCACGGGGAGAGGTGAAAGATTTTTGCGCAAGCGCTCTCGTTCTCGCAGCGCGCTCGCGCTGCACAGTCCTCACCCATCGCAATGATTTCGCCTCCAACAAAAGCGAGGCATCTCTTTTTGCTTCCCTGAAAGAGGGAAGCGGAGCACCGACCGGTGCGTAACCAGAGCACTGCACCCGTTACCAGGTACAGCCCCGGCCTTCATGACAAAGGCCGGTCACCTTTCGGTGCTCCACCGCGGATTGACCGGACTTGCGTCCTGACCCGGCCCGGGTCGCGCTTCCTGGAACCATCGGGTCGTTGGGAGGTCTGCACTCCCTATCCGATGCCAGTGCAGTGGGCACCCCACAGTCCGATCACGTGCCGGACGGGCTGATGCCCGGGCCGTCTGCAAATCAGAGTGACAAACTCTAATCCGCAGAACCCGCACCCGCTCCATCAATCGGCGTCACCGCGAATGACGTCCCTCACGACGAGCGAGCTGATTGCCTTTGTTCATAGCCAGCAGATGCTGTCAAGGAATTTAATCCGGAGGAGACTTAGGCCCGTAAAATGGGTCTTTCCATAGTGTCAGCGTTCGCCGTCATCGAGACGAAGTGGCGCTGTGGAAAAACATGATTCGCAAGGTGAGATCGGGCGCGAAGGTGCTTCTATCCGATGAACGGTTCAGCCGTTGACTACTAACGCCAGCACTAAGGGCGTACGGATGCTTGCTGCAAAAACAATAGCGTACGCGGTGTCGGCCGCCGCGGCTTTTGCTATGGCCGCGATCGCGAACCCGGCCACAGCAGACACGCCGCCGAAGCCGGTCGCAGGACAGCAAGTGCATTTTCCGAACGGCACCTGGAGCGCGCTGCCGCAGGTTGGGCCGGACGGCAAAGTCCGGCAGTGTGTGATGGTCGCGTTGCGGCCGCGTGCAATCGCCGGCGGCGTGGCCGACACCCGGCTTGAGCATCGACATCAGCGCCGGCTCGGGCTCGCCTTCGCCATCCTCGACGACAAGTTGCCCAGCGAGGCTATTCTCGACGATCAGGCCGAGGTCATTCTCGACGGCAAGACTGATCCAGCGGTCGGCTTCACGGTCGATGGCTCCAACAGCCTCGCGCTGCATCCGGGCGACGCCGCGGCGGTGCTGGCGGCGCTCGGCAAAACCACAAAGCTTCGCCTGCGCTCGGATGGGGACGGCGTGATACCGGCGACATCCCGCTCAACCTGCCCGCGGACGCGCTGGCTTGGCTCGCACAGTGCGGCAAGCAGTTCGCTATCGCGCTCGATCGCCCGACCGATCCGAATGCGCCGCCGCTGCCGGCCGCGCGGCCGCGCTCGCAGGAGATCGCGTCGGTGCGGCCGAATGCATCCGGGCTGCCCGGCGCCGACGATATCGAGAAGATCGGCAAATGGGACGCGTCCGAGCTGCGCAACGGCGATGGCCGGGTCGGCGCCTGCTATATCCGCGTTCGGTACGGCATGGGCAGCGACAGTACGCGGCTGATCATGGCTTCGCTGTTCACCACCCGGAGCAAGGGTTTGACCATGGCGTTGAAGGACACCCTGCTCAAGCTCACTGCCGGCACCGACATCGACGCCACGCTGACGATCGACCAAAAGCCTTTTACCGGCTTTTCCGCGCGCGAGCTTAGCGACAACGAAATCGGATTTTTTCCGCAGCACGGCGGCGCATTTGGCGCCGCGCTTGGCGACGGCGTGACCATGGCGTTGAAGTCGCCGGTCGAAGGTTTTGAATTCGATATTTCGGCCGGCGTCGTGCCGTGGCTGCGCGCATGCTCGCGGCGCTGGGGCTGGAGTTTTGAAGGCGGCAGCACGAACTAGCGATAGTTTTGCTCGTCATGCCCGGCCTAGCCGTCTGAAAACGGCGTCGCTCTGCTCGCCTTTGTGCCGGGCATCCACGTCTTAGCGGCGGGAAGAAAGACGTGGATGGCCGGGACAAGCCCGGCCATGACGTGGAATGTTGCGCAAGTCTCAATAATATTCGATTTTCAGGATCACCGCGCCAAGCGAGAACGCCGCGCCAGCAATCGCACCGATGACGGCGCCGATAATTCTGTGGCGTTTCCACGCCATTGCGCCCAGCCCGGCGCCGATGACGAAGCCCGGCGCACTTGCCAACAGTGCAAGCATGAAGAGGTCCAGCGGTCCGAAAATAGGGCCGATATCGGACATTGCCGCCGTACGCGCCGCTCGCGATATTTCAGGACCCTTCTGATACGAACCAATTGGATCGGAGTCATCGGATGTTACTTTTTGCCGGGCTGCACGCCGCCCTTCTTGATCGTTCTTGTCCTGCTTCGGCTTCTTCTTTTCCTTGTTGCTTCGCATCTGGCCCTTAGCCATGGCGTTCTCCAGTTTGTCGGCGGTTGATTCGCGAGCGATCAACGCAACTCTAGCATCATCTGGGTTGCAAGACTTTAGCGGCATCGGCGTCCTTGCCCGAGAACTCCTTGATTTGGTATCAAGCCGCGCGGTCACTTGGCCGCTTATTTGATGGAGGTGTGCCATGCGCAAGCATCGCGATAACCAAGACCTCCCTTGCTTTCGAGGTCACTCGTAAGCGGCGGAAGTCATTCCCGTCCGAGAAATTCGTCAAACGTGGCGAGCGGTTCGTCCACGGTGGCGTCGAACTGGTCGAGAAACTCGGCCGTAACGACTTATGTCCGTGCGGCTCAGGACTTAGGTTTCAAGGCCCGCTGCCTGCAGTCAGGCCGGTATGACGGCGCCAATCGCGCCTACTACTTTTAGGGACTAAAGCGAGCGTTGAAATGGCCGGTGCCTTGCCGGCCATTTCATTTCCGCCAATGGGCGAGCTATCGCCGCCGCGGTTTGAAGCCGCCGCGCATGCCAGGCCGGCCGAGCGTCGAGCGCGGGCTTGCCGCATCACGTTTCCCCGGTATCGCTTCAATGCCCGGTCCCATTTCGTCGAGGTTCGGCTTTCGGGGGATTTCTTACCGTCGCGATGCGGCGCGACCTCGTGATAGAGGGCGATGCCCATCTCGTCGAGCGCGGGCTTGTGCACTTGCTTCTGAGGCCCCGCCCCGGCGCGCTTCGCGCCGACCCTCCCCCTGCAGGCAACGGTAACAACACTTTGCCGTCGGATCGTCAGTGACGGCAAGCTCGGTGGCGCGCAAGCGCTTGATTTCGTCGCGAAGCCGCGCAGCTTCTTCGAAGTCGAGGTCGGCCGCTGCGGTGCGCATCCGGGTTTCGAGATCGCCGATCACCGCTTCGAAATTATGCCCGATAGTGGCGGCGTCCTGGAATTCGCCTTCGGCGCTGCCGCCGGTGCCGATCAGCACGTGGTCGCGCTCGTAGACGCTATTGAGAATGTCGCCGATGCCTTTGCGCACGCTCTCCGGCGTGATGCCGTTTGCGATGTTGTAGGCTTCCTGTTTTTCACGCCGCCGTGCGGTCTCGGCCATGGCGCGTTCCATCGAGCCGGTGACGCTGTCGGCATAAAGGATGACGCGGCCGTCGATGTTGCGCGCGGCGCGGCCGATGGTCTGCACCAGCGAGGTTTCGCTGCGCAGAAAGCCTTCCTTGTCGGCGTCAAGGATTGCGACCAGCGCACATTCCGGAATATCGAGTCCCTCGCGCAGCAGGTTGATGCCGATCAGCGCGTCGAAAGCGCCGAGCCGCAGGTCGCGGATGATCTCGATGCGCTCGATGGTGTCGATGTCGGAGTGCATGTAGCGCACGCGAATGCCCTGCTCGTGCAGGTATTCTGTCAGGTCTTCGGCCATCCGCTTGGTCAGCACCGTAACCAGGGAGCGGTAGCCTTTTTGTGCAGTCGCGCGCACTTCGCCGACCAGATCGTCGACCTGGGTGCGGGCCGGGCGAATGTCGACCGGCGGATCGATCAGGCCGGTCGGCCGGATCACCTGCTCGGTGAACACGCCGCCGGCTTCATTGATCTCCCACGGACCGGGCGTTGCCGAGACGCCGACGGTCTGCGGCCGCATCGCGTCCCATTCCTCGAAACGCAGCGGCCGGTTGTCCATGCAGGAGGGCAGGCGGAAGCCGTATTCGGCGAGCGTCGCCTTGCGCCGGAAGTCGCCGCGATACATGCCGCCGAGCTGCGGCACGGTGACGTGGCTTTCATCGACGAACACCAGCGCGTTGTCGGGCACATATTCGAACAGCGTCGGCGGCGGCTCGCCGGGCTTGCGGCCGGTGAGATAGCGCGAATAGTTCTCGATGCCGGCGCAGACGCCGGTCGCCTCCAGCATTTCGAGATCGTAGATGGTGCGCTGCTCGAGCCGCTGCGCTTCGAGCAGCCGGCCTGCGGCATGAAGCTGGTCGAGCCGCCATTTCAGTTCGGTCTTGATGCCGGAAAGGGCTTGCAGCAGCGTCGGCCGCGGCGTCACGTAGTGCGAATTGGCGTAGATTTTGACGAATTCCAGCTCGTCGGTCTTTTGCCCGGTCAGCGGATCGAATTCGTGAATCGATTCCACTTCGTCGCCGAACTGCGAAACCCGCCAGGCGCGATCTTCATAGTGCGCCGGGAAGATTTCGATGGCGTCGCCGCGTACGCGAAATGAGCCGCGATAGAAATCGGCTGAGGTGCGCTTGTATTGCAGCGCGACCAGATCGGCGAGAAGCTGACGCTGGTTCAGCTTTTCGCCGCGCTTGATCGAAAACGTCATCGCCGAATAGGTCTCGACCGAGCCGATGCCGTAGATGCACGACACCGACGCTACGATCACCACGTCGTCGCGCTCCAGCAGCGCCCGCGTCGCGGAATGGCGCATGCGGTCGATCTGTTCGTTGATCGAGGAATCTTTCTCGATGTAGGTGTCGGTGCGCGGGATGTAGGCTTCCGGCTGGTAGTAGTCGTAATACGACACGAAATACTCGACGGCGTTATCCGGAAAGAAGCTTCTGAACTCGCCGTAAAGCTGCGCCGCCAGTGTCTTGTTCGGTGCGAGAATGAGGGCAGGGCGCTGCGTCGCTTCGATCACCTTGGCCATGGTGAAGGTCTTGCCGGAGCCGGTGACGCCGAGCAGCACTTGGGTGCGGTCATGGCGCTTCACGCCCTCGACCAGATCCTTGATGGCTTGCGGCTGATCGCCCTTCGGGTCGAACTCCGACGTTATGACAAGGGGTTTGCCGCCTTCGGATTTCTCGGGCCGTGGCGGGCGGTGCGGCGTCCAGAGTTGCTGCTCGCGAAATTCCGGGCGGCCCTCACGCAGCAGGCTTTCCAGCGCCTCCATTGAGGCGCCGACGCCGAGCGTGAATGCCTGCGGAGCCGGGCGATGGCGCTTCTCGCGTTGCGACTGGAAAATATCGGCCAGTTCGTCGCGCTCCGGTGCCGGATCGTTGCCGATCAGCGATTTGGTCGGATCGGTATCATCGCCAAGAGTGTCGGCCAGTTCCGGATCGACGCTGGTTAGCCCTTTGGCGGCGTAACCGCTCTGCGGCCGCTCCTCAAAACCTTGCGCTTTGCCCTGCGTCGATTTCCGCGCGCGATGCGCATTGGCGAAATCAGCGCGGCGGTCCCACGAATTGTCCGACGGCGGCTTTAGGCCGGTGCTTTCCCCTCCCCCTTGTGGGGAGGGGTTAGGGGTGGGGGTCGTGCGGCGAAGTGTCGGCGCTGAAGAATTTTCTGCGCCACCCCCCTCCCAACCCTCCCCCACAAGGGGGGAGGGATCACGCGTGTTGTTCTTTCGCGCCTCGATGCCCGTCTGCGCGCCCAAACCCGCGCGGCCTTTGCTGAGCGCAGGGTTCAAAATATCGGCGAGGCTGGAATCCATTGCCGGCACGTCCGGCCGCGATGCCTTGGCGCGGGTCGGTTTGGCCGGGTCTTTCTTCGAATGTTTTGCCGGATCGCGCGGCTTCGGGCGCTTTCGCCATGCACCCCAATATGGGTCGAGTCTGGCCGTCAGGAAAGTGACCGCCGGATTATTCGATTTTGATATTCGCGCGTTTGATGACTTCGCCCCATTTCTTGTATTCCGAGGCAATCAGCGCGCCGAATTGCTGTGGTGTGCCGCCGACGATCTCATCGCCGATGTCCGCGATTTCGGGCCTTGAAGGTGTCGGACTGGGCGGCCTTGTTCAGCGCGGCATTGAGCTTGTCGATAATCGGCTGCGGCAGGCCGGGCGGACCGACTAGCCCGGTCCATGTCGGCGCGGCGTAACCCGGCACGCCGGCCTCGGCGATGGTCGGCAAGTCCGGAAAGGCGGGCGACCGATGTTCGCCGCTCACCGCGATGCCACGCACCTGACCGGAACGCGCAAACGGCGCGATCGAATTGAGACTCTCGAACATGATCTGCACACGGCCGGCCATGAGATCGTTGATGGCCGGTGCGCCGCCCTTATAGGGCACGTGCACGATGTCGGTGCCGGTCATGTATTTGAACAGCTCGGCGAAGACGTGACCGGGCGAGCCGTTGCTCGACGAGGCATTGTCGAGCTTGCCGGGGTTGGCCTTGGCGTAATCGATGATTTCCTTGACCGTATGGAATTGCGTCGCCGGCGAGACCGCGAGCAACAAGTGGCCGCGTGTTACCAGACCGATCGGCGTGAAATCGCGCGTCACGTCATAAGGAACGTGATCGACCATGTTCGAGGTCAGCGCCAAGCGCGCCGATCGGCGCCATGCACAGCGTGTAGCCGTCGGGCGGCGCCTTCGCCGTGAGATCCATGCCGACGGTCAGCGCACCGCCGGGCCGGTCATCGACGACAATTTGCTGACCCAGCGCATCGCCGAGCGACGCGCCGAACAGACGCGCCAGCGTGTCGGTGGCGCTGCCCGCCGCTTGCGGCACGATCAGATGGATCGGCCGGTCCGGATATTCGTGCGTGAGCGCTGGTCGCAAACAATGCAGCAAACAGGCCGGCGATGATGAGTGGGCAGCGCATTCGTTTCTCTCCCTCGTCAGCCTGACTTTGCGCAGGCGGGACAAGCCCGGCCAATGACACGCCGGGCTGTGGCGCGCTAGTCTCACCGGCAAGGGAGAAATGTCCATGCTAGGGTCCGTGCCAGGATTGGATTTCGCGCCGCTGCTCGCGCCCGGGTTGCCGCCGCCTGCGGTCAAATATAACGGCCTTGCCAAATACAGCTTTGTCGGCGGCAACAACGACGCCGACCAGGTTCCGGTCGACGCCCTGATCAAGGCGATGAGCGACGTGTTGACGCGGGAGGGCAAAGATCTCGCAACTTACGGTCTTGCCAGCGGACCGCAGGGCTACCGGCCGTTGCGCGAATTCCTCGCGAACAAACTCAAGCGCACTGCCGGCATCAGCCTGCTCTGCCGACGAAATCCTGATCACCTCGGGCTCGTTGCAGGCGCTCGATCTGGTCAATGGCGTGTTGCTGGCGCGCGGCGACACCATCATCACCGAGATGGAGACCTATCAAGGCTCAATCAATCGCTGGACCCGGCTCGGCGTCAATGTGGTTGGCATTCCGCTCGACCGCGACGGCATGCGCATGGACCTGCTGGCGGCGGCACTCGACGATCTCAAGCGCCGCAATGTGCGGGCGAAATACATCTACACCGTGCCGACCGTGCAGAATCCCACAGGCACTATCTTGCCCGAAGCGCGCCGTCAGGAATTGTTGCGGCTCGCCGGCGAACACGGCGTGCCGATCTTCGAGGACGATTGCTACGCCGATCTGATCTGGGACGGCAAACGGCCGCCGGCGCTCTACGCCATGAGCCAGCATGGCGGCGTCATCCATATCGGCTCGTTCTCGAAGTCGATCGCGCCGGCGTTGCGTGTCGGCTACATCGTCGCCGACTGGAGCCTGATTTCACGCATGCTGTCGATCAAGACCGATGCCGGCTCCGGCGCGCTCGAGCAGATGGTGCTCGGTGAATATTGTCCCGCGCATTTCGATACCCACGTACCGGCGCTGACCCGCGGGCTGCGCGCCAAGCTCGAGACGATGATGGATGCGCTCAACGAGCATTTCGGCACCGCCGCAGAATTCGACGATCCGAAGGGCGGCATCTTCCTCTGGGTCAAACTGCCGGATCAGGTCGACACGATGAAGCTTTACCAGTCGGCGCTTGCTGCCGGTGTCGCCATCAATCCAGGCCCGGAATGGACCACCGACAAGGCCTACGGCAAAAGCCGCACGCGGCTGTGCTTCGCCAGCCCTACACACGAACAAATTCGCGAAGGTGTGGCGAAGCTCGCCGAAATCTGCCGCCGTGACTTCGGTGTGCCCACGCGCATCGCAAACGTGCAGCAGACGCGAGCGCCTTCTGCAATTGCCACCTGACACCGGCGCGCCGGCGAAGATTTCGGCTAGTTCGCAACCATCGTATGGTCGGCGAGATTAATCGTGACCATGTCGTAGCGCGACTGCGCCAGCGTACGCGCGCCGACCTCGTGGAAACCGATCCGCAGTTGTGTCTTATCGACGTGGATGCGCAGATATCCGTAATTCGTGTCGTCGTATTTTTCCAAGATCAATTGATTCACTTTCAGCACCGGCTTTGCGTCGAGATAGTCTACCCGAACGCCGTTCTGCGGCTCCTCGGCCGGGTGACCTTTCTTGGCCTGTACGAGCGGATTCACGTTGTGGCCGCCGTCGCCGCAGACAATGAACGGGACATCGTATTCTTTGCCTACGAACTGAACGATGCGGGTATAGCGTTGATAATTGTGCGCATGCGCGGATAGAAACGCGTGAGGATAGACGCCCTCTTGCTGGCAGATAGTGTCGATTTCACGGAGCATGACTGAGCTGCAACCGTGGTTGCCTCCTGCGCTACCGGAACTCTTCGGTGGCGAATAGCTGAACGGCGGATGATGGACCGCCAGCAGTACAGCACCTTGATAATTTTGCTGTTTGATCAGCTTCAGCTGCGCCGTCAGGAATGACAGCTGCGCATTGTTGAGGCCGGGCCAATTTTTGCTCTTGTTGGAGATCACGCCCGGATCTTCCAGTGCGTTGCTGAACAACCCGATCACCCGTACGAAGGGCGCGTCGAGCGCGAAGTAGACGCCCGGCTGCGTCATGGCCGTACGGTGCAGCGGTCCGGCCTCCGGCGTAATCACAGGCGCAGTGGCGCAGAAATTACGCTGAAAGATTGTCAGCGGCTCGCTGCCCTTCTTCGTGCCTGGCACGACGAAGGAATCGTGGTTTCCTGGAATAGCCAGAATTGGGGCGGGATAAGCCCGGAACGGGTCGTAAAACTGATCGTAATAGTATTTCGACTCGCCGAAATTATAGACGATATCGCCGAGGTGATACAGGAACGCCGGGCGATTATCATCGTTTGCACGAGCGCAATCGATCGAGAGCTGATCCGCTACTCGAAGTTCGTCGGCGTATTTGCGAACTGCGGACGCGCCTGAATCACCGCAGGCGTGGAATATGATCTTGCCGGCTTTCTTGATCTTGGCGAGCACTGCAGCGCCATGCGCGCCGTATGCATCGTCCAACCCAAATAGCTGCTCGTCCGCGAAGCGTGATGGCGGAACCGGTACAGTGTTTTTTTTCAGTAGACTTTCGATCTTATCGTACGTTTGTCCGTCGCTCGGATGTTTGGTCTGAAAACCAGTCGGATCGGGCGTCGGTTTGTCTTCATTGAAAAACGGTTCATGAAAAATGGGCTGCGGAAGGCGACTTTCTGCGCTCTGAGCCATATGTCTCCCCCATGTTGCATGGCGCGTGCACCTGCAATTTATGAGAGAATTGTTTCAGCGAGAAGTCTCAAAGGAGACACTCAAAACGCTTTCAGCACGTAATTGACGTGCTCGACTTCGGGCGGTGAAGCGAAGCAGTGCGCGACGTGCTTGCGCCATTCCTGAAAGTCGGCCGAGCCGCGGAAGTCGACGGTGTGATTTTCGACTGTCTCCCATTTGACGAACAGCCGATAACGCGACGGCTTTTCGGCAGAGCGCGCCAGTTCCAGTCCATGACAGCCCTTGGCGCGCTTGAACACCGGGGCGGCGTTTTTCACGCCGGTTTCGAACTCGGATTCCATGCCCGGTTTGACGTCGATTTGTGCGATCTCGGTAATCATGATGGCGTCCTGTAATGAAAAAACGAGCCTAGCACGGCGGCGGCGAGAGCTTAAATAAACTGAGGACGATCGCTAAACTGGCTCTGTTCCCACAGCATCACGCAAAGGGTTGTCATGATCGACTTATATTATTGGACCACGCCGAACGGTCATAAGGTTACGATTTTTCTCGAAGAGGCCGGAGTCGAGTACAAAATCATTCCGGTCAACATCGGCAAGGGCGAGCAGTTCAAGGCGGAGTTTCTGGCGGTGTCGCCGAACAACCGCATCCCCGCCATCGTCGACAACGCCCCGCCCGACGGCGGCAAACCGATCTCGGTGTTCGAGTTCGGGCGCGATTCTGTTCTATCTCGCCAACAAGACCGGAAAATTCATCTCCAAGGATATGCGCGAGCGCATGCAATCGGTCGAATGGCTGTTCTGGCAAATGGGCGGTCTCGGCCCGATGGCCGGACAGTACAATCACTTCGGCAACTACGCGCAGGAGAAGCTGACCTATGCGATCGACCGCTATCGCAACGAGGTGAACCGGCTCTATGGCGTGATGAACAAGCGGCTCGCTGACCGGCCGTTCCTCGCCGGTGATTATTCGATCGCCGACATGGCCTGCTATCCGTGGATCCTGCCTGAGCGTCAGGCGCAGAACATCGCCGACTTCCCGCACCTGAAGCGCTGGCATGAAACGATCAAGGCGCGGCCCGCGGTGGTCAAGGCTTACGAATGGACGGCGAAGATCAATCCGGGGCAGGGCGGCATCCGCACCGCCGAAGAGCGCGCCATTCTGTTCGGCCAGACGGCGCAGTCGATCTCCGCTGCTGCATCGAAAGCGTAAGCGCACTTGGATCGCGCATAATCATTTTTGGAAAACCGGAAGTCCACTTTTCCGGATTATGCGCAAAACAAAAGGGCCCGCGGTTTTCGCGGGCCCTTCTTTTTGCGGAACGCGTTCGATCAATCCTGGCGGACGATGACCTTGGTACCGACCGGCACGCGATCGTAAAGATCCATGACGTCGTCATTGACCAGGCGGAAGCAGCCTGACGATACCGCCTGTCCGATTGTCTCCGGCGCGTTGGTGCCGTGAATGCGGTACACGGTGTTGCCAAGGTACATGGCGCGTGCGCCGAGCGGATTGCCCGGACCGCCGGCCATGAAGCGTGGCAGATAAGGCTGCCGCTCGATCATCTCTGGCGGCGGATGCCAATCGGGCCACTCGGCCTTGCGGGCGATCTGCAGCATGCCTTGCCAGGTAAATCCGTCGCGGCCGACGCCGATGCCATAACGCATCGCTCGGGTCGCGCTCTCGATCAGATAGAGATGGCGCTCCTGGGTATCGATAATGATCGTGCCCGGCGGCTGAGTGGAACGATAAAACACGGCCTGCCGCTGGTATTCCTGCGGCAAGCTGTCGTCGTGATTGCCGTGGTCGACGCCGGGGTCGACGTCTTGCATTGTCGGCCTGAAATTGGCGAGCGTGCCCTGTTGAGCACTTGCCGACATAGTGCACAGCACCGCCGCGCCTAGAAGAGCGACGATGCCGCGAAGCCCTCGGGTCAATTTGCTCATGTCCACACTTTGTCCCTTACGCCGCGCCGGTTCAATACCCGAATGCGTGATCGGGCCCTTAAGGCCCGCCAAAGGTAGTCGGGTGCGGCGTTAAGCGCAGCCTATTGGGAAGCGCCGCCAAAGTAGCCGGCGATTTTCCAGCCGCTTGCATCCTTGGTGTAGCACATCTCGTCGCCGCCAAGCGGCGAGATCGAATCGATCGGGATGTAACCTGATTTGCCTGACGGCGTTGCGACATGAAGGAACTGTGGCTGTGCCGCATCGCTCGGCGGGGCCGTGTCAGCCAGCACCCGCACCAGATTAAGGCCGAGTTTGTCGACCACCGGTGAATTGGCCTGGATCGTCGCGTGGACCTCGATGCCGTCCTTGAGCGGATAGCCCCACTCGGACGGGTCGGTCTGGGTCGAGTCGGCCAGCGCCTGAAACGCCTTGCTGTCGATGTTGGGATCGGCCGGCGAGCAGACTACGCCTTTATGTTCCGGCAAGTCCGAGGCTGTCGGATCGCTGGCGAAGCTGCCTACCGCGTCCCAGCCGGAACCGTCCTTCTCGTCGAGGCCGATGGCCTTGGCGAGATTATCGATGCCGGGTTTGCTCTTGTTGGCGAGATCCTTGTCCTGGATCCAGAAGAAGCCCTGCGCCACGACCAGTTTGGCGAGCGCGGCACGGTCTTTCTTCGCGGCGACGTCTGCCATTTGCTTGCGGAATGTCTCGAAGGTCGGATCGCTATACGGCTGCGGCGGTGTCGCGGCGACAGCCTTGTATGGTTTGATCGGCGCCGGTGGCGGCGGTGTCAGCGGCGGAAGCTGCTGTTGACCCTGAGCCAGGGCAAACGGCGCGGCGGCAAAAGCCAAAAGGGCGATAGTCGAGGTAATAAGGGAACGGCGCATCGCGTGAACTCCGGTGTTTCGCAATAGCGATTGGTCGTAGCCGCCGAATGCGACGGGCGTGCGGCGGGCTGTCGCACCATAGTCGATTTCTCGGTCAGGAGAAGATGGCTCACGGCTGTGGGAACGCATGACTGCCCAGGTGGTTGGCTGGAGGCAGAGATTCTACGTTATCTTTTGCATTCCCAATTCATCAGTACGGCAGGTTGTCATGCCCGCAGTGGCTTTTTCTCCCTATGTGTTTCCAATCTTCCTGCTCATCGGCTCCAACGCCTTCATGACCACGGCGTGGTACTGGCACCTTCGTTACAAAGAGGTGCCGCTGTGGCAGGTCATCCTGATCAGTTGGGGCCTGGCCTTCATCGAATATTGCCTGGCGGTGCCGGCGAACCGTTACGGCAGCAACGTCTACTCGCCCGCCCAGCTCAAGACCATTCAGGAAGTCGTCACGCTATCGGTGTTTGTCGTGTTCTCGGTGGTTTATCTGCAGCAGGCGATCACCTGGAATCAGATCATCGGTTTTGCGTTCATCGCCTGCGGCGCGTTCTTTATTTTCCGCGCGCCGATTTAGCGCCGAGACATTCGCGTCATGCGCAAATCGCTGGTCGCGCTCAACGCCGTGAACTTCTTCATGGCCGATGTTCAATCCGGCCTCGGCCCCTTCCTCGGCGTGTTCCTGGAGCAACGGCATTGGTCGCCGGCACAGATCGGCGTGGTCATGACGATCGGCGGTATTTCCGGGATGGTGGTGACGACGCCGCTCGGCGCGCTGGTGGATCGTACGCGTGCAAAGCGCGCGATCGTCATTGTATCGGCGATCATCATCACACTTGCGTCGATCGCTATTCTGTTGCGGCCGGATTTCCTGGTCGTTGCCAGTTCGCAGGCGCTGACCGGCATTGCCGGTGCGGCCGTCGGTCCGGCAATCGCTGCGATCACGCTCGGCCTGGTCTTTCAGAAAGGTTTTGCCCATCAGCTCGGCCGCAACGAAGCATTCAATCATTCGGGTAACGTGGTAGCCGCCGTGCTCGCCGGCGCGACGGGTTATGTTTTCGGTCTCGGTGCGGCATTTGTGGTTCTGGCGGTGATGGCCGTCCTGGCCGTTGTCGCGATGTTGCGGGTCGATCCCGGCGAGATCGATCATCGGGCCGCCCGCGGAGCATCAGAAAAGGACGAGGGCGCCCGTATCGCGGGCTTTGCCGTGCTGTTGCGATCCGTGCCCCTGATGATCCTTGGCGTGACCCTGACGCTTTTTCATCTGGGCAATGCGGCGATGCTGCCGCTGCTCGGACAGGCGTTTGTGGCGCGCGGCGCGGGCGACGCCAGTGCATTTACCGGCGCGACCATCGTGGTCGCGCAACTGACCATGGTGCCGGTCGCATTGCTGGCGGCACGCCTTGCCGAGGCGCGCGGCTACTGGATTGTCTTTCTGGTGGCGCTGGTAGCTTTGCCCATTCGCGGCGTCACGGCATCGCTGGTGACGGGCGCATGGGGACTTGCTCCGGTGCAAATGCTGGATGGCGTCGGCGCCGGCGTTCTGGGCGTCGCGGTCCCCGGACTGGTTGCGCGGATTCTTGGCGGTACCGGTCACGTCAATGCCGGGCTCGGCGCGGTGATGACGTTGCAAGGTGTCGGCGCGGCGCTCAGCCCGACTGTCGGCGGCATTGTTGCCGAACGATTCGGTTATCCGGCGACTTTTCTCGGGCTTGGCGCAGTCGCGGTCCTTGCACTTGTGCTCTGGCTGCTGTCGCGCCCGATCATGACTGCGGCTTGCGTCAAGGAGCCGTCTGGCGACCGCAACGCGGCTTCGGCAGCGTAGGGCCGGGCTCCGCAAATGAGCGTGCTTGAAACCTTTCCATTTTCATTGAATGAGAGAGCCAGCCGAACCGCGCCGGGGAAGAAGAAATGAAGATCGATAGTCACGCTCACTACGTCGACCGCGATTACATCAAGGAGCTGGTCAAGCTGATGAAGCTTGAAACCGAGAAAACCCCGCAGGGCCAGACGTTGCTCCGTCGCGGCGGCACGACCGTTGCCTGGTACAAGGAAGACCATTTCGATCCGGCAGCAAGACTGGCGAAAATGGATGCGACGGATGTCCGGGCGCGCGTCCTGTCATTGACCAGCCCAAGCATCTACGAATGGCCGTTCGCGGAGCAGCCTGCCATAGCGCGCCAGGCGAACGACGCGCTGGTGGCTTATTGCCGGGCGCATCCCGGCCGGTTCTTTGCGTTGGCGGTATTGCCGTGGGGCGATCCGGACGCCGCTCTCAAGGAGCTTGATCGCGCTATCGACTCGCTTGGCGCTGTCGGCATCGCAATCGGATCGCACATTCAGGGCATGCCGCTCAATCATCCGGATTTTGAACCGGTGTGGGCGGCTATCGACAAACGCCGTGTGCCGGTGGTGCAGCACCCGATGGAGCCTTTAGGCGCGGCGCATCTCAACGAGTTTGAACTGCCGATCCGGGTCGGATTCATCTACGAGACGACGACAGCCGTAACGCGCATGATTTACGGAGGCGTGTTCGAGCGCTATCCGAATTTTCCGTTTGTGCTGGCCCACACTGGCGGCGCGTTGCTGAGCATGCTCGAACGCCTCGATGTCGGCTACCGGTTGTTTCCGGACTGTCGCGCGCACATCAATCGGTTGCCGAGTGAATATGCCAAGAAACTTTTCTACGACACCTGTTCGTTCTTCGGTCCTACCTTGCGCCTTGCGCTGGAGGTGGTTGGACCCGGGCAACTGTTGTGGGGCACCGACGATCCCCTCGTCAGTGCCAGCAGTGAGCATGTGGAGCAGCTCAAGCTCCCGGCGCAACAGCAACAGGATATTCTCGGGGACAACGCAGAGAGAGTGTTCGGGCTAAAGCGCACGGCTGTGTCGTGACCGGCGCGATGCGCGCAAACGTCAGAAGAAAGCCTAGCAGCTTTCCGCGGTTGGCAACGTGAACTGAAATATGGCCCCGTGCGGTGTATTCACATCGGCCCACAGCCGACCTCCGTGGGCGTGGATGATCGACCGGCAGATCGATAGCCCCATTCCCACGCCGCTGGACTTGGTCGTGTAGAAAGCGTCGAAAACACGGTTGAGATGCTCGGGATCAATTCCCGGACCAGTATCGCGCACTGCAACGAGCACGCCTCCGGTCTTCTGCTGCTCGGTAATGACCGTCAACGCTCGCCCGCCAGCGTCAACCAAACTCATCGCCTCGACGGCGTTTAGGATCAGGTTCAAAACGACCTGCTGCACCTGGACACGATCTGCCTGGACGGGTAGCGCTTCCGCAAGGCGGGTTTGCACCGAGACTCCATTTCTGACGATCGCGCCTTGCGCCAGCGCAATCACGTCGGTGATCGCCTTGTTAAGATGAACACGCTCCTTTCGCGGAGGAGCTTTCCTGATGTGATCCCGGATACGGTCGAGGATCGCGCCGGCTCGATCGGCATCATCCACGACGGCAGTGAGCGCTTCTCTGACTTGGCCCATCTCCGCCGCGCCCCGGTCCGAAAAATTCAAGGCCGCCTGGGCATTGTTGCGCGCGGTGGCAATCGGTTGCGCGATTTCGTGAGCCAGCGAGGCGGCAAGTTCTCCCATCGTGCTCAGACGGTGCATACGCGCGAGATCGGACTCGAGTTGGCGCAACCTCTCGTGCTCCTCCTGCGCGCGCTTGCGTTCCGTTACGTCGACTTGTGTGGCGACTACCTCGACAAGTTCTCCGCTAGCGGAAAACACAGGCTGGCTGATTAAATCGACGTATTTAATCGTTCCATCGGGCAGCTCAATTCTGTAGGCGATCGAATAACCTCTTTTCTCGTGCGACGCGCGTTGAGAACTCTGCGCGCACCCGGTCCCGGTCGTCCGTATGGATCCGTTGGAATACGGCTTCGCGGCTCGGAATACCTTGAGCGGGATCAAACCCCCAGATGCGATAGGTTTCCTCCGACCAATAGAGGATCGTCGTTTCATTATAGACTGATGCACCGCTGTGGCTCAGTCTTTGCGCTTCCGACAGATGGGCCTCGCTGCGGCGTAGCCGGTCTTCGGCTTTCTTCCTTTCATCGATGTCAACAGAGAGGCCATACCATTGGATAATGTTTCCCTGACCATCGCGTAGCGGCTCGCCGCGAGCACGGTACCAGCGATATTCGCCGTCGGCCCGACGCAGGCGGTGTACAGCCTCGTAGGACGTGCCGGTCTGGATCGCGTGCCCAAATGCTTTTGCAGTTTCTGCAAAGTCATCCGGGTGCAGGAAGACCTCCCAGCCACCGCGCCTGAAATCTTCCAAACGCATGCCGCTGTAATCCAAAACGCGCTGATTGATATAAGTCGGCTCACCGTCTGGTCCCGTCGACCAGAGGAAGGCGGGCACTGTTTCGATGATTTTCTGGAGCATCTCGCGATGTTGCCGTTCGCGACGGGTGCTCTCCAAGGCTATGGCGGCTTGCGCAGCGAAGTCACCGAATAAAGAAATCTCTTTGTCGGTGAACGGCTGCATCTTTTTGCGGCCTATACTAATAGTTCCGACTGTCTCATCTTCATGGAGCAACCGCACAACCAAGCCTGTTCGGAGACCTGCGTTCACCTTCGTGATCAAAAACTCATCCCGGCGCGCGCCTTCAAGTTCTCTCAAGTCAGGCATGTGGGTAGGCAACCCGCCTGGGGCTAATCGACTAAGAAAGCTCTCCTTCTTTTCGAGCACTGGGTACGACGACCACGCTTGACTAACCAAATGGGGGTCCCCTCGCACCGATACGCGACGAAGGCCGCCCTCTTCGGAGAGGCGTAGGCTACCTAAGTCGGCCCGACACAGACGTGTGGCGCTGTCGAGGATGGCGTCGAAGATAGGTTGCAAGTCGTGAGGTGAACTCGCAATAGCACGTAGCACTTCCGAGATAGCCGTTTGTTGCTCAACGAGTTCGGCTACCCGATCTTGCGGCTCGGAAGCGGTCCTTTCTTCGGGGATACTTTCGTTCATGCAGAGCTACCCCTCGGCTTAAACGATGGGAGCAGCGGCATAACTGCTTCGGATGATCGCTGACGCCCTGGCAAAAGTAGTGCGATCATTTTATCCCGCCCCGGATGACGGATAGCATCCTTTTCGGGCTTCCTAGAATAATTGAGGACGCCGCTGACACGCCTCGGCGTCCGTATTGCGCATCCTAGTACGACTTCGGCAGCCCCAGCACCTTCTCGGCGATAAAACACATAATGAGATGCGGCGTGACCGGCGCGATGCGCGGGATCAGGCTTTCGCGCAAATAGCGCTCGACGTGATATTCCTTGGCGTAGCCGTAGCCGCCATGGGTCATCACCGCGGTCTCGCAGGCTTTGAAGCCCGCCTCGGCGCCGAGATATTTCGCGGCATTGGCGGCCGGTCCGCAGGCTATGCCGTTGTCGTATTGCCAGGCCGCGTTCATCGCCATCGAGCTCGGCGGCTTCGAGCTCCATCCAGCATTCGCGCCAGCGGATGCTGGATCGCCTGGTTCTGGCCGATCGGACGGCCGAACACGACGCGCTCTTTCGCGTAAGCCGCGGCGCGCTTGAGCGCGGCACGGCCGAGCCCGATCGCTTCCGCCGCGATCGAGGATGCGCTCCGGGATTCATGCCGTGCAGGATGTAGTGGAAGCCCTTCCCTTCCTCGCCGATGCGATCCTCGACGGGGACTTCGAGATTGTCGATGAACAGCTGATTGGAGTCGACGGCCTTGCGGCCCATCTTCTCGATCTCGCGCACTTCGACATGAGCTCGATCGAGCGCGGTGTAGAACAGGCTCAAGCCGTCGGTCGGCTTTCGCACGTCTTCGAGCGGCGTCGTGCGGGCGAGGAGCAGCATCTTCTCCGCCACCTGCGCCGTCGAGATCCAGATCTTCTGCGCCATTGACGATGTAGCGGTCGCCGCGGCGCTCGGCGCGCGTCTTCAGATGCGTGGTGTCGAGGCCCGTGTTGGGCTCGGTGACCGCGAAACAGGCGTGCTCGCGGCCGGCGATCAACGGCGGCAGCATGCGCCGCTTCTGCTCTTCGGAGCCGATAGACGACGACCGGATTGAGGCCGAAGATGTTCATGTGCACGGCGGACGCGCCGGAAAATGCCGGCACCGGAATGCGACATGGTCTGCATCATGACCGCGGCTTCGCGTGATGCCGAGGCCGGATCCGCCATAGGCTTCCGGGATACGACGCCGAGCCAGCCGTCGGCGGCCAGCGCGCTGATGGAACTCGTCGGGAAATTCGCCGTCGTTGTCGCGCTTGAGCCAATAATCGTCGCCGAAGCGCGCGCAAATCTTCTCGATAGCGTCGCGCACCGATTGCTGAAGTTCTGTCGGCGCAAAGTCGATGGGTGTTACTCCGCCGCCTGCATCTCGTCGGTATCGTCGATGAAGCCGCCGGCCTGCCGCCGCCACATCGCCGCGTAGCGTCCGTCATGGGCGATCAACTCGCGATGGGTGCCTTGCTCGATGATACGGCCATGTTCGAGAACGACAAGGCGGTCCATCTGCGCGATGGTCGAAAGCCGATGGGCGATTGCGATGACTGTCTTGCCTTCCATCAGTGTGCCGAGGCTCGACTGGATCGCGGCCTCGACTTCGCTGTCAAGCGACGATGTCGCCTCGTCGAACACCAGGATCGGCGCATCCTTGAGAATGACGCGGGCGATAGCGACGCGCTGCCGCTGACCGCCGGAGAGCTTCACGCCGCGCTCGCCGACATGGGCGTCATAGCCGCGCCGGCCATCCCAATCCTGAAGATCGAGAATGAAGTCGTGGGCGTGAGCCAGTTTCGCCGCGCGCACGACCTCCTCGTCGCTGGCGTCGGGCCTGGCGTAACGGATATTGGAGCGGATCGAGCGGTGCAGTAGCGAGGTATCCTGGGTCACTACAGAAATCTGCGAACGCAATGATTCCTGGGTCAAGCCGGCGATATCAGCGCCGTCGATTTCGATCGATCCGCCCTCGAGATGGAAGAAGCGCAGCAGCAGATTGACCGCCGTCGATTTGCCGGCGCCGGATCGGCCGACCAGTCCGATCTTCTCACCCGGTTTGATTGTCAGATTGAAGTCCTGCAGCACGCCGACGTCACGGCCGTAGCCGAAATTGACGTTCTTGAATTCGATGCCGCCCTCGCGCACGTCCAGCGGCTGGGCATTCGCAGGATCGGGAAGCTGCAAGGGCTGCGCGATCGTCAGCATGCCTTCCAGCACGACGCCGACGTCCTCAAAGATTTCGGTGATGCGCAGCGCGATCTGCCGAGACATGTTGGTGAGCTGCAAAGTGAGCGGCAGCACCATGGCGATCACGCCAACCTCGACCAGACCATAGCGCCACAGAACGAGCGCGACCGCGCCGGAGCCGGCGATCAGAAGTGCATTGAGCAGGTCGAGCAGGGCGGCGAATGCGGTGAGCAGCCGTTGCGCGTTCTTGAACAAATCGACGTGCTGGTCGACCGCGTTGCGCACGTACTGGTCTTCCTCGCGGGCGCGGGCGAACAGCTTGACGGTGAGGATGTTGGTGTAACTGTCGACAATGCGGCCCATCAGCGTCGAGCGTGCGATCGATGAGACCTTCGAACGCTCGCGCATGCGCGGCACAAAATAGACCAACAGCGCCGCATAACCGGCAAACCACAACAGAACCGGCACCGCGAGCCACCGATCAGCGGCTGCGGTCATGACGAGCGCCGACGTGCCGTAAACTAAAATGTACCAGACGGTAGTGATCGTCGCGGTGATGGTCGAGCGCACCGACGGGCCGGTCTGCATGACGCGGTTGGAAATGCGGCCGGCGAAATCGTTCTGAAAGAACGCCCAGCTCTGGCGCACGACATGCCAGTGCGATTGCCAGCGAACCAGGCCGGTAAACGGCGCGGCAATGGCCTGGTTATTGATGAGGTAGCGCGTCAAGGTCACAGTCGGGCGCACAATCAAGACGACAACCGCCATGCCCAACAGCCAGGGCCAGCTGACCGCGAAGAACTGCTGGGGCGGTATTTTTGTCACCATGGTGACAACGCGGCCCATGAACCATGGCACCGCGCTATCAGAGAGCGCGACGAACATTTCGATGACGAATAACGATGCGAACAGCCACTTCGCCTGGCGCGCGAAATGCCACAGGAAAGCGATAAGTTTCGCCGGCGGCTCCGGATGTTCCGGTGCCGCAGTCGGCGTCAGTAATCGTTCAAAAAATGCAAACATTTACGGATGGTTACAGGCCACATATGGGAGGCGTCAATCGCGGCTTCACGAAGCTAGACATAATGTGCGAGACCGCATCGCGACAGTGGTGCTGACCTATTAGCGCGCCGCTTCCCATGGCATCGTCCCGAAAAAAATGAAGACGCTTACGGGGACGAAAGCACCGAGGGGAACGCCATGAAGCGAGCGGGTTTTGCTGGAGCGCTGATCGCGGCCTTGCTGAGTGCCAGTTTTGCGCGGGCGGACAACTTTCCATCGCATCCGCTTACGATGATGGTCGGGTTCCCGCCCGGTGGACCGACTGACACGCTCGCCCGCATCGTCGCCGACGGAATGAAAAATGCGCTCGGCCAGCCGATCGCGGTCGAAACCGTCAGCGGTGCCAGTGGTACGATCGCAACCGGTCGGGTCGTCCACGCAGCGGCCGACGGCTACACCATCGGTATCGGACAATGGTCGAGCCATGTCGGATCGCCGGCGATTTACCGGCTCGACTATGACATCGTGAAGGACCTGCAGCCGATCGCGCTGCTGGCCTATTCACCACTCTGGATTCTCGGCAAAAGCGCGCTGCCGCCGGATAATATCGCCGACCTGATATCCTGGCTGAAAGCGCGGAAAGAGCCGGTCACGCTTGGCACCGTTGGAACGGGCAGCGCGGCTCAGCTTTGCGCTTATTATTTCGCGCAGAAAACCGCAACGCGTTTTGCCTACGTGCCGTATCGGGGCGCTGCACCGGCGCTGCAAGATCTGATCGGCGGACAGATCGACATGTCGTGCCTTGAGGCGTCAGCGACGCTTCCGAGCGTGCAGGCGGGAAAGATCAAAGCTTACGCCGTCATGAGCGAGGATCGCTGGACGAAATCGCCGAACACGCCGTCGATGATCGAGTCCGGGGTGCCCGGACTGAGCATCACGTTCTGGCATGGCTTGTGGACCACCAAAGGTACGCCGAAAGCCGAGGTCGACCGATTGGTCTCCAGTGTGACCACTGCGCTGTCCGATCCTGCGGTGAAACAGCGGATCGAAGGACTCGGCATGGTGATCTTCCCGCGCGATCAGCAGAACCCCGCGGCGCTTCTTGCATATCATAAGGCTGAACTCGACAAGTGGTGGCCGGTGATCAAGGACGCCGGCATCAAGGCCGAGGAGTAACGGTCCCGCGCAGCCGCACCATGCAGAACGCAGACGTTGTGTGAGTGCTGCACGCCGTAAAGCCTGTTCTGATTGGAATGGCCGATTGCGCGCGCGCGACGCCAAACGATACGGCGGTTGCGGCAACGATCAACGACAAAGCCAGTGTCAGTGTGGCGATCAATTCGATTCCGGCAGTCCGTTTTCTCGATAATGATTTTTCAGAAACGGGCGACGCAAAACCGACCTTCCCGGCCAGCGCAGTCATGATGGTTTCGTCCTTCGCGAATCAATGGGTTGCGTTGTCCGGAATATCGCATCGGACTTGGGCGAAGCCGTTGACGAATAAAGGCGATTTGGTGTTTTTTGGTTAATGGGTGGTTAACGCGCGAGGCCACGCCGGCGATTAAGCGGTAGTGTGGTAATTGGGACTCACTCACGCTGCCGCGGTAGCTTCTGTTTGCTCCATCGTCACGTGTGCGGGTTGGGCGGCAACGCGCGCCAGCCAGGCGCGGATAGCCGGAAACGCCGTGAGATCGTAGTCGCATTGATTCGCGACGTGGGTGTAGGCGTAGAGCGCAATGTCCGCGATGGTGTAGCGGTCGGCAGCGAAGAAGTCGTGCACGGCAAGATGTTTCTCCATCACGCCCAGCGCACGATGGCCTTCTTCCATCCAGTCTTCAAACGCGTGCTGCTGCAGATCGCGGCCGCCTTTCACCAGCGTTAGCCAGAAATAGGCCGCGCCGATGTTCGGCTCGAGGCTGTGCTGCTCGAAAAACATCCATTGCATCGCATCGGCGCGATCCATGCGGTCTTCAGGCGCCAGCTCCGCGCCGCCTGCGATGTACCAGAGAATGGCATTGGATTCGGCGAGATAACGGCCCGGCGCCAGCTCAAGCAGCGGTACCTGGCCATTGGGATTCTTCGCGAGAAACTCCGGCGTATGGCTTTCGCCCTTGAGAATGTCGACTTCGACCGGACGATAGGGAATACCGAGCTGCGCAAGCGCAAGCCGCACCTTGTAGCTGTTTCCCGAGCGCTGCATCGAATAAAGCGTAAACATCGTCAGCCTTGAGCCGTTCCAGGGAAGGATTCGCAAACCGTTAAGGCCTTATGAATTGAAGGCGGCGATGTCGTGACGGCGCGTTTCCTGCCACAGCTTTGTCATTCTAGCGGATACGACATTCACGGAGCAAATACGTCCGTTTGTTAAGCCGGTATTAGAATTCGGTCCCCACCATGCCGGTAAGCATGTCGACCATCAGTCCCCCAGTACATGATGCCGCTCCGTCGTCATTCAAGGCGGCCGCACGGTTCAATACGGCGTCGCGACGCCAGCTTTATTTGCTGCGCGTCGGCGAGATGGCGGCGCTGATTGTCTTTCTGAGCTTCTGCGTGATGTGGGTGCAGTGGCAGACGGCAGGCCCGGGATTTTATCCGGTATCGGGCGACTTCACCGGCTTCTGGACCGCGGGCGAACTGGCGCTCGAGGGCCACGCGTCGGACTCCTATCGCGAGATGCCGCACTTCTTCAAGGAACTGGCGCTGCACGGCGACACCACGCGACTCTACATCTCGTTTTTCTACCCCCCGATTTTCATGTTGCTCTGCGCGGGCTTTGCGTTGCTCCCCTATTTTCCGGCGTTGTGTCTGTGGCTCGGCTCGACGCTTGTCTGTTACGCGGCTGCGCTGCGCGGGTTGCTGCCGAAGAGCCTGGGCAAAGGCGCCAATCTCTGGGTGCTGTTTCTCGGTTATCCAGCCGTGATGGTGAATATCGGTTTTGGGCAGAACGGATTCCTCAGCACCGGCCTGTTGGGTGGAGCGGCGGTCTGGCTCGATCGCCGCCCCGAGTTCGCGGGCGTTTGCCTTGGTCTGCTGTCGTACAAGCCGCAGCTTGGCATCATCGTGCCGCTGGCCCTTATCGTGGCGCGGCGCTGGCGCGCTTTCATCGTCGCGTCAGTGACCGTGGTTGCTATCGTTGCGGTTTCGACGCTGGTGTTCGGCATCGATATCTGGCCGCCGTTTTTTGCCGACATGGGTGTGGCGAAGCACAACTGGCTGGAAGCGCCGATCCCGGACTACCTGAAATTTTTCACCACTGTTTTCGGCGACGTGCGCTTGCATGGCGGCTCGCTGCCCCTGGCTTATGGGCTCCAGGCGGTCGTCACCGTTACCGCAATCGCCTTGCTGTTGGGCGCGCTGTTGATGCGTCCGGCGGGCGCACGATCCGGGCGAGCGGAAGGTGCGGCCATTGCAGCATGCGTGCCGTTCTGCTCGCCGTTCATGCTCGAATACGATCTGCTTATTCTGGCAGTGCCGATGGCATGGCTGCTCGGCGAAGCTCTGCGGGACGGCTTTCGCCGCGGTGAACGGGTCGCGCTGATCGCCGCGTTTTTTTCGCCGGCTCTGTTCAAGATCACGGCATTCGACAACACACTCAAACTCGGCGTTATCGCCGCTGCGGCGCTGCTGTTTGTTGTGGTGTTGCGGCGAATGATGAGGCCGGCGGGCGCCACGCTCCGGCAAGAATCGTCAGATCAGTACGCTGTCGCAGCAGCGTAGTCAGCGCCCGGCACCGTCCGGCGCAACGATCATCGCTGTCTTTTCATCGGTGACCGGCCGCTCGGACGTCCGCACATTCTTCCAAGTGAAGATCGACGTTGCGGTGTAGTTCCAGATCGCGCCCATGAAAATTCCAGCGGTGGCGGCAAGCCACCAGGTGTATTTCTGCTGAAACAGCACCGCGGCGATGCCGACATTTGCGACCATGCCGACGACGCAGACGGCGCAAAAGCTGATCAGGCCGCGCAACAGCGGCCAGAAACCGCGCAGCCGCATGTCACGATAGGTCAGCATGTTGTTGAGGAAAAAATTGAAACCCATCGCGACCATCGCGGCGCACGGGTTCGCCACGATAAACGAAACGCCGGCGAAGCGATTGAGCAGCGCCAGTACGGTGAGATGCACGAACAGTCCCACACCGCCGACCGAGGCAAACATGATGAAGCGAAGCGGAATGACATGGCCGACGACCTTGTCGATCAGCAGCGCCAGATAGTCGATGATGGCGGTCAGGTCGAGTTTGCTTTCGCCGTGTACGCGCGTGCGGAATGTGTACGGCACTTCCTTGACCCGCAGCGAGCGGCCGGAGAGCAGGATGTCGAGCAGGATCTTGTAGCCCTGCGTTGAAAGGCGGCGCACCACCTGATCAAACGCACTTCTGCGCATCATGAAAAAGCCGCTCATCGGATCTGTCAGGGGTGTTTGCAAAACGTAATCGGCGAGTTTCGTCGCCAGCCGGCTGACGAGGACGCGCTCTTTGGTCCATTCGCCGACGCTTCCCGATTCCATATAGCGGGAGGCGACAACGACGTCGCAATCGGGCGCGTTCAGTGTGGCGAGCATCTTGGGCAACAGCGTCTCGTCGTGCTGTAAATCGCAATCCATCACCGCGACGACCGGCGAACTAGTCGCCAGAACGCCCTCAACAACCGCGGAAGCGAGGCCGCGGCGGCCGATGCGATGCAGAAAACGGACCCGAGAGTCCGAACGGCTGACGTTCCGCAGCGTATCGAGCGTGCCGTCGCGCGAGTCGTCGTCAACAAAGACGATCTCCCAGGCGACGCCTTCGAGGCATCGATCGAGGCGCGCCACCAGTTCACGGACGTTGTCGCGTTCGTTGAAAGTCGGAACGACGATGGACAGAACCGGAAACGCCGGCTCGCCATCGAGACGGCGCGCGCGGTGTTCGGAAGGGTCGGTCGATAGTATGGCGTTGGCGATCATGTCTGCGAGGATCGGCGATGTGGAACGTCGCGACTTTGCGCGGGATCGTTGAATCCCGGGTTAAGGCCAGTCAGGGCCCCGATTTCTCTTGGTTTTCGGTGGGTTACCGGCAGGTGACCCCGAGGGCGTCGCTGCGGCTTCGGCCCCAGTTCGGCGAAGTGTTGCTCGGGAGGCGCGCCCGGAAAGAAATGCCGTAGAAGTGAGGCTATTAGCCGGGTTTTGCGCTTGCCTGCCGTAAGCCACGGCTATACCAAGCACGCGCCCTGAAACCGAGAGACTCGGAGGAGACTCAGAAATGGCCTTTATCGCGGACCAGATCATGCGCATTAAGCCGTCGGCAACCATTGCCGTTACGGATAAAGCGCGTGCGCTGAAAGCCGCGGGCCGCGACGTTATCGGTCTCGGTGCAGGCGAGCCGGATTTCGATACGCCGGACAACATCAAGGAAGCCGCGATCAAGGCGATCCGCGACGGCAAGGCGGCGAAGTACACCGCCGTCGACGGCATCGCGGAGCTGAAGACCGCAGTCTCGAACAAATTCAAGCGGGAGAACCAGCTCGACTACAAGCCATCGCAGATCATCATCGGCACCGGTGGCAAGCAGGTGCTGTACAACGCGCTGATCGCGACGCTCAACCCGGGCGATGAGGTGATCATTCCGGCGCCTTACTGGGTCAGCTATCCGGACATGGTGGTGATGGCCGGCGGTACGCCGGTCGAAGTCATCACCACGATGGCCTCCGGCTACAAGATGACCGGTGAGCAGCTTGAGAAGGCGATCACACCGAAAACCAAGTGGATCATCTTCAACTCGCCGTCGAACCCGACCGGCGCCGCCTACACCAAGGCCGAGCTGAAAGCCGTCACCGATGTGCTGGTGCGGCATCCGCATGTGCACATCATGTCGGATGATATGTACGAACACCTAGTCTACGACGACTTCGAGTTCTGGTCGCCGGCGCAGCTTGAGCCGCGGCTCTACGAACGCACCCTGACGGTGAACGGTGTTTCGAAAGCCTACTGCATGACCGGCTGGCGCATCGGTTATGCCGGCGGTGATGAGAAACTGATCAAGACCATGGCGATGATCCAGTCGCAGTCGACGTCGAATCCGACGGCGGTGGCGCAATGGGCCGCCGTCGAGGCGCTCAACGGGCCGCAGGACTTCATCGCCAAGCACAACAAGATCTTCAAGGAGCGGCGTGACCTCTGCGTGTCGATGCTCAATCAGGCACGTGGTCTGCAATGCCCGAAGCCGGAGGGCGCGTTCTATGTCTATCCGTCCTGTGCGGGCGCGATCGGCAAGACGGCGCCGACCGGCAAGAAGCTGGCGAACGACGAGGACTTCGTCACCGAGTTGCTCGAGGCGGAGGGTGTTGCGGTGGTGCAGGGTACGCCGTTCGGTGTCGGCCCGGCGTTTCGTATTTCCTACGCCACGGCGACCAGCGCGCTTGAAGAGGCTTGCACCCGTATCCAGCGCTTCTGCGGAAATCTGCAGTAGGGCCTCAATCAAACCGGGGGCGTGCGGCGCTCCCGGAAAGACGCTGCCGGAATGCAAGAGACGGCAGCTTCATTCTCGCTTACAATGGCAATACAGGGCCCGCTCGGCGGGCTGGCTGAGGGGAGAACCAATATGTTTCGTAATGCCTTTTCAGGGGCAGTGTTCGGCGCTGCGGCGCTCGCGACGGTGGCGTCGACGCCAGCCGATGCGCAGCGGGACCGCGTGCAGGTCGGCTCGCTGGAATGCTCGCTATCCTCCAGCATAGGCCTGATCGTTGCCTCGCAACGTAATATTGCCTGCAATTTCAAACCGGACGGCGGACCGCCGGAAGCCTACGTCGGAACCATGACCCGGGTTGGTCTGGACATCGGCATCACCGGTGGCGGCGCGATTATCTGGGCGGTGTTCACCGGCACCAATCGTTACGCCGGCATGTTGGGCGGTACGTATGTCGGCGCCTCAGCGGAAATGACGATTGCGGCGGGTCTCGGCGCCAACGTGCTGGTCGGCGGTTCCAACCGTGCGGTCGCGCTGCAGCCGCTGTCGGTGCAGGGCCAGGTCGGACTCAATATCGCTGCCGGTGTGAGCCAGCTCGAACTGCATCTGGCACAGTAACTCGAAATTTTCTTTCGAACGGACGTCGTCCGGCGGGCGCGGCGCGCGCCTGCGCGCAATGTCGCGCCCCTTGACCGCCCCCGGTCGTGCCTGAAACGATAGTTGCTGGCGGACGCGCCAAGCACGACGAGCCCGCCGTGGGAGATGTAACCATGGCAATTGACGGCAATGGCACCAAAGCGGCCGGTCCACGCTGCATCGCATTGGTCGGACCCTTTCAAAGCGGCAAGACCACGCTGCTCGAAGCAATCCTTGCCCGCACCGGCGCCATACCTCGCCAGGGCGCTATCGAAGCCGGCAACACCGTCGGCGACGCCAGCAGGGAAGCCCGCTATCACAAGATGAGCGTGGAGCTTTCCGTCGCCACCACGAATTTCATGGGCGACACCTTCACGTTTCTGGATTGCCCGGGCTCGGTTGAATTCGTGCATGACATGCGCGCGGTGCTGCCGGCGATCGATGTCGCCGTGGTCGTCTGCGAGATGGACGAGAAAAAAATCCCGCAGCTTCAGCTCATCTTGCGCGAGCTCGAAGACAGGAACATTCCGCGCATTCTGTTCGTCAACAAGATCGACAAGGCGGACGCCGGCGTTCACGACGTGCTCAAGCTGCTGCAGCCGGCATCGCGCACAAAATTGATTCTGCGCCAGATCCCGACATTCAAGGGCGACATCATCACCGGGTTTGTCGATCTCGCGCTCGAGCGGGCCTTTGTCTACAAGGAACACGCTGCATCTGAAGTCATTCCGCTCGAAGGCGACGCCGCCGACGTTGAAAAGACTGCGCGCTTTTCGATGCTGGAAACGCTCGCTGACCACGACGATGAGCTGATGGAGCAATTGCTCGAAGACATTCAGCCGCCACGCGACAAGGTCTTCGACGATTTGACGCGCGAGTTGCGCGACGGTTTGGTTTGTCCGGTGCTGATGGGCACGGCGACGCGCACCAACGGAGTCTTGCGATTGCTCAAAGCACTGCGTCACGAGTCGCCTGGAATCACCGAGACCGCGAAACGTCTTGGCGTCAAAGCCGGTAACGATGGTGTGGTCTATGTGCTCAAGACGCTCAACACCGCTCACGGCGGCAAGATGTCGGTCGCGCGGGTGCTCGGCGGACAGGCTGCGGACGGCACGACGTTCCTTTCGTCTGACGATGAGGCTGGCCGCGTCGCCGGCGTCTTCAAGCTAGTCGGCCAGACGACCGAAAAGCGCGGTCCCGCGGGCCTCGGCGAAACGGTCGCTTTAGCCAAGCTCGATAAAGCGAGGACCGGCGAGACGCTGACGGCCGGCAAGCAGACGCATGCGCCTCTCGCCGAGGTCGAGCCGCATCCGCCGGTGCTCGCCATCGCGATTTCGGCAAAAGAGCGGAAGGACGACGTCAAGCTTGGCCTGGCGCTGAACAAGCTCGCGGAAGAGGATCCCTCGATTACCATCGTGCACAACCCCGAAACGCATGAAGTCGTGCTGTGGGGGCAGGGCGAAATGCATCTGCGTGTCGCCACCGAGCGGCTCGCCGATCGCTTCGGCGTGGCGATCAACCGCCGTGAGCCGTCGGTCGGATATCGCGAGACCATCCGCGCGGGCGTGACGCAGCGCGGCCGGCATAGGAAGCAGTCCGGCGGCCACGGGCAATACGGCGACGTCGTACTCGACATCAAACCGATGCCGCGGGGGACGGGTTTTAGCTTCGAAGACAAGATCACGGGCGGCGTGGTCCCGCGCAATTACATTCCTTCAGTCGAAGAAGGCGTTATCGACGCGCTCAAGCACGGGCCGCTCGGCTTTCCGGTGGTCGATCTTCAGGTCGCGCTGGTCGACGGCTCGTATCACACGGTGGATTCGTCGGACATGGCGTTCCAGACCGCGGGCCGTATCGGCATTCACGACGGCCTGCCGCAGTGTCAGCCGGTGCTGCTTGAGCCGATAGATCTGGTCGAGATCGTTTGCCCGACGGAAGCCACTGCAAAGATCAATGCGCTGCTGTCCGGCAGGCGCGGCCAGATTCTCGGCTTCGATACTCGCGACGGCTGGGACGGCTGGGACGTAGTGAGGGCCAAGATGCCGGAATCGGAGATCGGCGATCTTATTGTCGAAGTCCGTTCCGCGACCGCAGGCGCCGGCACATTCACCTTCAAGTTCGACCACATGGCGGAGCTGACCGGGCGCAACGCCGACCAGATCGTCGCGGCGCGCCGCGCCGCGGAGTGATGGAATGCCGGCTTACTGGGTCGCCCGGTCGAAGATCAACAATCCGGTCGAATACAAGAAATACACCGATCAGGTTCCCGGAATCATTGCCAAGTTCGGCGGCAAGGTGCTGGCGCGCGGCGGGCGTTTCCAGATCATGGAAGGCCCGGACAAATTTCACCGCTTCGTTGTGATCGAGTTTCCGACGTTCGAGCAGGGCGTCGCCTGTTTCAAGTCGGACGAATACAACAAAGCCGCCGCGTTTCGCCGCGCCAACGGCGCGGGCGAAGTCGAGACCATCATGGTCGACGGCGGCGACGCCACGAAGTGATGTGAGGTGCGGCTATTGCGGCTTGATCCCGGCGAACTGGATCACCTTGCCCCACTTCACCATCTCGTCGGAGATAAGCTTGCCAAACTGATCCGGTGTCATCGGCATCGGGATGCCGCCAAGATCTTCGATGCGTTTTTTGGTCGTGGCGTCCGCTAGCACGGCGTTGAGGTCGGTATTGAGCTTGGCGATGATCTCCGGCGGCGTACCTTTCGGCGCCATCAATCCCTGCCAGGCGAACGCCTCGTAACCGGGCACGAAATCGGAAACCGGCTGCAAATCCGGAAACAGCTCAAGCCGTTTCGCGCTGCTCACCGCGAGTGGCCGCAGTTCGCCGGACTTAACGTGCTCTTGCGACAGGATCACCATGTCGAACATGACCTGGTCCTGTCCGGCCAGCATGTCGGTGACCGCCGGTGCGTCGCCGCGATACGGCACGTGCATCATGTCGGTGCCGGTCATCATCTTAAACAGTTCGCCGGCGAGATGCGGCGTCGAGCCAACGCCGCCCGAGGCCATGTTGACCGTGCCGGGATGTGCTTTCAGATATTCGATCAACTCAGGCACTGATTTGACCGGCAACTTCGGATTGACGACGAGGATCGTGGGATCGGAAGCGATGCCGCCGATTGGCGCCAGATCCTTAGTGAACGAGAAGCTGATATCCGGATTGATCACCGCGTTGATGACATTCGGATTGGCCAGCATTAGCAGCGTGTAGCCGTCAGGGGCAGCTTTCACGACATAGTCGGCTGCGAGTTGCTGGCCTGCCGAGCCGCGGTTTTCAACGACGATGGTCTGGCCAAGCCGTTCCGACAGCGCCGCACCGGTCAGCCGGGCGATGATGTCGGCGGTGCCTCCGGGTGGAAATCCAACCTGCAGGCGGATGGGGCGCGACGGATAAGTGTCGGCGCGGGCAGTCCGCAAAATGGCCGGGGAAGAAAGCGCTCCGGCGGCGAGACTAAGGAAATGGCGGCGTGCAAGGTTGTTTTTCATGCCGAGGTTTTACAACGCCAAAAAATGACAGGTAAAGGTGCCTGAAGCGGTGGCGCGCTATGCCGCAGGGCAGGACCTGCCCGTTCGCAATGCCAAAAGACGCTCATTCCTGTTTGATATTGGCGGCCTTGATCAGCTTCGCCCATTTCGCGGTGTCGTTGATGAAGATCTTTTCAAAATCCGCAGGTGTGCCGGCGAGGGGCGTAGTGCCAAGATCGGCGAGCTGTTTGCTCACACCTAAGTCTTTCAACCCGGCGTTGATCTCCTTGTTGAGCAAATTGACGATATCCGCCGGGGTCTGTTTTGGCGCGGCAATGCCGAACCAGGTATTGGCGTCATAACCCGGCAGGAACTCGGCAATGGACGGCGCGTCCGGCAGCAGCGGTGAGCGCTTCGGCGTAGTGACCGCCAGGGCGCGGATCTTGCCCGCTTGAATGTGCGGCATCAGCGTCGTCACTGACTCGAACATCACCTGCGCACGGCCGCCAAGGAGATCGGTGAGCGCCGGAGCAGCGCCGCGATACGGCACATGCAGCAGATCGACGCCTGCCATCAGCTTGAAGAGCTCGCCGGCCATCTGCGGCGTGGTGCCATTGCCGACCGAGGCCATATTGAGTTTGCCGGGATTGGCCTTGGCATAAGCGATGAATTCGGGAACCGTGCTGGCTGGCACCGAAGGGTGCACAACCATCACCATCGGCACGAAGGCGATGCCGCCCACTGCCGCGATATCGCGGATCAGATCGAAATTCAGTTTCTTGTAGTACGACATGCTGATCGGCGCGGATGAACTGATCAGCAGCAGCGTGTAGCCGTCCGGCGGCGACGTGACGACAGCTTCGATGCCGATTGTGCTGCCCGCGCCCGGACGATTCTCGACGACAAACGGTTGACCGAGCCGGTTGGTCAGCCACTCGGCAATCAGCCTGGCGTAAACGTCGGTCGGACCGCCGGGCGGAAAACCGACAATCAACCGCACTGGATGTGAGGGATAATTCTCCGCGCGCACAACGCACGGCGCAACCGCAAATGCGGCGCTGGCGGCTGACAGATGGAGGAAGTCCCGGCGCTTCATCGCTGCCCCCACTATTGGGAGGCTACATCGAGAAGTGACCCGGCAAAAGGCCGCGAACGACGGCTGGCGCGAAGAAACTACGCTGCGGCGCGCGGCTCGCCACCGCCCGGCGGCGGCACCGGGACGCCGTCGGCAGTGTATTCGTTGAGCTTGTTGCGCAGAGTCCGGATTGAAATGCCCAGCACATTCGCAGCATGGGTGCGATTGCCGAGGCAATGCTTGAGCGTTTCCAGGATCAAATCACGCTCGACCTCTGCCACGGTGCGGCCGACCAGCGCGCGCGAAACCTGCTCGGCAGCGAGGGCAGCGTGGGCGACGCTCGGCACGCGTTGCTGGTCGAGCCGCACGCCATCCGGGGCCAGAATGGCTTCGGAACCGATTTCATCTCCGCTCGCCATCAGCACGGCGCGGTGCATGGTGTTTTCCAGCTCGCGGACATTCCCGGGCCAATAGTTGATCGAAAGCGTCCGGCGCGCTTCCTGCGACAGTGGCCGTACCGGCACGCTATTCACCGACGCGTATTTTTTGATGAAATAGTCAGCCAGCTCGGCCACGTCGGACGGTCGCTCACGGAGCGGTGGGATTTTCAGATTGACGACGTTGAGCCTGAACAGCAGGTCCTCGCGGAAGGTGCCCTCGCGCACAGCTTCGGCAAGGTTGCGGTTCGAGGTGGCGATAATGCGGATATCGACCGGAACAGGGCGCGTGCCTCCGACACGGTCGATCATGCGCTCCTGGATCGCGCGCAGAAGCTTGGCTTGGAGGCGCACGTCCATCTCGGAGATTTCATCGAGCAGAAGCGTGCCGCCGTTGGCTTCTTCAAACTTGCCGACGCGCCGCGCCACGGCGCCGGTGAAGGCACCCTTCTCGTGGCCGAATAGTTCGGATTCGAGCAGCGTTTCCGGGATCGCAGCACAGTTCACGCAAATAAAAGCTTTCTTGGCGCGGTTCGACCGGTTGTGGACATAGCGGGCCAGTACTTCCTTGCCGGTTCCGGATTCGCCGGTGATCAGGACTGATGCTTCGCTCGTGGCGATCTGCTGCGCAAGCTTGACAACGCGCGCCATGGTCTCGTCACGATAGATCATCTCGCGGGAGTTGTTGGCCACTGCGGACAGCACCGCGGCGATGAGCTCGGCGTCGGGCGGCAGCGGGATGTATTCTTTGGCGCCGGCATGGATCGCTGCGACGGCAGCGCGCGCGTCGGTCGCCGTCCCGCAAGCCACGATCGGGACATGGATATGCTCGGCCTCGAGCGCGGTCACCAGGGCGCGAATATCGATGGCGACATCGACCATCAGGAGATCCGCGCCGCGCCCCGAGCGCAGCACCGCGAGCGCCTGCGTATTGTCGACGGCGTGTGTCACGGTTGCGCCACTGCCCATCGCGATCTTTGTCGCTGTGGTGAGCTGACCGTGGAGCGTACCGACAATTAAGAGGCGCATGTTGTTTTTCCTTCTTCGCGACAGCCGGGAAGCTTACGCTCGCTCCGCCTTGATAATTTCAGTCATGGTGACGCCGAGCTTTTCTTCGACCAGCACGACTTCACCGCGGGCCACCAGGCGGTTGTTGACGTAGATATCGATGGCTTCGCCGACCTTGCGATCCAGCTCGAGAACCGTGCCGGGTCCGAGCTTGAGCAGATCGCCGATCTCCATCCGCGCCCGGCCGAGCACCGCGGATACCTGAACCGGCACGTCGAACACGGCTTCCAGGTCGGCAGCGATCCGCGTCGTCGGCCCTTCCGGCTCCGACACCACCGGCACATCAGGCAGAACGCCGCCGCCTTCGAGATTCGGCAACGGGACTTTGCCATCCTCACTCATTCTCGGATCTCCTCAAACTCTGCTGTGTATCGGCGGCGGCGCGGCGAGCGCCGATATAGCTGGTGACGGCAGCGTCGATCGCGGCGTTCGCCGTGGCGCTGTCGCGGTTGACCCCGCCGTCGGCCCACTCGATCCGGCAATCGCCGACGGCGATATCGGATTCGGCGAGAACGACCAGCCGGCCTTGAACGTTTTTGGCCCGCATGATGTCTTCAAGTTTTTCACGCGCTTCCGCATAGAGCGCATCGTTGACGCGCACGGCGACGTGCGGCGACGAAACCAGTTCGCGAAAGCACTCGCTCGCCAGCACTGCAATCTCGGCGAACGGCTCGCGCGCGATCAGCGCCGGCGAGAGCTTCTTGGCGACCGCGACTGCGACCTCGACGGCTTCGCATTCGAGGCGCGCCTCGATGGCCTTGAGCGCGTTGTTCGCCTCGTCGAGACTGGCGGCGATGCGACCCATCGCTTCGGCGAGCTGGCGTTCGGTTTCCAGTTTGGCGGCGGTCTGTCCCTCCGCGTAACCTCTGCGATGGGCGCTGGTTTCCGCCTCCGCGATCTTTAGCGCATGCTCTGCAAAAGGTACGGCCGAGCCCGCATGACCGCGTCCGCCACCGGTGGCGAAATCGACGTCGAACATGAATTTTGCCGGTGCGGCCATCAATACACCAACTCTTCTTCGCCACGGCTTTTGGAGATGACGATTTCGCCTTTGGCGGCGAGATCTTTCGCAAGGTTGACCAGGAGCGCCTGCGCTTCGTCGACGTCGCGCAAGCGCACCGGTCCCATCGCCCCCATGTCGTCCTGCAGCATTTTTGCGGCGCGGGTCGACATATTGGAGAGAAAGAACTGGCGGACGGGCTCGGTAGCGCCCTTGAGCGCGATCGAGAGCTTGTCCTTCTCGACATGGCGCATCAGCGTCTGGGCCGATCCGGTGTCGAGCTTGGTCAGGTCGTCGAAGGTGAACATCAAAGTCTTGATGCGCTCGGCGCTCTCGCGGTTATCTTCTTCGAGCGCGGTAAGGAACCGGGTTTCGGTCTGCCGGTCGAAGTTGTTGAAAATCTCTGCCATCACTTCGTGCGCGTCGCGTCGGCGCGTCGTCGACAGGCTCGACATGAATTCGGTGCGCAGCGTCTGCTCGACCCGCTCCAGGACTTCCTTCTGTACTGTCTCCATGCGGAGCATCCGGTTCACCACGTCGAGCGCCAGTTCTTCCGGCAAAATGCCAAGTACGCGGGCGGCGTGTTCCGGGCCGATTTTCGACAGCACCACCGCGACGGTCTGCGGATATTCGTTCTTCAGATAGTTCGCGAGCATCTCCTCCTGCACGTTGGAGAGCTTTTCCCACATGTTGCGCCCGGCCGGTCCGCGGATTTCTTCCATGATGATGGAGACCCGCTCCGGTGGCAGGTATTGCTGCAGCAGGCGTTCGGTGGCTTCGTAGTTGCCCATGACCGCGCCGGATGCCGACATCCGCGAGACAAATTCCAGCAACAGATTCTCGACCGCTCCCGCTTCGATGGTGCCGATTGTCGACATCACCGTGGAAAGCTGGCGCAATTCATCGTCGTCGAGCAGTCCCCAGATCTTGGAGCCATGCTGTTCGCCGAGCGCGAGCATGAGCACGGCCGCGCGTTCGGGGCCTCGCAGCTGGCGGCTCGGAGATGCCGACGCGGCAGAGCGAGTGCTGAGAGTGGCTAATGCGCTGTTGATTTCGTCGGAAGCCATTGTCTAATCCGGTCAAGCGGCAGCGCCGCTCTCCTGCAACCATTGACGGATGATGGCGACGGTTTCGCGCGGATTCTTGTCGGCGATTTCGCCGACTTTCTGGACCGACTGGGCGTGAACCTGCCCCTGGACCTGGGCGAGATCGATCATCTGTGACGTTTTGCTCTGATCGCCTGACTTTCCGGCATCGCCTGCGCCAATCGCACGCGCTGTCATTTCTGCCGGCGCACCAGGACTCGGTGCGGCGGCGGGCGGTGCCAGCGCGCGGCGCTCGTCGGGCGCAAGAATGCGGCGCACCAGCGGCCGCACGACCATCAGCAGGACGACGAAGCCAAGCAGTCCCATCACCACCATCTCGATGACGCGCATGATGTCGTCTTTGGTGAACTGGAACGCTGACAGCCAGCTGGTCGGTTCGGCAATCGGCACCGGCGGTGTCTCGGCGAAGCGCAGATTGACGACTTCGACCTGGTCGCCGCGTTTTTGATCGAAGCCGATCGCCGAGCGGACGAGCGCCGAGATCTGGTCGATTTCCTCTTTGCTGCGGGGTTGGTAGCTGGCCTCGCCCTTGTCGTTCTTGGCATAGTTGCCGTCGACGAGCACGGCGACCGAGAGGCGATTGAGCCGGCCGCCCTCGATCACCTCGGTCTTGGTGGTTTTGGAAATCTCATAATTGAGGATTTCCTCTGATTTCCGGCTTTCGTCACCCTTCCCGCCACCCTGATTGGCATTGGGCTGCCGCTGGCCGCCACCGGGAATCTCGTTGCCGACGGTGACCTGGTTGTCCTTGCCCTCGCTGCTTGCTGCGGTCTCTTCCCGGGTCTGGCTGGAGCGGACGACGCGGCCTTCCGGATCGTACTTGTCGGAGGTCTGCGTCACGCGATTGAAGTCGAAATCGGCGGCAATCTGTACGCGCGAATGCCCGGGGCCAACCACCGACGAGACGATGCCCTCGACTTGCGTCCGCAGCCGCTTCTCGAACGAGGCTCGCCGCTCGTCCGAGCTGATGTCGCCGCCGTTCGGATCGTTGGCGGCTCCGTCAGCCAGAAGCTGGCCCTGCTCGTCGACGATCGACACGCGCTCCGGCCGCAACCCGTTGACGGCGGTAGCGACGAGGTGGCGAATGGCGCGGACCTGTTGCGGCTCAAGCGCACCGCGGACCTTCAGCACGATCGATGCGGTGGCCTCGGCCTTGTCTCGCGAGAATAGCGGCCGGTCCGGCATCACCAGATGCACCCGCGCATCCTGGACTCGATCAAGCGCCCGGATGGTGCGCGACAGCTCGCCTTCGAGCGCCCTTACGTTATTGATATTCTGGACGAAACTGGTGGTGCCGAGCGCGTCGGATTTGTCGAAAATCTCGTAGCCGACGCCGCCGCCCTTCGGCAGCCCGCCCTCGGCAAGCGACATGCGCAACCGGCCGACGCGATCCTTCGGGACCATGATCACGCCGCCGTCGTTCTTGATCTCGTAGGGAATAGCCTGCCGGTCCAGCTCCTTCACGATGGATGCGGAGTCTTCGAAGGTCAGATCGGTGAACAGCGGCGTCATCTGCGGCGTCGTCACGCGCATGATGAGGAAAACGAAGAAGCCGATCAGGGCGATGGTGACGGCGCCCATCGCAGCGATACGTCCGGCGCCGATGGTTTTGACAAACTCGACGAGACCTTGCACCGGGCTGCATCCTCCGCAAGGCGGACGCCACGCGCGCCGCACCCGGCAAGATTTGCCCGGTTGATGGTTAGCGCCCGGTTAATTTCGGTGAAAATGCTCGACGGCGCGGTCAGTTGGCGGCGGAGTGTGGCCGCGGTGCACGCTCCATCGCCAACCGGATGCCGGAAATGAAAACGCCGGCCAAAGCGGCCGGCGTTTTTTCCAGATCGGTAAGACCGATTAAGCGAGTGTTACTGGCGATACTGCTGAATGCGCGTCGTGCGCAGGCCGGCAAGTCCATGTTGCTCGATCGAATACTGCCAGGCGAGGAATTCCTCGACGGTCAGCGTATAGCGGCTGCAGGCTTCTTCCAGTGACAGCAAGCCGCCACGTACCGCTGCAACCACCTCCGCCTTGCGGCGAATGACCCAGCGCTTGGTTCCCGGTGCGGGCAAATCCGCAATCGTCAACGGGGAACCGTCGGGCCCGATGACGTATTTCACCCTCGGGCGATGAGGTTCATTCATAGCAACTCTCACAAACTCGACTACGCTACAGGCCGTGAGAGTACCCATGGCGGCTTAAAATTTACCTAAGCAAGCCGCGAAAATAACGGCGTTCGCCCGTTTGCCGGGCATCGCTTGATTCTGACCGCAACTCGTCCGCGCCTAGAGGAGCTGCAGAAGGCTGCTAATGCTCGAGTTCAGGCTGCTGATGCTGCTGCCGAGGCTGCTCAGGGATCCAAGGCTGCTGTTGGTGATCGCCTGGATAGAACTGATCGGATAGCTCTGGCCGCCCACAGTGACCTGCGGCGGGCTCTGGCTGACGTTGACAGCAGTGACCGTGCCCTGCACCTGCGGCGAAACCGTAACAGCGGTGCCATTGGCGCCAGTCGCCGTGATCGCCATCGTGTAGGTGCCATCAGGGTAGGTGATGCCGTTATTGCCTTTGCCGTTCCAGGAGAAGGTCTGGTTGCCGGTGCTCAGCGTGGTCGTGCCGGTGTAGACGGTTGCTCCGCTTGAGTTGGTGATGGTGATGTTGCCGGTCGCCGGCGCCGCCGAGTTGAGATTCCACGTTGCCGCCTGGCCCGTTGCGTTCGCCAGGGTTGCGGCGCTGCTGTTGACCGTGACACTCGATCCCAGAAATTGCATGGCCTGTGTTGCCGCGGAGGTCTGCTGCAGGCTGATCAGAGTTTGCAGATTCGAGTTCTCGTTGATCTGCTGCTCGACCGACGCAAACTCGACCAGCTGTTCAGTGAACTGATTGGTGTCGAGCGGCGACAGCGGGTCCTGATTCTGCAATTGCGTCGTCAGCAATTGCAGAAAGGTGTTGAAGTTGCCGGCGATCTCCTGCGATCCCGCGACGGTGACCTGGGAGGCGGCGGAGGTGGTGCTTGCCGCGGTCGTTGCTGCTGAAACAGTAGACATGGCCGGTCCTCAAGTTTTCCGATCAGACGCTGATATCGACGCCGGTGCCCGAACTCAGGCGGTTGTAAATCTGTGCCGATTGCATGGTCGGCAGATCGGCATCGGGAATGACGAGCTGAGGGGTATTCTGTTGCGCGCCATTGCCGCCATTGTTGTTCTGTCCGGCGAACGATTGGTCACGCAGCGAGAATTGCAGGCCATTGTCGGCGGTTTTCAAACCGGCCTGATCCAGCGCCTGCTGTAACTGGGGTTGCTGATCCTGCAGCAATTGCAACGTATCGGCACGATCCACGGTAACGTGCGAGGTGACGCGGCCGTCGCTGTCGACGCCGAGGCGAACCTCGATACGGCCGAGTTCGGCGGGGTCGAGGCGGATATTGAATTGACTGGAGCCGGCCTGTGCGCGGCTGGTGATCGCCACTGCGAGGCCGGCAATCGGAACGGCATTCGCCGCATTTGTTGTCGCCGATGCCGCGGCGCCTGTCGTGGCTGCCGATGCGTTGGCGGTTGAGATACCGAAATTCGGCAAACCCGTGCCGTCAATCTTTGTGCTGCTCGAAGCCGTCTGGCTTCCGGCCGATCCCGCGGCATCCGCTGTGACTGCGGCGGCGAATGTCTCGGTGCGTGGCGCGGTTGAATTGCCCGTCGCGGATGTAACGTTGCCGGAAACCTGCGCCGCCGTGACATTATCTGCTGTCGGCTGATCTTGCTGTGCGGCGGTTGAATCCACCGCCGGCACATTGGAGGGGGTGTTGGCGCTGGCTTGCTTGCCGGCTTTGAGTTCGGGATTTCCCGCCGTCGAGGCTTGCTTGGCCGCCTCAGTATCGTTTGAGGTTGCGGCGGCGTTCGAGCCGTCCTTGCCATCGGTCGAAGCTGTACCCGAAGCCATGGCCAGTTTCAGGCGCGACTTCGCCGTGTCGCCAACCTTCACGTCCGCCGAGGTGTTGCCGGATGCTTGCGGGGCGCTGAGCTGGTTATTCACGGTGATTGCGGCAGCGACGGGTTGCGTTACTGGCTGCTGCGCCTGTGCCGAAGCGGTCGCTGTCGCGCCAGTACTGTCACTTTGCGCAGAGTCCGAGCTGTCGTCACTGGAGTCCTTCGACGACGCCGATCCGGACGATTTGTCCGTTGAATCCGATGAGGTCGCCTGAGGTTTTTGTCCAGCGAGCGCGGCTTTCACTGCCGCGATGATTCCAGCGACGTCAGTCGCGCCGGAAGCCGGAGTGTTGGCCGTATTGCCGCTGGCTGGTGTGTTCGCGTCAGCGGCGGAACTTGCCGAGGCTTGCGTTTGGGTGGCGGAGTTTGCCGGAGCGCCCTTATCGGTCCCCGCGGCCAGAAGCTTGTTCAGCTTGTCGGAGATTGATGCGGCGCTGGTCGTGCCTTTGCCGCCCGATGGCGAAATGACTTTATTTTGGCCGGCGGCGCCCGCTTTCACGATCCGGGTCAGATTTCCGTCGGCGGTCGCGCTAATGCCCGCGTCATCGGTCTTTGCCGTATCGTCAGCCGTTGCCGAAGCATCGCTTGATTGCGCGGTGCCCGATTTGCCGGACGGGGCCGGAGTATCGGTCGAATTCGTGCCGGCTGTGCTGCTCGCTGTGGCGGCGCCGCCGGCTGCCGATCCATCCGATGCGCTGGAGGTCTGCTTCGTAGCTGGTTGGGGGGTGTCAGGAGTAGCGGTCTGATCCGCGCCGGCCGCCACGGCGTCGAGCACGGCTGCAAACGGGTCGCTATCGTTATCCGGGGCTGATCCAGGGGTCTGCGGCTGCAGCGAAGACGCAAAACTGGACGTTGCATGAACGTGCGACGCTACACTCGACACTGCAAAACCCCTGGGATGCAAAATGATCCGACGTGTTGCCTGCAACCAGCGGGCCATCGGCGAAGCTGATTAAAGTCTTTTTAATTCAATAGCTTAGTGCGGGACGACGAAAGCGCCTCGCGGCAGTCCTTGCGCCGGCCCGGCAAAATTTGCCGCTTCTTCGCCGGAACGGTTGCAATCGCCGCCAATAATGGCGGATAGGGAGGGCGACACCTATAATAATGAGCGAAAAGCCAAACCCGGCGAAACACGGATTGTCATGCTGAGCGGACTCGACATCGAGGGGCGGCCCGCCGACACGCGCGTCGTAGTCGCGATGTCGGGCGGCGTGGATTCCTCGGTGACCGCCGCTCTCCTGGCCGATGCTGGGTACGACGTGGTCGGCATCACGCTTCAGCTTTACGACCACGGTGCCGCCATCCACCGCAAGGGCGCGTGTTGCGCCGGCCGCGATATCCATGACGCCCGCGCGGTCGCCGAGCGCATCGGTATTCCGCACTATGTGCTCGACTATGAAAACCGCTTCAAGGAAGCGGTGATTGACCGGTTCGCGCAAAGCTATGTCGCCGGCGAAACGCCGGTGCCGTGCGTCGAATGCAATCAGTCCATCAAGTTCCGCGATCTGCTTGATACGGCGCGCGAGCTGGGCGCCAGTGTTCTGGCAACAGGACATTATGTTGCCTCGCGCGCGTTGCCGGGCGGCGGCCGTGCGCTTTATCGCGCCCGCGAAGCAGAGCGCGATCAGAGCTATTTTCTTTTCGGCACGACGGGTGCGCAGCTTGAGTTCCTGCGCTTTCCGCTCGGTGATCGCACCAAGGCCGAGACGCGGGAATTGGCGCGTCGCTACGGTCTGGCGGTGGCTGACAAGCAGGACAGCCAGGACATCTGCTTCGTGCCGAGTGGACATTATGCGCAAGTCATCGAGCGGCTGCGGCCGGGCGCGGCGGGTCCAGGCGAAATCGTCGATCTCGATGGCCAAGTGCTTGGTCACCACGACGGCATCATCCATTTCACGGTCGGTCAGCGCCGCGGCCTCGGCGTTGCCACCGGCTCGCCGCTCTACGTCGTGCGGCTCGACGCCAGTTCGCGCCGCGTCGTCGTCGGCCCGCGAGAGGCGCTTCGCACCAGCCGCATCCGCTTGCGCGACATCAACTGGATCGGCGACGGCGCAATCGAACAGGCCGTCGACGGGCCTGAGATTTTCGTGAAGGTTCGCTCGACGCGACCGCCACAGCCGGCATGGCTGCGGCATGGCGCCGACGGCGGCATCGAAGTCGAACTGATCGGCAGCGAAGACGGAGTTTCGCCGGGCCAAGCTTGTGCGTTTTATGATGCGGCCGATGGCCAGTCTCGCGTCCTTGGCGGCGGCATGATCGCAAGCACGGTCGCCGTGGCGAAGAGCCGGCAAGCTGAGATCGCAATGGCAGCATCGCGCTGACTTGAACGCACATGGCCGCGGAACTCGACAAGGATACGGTGGCCAAGGCCTACGCGCGCTGGGCGCCGGTCTACGATCTGGTGTTCGGCGCGGTGTTCGATCGCGGGCGCAAGGCCTCGATCGCTGCAGCGGAGCGTGTCGGCGGCCGCATCCTTGAGGTCGGCGTCGGCACTGGCTTGTCGCTGCCGGAATATGCCTGGACCAACCGGCTTACCGGTGTCGATCTGTCGGCGCCGATGCTGCGCAAGGCGAGGGATCGGGTTGCCGAGCACCGGCTGACCAATGTCGATGCGCTCGCCGTGATGGATGCGCAGCATCTTGGTTTTGAGGACGGCACATTCGATGTCGTCGTTGCGCAATACGTCATCACGGTAGTGCCCGATCCGGAAGCGACGCTGGATGAATTCGTGCGCGTGGTGCGGCCCGGTGGCGAGATCATTCTGGTCAATCATCTCGGCGCCGAGACCGGGCTACGCGCGACCTTCGAGAGCGGCTTCGCGCCGTTGGCGCGGCGGCTCGGCTGGCGGCCGGAATTCCGCTGGGAACGCCTGGCCCGCTGGGCCGAAAGTCACGGCGGTGTGGACGTGATTGAACGCCGCCCCATGCCGCCGCTCGGGCATTTTTCACTGATCCGGTTTCGCCGGAACGCTGCGGCATAGCGGTAACGTCCGGAAATTTCTGAGAAATTATCCCCTTGGAAAGGCAGCCGAACTGCCCTAAATCTTCCCCGCTGGCGCCGGGCCTATGGTCCGCCGGTACGTCTGCGATGGCGGGGTAGCTCAGTTGGTTAGAGCAGCGGAATCATAATCCGGAGGTCGGGGGTTCAAATCCCTCCCCCGCTACCAGACTAAATCGCAGGCATCCCAATCTCTCGTCGATCGTCGTTGCCGGTGCTTGCAGGGCGCTTGCGCGGAAGCCGGGCGATTTTCCAGACCGGCCCCGAACAGCAAATCCTGTGCTTGCCATCACATCATTTGCCGCGGGTCAAAGCGATCCTCCAGCCTGACGGGAATCTATGCGAGGGAGCGACGCATGAAGACCTGTAGATTGATGAGTCTCCAGTTCGGCGTACTGCTCATTCTGATTGCCAGCCTGCAGTACCGCTCGATGTCTCCGCGCCTCTACGGATTGTTGGAGACGACGGCCGTTTTAATCGGCACGACGGCGATGTTTGAAGGTATTCCGGCAAACGCTTTCGACTGGTCATACTGAGGTGAGCGCACCCTGTGCTGAGAGTGAATCGCTCGCGGCATAGTCCCGTCGGCCCTCGTCTGTGAACGCCCGCCGCGGTTGTGGCGACATAAGTCCATGGAGAGCAATCCGCCAGAGACTGTGCGGAAGCCGGTATCGGGACGCCGTGTTCGCTCGGCGCGCCTGACCGAAATTCTCGTCGCGATCGAAAATCAAAGCCATGATCCGTCTTTGAGCGCGATTACGCTTGCGCAGCGGCTTGGCGTGACTTCGCGTTACGTGCATCTGTTGATGCAGGACACCGGCCGCAGCTTCGCCGGTCACGTCCTGCTCAAACGGTTGGGAACGGCGGCGACGATGCTGCGCGATCCGTCATTTCAGGCGCGCAAGATCGCCGAGATAGCGCAGCTCGCTGGCTTCACCGACGTATCCTATTTCAGCCGCGCGTTCCGCCAACGTTATGGCATGACGCCGACGGACTTGCGTCATCGCGCGATGCGCGAAGCGGCGCAGCACGGCTAGCTAGCCGCCCTTAATTTTTCACCGTGCAGTCGCGCAGGATTTCCGGTTTGAACGCGAGGCCGTGACCCGGCCGCTCTGGCACGGTGATCATGCCATTCACCACCGGCACCGGATCGACCCACAGGTCTTCCGCCAGCCCCATGTCTTCGATCCAGATGCCGTTCGGAATCGAAGCCAGCAATTGCACGTTCAGTTCGGGGAACAGGTGCGGCGCAATGGACATGTTCCAGGTATCGGCGACAGTTGCGATCTTGCGCAGTTCGGTCATGCCGCCGCGCATCGGATCGGGTTGCAGAATTGGAAGCCGCGGGTTCTCAAAGAACGGCTTGAGATCGAAACGGGTGAAGTGCGTCTCGCCGCCGACAATACGGATATCGAGCGCTTCCGCGATCCGCAGGTAGCCGGCAAAATCGTCGGGCACTACAGGCTCCTCGAGCCAGTAGATATCGTAGTCCTGAAATTTGCGGCCCATCTGGATCGCGACGTCGGCGGTCCAGCCCATATTGATGTCGATCATGATGTCGACGCCGGGGCCGAGCTCTTCGCGCATGCGTTTGACGTTGTCGACGTCGGCGGCAAGATCGTCGGTGTGCGCGGCCTGCATCTTGATCGCCTTGTAGCCGCGTTCTTTGTAATGCAGCGCCTTCGCGATCATGCCGTCGCCGCCGGAGCCGCGGAAGCAGCCCGAGCCATAAGCCGGCATCTGCGTGCGGTAGCTGCCCCACAGCCGGTGCAGCGGCAGTTTGGCGGCTTTGCCGACAATGTCCCACAACGCGATATCGATGGCCGACTGTGCCATGGTGGCGATGCCGCCGCGGCCGAAGGTGATCGTGGTGTTCCACAAATTCTGCCAGATCGCCTCAACCGCGCTCGCATCTTTGCCGATGACGTTGGGAATGATCACCTCGTTGAGGCAGGCGATGATCGATTTAATGCCCGGCCGGAACAGGAACAGGTAGCCCATACCCGTGATGCCGCCCTTGGTCTCGACATCGACCACCAGGAACGTGCGGGCATCGCCAAACCGGTGGCCCTTCAGCCACGGATCTTGCGGCCACGGGACGCGCACTGTGGAGACGCGGACGGCGGTAATGGTGAGATCGGTCATGGGGGCATTCACTTTTGATGCGGCCGCCCAGCGCGGCGCGCGGCGAATGCTGCGAAAACCTGTGACCGTCGTCAACCTGCGTTCAGTGGTCAGAACGTCACGAAGTCCAGAACACGCCCGTTGAAGTCGAAAACGATCCAGCAGTACTCGGCTTTGACAGAGTCCACCTCAATATCCCGAAATCTGATCTCGATGGCGTGCGCGCCGGCCGAGCGTACGAACGGGTGAGGGCCGATAGTCACGCTTTCCAGCCACGCCGGCTTGCCAACAGTGATTTTTTGCCGCGCCAGGGTTTCGAGTGTCGCGATCTTGATCTCGTCGAAGCCAGCGAGATCCGCCAGACTGAAACGTGGTCCTGCGGAATCGAACGAAAAACTGATCGGTGAGCGGTTGACGCTGTCGCTGGTGAAATCGAAGGTCGATGCTTTGCCGCTGTTCGCCGGATCGTCGACAGTGATACGGCCGCCGCGGTCCTCCATCACGATCGAAGCGATCTTTACGTTGGCGCCGAATATCGGCCCGACCCGCTTGATCGTGTTTGCCAGCGTCACGGGAGCCAACCAGTCAACTTTGGGCCGGCGGCTTTCCGGCAGGACCACCCGCACGATCTGACCTTTGGTGTCGGCGACAACGGTCGTGATTTCTCCGCCCGGGTCGGTGACTTCCACGGTCAAAACCAGCGCCGCGCCGCCTGGCAAATCGGTCGATTTCTCTACGCCGAGATGAGTGACGCTCGCGTGTAGTATGGCGACTTTGGCAAGAGCGTCCAGCTCAAGCTTTCCGAATAGGGTCCAGTTCACGTCGTCAACGGCGAACGGGGCTGCTGGCGCAGCTCCCATTTGCACGTCAATGGCGATGTTGCCCAGACGCTGGCGCAGGCCGTCGAGATCCCAAGTGTAACTCGCCGTCGTTGGCAGGCTGACGAAGATTTTGCTGAGTGAGTGGTCCGGAATGCTTGTAGCGAAGCTGACGGATTTTGGCGTCGATACCGACTTTCGTCAAAACCGCCCCGGTTCCGAAGACAGTACGTGCTGCACTGGCGGCGTCGGTGAGAAGCTCCGGCTCCGCCAGCAGGTTTAATGTTCTTGCCCGCTGGGTGCCGCTGAGATCGCTGCCAATGATCTCGCCGCGGGCATTGGCATAAATGTCGGCGCGCTCGCGGCCGCTGTCGACGTGCAAGGTCCAGCGCACGTCGCCGCTGGAGGGTTTCGGCAAAATGTAAATCTGCCGCGCAATTTCGATGCGCGTGATCGCAGCGGCATCCTGCAGCTTGGCGCGAGCGATAGCCGCGGCCGAAAGCCTGCCGAACGCGGAGAAGTCGACGTCATCGAGGTCGAACAGGTTGGCTTCGAGGTCGGGATTGATCAGTGTTGGATCGACCGGGGATGGACCGCTCAGACGTTTCAGCGGCAAAAACTGCAAGAAAGCCCCATAGCGCCATTGATCGATGTGGCTGGCGTTGCCCGGATCCTGCACTTCAATGGTGACGACGTCGCGTTCGATTTCGATCTTGAGCACGCGCGGGTGCGCACCGAGGTTGGAGCGTAACGCGGAAATCGCAAAAGTAAGATCGCTCTCGCTGTCGGTAAAGCCGGCTATCGCTTGATGAGGCGCAAACAGCACAATTACCGTGCCGGCTAGCAGCAGGCGTGCGCCGGCGACGATGTTCCGAAGGCGGTCATGCATGGAGAGTACGGATGGTTCGGGCGATATCGCGTCGGTCATATTAGTCGTACTGGTCTGTCGCTACGTTCAATCCGCCGCAGGAAGCTTTGGTGGATAGGGCGTGCGACTCGGCCTAGTCTCGCACAGCCCCATCCGGGCAGGAGAAGCGAGTGTCTGCATCGACAATCAATACTGCGGCCTATAGTGACGCGCTTGTTCTGCTTGGTACGGCCGGGGTCATCGTCCCGATCCTGCGGCGCTACAACATCAGTCCGGTTCTCGGTTACCTCGGCGCGGGCGCGATTTTGGGTCCGTTGGGGCTCGGCACGTTCGAGAAGTCATATCCGGCGCTGTTCTGGTTCACGATCACCGACGCGCAGAATGTCGCCGGCATTGCCGAACTCGGCATCGTCTTTCTGCTATTTCTGATCGGGCTGGAATTGTCGCTGGGCCGCCTTATGGCAATGCGGCGGCTGGTGTTCGGCCTTGGCGGCTTGCAGGTACTGACCGCGGCCGTTCTGCTCACTGCCGTCGCCTTTCGTTCCGGTCAGACGCTTTCAAACGCAATCGTGCTCGGGGCAAGTCTGTCACTGTCTTCGACCGCGATCGTGCTTGAACTGTTGTCGAACCAGGAACGGCTCACATCCAATGTCGGCCGTGCCAGCTTTTCGATCCTGCTGGCGCAGGATCTCGCAGTCATCCCGATCCTGATGTTCATCTCGATCCTGGCGGCGGGCTCGGGCGGATCGGTGCTCGCCAGCCTCGGCATTGCCCTGCTGCAGGCCGCCATCGCTGTTTCAGTGATCGTCATCTTCGGGCGGGTGCTGTTGCGGCCGCTGTTCCGGCTGGTCGCCAACGCGCGCTCCAGCGAACTCTTTATCGCGGCCGTGCTGTTTGTCATCGTCGCGGCCGGTGTCATCGCCAATCAGGCCGGCCTCTCCATGGCGCTCGGCGCATTCGTCGCCGGGCTGCTGCTTGCCGAAACCGAGTACCGCAAGGCGATCGAAGCGACGGTCGAGCCGTTCAAGGGCCTGCTGCTCGGCATGTTCTTCTTTACCGTCGGCATGGATATCGATTTTCGCGAACTGGTGCGCGAGCCGTTGCTGCTTGCCGGCGGTGTTCTGGGCCTGATTGCAACAAAATCGCTGCTGCTGATCGTGCTCGGCAAGATCTTCCGGCTGTCGTGGCCGGCGGCGGTCGAGACCGGTTTGCTGCTCAGCGGTGGCGGTGAGTTTGCTTTCGTCGGCATCGGCATGGCGACGGATACGCATCTGATCGATCCGCGTCTTGCCAGTTTCACGCTGGCGGTCACTTCGGTGACGATGGCGCTGACGCCGTTATTGTCGTTTGCCGGAAGGCGCTTCGGTGCGCGGCTACGCGCGAACGTTCCGGCGGACTCGTCACTGACGGCCGCAGCCGACAGGCGGGCAGGGCCATGCCATCGTTGTCGGCTATGGCCGGGTTGGAAAAGTTGTTTGCGCGCTGCTCAAAGAACACGGCATCCGCTACATCGCTGCCGATTCCGACGCGCCAACCGTGACCCATGACCGCCGCGACGGGCACGATGTCTTCTATGGCGATGCGACCGATCCCAATTTTCTCGAAATTTGCGGGTTGAAGCAGGCCGCCGGCGTCATCATCACCATTCATACTCGCGACCTGATCGACGCCGTGGTCGAGCATGTGCGCGCCGCGCGGCCCGACATTATCATCGTGTCGCGTGCACGCGATGCCGAGCATGCACGTCATCTTTACGCGCTGGGCGCAACCGATGCGGTGCCGGAAACCATTGAAGCCAGCCTGCAGCTTTCCGAGGCCGCGCTGGTGGGGTTGGGAATACCGGCCGGCCCCGTCATCGCTTCAATCCACGAGAAGCGCGACGAAATCCGGCACACCTTGCAGGACGCCGCCTTGAAAGCCGGCCGCAAGAAAATCCGCGCGGTCAGACCAAAAAGGCTTCGGCGCCCGAAAGCCTGACCGTGGCAACCGCCGGATTTTCCTGAATTGTATGAGCAGCAATCGATGCGTAGGATGCGCGTGCTGAGAGGCGCGCCGGTCGCCCAAGCTCCGATCTGGGGATTGTTCGATGCCCGCTGGTGCTGCGCGTCTTGTCTTCTCCTTCATCGTATTTGTGTCGTCCTGCCTGGCCGCGGCCGCTCAACAATCCGCCTATCCGGAGCGGCCGATCACGATGGTTGTCACATTTGCTGCGGGCGGCTCATCCGACGTCCTGGCGCGCGCCGTTGCGGAGGCGATGTCGAAGGATCTTGGGCAGCAAGTGGTCGTCGACAACCGTCCCGGAGCCGGCGGTCATATTGGGGCCGAAGCCGTCGCGCATGCCGCGCCTGACGGCTACACCGTATTATTTGGCACCAACGGCACGCTCGGCATCGGCCCGGCGCTCTATCAGAACCTCCGCTACGATCCAGCGCACGACCTCGCGCCGGTCGGGCTGCTGCACAAACTGCCGCTGCTGCTGATCGTCAATCCGCAGGTTCATGCGCAGAATTTGGCGGAACTCCTTATCCACGCTCGCAACAACCCCGGAAAGCTTACTTTCGCGTCAGCCGGTGTTGGTTCGGTGTCGCATCTCGCTGGCGAGTTGTTCAAGGAAGAGGCCAAAGTCGACATCCTGCACGTGCCATACAAAGGCGGCGGCGCCGCGGTGACCGATCTGGTGTCGGGGCGCGTGTCGATGATGCTTGAGACGATCCCGAATGCGCTGCCGCTCGCGCGCAACGGTCAGATGTTGGCGATTGGCGTGACGACAAAGGAGCGTTCCGCGCTGGCACCGGAGATTGTGACACTGGCCGAGGCCGGCCTACCCGGTTTTGATGTCAGCGCCTGGACTGGCTTGTTCGTTCCGGCCGGTACGCCGGCCGCAATTATCGACCGCCTGAACGCCGCGACGCGCAAGATCCTGAGCGATCAGAAATATGTCGCGCTGATCCACACCATGGGAACGGATGTCGCAGCTTCGACGCCGGAGCAGTTCGGTGCATTCGTGCGCGACGATGTCGCGCGCTGGACCAAGGTCATCGACAATGCAGGCATCCCGAAAATAGAATGATGCAGGAGGATCGTCATGAGCTATGACGCAATTACCGTACAACCTGTCTCTCCGCACATCGGCGCGGAAATCGGCAATATCGATCTGACCAGACCGTTGCCGAACAATCAGGTCGAGGAATTGCACCGGGCGTTCATCCAGTATCAGGTGATCTTCTTTCGCGATCAGAAAATCAGCTTTGACGACCAGATCAGGCTGGGCCGCTATTTTGGGCCGCTCGGATCGCACGTCGGCAAGTCGACCATCAGCAAGACCACCGACAATCCCTATGTGCGAAAATTCCACTATGACGAAACTTCGAAGCAGATTTCCGGCGAGAATTTCCACTCTGATCAGTCGTGCGCGGACGTGCCGCCGCTCGGCAGCATCCTGTACAACCACACCGTTCCGCCGGACGGCGGTGGCGACACCATGTTCGCCAGCATGTATGCGGCTTACGATGCACTATCGCCGCGCATGAAAGAGTATCTGTCGGGCCTGACCGCAACCCACGACGGCACCCGGGTGTTCGGTCCAGGCACGCCGGTTTCGGTTCATCCGCTGATCATCAAGCATCCGGTGACCGGCAAGAAGGTGATTTACGTCAACACCGACTTTACCGCGAAGATCAACGAGCTCCCGGCATTGGAAGCTGAGCGGGTGCTGCGCTTCCTGATCGATCATTGCAACAAGCCGGAATGGACCTGCCGGTTTCGATGGCGCGCGCATTCCATTGCGTTCTGGGACAATCGCTGCACGCACCACAAGGCAATCTGGGATTACTGGCCGAACGTGCGCTCCGGCTACCGGATCCAGGTCGAGGGCACCGCACCGCCGATTGCAGGCTGACCAATCAGCCCCCAGGCTAGACTTTGGCGATCTTTCGCGCGCGCTCAAGCATGAGCGGGAGGTTGGCGGGCAACGCCGGCGCGCGGCTCAGTTCGGAGAGGGTGTGCAGGAAGTCGGTGAACCAGTTTCGCACCGGCGCACGCTTGAGCTTGGTCACCATCAATTCCCAGCGCTCGCGGCGCTCTTCCAGACTCATCTTCAATGCGCGTGCAATCTGTTGCGCCATCGCATCGATGTCGTGTGGATTGACCAGGAGCGCACTGTCGAGCTCCTTCGCCGCACCGGCAAACGATGAGAGCACCAGCACGCCGGGATCCAGCGGATTTTGCGCCGCTACATATTCCTTAGCGACCAAGTTCATGCCGTCGTGCAGCGGCGTGACCAGTCCGACATGGGCTGTGCGATAAAATCCGGCAAGGGTCAGTTGCGAAAAGCCCTTGTTGAGATAACGAATCGGCGTCCAGTCGACTTCGCCGTGCCGGCCGTTGACTTCGCTGACCAGCGTGGCGAGTTCGTTCTTCAGCTCGCGATAGGCCTTGATATTGCCGCGCGACAGAACGGCGATTTGTAGCAGCGACACCGAACCTTTGAGCTTCGGATCGTTTTCCAGCATGCGGTCAAAGGCCCGGACCCGGTTCGCCAGCCCTTTGGAATAATCCAGCCGGTCGACGCCGAGCACGAGCTTGGCGCCTTGCAGGCTCCCGCGCAGCCGTGCGACGTCGCCTCGCGAAGCCGCGTTGGTTGCCCGTTTGGCGAATTCGTTGACGTCGATACCGATGGGGAAGGTGGCCAGTTGCGTCCAGCCCCATTCGGTCGCGATCGTTCCATCGACCGCCATGATGCCGAGCTCGACGCGAAGATAGTCCTCGAAGTTTTGCCGGTCTCCGACTGTCTGGAAGCCGATCAGGTCGTAGGCGAGCATCTCGCGAACGATCTCGGCCTGGTGCGGCACCGCCGCCATGGCGTGACGCTCGGACCACGGCGTGTGCAGGAAAAAGCCAATCGGACGGCTAATGCCGAGGCGGCGCATTTCCGCCCCGAGCGTGAGGAAATGATAGTCCTGCACCCAAAACACCGCGTCGGAGTCGTCGAAGCGCAACAAGGCGCGCGCCATGAACGCGTTGACTTCGCGATAAGACCTGTAGTTGTCGTCGGTTACCTGGATGAGATCGGCGCGCGAATGCAGCGCCGGCCAGAGCGCGGAGTTGGCGAAGCCCTCGTAGTAGCCGGCATAATGGTTTGCCGGCATGTCCACGGTCGCCAGCGCGCCTTTGCCGAGAGATTCGATTTTCGCGAAAGAATCTTTTCGCCGGGATGCGTCGGCTGTCTGCCCGCTCGAACCGACCCAGATAGCGCCGGATTCCTTGACCATCGGAATCAGCGCTGCCGCTAGCCCGCCAGCGATTGGCTCATCCGGCTGAGCATGGGCGACGCGATTCGAAACAACGACAACTTTCACTGTGTCACCCTGCATCCCAGCATGATGACAACCCGGACGAGCCCGATTTGTTCCGTGATTGGTGCAATGCAGCGCGAACGCAGTTGGATTCAAAAGGGAATTAAACACACCGCCATTGTGGAACTTTGCGGGGTTCGGTCGCGGGCCTCGGAAGCAGCATTACCGCGTTGCCGCAAAGTCTTCGGCGCGCCTATGCTTCCGCATATGCAATCGTCGATAGCAAACTCACCTCCGCATGACGGGAATCGAGACGCGTGTGCTGCACGATGATGGGAACGTCGGATTCGAACACTGAGGCGTATTCCGTGCCCAGCGGGACGGGCGCGGGATCGGTCAGATCATTGAAGCGCAGGTGCTTAGTACGGCGCGCTGCGACGGTGACGCGGTACGGACCGATCGGTTCGCGATCTGCGAAGTAGATCGTGATGCGAACGTGAGCTTCTTGGTCTCCTGCGTTGAGAATGCATGCAGTCTCATGGGAAACCAGTGCGGGGTCGGAAAACGAGCTTTGTGGAGGAATGTAGCCTTCGGCAATAGCCCAGTGCCTGCGCCCAATGAATTCCATTTGCATCTCAGCTTCGTGTTGATGGCGTGTTGGGCGTCGCTACCGCTGTCGCGAACCCCCAATAACTGCGACCGGATGGTTTGGTTCCATCAATGGAACTTTTTTCAGCGCGGACCGTTTGCAATAGGGGTCAACGCCGCGGTGAGTATCCAGTTTGGTCGCGCGGAAGGATTGAGGTTTCTATATGCGCGCCCTCACCGTTGCGCCCGGCGTAGCCAATTCGGCGCGTCTTGAAGAGGTTGCCGAACCTCCGGTGTCCGACGGCAGCGTACTGGTACGCACACTTGCGCTCGGCGTTTGCGGCACTGATCGGGAAATCGTGTCGGGAGAATACGGTTGGGCGCCTCCCGGCGAAAAACGGTTGGTCATCGGTCACGAGTTTTTCGGCGAAGTAAAAGAGGCGCCACCCGACAGCGGATTCAGGCCCGGCGATCTTGTGGTCGGCATCGTACGCCGCCCCGACCCGGTGCCGTGCCCGGCCTGCGCGATTGGCGAATGGGATATGTGCCGCAACGGCCAGTATACCGAGCGCGGCATCAAGGAGCGGAACGGCTATGGCTCCGATTTTTTCCGAATCGAACCTGAATTCCTGATCAAGACCGACCTTTCACTCGGCCGGTGCGGCGTGCTGGTCGAACCAACCAGCGTGGTCGCCAAGGCATGGGATCATACCGAGCGCATCGGTCAGCGCTCGCGGGCATGGCAGCCGAAGACGCTGTTGGTGACCGGTGCAGGACCAATCGGCTTGCTCGCCGCTCTCATGGGCGCACAACGCGGTCTTGATGTTCATGTGCTTAATGATCGCGACAGCAAGAAGAAAAGAGAGATTGTCCGCGATCTCGGTGGCACGTTCCATCTCGGCAGCTTGAATGATCTTGGCTCGTTAAAGCCGGATATTTTGATGGAATGTACCGGCGCGCCCACGGTAGTTCGCGATGCGTTTGGTTTTACTGGCGCGGACGGGATTGTTTGCCTGGTGGGCGTGTCGTCGCCAGGACATGAACTCAATGTCGACGTCGGCAATCTTAATCGTACGATGGTGCTCGACAACGATGTGGTGTTCGGCACTGTCAACGCCAATCGCGCCCACTATGAAGCGGCTGCGCAAGCTTTGCAGCGTGCCGACAAATCCTGGCTCGATCGCCTGGTGACCCGGCGTGTTCCGCCAGAACAATGGACCAAGTCGCTTGAGCCGGAGCCGGACGACATCAAGGTCGTTGTCGATTTCTCGTAAAAAGAATTTTTTATTCATGCCCAGTCGTATTGAAGACTATGCCTTGATCGGAGATTGCCGAAGCGCCGCGCTGGTCTCGCGCGAGGGGTCGATCGACTGGCTGTGCTGGCCGCGATTCGATTCCGAAGCCTGCTTTGCCGCTCTGCTCGGGACTCGCGATCATGGCCGCTGGCTGGTGTCGCCGCGCGATGAGACAAAAGTCACACGCCGCTATCGCCCTGGCACGCTCATTCTCGAAACGTTTTTCGAAACGCGCGACGGCGCCGTGACGCATGATCGATTTCATGCCGTTTCGCGACGATCATTCGGAGATCATTCGGTTGGTTGTCGGTACGCGTGGCACCGTGGCGATGCAGACCGAACTTATTTTGCGGTTCGGTTACGGCGCGGTGGTGCCGTGGGTCACCAAAATCGAGGACGGCGCGCTGCGGGCTATTGCCGGGCCAGACATGGCGGTGCTGCGCACGCCGGTGCATCTTAAAGGCAAGGACATGACTACGGTTGGCTCATTCACAGTCAGCCGCGGTGAGACCGTTCCACTGATCCTGACCTATGCTCGGTCGCACAAGCCGCTGCCGAACGCGCTCGATCCCACGGCTGCGCTTGCGCGATACCGAGAAATTCTGGACCGAGTGGTCGGCGAAATGCCGCCCAGCCGGCGAGTGGACGGAAGCGGTACGCCGTTCGGTGATGACGCTCAAAGCGCTGACCTATGCGCCGACCGGCGGTATCGTTGCGGCGCCGACCACATCTTTGCCGGAGGAGTTGGGCGGTGAACGTAACTGGGATTACCGTTATTGCTGGCTGCGTGATGCGACGCTGACGCTGCTCGGCGCCATGCACGCCGGATACTACGAGGAGGCGCAAGCGTGGCGCGAATGGCTGCTGCGCGCGGTCGCCGGCAGCCCGGATCAGCTTCAGATCATGTACGGCATCGGCGGTGAACGGCGGCTTACAGAATGGGTCGCCGAGTGGCTGCCGGGGTATGAGAAATCCATGCCTGTGCGCATCGGCAACGCCGCACACGTTCAGCTTCAGCTCGACGTTTTTGGCGAGATCATGGACGTGTACTATCAGGCGCGGCGTTGCGGACTCACGAGCAACGAGTCGGGATGGGACGCGCAGATCAAATTCCTCGAGCACTTGCAGGAAATCTGGCGATCGCCCGACCAGGGTATCTGGGAGATCCGCGGACCTGCGCAGCACTTCACCTATTCCAAGGTCATGGCCTGGGTTGCGTTCGATCGCGCGATCAAAAGCGCGGAGGCTTTCGGCCTCGAAGGGCCGCTCGATGAATGGCGCAAGTCGCGTGATGCGATCTGCGAGGATGTTTTGGAGCGCGGCTACAACAAGAAGCTGGGCACTTTCGTTCAGGCTTATGGATCGAACCAACTTGACGCCAATCTGTTGTTGCTGCCATGCGTCGGCTTCCTGCCGGTCACCGATCCGCGCGTCGAACGCACGATTGCGGCAATTGAGCGCCGCCTGCTGCGGAATGGCTTTGTCCTGCGCTACAGCACCGAGGAAGTCGAAGACGCGCTGCCACCCGGCGAAGGAGCATTTTTGGCGTGCAGCTTCTGGCTGGTCGATGTTTATGTGCTGCAGGAGCGCTTTGACGAAGCCGACGCGTTGTTCGGCCGCCTCGTCGCGCTGCGTAACGATCTAGGCCTGCTCAGCGAGGAATACGATCCCGTCAGCAAGCGACTCGTCGGTAATTTTCCGCAGGCGTTCTCGCATCTCGCGCTGATCAATAGCGCCTACAATCTGACGCTTGAGCGCAAGCCGCTGCATCAGCGTGCCCACGACGAACATGCGCCGCCTGAGGAGATGGCGGCCACGGTCGCCACCTGACAATTATCAGAGTGCTTCGGCTTAAAGAAAAGCAACGCCTTCGTCGATCTTCTTGGGTTCGGGTTCGCTGCGCGTGCGGTGTTTTTGCACCAGAGGCGCAGGTGCGCTTTCCTTTTCCTTGCGCCGGATGATTCGCGTTATGTGCTCGTGAAGGGCCTTCGGCGAAACTGGTTTGACCAGCACTTCGTCGGCCCCTGAGCCGATCATGGAAAGCGCTGCGGTTTTCGTCAGAAAGCCGGATAGAACAATGATCGGGATTTTCCGGACCGGAGACTCCGGCGCTTTCAGCCTGGCGATAAGATTCATGCCGTTGGAAGCCGGCATCACCAGATCCGTGACGATGATGCTCGGCGCAACGTTGCGGGCGAGTTCCAGAGCTTCTTCGCCGTTGGCTGACTCGTAGATTTCGCGGCTGCCGAAACCCGCTAGAACCGATCGCACAATGCGCCGCGTGAAAGGCTGATCATCGACGATCAGAAAACTGATCGTCGAATAATCGAGCGAGCCGATTGCGGTCCTACGGGATTTTTGCATCGTCGCCGCTACGGTCCTTCGTTGCATCCGCAAGATAGTCGGCAACCTGCGTGACCAGATTTTTTGCCTTCAGAAGGGATGCGTAGAAGCGGTCCTTGCCGGGACGAGTCCGGCCAATCGAGCAGGTCAATCTCCTGCTGATCGATAATGTCCTTCAGATTTTTCAATTTGCCGAACACATCCGGAGCGTTCGGCTCGGAGCTTCGCGATTGCAAGGTACGCGAGACAAATAAAAGGATTTCGCTGTCGGATAATCTGCGGAACGGGCCGCGGCTGGATTCGGCCTTCTTGAACGCTTTTAACATGCACTTACCCCTGACGCCGCAGCCGGCAGGGGAGACACCCGATTACCGAAGCGGCGCCACACAGCAATGCAATACCGCAAATTCCGCCGCCACGCTGTTCCAATAAGGACGCTCGGCTGTCAGAGATTGCCTGACGGCTTAACCAAATAGTTACCTTGCCTGACTGGACCGAGCTAGAAATTGAGCCAGCCTTGGCCTGACGCGTAGCGGACGAGCTCGGCGCGCGTTCTAAGACCAAGCTTCTCGAGGCCGCGTGCCTTGTAGGTTTCAACCGACTTCACGCCGACGTCGAGACGCGATGCGATCTCTTTGTTGGTGAAGCCGGAAGCTGCCATTTTCAGCACGTCGGCCTCGCGATCCGTCAGTGTCGGTGACACGCCTTTTTTGGCTGTGATCCGTTTGTTGACCCGTCCTTCGTCGAATACTCTTCCGACAATCGCAGGATCGATATACAGCCCCCCGACCATCACGGCGCGAATAGCCTGAACAAGATTTTCCACCGCGGAGCGCTTGAGAACATAACCGCGAACCCCGGCTTCGATCGCCTGGTTGAGGTAAGCCCGGTCTTCGTGGAGCGTGAGGACAAGCAGTCTGATATCGGGCATCTCGCCGGCCAGACGGCGGCAAAGGACAATGCCGTTGAGTTCGGGCATTGATATATCCAGCACCGCGACGTCAGGCCGCTTTTCGCGGATAAGTTTCAATGCGCTAAGGCCGCTGGCAGCTTCGCCGACCAACTCGAAATCACCTTCCGCCCGCAGCAGGTTGCGCAATCCGTCGAGAACGATCGGATGATCGTCAGCGAGCACAATGCGGGTCTTTTCAGTCATTGCGCCACTCTAGGTGCATCATCCGAAGCATCAAGTGCAATTCGGGCAAAAAGCGCGGTACCGGCGCCGGGTGTCGACTCGATCTCGAGCGTTCCACCGATCAGCATCAGGCGTTCACGCATCCCGTCGAGGCCGAGGCCGCGAAAGCTTCCATCTTTTGTATTGATCGTCCCGACGTCAAAGCCGCAGCCGTTGTCTTCGATGATGACTTGCAGCGCCGTATGCACGCGGCCGATGACCACGCTGACATTGGAGGGTTGCCGCGCATGTTTGACGATGTTTGTCAGCCCTTCCTGGACGACGCGATAAACGGCAGTGCCGATCTCACCGGGGACGTCATCGATGTCCGGATCGTCGCACTGGAAATCGGCTTCGGTCCCGCACTGCTCGCTCCAGTCGGCAATGTAACTGGCCAGCGCCTTTTTCAGGCCGAGTTCGTCGATGGCGGGTGGGCGCAATTCCCAGGCGATCCGGTGCAAGGTCTTGCCCAGGTCTTCCATTTTCTTTCGCACCAGATGCAGCCGCTCACGGGTCGGGTCGTCGACCGAGGGATCGACCTCGTTCAGCTGCAATATTGCAGCGATAAGTCCCTGGCCGGCCTGGTCGTGCAATTCGTGCGACAGCCGTAGTCGCTCGTTTTCCTCCACCATCGCCAGGTGGCGGCGCAAGCCGACCAGCAGATCGGATTGCCTGTCGGTTTCAAGTCTCAATCCGGTGTTGGCGGCAGAAAGAAATTCCAGCAGCCGGTCCCGCTCAACGAGCAGCGCAGCGATGGGAAGGCACCAAAGCGATGTGAAAGCCAGCAGAACCTGCAACGCCGTTATCTGATCTGCCAGCGGCGGCCGTTCCAGTATTGTCTGGCCGATCCCGAGGACGACGAAGCTGCTGGCGATGAATGAGGTGACGAGATTGGCTGCCGTGGCGCCGATCAGCCCGAAGCGAACGGTCGCAAGCAGGATGGCGGGTACGATGATGAAAATGACCGACCGGAAATAAGATCCGCAGACGGCTGCGCCGACGACAATCAGAAAAATGATAGTCGCTTCGATATAGCGGTGCTGAATCCGCAGCCGCTGCCAGTCCTTCGATGTTACGCTGATCAGGAACGGCGCCACGCAGACCATTCCCAGTGCGTGAGCAGGATAGGTATGGAGCCAGACCGTTCGCCAGGGGATTCCCCCGCGCGCGGCTCCGATCGCCATGGCCGTAATCGCATCGCACCCAATCGGTGCAATGCACGCACCGATGAGAATGAAAAGCAGCAAGTTCTTGAAGCCGGTCAGATTAGATGCGTCGATTTTGCAGACCGACAGGAACGCAACTGTCACTGCAATTTCGAAGATGTCGGCGGCGCCGATAACCGCCGAAGCAGCCCAGCCATTACCTGCAGCCAGGCTTGCGAGCACGATCGCACAGCCGCTGCCGGCAAAAATCGGAGCGTAGTTGCGGACGCTTCGTTTGTGACGAAGCAATGCAACCAGAACCACTGCGCTCGCCGGCCAGATGGTCGCGATGATATTCGAGTATTGGGAAAACTTTATCGTGAGCAGCGTTATGATGAAAATTGCTATCGGCAGTAGAAAAAGGCCGGCAAGCGAAAGATCCGGTAAAGGCTCGGTTTGATCGGATGGGGGTGCAGCATTTAACTGCAGCGGAAGTTGACCGATATCGTCCACCGGGCGCCCGCGGTTGGGCGCGCCGAAATCAGTGGAGAGTTGCGATCCGAATTGCATCGCCTGCTTAAAAGAAACCGACCGACTCGCAGCCGGTACCTGCACTAAAGCTTTTTTTGACGCGGCGGCTGGGAATATCGATCACGTGCATTGAACCGTCGCCCTGGCAGGCAACAAACAGCTCGTCACCATGGAACGCCATATCCATCGGTTGCGAGCCGACCTTGATGGCGGTCTGCTCGCGGAACGACGGATCGATCAGGCTGACCGTATCGCTGTTGAGGCTGGTGACGCCGATCAGGCTGTTGTCCGGCGAATAACGCGCGATCTGGGCGGCTTTCGGCACATCCTTAAGCACGAGTTCCTCCCGCACCTTGCCGGCGTCGGTGTCGATCAGGATCAGCTTTGGCTCGGCATCATCGACCGCGACGACGGTTTTGCCGTCTGCGGAAATTGCGATTCCAGCGAGCGGACGCGGCGCCTTGATCTTGCCGAGGAGTTTCCGTGCCGGCAGATCGATCACCGATACGGTGCCGTCTTCCTCGTTTTCAGTGTAGAGCCGTTTGCCGTCCGGCGCGATGATCAGGCGATGGCCGTTGGTGGAGCCGGAATCGATCGCCTCGACGACCTTGTTGGTCTTGCGATCGATCACGGCGACGACGGCGCTGTTCTCGCAAGTGATGTAAATGAAACCGTCCGGGCCGAGCTTCAGCGTATGCGGCGCGATATAGGGCCGCAGATCGATGGTATCGACGTGGGCGCGCTTGTGTAGATCGAAGATGCACAGATGATGCTGCGGGTTCGGATTGCGGCCGTGGATGCCGTCACCGAAGATCGGGACATAGGCTAGTCCAGTTTCCGGGATCACCAACAACTCGTGAACCGTTCGCGGGAAGCCGTCGATCACAACCTCGGTTTCATAGGTCGCCGGATTGAGGAACAGGACCTTTCCGCCCATCTTGTCGACTGCGATCACGCCGTGGTCAACGCTTGCCATCGCTACTTCCTCAGATGTCTTTGATGGGTTTCTACCCCGTCAGGGTCGGGCTTGTCCCGCCCATCCGAAGCTTCTCGCTAGCCGCGGCCGCAAAGAATTCGATATACCTTCGGCAACAACGCTTTGAGTGGGAGGACCGTCCATGGCCGCCGTTGCCAGCCACAACATCAAATTCCTCAGCCACAGTGACCAGGGTGGCCGCGGCGATGGCGTGCAGGTCATGGTCAATAAGGGCTTTGCCTATGTTGGCCACGGCTTTTCCAACGGCATCACCATCATCGATGTGCGCGACCCGAAGAACCCGAAGACGGTCAATTTTCTGCCGTGCCCGCCGAACACCCGCGCCCATCACCTGCAAACCGCCACTCATAAAAAATTTGGCGACCTGCTGCTGGCGGTGAATGGCCCGAGCGTATGGACCATGCAGGTCAGTCAGGAATTGTATTTCACCGGCACGTCCGGCGATGCGCTGAAAGGCCAACAGTTCACCAGCGGGTTGCGGGTATTCGATCTGACAAAGCCGGAAGCGCCGCGTGAGATCGCGTTCCTGCCGCTCGGCGGCCTCGGTCCGCATCGCATCTGGTATGTTGGCGAGCGCTACGCTTACCTTTCGGTGCACCTGCCGGAATTCACCGACCATATTCTTGTGATCGTCGACATGGCGGAGCCGACCAGGCCAGAAGTGGTCGGCAAGTTCTGGCTGCCCGGCATGAACAAAGCCGCCGGCGAGACGCCAACCTGGCCGCAAGGCAGGCGCTACGCGCTGCACCACGGACTTGTCGCGGGAAATCTCATCTACAGCGCGTGGCGCGATGGCGGTCTCGCCATCGTCGATGTCAGTGACCCGGCAAAGCCAAAAATGGTCAGCTATCGCAACTGGGATCCGCCATTCGGCGGTGGCACCCATTCACCGCTGCCGCTGCCCGATCGCAATCTGCTGGTCGTCGCCGACGAAGCCAACTTCGCCGATTGCAGCAAGGGGCTTCGCTACGTCTGGACGTTTGATGTGCGCGAGCCGTCGAACCCGATCAGCATCTCGACGATGCCGATTCCGGACGAATTCGACTACTGCAAGAAGGGCGGCAATTTTGGCCCGCATAATCTCTGGGAGAATCGCCCGGGTGCGTTCCAGAGTTCGCGCTTCATTTTCGCGACGCTGCACAATGCCGGCGTCCGCGTTTACGACATCAAAAATCCGTTCGCTCCGGCCGAGGCCGGCTATTTCGTACCTCCGGCGCCGGCCAAAATGTACGATCCCCGGCCGAACCGGCCGCAGGTGATTCAATCTGCCGACTGTTTCGTCGACAAGAACGGTGTGATGTATCTCACCGATTCCAACGCCGGTCTGTACATTCTGCAATTCGAAGGCGCGTAATCGCGCCAGCGTTTTGCGGCGTCTGCATTCTGCTGTCGTGGTTGCCTAACCTGCATTGACAGGGGGAGGCTGCCCCACCAAACTTGCATCCCACAGAACCGCAGAAGCGGTCGGCGCATGCATAGAAAACATGCGAAAAACAAGCGCAAATACGCGCATCATGGGGAGGGTTTCATGTCATCCATTACGGCTGACCAATTGGGGTCTGCGGCGCACGGTGCTACCGCCAGCGGCCCGCAAACCATCGAAGGTTATGTAAACGCGGCGCTGGATAACGCGAAAATCTCGCCGCTGCACAAGCGCGTCGTTGCGCTGATCGCAGCGGGTTATTTCTGCGATGTCATCGATTTCAGCATCTTCGGCGCGCTGGTGCCGTTCATTATCAAATCGGGCATCGGCGGCGCGGCAGATGCGGCGCTTATCGGGAGCGCCACCATTTTCGGCATCGCGCTCGGAACGGCCGGTCAGGGCGAACTGTCCGACAGGTTCGGCCGCCGCTTCATTTATCAGTTCAATCTTTTGCTGTTCGGCATCTTCACCATCCTTGGTGCCCTGGCTCCGTCGTTAACGCTGCTTGTCATCTGCCGGTTCATCGCCGGGCTCGGCCTCGGTGCCGAGCAGCCGCTCGCCTTCACCTACGCCGGCGAATATGCGCCGAAGGCGATCCGTGGGCGCATCCTCGCCATCGTGCATTTCATCGGCGGCGCCTGCGTTTGGCCGATCGGAACGGCACTGGTGATCGGGTTCAGCACCTACTTCGCTGCCGGTGACGCTGCCTCTGCCGCATACGTATGGCGTGGCGTGTGGCTCTTGATTGGCGCACTCGCGCTCGTCGTTTGGATATTCCGCTTCACACTGCCGGAATCGCCGCGTTATCTGGCGACGCACGGCCGCGGCAAGGAAGCGCTCGATGTGCTCGGCCGGCTCGGCTGCCCGCAGCCGACGCAAGCGCTTTCGACCGACGCGGCGAGCGATACCAAGAGCGATCCTTTCCGCATCGTATTCTCGAAGTATCCCGGCCGCGTTATCGCAGGGATGATCTGCTTCACCGCGTTCTTCGGTATCGCCATCGGCTTTACCGCCTGGCTGCCGAACATCATGAATGCCAAGGGCTTTAGCATCACGAAATCGCTCCAATACACGCTGGCGATGAATTTCGCCGTGCCGTGCGCCAGCCTCTTCATGATGTATTCGCTCGACAAGTTCGGCCGCAAGATCACCTCGATCTGCACTTTCCTTGCTGCCGGCGTGATGGCGATCATTTTCGCTAACGCTGAAACGCCGATCGAATTGATCGTTATCGGCTTCATTATGTTCTTCTTCGTTCAGGTCGCCGGCAATTCGATGCAGATCTTCACGTCCGAAGTATTCCCGACCAATGCACGTGCGTCGGGCTTTGGCTGGGCCGCCGGCGTCGGCCGTCTCGCGACGGCCTTCATCATGCCGACCATCCTGTGGGTGCAGAACGGCTGGGGCCTGACGACGGTGTTTGCCTGCCTGGCGACACTGCTGTTCATCGCCGCGGTCGCGGTGACGCAGCTCGGGCCGGAAGCGCGGCAAAAGAGTCTCGACGAGATCGCGCCGCCGACCGGCTGACGATCCGGCAGCAACAGAACGCGAGGGGCGCACCCGTGAGGTGCGCCCTTTTCGTTTCGAGCCTTTATTCCGCGGCAGAGGCCGGCTGCAAGGCGGCAGCCACAGCCGGCGACAGATAAACACCCTGGCGCAGCAATTCTCGCTGGACCGTGCGCACGTCGAGATCGCGCGGCTGCGTATTCGTCCCCGCCGCAAGTGCAGCTGCAACGCCGGCGGCCTGGCCGGTCAGCCAGCATTGCGGAATTTCGCGCAGGAACGTGTGCGAGTTCGGATCGCAGGACACGTGACGTCCGGCGCCGAGAATATTGTCGCGTGTTTCCGGCACCAGTGCGCCGTAAGGCACCGAGATGTTCGGCGTCTTCGGCGACAGCGAGGTCGAGACGCCGATCTCGTCGTCCCAGACGTGGCCGCTGTCCCATTGCTGGCGCGTCACTTTGCGCAGGCCGGTGAGACGGCGGCTGTGGCGCACGCCGATCTGCGGCGCGCCGAGCATGAGAAAGGCATTGGCGAAACCCGGCGCCGCGTTTCGATAAACGTCGAGATGCCCGACAGCGAGTTCGCGCGAGCGCAATTCGACCGTGGTGAGGTCCTCGACATCGACCGCGCTGTAACCGGCAAGCCGTGGCCCCATGAACAGCGCAATATCGTTGCGCCACGACACGAACGGCTTCTCGAAGAATTTCAGCCGCTCGCGGCCCTGCGCCATGAACGCCGCGAACGCATCCGGCTCGTTGGCGCGGAACGACAGCCAGCGCTCCATGTCGACACCGCCGATCAGGAAGGCGGTGTTCATGCAGTGGTGGATATCGCCTTCGTCGATATCGGACTCGCAGGCCGCGCCGGACCGCGCGATCAGGTCGGCGTCGCCCGTGGTGTCGACGACGATTTTCGCCAGCACCGCGTGGCGGCCCTCTTTGCTTTCAAAGATCGCGCCTTTGATAGCATTGCCTTCGACGATCGGCTCGGCGCACCAGGCGTGAAACAGCAGACGGACTTTGGCTTCGGTGGTCATCTGCATCGACAGCGTCTTGAGTGCTTCGGGATCGACGGTCGGCGACCAGGTGACGATGCCGTGATAGGCGGCGGTGCGCTGCGCCCAATATGCGGCGGTCGCAGCATCGCGGTTGCCCCAGTCGGAGCGGGGCGGGCCCTGGATTGCGTCCTTCGGCAGACGATCCATGAATTCTTCGGCCAGTCCGCGGATGATGTGGCGGCCGGACCAGTCGGTCATGCGGTCGATCCAGATCACCAGGCCGCCGGTCGAAAGTCCGCCGAGATGATTGTAGCGTTCGACCAGCATCACCTCGGCGCCAAGCCGCGCTGCGGCGATGGCGGCCGTTGTGCCGGCCGGGCCGCCGCCAACAACCAGCACATCGGTTTCGGCAAAAACCGGTATGTCGCGCGCTGCTTCATGAACGGTCTTGGCGGGGCGCGCCCGCCGCATCCGGCTGCGTCCACTGAACAGTTCGATGCCCTGCGCCGCGCCGATGCTGCTCGAATAATTGCCGCTGCCTGGCGGCTCGCGGAAAATCTCGCTCTCGCGGACCGCGCGGCCTTTGGGTGCCGGCGTCTTTCTCCTGCGCCATGGCCCAAGCATACGCATTGCTGCGTGAAATCGCCATGTCGTGCGGGATACCCACGCCTTTGACGCGTGGCTGCGGATCAGGGTTTGAGGCTGCCGGCTTTCAGCTCGGCGTTCGCAGCGTCACGTTCCGTGAACGTCATTGGACAGCTGGAAGCAGCGAGGCTGAAAAGCCGCGCGGCCTCGTCCTTTTTGCTCTGCTGCAACTCAAATTCGCCGCCGTAGAAATTTGCCTCGCAGACCTGGCCCTTCTTGGTATCCGGGTCCGGATCGTTCGCCGCTGCGAGCGCGGCCTCGAACGTTGATTGACCGAGAAAGAGCCGGATCACCGGGGCAGGCCACTTGGTCATGTCGATGAGCGACACTGCCTTCGCCAATTGGCTCGGAAGATTGCTGCGCCTGTTCGCGATCTCGAGCCACAGCGCCGCATAGGCATCTTTTGGATCGAGCTCGCTCGCCTTTCTGAAGTCAGCGAGGGCACTCGGCGACGTTCCCGCATAGAGGTTGGCGCGGCCTCGGGAGGAAAACGCATCGGCGTTTTTAGCGTCGAGCCGTATCACTTCGCTGTCGTCCGCGGCGGCGGGCGCGAAATCACCCTTGGCGAAATATGCGCCGGCTCGGCCCTGATAGGCATGAAGGTATCCGGGATCGAGATGGATTGCCTCGTTATAGTCGGCGATGGCGCTGTCGAGATCGCCCTTGTTCTGATACGCGTCGCCGCGATTGTTGTAGGTGGTGGCGTGCGCCGGATCGAGCCGGACTGCCGCATCATAGCTCGCGATAGCGCGTTCGATGTCGCCCTTCGCCTGATAGGCATTGCCGAGATTATTGTAAGCGCTGGTATATTTCGGATCGAGCGCGACGGCTTGATTGTAGTCGGAGATGGCGCGATCGAGATCGCCTTTCGCCTGATAGGCGATGCCGCGATTGTAAAACGCGACTGCATTCTTTGGATCGAGCGCTATCGCCGCTTCATAATCGGCGATAGCGCGGCCGTAATCGCCCTGATGCCGATAGGCGCTGCCGCGGTTGTTGTAGGCATTGATGTTCTTTGGATCGAGCACGATCGCCTGCGTGTAATCGACGATGGCATGTGCGTAGTCGTTCTTGCCCTGATACGCGATGCCGCGGTTGTAGTAGGCGGCGGTATTTTTTGGTTCGAGCTTGATGGCCTCGTTGTAATCGGCGATTGCGCGGTCGTAGTTGCCGCTGCGCCGATAAGCGATGGCGCGATTGTTGTAGGCTTGCGCGAAGTCCTTGCCCGAGCGACCCGACTGAATGACGGCGGTGCAGGCGGCGATTTGCAGGTCCGCCGAAAACGAGGCGTCCGTATTCATGCACTGGTTAACCTGCTGCTGCGTCTGCGCCGCGGCCGGTGGGACCGGCAGCGCAACAAGCAAGGATGTTGACGCAATCACAAAGGCAATGCGCATCGTCGTGCTCAGGAAAAACGAGAAGCTACCCGCGCCCGCGAATGTCGTAAAGCGCGACGGCTGGCGCAAAGCGTTGCGCGCCGATTAACCCCGCCAGTATCGGTCTTCCCAGCTTCGCGACAGCCGCATGGCCGAGAGGATCAGTCCTGCCATCGAATAGGTCTGCGGGAAATTGCCCCATAGCGCGCCGGTTTTCGGATCGACGTCCTCCGACAACAGGCCATAGCGGTTGCGGTGATTAAGAGCGTCGGTGAACAGATCGCGCGCGGCATCGCGGCGGTTGAGCGACCACAATGCGTCGATCAGCCAGAACCGGCAGATCAAAAACGCCGTTACCGGCATGCCGAAGTCATCCTCGGCTGCGTAGCGCAGCATATGCTTCTCACGCATCAGCTCGCGCTCCATGGCGGCGACCGTCGAAGCAAAACGCGGGTCGTCGACTTCAACGACGCCGAGATCGGCCAGCAGCAGTACACTGGCGTCGAGATCGTCGGAGCCGAAGGCGGCAGTAAACGCGCCGCGTTTTTCATTCCAGGCGCCGTCGAGCAAGGCGGCATGAATCGGGTCGGCAACCGAATTCCAGTATTTCGCGCGGTCGGCGAGGCCGATACGGTTGGCGATTGCTGCAAGGCGCTGGCAGCCGGCCCAGCACATCGCCGTCGAGTGCGTATGGATGCGCGCGCGGCCGCGATATTCCCAGATGCCGGCGTCGGGCTCCAAGGCTTTGCGAGCCGCGCGGTCACCCAGCGTCTCAAGCAGGCGAAACAGGCCTTCGTCACCAGGCCGCGGCAGGCGGCGGTCGAAGAACATCGGCATCGCGGCGAGGATGACGCTGCCATAGGCGTCGTGCTGGATCTGATCGACCGCGGCATTGCCGATGCGCACTGGGCCGTCGCCGCGGTAGCCTTCAAGGTCGGGTGCGGTCCATTCCTCGATACTGTTGGTTGGCACCACGCTATAGACCGGGCGCAGTTCGTGATCCGACTTCGATGCGATCGACAACGTGAAGGAGATGAACTCCTCCATGGTGCGCGTCGCGCCGATACGGTTGAGGGCCTGCACGACGAAGTAAGCGTCACGCAGCCAGCAATAGCGGTAATCCCAGGTGCGGCCACTGCCAGGCGCTTCAGGAATCGATGTGGTGTGCGCAGCGATAACGCCGCCCGTCTCATCGAAATTCGACAGCTTGAGTGTGATGGCGGCGCGAATGATCGCCTCCTGCCAGTCGTAGGAGATCGACAGGCGGCGCACCCATTCCATCCAGTAGTCGTGGGTGCGATCGACAAATTCGCGGCAGGTCGTCTGCAGATCGCCGGGAAAAGGCTCGTCCGGTCCGAAAACCAGATGCAGTGGCCGCGTCAGAACGAACGGCGATTCACTCTCGATCAGCGACAGCGGTGCGTCTGTGGTCAGACGGATCGCAGTGGCATCGCTGGCGAAACGGATGTGATTGCTGCCGAGCGAGCGGTTCTTCATCGGCTTGCCGTACTCGCAGGTCGGCCGCATCCGGATCGTGATGCGCGGCAGTCCGGCGATGGGCTCGATGATGCGGTAAAGCTGCGGCGGCTTGAATACACGGCCATATTGGCGGAAGCGCGGAATGAAATCGGTGATCCGCACCTTGCCGCCGTGCGTGTCGGTCAGCTCGGTCGTGACGATCGCGGTATTGCGCACATACTCGGATTTGTAGTCCGCCATGTCGTCGAGCACGACGTCGGAAAATCCCTTTTCTTCCTTGCCGGACACCAGCCGGCAAAAGATCGGATCGCCGTCGAAGCGCGGATAACACCACCAGACCAGCCGTGAGCACGGATCGACCAATGCTGCCATGCGGCCGTTGCCGAGAACGGCCAGATCAAGTCCGTGATCAATCATTGTGCTGCGCCTGCGCCTTCATCCGCGACATGCGCCAGCCATGCGCGCACGGATTCCGGCTTCTCGAAATGCCCGTTGACTTCAGCGGCGATGCGGCCGACCGAAAATCCCAATCCGCCGAACCTGGAAATTGTGCCAAACACCGGCACATCGGTGACATCGTCGCCAATGAAAATCGGTTTGCGGCCAGCAAATGGCGCATACGCCATCAGGTCGGCGACCGCATTTGCCTTGTTCACGCCTGCCGCCTTGATCTCAATGACAAACTTGCCAGGCAGGATTTCGACCGCGTCCTGCGTGGCGCCATCGCAGATTGTCTCGACGGCGGCGCGTAATTCCTCGCCCTTTTCTGGAGCGAGGCGATAGTGAAGAGCGAGCGAATAGCCCTTGTCTTCGGCAAGGATGCCGGGACCAAGTTCGGTCAAACTCGCGAGTTTGCGCCGTAGAGCGGCGTTGAGTGGCGCGACCCGGGCGATCGGTGCGGCGCCGACCGCGATGCGCATTTCCGCGCCGTGACCGCCGATCGCGGCGAGTTGCAGCGGCGAAAAGATCAGATCGATGTCGTTGAGCGGCCGCCCGGAGACCAGCGCCATTGCGCCGCCGGTCAGGCCATCAAGCCGCGCCAAGGTGCGGCGCAGGTCAGGCGGCACCCACACTTGCTGCGGCGACGGCGCGAGATCGAGGATGGTGCCGTCGATATCAAGCAGGATCGCGCACTTCCGCAAATCGGGAACGAGCGAAATTTCCGAAAGCTCCATGTCGAGGTCCAAAATCTCAGTGGCAATATTCACGCTGGATATCCGTATTTCAATCAATGAATGCAAGCGGGCGGCTTAAGTCTTCGAGCGGCTTGCGCTCGGCGGCGACGCCCCAAAGCGCCTCCGTGAGCGCGGCGAAGCCCATCAGGACCGCGCCGAGTACGTAACCCGCAGCGACGCCGACGCGCGATCCGGTATCGATGAGTGCGCCAAACAACAGCGGCCCGGCGATACCGCCGACACCGGTGCCGATGGCATAGAAGAAGGCGATGGCGAGGGCGCGAATCTCAAGCGGAAAAATTTCGCTCACGGTAAGATAGGCCGAGCTTGCTGCGGCAGAGGCAAAAAAGAACACCACCATCCAGGCCAGCGTCAGCGACGAAGCGGTGAGGAGATTTGCACTGAACAGCCAGGCTGTCACCGTCAACAGCACGCCGGACAGCGCGTAGGTGGAAGCGATCATGATCTTGCGCCCGACGGTGTCGAACAGCCGTCCGAGCAGGATCGGCCCAAGGACATTGCCCAGCGCAAACGGCAAGATGTACCAGCCGATTCGGTCGGACGGGGTGCCGTAAAAATCGGTGAGGATCAGGGCGTAGGTAAAGAAGATGGCGTTATAGAAAAACGCCTGCGCTGTCATCAGCGTCAGCCCGACCAGCGTGCGCTGGCGATAGGTGTCGAACAGGGCGTGGGCGACGTCGCGCAGTGGCGTATGATCGCGCATCCGCAATTTTATCTTTCGCGAAGAACCGCCATGCGTATTCGAGAATGTTGCCTCGATGCCGCTGACGATTTTTTCCGCTTGCTGCGGAAAGCCGTGTGTGACCAGCCAACGGGGGCTTTCCGGAATCCAGATGCGCATCAAGAGAATAATGAGTCCGATTGTCGCGCCGATCAGGAACGCAAGCCGCCAGCCGAGCGCGGGGTTTATGATTGCGGGATCGAGCAGGACCAGCGAGCCGCCCGCACCCATGGCTGCGCCGATCCAGAAGCTGCCGTTGATCAGCAGATCCGTCCAGCCACGCAGTCGCGCCGGTATGAGTTCCTGGATTGTCGAATTGATGGCGGTGTATTCGCCGCCGATGCCGGCGCCGGTGAGGAACCGGAACAGCACGAAGCTCCAGACATTCCACGACAGCCCGGTAGCCGCGGTTGCGGCCAGATAAACCGCCAATGTGACCGTAAACAGCTTTTTGCGGCCCAAGCGGTCGGTCAACCAGCCGAAAAAGAACGCGCCGAAGACCGCGCCGGCGAGATAACAGCTTCCGGCAAGGCCGATCTGCGCGTTGCTCAAACCCAGCGCCGTACTTTGTTTAAGCTCGCCCGCCAGCGCGCCGGCCAGCGTGACTTCAAGACCGTCGAGAATCCAGGTGATGCCGAGCGCGACGATCACGAGAAGATGAAAGCGTCCGAACGGCAGCGCATCGAGCCGCGCCGGGATATCGGTCTCGATTATGGCAGCGGATGGCGTAGCGGATCGACGACGCGCGGTGAAAAGCGGCGCGAAGCAACCGGCGCGACGCCGGAAGCTATATCTGCGTCCGGCGCTAGCGTGCCGTTCGGAAAATGCCATAATTTAAATGCCGCAAAGCCCGGGCCTATGCCGGATAACGCCTTGAGCAGTCAGGTGTTCCGGCAGCAGCCGGAAGTCTTTTGCGGCGACACGTTAACGGCTCGCGGCCTTACCGGAGTAGGTAATCCGCCAGATTGTGCCGCTGGCATCCTCGGAAATGAGCAATGCGCCGTCCTTGTCGGCGGTGACGCCGACCGGCCGGCCCCATACCTCCGAGTCATTGATGACAAAGCCGGTGGCGAAGTCTTCGTATTCGCCGGTCGGCGCGCCGTCTTTCATGATCACGCGGATGATTTTGTATCCGGTTCGCTTCGAGCGATTCCACGAGCCGTGCTCGGCGGCAAAAATGCTGCCGCGATATTCGGCAGGGAATTGGGTTGCATTGTAGAACGCCAATCCGAGCGATGCCGAATGCGCCTGCAACAAAACGTCGGGCACGGTGATCTTGCCTTTGAGATCCGGCCGTTCGCCGGCGTGGCGCGGATCTTCGTGCGCGCCGATGTAATACCAGGGCCAGCCGTAATACGCGCCTTCGCGCACGCGGGTGATGTAATCGGGCGGCACGTTGTCGCCGAGCCCGTCGCGCTCGTTGGTCGAGCACCACACCGTGCCGGTCGAGGGCGCGACCGCCAGGCCGACACAGTTGCGGATGCCGGTGGCAAAGACGCGCTGGTTCTTGCCGTCGGGATCGAAGGCGAGCACGTCGGCGCGGCCGTCCTCGTTGCCCCATGACGCGCCGAGCGGATGGCTGGCCTGCCACTTTTGTGCATCGGCCGGACTCATCTTCTCCATGCCTTCAGCGACATTGGAGCCGGAGCCGACCGAGACATACATGGTCTTGCCGTCCGGCGAGAACGCCACGTCGCGCGTGCGGTGGCCGCCGACCGGCAGATGCGGGACGATGGTCTCGGCGGGGCCGCGCGCGGTCTGGTCGCCATTCTGATAGGGGAAGCGGACGACGGAATCGGTATTGCCGATATAGACCCATTGCGGGTTGGGTCCGGGCGGATAGAACGCGATTCCGAACGGGTAACGCAGGCCGGATGCGAAGACCTTTGCCGTCCGGCGCGCCGTTGCCGTTCGGCGCGCAGCACGCGGATTTGGCCGGCCGAGCTTTCGGCGACGAACATGTCGCCGTTCGGCGCCAGGCGGAGGATGCGCGGGCTTAACAATCCGGAAGCAAACAGGTTGACTTCAAAGCCATTTGGGACGATTGGCTTCTGATCGTCGGTTCGGCGCACTGTCCTGACGGAATTCCGTGCCGACTGGTTCAAGTCAGGTGCCGGCAAGTCCTGGGGCCTGATCAGCCGCCGCGTTCCCGGACGGTCGGTATGCCAGTCGCCAAAGGCGGCCGTGCCCTCGAGCAGACCGGTGCCCGTCTGGGCGAAGATCGGAATGGTGGTGAGGGAAACGAGGACTGCGGCGCCAGCCGCAAGAATTCCGCGAACGGGGTACGGCATTATGGTTGCTCCTGGCGGGTTCGACAGATCAACCAGACTTGAATTAGCACGGTTCCGCCGGTGATGCGCCTTGATTGCTGAAGCTGCAGCCCGACTCGAAATTCCGCGGCGTCTGCGCGCGCTGGTGCGCGCGCGTGAATCGAGTCTTATCGGGCTGGCGGCGGTGGTCGGCGCGATTGCCGGTCTGGTCGTCGCCGTCATGGGCGATACCGTCGATCTGCTGCATGAAATGTTTTTCCATCTGGCGCCGGGCGAACGGCTGTCGGCGCGGCTGACGCTCAATCCGTGGCTGGCGTTTCTGGTGCCGGTGGTCGGCGGCATCGCTGTTCGGCGTCACCACCGAAATCATCAGGCGCTGGCGGCCGGAGCGGGAAATCGATCCGATCGAAGCCAATGCGCTGCATGGCGGCCGCATGTCGCTTCTCGGCAGCCTGATCGTCGCGTTGCAGACGGTATGGTCGAGCGGCGTCGGCGCTTCGGTCGGCCTCGAGGCCGGCTACACGCAAATCGCGAGCGGCATCGCCTCGCGCATCGGCAACGCGTTCCGGCTGCGCCGCGGCGATCTGCGCATCCTGGTCGGCTGCGGCGCCGCCGCCGGCATCGCCGGCGCGTTCGGTGCGCCGCTGGCCGGCGCGTTCTACGGTTTCGAACTGATCATCGGCAGCTATTCGCCGACCAGCCTGGCGCCGGTCGGCATCGCGTCGCTGATCGGCTATCTGGTGGCGCATTCGCTGTCGCCGGCCGAGCTCGGCATCGTCGCGCCCGAGAAGACCGACGATCGTGCTGCACGATCTCGTGCTCGCCGCCACGCTCGGCCTGCTGGCGGCGATGCTCGGCATCGTGCTGATGCGCGGCGTCGCGATCTGCGAGGCGATGTTCGCGAAGCTGCGCCTGCGGCCGACGCTGCGCACCGGACTCGGCGGTGTCGTGGTCGGGCTGCTGGCGATCGTTTCGCCGCAGGTCATGTCGTCCGGTCACGGCGCATTGCGCGTCGCCGGCATGCTCGATCTGTCGTTCCGCGCCGTGCCGCTGCTGTTCGTGCTCAAGATCGTCGCTTCGATCGTTTCGCTCGGCTCCGGCTTCCGCGGCGGCATGTTCTTCTCTTCGCTGCTGATCGGCGCGCTCGGCGGCCATCTGCTCGCCGTGGCGCTGACGATGTTCTGGCCGACCGCCTATTTCGATCCCAACGCCTATGCGGTGATCGGCATGAGCGCGCTGGCGGCCTCGGTGATCGGCGGGCCGCTGACCATGATCTTCATCGCGCTGGAAACCACCGGCGACCTGTGGCTGACCACGGCGGTGCTGATCGCGGTGATCATCTCGGCGCAGGTGACGCGCGAAGTTTTCGGCTATTCGTTCGCGACCTGGCGCTTCCATCTGCGCGGCGAAACCATCCGCAGCGCCGCCGACGTCGGCTGGATGCGCGACCTCACCGTCGGCAGCATGATGCGCCAGGACGTGCAGACGGTGCATGCCTCGACCACCATCGAGAATTTCCGCGAAGCATTTCCGCTCGGCTCCACCGCTTATGTGATCGCGGTCGACGAGGACGACCGCTATGTCGGTGTGGTGCTGGTGGCGGATGCCCACGCCGCCGAAACCTCGCCGGACAAGGCGGTCAAAGACATTTTGCACTTCACCGAGGACATGCTGCTGCCGGGCATGGCGGTGAAGGAAGCGGTGCTGGCCTTCGACCGCGCCGAGGCGGAAGCGCTGGCGGTGGTCGATTCCTATCGCGACCGCCAGGTCATCGGCCTCCTCACCGAAGCCTATGTGCTGCGCCGCTATTCCGCGGCGCTGGAGCGCCGCCGCCGCGATATGGTCGGCGAAGAATAAGCCCGGGATTCACGGCCGGATGTAGACGTAGCCCTGGGCCTGCAACTCGGCGAGCTTCACCACGCCGCCTTTGTCGGCAACGACGAAGCCCGGCAACAGATCCTTCAGCGTTACTTCTTGCGCCTTCATGGTGTTGATGCAGGCGTTGAGCGCCAGGCCGTTCTTTTTCATGTCGTCGGTGCGCTGGGTCACGTCGTTCGAGGCCTTGTCGGTGTGAAAGGCCTTGAGCGCCGGGCCGAGCACCACCAGCGCGATGGTCACTTTGTCCGGGCCGCCCATGCCCTTGTAGTGATTGTTGATGTTGCCGAACACGATGTCGACTTTGTCGAGATCGGCGAGATGATAGACGACCTTGGCGGCGTCAGGCGCGGCGGCTTCGGCTTCGCGGCTCGGCCGCGTCACCACGCCGAGACCGGCATGATGGCGCAGGCGAACTGGAGCAAATTGCGGCGCAGCATGTGTTTCTCCCCGTTCGCCGACGTCTGGAACATCATTTGTGCCGCATTGCGGCGAGTTCCTTGCGGTTGGTGGCCAGCGAAGCACAGTCGTTCATATTGGTGCGGTCGAGACGGAACACCTTGTCGTCGGCGCCGGCGTGCAATGACGTCGCCGCATCCTCGTCGTAATCCTTGCCCTTCCAGATACGGATGGACTCGAGCTTGACGATGACCGAAGCGTTGTCCTGGGCGAGATTGACGTTGATGCCGCCGCCGTCGCAATCGACGCCGCAGCCGAAATCGATCTTCTCTTTCCCCGCATCGTCGCCGGTCAGGTGCGCGCATTCGCCGCTGGAGTCGAAGTCGCCGGGCCGGTTGCGGAAATTGACGCCGAGCCGGAACGAATATTCGAGCTTCTTGTCCTCCGGATCGCGTTCCGCGCTGACCAGAAGCCTCATGACGCTGACCTTCTGCAACGGATGCTGCGCCAGGTGTTGGGCATCATAATGGCGGGAGAAGCAGGCGTATTCGGTGGCCTTGTCGAGATTGTCGGCAAATACCCGCTTGGCGAAATCGGTCTCGTCCTGCTGGGCATCGTCCGCGACGGCCGGTCCCGTCAGCACGGGCAGGGCGGCACATGCCGCCAGCAGCAAAAAACCGCGGATTGTCCGCATGAAACCCTCGTTCGCCGTGGTCGCAACATCATTAGTCGTCGCGGTCGAGCGCTGCGTTCATCAAAGGCGAACGATGCGTTAGCCCGATGGACGCGGGCCGGATGGCAGGTAACAATGGCCCGCCTGACAATAATATAATGTAACGGCCAAGGCGGGGAGTGAATATGGACGACCGGGCCAAAGTCGATTGCGTCGCCAATGCCCGTGCGCTGGCGCCGGTCATTGCCGCCGCCGCCCCGCGCATCGAGGCCAGCCGCGAATTGCCGCCCGATCTGGTCGATGCGCTGCACGAAGCGCGGCTGTGGCGGATGCTGCTGCCGCGCTCTTATGGCGGCGACGAAGTTTCGCCGGTCGATTATGTGCAGGCTATTGAGGAAATTGCCAAGGCCGACGCCTCGACCGCGTGGTGCATCGGCCAGACCTCGGTGTGCGGCACCATCAGCCGCAACATGAAGCCGGAAATCGCCGAGGAACTGTTCAAGAAAAATCCGCGCGGCGTGCTGGCGTGGGGACCGACCAACAACGCCAAAGCGGTTGCGGAAAAGGGTGG
>CAWECH010000020.1:0-324301 GCA_963807565.1 uncultured Alphaproteobacteria bacterium | reverse complement strand
TCAGCATGATGGATCACCACACCAATGATATGGCACTCCTCCTCACCTTCTATCTTGTTCAGATCGCCGTCCAACTGACTGATGATGAGATCTTCGCCATTGAGCAAATCAACACGCTCATTGAGGCAGCCACTCACGCTGATATCGAAGACGATGTGATGGTGGTTGGGCTGAAGAGCGTGGTCGCGGGGGGACGCTTCTTCACCGCTGAAGAACTGCACGCTGGACAACAACAACTACAAACCTGAGCAACCAACAACAAACAAAGGACACAGAGGACGTGAGGGGAGGGGGAGAGGGAGGGCGGAGCGGGGCGGTGGCAGGAGGAGGAAAACCTTGAGCTGGCATAAGTGAATCACAAGATGAGGACAACAGCGCCAGCGAAGACATACAGCAGTATGTCCGGAGCTACGCTCATAGGAGCGAGCGGCGCGGGCGCACAGCAGCCGCCGCCGAAAGCAAGAGAAGGCGGGAAGAAGACAAATGAAAGGGGGCGAGGGGAGGAGAGGAGAGGTGAGCGGGGGAACGGCAGATGGTGCCAATCCAACTCCACCCCCTGCTAAGCGAATTCCCGGCCTCCACAGGCAGGCGCGCTGGACCCCGCCTACCCCAACTCCTACTCTCTTGCCGCGCGCCTGCGCTCTCCAACTTTCTCCCCGGACACCCACCAGCCTCCCTTGGCTCTCCACTCAGTGGCGTAGTCGCTGCGGGGGACCCCTGTGGACTCAGTGCCCTCTCCTCTTCCTCCTTTTTTTGTGTGTGTGTGCCTGCTTGTGCGGGTGCTACTCGCGCACTCGCTGTAAGTGTGCTTGTTTCCTCCGTGTGCCTTTGTGCTTTCCCCGCAGGGTTGTTGGGATGTCTTCCGCTGCTCGGCCGAGTGGTGAGATTGTGCGCGCTGCGGGAAATCCGCGTCCACTTTATTCTTCCAAGTGCAAGTCCGTGTTCTATTGCTCACAAGATTGTCAGCTCAAGGATTGGCAGTTGGGCCACAAACTCCAATGCCGCCTCAACATTCAACAGCAGCAGGCTGCACGGTTGGGGGCCGCCTAGGCCTCTTCCCAAGCTCCCTCCTCCCCGCTGCCATCTCCTCCCTCTTCTTCCTCTCCCTCCTCCCTTGAAGATGGTGGGAGTGAGCTGACTGCCCCCACCGTGTGGCTGTATTCACCCAAATCCTTGCAGGCGCTTTACGAGCGAGGCAAAAAGATGGCCGAGCTCCACTTTCCCCTTCCGCTCTCCGGCGAGAACTGTTTTCCTCCCTTCTCCTTCCTCCTCCCCCTCCCCCAACCCCCTCCCCTTTGCCCTTCACAATAGTGTCCACATAGGGCCTGGTCAACGCTGGCAACAGCTGCTTCGCCAATTCGATTTTGCAATGTTTGGTTCACAGTTGGCCCCTTTACTCCTCTCTTGGATGGCGAGCCAGGCGAGCTGCACCTTGCTCCGAACCCCTGCCCTCCGCGGGCAGAGCCCGATCATTCTGCACCGGATGCGTTTGGGGATTTTGTTGCAACAATATAGAGATCGTGCGATAGCTCCATCCCCCAGTTGATTCTTGACAACATCACGCGCATCAATCAAGATTTCAATTTTGAGATACCGGCCGCACACACGAGTTCTTCAACGCACTGCTCCAAGGACGTACGCCACCAGCCGCACTTCAACAGTTCAGCAACCACCAGCTGACCACGGCCCCCAAGCCGCTGCGCCGCCGCTTCTGCCATTGCCCCCTCACCCTCCCCTCCCCGCATTGAACAGCCGCAGCGAGGCCACGACTTTCATTCATCAAGTGTTTGGCGGCTATCTGCGCAGCCGAATTCGTTGCAGCCAATTCCCCATCAGTTCTTACAGCAACGTGTATGACAATTTCTTGGATTTGAGTCTTTTCAGATCGCCGAGGCCACCAGCAGTGTGCTGGAATCCTTGGAATTGTATTGCTCGGTGGAGAAGCTGGATGCGCAAAATCAATGCGAGTGTTGCCGCTGCTCCGGTCATTGGTCGCGCGCAGAAGCGCATCACCATTCATTGTCCACCCCAATATTTTTGTGTTTTCACTTGAAGCGATTTCGAGTTGGCTTGTTCGGCAAAATCAACAAAGTCATTACTTTCGAGGAAACCGACAAAAGCAGAACGCGGGCCAGGCTTTCGCCGGCCCGCGCACGATCTCCCGCGTAAGCTGCAGGATTTTCGGTCTTGGCTTAATGCCTGGCGAAGTACCAGTTCAGGCCCGCGAGGACGACGTTATCCTGCTGACGGAAGCCGTAGTTGAAGCCGGGCGACGCTGCCGGATTGTTGTAAGTCGCCGTATTCCACCACTCGTGGCGAAATTCGAGTGACAGCGAAACCGGCGCGCTCCACGGCTCCCAGGCGATGCCGGCACCCGCGGCGCCGCCAAACACTGTTGTGCTAGTCGAGCTGTTGATCGCGAAGTTGACGGTCATTCTTTCGCCGCGCCAACCGGCGGCACCGATGCCGTAAATCCAGAGGTTCGGCGTGAGGGTCGGACCGACCTTCAATCCACCGAGAACGTCGTACTGGCTCTTGGTGCCCATGTAGAATGGCGTACCGGGGAAGTTGTGGTTGACTGTAACGTTCGGGAAATCGGCCTCAACAAACGGCGTGACAATCCAGTTGTTCATCCACGGCCGGAAGCCGTAGCCGAGATTAAAGCCGACGCCGACCGGATCCTTCGTATCGCACAGACCGTTAGCACCAGGATCGTTTGAAGTGATGCACTGGCGGGCATGCGTCGTTTCGGTGAGCGCGATGCCGATTTCCGGCCCGGTGAAGTTATCCACCATCACGGGCTTCGGCGCGGCCTTCAAGGCCATATCAGCTGCAAAAGCATTGACCGGCGCGCCGACCAGCAACGCCGAAAAAACCAAACCCAGAGAAGTCCGCTTCATGAAATGCCCCCGATTGAAGCTCGTGATTCCGTCCATCCACAAGTCGCAAGCCGGGGCAGGCGGGGCAAGCGAATAACTGTGCAAAATGCCGCTATAAACGCCATTTATTCGAGCTGTGGCTATTTGGACACGTTTTCTTTGACAATCCCGTTCGCCGACTACATCGCAGAGCGGAAAAAGCGCGGGCAGGACGACCGCGACCGCCGGCAGTGAAGGGCACGCAGCCCGTATAATCAATGCCTCCGTCCGGCACGGACGTCGGTGTTCTGGGTCGCGACGATGCGCCAGCGGCCGTCGCGCTTTTGCACCACGCGGGTGCCGACACTTTCACGGGACGCCTGGCTGAGATCGTCGTGCAGCACTTCGCCGTCGATCCAGAACCGCGAATGCAGAATTGCGATATCCGGCGCGAGAAATGTCACTGACATTTCCGGCGTGCGGCGTGTTGAGGTACGGAACGGGCCGGTCGCGCCGTGCAGTCGCGCCATCAAATCGCGAAAGCCGTTGCGTGTCGTGGTCCATGCGCCGTTGACGGTGATGAATTGCGCATCGTCGGCAAGCGACGCCGCCATGCCTTCCGGATCGTGCTGGTCCCACGCCGTGTTGAATTGGTTTTCCAGTTCGCGGATTGCCTCTTCGTCGACACGGGGCATCTGTGTTCCTTCCTCACCGCCATCCCATCGCCGGCGCGACGTGCTTGAGGATCGCCTCGATGACGTGGGCATTGTAATCGACGCCGAGTTGGTTCGGCACCGTCAGTAACAGCGTGTCGGCTTCGGCAATGGCTGTATCTGCCTTCAACTGCTCGACCAGCGCCTCCGGTTCGGCGGCGTAGGTCCGCCCGAACACGGCGTTGCGGTCGTCGCCAAGCATGCCGATCGTATCGTAGCTGTCACGCTCCGCTCCGAAATAGGCGCGGTCGCGATCGTCTATCAGCGCGAAGATGCTGCGGCTGACCGACACGCGCGGCTCACGCGTATGGCCGGCGGCCTTCCAGGCTTCGCGATATTTGCGAATTTGCGTGGCCTGCTGGGCATGTAGCCGTTCTCCGCTTTCGTCATAGACCAGCGTCGAACTTTGCAGGTTCATGCCCATCTTGGCGGCCCATTCGGCGGTCGCGCCTGAGCCCGCGCCCCACCAGATCCGCTCACGCAGGCCTTCGGAATACGGCTCGAGGCGCAAAAGACCCTTCGGATTCGGAAACATCGGAGTCGGGTTGGGTTTGGCAAAACCTTCGCCGCGCAGCACGTCCAGAAACGCTTCGGTGTGGCGGCGCGCCATGTCGGCGTCGGTCTTGCCCTCTTCAGGCCCGTAACCGAAATAGCGCCAGCCGTCGATGACCTGCTCGGGCGAGCCGCGGCTGATGCCGAGTTGCAGACGCCCGCCGCTGATGAGATCGGCAGCGCCGGCGTCCTCCGCCATGTACAGCGGATTTTCGTAGCGCATGTCGATCACGGCGGTGCCGATCTCGATCTTTTTGGTGCGCGCGCCAACGGCGGCGAGGAGGGGGAAGGGCGAGCCGAGCTGGCGGGCGTAGTGGTGGACGCGAAAGAACGCGCCGTCTGCGCCGAGTTCTTCGGCGGCGACCGCAAGATCGATCGATTGCAACAGCGCGTCGGATGCCGTTCGTACCTGCGACTGCGGCGACGGTGTCCAATGTCCGAATGACAGAAAGCCGATTTTCTTCATGTCTTACTCGTCATGGCCGGGCTTGTCCCGGCCATCCACGCCTTACTTATTTGGTGTTGCCGCCCAAACAAGACGTGGATGCCCGGCACAAGGCCGGGCATGACGGCGTTGAGGCTTACTTGTATTCGAGCGGGCCCGGCGGCCGGAAGCAAATGGCCGCGGCAAGCCCGGTCAGAGCAAAGATCGCCAGCACCGAAGCTTGGGTGATAACGAATGCCGGTTCGTTGCTCTGGGTCGGCGCCAGCGCGTTGAGCGCGGCCACTTTGATGAAGCTCTGCACCACCAGAACGAAGACATTCAGATAAAGCGACGCGATGGCGGTAACGACATAGATCCAGCGCCATGCGCCAGTGAGTCCTTTGCCGTAATAGGCGAACAGCGCAATGGCCAGGATCACGCAGGAGATGATGCCGACGCCGATCGCAGGGGTGAAGCCATGATACGGAAACAGAAATCCGGTCACGCTCGTCAGCACGGTGGTGAATAGAAACAGCGCCGTGGTGCCGGGCAGGCGGCGCGAGGCCAGCATGCCGCCGACCGCGACCAGTCCGCTGCCGATGGCGATCAGCGTGATCGCGAGGTGCAGCAGCGTGAAAGCTCCGACCGACAATCCTAGAACCATGACATCCCCCGGTTTCGCTTTGGCGTATCCGCAGCAAGATTACCGCGCGGCGAGCCAGTGAGAAAGAGAGGGCGCGCCCGACAATGCTGACGCGGTCACTCCGCTGCTTCCTTGCGCGGGGCGGGGGGTGTGCCGTGGGTGTGGAATGACTCGATGGTCTTGAGTTCCCAGGCCTGGCCCTTTTTCCGCTCCGCCTCGTTCCAGACCACGGTTTTCCAGTCCGGCGCCAGGATCAGCCGCGCGCCGGCATTGGCGACCTCGACGCGATTGCCGCCCGGTTCGTAGAGATAGAGGAAGAATGTCTGCTGGATGGCGTGCTTGTGCGGGCCGGTCTCGATGTGCACGCCGTTTTCCAGCGCGATGTCGGCGGCGCGCAGCACGTCCTCGCGGCTATCGACCGCGAACGTGACGTGATGGAAGCGGCCTGGCACGCCGGAATGGTCGAGCGAGATGGCGAGGTCGTAGGATCTTGTTGGTGCAGGTGAGCCAGATCGCCTGCTCGCCGGTTTCGAACACGATCTGCTCGGTCATGCGCATGCCGAGCTTGTCCATGAAGAAGCGCCGCGCGCCCGGAATATCGACGGCGAAGAAATTGAGATGGTCGAGCCGGCGCACCGATAATGCCGCGCGCCGGATATTTCTGCGCCTGGTTCTTCAGCGCGGGCTTGAGCTCCGCCGGCGGCTGGTACCACTCGGTCTCGTAATAAAGCTCGATCAGGTGGCCGTCCGGATCGCGGCATCGATAGGCCGGCCCGTGGCCGATGTCGCCGTCGATCCAGCCGACATGATGCGGGGTGTCCTTGAGCGCCGCGACCCGCCGCTCCAGCGCCGCAGCGCTGCGCACGCGGAACGCGGTGTGCACGACGCCGGTAGTGTCCGACGCGGTGAGCTTGAGCGTCGCGCGCTCGTAATCGTCCCAGCCGCGCAGATAGACGCTGTCGCCGTTGCGGCCGGACTCGGTCATGCCGAACACGGTAGTGAAGAACTTCAGCGACTCATCCGGTTTTGGCGTCAAAATCTCGACGTGGCCGAGATGCGCCAGATCCATGTTGGGTTCGCTGTTCGGTTCGGTCACATCGTGCTCTCTACGTCACAGCTGCCGTCGGCCAAAGCGTAGCTCAGGCCAAAGTCTACGCCCTTGCCTTTTTGCTCGCGCGTTCCTTGCGCGCGGCGTAGCGGCGGTCGCGGTCGGCCTTGGCGGCGGCTTCGCGGGCGGCCTCGCGGTCAGCCGCTTCCCTTGCCAGACGCGCGGCCTCCACGGCGGCAGCTGCCGCCGCTGCGGCGGCTTCTTCGGCCTCGCGGGCCTTGCGCACGGCCTTTTCCGCCTCGCGTGCCTGGCGGGCGATGGCGCGTTCGGCGGCTTCGGCCGCCCGCACTTTCGCCGCCTCTGCGGTCGCGGGATCCGCGGCCTTGGCTTTGAAGCGTTCCAGCAGGGCCTTCTTGGCGTTTGCTGCTAACGTCGCCCGTTCGACGAAATCCAGCTCTTTCGATCGTGCTTTACCCATATCCTCCAACCTCGCAGCCTTATGCGGATGCCTGAATGTTCAGATCACCAGGTGATCTAGCGCCTGACCTAGCGCCGTGGCCGCCACCCAATCACGGTGGCTTCGATGCGCTCGCCGGTTTCAATATTGTGCCAATTCGCGTTCGTCCAGCGGCATAAGAAGGGCACCAGATATGTGCCGACATGGTCCTCGCACAAGAGCTCCAGCGGCTGATCCACAGGCGGATCGCCGTCATGGGCGAAGGCGTCCAGCCGTTGTTGCCGTGTCGCCATCCGCTTTAAGGCTCGCGCGAGAGCTTGCGCCACTCGGCAATGGTTCGCCCGGCGATGCGGCCAAGCTTAACGGCGGCTTTCTCCGGAACCTTCGGTGTGCCCATGCCGGTTTCGAATTCCGCAAACCATAGCCGTAATTTGGCGAGGTCTTCGGGCGGAAGCTTCAGGATGGCCTCTTCAATGTCTTCAAGTCTCATTGGCACAGGTTAGCATGTTCTCGCGATGCGGTTGCATCCGCGCGTTGTCACGCATGGCAATGATCGGCCCGGAAAAAAGGGGCCACGCTTTCTACTCCCCTCGATAACGAGGGAAGCGGAGCACCGAATGGTGCAGGGGGTAGAGAACTGCACCCGTTACCAGGTACAGCCCCGGTCCGTGTTACGGGACCGGTCACCTTTCGGTGCTCCACTGTGCGGATTGACTGGACTTTCGTCCCGACCCGGCCCGGGCCAGCGCTTCCTGGAATTACCGGATGCAAACGGCAATGGGCTTTCCGCCCACCACCTCTCCGGCGCCAGCGCAGCGAGCACCTCGCAGTCCAGACACGTGCTGGACGGGCATGATGCCCAGGCCGCCCACGAACAGAAGTGACAAACCTCCATCCGCAGAACCCGCGCCCGCTCCATCAGTCCGTCGTCCGCGGTGACGTCCCTCACGATGAGCGAGCTGAGCGGGAAATGGGATTGCATAGGAATATTGTCAAGGGGACAGGAACCACATTTTTCCTGTCCATTCCTTGTCGTCACCACCGGGCTTGACCCGGTGGTCCATGCTGAGAGACCGGATGGATTGCCGGATCAAGTCCGGCAATGACGGGTGTGGCTTCGTCATTGCGAGGAGCGTGAGCGACGACCCACCTACGCTCGCAAGACGAGCTTCGGTGGGTTTGAGTCCGCCGAAGCGCGGAGCGCGGAGGTGGAAGCAATCCAGGGGCCGCTGGCATTGAGCGCTGGATTGCTTCGCTGCGCTCGCAATGACAATTTCATTCGACCGCCGACATGCGAGCACGAACACAACATGCAGGGAAAAATTGCACTCGAAGAGCACTTCGCCGTCGGCGCGCCGGATGCGGATACGGCGAGCCGTCTCGCCGGCAACGCGACCTGGGCCGAGACTGCAAAGCGGCTGACCGATTTTCACGACCTGCGGCTGCACGACATGGACGCGTGCGGCATCGAATACGCGCTGCAGTCGCTCAATGCGCCGGCGGTGCAGATGATCCTCGACCCGAAGGAGGCGATCGCGTCAGCCCGGCGCAGCAACGACTTTCTGGCGGAACAGATCGCCAAGCGTCCCGATCGCTTCGGCGGGCTTGCCGCGCTGCCGATGCAGGATCCGGACGCGGCCGCGTTAGAGTTCACCCGCTGCGTGAACGAGCTCGGCTTTCGCGGCGCACTGGTCAACGGCTTTACCCAGCGGAATGTCTCGGACTCCGTCGTATTTTACGACGGTCCGGAATACCGGCCGTTCTGGGCGCAGGTGGAAACGCTCGGCCTGCCGTTCTACCTGCATCCGCGCACCACGATCTATGAGCGCGCCCACCACTACGAAGGCCATCCTTGGCTGTTCAGCTCGGCCTGGGGTTTCGCCGCCGAGACCGCGATCCATCTGCTGCGGCTGATCGGCTCCGGCCTGTTTGATGCGTGTCCGAAGCTGCAAATCGTCGTCGGCCACCTCGGCGAACGCATTCCGTTCGACATGTGGCGCATTGATCATCGCATCGCCACCATTCCGGCGGGCTATCCGGCGAAGCAGCCGGTCAGCGCTTACATGCGCAGCAACGTTCACATCACCACCAGCGGCAATTTTTCCGACAACGCGCTGCGCTGTGCGCTGGCCGAACTCGGCGTCGCGCGAACGCTGTTCGCCGTCGACTATCCGATGGAAGTGATGGCCGACGGCGCCGGCTGGTTCGACCGCACGCCGGTGCTGACCGAAGCGGAGCGCAACGCGATCGGCCGCAGCAACGCGATCAAATTGTTCAAGCTGCCGTTTGGTAATTGATGCGTCATTGCCGGACTTGATCCGGCAATCCATGCGGACTTCAGGCATAGACCACCGGGTCAAGCCCGGTGGTGACGAGCGGGGGGCTATTGCGAGGACGGCCAGCGACGAAGAATCCAGCGCCGTCACCCGCAATTCCACATGAAACCGATCGGCGTATAGGTCCAGCATGGACCGAAGCCGCCGCCATTCCAGCGTCCGTGAACGAATGACGGCCGGCCGAAATAATACCAGCTCGCCCCGGTCCAGTAGCGTGGCGTGAAGTCCGGCGTGCCGCGGTTTGAACCCCGCGACGCGTAGATCGGAACGGTGTTATTGGGCGGCTGATGATAGCCGGGCAGGAAACCGTAGCCATGCCAGTGATGGATGACGAACGGCTTGCCATGAACAGACGCGGCAGACAGCACCACAGAAGCCGTCATCGCGATGCCGAGCAGGAGTTTTCGTTTCATCCGGATGCTCCACGCACTTGCCGCCGAACCGTGTTCTAGCACGAGGAAGAGGAGCTTCGTCATGCCCGGCCTTAGCCGTTCGAAGAACGGCTCGCTGCCTCGCCTATGTGCCGGGTATCCACGTCTTCCTGTGGCTCAAAGTCGTGGATGGCCGGGACAAGGGCTTCACGCCCGTCTTCGACGGCTAATGCCCGGCCATGACGGAGTTGAAAAACTTTCCACGTCATTGCCGGACTTGATCCGGCAATCCATCCGGTCTCTCAGCATGGACCACCGGGTCATAGCCCGGTGGTGATGATGTGGTAGGTTGACCGCGCATGACCACATCTCCAACCATCACTCCCGCCGCTGCGCACGTTGTTCTTCGACGACCTCAAGGTCGGCATGACCGAGCGGCTGAAAAAGACCATCGCCGCGTCCGACGTGGTCGGCTTTGCGCAGCTCACCGGCGATCGCAATCCGATCCATCTGTCAGAGCACTTCGCCGCCCGCACCGCATTCGGCCGGCGCATCGCGCACGGCCTTTACACCGCGAGCCTGATCTCGGCGGTGCTTGGCACACGGCTGCCCGGACCGGGCGCGATCTACATTTCACAGACGCTCAATTTCCGCGCGCCGGTGAAGATCGGCGACACCGTCACGGTGATCGTCACCGTGGCCGAACTGATGCCGGAAAAATCCCGCGCGCGGCTGACCTGCGTGTGCAAGGTCGGCAAGGACGTGGTGCTCGACGGCGAAGCGCTGGTGAAAGTGCCGCGCGAGGAAAAAGGCAAGCGGCCGCTTATGCGGCTATAGCTTCCTCGTCATGGCCGGGCATAGCCGTTCTTCCAACGGCCAAGCCCTGTGGTGACGAAGGTGATATGCTGAGACGGCCGCGCCATCAGACAAAGCGCGGCGGAGGACAATCCCATGAAACTTCACACATTGGATCGTCGCGCCTTCGCAAGTTTGATAGCGGCAGGCGTGGTCAGCCCGCTTTTCCATCGCGTTGCTACAGCGCAATCTGTGCCGAAGGCGCGTAATGTCGTCCTCGTCCACGGCCTCTTTGCCGACGGCTCGTGCTGGTCCGAGGTCATTCCGAGACTCCAGCGCAAAGGACTCAATGTCACTGCGGTGCAGAATCCGCTGACGACGTTGCCGGAAGCGGTTGAGGCGGCGCAGCGCGTGCTCGCCGTGCAGCAGGGCCCGACCGTTCTGGTCGGTCACTCGTTCTCCGGCATGATCGTGACGGAAGCCGGCATCGACCCCAAGGTTTCGGCGCTGGTCTATGTCGCGGCGCGGGCGCCAGACGCGGGTGAGGATTACACCGCTCTGGCAGCGAAATATCCAACGCCGCCGGCGTCGGCCGGAATTATCTGGAACGACGATTGGGGCCAGCTCAGCGAAGAGGCTTTCCTGCGCGACTTCGCCGGCGACCTTCCTGCCGACAAGGCGCGCGTCCTTTACGCCGTACAGGCGCCGTTCAAACGAACGCTACTGACCGGCAGGACGACCAACGCGGCCTGGCGGACAAAGCCGAGCTGGTATGCCGTGTCTATCGACGACCGCACCATCAATCCGGATCTCGAACGCTTCATGGCCAAGCGCATGAACGCCAAAACGATCGAGGTGAAGGCAAGCCATCTGTCGCTGATCTCGCAGCCCGACACGATCGCGAATTTGATCCTTGAGGCAGCAGGGCAAGGTTAGGGCAGTCCGACGCCCTGCCGACGTCAATGCCGACGTCAATGCCGACGTCCATGCCGACGTCCATGCCGTCAATCGCTGGTTATTTGTAATAAGCGACGCCGCAAGCCTGATTGCCGACGCGCGCTTCCAGCGATTGCTTCACGGCGGGCTTGCCCGCCTTCGGCGCATTGTAGTCGAACGTGACCACGGTTCCTTCCGCTGCATCCTTCACGGCGTCGAACGCCTTCTGGCCGATGGCGTCGTCGCCCATGGTGAAGGTGCGGACGTCCATCCCGATCATCCCCGGACTTGGGAATGCAGTGAATTTCCCATCGGTGATGTTGAAGCAGGACATGTAAAGATCATGGTCGTGGAATTGGGTGTTGTTGCCGTCGCTCATCTCGCGCAGCGCCTTGGCTTCGTCGCTCTTAAGCGCAGCGACGGCGCGGTCGAGCATGGCTCTGGCTTCCTGCTCGGTTCCGAATTGTTGGGCGGACGCTAACGTCGTGCTCAGTACCAGCGACAAAGCAGCGAATGTGAATGCGAATTTGTTGCTCATTGCGGCCTTATATAAGGAATTCAAATGATTGCTATTCGTCGACCGGGACAGAAGCATCGGACGATTTAGTAATCGCTGCGTCGGCAACGGTTTTGTCAAGCCAACCAGGAAGTATGAGCTTCGTCTCGTCAACTCCCTGTCCAATCATTGCATTGCGCTCGCGAATAAGTTGCCACTGTCTGCCCTTACCCAATGGCCGCGCAGTGGCTGCGTTCCAAAATATACTAGGTAATGACGAGTCCTTTAACGACCCGAGGCAAATGTGTGTGTGCAATATCGGGAGCAAAAAAACGCATTGCGCTGGACAATTTCAGTAACACTCTTCCCGCCGAGCAGCTTGCGCCAACGCGCGCCGATCGCGCCAGTCCAAAGGACGCTTGTCTCATCACGCAGCAGCTTTAGACAAGTACTTGCATAGTCTAATTGTTCAACAAAGCCTCTGAAATCAGGTTGTTGAAATTGTACGACAATTTGATTGGCGAGGCGCGGCTTTAGAGCTTCCAGAGCCGCTTCGCTTAGGTTGCGTCGTCTTTCCGCCAACACCAACCCCGTGGACGTTGATCGTCGGGAAAAAATTGGAGGCTTTTCTAAATAGACCGCTGACATTTTCTCGAGCGGCGCGACTGATTTCAGAGGTTGTGCCACCGTTAATATTTGCGTCGCTAAATGCCGCACCTATTGCTTGGCCAAGAGAGTGCCAAAGCGAATCTTTGTCCTCAACCGCAGCTTTAAAAACTACTGGTACGTGCCCGTCGTTCTTAGCCCAAGCACAAATCCACTCTGCGATGCTCGTTTTGCCGGCTCCCCATTCCCCGAGAAGCCCCACTCTGACGGACCATTCGGATGGCAGGTTGACGAGCGCGTCATAAACCTCGCGTGCAAATGTTAGCCGTCTCAAGTCATCAGACTAGCCGGCGCATCGTACCCTGTCCCGTGGGACGTCTGCGCAGGGCTAGTAAGCGCTTGAGAGTCCGACAACTCAATTACTCCGCGGCTGTATTTTCTTTTTCTTCCCGGCAGTCTGGCTCCGCGCCAGCACGAGCTTCAAGAACTGCCCGGTGTAACTGTGCTTTCTTGCGCGCGATATCTTCCTGCATGCCGGCCGCGAACGATTTCGCCGCCGCCGCTTAAGCTCATTCAAACACTCGCCGCTGGCACCGGCAACTGCGCCTCGATCCGCGCGGTAAGGCCGGCGGGATCGAACACCGTGGTGATCTTGCCGCTGAGTTCGGGGCCGAGCACGCGGTCGAGCAGCAGGCTGCCGAAGCCGAGCCTGGTTGGCGGCAGCACGGCGGGGCCGCCGCGCTCGGACCAGTCGAGCAGCAGCATATCGCCGCCGGTTTTCGGCACCACGGTCCAGCTCACGTTGACGCGGCCGTCGGGCACCGACAGCGCGCCGTATTTGATCGCGTTGGTGATCAGTTCGTGCATCGCCATGCCGACGGCCACCGCCATGCGCGACGGCAGCAGGACTTCGTCGCCGGTCGTGGTGATGCGGTTGCCGCGCTCGTGGGCTTCCAGTTCGCCTTCGATCATGGTGCGCAGGCCGATCGAGAGCCACTGGCCTTCGACCAACAGCGTGTGCGATTTCGCCAGCGAGGCGATGCGGCCGGAAATGCTTTTGCGGAAGGTGTCGAAGCTTTCGGTATGGCGGATCGACAGCTCGACCAGGCTTTGCACCACGGCCAGCGTGTTCTTCACCCGATGGTGCAACTCGGCAATCAGCACTTGCTGCTGCGCTTCGGCGTTCTTGCGTTGCGCGATCTCGCGGTGCAGTGCGACCTCGCGCATGACGATCGCCGCCATGTCTTTCATCACGGCGACGTCGGCTGAGCTCCAGCGGCGCGGCTTGGTGTCGATGGCGCACAGCGAGCCGAGCACATGGCCGGCGGGCATCGCCAGCGGCACGCCGAGATAGGCGGTGACGCCGAGTTCGGTCACGGCGGGATTGTTGCGGACGATGGCATGTTTGCGCGCATCGCCGACGACCAGCGGCGCGGCGCTGGAGACGACATGCTGGCAGAACGAGTGGCTGAGCGGGGTTTGGCGTGCGGAAGCCCAAGGTTCAGGAAGGCCGGTGCTGCTCTTGAAGAACTGCCGGTCGCTATCGACCAGCGACACCAGCGCGACCGGGGCGTGGAGGAGGCGGCTGACCAGCGCGGTGACGCGGTCGAACTCGGCCTCGGCCGGCGAATCCAGGAGCCCGCTGTCAAGCAGCGCGGCTCGCCGCTCGGCGGTGTTCCGATCGACTTCCGCCACGAACTACTCCGCCGCCTCGACGCGCTTCTTCTTCGCGCGCGCCGGCGAGCTGCGCGCCAGCACCGGCTTCAAAAACTGCCCGGTGTAACTGCGCTTCTCGCGCACGATGTCTTCCGGCGTGCCGGCCGCGACGATTTCGCCGCCGCCGTCGCCGCCTTCGGGGCCGAGGTCGATGATCCAGTCGGCGGTTTTGATGACTTCGAGATTGTGCTCGATGACGACCACGGTGTTGCCGGTCTCGACCAGCTCGTGCAGCACTTCGAGCAGCTTTGCCACGTCGTGGAAGTGCAGGCCGGTGGTCGGCTCATCGAGAATGTAGAGCGTGCGGCCGGTGGCGCGCTTCGACAGCTCCTTGGCGAGTTTGACGCGCTGCGCCTCGCCGCCGGACAGCGTGGTCGCCTGCTGGCCGACATGGATGTAGTCGAGGCCGACGCGGTGCAGGAGCTGCAGCATGTCGCGCACCCGCGGCACCGCCTTGAAGAACTCCAGCGCTTCCTCGACCGTCATGTCGAGCACGTCGGCGATCGACTTGCCCTTGAACAGCACTTCCAGCGTTTCGCGGTTGTAGCGCTTGCCCTTGCAGACATCGCAGGTGACGTAGACGTCGGGCAGGAAGTGCATCTCGATCTTGATCACGCCGTCGCCCTGGCAGGCCTCGCAGCGGCCGCCCTTGACGTTGAACGAGAAGCGGCCCGGCTCGTAGCCGCGCGCCTTGGCCTCGGGCAGGCCGGCGAACCATTCGCGGATCGGCGTGAACGCGCCGGTATAGGTCGCCGGGTTCGAGCGCGGCGTGCGGCCGATCGGCGACTGGTCGATGTCGATGATCTTGTCGAGATGCTCGACGCCGTCGATGCGGTCGTGCGGGGCAGGGGCTTCGCTGGCGCCATTGAGGCGCCGCGCCAGCGCCTTGTAGAGCGTGTCGATCAACAGCGTCGACTTGCCGCCGCCGGACACGCCGGTGATGGCGGTGAACAGGCCGAGCGGAATTTCCGCGGTGACGTTTTTCAGATTGTTGCCGCGGGCGTTGATCGACTTTCAGCATCCGCGACGGATTTTTGGTGCGCCGCTCGGGGATCTCGACTTCAAGTTCGCCGGAGAGATATTTGCCGGTCCAGCTTTGCGGCGCGGCGATCAGGTCGGCGACCTGGCCCTGGGCGACGAGGTTGCCGCCGTGGATGCCGGCGCCGGGGCCGATGTCGAGCACATAATCGGCGGTGCGGATCGCGTCCTCGTCGTGCTCGACGACGATCACGGTGTTGCCGAGATCGCGCAGCCGCTTGAGCGTTTCGAGCAGGCGCGCGTTGTCGCGCTGGTGCAGGCCGATCGACGGCTCGTCGAGCACATAGAGCACGCCGGTGAGGCCGGAGCCGATCTGCGAGGCCAGCCGAATGCGCTGGCTCTCGCCGCCGGACAGCGTGCCCGACGCGCGGGCCAGCGTGAGATATTCCAGCCCGACATCGACCAGGAATTTGAGGCGTTCGCGGATTTCTTTGAGAACCCGGATCGCGATTTCATTTTGTTTGGCAGTCAGCCTCTGGGGTAGCTCAGTGAACCACTGCGCTGCGCCTTTGACCGACATTTCGGAGATTTCGCCGATATGCTTGCCGGCGATTTTCACGCACAGCGCTTCGGGTTTCAGCCGATAGCCCTTGCAGGCGTCGCACGGCACGTCGGTGAAGTAGCGCGCGATCTCCTCGCGGGCCCATTCGCTGTCGGTTTCCTTGTAGCGGCGCTCGAGATTGGTGACGACGCCTTCGAACGGCCGCTTGGTCTCGTAGGCGCGCGCGCCGTCGTCGTAGGAGAACCGGATCTCGGTTTCGCCGGAGCCGTACAGGATCGCGTCCTGGGTCTTCTTCGGCAGGTCCTTCCACTTGGTGTCGAGCGTGAACTTGTAGTGCTTGCCGAGCGCGGTCAGCGTCTGCACGTAATAAGGCGACGACGATTTCGCCCACGGCGAGATCGCGCCCTTGCGCAGCGTGCGCTCCGGGTCGGAGATGACCAGACTGGCGTCGATGTGCTGCTCAACGCCAAGGCCGCCGCATTTCGGGCAGGCGCCGAATGGATTGTTGAACGAGAACAGCCGCGGCTCGACTTCGGGAATGGTGAAACCGGAGACCGGGCAGGCGAACTTTTCCGAGAACACCAGACGCTCGGCGGTTTCGTTGCGCTGGCGGTTGGCCTTGGCGCCTTCGACCGGCGCGGCGTCGGCCATTTCGGCGATCGCCAAACCGTCGGCGAGCTTGAGCGCCTGCTCCAGCGAGTCCGCGAGCCGCGTCGCGATGTCGGGGCGCACCACCAGGCGATCGACCACCACGTCGATGTCGTGGGTGAATTTCTTGTCGAGCGCCGGCACTTCGCCGATCTCGAAAAACTTGCCGTCGACTTTGACGCGCTGGTAGCCCTTCTTGCCGAACTCGGCGAGCTCCTTGCGGTACTCACCCTTGCGGCCGCGCACGACCGGCGCGAGCAGATAAAGCCGCGTGCCTTCCGGCAGCGCCATGATGCGATCGACCATCTGCGACACGGTCTGGCTCTCGATCGGCAGACCGGTGGCCGGCGAGTAGGGCACGCCGACGCGCGCCCACAGCAGCCGCATGTAGTCGTAGATCTCGGTGACGGTGCCGACGGTGGAGCGCGGATTGCGCGAGGTGGTTTTCTGCTCGATGGAAATGGCCGGCGACAGCCCGTCGATCTGGTCGACGTCCGGCTTCTGCATCATCTCCAGGAATTGCCGCGCGTAGGCGGACAGCGACTCCACGTAACGGCGCTGGCCTTCAGCATAGATGGTGTCGAACGCGAGCGAGGATTTTCCCGACCCGGAAAGTCCGGTGAACACCACGAGCTGGTCGCGCGGAATCTCGACGTCGATGTCCTTGAGATTATGCTCGCGCGCGCCGTGGATCGCGATGATGCGCCGGTCGGCGGCGCGGCGGATGTCGTCGCGGCGCTCTTTCGCGGCCGCTTTAGCCTTGGCGGATTGGTCGAACAGGTCGTTCATTCGCTGCTTCCGCTCATCCCCGCAAGCCGGGGATCCAGAATGAGAAATTACGGCCGCCGCAACCACTCTGGGTTCCCGTTTTTGAGCGGGAACGAGCGGGTTGGGGAGCCGGGCTTTTGTCCGATAACGCTATACGAACGTAGTGAGAACACGGCGGCTTTGCCAGTGTGGGCGGCGGAGTAATCCCCGGTGTTTCCGAAGGGCCTCATCCGCTCGAATCACAAGGGCCGGCATCTAGCCGACCCTTGCGCAACGCCGCTTCAACGTTGGTACTCAGTACTGGCCGAAGCCCCCAAAGTAGAAGCGGTAATTCATGCCCAAGAGGATCATGTGGGTCTGCGACTGGATCGACACCGGCAACCCGGCGCCGCCGTTGATGGCGGTGAAATTGTAGTTCTTGGTGCCGAAGCCGAGGTAGTCGTATTCGAACTTCGCCGACAGGTTTTCGTTCAGCGCGTATTCGATGCCGGCGCCGGCGGTCCAGCCGGTGCGGTTGTCGGTGATCAGTTGCTGCGCCAGCATGCCGCCGGCGGGATTCAACGTGAGCTGGGTGTAATCGACGTGCTCCCAGGCGCCGCCGCCCTTGGCGTAGAACAACAGGTCATTGACGGCGAAGCCGAGCTTGCCGGTGACTGTGGCGTACCAGTGTGGCGCCGAACGCGACTCTTCCTGTCCGGCTCCGCCCAATAGCGGCGTGGTGAAGTTGCCGCTGATGTAGGACGCGGTCCATGTACCCTCAGCGCCGACCACCACTGGTCCGAATTGCAGATTGAGGCCGGCCTGCGGGCCGCCGATCAGCGCGTAGGGGCTGACGTTGGTCCGGGTGCCGGCAGCGAGCAGCGCGGTCGTGGTGGTATCGGTAACGACATCGCGCACCAGGCCGGCGCCGATGTGGCCGCCGAAATAGAAGCCCGACCAATTGTAGTGCGCGGGTGGCGGCGGTGCGTAATAGGACGGCGCTTTGGCGGGCGCGACCGGCAGGTCAGCGGCATGCGCCACCGTCGCGGCGGAGGCCGCGAAGGCAAGCACAACCGGTATCAGACAAAGCGACCGACGCCCCATACCCGCACCCTGAAACAAAGGTCTTCTTGGTATTGGGGTGCTAGTACAATCGGTCGGTAAGCCCTTGAATAGTGCAAAAAAACAACAACGCGCCGGAATCGACCGGCGCGTTGCAGTTAGGCTTGGTTTTGGCTGCTCTCCGCAGGGGAGAGGATATTCACAGGCCGTCTATCGGGCTCAGAAACCGCCGAACTTATAGTTCAGGCCGACGCGGACCATGCTTTCGTTGAGTTTGATAGTGGGCGTACCGGCGCCGACGACTGCACGATCCGGCTGCGCACGTCGCATTCTGGAAGCCGTCGTACAGATACTCGACCTTGGCGGTCACGTTGTCGGTGATTGCGCCTTCGATGCCGGCGCCGGCGGTCCAGCCCCATTCGGTGCTGCTGGACCAGTCCAATGCGCCGGCTGAGGCCTTGACGTCGGTCACAGCGCCACCGGCGGTGCCGTAGACCATAATGCGATCAAACGCGTAGCCAATGCGGCCACGCACCGTGCCGATCCAGCTACTGGCTGTATCGCAGCTCCCGACAAATCCCGCGATGTTAGTGCAGCCACCGCCGACCATCGTGCCTCGGATATTCTGCCAGTCGTAGTCGCCCTCGATGCCGAGGACGAGCTGACCAAGCTGATAATTCCAGCCGAGAGTGCCACCGGCCATACCGCCTTTGACGTTAAAATTGCCGGTCGTGCCGGTCAGAAGACCTGGTCCGGTCCAGCTGCTGTTACCGAAGCCGTAGCCGCCGTTGATGCCGACATAGAAGCCACTCCAGCTAAAGGGCGGCGGAGCCGGGATGTAGGCGGCCGGTGCGCGCGGCGCCGGCGCCATCGGAGGAGGAAGATCCGCTGCGAGGGCCTGCGCCCCAGCCGCAAGCGCGATCACGCCCGCCAACAAAATCCGCTTCATTGCAAACTCCCCTGTACGACTTCCCATCAAGCCGATTGTCCCGTGTCCGCCCCCGGACGTAAGTCCCATTTCAACCGCTGGTATATCTCACCTCTAGCTAATCCGCCGCTAAAAACGTGTGTCGCGATTGCAACACCTGCGGAGATTCCGCGATTGGCGAGCCTCTCCGTTAACCTTGTTTGCGGCGCAAAGATGGCCCCGTCGACCGACTCGTTTTCAGAAACCCCCGTCAATCAGCCGTTCGTAAGAAACCGAACGATGTGGCGAAAATTTGTCTTGGTAAATCCGGGAGTTGCGCCCGGGTCGCGGCGAGGTTTCATTTTGCTTTTCCAGCCCCGCTCAACGCGAGTATTGAGGGTGCTGGAATCTCGGGTGGGAGTACGACGCTATGCGCAAGATCGCATTTTCGGTTCTAGCCATTTCCTCGATCATCGGCTGCACAGCGGCCATGGCAGCCGACCTGCCGCCAGCGGCCCCGCTGCCGCCGCGCGCGCCGGCAGCCTACATCCCGGCGCCGCCGCCGTTCTCGTGGACCGGCTTCTACGTCGGCATCAACGGTGGCTACGGCTGGAACCAGTGGTCAAACCCGGACGGCACGCTCGCCGTCTTTGGCAACTCGTTCAACGGCAGTGGCCCGGCTCGCCGGCGGCCAGATCGGTTTCAACTACCAGATCGGCCAATTCGTGGTCGGCGTCGATGCCGATTTCGACTGGGCCAATATCAAATGGTCTCAGTCAACCGCCATCGCCCTCGGCGGTTCGGAGTATTCGGCGGAACCATCAGTTCCACGATTTCCGACAAGGATCAGTTTCTCAGCACTTTCGGTGCGCGCTTCGGCTATGCATTTGATCACGCGCTGCTTTACGCCAAGGCTGGTGGCGCTTGGGAGCGCGAGCAGTTCAACCTGTCTGTCACCAACTTCGCCGGTGCTGTCGCCAGCGGTTCAACCAACACCAACCGGCTCGGCTGGATGCTGGGCGGCGGTTTGGAATATGCGGTGACCAACAACTTCACGCTGAAGGCTGAATACAACTACGTCAATTTCGGCACTTACAATCAGACGATCACCATTGCCGGAGGAGGGTTTGCGGGGGGAACGGCAACGTTCAACACCGAAGCAGAACATCAGCCTCGTCAAAGTTGGCGCGAGCTACCTGTTCAACTCGTACTGATGCCAGGACCGCAGCGCGGTCCTGCGGGCAGCTTTTCGACAAGCAGCGCGGATAACTCCGCGCTGCTTTCTTATTGATCTCGCCATTTCTACAAAAGCGTGGACAGCGACAACGCCAATATCGAAGCGGCGATCACCACGAAAAGCAGGTCAATTGGGTTCTGACGCGACAGCCATCGGACCATGTCAGAATAATAACAATCGGAAACCGGCTTGATAGGTCTCGCCGCGTAAACACGCGAACCGTAAAACTCAGCGCCGCTCGGAGGCAGCAAAGCCAGAATGAAAGAGGCCGCCAACTGAGGCGGCCTCAATGCCTGGCTCGAACAGAGCTAGTTGCCAACCGTCATCTGCGCGTCGAAGGTTGCGGCCGCTGCGACGTTCGCAGCCGCGGTCGCGGCATCCTGAGCATAGCCCGCGTTGGCCGCGTCCATCGCGCTCTGCTCTTGTTGCGCGGCCCAATCATTGTTGTCTGACGCAGTGCTGGCAGGTTCGTCATCGCCGCTGGCAACACCGCCGTCACAAATCGTAGCCCAACCGGTATTGGTGCAGCTGAGACCCGTGTCCGGATCGATGAAGTTGCCCTTCACAGGGATGCGGCTTGCCACCTGCTTTGCACGCGGCTGATCCTGGACCACCTTGGTATATTCGAAGCGGTAGCCTCGGGAGAGCATGCACTGCTTGAAAGCCGGCGTGTCGTAAACCGCCGTGCGGCTTTCGCCCGACGAGCTGTAGCAAGCGTTGACGTTGGCATTATAGATCGCGTCGCTACGCGGGTGTCCGTGAGGACGGATGGTATCGTAATATGTCGACTTACCGTGGGTCGAAGCGCTGGCGCTCGAAACCAATCCCGTGGCCAAGATCGCAACAGCAAGCATCAATTTCCTTGGCGTTGTCATAGGCTTCTCCTCGAAACTTCCGATCCGTGTTTATTATCAATCGGGTGTTTGCCTATGTGGGTGGGCGCCGCCGACGAAGCGGTTCGAAAGGCCGGATTACAAGTTGGATAGGAATCCAAGAAGAACCGGTCTCGGTCCCTGTGCGATATTTAAAAAGAGGTGAGGAGGCATCACCTTGAAAAGCTACGTACCAGATAGACCACAAGAGCGATGGCGAGGACTGCCATCACAACCGGCTTTAGGTTCTCCGGAATCTCAGGGAACCCCCACATGCGATGAGTGACGGTCGGCATTCGCTACCGTAACAGACTCAAAAGGACCAAGAGGCCGCCAACCCGAGGCGGCCTACTTGTCTTTAGATACTAACCGGGTGACCGCGCACGCCCTGCCATATCTCGATATCGCGTCCGTTGAGCAGCGCCTTGGCTATCTCGATGGCGTCCTGATCCGTGTCACACACCTTATCGGTCGCCGGCCCCGCAATCTTGTTGGTACTAAGCAATGTGTACAGGCGGTACTCAGGCATCGGTACGCTCGCGTGTCGATCACAGGCGAGCCTTTAAGTGAAAGCAAAATGCCAAGTGAGTTTGGTCAAAATCGCTCATTTTTCGAAACCAGCCACTGGCGTTTTCAAATCCGGCTAAAGGGCACGGAAACCGGCCACTACTACTGCAATTGCCCTTGGAAATTCCAAATGAAGAGGCTGCCAACTGAGACGGCCTAGGCGGCGGCCTCGGGCGACCGTCTGCCCGGTTTCAGTGAAATGACCTTGGTCTGCATAGGGCCGCAGTTCGCACATTCGAATTTGTGGAAGGCAATGTCACGGCGGCTCGGGTGTGACTTAATAGTGCTATGCAGTACCGACTTGCGGCACTTCGGGCAGATTTCATCACTCGGCAAGACGAATACCATGATGAGGAATTGTGTTCCGATACAGGTTCCATGTCGAGCATCTGTACAGTTCTGTACAAACAAATTTCAGTGTGGTTACGCCGCGGTTACCCGAAATCTGGCCACTAACCCCACCTCCCAAAAGGGGCCAACCCGTCCTTTTCAAAAGGGACCACCAGACATGGAAAGGGGCCAGTACCGTCACTTGCGGAAAGAACAAAATAAGAACATATTGACGAGCGGGCTATCGCCACGCTGCAGGAGGCACGCTGCGGAAGGCCGGGCGGCAAAAAGCCTGTGTGGAAAGCGGCGACGGCTGCGGGCGCGCACTGGCAGCGGCAGGGTGCCGGCACTAGGTTCGCGTCGAGTGACCCGCATTGTGCAGATACGGGAACGGCCTTTTTGAATCGGAGACAATCATGGCGGGAAGCGTCAACAAAGTAATCCTGGTCGGCAATCTCGGCGCCGATCCTGAAATTCGCCGCACCCAGGACGGGCGGCCGATCGCAAACTTGCGTCTGGCGACGTCGGAGTCGTGGAAGGACAAGACCACCGGCGAGCGCAAGGAAAAGACCGAGTGGCACCGCGTCGTCATCTTCAACGAGAACCTGTGCCGCATCGCCGAGCAGTATCTGAAAAAGGGCTCGAAGGTTTTCATCGAGGGCGCGCTGCAGACGCGCAAGTGGCAGGACCAGTCCGGGCAGGACAAGTACTCAACCGAAGTCGTGCTGCAGGGTTTCCGCGGTGAGATGACATTGCTCGATTCACGCGGCAGTGGCGGCGGTAGCTCCGGCGGCGGCGGCGGCGGCGATTACGGCAACGACGATACCGGCGATTTCGGTTCGCCCGGGCCCGACCCGCAAAGTCGCGGCAGCGGCCGGTCCGCGCAGCGGCGGTGGCGGCGATATGGACGACGAGATTCCGTTCTAGCCGCTTTTTCCCTCCCCCTTGTGGGGAGGGACGCGAGCGCAGCGAGCAAGGGTGGGGGTCGAGAGGTTAGCCGTGGCGGTGAGGAAAACTCAGCGCACAGAACGCATCTGGGCTATCGGATCTTGCGCTTTTGGAACAACGACGTGCTGCGAAACATCGATGGCGTGCTTGAGGTGATTCAGAATTCAATCTCGGGGACCCCCACCCCTGACCCCTCCCCACAAGGGGGAGGGGAACGCTGAATTAGCGATGATCGACGTCATCCTCGCCCTGAAATTCGTGCACGTGCTGTTCGGTGCCGTGATGTTCGGCGGCTGGCTCACGGTCGCCTGCTTCATGGTGTTCGCCCGCCGCTCGGGCAACGCATCGGTCATTGCGCTGGTCTCGCAATTTGCCGTGCGCATCGAACTCTTTATCGTCGCGCCAGCCTTCGTGGTGCAGCCGCTCAGCGGTTTTCCGCTCGGCTCAGCGATTGGGCTCTCGGATATCGACCGTTTCTGGTTCGGCAGTTCGATCGTGATCTACGCTATCGTCCTGGTGGCGTGGCTTGCGGCGCTGCGCGTCGAGTTCGGCATTCGCCGCATGGCGCGGCAAGCTTCGCTTGGCGGCACGAAACTCGGGAGGGATTATGCGCGGCAATTCCGGATCTGGAGCGCGCTTGCCGCCGTCATACTCACCGGCATGATTTTGATCTATCTGCTGATGGTCTGGCAGCCGCGCGTGGGCTGAGAACGCAACCTAACCGGCAAGCGCGAGCGGCGTCTTATCCTGCTCGGCAAGCGTTGCGAGCGACGGACCGGCCAGCACATAGGTGAGGCACTGCGGCAGTGCCATGCAGCCGGCGTTGCTATAGAAGTTTTGCGCCGCCGCGTTGTTGGCGGCCACCGTGAGTTCGACGATCGGGCTGCCCATGTCGCCGGCGAAGGCGGCAATCCGCCCCATCAACGCACGCGCGATGCCGTGTTTGCGGTGCTCTGCCTCGACGAACAGGTCCTGCAGGAAAATGATTGGCCCATTCCAGCCGGTGATCAGGCGCTTGCCGCATGTCGCCATACCAACGACAGCGCCGCCGGCTTCGGCAACGAAAGCGTAAAAGCCGGCGTTCGGGCCAAAGCCGTCGCGCAGCCAGTGCGCTTCGGTGGCTTGCACGGCGTGCAGCGAGTTTTCGCCTTCCGCCAACAATCGCTTGAGCCGCATCAGGGCAGGGACGTCGGCAGGCCGCGCTGCGCGGACGACGAAAGGGTGCGTTGGCTGCTGCATGTGATCCGTCCTTTACGCGCGGATGTCTATTCTGCTGCCGATCTTGCCGGTCGAACTCGGCGGCGAAGCCATGCTCGATCCTGCGGAGTCGATATCGGTCAGCGAATTGGCGTGGCGGCCGCCCTGCTTGTGTGCAGCCGACTGAGTGCTTTGCGCACCTCCGGCGTGAAGGCCCGCCGCAGCAATTCCGGAAATAGCCATGTGTCGTTCCACGATCTGTTGCAGCGTCAGTGCCCTAATGGATCGTGAACTTTTATGGTTAAGGAACGATTAGCGGCGCTCAGGCGTCGAGCGTGCGCCGGATTGCTGCCGCGAGTTGTTCGGTGGTGATTGGCTTTTGAATGAGATCAACGCCGGGATCGAGCCGCCCCTGATGCACGATGGCGTTGCGCGAGTAGCCGGTCATGAACACGACCTTTAGTGACGGCTGACGCCGTTGCGCTTCGTCGGCGAGCATACGGCCGTTGGTGCCGGGCATGACGACGTCAGTCAGTAGCAGGCGCACGGTGTTGTGCTGGCCGAGCAGAGCAAGCGCCTGTTCGGCATCGGGCGCATTCAGCACGTCGTAGCCGAGGCCGCCGAGCGCTTCGACCACATAGGCGCGCACCTCGGCATCGTCTTCGACGACAAGGATGCATTCGCCGGGCTGGCCGCGCTGCGCCTTGGTCTCGCTTTTTGGCGGCGGCGCGTATTTGCCGGCGAAGCGCGGCAGGAAGATTTTGACGGTCGTGCCTTCGTTTTGCTCGCTGTAGATTTTGACGTGACCGCCGGATTGTTTGACGAAGCCGTAAACCTGGCTCAGCCCCAGGCCGGTGCCGTGGCCGGTCTGCTTGGTGGTGAAGAAAGGCTCGAAGGCGCGCGTCGCCACATCGCGGCTCATCCCGACACCGGAGTCGGTGACAGCGATCTGAACGTAGTCGCCCGGACGGGCCTCGGTATTCCGCCGGCAATATTCCTCGTCGAGATGGATGTTGCTGGCCTCGATGGTCAGCTTGCCACCGTCGGGCATCGCATCGCGCGCATTGACTGCAAGATTGATCACGGCCGCCTCGAGTTCAGCCGCATCGGCTTCCACCGGCCAGACACCGTCGCCGGCAATTTCGAGCGAGACCATTTCGCCGAGCGTGCGGCGCAGAAAATCGGACAGACCGTTTAGCAACTGGATAGGGTCAAGAGGCGCTGGATTGAGCGGCTGTTGCCGGGAGAACGCCAGCAGGCGTTTGGTCAACGTTGCAGCCCGCTGCGCGCCTTGCATGGCGCTGTCGAGCCGCTGGCCAAGCTTCACTTGCCCGTCATCAGTCCACGATCTGAGCTGACGTTGCGCGATATCGAGATTGCCGATGATGATCGTCAGCAGATTGTTGAAGTCATGGGCGACACCGCCGGTGAGATGGCCGATCGAGTCCAGTCTTTGCGTTTGCCGCATGAGCGACTCTGCCGCCTCGCGACGATCCTGCTCGTCATAAAGGCGTTTGGTCCGCTGCAGCACGACGACGAGCGCGCCGAACAGCAGCGCCGCCGCCGGGATGCCGAAGATCAAATAGGACGAGAATTCGCCGAACCATTCGCTACGGATTTGCGACGTTTCGATTCCGGCCAGCACGTAGAGCGGAAGCCCGGGAACGCGGCGATAGCCGATACGGCGTTCGATCCGGTCGTTACTGCCGGCTGCCGTGTAAAAACCGCCGTCGGGATTTGCCGCGATGTTGTGTTGAAATCCGCCGGTGTTGCTCAGGCGCAGTTCGTTGTTGTCCTGCGGAAACCGTGCCAGCACCACGCCGTCGGTGCGAATCAGCAGGAATTGCAGGCCGGGCGAATTGACGAGTTGCGAATAGAAACGTGTGAAGTCGCTGCCCAGGAGCGACATCTCGATCACGCCGATGAAATTTCCGCCGGCATCGCGCCGGGCCCGGTTGAATGTGAAATAGGGTTTGCCGCCAGAAGCGGATTGGTGCATGCCGCCGATGTAGATGCCCTGCGCGTCGCGAGGCCCGGTGAAGTAGTCTTCCTCGCTGTAATCCTGTTCCCGGGGAGCGGGCGCTTCGCGTGTTATGACCTGCGGGTGGCCTGCCGGGCCGAAAATCCAGATCGACTGGACTTCCGGCAGCGCATTTTGAATTTCGCGGAGCCGCCGGTGCAATTGCGGTTCCTCGGCGGCGATCTGGGCGTTCGATTTGTCGCCCAGCACTTCGCCGATCGTGTCGATGGCGAGGTTCATCGACTGAAAAACCTTGAGCGCGTGTTCCTGCAGAACATCGAGCGAGCCGGCGATGCGTTCGTCGCTCAAGGCTCGCGTGGATTTGTAACTGAGCCATCCGCCAAAGACGAAAAACAGCGCCGGCACCACCAGCGCGCAGGCGGCCAGCCCCTGAAGCAGCCGCAACGTCGTGGTGCGCCCCTGCCGCTCTTTCGAAAGTCTGGCGGCCGCATCGTCGGGTAGGGCAGCGTCGGCCATGATTGGGTGATGAGCGATGAAGCCGACTCGCTAAAATTCAAGGGCATTTTAGGCGGGTTGGGCGCAATGGCGAAAGAACAATTGGGGCTTTAACAGCGCTACGGTTGGAAGGTTCCGGCTAACCTCCCAATGCCGCACGAATGCCATCGACGACGTATTGCACGGCCATGGCGGCGAGGAGGACGCCGAGCAGGCGCGACAGCACGATGTTGCCGGTCACGCCGATCAGCCACCCGATCCACGTGGCGGCCAGAAAGCTCACCATCGACGCGGCGGCGACCACAATCACCATCGCGATCAGGATCGCGAGGTGGATCGGGTCGCCTGCGGCGCGGCCCGCGATCAGCACTGTCGCGGTGATGGCGCCGGGACCGGCGAGCAGCGGAATCGCCAGCGGAAAGGCGGCGACGTTGCGCACCCGCTCTTCCAGCGCCTGCTCGGCGGCTTCACCTTCGTGGCGGCTGCGCACGCCGAACACCATCTCGGTCGCGATCGAAAACAACAGCAGTCCGCCGGCGATGCGGAACGCCGGCAGCGAGATTTCCAGCGTCCGCAACAGCCAGTCGCCGATCAGCGCTGCGCCGATCAGGATGGCGCCTGCGATGACGCCGGCGCGTATCGCCACGCTGCGGCGGGCCGAGGCCGGCATGCGTTCGGTCACGGTCAGGAACGTCGGCGCCAACGCCACCGGGTCGACCACGACGAACAGGGTCAGCAGCGATGAAATCGCAAACTGGAAGAGCATCTGGAGTTCCAATCGGCCCCATTTTCGAGGGCCTGTTTTTGATTGTGCCAGCTTCGCCGGGCGGGGTCTTGCAGCCGTATTCCGAAGAACGCCGAAATCACGCTCGATTGCCCCAATAAAACCTTGAAATAAATACAGAAAATCCTATCTGCAAGATGCCGATAAAGGTGGCGAAAATGCCTTCAATCGGCTATGAAATTGACTGCCGATTCGTCCCAAAAATTGCTCCAGGATTGTTAAGTGGCTGAAGACGAAATTCCCCCGCCCGCGGACGGCGGCACCTCCGACATTCGGCTAGTTTCGATCACGGAGGAAATGAAGAAGAACTACCTCGATTACGCCATGAGCGTGATCGTGGCGCGAGCACTCCCCGACGTGCGCGACGGGCTCAAGCCGGTGCATCGCCGCATCCTCTATTCGATGCATGAGAACGGGCACACGCCCGACAAGAAATACGTGAAATGCGCGCACGTCGTCGGCGACGTGATGGGCAAATATCATCCGCACGGCGATCAGTCGATCTATGACGCTCTGGTTCGCATGGTGCAGGATTTCTCCATGCGGCTGCCGTTGATCGACGGGCAGGGCAATTTCGGCTCGGTCGATGGCGATAACGCGGCGGCCTATCGGTACACCGAGTGCCGGCTCGACAAGGCCGCGATGGCGCTGTTGCAGGACATCGGTCTCGATACCGTCGACTTCCAGGCCAACTACGACAACTCCGAGCACGAGCCGGTAGTGCTGCCGGCCCGCTTCCCCAATCTGCTCGTCAACGGCGCCGGCGGTATCGCAGTCGGCATGGCGACCAATATTCCGCCGCACAATCTCGGCGAGGTGATCGACGCCTGCGTGGCGTTGATCGAAAATCCGGGGCTTTCGATCGAGGACTTGATCGGGATCGTGCCCGGGCCGGATTTTCCGACCGGCGGCATCATTCTCGGCCGCCAGGGCATCCGCTCTGCCTATCATCTCGGCCGCGGCTCCATCGTCATGCGCGGCAAGGTCGAATTCGAAACCTTGCGCGGCGAGCGTGAAGCGATCGTGGTTTCCGAAATTCCGTATCAGTTGAACAAGGCGCAACTCGTCGAGCGGATCGGCGAACTGGTGCGCGACAAGAAGATCGAGGGCATCGGCGCGTTGCGCGATGAGTCCGACCGTGACGGTTATCGCGTGGTGATCGAGTTGCGGCGGGATGCGGTGCCGGACGTCGTGCTCAACCAGCTCTATCGCTATACGGCGCTGCAAACGTCATTCGGCGCCAATATGGTGGCGCTCGACGGCGGCCGTCCACTGGTGATGAACCTGAAGGACCTGCTGACGTCCTTCGTCGCGTTCCGCGAAGAGGTCGTCTATCGCCGCACCAAGCATCTGCTCAACAAGGCGCGCGACCGCGCCCACGTGCTGGTCGGCCTTGCTATTGCGGTCGCCAATATCGACGAGGTCATCAAGGTCATTCGCGGCTCCAAGGACGCCAATGCAGCGCGTGAGGAGTTGATGACGCGCGACTGGCCGGCGAAGGACGTCGCCACCATGGTCACGCTGATCGACGACCCTCGCCACAGCGTGTCGCCGCAGGGCACGACGAAGCTGTCGGCCGAGCAGGCCAAGGCCATCCTCGATCTGCGCTTGCAACGGCTGACCGCGCTTGGCCGCGACGAGATCAAGGCCGAACTGGACAAGCTCGCCGCCGAAATCGCCGATTATCTCGATATCCTGCGCTCCCGCGCCCGCATCCAGTCGATCATCAAGGACGAACTCGCCGCGATCAAAACCGAATTCGCCACGCCCCGCCGCACCGTGATCCTCGATCAGGAAGGCGAGATGGAAGACGAGGACCTGATCCAGCGCGAGGATATGGTCGTCACGGTTTCGCATGCCGGTTACGTCAAGCGTGTGCCGCTCTCGACTTACCGTTCGCAAAAACGCGGTGGCAAGGGCCGCGCCGGCATGCAGACCCGCGACGAGGATTTCGTCACCCGGCTGTTCGTCGCCTCGACGCACACGTCGGTGCTGTATTTCTCGTCGCGCGGCCAAGTTTACAAGGAAAAAGTCTGGCGGTTGCCGCTGGCAGCGCCACAGGCGCGCGGCAAGGCGCTGATCAATATTCTGCCGCTCGAGCAGGGCGAAAACATCACCACGATCATGCCGCTGCCGGAGGACGAGACGACCTGGGACAAGGTCGATGTGATGTTCGCGACGACGGCAGGTACCGTTCGCCGCAACAAGCTCTCGGACTTCGCCGACGTGCGCCGGTCCGGCATCATCGCCATGAAGCTCGATGAAGGCGACTCCATCGTCGACGTTCAGATCTGCACCGAGAACGACGACGTGCTGCTCACCTCGGCGGGCGGGCAGTGCATCCGCTTCGCCGTCAACGACGTGCGCGTGTTCCAGGGCCGCACCTCGATGGGCGTGCGCGGTATCAATCTCGCGGACGGCGACAAGGTCATTTCGCTTTCGATCCTGCGTCACGTCGAGGTCAGCGCCGACGAGCGCGTGGCTTACCTCAAGCGCGCCAACGCGGTGCGGCGCGGCGGCAACGGAGACGCGGAGGAGGTCGCCATTGATGCCGAAGAGGCGAGTGGCGCGATCGAGCTTGGCCAGCAGCGCTACGCCGAACTCTCCGCAGCCGAGCAATTCGTGCTGACGATTTCGGAAAAAGGTTTCGGCAAGCGCACCTCATCGTTCGAATACCGCACCACGGGCCGCGGCGGCAAAGGTATCGTCGCCATGGCGATCACCGAAAAGAACGGACCGCTGGTTGCCTCGTTCCCGATCGAGGAGCCCGACCAGATCATGCTGGTCACTGATGGCGGCCAATTGATCCGCTGCCCGGTGGACGGTATCCGCATCGCCGGCCGCTCTACACAAGGCGTGATCGTGTTCTCGACCTCCGAAGGCGAGAAAGTCGCTTCCGTTGAGCGGCTGACGGAAGAAGCCCAGGACGGCGAGGAGAACGGCGAATAAGCCGTTCTCTTGATACCCGCTAGGGCCGCGATCCGGCGCTGCGGTGGCTTTGTCCTGGTGCTAAGGTGCAGGCATGAACCAGCATCACGACCACGATCATAACCACAGTCACGGCGACGAGCGCTGGAAGCATGACGGCGTGCGGGTCATCCCCGGCGACCAACTTGATCCCAATGTGCCTTCAACACCCGGCATGGACCGCAAGGCGGCGATCAATTTCGCCCGCGCCGGCGCCCAGAAGCTGTGGGCCGGTACGGTGACCATCAAGCCGGACGCCAAGACCGGCGCACATCATCACGGACATCTCGAAAGCATTATCTATGTGGTGCGCGGCAAAGCCCGGATGCGATGGGGCGAGCATTTGCAATTCACCGCGGAAGCCAGTCCCGGCGACTTCATCTTCATTCCGCCTTACGTGCCGCATCAGGAAATCAACGCCAGTCCCGATCAGGTCCTCGAATGTGTGCTGGTGCGCAGTGATGGCGAAGCGATTGCAATCAATCTCGATATCGAGCCGGTGGAGAAACCGGAGACGGTGCTGTGGATCGATCCGATCCATCGCGACGGAGCGGTGAAGAAATAGCGGGTCGTCATTTGATCCGGGCCGGGAACTTTCATATCGGCGTCGGATTGGTCTGCGATTATCCTGAAAGGAGATTGGCTGTGAATTTTTCCAACCAAAGTCTTTTGGTCATCCTGGTCGTCGGCATCGTGGCGGGCTGGCTTGCCGGCAGGGTGATGCGCGGCGGTGGATTTGGCCTGATCGGCGATCTTGTGGTCGGTCTGATCGGCGCGTTTATCGGCGATTGGCTGCTGCCACGGCTCGGCATTCACCTCGGTACCGGGATCGTGGAGCTGATCATCGCCGCTTTCATCGGCGCTGTCGTGTTGCTGCTGATTTTGCGTCTGGTTTCGGGCCGCGGTTGGGGCAGGCGCTGGTAACGGGGCCGGTCGGCCGGCTCATTTGCGTCGGCTTGACGTAATTTTTGTATAACTTTTTCTAGCTTAGACGAAAAAATCACGTATAAATTGCGTAAAGCGGACATAAACAGTCCGCTTGCGGGCCAGCGTCCCGAAACTGGCGCCGGTGATCAATTGGCGTGCCATCGCGTCCAAAAGCGAGAGCGCCACGGGAGGAAACGGAAGGGAAATCAACGATGAAGAAGCTGTTGATTGGGGCCGCAATTGCCGCGACTGCGGGTTTGGCTTTCGCCGGGCAGGGCAACGCGGCGGCGGTGAAAGATCCGATGTGCGGTATGGGCGCTCAGGCAACCAACCAAGGCTGGCAGGACCATTACAAGTGCTGGGACGCACCGATGGTGAAGATTTCGGCGCCCAAGCCTTCGAAGAAAGATCCGATGTGCGGCATGGGCGCTCAGGCAACCAACCAAGGCTGGCAGGACCATTACAAGTGCTGGGGCAAATAACGCGCACGATCCTGGACTGATTTCGACTTTTTCCAGCGGGGGCGGACGGTTGAAGGGGGCGGTTTCATCCGCCCCCTTTTTCGTGCGCACTATGCTGTAGTTCGTCCGGAACCAAGGCGATCCCAAGGGAGAGGACCCATGTCGGCACCGATCACGCTGAACGACATCAGCATTCATCGGATCATTGAGCAGGAAAGACCGTTCTTCACGGCGAAGGAATTCTTCCCGACGCTTAGCGATGAATTGTTCGAGGAAAACCGCTCATGGTTGGTGCCGCAATTCATAGATCCCGCCGGCGGCGTGATGATGTGCATCCAGGCTTTCGTGATCAAGACGCCGCACCACAACATCCTGATCGATGCCTGCGTCGGCAATCACAAGCACCGGCCGGCGCGCCCTTTATGGGACATGCTCAACAGTGATCGCTTCGAGAAGGGACTGGATGCCACCGGCCTCACAGTGAACGACATCGATTACGTGATGTGCACCCACCTGCACACCGATCACGTCGGCTGGAACACCAAGCTCGAAAACGGCCGCTGGGTGCCGACTTTTCCAAAAGCCAGATACATCATGGCGGACCGCGAGCTCGCACACTGGACGGCGCGCGAGAAGGAGAACCCCGCAAGCGTGCCGTGGATCACCGACTCTGTGCTGCCGATCGTGGCCGCAAAGCGCGAGCAGATCGTCAAAAGCGATTTCGTATTCAATGAGCAGGTGCGTCTCGTCCCGACGCCCGGACACACCGTCGATCATTTCGCGGTGCTGGTCGGGCGCGCCGGCAACGACGCGCTGATCACCGGCGACATGATCCACTCGCCGCTGCAGGGAAGGTATCCCGAACTCGGCATGCTGGCGGATTACGATTCCGCGGCGGCCGGCAGGACGCGGCGAAAAACCTTCGATCAGTTCTGCGAAGAGCAGACCATCATGTGCGCCAGCCATTTTCCGTCGCCCTCGACGAGCCACGTGCGGCGCTGGGGTGACGGCTACAAGTTTGTTCCGCTCGGCGGCTAAGCGCGTACGCAGCGCGCTTCTTCAAACAACGAGGATGTTTTTGTCGTGCGTTGTACGCGAGGCGAAGTCGTTTATGCGGCGGATGTAAATATCTACGAGCAACAAATATAATTTTCTCGTCAATCTATCCGATGTCTATCTTTCCATCGCGGCCGTGTAGCTTTCACATAAGTTATATCTGACATTTATTGATAAGCCGTCCGTATTTACGGTTGCATTTCTATACTTCCCAATATCGTCACAGATACTTCTCTCCCGAAGCTACGGCGCTCCTCGCCGTGCTCGGTGCGGTTCCGGCAATGCCGAACACGCGCCGTCAAAAACCAAGGGAGCGAATGAACATGCGTTCCAGAATTACTGTCGCCATGACTGTTGTTGCCTTCGGCACTGCGCTGGCCGCCGCGCCTGCGTTTGCGCAAACCCGGCAGCCTGCTCCGTCATATTCAAACACCGGTCCGTTCAGCGGAGCGCCGCTGTCGCCTGGCGGTATCGGTGCATCCTCGGCCTCCTTTGGTGGGCCCGGAGGCGGCTACATTGGACCGTCAGGCGGTGGCAGCGCACCGCAGCGAACTATTCGAACACCGGCCCGACCGGAGCTCCGCTCTCGCCCGGTGGCATCGGCGCTTCCTCCGTCTCGTTTGGCGGACAGGGTTACAACCAGACCGCTGGCGCAAGCCCAAGTCCCAGCCCGAGCGGCAGTCGTCAGGGCAGGGCGTTGTACGCCTATTCAGGTTCCGGGACGCCGGCTCCGAGTTACTCAAACACCAAACCATCGGGCTCTCCGCTTTCGCCTGGCGGCATCGGTGCATCGTCCGTCTCGTTTGGCGGACCGGGATATCAGGGTAACTGACGGCGCGAGCATCTGGATAATAAAGAACCCGGTTCGGCGATCGCCGAACCGGGCTTTTTAATGCGGGAGTTGGAATCAGCCGCGACTCTCCGATAAAAACCTTGCTAGCGATCGGATGGTGCCGGTCGAACAAAGCGCGGCGTCTATTCGCCCTTCCACTGCGGTGTGCGCTTGTTGAGAAACGCGTCCATGCCCTCGCGGAAATCCGCGCTCATGTAGCATTGCAGAATCAAGTCTTCGCCTTCCTCGCGCGTCAGCCGTCGCGTCAACCGCGACAAGGCCTGCTTGGTGGCGTTGAGCGTCAGCGGCGCATGACCGGCGATGAGTGTGGCAAGCTCCGCGGCGCGTTTTTCCAGCGCCGGCAAGATCCTCGACGATCTCAGTGAGCAAGCCGATGCTTGCTGCTTCCTCCGCGCCAACGAGGCGCGCGGTGAAGATGATGTCCTTGACCCGTGCCGGGCCGATCAGCGCGGTCAGGCGGCTGAAATTCGACATTGAAAGACAGTTACCGAGCGTGCGCGCGATCGGAAAGCCCATGCGTGTCGTTTTGGTGCCAACGCGCAGGTCGCAACATGCTGCGATACCGGCGCCGCCGCCGGTGCAGGCGCCGCTGATCGCCGCAATGGTAGGCACGCGGCATTGCTCGAGCTGGCCGAGCACGCGGTCGATACGCGCTTCGTAGTCGAGCGCATCCTTCGGTGTCTTGAAGGCGCGAAACTGGTTGATATCGGTGCCAGATGCGAACGCCTTGTCGCCGGCGCCCTGAAACACCAGCACCTTGATCGAATGATCCTTGTTGGCCTGCTGGCAGATTTCAGCAAGCTGTTCGTACATCGCGAAGGTGAAAGCGTTACGTGCCTGCGGGCGATTAAACGTCACCTTGCCGATGCCGTCGTGCATTTCGAACAAGATGTCTTGAGACGCTGCGGGGGAAGCGGCCGTTTGATCGTTCATGCGTGCTAGCCCGCCGCCACAGGCGGCGGGCATCCTTTCTGTAAACACCACCGCTGCGTGCGGTGATCAGGTTTGTTTCAGCGTTGCGGGCGCTTTTTCAAGGGCTTGGTTATGGCCCAGCGCCAACACGATTCCCATAGCCACGATGGCCAGGCCGGCAATCAGCAGGAGCCCGCCGGTGAAGCTTCCGGTGGCGTCTTTGATCCAACCCATCGCGTAGGGACCGAAGAAGCCGGACAAGTTGCCGATCGAGTTGATGACGGCAATACCGGCCGCCGCCGCGGTGCCGGATAGCACGGCGGTTGGCAACGTCCAGAACACCGGCAATGCGCCGAACACGCCGCAGGCGCCGATGCTGTACGCGATCATCTTCAGCGTCGGATCGTCGGTGAGTGTCGAGGCGGCGATGCCAGCGGCGGCGATCAAGAGGGCGACGGCGACGTGCGCCTTCCGTTCAACGTGCGCGTCGGACCGCTTGCCGTACCAAACCATGAAAGCAGCGCCGACCACGTAGGGGATCGCCGTTACCCAGCCGGTCGTCGCATTGGTCAGGCCGAAGCCTTTGACAATCTGCGGCAGCCAGAAGCCGACGCTATAGTTGCAGGCCACGATGCCGAAATAGACCAGCGCCAGTCCCAGCACGCGCGAATTAAAGACCGCCTGGCCGACCGACATCTGGTGTACGGCCTCGCGCTGCTGGCGTTCGGCGTCGAGACGGCCTTGCAGCCATGACCGCTCATCTGCCTCGAGCCATTGCGCGTCCGCCGGCTTGTCCGTCAGATAGAAATAAGTGACGAAGGCGAGCAGAACGGCCGGTGCCGCTTCAAGAATGAACAGCCACTGCCAGCCGGCAAGGCCGCTGGCGCCGTCGAGTCCGAGCAGCAAACCGGAGACCGGCGAGCCGATCGCCGACGATAGCGGGATCGCTGCCATGAAGGCGCCGATGATGCGGCCGCGATAAACCGAAGGAAACCACAGCGTCAGATAAAAGATGATGCCGGGAAAGAACCCGGCCTCGGCGAAGCCGAGTAGCGCGCGCACCGTATAGAAGGTGTATTCGTTGCCGAACCCGGTCGAACTCGCAATGTTCGGAATAAACGCCATCAGACCGGAGAGGATGCCCCAGCTGATCATGATGCGCGCAATCCATTTGCGCGCGCCGAACCTGTCGAGGAACAGGTTCGAGGGCAGTTCGAAGATGAAATAGGTGAGAAAGAAGATCCCGGCGCCGAAACCGAACATGGTCGCGGTCAGGCCGAGCGCCTTGTTCATGGTGAGCGCGGCGAAGCCCACGTTCACTCGATCCAGATACGCGATGAAGTAACAGAGGACCAAATACGGAACCAGCCGCGACGATACTTTGGCGATTGTACGCGCTTCGATGTTGTCCATGATGGCGTTCTCCCCTCCAGGTCGGTCAATGCCGCCCGGTAGCCTTGTTGAACCTCAGCACGCAAAGGTTATCGCGGCGGCGTCCTGAGTGCTACTGCCGGGTGGGGAGATCAGCGATCCGGGCAGCAGAAATTCGCCCGGCTGGCTACCAGCCAAGGCTTCGACAACAACAGCTTGATGATGGAATGCTGTGGGAAGTTGTTCCGCTTCGGAAGAGGCGGGATGCGGTCCACCTTAGGCGTCGTGGTGCTGGTCCTTCGGGGACCAGCACCAATCTTTGGGCAGCAGCGTTACTGCATGTTGATATTCATGCCGCCGAGGCTGAGCTGGATCTGGAAGCCGGTTTGCTGTCCACGCAACTGCATCACAACACCGTTTTGGTTGGTCAGCGTTGCCGCCTGCTGGCCGCCAACGAACGTAATGCCCGCACCGGCATTATTGTAAGCTCCGACGATGTCTGTGGCCCGACGCAGATTTACCGTGCCGACCAGATCGACGGCGGAGATACCAACCGTTCCGATGCCTACTCCGCTCACCTGCAGCGGGTAACGCCGGTGATGGAAGTACAGCACTCCAGTACCGCTGCCGACGCCGATGAACGCTCCCACGCTCACGATATGAAGACGAACGGTGCCGGTGGCGGCTTGGGACGCCGTTGGCGCCGCTGCAAAGATCGTCAACGCAGCTAAAGCTGCCATACAAAACTTTGCCGCACGGCTCAATTTACGCATTAGTCCACTCCTGCTTTCGGGTTTTTCCGACTCTGTGACTGGTATTGCGACGTTTTCCTTCCGAGACGGAGCCCGCCTTCAGTCGGCGCCAATCGCCTTGTCCAAGCCATAAAGCTAAACCGGATGTGGCTTTTTTACGTCGAGTAGCGGGCGCCCGCAATACAGCGAGATCGTGTGTCAATTCGGCAACTCAAATGATACGGCGCGACGACCGGCAAGGAACGTAAAACGCCGATATCCGTTTATCCGCTGAAATTGAATTGGCCCTGACCTGTTGATTGTGGCGACTGCGTTCATAGTTATTTGAAATCCCCGCATATGGCGGTCGCCCGGAGTGGCGAAAAAGGCTGCCGATACTGGAGAACCTTCAATGCACAAGGTCTCTTTTGAGGTGAACGGGCAAGCCCATTCGCTCGAACTTGATACGCGAACAACTTTGCTCGATGCCTTGCGCGAGCACCTGCATCTCACCGGGACCAAGAAGGGTTGCGATCACGGCCAGTGCGGCGCCTGCACTGTGATCGTCGACGGCCGGCGGATTAATTCATGCCTGACATTGGCGGTGATGCACGAAGGCGACAGCATCACGACCATTGAAGGCATTGGCTCGCCGGAGCATCTGCACCCGATGCAGACGGCCTTCATCAAACATGATGGTTATCAGTGCGGCTATTGCACACCCGGACAAATCTGCTCAGCGATCGCCGTGCTCGATGAAATCAAGGCCGGTATCCCTAGTCATGTCAGTGCCGACATTGCTGCGCGCCCTCAGTTGACCGTCACCGAGCTGCGCGAACGGATGAGCGGCAACATCTGCCGCTGCGGCGCCTATTCCAACATCGTCGATGCGATCGTCGATGTCGCAGGGGGCAAGGCATGAGGTCTTTCACTTACGAACGTGCGAATTCGCCGGTCGAGGCCGCGGCGGTTGCCGCGCGCGCTGAGGGCGCGAGATTTATTGCCGGCGGCACCAATCTGCTCGATCTGATGAAGCTCGAAATTGAAACGCCGCCGCATCTGATCGACGTTAACGGCTTGGCGCTCGACAAGATTGAAGCGACGCCGGACGGTGGCTTGCGTATCGGCGCGCTGGTGCGCAACACCGATCTGGCCGCCGATGAGCGAATTCGGCGTGATTACGGATTGTTGTCGCGCGCGTTGCTCGCCGGTGCGTCAGGGCAATTGCGCAACAAGGCGACAACCGCTGGCAATCTGCTTCAGCGCACGCGCTGTCCGTATTTTTACGACACCAATCAGCCTTGCAATAAACGAAAGCCCGGCAGCGGTTGCGGCGCTCTCGAAGGGTTTAGCCGCCAGCTCGCGGTAATCGGGACAAGCGACGCCTGTATCGCCACGCATCCGAGCGATATGGCCGTGGCGATGATGGCGCTGGACGCAACCGTGGAGACCGTTGAGCCTGATGGCCAAGCTCGTAACATTCCGATCGCCGGCTTCTATCGGTCTCCCGGTGATACCCCGCACATTGAGACTGTACTGGAGCGCGGCGAACTGATCACCGCGGTAACGTTGCCCGCGCCGGTCGGTGGAACGCATATTTATCGAAAAGTGCGCGACCGCGCGTCATACGCCTTCGCGCTTGTATCGGTCGGCGCCATTGTGCAACGCGACGGCACCGGTCGCGTTGCACTTGGCGGCGTGGCACATAAACCGTGGCGCGTTGCCGCCGCAGAGGCTGAGCTGCCGCGCGGCGCCAAAGCGGTGACCGAGCTATTGCTCGGAGGCGCCAGGCCAACCCGTGAAAATGCATTCAAGCTGCCGCTCGCCGAACGCACACTTGCGTCCGTGCTGAGCGAAGCGAGAGGCTGACGTCATGCTGTTCGACAAACCCGCCCAAACCAATCCAATTGATCAGCTCAAGGTCGTCGGCAAACCGACCGACCGGATCGATGGTCCGCTCAAGACGACCGGCACGGCGACTTACGCCTATGAGCATCATGATGCTGTGCCGAACGCGGCTTACGGCTATATCGTCGGTGCCTCGATCGCCAAAGGCCGAATTGCTGCGATGGACCTGGCGGCAGCGCAGGCGGCGCCGGGCGTACTTGCGATCGTTACGGCAGAAAATGCCGGCAAGCTCGATAAGGGCGACTTCAACACCGCGAAGCTGCTCGGCGGCCCGCAAATCGAACATTACCACCAGGCCGTCGCACTCGTTGTTGCCGAGACCTTCGAGCAGGCGCGCGCGGCAGCTCAACTCGTGGATATCAAATACACTCCGGCCAAGGGTGCGTTCGATCTCGCCGCTGCGAAGGACTCCGCGCAAAAGCCTGGACCCGGCTTCGCCGGCGAGCCCGACAGCGCGGTCGGCGATTTTACATCCGCGTTCGCTGCCGCACCGGTCAAAATCGACGAGACCTACACCACGCCCGATCAATCGCACGCGATGATGGAGCCGCACGCTTCGACCGCCCGCTGGGACGGCGACAAGCTTACTCTTTGGACGTCGAACCAGATGATCGCCTGGGGTACCGGCGACATGGCCAAGACGCTCCGCATCCCGAAAGAAAAGGTGCACCTGATCTCGCCGTTTATCGGTGGCGGATTCGGCTCAAAGCTGTTTCTGCGTTCCGACGCGTTGCTGGCAGCGCTTGGTGCACGTGCAGCCGGCAGGCCGGTGAAGGTCGCGTTGCCTCGGCCTCTTATTGCCAACAACACCACGCATCGGCCGGCGACAATTCAGCGTATCCGTATCGGCGCCACGCGCGACGGCAAAGATCACGGCAATCGGGCACGACAGCTGGTCCGGCGATCTCGAGGGCGGCCAGTGGGAGCCCGCCATCAGCCAGACCCGCTTGCTCTATGCCGGCGCCAATCGTGAAACGATGTCGCGGCTTGCGGTGCTCGATCTGCCCGAAGGCAACGCGATGCGGGCGCCCGGTGAAGCGCCGGGCATGATGGCGCTGGAAATCGCGATTGACGAAATGGCCGAGAAGCTCGGTCTCGATCCCATCGAATTCCGTATCATCAACGATACGCAGGTCGATCCTGAGAATCCCAAACGGCCATTTTCCGAGCGCAACCTCATAGAATGTATGCGCATCGGCGCGGACAAATTCGGCTGGAGCAAGCGCAACCCGTCGCCCGGCAAAACCCGCGACGGACGATGGCTGGTCGGTATCGGCGTTGCGGCCGCATTTCGCAACAACCTGCTGATGAAATCCGGAGCGCGGGTGCAGCTCGACAAGAGCGGGATCGTGACGGTCGAAACCGACATGACCGATATTGGTACCGGCAGCTACACGATCATTGCCCAGACCGCCGCCGAGATGATGGGGGTGCCGCTCGACAGGGTCGTCGTTCACCTGGGTGACTCCGATTTTCCGGTGTCGGCGGGCTCCGGCGGTCAGTTCGGCGCCAACAATTCAACCGCGGGCGTCTATGCTGCGTGCGTCAAGCTGCGCGAAGCGATTGCGCAGAAGCTCGGCTTCAACTCGCCGGACATCACGTTCTCCGACGGGATGGTGCGCTCCGGCAATCGCGCCGTACCGCTCGCGGATGCCGCGGGCGAAGACGGATTGTCGGCCGAGGACGCGATCGAGTACGGCGACCTCGACAAGACGTATCAGCAATCGACCTTCGGCGCGCATTTCGTCGAGGTCGGAGTCGATATCGCGACTGCCGAGATCCGCGTTGCGCCGGATGCTGGCGGTATGCGCCGCGGGCCGTATCCTCAATCCCAAATCGGCGCGCAGCCAGGTGATCGGCGCGATGACCATGGGGGCGGGGGCGGCGCTGATGGAAGAACTTGTGGTCGACAAGCGCTTAGGCTTCTTCGTCAATCACGATCTCGCTAGCTACGAAGTGCCGGTTCATGCCGACATCCCGCATCAGGACGTCATCTTCCTCGACGAGACCGATCCGATCTCGTCGCCGATGAAAGCCAAGGGTGTTGGCGAACTGGGCATTTGCGGCGTCGGGGCGGCGGTCGCCAACGCGATCTACAACGCCACCGGCGTTCGCGTGCGCGATTATCCGATCACGCTCGACAAGCTGCTCGACAAATTGCCGGCGGTGGCGTGAACGGGGTTACTGACCGCGGCGAGACTGCCGACGCAAAGCGTTTGGCTTCTTCCGCGGCGCGGAACAGTGCTTTCGCCTTGTTGATGCATTCCTGTTGTTCAAAAGCCGGATCGCTGTCGGCGACGATACCGGCGCCGGCCTGAACGTACATCTTGCCGTCCTTGATCAAGGCGGTACGCAGCGCGATGCAAGTGTCCATTTCTTCACCGGCAGAGAAATAGCCGATGCAGCCGGCATAGAGCGACCGTTTCTCTTTCTCCAGTTCGTCGATGATTTGCATAGCGCGTACTTTCGGTGCGCCGGAGACCGTGCCGGCGGGAAAGCCCGCAGCAAGCGCATCAAGCCGGTCGCTGTCCTTGCGCAACTTGCCTTCGACGTTGGAGACAATGTGCATCACCTGGCTATAGCGCTCGATGAAGAACTGGTCGGTGACTTTGACGGTGCCGATTTCTGCGACACGTCCGACATCGTTGCGGCCGAGATCGAGCAGCATGAGATGCTCGGCGCGTTCCTTCGGATCGCTGAGCAGCTCGGTTTCCAGCGCCTGATCCTCGTGCGGCGTGGCGCCGCGCGGCCGCGTGCCGGCGATTGGTCGGATGGTGACGGTTCCTTTCGAAGCCTTCACCAGGATTTCCGGGCTTGAACCGGCAATGGCGAACCCGCCGAAATCGAGGAAGAACAAATACGGTGAAGGGTTGACCCGCCGCAGCGCGCGGTAAAGCGCGAGTGGCGGAAGTGTGAACGGCGCTTCGAAACGCTGCGACAGCACCACCTGAAAGATGTCACCGGCGGCGATGTATTCTTTGGCCGCCAACACCATGCGCTTGAAGTCGTCGGGCGCTGTGTTGGAACGTGGTGCAACGTCGAGCGGCCCCAAATCGATAGGCGCGGCGGCTTTATCGAGTGGCTTGTCGAGGGCGTCGATCACCGCGGACAGGCGCTCCGTCGCACGGGCCAATGCCGTTCTGGCCGGAATGCCGGTCTGCGGCCGCACCGGCGATACGACCGTTATGGTGTCCTTCACGGCGTCGAATACGATTACCAGTGTCGGGCGCACCAGCACTGCGTCGGGAATCCCGATCGGATCGGGCCCCGGCGCCGGCAGCGTATCCTCCATCTGCCGCACCATGTCGTAGCCGAGATAGCCGAACACGCCTGCCGCCATCGGCGGCAGTGCGTCGGGCAAGGGGATGCGGCTTTCGCCAATGAAGTCACGCAATGCTTCAAGCGGCGGCGCGTCGAGTTGCGTGTATGCGTTCGGATCGCCAGCCTTCAAATCAGGGTGTGGCTTGCTATTGATCGCGGCGCGTTCGCCATCGGCACGCAAGATTTGATCCGGCTCCAGCCCGATGATCGAATAGCGGCCCCGCACGGCGCCGCCTTCGACGGATTCGAGCAGGAAGCTCATCGGCTTGCCGTTGGCGATCTTGAGAAACGCCGATACCGGCGTTTCAAGGTCGGCGACCAGCGTGGTCCATACGACCTGCGGTTCACCGGCGTCGTAGCGCGCGGCGAACTGTTCCGCCGTGGGCTCGATCTGCATTTTAGTTCGCTTCCGGCGTCCCGCTGTTGCCCAGCGCCTGCATCAGTTGTGCCTGGTCGACGCTGTTGCCGAGTTCATCTTCGAGTGAGGCCAGGTATTGGCCGAACACGTCGTCGCTGATGTCGTGCTCAAGCTTCTGCTGGGTCTGTTTGGCGATGTCGGAGTTTGGGTCGATCGGTGGCGTCTTGTCGTCGGTTACGTGGAACACGATCCAGTCGGTCGGGACGTCGCCTTGGGCGTTATTCGAGCCGTCTTTGGCGGTGTGAAAAATGGCTTCGACCATGCGCGCAGAGATTTCTGTCGCAGGCTGACCGCGTTTGATGCCGGCGGCGGTTTGTACCTTGACGCCATTTGCCTGCGCCAGCGCCTCAAGCGACGTGCCATTCTTGAGTTTTTCGAGAATGTCGGCAGCCTTGGCCTTGAGCCGTGAGGCGACTTCGTCATCACGCCAGTGTTGTGCGACCTGATCCTTCACCTCGTCGAGATTGCGATCGTGCGCCGGCGTGACACCGGCAACGTCATACCAGATGAAACCGCCGCTGGTTTCGATCGGGTCGTTGTCGACGCCGACATCGGTCGCGAATGCGGAATTGACGATCTGCGTTGCATCGGGTGTGTTGATCGCGACCTTGCCGCTTGGATCGTGGCCGGAGCGATCGACCGCGTCGTATACAACGACCGGCAGCTTCAGCTTTTGTGCCGCGTCCTCAAGTGAGGCGCCGCCGGCGCGCTCATCCTCGATCTTGTCATGGACATCCTGAACCATGCCGCGGGCGCGTGCCGTGGCGACGTCGTTGCGTATCTGCGCCTCGACGTCGAAGAAGCTTTTGTTCTCTTCAGGGATGATCTGGGTGGCCGTGACAAGAACAGGGCCGAAACGGCCCTGCACGGGGTCGCTGACGCTACCCTGCTTGAGCGAAAATGCGGCTTCCGCCACCGACGGATCGATGATCGTCGACTTCGTCACCGTGCCAAGGTCGAGATCAGCTTCCTTCAGACCACGTTCCGCGGCGAGCGCCGAGAAGGTCATCCCGCTCTTGATCTTGTCGCTTGCGGCCTGCGCCTCGGCCATGCTCGGGAACACCATCTGCTCGATATGCCGTTTTTCGGGCGTGATGTAGCGGTTGCGGTTGCTGTCGAAAATCTTCTTCAATTCGTCGTCGGAGATTTCGACGGTCTTGCCGAGCTCGGCGGGCGTCACCGTCAGGATCACGATCTTTCGATATTCCGGCGCACGAAACATGATCTTGCGCTCGTCGAAATACTTCGTGAGTTGTTCATCGGTGGGCGCCGCGACATCGCCGGCCTGTGCCGGGCCCAGTCCCAGGTACGCGATGCTGCGCTCTTCGTGCTGGAACTGATTGATGGCGGTGAGCCAAGCCTGCGGAACCGGGATATTGGCGGAGACCGAGTCGATAATCTGCCGCCGCAACGTGTTGGCACGCTGATCCGTAATAAAACGCTGCTCGGTGAGATTGGCATCCAGTAGCGCTGCCTGAAATCGGGCGCGATCGAATTTGCCGTCCGCTGTCTGGTACTGCGGGTTACTGGTGATGCGCCTTGAAACATCGGCGTCGGTCAGCGCCAGCTTCATTTGCTTGGCGCGTTGATCCAGTGCCGCTTGCCCGACCATTTCGCTCAACACCTGCCGCGGCAACTGGATCGCAGCGGCCTGAGCCGGTGTAACGATCTTGCCGATTTGCTGGGAAAGCGCCTGCAGGCGGTCGTTATAGGCCTGGCGGAACTGGTCGCTGCTAATCTCGACATTGCCGATGGTGGCAAGCGCGGTGCGCTTCGATCCATTGAATATGTCGTTGATACCCCACAGTGCGAAAATACCGGCAAGAAGGGTCATCACCGCGCCCATCAGGATGCGGCCAAGCCAAGTGGTTGAGGCGTTTCGGATACCTCGAAGCATGGGTCCAGTGCTCTATGTGGTTTGCCAGTCGGGTGCTAGCCGAAGGCGGCGCATCATAAGGAGCGTCGCCGTAGCCCGCAACCAACGGGATTTATTGATAAAACGGCTCTTTTCCAGGTCCAATCGGTCTGCTAACGGCTGTTAGTCGCACAACAGCCGTCAGTCCCACAAGATAAGGCACTAAATAATGGCGCGCCGCCCGCTCATTGCCGGCAACTGGAAAATGAACGGGCTCAAGGCCTCGGCGGCGCAATTGGACAAAATCGTTGCCGGTGGGGCTAAATTGCCTGCGCGGGTCGACATCCTGGTCTGTCCGCCATTTACCCTTGTTGCCGCTTTCGTTGCTTCGGCGAACGGCTCGCGGGTCGCCATCGGCGGGCAGGATTGTCACGCTAGGGCGTTCGGCGCGCATACCGGAGACATTGCCGCGGAGATGCTGGCCGATGCCGGGGCGAGCGCGGTGATCGTCGGTCATTCCGAGCGGCGGCACGATCACCATGAATCCGATGCCGATATCCGCGCAAAGATGGTTGCCGCGCGGCGGGCCGGGTTGCTCCCTGTCGTTTGTGTCGGGGAGACCCGGGCCGAGCGTGACGCAGGGAAAGCACGCGATATCGTGAGCGCCCAGCTTGCCGGTTCGTTAGCCGACGGTGCTGCTGATTTCGTCATCGCCTATGAACCGGTATGGGCAATCGGCACGGGGCTGACGCCAACGGCCAAAGATGTCGAAGACATGCATGGGTTCATCCGCGAGCGACTTGCTGCACGCTTTGGCAATGGAAGCGAGGCGGTGCGGATTCTCTATGGTGGCTCGGTGAAAGCCTCCAATGCCGCGGAGCTCCTTGCTATCGACAATGTCGATGGCGCCCTTGTCGGAGGCGCAAGCCTCAATGCCGAAGAGTTTCTGGCGATAGCGGCGGTTTATCGCTAAGCTCGCCCTCGCAGCCGGCATTCAAGAACGGCGCGGGAGGACATTATGAAGCGCCTTGGCGCCGTAGCGGCGATCGTTGGTCTGACCCTGCCAATTCTGTCTGCATACGCACAAGCTGCCGATCTCATCCTTCTCGAAGGCAACGCCCTTAACGCCGTGATGGACGAGCTCGGTCCGCAATTCGAGAAAGCGACCGGTAACAAGATCGTCGCAACGCTCGGTACCTCGGCGCAGATCAAATCCAAAGTAGAGAGTGGCGAAGCATTCGACGCGGCGTTGCTGGCCAAAGGCACGCTCGAAGAACTGACCAAGGCAGGAAAGTTCGCGGCATCCCCTCAAGCCGCAATCGCCAAAGCCGGCATTGGCGTCGCGATCCGCAAGGGCGCGCCCAAGCCCGATTTGAGCACGGTCGATGCGTTCAAGCAGGCGATGCTGAACGCGAAATCGATCGGCTTTGTTGACAATACGCCGACTGGGAATGCGTTGAAGGCGATTTTCGCCAAGCTCGGCATTGCCGATCAGGTCAATCCGAAACTCAAGCCGCTCACCATTCAAGCCGCGGTGGCAGTGACAAACGGCGATGTCGAGATCGCCATGACGCAGATCAGCGAGATCCTGCCTTATCCCGGCGCCGAACTTGCCGGACCGCTGCCTCCGGACATCCAGAGTTACACTACGTTCTCCGCAGGCGTGAGCGCGAGTGCGAAAAACGCCGAAGCCGCCGCAGCGCTGATCAAGTTTCTGACTGCGCCGGCAGCGGTAACAGTGATCAAGGCCAAAGGCATGGAGCCGGGCTGAGCCGCACGCGGGAAAATGCCGACATGACGGATACCCGCGACAACAAAGATCGGATCCGCCGGCGCCATTTTCTGATAGCAGCCGGGAGCGTAGCCGCAGCGGGCGCTGCCGCAACCTCAGCAGTTGCGCAAATCCCCACGGTGCCAGCTGAGCCGGCCGTTCGCAGGGCCGATATTATCTTCAAGAATGGCAAGATCATCACGGTCGACCCGGCCTTCACGATTGCTTCGTCGCTCGCCGTCGCGGGCGACCGCATCATTGCCGTGGGCTCCGACGAGTCGGTGGCAATTCACGCCGGACCGGCAACGCGCATCGTCGACTTGAGGCAACGTCCTGTTATTCCTGGCATCACCGACGCTCACGCGCACATGGATCGAGACGGCTTGCGCAACGTCTTTCCTTCGCTTGGCAGGGTGCGCTCCATTGGCGATATCCAGGATCGCATCGCTGAATTGGCGCACGGCAAGGTTCCTGGCGAATGGATCGTAACGATGCCGATCGGCGATCCGCCTTATTATCTCGACGTGCCGGATATTTTGGCCGAGAAGCGCTGGCCGACCCGCCATGATCTCGACGTCGCTGCCCCGCATAACCCGGTTTTTATTCGTTCGATCTGGGGTTATTGGCGTGGGACTTTTCCGCTGGTTTCCATCGCCAACAGCGAAGCCCTGCGGCTCGCTGGCGTTACGCGTGACACAGTCGCTCCGGCGCCGACACTCACTATCGATAAGGATGCTAACGGCGATCCGACCGGCGTTTTCATTGAGCGCGAAATGGCGCCGATCGCTGAACTCGTCTGGTTCCGCAAGCCTACGGCTTTCTCGCACGCCGACCGTGTCAAAGCGCTTCCGGAATCGGAGCGCGCCTACCATTCCTTTGGGACGACCAGCATATTCGAAGGCCACGGCATCGCGACTGAGGTACTGCGCGTCTACAAGGAGTGTGAGCGCGCCGGCACGCTGACCATGCGTTCGACGCTCGCTTTCAGCGCGAACTGGAAGGCCGCTGCCGACGCACCGCTCGGTCCTTTTGTCGAAGCATGGGCAGGGTGGCTTTCCGAACCCGGTTTCGGAAACGACCTTTTGAAGATGGGCGGACTCTATGTGTATGTCGGGCGCGATGCCGCAGACGATGCTCGTGCCACGGCAGCTCCCTATACCGGCTGGGCGGGCTTCAACGCGAGCCACGGTCTACCGCGGGCGCAGGTCAAAGATCTGCTTTTGCACTGCGCTGAGAATGACATCCGGCCGGTGATGATCGGCTCGAGCAATCTCGATCTCTATGACGAGGTTGACCGCGAAATCCCGATCAAGGGGCGGCGCTGGGTTCTTTCCCACATCACAACCTTTACGCCGAAGGATATCGAGCGTGTGGTGCGAATGGGGCTCGTTATAACTACGCACACCAATTACTACCTCTACAGGGGACTCAATGAACAGGCTCAGAAACTGCCGGCGGAGCGGCGCGGCGAAATCGTGCCGCTGCGCTCGCTGCTCGATGCCGGCGTAAATGTTGCTCTTGCGACCGATAATACGCCGGTATCGAATTTTCTGCCGATCTCGCAGAGTGTGCGCCGGATTCCGTATGGGATGCAGGAGCGGGTCGCGCCCGAACAGGCATTGAGCCGTGCTGACGCACTTCGCTGTGCCACCAACAATGGCGCCTATTTGACCTTTGATGAGGACAAGAAGGGCTCCCTTGAGGTTGGCAAATACGCCGATCTCGCTCTGCTTAGCGCTGATCCGCTCACGGTCGATGAAGGCTCCATCGCCGACATTCGATCGCTGATGACAATGGTGGGCGGTAAGATTGTCTACGAGACGTCAAACTGGGCCGGTTGAGTCCCGCTGCGCCGGCCGTGGTGCGAACGTCAGCGCACGGCGCGCTTCAGATTTATCTCCCGCGCCTGTACCTTCCGGGCTATTCTAATTCTAATAAGCACAATCCATCGCCTTGGAGCGGTGGAATAGGGAGCGAGCCATGGCGGACGACACCAATCCGATCCGACGCCGTAATTTCCTGATGGGAGCGGGCACTGCAGTTGCTGCCACGCTGACGCCACCCGCCGCCGAGGCGCAAACGCCTCCGCCGCGGCAGCGCCAAGCGATCAGCCGCAGCCGATGCTGACATTGACGGCGACCGAGCAGGCGTTCTTCGCCGCCGCCGCCGACACCATGATCCCGGCCGACGAGCTGTCGCCATCGGGCAGCGATTGCGGCGTTGCCGTGTTTGTCGATCGCCAGCTCGCCGGTGCCTACGGGGCGGGCGCCCGGCTTTATCGCGACGGTCCTTTTGCCAAGGCAAAGCCGGAGTTCGGCTATCAGCTTCCGCTCAATCCACGTGAGTTCTTCCGCGCCGGCATCGCCGCGGCAAACGACTGGTCTCGCAAGACTTACGGCAAGGATTTCGACCGGCTCGCTACCGCCGATCGCGTCACTGCGCTCAAGGCCATGGAGGAAGGCAAAGCCGAATTCTCCGGCGTGTCGAGCCGCGGTTTCTTCGAAGCGCTGTTGCAGATCACCATGGAAGGTTTCTTTGCCGATCCGATCTACGGCGGCAACCGCGATTTGGCCTCATGGAAGATGGTTGGCTATCCGGGGCTGCCCGCGACCTATCGCGAGGACATCAAGAAGTACTTCAACAAGAAATACGACAAGCAGCCCCGTTCGATCGCGGATTTTTCCTGAGGGAGATGAACCATGACCATCATGCTCAAGGAAACCGATGCGGTTGTCATCGGCGTCGGCTGGACCGGCTCGATCCTCGCCCGCGAACTGACCAAAGCGGGACTGAACGTCGTCGGTCTCGAACGCGGCAACAAACGCATGCCGCGCGAGGATTTCACAATTCCTTCGGTGCGCGACGATCTCAAATATGCGGTGCGCCAGGAATTGTTCCAGGATACGCAGCTCGAAACCGTTTCGATGCGGCATTCGCCGAATGAAAGCGCGCTGCCGATCAGGCGCCTTGGCTCATTCCTGCTCGGCACCGATCTCGGCGGCGCCGGCACGCACTGGAACGGCATGACGTGGCGATGGCTGCCGACCGACCACAATGCGCGCAGCCATATCACCGAGCGATACGGCAAGAACGCCATTCCGGAAGAGATGACGATCCAGGACTTGCCGGTGTCGTACGACGAGCTTGAGCCGTACTACGACAAGTTCGAAAAGCTTTGCGGCGTTTCCGGCAAAGCCGGCAACCTGCGTGGCAAGATCGTCGATGGCGGTAACGTTTTCGAGGGGCCACGACAGAACGAATATCCAAATCCGCCGCTGGCCAAGAGCCTCGCCGGAACGATCATGGATGAGGCATCGCGCAGCCTCGGCTATCATCCGTTCCAGGCGCCGTCGAGCAATGCCAGCGAAACCTACACCAATCCCGAGGGCATGACGCTCGGCGCTTGCGAATATTGCGGTCACTGCGAACGCTTCGGCTGCGAAGCCAATGCCAAAGCTTCGCCGAACGTCTGCGTCCTGCCGGCGCTGTTGGCGGATTCAAAATTCGAGCTGCGCACCAACGCGATCGTGAAAGAGCTGGTCTACGACAAGGCCGCGCGCAAGGTCACAGCGGTGCGCTACATCGATACGCGTAGCGGCGAAGAATACGAACAGCCCGCCGGCATCGTCATCCTCGGCGCTTATGTTTTCAGCAACGTGCAACTGATGCTGACCGCCGGCATTGGCCAGCCTTACGATTACAAGACCGGGCAGGGCGCGGTCGGCAAGAACTATTGCTATCAGGTCGGCGCCGGCAACGTGACGGTCTTCCTGGAAGACAAGGAGATCAACCCGTTCATGGCATCCGGCGCGCATGGCGTGCTGATCGACGACTTCAACGGCGACAATTTCGATCATGCCGGTCTTGGCTTTTACGGCGGTGCGTGGATTCAGGCCGGCCCGTCCAACGGCCGTCCTATCCTGACGCGCCCCGTGCCGCCCGGTACGCCACGCTGGGGCGGCGATTGGAAGAAAGCGACGGCGAAATGGTACAACCATGCCTTCTCGATCGGCGCCTCAGGTTGCAACTACGCGCACCGCGAGAATTTTCTCGATCTCGATCCGAACTATAAGGACGCGCTCGGACGGCCGCTGATCCGTATGTCGTTCAACTTCCACGACAACGACTACAAGCTGGCGAACTACACGAGCGGTGTTCTCGGCCGCATCGCAAAAGCGATGAATCCAACGGCCATGAGTACGCCAGCCGGAATCAAGGGCGACTACAGCGTCGTGCCGTATCAATCGACTCATAATACCGGCGGCACCATGACCGGCACCGACCCGAAGACCAGCGTGGTCAATCGCTATCTGCAATCGTGGGACGCCGACAACCTGTTCGTGATGGGCGCGTCGGTATTTCCGCAGAACGCGTCTTACAACCCGACCGGGCTAGTTGGCGCGTTGGCATATTGGTCGGCCAACGCGATCACGACACAATATCTCAAGAAGCCCGGAGCGCTCGTGCACGCATAAGGTGCTTGAGGCGGTCGTGGGTGCGGTTGCAAGCTGTTGGTGGCGTCCGTGGTGCGGCGCTGTGCTGAAGCGCTGAAGGGGATGCATGACCAAGAGCAATTTTGAGTGGCCGCAGGGCAAACGCATCGCCGTGACGATCACGGTGTTGCTTGAGACGTGGTCGGAAGGCAAAGCTGCGCCGTATTCAATCCAGACCACGTCGCTCAAACCCGGCTTTGTCGATCACTCCGGTATCGCCTGGGGCCAATATGGCGGCAACGAAGGGCTGTGGCGCATCATTCGAACGCTTGATCGCTTCAAGGCGCCCGGAACGATTTGCCCCAACGCGGCGAGCGCGGCGCTTTATCCCGAAGCCATTCGCCAGGCGATCAAGAGCGGCCACGAGATCGCCGGCCACGGCCATTTCCAGGACGAACTCATGGCCTACATGGAGCCGGAGCAGGAGCGCGAACTGATCCGCCGCTCGCTGCGTATGCTGGAAGACGTGACCGGCCAGAAGACCAGGGGCTGGTGTTGCCCGGTCCTCGCCTGGAGCAAGCACACTTATGATTTTCTCGCGGAGGAAGGGCTTGTCTGGCATGGCGAAGCGAAAGACATCAGCTTGCCGCGCAAGATTGCGACCAAAAGCGGCAGCTTGATCGCGCTGCCGGTCAGCGATTTCGCCGACAATCGCGTGTTACGCTCAGGCCCGCTGGATTACTTCGACGTCTACCGTGAGACGTTCGATTACCTGTACCAGTTCGAGCCAATGGCGATGCTGCCGCTGGCAGTGCATTCGCACTGGGGCGGGCGGCCGGTGATGACGGCGATGCTGCAAAAGATCCTGACTTACATTTCCGGGCATTCGGATGTGTGGTTCGCGACCGGATCCGAAATCGCCGATTGGGTGATCGAGCGCGGCTTTGACGACGCACCATATTCGCAGCGGTTCTTTGCTTGAGCGGAGCGGGCCACATGAAGCGACGGAGTTTTCTAAAACTCGCTGCGGGGGCGGCAACGATGCCCGCGATCCCGCACATCGCGCGTGCGGAGACTTATCCATCGCGGCCCGTGCGCGTGCTGGTCGGTACACCCGCGGGCGGCGGTATGGACATTGCGGGGCGCATCATCGCCCAGGCGCTGACAGAACGTCTCGGCCAGCAATTCTTTGTCGAAGATCGTCCTGGAGCAGGGACGAATATCGCGACTGAAATGGTTATTCGCTCAACGCCGGACGGCTATATGCTGCTGCTGTCGTCAGCCGCTAACGCGATCAACGCGACGCTATACCCGAATCTGAGTTTCAATTTCATCCGCGACGCTGCGCCGATCGCGACGGTCGCACGGGCGCCGCAGGTGATGGAGGTTCATCCTTCGGTACCGGCAAAGACCGTGCCGGAATTCATTGCTTATGCGAAAGCCAATCCGCACAAGATCAACATGGCGTCGGCCGGGAATGGCAGCGTGCAGCATGTTGCCGGCGAACTGTTCAAGATGATGACAGGCGTGGATATGGTTCACGTCCCGTACAAAGGGGCGGGGACTGCGCTGGTCGATCTGCTCGGCGGTCAGATGCAGGTAATGTTCGACACCACGCCGGGCTCGATCAACCACATCAGGTCCGGACAGCTGCGTGCGCTCGCGGTGACGACGACGTCACGGATCGATGTGCTGCCGGATTTGCCGCCGATCGCCGATTTTGTTCCGGGCTATGAGGCGAGCCAGTGGTATGGCCTCGCCGCGGCGAAGGACACACCCGCAGACGTCGTCGCCAAGCTGAACCACGAAGTTATCGCGGCACTTGCCGATCCGGCGATGAAGGCGCGGCTTGCCGATTTCGGCGGCACGCCGTTTCCGGGCTCGCCGGGGGATTTTGGCGATCTCATCGTCAAGGAAACCGATAAGTGGGCCAAGGTGGTGAAGTTCTCCGGGGCGACGGTCGATTGATGCGGCAGGACGCATGACGACGGTCGTTACGCCCGCCGATATCGTTTCTTTCTGGCGTGACGCCGGATCGGACAAATGGTTCGAGAAGGACGAGGCCTTCGATCGCGAGATTACCGAGCGCTTTCTTGGGTCGCATGGGGCCGCGTCGCGCCTTGAACTCACTTCTTGGCAAGAGAACGCCGAAGGCTCACTAGCACTTCTGATTCTGCTCGATCAGTTTCCTCGCAATATGTTCCGCAATAGCGCCCACGCTTTTGCCACTGATCCGTTGGCGCGCGCCGTGGCCGACCATGCTCTTGGGCATGGCTTCGATCAGGCGACCGAACAAACGTTGCGGCAGTTCTTCTATTTGCCGTTCATGCATTCAGAAGTTTTGGCCGAGCAGGATCGCTGCTTGAGGCTTTATGAAGCATACGGTGACGCCGAGACTTTGAAATTTGCGAATATCCATCGCGATATCATCGTGAGATTTGGCAGGTTTCCGCACCGCAATCGGCTACTCGGCCGCGCCGCAACGCCCGCCGAACTCGATTTTCTTAAAAGTGGCGGCTTTGCCGGATAAGCACGGTCTCAGCGATTCGGTGCAGCGCGCCGCACAGAGCGCCAGAGTCTTGGCAGCCCCAAACCTCAGCGAATCTCACTGCGCCTTGAGCAATGGCGGCTGACTGATCTGGCTGGTTTGCGCCGTTGCCGGCACATCGTTAGTCGCCGTGCGGAATTCGTCGCCGCCCGAGCGATAGACGATGACACCGGCTGTAACAAAAGCGAACAAAACCGCTACAGCGAACCAATATCCCGCCGCATCGGCGTGAGATTTGAATTCGGAGCCGTTTTGAAGGCCGTACCGGGTGTAGTCGAAGCCGAGATGCTGGTTTTCGTGCTCTTCCATTGGATCCTCCATTGGCGAAGGCAAAGGAGCAACGCGGAACTATCGCGCCGTGGCGCAGGGGCAGATATGCAAAAGTCACAAATGTCGGGCTGGAACCACGGTTATTCCCACAGCCCATTTCCGTACAAGCCAGTTGGGTCTATCCTTGTTCCAATTAAAAATTTCGCGGCGCTATTTCCGGTGCCGGCAGGGAGGGTCAGATGTCTGACGAGACGATTCCACGCCGCAAATTTCTGGTTGGAGCCGGCCTCGCCGGGGCCGCGGCGACAACCGGCTTGACCCAACCGGCGCCGGCCGAGGCGCAAGGGCAGCCTGCCGCCCCCGTCGCGGCTGCGCCGCAAGCCGAACCGTTACTCTATCTCAATGAGACCGAGCATGCCTTCGTGGTGGCGGCGGTCGATACCATCATCCCGGCCGACGAACTGTCGCCATCGGGCAGCCAGTGCGGTTGCGCCACTTACATTGATCGCCAACTCGCCAGCGCTTGGGGTGGCGGCGCGAAAATGTACCGCTCCGGACCCTATCTCAAGGGCAAGCCGGAACAGGGCTACCAGCTCCCGCTGACACCTGCCGAATTTGTCTCAACCGGCATCGCCGCGGCGAATGTCTGGTCGCGCAAGACTTACAATATGGATTTCGACCGGCTCGCCCCGGACAAGCGCATCGAAGCGCTCAAGACAATGGAAGAAGGGAAGGCGGAATTCGCCAACTTCAGCTCGCGGGCCTTTTTTACGCGGCTGCTGACACTCACCATGGAGGGCTTCTTCGGCGATCCGGCCTACGGCGGCAATCGCAACATGGCGTCATGGAAGATGCTCGGCTTCCCCGGGCTGCCGGCGACTTACGCAAACGTCGTTGAAGAGTATCGCGACAAGCGTTACGCGGCGCCGCCGAAGTCGATGGCCGATTTTTCGTAGGGGGAGGCGGAAATGGTGACGCGATTAAAAGAAGTCGATGTCGTTACCGTCGGTCTCGGTTGGACAGCGGCGATCCTCGCACGTGAGTTGACCAAAGCGGGATTGAATGTCGTCTCCCTGGAAAAAGGGCAGGACCGCATTCCCGGCGAAGATTTTACGATCCCTGCAGTGCGTGACGAAGTGCGTTATTCGCAGCGTCTCGAATTGATGTGGGACAATTCGATCGACACCCTGACGTTCCGCAATTTCGGCAATGAACAGGCACTCCCGATCCGGCGTATCGGTGCGTTCCTTCCGGGCGAGGGTGTTGGCGGCTCCGGCATTCATTGGGGCGGCTTGCACTGGCGCTTTTTGCCGCCGGATTTCCGTATCCGCAGTGCCATCACCGAGAAGTACGGAGCCAACAAGATCCCGGACGACATGACGATCCAGGACTGGCCGGTCAGCTACAACGAGCTTGAGCCGTTCTACGATCAATTCGACAAGATTTGCGGCGTTTCGGGCAAAGCCGGTAACGTGCGCGGCCAGAAAATCGACGGCGGCAATATCTTCGAAGGGTCCCGCAGCGATCACTATCCGAACGTTCCGATCAAATCGGGCAGTGCGGGGCTGCTGTTTGGCGAGGCCGCCAAAAGTCTTGGCTACCATCCATTCCCGGCGCCAATCGCAATCGCCAGCAATCCCTACACCAACCCGGAAGGCGTAGCACTGGGCGCTTGCGAATACTGCGGGTTCTGCAATCGCATCGCATGCGAGACCAACGCCAAGGCGTCGGCGAATTCGACCATTTTGCCGGTGCTGCGGCTCGATCCGAAGTTCGAGATCCGCACGCGCACCTTTGTCACCAAGCTCAATTACGACAAAGCGGCGAAGAGGGTCGTCAGCGTCACCTACACCGATCTTCGCAACGGTGAAGAATACGAGCAGCCAGCTAATATCGTGCTGCTGACATCTTACGTGTTCTCCAATGTGCAGCACCTGCTGCTTGCCGGAATTGGCGAGCCTTACGATGCCACGACAGGCAAGGGCGTTGTTGGCAAGAACTACGCCTATCAGTTTGAAGCTGGCGCCAGCGCGTTCTTCGAGAACCGGGAAATGAATCCATACTGGGGTTCAGCCGGCATGGGCGTCGCTATCGACGACTTCAACGGCGAGAACTTCGACCACGGCGATCTTGGTTTCTTCGGCGGCGGTTACATTATGGGAAGCACCGCCAGCGCGCCGCCGATCGCCGGCCGCACCGTGCCACACGGTACGCCGGAATGGGGTTCCGAGTGGAAGCGCGCGACGGTGAAGTGGTACTACCACGCCGCCCGCTTCAACACGCAGGGCTCGGTCTATGCCAATCGCGCCAACTACATGGACCTCGACCCGACGTACAAGGATGCCTTTGGCAGGCCGTTGCTACGGCTGACGTACAATCCGCCGGACAACGAGTTCAAGATGTCGGCCTTCCTGCTCAACAAGCTCGAAGGGGTCATCAAGGCGATGAACCCGACCAGCTACGACATGCATCCGCGGCCGAAGACCTTCACCGTCGTTCCGTACCAGTCGACCCACAATACCGGCGGCACGATGATGGGCGGCGATCCGAAGTCGAGCGTGGTCAATCGCTATCTGCAATCGTGGGACGCCCATAATCTCTTCATCCAGGGTGCTTCGGTGTTCCCGCAGCAGCACGGTTACAATCCGACCGGTACGCTGGGCGCGCTCGCGTATATGTCGGCCAAGGCAATCACCGAGAACTATCTCAAGAATCCGGGACCGCTCGTTCACGCTTGAACCGGCGGCATGGGAGGGACAATGCGAAAAGTGAAGTTTGGTGCGGCGATCGTCGCCGCAGTGGCTGGTATTGTCACGACGGCGCCGGTGTTCGCGGCCGATGCCAATCACGGCAAACAGGTCTTTGCGCAATGCGCCGCCTGTCACAGCGACAAACCGGATGCGATCGGGCCGAGCCTTAAAGGCGTCTACGGCCGGAAATCCGGCTCGCTGGCCGACTTCCGCTATTCCAACGCCATGATGCGCGCCAACCTGACCTGGGACGACGCCAACCTGCACGCCTACATCAAGGACCCGCAGGCCAAGATACCGGGCAATCGCATGCCGTTTGGCGGGCTTTCGGGCGATGCGGACGTCGATGACGTGATCGCTTATCTCAAGGATTACAAATAGCTACGCGCCAAATCGCGACGGCCATAGAAAATCCCCTTTGGATCATGTAGAGACCGCCCCGGCTGCCTATATACAGGTCGCCGATAAGCGGAAATCACCATGATAAGCGTCATTATTGTCATTCATCTTATGCTCGTCCTCGGCCTCATTGGCGTGGTGATGCTGCAAAAGTCCGAAGGTGGGGGCTTGGTGAGTTCCACCAGCGGCTTCATGACCGGCCGTGGCACGGCCAACGTACTGACGCGGACCACGGCACTGCTTGCCGCTGGTTTCTTCCTGACCAGCTTGGCGCTGTCCTGGCTGGCCGGGCTCGACCGCAAGCCGGCTTCGATTATCAATCCCGGCGGAAGCACCCAGAAGTCGCCGGTTGGTGCACCGGTCGCCCCTCTGAGTTCGGGTAGCGGCGGCGTACTTAACCAGCTTCAAGGCGGTGGCCCGGCGGCGCCGGGCTCTGCGCCCGCACCGAGCGGCCCGCAGGTGCCGGAATCGAAGTAATTTTTCGTCCTATCCGCCGAGCCTCTGCGTTGCTTGAGGAATCCGGCGGAAGTGCTTGTAGTGTGAGTGTTATCGAGCGAGCTGTGGATCATTTACGACGCGCAGCAGATATTCCGTAAAATCACTCGTCGAATCGTAAAAGGAGCGGTAACCGATAGGTCCCATGGCGCGGTACATTTTCATCACCGGCGGCGTGGTGTCCTCACTCGGCAAGGGTCTCGCATCGGCAGCGCTAGGCGCGTTGTTGCAGGCTCGCGGCTACAAGGTCCGCCTCCGCAAGCTCGATCCCTATCTCAACGTCGATCCCGGCACGATGTCGCCGTATCAGCACGGTGAAGTGTTCGTCACCGACGATGGCGCCGAGACCGATCTCGATCTCGGCCACTACGAGCGGTTCACCGGCCGGCCGGCGACCCGGTTCGATAACATCACGACGGGCCGCATTTACCAGGACATTCTGACCAAGGAGCGGCGCGGCGATTATCTCGGCGCCACCATCCAGGTCATTCCTCACGTCACCAACGCGATCAAGGATTTCATTCGCGACGGCAACGAGGATTTTGATTTCGTGTTGTGCGAGATCGGCGGCACGGTAGGCGACATTGAAGGCCTGCCGTACTTTGAAGCGATCCGGCAGATGGGCAACGATCTGCCGCGCGGCCACGCCATCTACATCCATCTGACGCTGATGCCGTTCATCCCGAGCGCGGGGGAACTCAAGACCAAACCGACCCAGCACTCGGTCCGTGAACTGCGCGCTATCGGCATCCAGCCCGATATTCTGCTGTGCCGCACCGATCGCGAGATTCCTTTAAGCGAGCGCAAGAAGCTGGCGCTGTTCTGCAACGTCCGCGAAAGCGCGGTTATCGAGGCGCGCGACGTCGACAACATCTATGCCGTGCCGGAGGCCTATCATGCCGGCGGCCTCGATGACGAAGTACTTGCCGCTTTCGGCATCCAGAATCCTCCGGCGCCAGACCTCGGCACCTGGCATCTGATCAACGAGCGTGTCCGCAATCCCGAAGGTGATGTCACCATCGCCATTGTCGGCAAGTACACCGGCATGAAGGACGCCTATAAATCGTTGATCGAGGCGCTTTCCCATGGCGGCATTTCCAACAAGGTGAAGGTCAAGCTCGACTGGATCGAGAGCGAGGTGTTCGAGAACGAAGACCCCGCGCCGTTCCTCGAGCACGTCAACGGCATTCTGGTGCCTGGCGGCTTCGGCCAGCGCGGCGCCGAGGGCAAGATCCTCGCCGCGCAATTCGCCCGCGAGCGCAAGGTGCCGTATTTCGGCATCTGCTTCGGCATGCAGATGGCGGTGATCGAGGCTGCGCGGAATCTCTGCGGCATCGAGCAGGCTAATTCGACGGAATTTGTGCCGACCAGCGAGCCTGTGGTCGGACTGATGACCGAGTGGATGAAGGGCAACGAGCTTCAGAAGCGCGGTATCGCCGGCGATCTCGGCGGCACCATGCGCTTAGGTGCATTTCCGGCGGTGCTGCAGCGGGGCAGCAAGGTCTCCGACATTTATCAGTCGACCGAAATCTCCGAGCGTCACCGCCACCGCTACGAGGTCAACACCGCCTACAAGGACCGCCTCGCGCAGCACGGCATGCGGTTCTCCGGCATGTCACCCGATGGATTGCTGCCGGAGATTATCGAGTTTGAAGACCATCCGTGGTTCATCGGCGTGCAATTTCATCCCGAGTTGAAATCGCGGCCGTTCGCACCGCATCCCCTGTTCTCGTCATTTATTGGGGCTGCAGTGGAGCGGAGCCGGCTGGTGTAATACCTTAACGTCAGTCCGGATTGCCGCACCGAATCCGAGACCGCCCGGAGCCTTTTGTTTGCTCCGCCGCAAAATGACAAATCAGGAGAGGAAATCAGATGTTGTATGAGTACCGCGTTTATCGCTGCATACCCGGCCGGCTGCCGACGCTGCTCAAGCGCTTCAACGATCAAACCCTGAAAATCTGGGCGACGCACGGCATCAAGCATGTCGGTTTCTGGACCGTGCTGGTCGGCGATGGCAGCCAGGACCTGCACTACATGCTCGCTTGGGAATCGCTCGCCGATCGCGAGAAGAAATGGAACACATTTCAGGCTGATCCGGCCTGGCACAAGGCGCGCGACGATAGTGAAAAAGACGGGCCGATCATCGCCAATATCACCAGTTCGTTCATGCGCCCGACGGCGTTTTCCGCAATGCAGTAACGGCGGTTGACCCGGCTAGCCACGGGCTTCATGGTCGCGAGCGAGGACCCTGATGGCCGCGAAGCCCAACCCCGTAGTCACGATCGGCAAAGCCCAGTTCGGCAATAAACTGCCGCTCGCGCTCATCGCAGGGCCGTGCGTGCTGGAAAGCCGCGCGCACGCTTTCGACATGGCCGGTGCGCTGAAGGAAATGACGGCGAAGCTCGGGATCGGCTTTGTCTACAAAACATCGTTCGACAAGGCGAACCGGACCTCGGCGAAAAGCGCGCGCGGGCTTGGTCTCGACAAAGCGCTTTCGATCTTTGCCGAGTTGCGCAAAAAGCTCGGCGTGCCGGTGCTCACCGACGTGCACGAGCCGGATCAATGCGCCGCCGTTGCTGACGCTGTCGATGTTCTGCAAATCCCGGCGTTTCTCTGCCGGCAGACGGATCTCTTGATCGCGGCCGCGAAGACCGGCCGGGTGGTCAACGTCAAGAAGGGCCAGTTTCTCGCGCCGTGGGATATGGCAAATGTGGTCGATAAACTGACTGGCGCGGGTAATCGCAACGTCCTTGTTACCGAGCGCGGCGTATCGTTCGGCTACAACACGCTGGTGTCCGACATGCGTGCGCTGCCGCAACTTGCGAAGTCCGGCGCTCCGGTAATCTTCGATGCAACTCATTCGGTGCAGCAGCCGGGCGGGAAGGGCACCTCGTCGGGCGGTGAGCGCGAGTTCGTTCCGGTACTGGCGCGTGCCGCGGTGGCCGTCGGTGTTGCCGGAGTTTTCATTGAAACTCACCAGAACCCGGACAAAGCTCCATCCGACGGCCCGAACATGATCCCGCTCAAGAATTTGGCGCCGCTTCTTGAGCGGTTGATGAAATTCGACGCGCTGGCCAAAAAGGCTGGGTAACGCCATTCCCCCCGTTCTGAGAATTGTCAGTCTGGTGATCTTTGCGTCGACGCTGTTTTCGCGCGCCGTCGATCCGGTCATTCCCAAGATAGCATCCGATCTCGCCATCGACGTTAAGACCGCGGCGTTGCTCTCGACGGCTTTCACGTTTCCTTACGCGCTCATGCAGCCTGCGCTTGGCACGATCGGGGATTTCTTCGGCAAGACACGGCTGATGAATATCTGCCTTGCTGCCGTGGTGACGACCACGCTGGTTTGCGCCTTTGCCAGCAATTTCACATTGCTCATCACTATGCGCATCGTCGCGGGTGTCTTCGCTGGGGGCATTTTTCCGATCGGCATGGCGCTCGTCGGCGACCTTGTTCCGATTGAATTGCGACAAGTGGCGATCGGCCGGTTGCTCGCGGTCGGGCTAACCGGCAATCTGCTTGGCGCGGTGATCTCGGGCGGTATCGGCGACCTGCTCGGTTGGCGCGGGGTGTTCTTCTCGATCGGTGGCTTCGGCTTGATTACCGCTGTGCTGGCTTTCTTTGCGTTCCGCGGCATGAATGTTGGCAAGTCCGAAGCCCTTCAATGTCGCAGCGGCTATCGCGGGATTCCGCAGTGTGTTTGCCGATCCGCGCGCCAAGATATGTTTCGGTTCAGTATTCTTCGAAGGCATTGTTATCCACGGCATGTTTCCGTATGTCGCGGTGCTTCTGCTCGCGGCAGGGCTGACGCAATCGTCCTATGCCGGTCTCGTCATTGGCGGGTTTGGTCTCGGCGGGATGATCTTCGCGTTGTCATTGCCGTTTGTGGTCCTGCACATGACCGAGCGGCAGCTCATTCTGACCGGCGCTGCCGGTGCTGCGCTCTGTTTCATCCTGATTGCAGTCGGGCTTAGCTGGTACATCCAGGCCGCGGTGTTTGTGCTCTTCGGTTTGTCGTTCTACATGCTGCACAACAACATCCAGGTCCACGTTACCGACCTTTCGCACACCGCTCGCGGTGCGGCGCTCTCACTGCATTCCAGCGCCTTTTTCACCGGGCAGGCGATCGGCCCGATCTATTATGGCTACACGTTCGGACATCTCGGCTTGCACATCCCACCGTTATTCGGGGCGGTCGTCATTGTGATCGTCGGCCTGGTCTGCGCACGCTACCTGCGGTACCGGCGGCCGATGCCGGTGCGTATCGAATAAGGAAGCTGGCGTCGCCGAAAATTATGAGCCCGGCTAGCCGAGCATCTCCCGAACCATCGGGATTACCTTGCTGCCATAGAGCTCGATGCTGCGCATCAGCTTGTCGTGTGGCAGCGTGCCGGAACTGTATTTCATGTCGAAGCGTGCAATACCGAGCGCTTTTGCGGTCGTGGCAATGCGCCGCGCGACGGTTTCCGGCGAGCCGCAATAGAGCGAGCCGCCGTCGGCTTCGGAATCGAACTGCGCGCGCGTCGCCGGCGGCCAGCCGCGCTCGGCTCCGATGCGGTCGCGCATTGCTTTGTGGTGTGGCCACAACTCGTCACGCGCCTGCGCATCGGTGTCGGCGACATAGCCATGCGAGTGCAGGCCGATCGGTTTCACCGGCTTGCCGAGTTGCACGAAGGCGCGGTGGTAGAGGTCGACGTAAGGCGTGAAGCGTTTCGGATCGCCGCCGATGATGGCGAGCATCAACGGCAGATCGTAGCGCGCCGCGCGTACCACCGATTCAGGACTGCCGCCGACGCCGATCCAGGTTTTGAGCTCACCTTCGAGGGGAGGGAAGATGCGCTGATTGGTCAGCGGCGAGCGTGTGGTGCCGGTCCAGGTGATTGTTTCATTGCGGATCAGCGCAACGAACAGATCGAGCTTTTCTTCGAACAGCGTCTCGTATTGCCGCATGTCGAAACCGAACAGCGGGAAGGACTCGGTGAATGAGCCGCGGCCTACCGTGATTTCGGCACGCCCGCTGGATGCTGCATTGAGTGTCGAGAAACGTTCGAACACCCGTACCGGATCGTCTGAGGACAATACCGTTACCGCGGAGCCGAGCAGGATGCGCTTTGTGCAGCCACCGATAGCCGTAAGAATGATCTCCGGCGCCGACGCAGCGAAGTCCGGGCGGTGGTGCTCGCCGACGCCGAACGCCTCGATGCCCAGCTGGTCGGCCAGCACCGCTTGCTCGATGACCTCGCGGATCACGACTGCGTGCGTCTGCAATTGGCCGTCAGGTCCAGCGGTCACATCGCCGAATGTGTCGAGGCCGAATTCGATTTTCTGAGCCATCAATGCCTGATTTCTGCGGAATGGGGTCTTGCTTGCGGAAAATTGGTGGAGGAGGGGCCCCTAAAATATCCAATGGTATGAATATTTCAAACAGACGCTACGGCGTGCTGTCGAGGATTGCCGCCGCGGGTTGATCGCGCTGCCGGCCTCCGTCAGTACTGCCGCATCGTTTTAGTACGTGCTCGAGATCCATCAATCGCTTTACATGGAATTGATCGACGCGAATGGAGTGTCATCGGTGACGGCGCGCGGAAGCGGTCGAGTTCATCCAAGAGTCCGACTAAGCGAGTGTGAAAGCGTCAGTACGCAGGCTCGCTCACAGCGCACCACTTCATGATCATCACCGACCGTGCAACGGCATGCACTGTCGCATTTTTGCTACTTCACATCACATTCACGAAAACTCAACAAGAGCGACACCGCCGACTTCCATGGTCCTTTTTAAGGAAGCGTTAGGGCTGGTTAATAGGGGCTTCCTGAAAACTGAATTGTGAGACGCAACGCCTTTGGGGGTGTCGGCGTAACGCTCTCGCTTGTTTTGTTTGGATGCCGCGCTGCTTGAAAGCGTTGCGCCAAGCGGAAAGCCCCTTCGATCAAGCCCGATCGCATCGGCCACCTCCGTGGTGTCGTCGCCTGGAGGAGGCAATTGGTAATTGCGTTGTGTTGGTGGGGTGGGTGTCGTGCGTTGGCAGATTGGTAAGCCAGTTCTGCGTGCTTGCGGATGTGCGTCCGTCACTTTTGACGGTCGCATGCACTCTGTCCGCGCCGCGAAGACGCGGTCCGGTCGCGAACTGCGCGATCCGCCTCTCGCCCAGGTAATTGCACCTCATGTCAGTTCTGCGCAACGCGGCGTTCATCGCGGCAGGCGCGGCGGTCAAACACGAGTTTCTTGGTGCGCAATCTGTTGCGCCCACCGCGTTTGTTCCCGGCGTTGTTCGGCGACTTCATCGGAGTGCGTGGCATGATGCTTCTGCCACGCCTCATTCGTACTGTCGGCTTTGCCGCGGCTGCGCTTGTTTCAGCGCTCGTGACGAATGCACACGCTGGTCCTCCGGCAGTTAATGTGAGCTCGGTAAGTCCGGGTATGGGAAGTCTCGCGGGTGGCACCGGCGTCACCATCAATGGCTCGGGTTTTTTTGGAGGAGGATCCAGCTCCGTTGTCACAGGGGTCACGATCGACGGCGTGCCTCTCACCAGCGTCACCGTGGTTAGCGACACTCAAATTACCGGTGTAACTGGTTCGGACGCGGCGGTCGGCACCCCCACCGTAACAGCTGTTTCGCCCAACAGCGGACCGACTTCGGGTGGGAGCACCGTTACGATAACCGGCACCAATTTTGGCAGAGCCTCGGATGTCGTTGTCACAACAACAACCAGTTCTGGCACAAAGGCGGGCGGTTACGTCTATGACGCGATAACGGCCATAACGATTGGCGGCTCAGCCGCTCCTACATCAGGTTCGATTTTTGCCGTCAACAACTCGACCACTCTGACGGTTGTGACGCCGGCGGGAATCGCTGGCATCGCCGACTGGCCTGCACCCGGTTTAGTTGACAGCGTCCTAAGCTAATCCGGCTTGCATCTCGAACTCCATGGGGCTCAGGTATCCGATCGTCGAGTGCCGGCGTTTTGGATTATAGAAGCGTTCAATGTAGTCGAACACGTCGGCCTTGGCATCATCAAGCGTGCGATATGTCTTGCGTGCTGTGCGTTCGGTTTTCAGCGATGAGAAGAAGCTCTCCATCGCGGCGTTGTCCCAGACGTTGCCTGACCGGCTCATCGAGCAGATAACGCCGTGATCTGCCATCAACCGCTGGAACTGCTCACTGGTGTATTGGCTGCCGCGATCGGAGTGGTGCAGCAGGGCGTCAGGCTTGCCGCGTCGCCAGATCGCCATCACCAGGGCATCGGTCACAAGCTGCGCCGTCATCGCAGTGCTCATCGACCAGCCGACCACACGCCGGGAGAACAGATCGATCACGGCAGCAACGTAAAGCCAGCCTTCTGCCGTCCATACATAGGTGAAGTCAGCGATCCATTTGCGGTTGGGAGCAGAGGCCTCGAAGCTGCGGTCGAGCACGTTCGCAGCCACGGCGGCGGCCTGCCGCTCGCCCGGATCGAGCGGAAGTTGACGCCGGCGCGGGCGAGCTTTGAGAACCTGTAGCCGCATCAACCGTTCGATCCGATGCAGGCCACACGACACTCCTTCAGCCAGAAGGTCACGCCAGACACGTCTGGCGCCATAGGTTCGATCGCTGTCGAGGAAGCTCGAACGAACCTTCGCGCCCAGCTCCTCGTCGTTGCGGCTGCGTCGACTTCGCGGTCGTGTCAGCCAGGCATAGAACCCGCCCCGCGAGACACCGAGCGCCTCGCATAACCACGCCGTCGGCCAGATTCCCCGGTGCTTCGCAATAAAACCGAACTTCATGTCGATTCCTTCGCGAAGTAGGCCGCGGCTTTTTTTAATATGTCGCGTTCCGCCTTGAGCTTGGCGACTTCCCGTCGCAGCCGCTCCAGCTCCAGCTGATCTGGCTTCATCCGGCCCTGACCCGGAAATGCCTGCTGCGGATCAGCCGCTAATGACCTCACCCAATCACGCAAAACATTGGCGTGTATCCCAATATCCCGCGCCGCCTGGGCAATCGAAACACCTCGCTCCCTGACCAGCTTCACAGCCTCAAGCTTGAACTCTCGTGTAAACCTGCGTCGTTCCATCTCTCACCTCCGGTCCCATCAAAACACCTAACTCGGTGTCCGTGAAACCGGGTGCAGGCCAAGCCTCTCGCTGTCATCCGCGTCGCTCTACATGGTCACGTTCAATGGCAGCAATAACAGCGCCGTCAATGTCGTTAACGGTACTGCGGACCTCGGTGGAGCCTCGCTTAAGCTTACGGGTTCCACTGTCACGATCGGCACGCCTTATACAATCGTAACAACGGGACTAAATGGCCTCTCCGGCACGTTTGGTACGGTTACTGTTGCAGGCAACACGCTCAAAGAGACCGTGACCTACACGCCTTCGAAGGCGCAGGTGACGTTTACGAGCCCCAACCAGACGACTGGTCAAAGTGCGTTCTTTGGCGATCTCAATGGAATGCAAAGCGCATTCTCAACAACGTTGCTGAGCCCAAATACCGGCACGCGTTCTTCCGGCGGCTTCGGTCCGGTCCTCGGTTTCGCTCCGGAGATTCCGCAGACGCCTGAAGAGCAGGCCGCTTATAACGCCGTAACCCCGCGCAGCCCGCTCGATGCGCTGGTTCGCTCACTGAACAAAGACTACGCGCATAACGTATGGGTTGAGGGCTACGGCGGTTACAGCAGCGTGAATGGCGATACCGGCTTCGGATCCGTCACCGCCACGACGAAGGGCGCAGGCCTCGCTTCCGGCATTGATTACCGCTTTGGGCCCGATACTGTTCTTGGCTTCGCGGTCGGTGGCGGAAGCACGAACTGGAGTTTTTCAAACGGCCTCAATAGCGGCAACAGCAATGCCTTCCAGGCCGGTCTTTATGGCTCGCAGCGCTGGGGCACCGTCTACGTCTCGGGCGCAATTGCCTATGCGTTCGATCAGATGAAGGCCAATCGCACGACCACGACACTGCCGATCGCCAATCTCGCGTCGTCCTTCAACCTCAATGGTGCGACGGGACGTCTTGAGGGCGGCAATCGTTTCGAGACGAAAGAAATCGGCATCACGCCGTATATCGCCGCTCAGTTCAGCGCGATGCGGTCCCCGTCTTACAGCGAAACCACGGCTTCGGGCGCTCCCGGTTTTGGATTGACCTACGCCGCGCAGACCACAACCGATGTCAGGGCTGAAGCCGGTCTTTGGTTCGATAAGACCTTCCCTGTCAGCGACACTGCGGCACTGTCGCTGCGCGCGCGTGTCGCGTATGCGCACGATTGGTGGGAGAACAACTCCTTGTCGGCAAGCTTCCTGGCGCTGCCGACACAGAGCTTTACCGTCTCGGGCATTACGACCCCGGCCAATCTTGCTCTGTTGTCCGCGATATCGGAGCTCAAGTTCCACAACGGCGTGTCGGTGGGTCTTAAGGTTGATGGTGAAGTCGCCAGCGGCGCCTACAGTATCGCTGGTACAGGCATATTCAGGTACTCGTGGTGATGAACATGACAATCAGAGTGGGGAGAGTGGTCATGTCGCGCTTTCTTGTTGTTTCCTTCGCGGTGCTTGGCCTCGCCGCAGGCATCGGCGGTGCGCAAGCGCAGCTGGCGGAAGATCCAGCCACTGCATCCATCATGCAGACGCCGCTGGAAAAAAGCCGGGCTGCGATCGAGGATTGCCGCGCACAGCGTTTGCGCGGCGAAATCGCGAACTACAAAGCATCCGCAGAGTGCTCAAGCCCGAAAATCTTCGCGGCATGGCAGGAAGCGCATTATCCGCACATGGATCTGATCGTCGCCTGGCTGAATGCCCGCGAGGACGCTTCCGGGCAAGTCGATCAGAAGGTTATCACCCCGGAGCAGTTCGAACGGCAGATGGGCGAACTGACTATTCGCCTCACTGCCGAAGAACAAAGACGGCGTGCGGGATTAACTCGTTCGGCTGACGGCCAGCTGGAGCTTCAGCTGCCCCCCGCCAGTCAGGTTGTGGCTGTCGTGCCGCCGGCGGCGCAAGACAAGACGGCAGCAAAGAAGACCGCGGCCGCTCGCGCCCGCGCCGGCTCGGGCAGCCCCAACCCAGATCTGAGCTCAGGGCAGGGGCGTCCCTCCGTTGGCGCATTGACTTCAGTCGGTAACAATCAAACTTCGGGCATCGGCGGACCGTTCGTTCCGGTTGATCCCAATAGCCCGGCCGCGCGCGCTGCGATGGCTCGCGCCGCGGCGGCCGCAGCTCCCGGCGAAGGTAGCAGCGGTCTCTATGCGCATCTGTCGTCACAACGCAGCGAAGCCGATGCACGGGTCGCTTACCGGATGCTGCAGTCTCAGTATCCGAATGCTCTCGGCAGCCGCGATGCCGTTATCCGGCGCGTCGATGATAATAGCCAGGGCACGTATTATCGCGTCGAGGTTGGTCCCCTCAGTTCGGGGCAGGCCGATGAACTGTGCGGCACGCTTAAAACATCCGGCAAACAATGCGTTACTCGTTACGAATGAGAGGACAAGCCTCCGCTCAATACGAACCCAATGAGGCTGTGGACGAGGGTGAACAGTGGTTGGCTCCCCGGGCCGGATTCGAACCAGCGACCAACCGGTTAACAGCCGGTTGCTCTACCACTGAGCTACCGGGGAACAGCAGCAGCCTGTGCGCGGGACGCGTATAACAAAGCCGGTCCCGGTTTGAAAGCGCCGGTTGCCGCTAAATGCGCCGATTGGGACTTATCCGGGGAACCGGCCCATCCGGCAGGGTGCAGCCGTCTATCGCGAGCAAAGTGAAGTGGAGGCCACGCCCGGAATTGAACCGGGGTACACGGTTTTGCAGACCGTTGCGTAACCACTCCGCCACGTGGCCATCAGGAATGGCGTACCGGCCGAAGCCCGCCGCCAAATCGTCCCGCTCTATAGAGGAAATACCCCCATAGAGGAAACACCCTCGCGGTAACGCTAGCCCCGGAGGTCTTAACTTTTCACCGCAGCCTCCCGCCGCTGGTTCGCGCCCTGTGAAATAACCCTGTCGCACTTGCGTTTTACGGGACCGTGCCGCACAACGCGGTTCGGTAAATTGGACCCGGTACATGTTCGACACGGTTGCGGCGCGCCGCATGATGGTGGACGGGCAAATCCGCACCGCCGACGTCACCGACCTCGATCTCATTGACGCAATGCTGGCGGTGCCGCGAGAGCGCTTCGTGCCGGCCGTGATTGCTGCGCAGGCCTATGTGGACACCGACCTGCCGCTTGGCGAGGGCCGTGCGCTGCTCAAGCCGATGGTGCTTGCCAAGCTGATTCAGGCGCTGCGGATCAGAAATACCGATCACGTGCTCGATGTCGGCTGCGGGACCGGCTACTCCTCGGCCATACTGGCCCGGCTTGCAGGCTCGGTCGTCGCGCTCGAACAGAATGAGACGCTGGCCGGGCAGGCCAAGCAGGCTTTCGCCGCCGCAGAAGGCAGTATCGCCGGGGCCGTGGGGGCACTGTCGGCTGGCTGGCCCAACGCCGCCCCCTACGATGTGATTCTGCTCAATGGCGCGACGGAGATTGTCCCGGAAGCTCTCGGCCGGCAATTAAAGCCGGATGGACGGCTGGGCTGTATTTACGGGCGCGGATCCGCGATGGGGAAGGCCGTGATCTTTCGGCTGATAGAGGGGCAGCTGGTAGGCCGTCCGATCTTTGATGCCGCAGCGGCGCTTTTGCCCGGCTTTGTGGCGACGCCCAGCTTCGTTTTCTAAGATCCCGCGCCGCGCAACCTGACCGCGTATTCGCCCGTTTATTGGCCTCCTTCAATTGCAGTGCCCGCCGGCACCTGTGGCCATTTTGCGCCAATGCTCAGAAATCTATCGGTTTTCCCCGGCCGAGGGGTTTCGCAGCCGGATCGGGCTGCCTAATGTAGCTCGTTGTACTTCGCGCGCAGGGGTCACGGTGCGCGGAGGCTTTCGGCATCTGAATGGCGTCTCGCGCGGGGCAGAGAAGCGGGGCAGGGGAAGCGGTGAGCAAGTTGTTGGGCGGTCGACGGCTGCGGACGCGTTGTGTGTCCCTTGCAAGCCTCGCTGTAGCGAGCGCTGACTCTTGCCCTATGGGGCGGGACCGCCACCGCTGACACGCTCGAATGGGCTTTGGTCCAGTCTTATCAAAACAATCCGTCGCTCAACGCGCAGCGCGCTCAATTGCGTTCGATTGACGAAAACGTTCCGCAGGCGCTGTCAGGCTATCGTCCGAAGCTGACCGTTACCGGCAATAGCGGTTACGACTACGCCAACACGCTGTCACATTCGGTCAATCAGTCGGTGTTCCCGAACTCCGTCACCTATACGAATCTCGAGGATTCGTTTGTGCAACGCGGAGTCGGTTTCAGTGCGACGCAGACGCTCTACAACGGGATGCAAACCGCCAACAAAGTGCGCCAGTCCGAGAGTCAGGTCATGGGCGCGCGCGAAACGTTGCGCTTAACTGAACAAACAATCCTGCTTAACGCCGCGACAGCCTATATGAATTTGCTGCGCGACCAGGCGATCCTCGCGCTCAATCGCAGCAACGTCGAAGTTCTGACCGAGCAACTCAAACAGACGCGCGACCGCTTCAACGTCGGTGAGGTGACCCGCACCGACGTTGCGCAGTCGGAGTCGCGGCTTGCCGCCGGACGCTCGCAGTTGCTGGTCGCGCAATCGAACGAAGTCACCTCCGTCGCCGTCTATCGGCAAGTCATCGGGGTCGATGCCGGAAAGCTTGCGCCCGGCACGCCGGTCGACCGGTTTTCGCCGGGCGTCCTCAAGTCCGCGATTGACCAGGGTGAGCAGCAGAGCCCGTCGGTGCTGGCTGCGATGTACGGCGTTGACGTTGCGCCACTGGCTGTGAAAGTCAGCGAGGGCGCGCTTTATCCAAACCTCGCCCTGACCGCGAGTGCGTCCAGAAACTGGGATCCGCTCTACAACGTCAACAAGCAGACGGTGGCGTCGGTGGTCGGAACGCTCACAGTTCCGCTTTATCAGGGCGGCTCCGAGTATTCGCTGATCCGGCAGAACAAGGAACTATTGGGCCAGCAGCGCCTCAGTCTCGACGTCAATCGCGATCAGGCGCGCGAAACTGTGGTGCAGAGCTGGGGCCAGCTCGACGCGACGAAGGCCGAAATCGAGTCGACCACGGCGCAGGTCAATGCCGCGGAGATCGCGTTGAACGGCGTGCGCGAGGAGGCCCGCGTCGGCCAGCGCACCACGCTCGACGTGCTCAACGCCCAGCAGGAACTGGTCAATGCGCGCGTCGCGCTGGTGACTGCCCAGCATGATCGCGTCGTCGCGTCATATTCCTTGCTGGCAGCGGTCGGCGGGCTGTCGATGCAGCGGCTCGGGCTCAACGTAACGATCTACGATCCGGTGGTGCATTACCAGCAAGTGCGCGACGCCTGGATCGGTGTGCGGACGCCTGACGGCCGTTAACCGTTTCCAGAACGCCGCGGCGGCAGTCCACAGGTCGCTGTTTGCTGGCGATTATCGGCATGACATAATCAGTGACCGCGTTCCATACTTGGCTCTCTGATTTGTTTTGCCGCGCTGCGGCTCAGAGCAATCGGACTTGCGGGCGTAAGGCGCTAGGGACTTTATCGAGTAGGCGAGGAAGCGCGATGACGCAGCCGGCGAAAGCGCAAGAACCGTCAATGGAGGAGATTCTCGCCTCCATTCGGCGGATCATCGCCGATGACGATGCCACTAAAACGGTTGAGAAGCCGGATGAGGCGGTACAACCGCCGCCGGCTCCGTCTCGCCCCGCAGCGCCGGCGCGGCCGCCAAACCCCGCACCAAGCCCTGCGCCGCGCGTTCCGGATCCAATCCTGACTGCCGAACCGGAGGCCGACATCGGGCCTGCGGATGGATCAGTCGCGGATCAGTCCGCCGATATTCTCGATTTGACCGAGTTCGATGGCGTCTGCGGTGCAGCCCGTCCCGCCTGCGGGACCAAACCCGGAGCCAAGCCCAATGTCCGGAGCCGCCTTTCGCACTATCGATGGCAATTTCGACGTCAGTTACGAAGAGGCGGCCGAACGACCGGCGGTGCCGCAAAGGCCGGCAGGTGAATTGTCGGCCCAGTTGCTGTCCAGCGCGACCAGCGCGGCGGTCGATTCCGCTTTCAATACGCTGGCGCAAACCGTGCTGGTCCAGAATGCGCGCACGCTCGAAGATCTGGTTCGGGAAATGCTGCGGCCGCTGCTCAAGGCGTGGCTGGACGACAATCTGCCGGCTGTAGTCGAGCGCATGGTCCGGGCCGAGATCGAGCGCGTGTCTCGGGCCGTCGTTAATGCGACGGAAGCGCTCCGGCTAGCCGTAACGCCTGGTCTGCCAGGACGCTTGGCTCCTCTTTGAAGCTCGCGGCCGGCTTTAGCGGTATCCCGATCTTGCGCGGAATGACGTGGAAGTGCAGGTGGAACACCACTTGGCCGCCGGCGGGCTCGTTGAACTGCTGAACGGTCAAACCGTCGGCGTCAAACACCTTGACCGCGGCCCTCGCGATGGTCTGCGTCGCCTTGATGAGGTGCGCGAGATCATCCGGCGCGATGTCGAGAAAGGTTCGGGCGGGCGCTTTGGGGATCACCAGCGTATGGCCTGCGCGCCCGCGGCATGATGTCGAGAAACGAAAACACCTTGTCGTCCTCGAAGACTTTATACGCCGGCAGTTCGCCACGCAGAATTTTGGCAAAAATGTTGTTGTTGTCGTAACTCGGCACGGCGCTCTCCCGTTGCGATCGTGAAAATCAGTCTTCGTCGATGACCAAATCCTTGCGGTATGGCGCCAAACGTCGCAAGCTCCGTCCCCGCCGCTTCCACGTATGCCCGTTCGCGGACCAGATAGTCGGCAATGGCGCGGCGCAGGCCGGGATCGGCGATGTAATGCGCCGAATGCGTCGTTTTCGGCATGTAACCGCGCGCGATCTTGTGCTCGCCCTGCGCTCCGGCTTCGACGAAATCGAGCTTGTGCGCGATCGCATAGTCGATGGCCTGATAATAGCAAATCTCGAAATGCAGGAACGGGTGCTGCTCAACGGCGCCCCAATGCCGGCCAAACAGCGTATTCGAGCCGATGAAATTGATTGCGCCGGCGATCCAGCGGCCGGCGCGTTTCGCCATCACCAGCAGAATTTGATCGCGCATCCGCTCACCGGCCAGCGAATAGAACGAGCGTGTCAGGTAAGGCCGGCCCCATTTGCGCGAGCCGGTCTCCATGTAGAACTCGAAAAAAGCGTCCCACACGCTTTCAGTCAACGCGTCGCCGGTGAGCCAGTGCACGGTTATGTCGTTTGCCAACGCATCGCGCCGTTCGCGCTTGATGGTCTTGCGCTTGCGCGCTGAGAGCGCGGCGAGAAAGTCGTCAAACGTCGCGTAGTCTGCATTCGCCCAGTGAAATTGCTGATCGGTGCGTTGCAGAAAGCCACGCTGACCGAGCAGGTCGCATTCGGCCTCGGTGGCGAAAGTGACGTGAACGCCCGATGCGTCGCCGATACGGCAAAGCTCGACCAATCCGGCGGCGAGTCCTTGCCGCGCGATCGTCGGCTCGCGGTCCCGGAGCGACCAGCAGGCGAGGTCCGGTCGCCGGAGTGAAGGGCACTGCGACCTGGAGCTTTGGGATAGTAGTTTCCGCCGGCACGCTCGTAAGCTTCGGCCCAGCCGCGATCGAACACGTATTCGCCGCGGGAGTGGCTTTTGACGTAGCAGGGTGCGACGCCGAGCAACTGGCCATCGAGTGTCGTGACAGCGAGGTGCTGTGCTTGCCATCCGGTGCGGCTGCCGACAGAGCCAGAGTCCTCAAGCGCAGACAAAAACCCATATGAAATAAACGGATTGAACGGTCGACGTTCACCAGATTGCTGAACGTCGTTGGCCTTATCATCGGCTTTGTCGGTTACTTTATCTATTTCGCCTGAAGGGCTGATTTTGCAGGCAGAATCCCAACCGGGATTTGCGCATTCATTCCATGAGTCGGCGCCAAGTTCGTTGATGGCGCGCAACGCCTGAATACGAAGTTCGGCTGCCGCATCGCCGCTGGCCGCTTTATCGGCACCTGACCGTTTACCTTGTGTTTCACTCACGGCCGAAAGCCCTCAAAAATCATCTGATCGGCCCACCGTGCAGCGCGTTGCCGTTCCGCTGGCGTGCGCACCGCCCAGGTCAGCAACGGCATGCTCAAAACATGCCGGGCCAACAAAGGTGCTGCCGCCGGCAGATCGGCAATCGAATAAGCCACGAATTGCGGTCGCGCGGTCAATGCTGTCACCAGGTAACCCATGCCGAGCCGCATCCAGGGCGGCATCAGGTCCCAATATGGGTGCGGCCGGTATTTGGCGGCAATGATCCCGCGCAGAAGAGCAGGGTTGACCTGCTGCAGACGCGCAAGCTGGGTCGGGTCGAAAGACATCGGTGCAACCGGGCCGCGATAATTTGCGAGAACGGCAGCGACCCGGGCAGGGAGCCGGTCATCGCCATCGAACCGGCTCTTGAGCTCGACGAGCATTGTGACGCGCCCGCCGACGAGATCGCAGAGCTCGCCAAGTGTCATCATCCGATCGCTGGTGCCGCGAAATGGAACTGCTTTGAGTTGCGACGTCGTGAGCTGGTCGAGCCGGCCTTCACCTTCGGTGAGGCGGCCCAGCACATCGTCGTGATGCACCATGGCCTCGCCATCGGCCGTAATCTGCACGTCGACTTCGATGCCGTAGTTGGCGGCGATGGCAGCACGGACCGCGGACGGCGTGTTTTCGATTACGCCGTGATCAGCGTCGTGCAGCCCGCGATGGGCAATCGGACGCGCAATCAGCCAATCGAGGTGTTGCCACACCGTCTTAGGATACCTCGAACGTGCCTTCGACTTCGACGGAGGCGTTAGCGGGAAGAGCTGAAACTCCGACAGTCGAACGCGCGTGTTTGCCCTTGTCGCCGAACACCGCGACCATGACGTCGGAAGCGCCGTTCATTACCTTTGGTCCCTCGGTAAAGCCGGGGGCCGAATTGATGAAGCCGCCGAGGCGCACCACCTGCTTGACCCTGTCGAGGTCGCCTATCGCCGCTTTGACCTGGTTGATGAGACTGACCGCGCAGGCGCGCGCCGCTCTCTGTCCATCCTCGATCGAGACGCCGGCACCGAGTTGCCCGGTGGCGACCAGCTTGCCTTCGCCATCAAGGCAAATCTGCCCCGAAACCGTCAGCAGGTTGCCGGTACGCACGTACGGCACGTAGTTGGCAATCGGCTTGGCGGGCTCCTTGAGCGTGATGCCCAGCTCCTTCAGTCTGGCTTCCACAGCACCGGCCATCGCTGTCCTCCGAGCCTGTTGTGCCTATTTAGGCAGCTATTTCTTCGCCGATTGGCACAGACCATGCAAGTCAGCGTATTTGCACGGTTTCGCTGCCGTTGCGGGCCCTCGGTAGGGTCCCTATCTTCGCCGCAATTCGGACGGCTAAAGAGCCATGCAAATTGCGTCCGGGAAGCTTGGGATGTGGCGATCCTGAAAGTCGGAAAAGCGACAAGGACAGGTAGCTGTGCATCACGTGGTCAAATCGGCGGGCGCTGTTCTGATCCTGACCCTGCCGTTTTTCGCGCCAGTTTTCGGTGCGGCTGGGGACGCACCTGTCGTTCTGGTGCCGCACCGGGCGATCTACGATCTGTCCCTTGGGGAGACGCGCGGCAATTCACAGATTGCCGGTGTCAGCGGCCGCATTGTCTACGATTTCAGCGGCAATGCCTGCGAAGGCTATTCACTGGATTTTCGTCAGGCTTCGGCACTCGATTCCGGCGAAGGGAAAGGCTCGACCAGTGATCTGCGTTCGACGACGTGGGAATCGGCAGATGCCAAGCGATTCAAGATTTCCTCGGAAAATTACGTCGACGAGAATTTAACGGACACTGTTCAGGCCAATGCCGAGCACAATACCACCGAAACAGCAGTCAACCTGGTCAAGCCGGAAGAGAAAAATCTCAAACTTGACCCGCAAGTCGTGTTTCCGACGGAGCACATGGTGCGGGCGATCAAGGCGGCGCGTGCTGGCGACAGCGTTCTGAACTTTCCGGTCTACGACGGATCGGAATCCGGAGATAAAATCTTCAACACGCTCACAGTGATAGGCCGCAAGCTTGCACCGAATGACCGGCCACACGACGACGTGGCGGCGAATGAACCGAAGCTGGCCAAAGTGCCACGCTGGCCGGTGACGATCAGTTATTTCGACAGCACCAAGAGTCAGGAGAGTTCCGAGCAAACGCCGGCTTACGCGATCAGCTTTGAACTTTACGACAACGGAATTTCGCGGGCGCTGACGCTCGACTACAACGATTTCATCGCCACCGGAAAGTTGGTTTCGCTGGAATTCAAAGAACCGAAACCTTGCCCGTAACTGTTGTCAGGGCTTCTCCGGCCGGTCGAACGCCAAACCTCTGATAACCGCTTCGTCGCCAAATTTGGCGCGCACCCGATCTACCGCATGTTCGGCTTGCGCCGCGCGCCCGTCGACCAGATCGGCAGGATCGGCTTCTTGCGCATCGACTATTGCGCTGAGCCCAACACCAAGCAGCCGATATCGCGTGCCATCGCTTTCGCGTTCCAGGAGCCCGCGCGCCGCGGCAAAAATGCGTTGGGCGAGCTGCGTCGGTGAATTCTAGCGAACGTGCGCGAGTGCGGATTTTGAAATCGGCGGACTTCAGTTTCAGCGTGACGGTCGAGCCCGCAAGCGCCTTGGTTTTAAGACGCGCCGAAACCTCCTCGGTCAGGCTCCACAAAATGCGCTCAAGCGTGCGAAAGCTGGAAATGTCGGTTTCAAAGGTGGTTTCCGACGATACGCTTTTGGTCTCGCGGTCGGCGCTCACCGTGCGCGCATCCAGACCACGGGCGAGCCGCGCCAGCCGGCGGCCTTCGTCACCGTAGCGGCGCGCGAGGTCCATCTCGCTGACCCGTTGCAGGTCGGCAATGCGATGAAACCCGTCGGCGGCGTAGCGCGCCGCGCTGATTTTGCCGACGCCATAAATAAAACTGACCGGTTTGGGGGCGAGGAAGGCCGGCGCTTCGTTGGCTCCGAGCACGGCGAAGCCACGTGGTTTATCGAGGTCGGAAGCAACTTTGGCCAGGAATTTGTTGCAGGACAGCCCGATCGATACGGTGATGCGCAGTTGTTTTTCGACGTCGGCGGCGAACCGGGCCAGTGCCTTGGCCGGCGACATGCCGTGCAGCCTCGCGGTTCCGCTCAGGTCAAGGAAGGCCTCGTCGATCGACAAAGGCTCGACCAGCGGCGTGAGGGCAAACATGAGCTGGCGCACTTCGCGTCCGGTCCTCGAATATTTCTCCATGTTCGGCCGGACCACTTTGGCGTGCGGGCAGAGCTGTAGCGCCTCGAACATCGGCATCGCAGATCTCACACCGAAGGTGCGTGCGATATAGCAGGCGGTGGCGACCACGCCGCGCTTGCCGCCACCGACGATGACCGGTTCGGCCGCAAGCGAGGGGTCGTCGCGCTTCTCGATCGTGGCGTAGAACGCGTCACAGTCGACGTGGGCGATCGATAGCGTGTCGAGTTCACTGTGTCGAAGGAGGCGCGGCGAGCCGCAGGACTGGCAGCGCGCGGCCTGCGCGGCGGCGTCGGTACGGCAGTCCCGGCAAAAGCCCACACTCACGGCGCGAACCTTTCAAGGCGAAGTCTTCACGGCAAGTCGCGTTCCCAATGGCCACCGAACGCGCCACGCGCCCGCGCAATATCGGCCGGATCAATGCCGGCACTGTCGGCAAACGCGACCAGCAGAGACTCGTCTGCAAGCATATGCTCCAGCACGCCTGCGAGAAAGTCGGGCTGCGTGGCCGACTTGCGAATCCCATCCGGCGTCAATCCGGTTGCGTTAAGGAACGTGCCAAGCCGGTCCGGTTCCTCGGCGATAAAGGCAAGCACCTGAATCGCCAAGGATTCTGCCGCTTCCCGCGAGCGCGATGAGCCTGACTTCATGGGCCTCCGTTTGCGTTTCCGTAATGAATCGGAACTAGCTTGAAGGTGACGGTGGTGGCGCGGCGGTTAACTGATCCTGCGTGCGCCACTATTGGCATTGGGCCTGGGACGGCCGAAGGAACGGGGATGGCTAAAACTGTCCTTATTGTGGAGGACAACGAGCTCAATATGAAGCTCTTCCACGATCTGTTAGAAGCCCATGGCTACAGCACCGTCGGCACGCGCAATGGCATCGAAGCGCTCGATCTGGCGCGCAAGCACCACCCCGACCTCATCCTGATGGATATCCAGCTTCCTGAAGTGTCCGGCCTCGAGGTCACCAAGTGGCTCAAGGACGATCAGGAGTTGCGCCGCATTCCGGTCGTCGCCGTTACCGCCTTTGCCATGAAAGGTGATGAAGAGCGCATCCGTGAGGGCGGTTGCGAAGCCTATTTGTCGAAACCGATTTCCGTCGGCAAGTTCATCGAGACGGTCCGCCATTTCTTGGGAAGTGCGCAATGACCGCCCGGGTTCTGGTTGTCGATGATGTGCCGGCCAATGTGAAGCTGCTTGAGGCGCGGCTATCGGCGGAATATTTCGACGTTATCACCGCTATGAATGGCACCGAGGCGCTGGCCGTCTGCGAACGCTCCGAATGCGATCTCGTTCTTCTCGATGTCATGATGCCCGACCTAGACGGTTTCGAGGTGTGCCGGCGGCTCAAGACCAGCCCCAAAACTCATCACATTCCGATCGTGATGGTGACGGCGCTCGATCAGCCGTCCGATAAGGTGCGCGGACTCGAAGCCGGCGCTGACGATTTTCTGACCAAGCCGATCCCCGAGGTAGCGCTGCTGGCGCGGGTGCGGTCTCTGGCGCGGCTTAAAATGGTCACCGACGAACTACGGATGCGCGCCCTGACTTCGCGTGACATCGGCATCGAATCTCCGGAACGCGAAGCACTGGCAGATACCGGACGCGGTGGCCGGGTATTGATCGTCGACGACCGGAAATCATCCTACGAACGCATCGCCGAAACTCTTGCCAAAGAGCACCACGTCGAAGTCGACTCCGACCCGAACCATGCGCTGTTTCATGCCGCCGATGGAAACTTCGACCTCGTGATCGTGTCACTCGGTTTGGAAAATTTCGATGCGCTGCGGCTGTGCAGCCAGATTCGCTCGCTTGAGCGTACGCGCAACGTACCGATCCTCGCGCTCTCCGAGGCCGACAACAACGCGCGCATGGTGCGCGGGCTCGAAATCGGCGTGAATGATTTCCTGGTGCGCCCGATCGACAAGAATGAACTTCTGGCGCGGACGCGTAGCCAAGTCCGCAAGCGGCGCTACACCGAGCGCTTGCGCGACAACGTGCAGATGTCGATCGAAATGGCGATTACCGACGGCCTCACCGGGCTGTTCAATCGCCGCTATATGGAAAGCCATCTGGCGACGCTGGTCGAGCAGGCTGCTTCGCGCAACAAGCCGCTGGCGACGCTGGTGATCGATATCGACTACTTCAAGGCGATCAACGACACGCACGGCCACGATGCCGGCGATGACGTGCTTCGCGATTTTGCACTGCGGATCAAGCGTTCGATCCGCGGTATCGACCTCGCGTGCCGGTACGGTGGCGAGGAATTCGTCCTGGTTATGCCGGAAACCGACATGGCGGTCGCCGCGATGGTGGCAGAGCGGTTGCGCAGGCGGATTGCATCTGAACCGTTCCCGATCCAGCAAGGCAAGCAAGCCATCCCGGTTACAATCTCGATCGGCATAGCTGCGCTTCGCGGCAAGGACGACAATGCAGTTGGCTTGCTCAAGCGAGCCGATCAAGCGCTCTATCGCGCTAAGCGCGACGGCCGAAACCGCGTTGTGCCCGACGCCGCGTAAGCGGCAGCCGATTTACCGTTCTCATTAATCGCAATTGTTGAGGTTGACGCGAGATCGGTCGCGCCAGCGGCGCTTTGTTTGTTGCTTCCGCGCGCTGTTCGGCTAGCTTTTTCACACGACAAATCTGCTCAAAGCAACGTGATTGCTGTGTGCCGCAGAGGCCGCGGAAGCCTTCATTTTGCGTGATAACCCTACGGGGTGCTCAGGTCCGCCGCATCTCCTGGGTCCGTGGGGTTCGGCCGGTCCGGGAGCGGTGACGAGTGGCCTCCTCATGACACCGTTTCCGGCCGGCCACCATTTCCCTAAGACTGGTTGCTCCAAATAAAAAGGGCGCCCGCAGGCGCCCCGGTTGACAGCAACAGGCCGGATTTCACTTGATCTTGTATTCGGTGAATTCGACGTGCTTCTTCGCGATCGGATCGTATTTCTTCTTCTTCAGCTTGTCCGTCATGGTGCGCGAGTTCTTGCGCGTAACGTAATAGAAGCCGGTGTCGGCGCTGGAAACCAGCTTGACCTTGATGGTGACGCTTTTAGCCATGTTCGAAACCCTTGATTGTTGGCCGACAACCTAGTCAGCAAACCGGCAAAGTCAAGAAATCTACGCAAAACGAAAAACAAAGGCCGTTAAAGGACTTGGCGGACGAATTTCTTGTGCAACATCCGGTATAGCGGCGCCGGATGGTCGTAACTCATGTCGGACGCCATCCGGTCCTGCAGTTCCTCAAGGGCAATTGCGGTGATTCCAGGCATATCGAGCCGGCGCGCTTCGGTGATCGGCAACCAGACCAATTCGACCAGTTCCTTGTCCGGGCCGACAAATCCATCGGCGCGATGCGCGATCGCCGACACTTCTGCAGCGAAGAAGCGGCTATCGAAGCGCCGGTTGCGGTTCGGCGGAGTGATGGCCCGGGCGATGAAGTGGACCTGGCTGAGATCCGGGACGATGCCCGCCTTGGCAAAGGCTTCCCATGGGCCACCGGGGGTCGCGATCGGATCCTTGCTCGGAACTCCAAGCATCAAGCCGGTCTCCTCGTAAGTCTCGCGGATTGCGGCGAGTGCGAAGCTTGCGGCCTTGGCGGGGCTCGGACGTTTGACGCGCGACATCAGCCGCGTGACGTGGCGTTCGTTTAATGTGGCGGTACTTGCCATTTTGCGATCGGTGGGCTCAATGCGGCCGCCAGGGAAGACGAATTTCCCCGGCATGAACCGGTGACTCTCGTGGCGGCGGCCGAGCAATACTTTAGGAACGGCTTCGGCACGGTCGATCAGGATCAGCGTCGCGGAGTCGCGTGGCTTCACGTTCGGAAATGACTGGTCGCGGATGGTCTTGGTCAGCCGCTCGGTTCTGTCAGTCGCGGTGCCGCTGCCGACCGCCGGATCGCCGCTTTTCTCGTCACTCATACTCGAATCCTAGTTCCGGCGGCGTTTTCTGCCGCCGCGCTGGAATTTCTGCCGTCCCGGCGGCCGCTGTCCAGTCCTTTGCCGCCCGGCGTCCGCATGGCGCACAAGCTTGAAACGCAAGGCGCCAGCGACCGGCGCGGCTTCAACCAGTTCGACCGTAACCGGATCGCCCAGGCGATGCGTTTCGGAGTTGCCGACGAAGGCCCGGCTCGCTTCGTTGAACCGATAATATTCATCGCCGATGAAGCGTGCCGGAATGAAACCATCAGCGCCGGTGTCGTCGAGTTCGACGAACAAGCCGGCTCGTGTCACGCCCGAAATATGCCCACTGAACGTTGCGCCGATCCGATCAGCGAGGAAATGCGCGATCAATCGGTCGGCTGTTTCGCGTTCAGCCTTCATGGCCCGGCGTTCAGTGACGGAAATCGTTGTGGCAACTTCGGTAAGCGCAGGCAAATCTACCGCGTCCGGCAATCCATCCGATCCGAGCTTGAGCGCCCGGATCAAGGCGCGGTGTACGATCAAGTCAGCGTAGCGGCGGATGGGGGAGGTGAAATGCGCGTACCGGCGCAGGTTCAGTCCGAAATGTCCGAAGTTTTCCGCCGAATATTCAGCTTGCGACTGGCTGCGCAGGACGACTTCGTTGACCAGCCGCTCGACGTCGCGGCCTTTAACGCGCGCCAAAATATTGTTGAAGCCTTCCGGGCGTAACGTACCGCCCTTGGGCAGTGAAATATCAAGCGTCGTCAGAAATTCGCGCAGCGCGTTGAGCTTTTCCGGCGAAGGCTCGTCGTGCACACGATAGATTAGAGGAACACGCGCCCGTTCGCAGGTTTCTGCCGCCGCGACGTTGGCGAGGATCATGAATTCCTCGATCAGCCGATGGGAATCCAGCCGCTGCGGGACGACCACGCGATCGACTGTGCCGTCGGGCTTGAGCAGGATTTTGCGCTCGGGGATGTTGAGGTCGAGGGGCGAGCGTTGGTCACGCGCGACGCTAACGGCCTTGTAGGCCGCATAGAGCGGTTCGAGGATCTTTCTCCCGTATCGGCTCTGTAGTCTCGTCGGTGCGGCCCGAGACCGCCATCTGCGCCTGTTCGTAGTGCAGTTTGGCGGCGGAGCGGATCATGACGCGATGGAACGTGTGGGAGCGCTTGCGGCCGTCTGCGCCGATGATCATACGCACAGCGAGAGCAGGGCGATCCTCGAGCGGCCGCAACGAGCACAGATCGTTTGAGATGTTCTCGGGCAGCATCGGCACAACCCGGTCGGGAAAGTAGACCGAGTTGCCGCGGCGAAGTGCTTCACGGTCAAGCGCGGAACCCGGCAGGACGTAATGCGCCACGTCGGCGATGGCGACGCTAACGATGTAGCCACCATGATTGCGCGGATCGGTGTCCGATGTCAGCGTGGACGGCGTCGTCGTGATCCTTGGCGTCTGGTGGATCGATGGTGACGAAAGGCACGTCACGCCAGTCTTCGCGGCCGGCAAGAGCTGCAGGTTTCGCGGCCGCTGCTTCGTCCAGCACTGCGCGTGGAAACACGTTCGGAATGTCGTGGGCGTTGATGGCGATCAGGCTGACGGCGTGTTCCGACTTGATGGAGCCTAATCGTTCAATGACCGAGCCCATTGGCAGACCGAGTCGGCCGCTGCGCGAGACCTCGACGGCAACGAGGTCGCCATCGACGGCACCAGACGTGCGTCCTTCGGGGATTGCGAGCTCACGCCCAAGCTGCTTCTTGTCGACTGGCACCAATCGGCCGCCGCCGCTCGGCAGTGAGCGGAAAATTCCGAGCGCGCGTTGCTTAGCCCGGTCGATAAGTTTGATGACGCGTCCGGTGGTTTCTCCGTCGCGCGACTGCTCGATGCGGATCAGGGCGCGGTCGCCGACGCCCGCGACTTCAGCGGGGCGGGCGCTACGCGGGGTGTGAACGTGGATGACCGGCGGTTCGCCGTTCGCCGCTTCATCCCATTCGGTAGGTTTTGCAAGAAGGTCGCCGTCGCTATCCCGTCCGGTCACGTCAGCGAGCACGACGGGAGGCATTGTTCCTGCGTGATGCAACCGCTTGCGCTGGCGGTCGATTGCGCCATCGTCAGAAAGCTCGCGCAGCATCCGGTTGATTGCAGCGCGATCCATATTCTTGGCGCCAAAGGCGCGCGCAATTTCGCGCGCACTCACCTTGCCGCTGCGGTCGCGAATGAAGGCAATAAGCTCCTCTTTCGAGGGCACGCGGCTCGGTTTCATTGGCCACTCATTGGCCGCATCCTTGGCCACTTTCCTGGCCGCATTATCTGGCCGGTGGCCTTCCGAACCTATTCGGCAGCTTGTGTCGCCTTCTTGGGTGGCCGTTTGCCGGCACGGCACCGGCCGCTTGCTTGATGCCTTGACCGTCCGTGCCGTACCGGGTGAAGGCCGCTTGGCCTTGCGCGGACGCGCGTGCGGTGATGGGCCACTACCGGCTCGGGCGTCGATCAGTGCGACAGCCTCCGCCAGCGTAACGGTGTCGGGCGTTTTGTCGGATGGCAGCGTCGCGTTGACACCGTTGTGGCTGACATACGGGCCGTAGCGGCCGTTCTTGGCAACGACCGGACCACCTTTGGTCGGATGATCGCCAAGGGGCTTGCCCGGATCGGCGCCGAAGCGACGTCCCTTTGACGGCTTGGCGATTTTCTCGGCGATCAGCGTGACCGCGCGGTTGAGGCCGATGTGGAATACGTCGTCGCCGTCCTCGAGATTGGCGTAGGTCTTGCCGTGTTGCACGTACGGGCCGTAGCGGCCGATACCGGCTTTGATCAGTTCGCCATCTTCCGGATGAGCGCCTACATCGCGCGGCAGTGAGAGCAACTTGATTGCGCGCTCGAGATCCATTTCGTCCGGTGCGACGCCCTTCGGCAGGCTGGCGCGTTTTGGCTTTTCGCCATCCTTAGCTTCGCCAAGCTGCAGATAAGGACCGAAGCGGCCGCTCCGAACGCTAATTTCGAGACCGGTGTTGGGATCTTCGCCGAGCTTGCGGTTGGAAACCTCGCCGGCGCTGCCATTCAGCGAAGCGGTGTGCTTGCATTCCGGATAGTTTGAACAGCCGATGAAGGCGCCGAACCGGGACAGCTTAAGCGAAAGCTGTCCGGTGCCGCAGGTCGGGCAAACGCGGGGATCGCTACCGTCTTCGCGCGGCGGGAACAAATGTTGTGACAGCAGTTCGTTGAGCGTGTCGATCACATTCGAGATTTTCAGGTCTTTGGTCTCGTCGATCGCGCCGATGAAACCTTTCCAGAAATCGCGCAACAGATCGCGCCAGGCCACCTCGCTATTGGAGACAAGGTCGAGCTGCTCCTCAAGGCCGGCCGTGAAGTCGTACTCGACATACTTGGCGAAGTAGCTCTCAAGAAACGCGACGACGACCCGGCCGCGGTCCTCGGGAATAAGCCGGCGCTTGTCGAGGCGCACATACTTGCGGTCTCTGAGCACCTGCAGGATTGAGGCGTAGGTCGAAGGCCGGCCGATGCCGAGCTCTTCCATACGTTTCACCAGCGACGCTTCGGAATAGCGCGGTGGCGGTTCGGTGAAATGCTGATCCGCGGCAATCGAACGCTTGGCAAGCTTCTCGCCCTGGCTCATTTCCGGCAGCCGGCGAGAATCTTCGTCGCTCGCATCGTCGTCGTTGCTCTCCTGATAAAGCGTCAGGAAGCCGTCGAACTTCACCACGGTGCCGGTGGCGCGCAGATCGAGCACGCGGCTCGCAACGTTGGCGGCGATATCGACGGTGGTTCGTTCCAGTTCGGCCGACTTCCATCTGACTAGCCATCGTTCGCAACCAGATCAGCTCGTAGAGCTTGGCCTGGTCTGCATCGAGATGGCTTTTCACGTCGCGCGGGCGGCGCGAAAGATCGGTCGGACGAATGGCTTCGTGAGCTTCCTGCGCGTTCTTGGCTTTGGTTTCGTAACGGCGCGGTGAGCCGGGAACGTAGTTGCGGCCGTAGTCGGCTTCGATCTGACTGCGTGTCGCCTGGATCGCCTCCTCGGCAATCTGCACGCCGTCGGTTCGCATATAGGTGATAAGACCGATGGTCTCGCCGCCGATATCGATGCCTTCGTACAGCCGCTGCGCAACGCGCATGGTGTGCGATGGGGCAAAGCCCAGCTTGCGGCTCGCTTCCTGCTGCACCGTCGACGTGGTGAACGGCGGATAGGGGTTACGCCTGACCGGCTTCGCCTCGACCGAAGTGACCGTGAACGTCGCGGTCTCAAGCGCCTGCTTGAAGTTCTCTGCTTCCGCCCCGGAACCGATATCGAGACGCTGCAGTTTCTTGCCGTCGGCACCGACAAGGCGGGCTTCGAAGGTCTCCTGGCGCGGCGTCGCCAGAGTCGCGACCAGCGACCAGTATTCCTGACGGACGAACTTTTCGATTTCGAGCTCGCGGTCGCAGACCAGCCGCAACGCTACCGACTGCACACGGCCGGCAGAGCGAGCGCCCGGCAGTTTGCGCCACAGCACCGGCGAGAGCGTGAAGCCGACCAGGTAGTCGAGCGCCCGGCGCGCGAGGTAGGCGTCAACCAGCGCCTGATCGATGGCGCGCGGATGCTTCATCGCCTCCGTGACGGCCTGCTTGGTGATAGCATTGAACACCACGCGCTCGACCGGCTGGCTCTTGAGAGCCTTCTTCTCCTTGAGCACTTGCAGCACGTGCCAGGAGATCGCCTCACCCTCGCGATCGGGGTCGGTGGCGAGGATCAGTTTGTCGGCATCCTTGACCGCGCGGGCGATATCATTGAGCCGCTTCGCCGCCTTGGGATCGATTTCCCAGAGCATACGGAAATCATGGTCGGGATCGACCGATCCCGACTTCGGCGGCAGGTCTCGCACATGGCCAAAGGAGGCCATGACTTCGTAGTCGCGGCCCAGATATTTATTGATCGTCTTCGCTTTGGCGGGCGATTCTACGAGAACAAGCTGCATGGAAGCCTTTGAACTAACTCATTTTTCTGGGGTCGCTGGCCCCGCCTGCGGCGGCTGGGCCGCCGGGAACATGGGTAATGAGGCGCAGCCTGTCAAATCGTTGCGATGGAACTCGTTAAAGCGACAAAGGCGAAGAGGTACCCGAAAATCGCTAAAGCTTTGATCAATCAACACTCTTATAGGTTGTATAATTGCAATTTATATCGTTAAAGTATATCGTCGTTCTGTGCCTGATTTTGGAGATGATGGTGAGACTGGGACAGTCGGATATCCGGCTGAAGTTGCTCTTTATATAGGGGCGCTCTCTGGAGAATTGGGTGAGCTTGCCCGTGCCAATGGCCTCGAGACGTTAGGCTACATCCTCGAAATGGCGCGAATGGAAGCGAACGAGATGTCCAAGGGACGTGGTCGCAGGGAGCAGTAGCGCACTTCGCTTAAATTCTCGCCGATCGCCAGCAGGTCAGTGCGAATTGCTCCGATCAAGGAAGGCCCGGCTCGGATAGCCATCCGGGGTCATTCCGAACTTCTGTTGCATCGCACGGATATTGTCGCGCAGATCAAAATCGATGTGGCCATCGAAGTCTGTGACCTTGTAACCGAGTGACGCCAGCTTTCGCTGCAGCGCGATCCGTTCGGTGCGGGATGGTTGGAAGTCGTTTGCCGGCCACGCCGCGCGGATAGGACCAAGGCCATAAAGACGATCGGCGAGATGCGCGACCGACAGTGCATAAGCATCGGAGTTATTGTAAGTCTTGAGCACGACGAAATTTTGCGTGACCAGGAATGCCGGTCCTCCTGCGCCGCTCGGCAGGAACAAGATTGCGTCGCCGTTGATCGGTATTTCGCTGCCGTCGGCACGTTTGAAGCCGCGCTTTACCCAATCGCGGAAAGACCCCCGGCTGGTCTGGTAATCGAAGCCGGGCGGCACGACGACTTCGAAGCCCCAGGGCAGGCCGGATTGCCAGCCGGACTTCTGCAAATAATTCGCAATCGATGCGAGTACGTCGGGCACGTCGGCCCAGATGTCGGCGCGGCCATCGCCATCGAAATCGATTGCGTATTTCAGGAAACTCGATGGCATGAACTGAGCCTGGCCCATCGCGCCCGCATAGGAGCCGAGAAACTGGCGGCGCGGAATATTGTTGGACTGAAGAATCCGAAATGCGCTGAGCAGTTCGTCGTGAAAGAACGGCTCCTGTACGTGTGCCTGTGCCAGCGTCGCCAGTGAGCGGAAGACGTCCCAATGATCCTGAGCTTCGCCAAAGGAGGATTCGACGCCCCAGATGCTGACAAGGATTGGTGAAGGTACGCCAAATTTCTTCTCGACCGCACGGAGAGTGTCGGCCCATTGCGCTGACTTGCGTGCAGCGTCGCCAAGACGCGATGACGACACCATTGCGTTGACGTAGACGCCGAAAGGCTTGCCGTATTCGGGCGCGTGCGACATGGCGCCGGTCACGCGCGCATCTGGCGTCACGCCGGCGAGGCCGGCATCGAACGTGGCGCGGCTAATGCCCTGCGCTTGCGCGTCGCGCCACAACGCCGCGACAAACGCGTCGAAAGATTCACTTCTCGCGCTGCCGGTCAGAACGATCGCGAGAGCGAATGTCGCAAAAGCGTACCGTGTGATTAGCCTGATAAAATCAACCATACCGCGCGTTCAGATCAGCGAAACCAGTCCGCCGCCGTGGCGTTCGAGCCGTCCGGCTATTTCCAGTTCCAGCAGAATCATACGCACGACCCGTGGCGAAGTTTGGGACATGCGCACCAGATCATCGATTGAGACCGGCGTCGGGCTTAGCAGGCTTACGACGCGGCTTCGTTCATCTGCGGCCGGTTCAAGGTCGCGGCCTGAACCATCGTCGTCCTGTTCCGGTTCGCGCGCCGGTGTCTCGATACCCATGATCGGTTGCAGCACGGATACGATATCCTCGGTTTCGGTCACCGGCGTTGCGCCTTGCTTGAGCAGGCTGTTGGTTCCTTCCGCGCGGGGATCGAGCGGCGAGCCCGGAACGACGAATACTTCGCGGCCTTGTTCGAGTGCAAGCCGGGCCGTGATCAGGAGCCTGACCGTTTGGCCGCTTCGACGATGACGACGCCAAGCGCCAATCCCGGAAATCAGTCGATTGCGGCGGGGAAAATCGCGCGCCCGCGGCTCCCAGCCGAAAGGCATCTCGGTTATGGCGACGCCGGTTGGCAGAATAGCGGCGAGCAACTCTCCGTGCTCCGGTGGATAGATGCGATCGTGACCGCCGGCGAGGACGGCAATCGTTCCGGTCGCAAGACTGGCCCGATGCGCGGCAGCATCGATGCCGCGCGCCAGCCCTGAGGCCGTGGCAAAACCCGCTTCGCTGAGGCCTTGAGCAATGATTTGCGCCATCTTCAAACCGGCGGCGGATGCGTTGCGCGATCCGACGATTGCGACGGTTGGCATCGCCAAAGCCGCATGATTGCCGCGTATCGCGATGAGCGGCGGCGCGTCGTCGATCATTTGCAGCCGCAACGGATATTCGGTCTCGCCGATGCCGATGAATGTTGCGCCAAGTTTGTGGGCGGTTGCGATTTCGCGTTCCGCCTGTTCGCGAGAATAGATCTTCGGCGCCGCCCCGCTGCCGCCGCGGCGCGCCAGCGACGGCAATGCGTCGAGCGCTGCGCGGGCGCCGCCAAAGTGATTGATCAAGCACGCGAAATGTGCGCGGTCCGACGTTCTGGCTGCGAAAAAGACGCAGCCAGTCGAGCCGTTGTTCGTCGCTGAGACGAACGCCCTTCGTTGTGCTGTTCACTATGCCCCCGGGCAGAATTGCCGCTCCAGCGAACACCCTACAACCCTCAAGCGAAGGCGGGGAGGGGCAGCGCGCGCTATGCGTCTGGCTTCTGCCTATGCGTCGCCTTGCGGCCGATCTTGCTTTCGGTGCCGTTGAGCAGGCGAGCGATATTGGCGCGGTGCATGATCCAGCGCAGCACAGTCAAAGCCAGAAACAGCTCGGCCCGTTCGCCCTTCGCCGGTCCACCACAAAACCGCGGGCGTCACAGCGCTTGCCAGCAAGGCCGCCAGCGATGAATAGCGGGTGACGGCGGCGATCACGAGCCAGACGCGCAGAAAGCCAGCAACGCCAGCCACGCGCCGAAGCCGAGCAAAAGACCGATGTAAGTGGCGACGCCTTTGCCGCCTTTAAATTTGAGCCAGACCGGAAACAGATGACCGAGAAAGGCGCCGAGTGCGGCGGCGATGGCCAGGCTCTCGCCGTAGTAAAGCCCGACGACGACAGCGACCGTACCCTTGAGCATATCGCCCAACAAGGTCGCCGCGGCGAGGCCCTTTCGTCCGGTCCGTAACACGTTGGTCGCGCCGATATTGCCGGAGCCGACCGTGCGAAGGTCGGGCGCGCCGGCAACGCGCGTCAGCAAAATGCCGAACGGGATTGAGCCGCACAGGTATCCGAAGACGAGAGCGATTGCATAGTCGAGAAGCTGAGGCATTTGTTCAGCCACTCGCGATCAGCTTGCGCGTGCCCTGGTTCGGGGCGTTCGTGAGACGAAGCCTGCTTTGCCGGCATCCTTGGCATTGCGGTGAATGACAAGATGGCGGAGCCGGTCTTCTGAACCGCGAAGGAGTGTGCCCAAGCCTTCGGTGTAAGTGTGTTTGGTCGTGTCGCCGACGACCAGGTTGCTCATAGTCTCGGCACTGACGTCTTTTTCGCAATAGACGCAGCGGAGCGTGCAATGCTGTGGAGAGTCCTCCTCAACCACGTAGAATTTGTTAGCGGCGTATTGGCGCTCGGAGGGATCCGCGGTGATGCAATTCGGATTGTCGCAATGCAGCCCGATGCCGATCGGTTGGATGTAAACGGGATGTTTTGACTTGGCGAAGCCGCTGTCGAATTCACGCAGCGTCTTGTTCTTGTGCAGGTGCAGCAGCAAGGAAATCAGAGCCATGCGGATCGGCACGCCGTAGGCAGCCTGCTGGAAATAAACCGCGCGCCTGTCGCTGTCGAACGAGGGATCAAGCTCGTTGACCCGCGGCAGCGGGTGCATAACGCTTGCGTCGGAAAACTTAGCGTCGCCCAGAGCTTTTGCGTCCATCTTCGGATAGGGCCGATCCTTTTCCGTCCAGCGCTCTTTTTGGAAGCGCGTGACATAGACAGCGTCGAGCTTTTTTTGCAGCAGTGGGCCGTAGTCGATTTCCGGATCGGGAATAAGCGACAATTGGTGCGGCTGGTCGGCCGTGACGTAGAGCGCGTCAAGCGAGCCGCTCTTGGCCAGGCCGAACTCCTTGGAGACCATGCGGCAGTTGAACTCTTCGCGTAGCCGGCGATCGACATGTTCGGGTAGCTCCATGCCCGGCGCAGGCAGCGGATCGATCGTCGCGCCGAAACGGGCCAGCGCGTAGACGAATGAATGAATGGTACGACTGCCCTTGAGATCGCCGGAAATGGCGACTTTCATATTCTTGAGCGTCTTTTTCTTCGAAAGCAGCGTGAACAGATCGCACAAGGTTTGGGTCGGATGCTCGTGGCTGCCGTCGCCGCCGTTGATGACCGGCATTTGCGCATATTCGGCCGCGAGCCGTGCCGCACCGTCACGCGGATGGCGGATCACGACGATGTCGGCGTAATTGGAGATCACGCGGATAGTATCGGCGAGGCTTTCGCCCTTTGCGGCGGAACTCACTGCCGGATCGGCGCTGGTGATGTTGGCGCCGCCTAGCCGAAGCATGGCGCTCTCGAAGGAAAGCCGCGTGCGCGTTGAAGGTTCGTAGAACAGGCTCGCCAGGATGGATTTGGACGCCAGATTGGTGCTGCGGCCGATCCTGTAGTGGATCTTCGGGTCGGCGAGTTCCTTCAAAAACCCTTGAGCGACCTCGAAGACCGTTTCGATCTCCGCATTGGTCAAATCGTTGATCGAAGTGATGTGGCGGGTCAGCGGCCGAGTTTTGCTCATTAAAGCGGTGCTATAGGCCCAATCCGCGCGGTCCGGCAAGCCCGGCGAGCGTTATTCGCCAGACGATGCACCGGAAAACGCGAGCCCGACCGTGATAGCCTTCATTACAGGGGAATCGCCGAGGGAATTGCAATGCCCGTGCGCTCGCGCTTCGATACCCACGAAGTCTTCAACCAGTCTCCGCCGTACGAAAACGTCGATCTGTTCGCGAGCGATACGCCGCTCGTAGAGGCTGTCTCTGCAAATGGCGGAAGCGCGAATGCTGCGGAGCTCTCGGCATTCGGCACGCAGTGGGGTACCGCGGAGATGTTCGCGCTGGGCCGCCGCGCCAATGAAAATCCGCCCAAGCTCGCGACCTTCGATGCCAAAGGCTTTCGCCGCGATACGGTCGAATTTCATCCAGCGTACCACCAGTTCGTGACGCAGAGCGTGGCAGCAGGCCTGCACGCCTCCACTTGGACCAACGCCGGCACGCGCGCTGCCGCGCCTGCCGAAGTTTTGCGGTCGGCGCGCTTTTACATGGCCGGTCAAGTGGAGACCGGTCACCTGTGCCCAATCACGATGACGCGGGCGTCGGTTGCAGCACTGGCTGCCGCGCCGTCGCTCGCGGCGCAGGTCGTGCCCAGGATCACGACGCGAAGCTATGACGCGACGTTTCGGCCGTGGAACGAAAAGTCCGGCATGACGCTCGGCATGGGAATGACGGAGAAGCAAGGCGGCACTGACGTGCGCGCCAACACCACGACGGCCACGCCCGCTGGCGACGCCTACACAATCGTCGGCCACAAGTGGTTCTTCTCGGCGCCGATGAGCGATGCCTTCCTCGTCCTTGCTCAGGCGCCTGGCGGTCTGACGTGTTTTTTGATGCCACGCTTTCGTCCGGACGGCTCGGTCAATGCGCTTCGCTTTCAGCGGCTGAAGGACAAGCTTGGCAATCGCTCGAATGCATCGAGCGAGGTCGAATTCACTGACGCGTTTGCCTGGCGCGTCGGCGACGAGGGTGCCGGCATCCGCACCATCTTGCATATGGTGCAATTGACCCGGCTCGACTGCGCCGTCGCTTCGGCTGGATTGATTCGGATGGCGCTGGTGCAGGCGCTGCATCACTGCCGAAACCGTCAGGTATTTGGCAGGCGGCTCTCCGACCAACCGATGATGCGCGCGGTGCTTGCCGATCTGGCGTTGGAGGTCGAAGGTGCCGTGGCTTTCGTAATGCGGCTGTCGCGGGCGCTCGATCTTGCCGCTGCCAATTCACGTGAGGCGGCTTATACGCGGCTAATGACGCCGGCGGCAAAATACTGGATTTGCAAACTCGCCCCCGGCTTCATCTTTGAAGCGATGGAGTGTCTCGGCGGCAATGGCTATGTCGAGGACAGCCTGTTGCCGCGGCTCTTTCGCGAGTCACCGGTCAACGCAATCTGGGAGGGTTCGGGGAACGTCATGTGCCTTGATGTGCTTCGCGCGCTTAAAGACGAGGGCGCGGCTGATCTCGTCGCTTCAGTGGCGCGCGAGGCGGGTATTGCGCTGCCCGCGCTCAAAGCAAATGAAGACAATGCGCGTGCGCTGGTTGGCTATGTTGCGGTATTGGCAAGTGCAGCCGCTCTTCGGGCCACCGCACCTGCCGAAGTTGCCGATGCTTACACAAAAACACGAATGGCTGATCGTCACGGCGCCATTTACGGTGCGGCGGCTCTAGATGATTCAACCATCACGTCACTGCTGCAACGTGCTCTGCCTGAGTGAGCCGGCACCACAACACGACAATTTGAAACGATTATGCTCTTCAGTGGCTCGTTTCGCTGCGACATATCTCAGCGAGGGGCGGAACCGGCGCGCCCCGCGGTTCGTTTGGATATCCAATGAACGGTGCGCATTCCCGCACCAGGAGGCGAATATGACTTTCAAAACACTCAAATACGGCGCAGCGGTTGCAGGACTGGCTGGCGCACTGTCGCTCGCAGGGGTGACCGCCAGTTCGGCCGGCCCGCACTGGGGCGGAGGTGGCCACTGGGGTCCTGGCGTTGCGATTGGCGCTGGCGTAGCCGGGTTGGCTGCAGGCGCAGCGGTTGCCGCGGCGAATTCGCAGTACTACGGCTCCGGGCCTTACGGCGGTTATGACGGCGGCTACTATGACTATGCCCCAGCTCCGGTAGTCGTCGATCCGGGTCCGGCCTATGGGTACGGCTACGGTTATGGTTACGAGAATCAATGGCGTGGACGCCGCACCTGCGGTAGAGGCGACATCAGCGGTTGCTGATCGCAAAGGTTTATTCTTCGGGCGCGCTTGAAGCCGATGCGTTGCGCAAACGGTCAAGCGCGCCTTGAAGGATAAACGTCGCAGCGTGCTGGTCGATGACCGTTTTGCGTTTGGCGCGGCTGACGTCGGCTGCGATCAACTCGCGCTCCACTGCTGCGGTTGATAGCCGCTCGTCCCAAAGAGCGATTGGCAACCTGGTGAGATTGGCGAAATTGCGCGCGAACGCGCGCGTCGACTGGGCGCGTGGGCCTTCCGTGCCGTCCATATTGATTGGCAGCCCGAGCACGAAGCCAACGGCGCGGCGTTCGCTCGCAAGTTCAAGCAGACGTGCCGCATCGAGGGTGAAGCGTTTGCGCGCAACGGTCTCGACAGAAGTTGCCAGGCGCCGATCTGGGTCGCTGACCGCAACGCCGATTGTTTTTGTGCCGAGATCGAGGCCGATCAGCGCGCCGCGAACCGGCAGGAGCGGGGCAGTCTCGATAAGTGTGAGAACCGGCATAGCGTCCGGTTAGCACGGCATGATCGGCATCGCCACGGTGGTTTTGGTGTGCCATGAAACCGCTCTATGGTGCAGACAGGTGCGACATCATGCAGTTTCGTTCGGATTTTCTCGCAGGCATTTTGACAATCGCAATGTCTTCCCGCAATTCGCCCAAGCCGCTGAAATCAGAGTGATCAGTGGCGGCGCTTTCAAACAGGTTCTGAACGCTCTGGTAGCGCAATATCAATCCGAGAGCGGCAACTCAGTCGCGGTGACCTATCAGACCGTCGGCCAGCATCTGCAGCTCATCAAAAGCGAACAGGAAGATTTCGACGTCGCTGTGCTGACGCCCGAAGCGATCGGCGGCCTTGATAAAGACGGCAAGATCGTCACAGGAAGCGGCGTCAATCTCGCGAGGACCGGTGTTGGCGTGGTCGTCAAAGACGGCACTCCGCTGCCGGACATCAGCACGGTGGAGGCGTTCAAAAAGACGCTGCTGGCGGCGAAATCAGTCGCCTATATCGATCCCGAGGCTGGCGGGTCGAGCGGAATCTATGTTGGAAAGCTCCTTGAGCAACTCGGTATTGCGAATGCGATTAATGCCAAGGCGGTGTTGATCCACGGCGGTGCAGTTGCCACGCATATCGCCGATGGCGAAGCTGAGATCGGCGTCCATCAGATCAGCGAGATTTTGCCTGTAAAGGGTACGGTGCTGGTTGGGCCACTGCCGGCCGAGATTCAGAATTTTACTGTTTACACCGCCGGAGTCAGTGCAACGGCGAAAGACCCGGCAACCGCACAAGCGTTCGTGAAGTTTCTCGCAGGGCCCCACGCGCTCGCGATCGTCAAGGCGAAGGGCATGGAGCCCGCGTCGTAGCGGGGAGGGATACCCTTAAAAAGGCAGCGCCCGCACGAGGCGGGCGCTGACTTGGAGGTTATGAAGCCGCAATCATTAAACTTGCGCGTGTTCCCAGGCGAGTCGCGGGATATCCGAACGGGTGATCCCGATGTCGGACAGTTCGCGATCGTTGAGATTGGAGAGCTCCCGCACCGCAGCGCCATAGCGCTTCCAGGCTTGCAGGTAGTGGATCATGGATAACAGCATGGCTCAGTTCCTTCCCCGGCGTGCGCCGGAATCATGGAACCGATATAGGGGCTGATGCCGCGCTGCAAAATCGGATTTGTTGCAGTGCAGCTAGAACCTCACTGCATGTGTAAGGCAATAATTTTACAAGGAATTTCCAGCTTCTGAGGATTTGTGCTGCTCCGGGCCCGCCTCGCAGGCGTGGCCATCTTTACCATGCTGGAATTGCCCATTTTCGGCCATTCCGTCATCGACCTGCCGCCGTACTTGATCGCTCCAATTTGCAGCGAATTTGTCGGAGTGTTGTGTCAGTAGGATGGTGTCATGGGTACAATTCAGGATCACCGCAAACACGCCGAAGAATGCGTGGCGATGGCGCGGCAGTCGGAAGCCCGAAGCGACAAGGCGCTATGGCTAACCTTGGCGCAGTCTTGGGTGCGGCTCGCCGAGCACGTGGCCCGGGTCACTGAAATCGACAGCACCGAGCCCGCCGAAGCCGGCGAGACTCACTAAAGCCGCTTGAGAGAATAGCAGCCGGCTCGGACGCTCACTGACCGTGGCTGGTGAGTACCTGCTGACAAGCGGGGCTGATTTTCGACCTGTTAGATTGCAGGCAGCCGAGGATTCCGAACACGTCATCCTGGCCGTTGTCGTGCAAGAATTGCTTGCAGTATTTGATCACGTCTGGGTGGCAAGCGGCGCGCTCCTGATCGGTACCAGCCCCGAGACTCGGCGCGCCCTTTGGCGGCGCAGGCTGCGGCGGCAATTGCGCCAGAGCCGCTGGACCCGCAGCCAGCACAACAACAATCGTCAATACGCGTACACTAAGCATACCCGGCTCTCCCCCAAGGGCATCCCGCCCGCCACTTGATTTGAAAACTATTTCATACTTTTCTCAGCAGCGTCAGGTCGTGGGTATTTACGCACGAGTTTTTTTTTGCCGATGAGACCTAATTGCTACATCGGGAACCCGAAACGCCATTGAAACTTGGTGGGCGGTGACGGACTCGAACCGCCGACATTCTGCGTGTAAAGCAGACGCTCTACCAACTGAGCTAACCGCCCGCGATAGCGATTTATCGCTTTGAAAGCGTAGCGCGCAAGTCTCCGCATACAAGTGCGGCCTGCGCGGAAGGTTACACCACAAAATGATACCGCCCGATTGCTGCTAGCTTACGTAGCGCAGCAAACGGGCGGTGATCGCTGTTGGACCCGCTTCTCGGGCCCGGGTCTGCGGCCCGGAAGGGGCTCGCGATCCGTTAGATCGCTTCTTTGAGTTCCTTCGAGGCGCGGAACGCGACTTTCTTGCTTGCCTTGATCTGAATCTGCTCGCCGGTGGCGGGATTACGGCCCATGCGCGCGGCGCGCTTGCGCACGACAAGAATGCCGAGCCCGCCAATGCGGATGCGCTCGCCCTTCTTGAGGTGCTTCACGATATTGCCAACCAAGCCGCCAAGAATTGCTTCGGCCTGCTTCTTGGAGAGTTCGTTGTCCTCCGCAATGCTTGCCGCAAGGTGTTTCAAAGTGACTGTCGTTGCTTTAGCTGTTGCCATTAGACCCTCCTCGATGAAGCGGTTTTGCGCGAAATGCACCGCTTACTGAGTTGCAGTTAGACGATTCGGCAAACGCTGACCATGCTTGTTTTGCCGATTCCACCGATGTTTTCGCGCACATTGGTGGTTCTGCGGATACTCTGTGGCGCGTCTAAGGCGGCCTGAAATCCCTGATTTTGGCTGAAATCCTTGACTTGCCGAAGCTTGGGCCTTAAGTCGCCACGACGCCCGCGGGGGCGTAGCTCAGTTGGTTAGAGCGTCGGCCTGTCACGCCGAAGGTCGCGGGTTCGAGTCCCGTCGCTCCCGCCATTTCATTAGATTTATCAGTTATTTGAAGGTCGCCGAGGCGCTCTCGGCGTTTATGCGCGTTCCAGGATTTTGTCGGTCGCGGCTCGGAAGCGATAGCGCGGTATGGCGTCCAGGTCGGTTCCGGTGACTCGGATCACCCACGTTTTTTGCGGATGCGCCGTGGAGTGGATAACGCCGGATGGATAGGCTTGGGTCTGGCCCGGGCCGAGCGCGTACTTCTTGCCTTTCTCCAGTACCGCGCCTTCCTCGCCAGCAGCATTGACCCGCTGCCACTCGGTCATTTCGGTCACGCCGCGCGCGGTTCCATAGATCGCCCACGAGGCGCCGTGACTATGCGGCTTGCCGACCTTGGCGCCTTCCTGCACGTGCGCCAGCACGTAAACATCGGTCTCCGGATCGTGCCACAACTCGCGACGACCGATTGGCGTGTCTTCCGAAAACGTCTCGCTGACAAAAGCTGGATTGGCCAAAAGTTGCGAGAGCTTTTGAGCGATGTCGGGCAGACCGCTCTCGCGTTTGTTCTTGAGCGTCGCGGAAAGATCCGCACAAAATTCCTTAAGCGTGTACGGCATGGGGCGGCTCCTGATCTGAGCGAGACGGTTGTCAGTCTTTACTCGGTCCGACGAGAGAATTGTAGCGCGCGATCACCTCGCGCGGAGTTGCTGCAGCGTGCTCAATCGATTGCCGCACTTCATCGCCGTCGATCGGGCTCATGTCGATACCGAGCTTTTCGCCTTCAGCAATGACCGTGGGATCCTTGCACATGGCCATAAAGGCCGTCCGCAGCGCCTTGGCGCGATCCGGCGGGATTCCAGGCGGCGCTGCAAACGGCAGCGAAATGTGGAATTGCAACTCGGCGAATTCCATCAGTGCAAGCGCGTCTGGATCCTTGGTCAATTCGTGGCCGGTTGGGATGTCGGGGAAGTCGGAGAGCCGCGTCGAGCGGCCGAACTGCAACAGCGGCCGGAACGCGTTATGGGTCCATAGATCGCGCTGGCCGGTGCGCACCGAACTCAAGCTTATCACCTGGCCATCGATTTCGCCGCGCTGCATGGCAAGGAACATCGGCGCTGCGCCGGTATAGCCACCGACGACTTTCACATTCAGCCCGAGAATGGTTTTGGCGATGTTGGCGAAGATAAAATTGCTCGATGCCGCGTTGTCGCTGCCAAGCGTGAGCGACTTGCCAGGTTCTTTGAGCTCCGCGATCGATTTGATCGGATTGTTGGCCATGACCAGGACCAGATACGCATCGTGCGCATAGGACGACATGCTGCCGAGCCAATTGAACTTGGCTGGATCGAAAGCGGCGTTGGTGTCGCCCTGGATCGCAAGCATCGGCATCGCGCGTTCAATCTTGGCGATGTACGAGCCATCCTTGGGAAACACACTGTAGAGGCGGTTCCCGGCGCTGATGCCACCGGCGCCCGGCTGGTTCTGCACTACAATGGTCGGGTTGCCGGGAATGAATTGGCCGAGAAATCGCGCCGCGAAGCGCGCCGAAATGTCGTTGATCCCGCCCGGCGAAGTGCCGACCACCATGGTGATCTGGCGGCCCTTGTAGAACTGCTCAACCGATTGCGCGCTTGGCGCGGCCGGCAGCGGCGACAAAGCCAAGCCCGCTCAACATTGCCAGTGTTCGCCGCCGCGTTGGCCCGATCATCGCGATCCTCCCGACGCACTTCTCAATTTTGATGCGTTACGGCATCGCCGCAAGCAATTGGCCGTAACCCGAACGCGGTTCGCGTACGTGCAGTCGCTTTTGCATTTCCCATACCCGCGCCGGCACCGGATGCACCACGGGTACGCCGAGGTCCTGTTCCAGCGTGTCGATGATGTCGAGCGTACGCCAGCCGGAACCCAGCATGTAGATCGCATCCGCGCCCTTGGACTTCAGAAAGTTCTTCTTGATATGGGCGTAAACCTGCTCGCCGGATAAGGTTTGAGCCTGACTGAATGGCACATCGATGCCTTCCATGCCGCGCACCTTGAAGCCGGCGTCGCGGAAGTACTTGGCGAAAATGTCGTTGAGTTTTTTCGGGAAATAGGTGGCGCCGACGAAGCTTTTGGCGTGCAGCGCCTTGAGCGCGCGCACATGGTTCTGCGCCACGCTCATGATCGGGACTTTGTATTTCTTTTCCCACGCCGCGACGATTTTCGCTTCGCCCTTGTAGCCGAGCACCATGAACGGCGGCGCGCCGTGAGGATGGATGAGGTCGCATTTCTCCTCGGCAAGCACGGCCACGAGTTTCTCGTAGTGCGGCATCATGGTGTGAAACTCGTCCTCAGTGCCGCGGCGGATATTGAGAAATAGCGGTATGAGACCGATGCCTTCAGGCAGCAGCCGGCAGACCTCCTCAGTCACGCCCGGCCGCATGGTCGGGTTGATCATGCCGACAACGCCACGCCAACTGGAAAACGCCATAAGGACACCTTTCGCTGGATAGACGCGCAACTCTAAAAGCCGTGAGGTCGGGGATGCGCATGTTTGAAATGCCGAGTTACCGCCGCGCGTGCTGCTCCGGACCGCGCGACGGCAGACGTCGCCGCAATTCGACTGTCATGCCAGCCTCCCTGAATGTTATTTTCTTGGAGACCACTGTAGCTCGGATCGAAGAAGTACTCACCCCCGATAGATCGGGGCTGGTTGCGAAAAGAAGCTCCCCAGGATGTGGTAGACCACCGCGTAGTTCTTCTGCTGGAAGCTGGCGTGCGAGATGCCGGGCATCACTGTGAATTGCTTGTCCGGGTTGGGTAGCTTGGCGAAGAAAGCGGCCAGATCCTCAAAGCTCGCAATGCCGTCGTATTGGCCGCGCATGATCAGGGTAGGCACCGTTATCTTCTCCGGATCGACGATCGGCAGACGCGAGCACATGTCGACATAGGTGCCGGTCGGCACCGAGTCATCGAGCGCTGTAACGGCATCGGCAAATGCGTCAACGACCTTGTCTTCGGCCGTTCCCGGGTGGTCGCGGTCAAATACCGAATGGATGAACGCTTTGTCGATTGGCCGGCGGTTCTTGACGCTGAATTCCGGCAGCTTCTTGCGCCGCTCGGCGAGGGTGGGAGAGCCTTCGCCCGTCCAGACCATGGCGTCGAGTGCCAGCCGCGCGACCATGGCGGGATGGCGCTGCGCAAACATCGCGGCGCGTAGCGCGCCTGACGAAATGCCGTAAACCAGGAAAGGACGTTTGCCGCGGAGTTTCTGGATGTAAGTCGCCGCCGCGAAGCAATCGTCGGCGCCCTGCGCAATCGGCGCGTTGTTGTCGCGATCCTTGGTGGAGCGTCCGTAGCCTTCCATGTCGACCAACCAGCAGTCGTAGTTTTGCCTGGCGAAGAAATCCATCACGGAGGAATCCGGCCGGCCCGGCACCTGCAAGTCGAATGTCGGTTGCCCTGCCATCGACGACCCGTGCACGAACAGGACGGTGCCGACGGTTTTCGCTGGATCGCCGACGCACTTCTCGAACATGAAAAGTTTCACGCCACCTTCCTTAGTGGTCCAGTGATCTTCGCCTTTGATTGCCGCTTGCGGTTTCGACATCTCGTTCATTGTGTTTGCCTAATTTATGAGGGCGATGTGATTGGCCTGGATGACTTTAGCCCATTTCGTTATTTCGCCCTGCATAAAGGCGGTGTATTCGGCCTGCGTCATGACCATGGGTGTCGCGCCCTGCTGCTCCCATGCCGCCTTGATATCCTTCCGGCTGAGGATTTCGGTGATCGTCCGGTTGAGCAGATCGAGGATTGGCTGCGGCGTCTTCTTGGGGGCCATGAAGCCGACCCACTGGGTGAACTGAAATCCTGGAACACCGCCTTCGGCGATCGTCGGTACGTCGGGCAGGATAGGGGAACGAGCCGTGCCGGTGGTGCCAAGGGCGCGCACCATCCCCGCTTTGACCTGCGGCGCCATCGTTGGAATTGAGTCAAACAATATCTGAATTTGGCCGCTCAGAATATCGGTACGCATGCCGGTCGATCCTTTGTACGGCACGTGCACGATATCGATCCCGGTGAGGTTCTTCAGTAGCTCAGCCGCCATGTGGTAATTCGAGCCGGGCCCCGACGAACCGAAGTTAAGCGTCCCCGGCTTGGCGCGGGCCAGCGCCAGAAGTTCGCTCAGATTGGTTGCCGGCAGAGCGGGCGGCACCACCAGCACCAGGTCATTTTCCTCCAGCGGCGCCAGCGGCACGAGATCGCGCAACAGTTGATAGGGCTTATCGGCGTACAGCGTTTCGTTGACGGTTTGCGTGCTGCTCACCATCAAGAGCGTGTAACCGTCCGGGTCCGACTTGGCGACGAAGTCGGTCCCAATTGTCGTTCCTGCTCCGGGCCGGTTCTCGATGAAAAACGTCTGATGAAACGATTTGCGTAGCTCTTCGGAAATGTCGCGAGTGAAGACGTCGGTGGGGCCGCCGGCGCCGAAGGGCGCAATGATTTTCACCGGACGTGACGGATAGTCGTCGGCGCGGACTGCTGTTGCGCGTGCGACCACGGCCGCGGCTGCCAACAGCGCGGCCTGCCGCCGCGAGATGACGATTTGATGTTTCATTCCTTCGCTCTGACTACTGATCGAGCTTCACGCCGGTAATGCGAATGGTTTCGCCCCAAAGCTTGTATTGGGCGGCCATGAAGTCGGCAAATTGCTGCACGGTCTTTGGCTCGGGCACGCCGCCGAGTTCGATGATCTTGTCCCGCAGCTGGGGCGTTGCCAGGCCGTCATTCACGACCTTGTTGAGTTTGGCGATAATGTCCGGCGGCGTACCTGTGGGGGCAACGATGGCTTGCCAGGAATCGGAGGGTATCCCCAGGTAGCCGAGTTCATCCATTGTCGGGACATCCGGAATTTCCGGAATCCGTTTCGGGCTCGTCACGGCGAGCGCCCGCACCTCGCCAGACTTGACGTGCGGCACGATCGCAGTAGTGCCTTCAAACGTCATTTGCATCTGGCCTGCGAGAACGTCGATTGTCGCCTGCGTAGCGGATTTGTACGGCACATGGACGATATCCGCGCCGGTAACGTGCTTGAACATTTCACCGATGATGTGTGGCGGCGTGCCGATCACGGCGCCGTAGTTCAACGTCCCGGGATGGGCCTTGGTGTACTCCACCAGCTCCTTCACGCTCTTGACCGGTATTTTGGGATTGATGGCAACCACGAGCGGCGCTGACGATACTTGCGCCACGGCTACAAAATCCTTCAGCGGATCGAAGCCCGGGTTCTTGTAGAGTTGCGGGCTTATCGCGAAAGAGCCGGCCGTTGCCGCGAGCAGCGTATACCCGTCTGGCGGAGAACTCGCGACGGCGCGCGCCGCCAGGCCGCCGCCGGCACCAACGTGATTTTCAACGACGATCGGGCCAAGGTGCTCGGACAGCCACGACCCGATCAGCCGGGCCGATACGTCCGGCGGCCCGCCTGGGCCAAAGGGCACGATCAACTTGATCGGGTGGTCAGGAAAATCTCCAGCAGGGGCGGCTGACGGCAGGACAATCGCGAATGCGGCGAACAGGGCAGGTGCGAGCCCGATTCTCGACGCCACAAACCGATTCATCACGATCCTCCCGGCCAACACTGTCATGTGATCGTAGCATTGCCGCGCCGTATGCCGCTAACGCACAGGCCCGCCTTGCACGTTGTTGTGCACTGCGCTAAGGCTGCCGAAGTCCCGTTGCTAGTGCGAATCCGCTGAGTTTTTGGGGCAAATCAGCGCGGTCTCGTGCTTCACGGAACCTTGCCGCAGCGGACACATTCCGGTTCCGGAATTGTGTCCGATACTGGCCAACAGAAGGCTCCGCGATGACCCAGTCGATGAGTTAATTTTTGCTTGGCTACTTGCCGCTCATCGTCTTCATCGGCGTCGCAGTGGTGATCGGGCTCGTCCTGCTCGCTGTCGCTTTTTTGGTTGCCTATCAGCAACCTGATCCGGAAAAATTGTCGGCGTATGAATGCGGCTTCAACGCGTTCGATGACGCGCGCATGAAATTCGATGTGCGGTTCTATCTCGTCGCCATCCTGTTCATCATCTTCGATCTAGAAGTGAGCTTCCTGTTTCCGTGGGCCGCAGCTTTCGGAAAGATAGGGGTCTATGGCTTTTGGTCGATGATGATTTTCCTTGGGGTGCTGACGATCGGTTTCATCTACGAATGGAAGAAGGGAGCGCTTGAATGGGACTGAGCGAACCCGCGCTCATCACGCCGAGCCGAACCGTGATTGATCCGAACGCCCCGAAACCGGGCGCGAACGATCCGTACTTCGCCAGCATCAACCACGAGCTTTCCGACAAAGGCTTCCTGGTCGCGGCGGCCGACGATCTGATCGCCTGGGCGCGTACCGGTTCACTGATGTGGATGACTTTCGGACTTGCCTGCTGCGCCGTCGAAATGATGCAGGTATCGATGCCGCGGTACGACGTCGAGCGTTTCGGCTTTGCGCCACGCGCTTCACCGCGGCAGTCGGACGTCATGATCGTGGCCGGCACGCTCACCAACAAAATGGCGCCGGCCCTGCGCAAGGTCTACGACCAGATGCCGGAGCCGCGCTACGTGATCTCGATGGGATCGTGCGCCAACGGCGGCGGCTACTATCATTATTCCTATTCCGTAGTGCGCGGCTGCGATCGCATCGTGCCGGTCGATATTTACGTGCCGGGTTGTCCGCCGACCGCTGAAGCGTTGCTTTACGGCGTGCTGCTTCTGCAAAAGAAAATCCGCCGGACCTCGACGATCGAACGCTGATCATGGATGAAACACTCGATACGCTCGGCAAGACGATCACCGCGGGCCTCGGCGCGTCGGTGACGGGATATAGCGTCGCGTATCACGAATTGAACGTGACCGTTAAAGCCGGCGATATTGTTTCGGTGATGCGCTTCCTGCGCGACGATGCGCACTGTCAGTTCGTGAACCTTATCGATATCACCGCGGTCGACTGGCCGAGCCGCGAGCGCCGCTTCGACGTGGTCTATCACCTGCTGTCGCCGAAGCAGAACGTGCGCGTCCGTATCAAGGCCGAGACTGACGAAACGACGCCGGTGCCGTCGATCATCGAGGTCTTTCCCGGCGCCGACTGGTTTGAGCGTGAAACCTTCGATCTCTACGGCATCGTGTTCACCGGCCATCCCGATATGCGGCGGATCCTCACCGATTACGGGTTCGAGGGGCATCCGCTGCGCAAGGATTTCCCGCTGACCGGATTTGTCGAAGTCCGTTACGACGATGAGCTCAAGCGCGTCGTCTACGAGCCGGTGCGGCTCGCTCAGGAATTCCGCAATTTCGATTTCCTCTCGCCATGGGAAGGCACCGACTATGTGCTGCCCGGCGACGAGAAGGCGAAAAGCGGCGGGCAGGGGTCTTGAGATGAAGCCCACGCTCAAACCCGGAATTAAACACCGCTTTTCCTACAAAGTGCCGGAGAACAAGACGGTGCCTTACACCTATCCGGAGGCGCCCGAGATTGCGTCGATGCCGAAGGTGTTTGCAACCGGCAACATGATCATCCTGATGGAGTGGGTGTGCGCGCAGCTTCTGGCGCCGTATCTCGACCCGGGCGAAGGCAGTCTCGGCGTGCATGTTGATGTCAGCCACCTTGCTGCGACGCTTCCCGGAATGACTGTGACGGTCGAAGTCGAGTGCGCCGCGATCACCGGCCAGCGCATTACTTTCAACGTGAAGGCCGACGACGGCATCGACCTGATCGGCGAAGGCCGGCATGAGCGTTTCGTGATGATGTGGGACAAGTTCAATGCGCGCCTTGCGACCAAGGCCGCCAAGCTTGCGCAGGTGGCGTGATGGCGGATACCGCTGCCCCACAACGCAGTTTCACTATCAATTTTGGACCGCAGCATCCGGCGGCCCACGGCGTGTTGCGTTTGGTGCTGGATCTTGACGGCGAAGTCGTCGACCGCGTTGATCCGCATATCGGCCTGCTCCATCGCGGCACAGAAAAGTTGATCGAGCAGAAGACGTATCTGCAAGCGATCCCATATTTCGATCGGCTCGACTATGTCGCGCCGATGAATCAAGAGCACGCATTCTGCCTCGCGGCTGAAAGGCTGCTTGGGATCGACGTCCCGCGGCGCGGCCAGATCATCCGGGTGCTGTATTCCGAAATCGGCCGGCTGCTGTCGCACATCCTCAATGTCACGACACAAGCGATGGATATTGGCGCGCTCACCCCGCCGCTCTGGGGCTTCGAGGAGCGCGAAAAGCTCATGGGCTTCTATGAGCGCGCATCCGGTTCGCGGATGCACGCCGCTTATTTCCGCGTCGGCGGCGTACACCAGGATTTGCCGCCAAAGCTGATCGACGACATCGCGGCGTTCTGTGATCCGTTCCTGAAAGTCTGCGACGATCTTGAAGAGCTGTTGACCGAAAATCGCATTTTCAAACAACGCAACGTCGATATCGGCGTCGTGTCGCTTGAAGAGGCTTGGGCGCGCGGCTTCTCCGGCGTGATGGTGCGCGGCTCTGGCGCAGCATGGGATTTGCGTAAATCGCAACCCTACGAAATCTATTCCGAACTCGATTTCGACATTCCGATCGGCAAGAATTGCGACAACTACGATCGTTACTGCATCCGGATGGAAGAGATGCGGCAGTCCGTCCGCATCATGAAGCAGTGCATCGAGAAACTGCATGCGCCGGACGGGCAGGGGCTGGTCGTAGTCGCCGACCACAAGATTTCGCCGCCGCGCCGCGGCGACATGAAGCGCTCGATGGAAGGGTTGATCCATCACTTCAAGCTCTACACCGAAGGCTTCAAGGTCCCGGCAGGCGAAGTCTATGCCGCCGTCGAAGCGCCCAAAGGCGAGTTCGGCGTCTACCTTATCGCCGACGGCAGCAACAAACCCTACAAGTGCAAAATTCGCGCACCGGGATTTGCCCATCTGCAGGCGATGGATTTCATGTGCCGTGGCTACATGCTGGCCGACATCTCGGCCATCCTCGGCTCGCTCGACATCGTGTTCGGGGAGGTCGACCGATGAGCGTTCGCCGCCTCGCCGAAAAGCAGCCGCCGAGCTTCGCATTCACGCCGGAAAATCTCGAATGGGCGAAAGCGCGGATGGCGAAATATCCGTCCGGGCCGGCAGCAGTCCGCCGTTATTCCGATCCTGTGGAAGGCGCAGGAGCAATGCGGCGGCTGGCTGCCGCAAAAGGCGATGGAAGCCACCGCTGCGCTTCTCGGCATGCCCAAGATCCGGGTGCTGGAAGTCGCGACCTTCTACACGATGTTCAACCTGTCGCCGGTCGGCAAATTTCACGTTCAGCTTTGCGGCACCACGCCGTGCGTGTTGCGCGGCGCCGAAAGTCTTAAAGGGGTTTGCCGCACGGTGATCGGCGAACAGGATCACGTTTCGAACGACGGCACATTCTCGTGGACCGAGGTCGAATGCCTTGGCGCCTGCGTGAACGCGCCGATGGTGCAAATCAATTACGACTATTACGAAGATCTCACTGCGGAGTCGCTCACGCGCATCCTCAACGATATGGCGGCCGGCAAGACGCCGAAGCCGGGCCCGCAGGTTGATCGCTTGAATTCGGCCCCGATCGGCGGCCAGACGACATTGTTGGACAAGGCTTGATCGATGCTCGCCGATAAGGACCGCATCTTCCGCAATCTTTACGGCCAGGGCGACTGGGGCCTCGAAGGCGCTCGCAAGCGCGGCGCGTGGGATGGCACCAAGGCGATCATTGAAAAAGGCCGAGACGGCATCATCAATGAGATGAAGGCGTCAGGGCAGCGCGGCCGCGGCGGCGCTGGTTTCCCGACCGGCCTGAAGTGGTCGTTCATGCCCAAGCAGATCGGCGAACGTCCGCATTACCTTGTGATCAATGCCGACGAGTCCGAGCCGGGTACGTGCAAGGACCGCGAGGTGTTGCGCAACGATCCGCATCTGCTGGTCGAGGGTTGCCTGATCGCGAGCTTCGCGATGGGAGCGAACCATTGCTACATCTACGTCCGCGGCGAATTCATTCGCGAACGCGAGCGGCTCGAAGCAGCGGTGCAGCAGGCTTACGACGCCAAGCTCATCGGCAAGGACAACATTCACGGTTGGGATTTCGATCTCGTCGTGCATCACGGCGCCGGCGCCTACATTTGCGGCGAGGAAACCGCGCTCCTTGAAAGCCTCGAAGGCAAGAAAGGCCAGCCGCGGCTGAAGCCACCGTTCCCGGCCAATGTCGGGCTCTATGGCTGCCCGACGACCGTGAACAATGTGGAGACCATCGCACAGGTCCCGGACATCATGCGTCGCGGCGCAGCGTGGTTCGCCGGCATCGGGCGGCAGAACAACTCCGGCACCAAGCTTTATTGCATCTCCGGTCACGTCATGCGGCCGTGCAATGTCGAAGAGAACATGGGCATTCCGCTCCGCGAGCTGATCGACCGGCACGCAGGCGGCGTTCGCGGCGGCTGGGACAATCTGCTTGCGGTGATCCCGGGCGGCTCTTCGATGCCGCTCATCCCCGCGGGCCCCGATCAGGCCGACACGCTGCTGATGGATTTCGACGGCTGCCGCGACAAGAAATCGGCGCTCGGTACGGCGGCTGTCATCGTCATGGACAAGACCGCCGATATCGTCAAAGCGATGGCGCGCATCTCGTATTTCTACAAGCACGAAAGCTGCGGCCAGTGCACGCCGTGCCGCGAGGGCATGGGCTGGATGTGGCGCGTGCTCGAGCGCATGGCGAGTCGGCCACGCGACCAAGCGCGAAATCGACATGCTGATGGAAGTCACGACCCAGATCGAAGGCCACACCATCTGCGCGTTTGGCGACGGCGCGGCGTGGCCGGTGCAGGGCCTGTTGCGTCACTTCCGGCCGGAGATCGAGCGGCGTATCGACGAGTACACGGCGCACGCCCATCCCGATCCGGTCACCGTGGCGGCGGAGTGAACGACAGATGACCAAGATCATCGTTGACGGTCACGAGGTCGACGTCCCGCCGGAATACACGCTGCTCCAGGCGTGCGAGGCAGGCGGCGCGGAAATCCCGCGGTTCTGCTTCCACGAGCGGCTGTCGATCGCCGGCAATTGCCGGATGTGTCTGATCGAAGTCGCCGGCGTGCCGAAGCCGCAGGCGTCCTGCGCCATGGCGGTGAAGGACCTGATGCCGAACAAGGACGGCTCGCCGAAGGTGCTGTCGACGCGCTCACCGATGGTGCGCAAGGCGCGCGAAGGCGTGATGGAATTCCTGCTGATCAATCATCCGCTCGACTGCCCGATCTGCGATCAGGGCGGCGAGTGCGACTTGCAGGATCAGTCGATGGCTTACGGCATCGGCTCGAGCCGATTCCACGAAAACAAGCGCGCGGTCGAGGACAAATATCTCGGCGCGCTGGTCAAGACCTCGATGAACCGCTGCATCCAGTGCACCCGCTGCGTGCGCTTTGCGACGGAAGTGGCCGGCGTGCCGGAGCTCGGCGCCATCGGCCGCGGCGAGGATATGGAGATCACCACTTATCTCGAATCGGCGATGACCTCGGAATTGCAGGCCAACGTCGTCGATATCTGCCCGGTCGGCGCGCTGACGGCGAAGCCTTATGCGTTCTCGGCGCGGCCGTGGGAGCTCAACAAGACCGAATCCGTCGACGTGATGGATGCGCTGGGCTGCGCCATCCGCATCGATACGCGTGGCCGCGAAGTGATGCGGATCCTGCCGCGCACCAACGACGACATCAACGAAGAGTGGATTTCCGACAAAACGCGGCACGTGGTGGACGGCCTGCGCACGCAGCGGCTCGATCAGCCTTATGTCCGCGAGAACGGCAAGTTGCGGCCGGCGAGCTGGAGCGAAGCGTTCAAGGCGATCGCAAGCAAGATCGGCCGCGCCAATCCGAAACGGATCGGCGCGCTGGTCGGCGACCTCGCCAGCGTCGAGGAAATTTTCGCGCTGAAGGATCTGATGACGCGGCTGGGCGTCGTCAATCTGGATTGCCGGCAGGACGGCTCGGCGATCGACCCGAAGTGGGGCAGGGCGAGCTATCTGTTCAATGCCACGATCGCGGGCATCAACTCTGCCGATGCGCTGCTGATCGTCGGTTCGAATCCGCGGAAGGAAGCCGCGATCCTCAATGCGCGCATCCGCAAGCGCTGGCGCGCCGGCAATTTTCCGATCGGCATGATCGGTCCGAAGGCCGACTTGACCTATAACTACGATTATCTCGGCGCCGGTGCCGAGACGCTGACTGACATTGCCCGCCACTCCTTTGCCGATGCGATGCGAAAGGCAGAACGGCCGATGGTGCTGGTCGGTTCGGCAGTATTTGCGCGCGGCGATGGCGTGGCGATGGCTGCGCTTGCCGCCAAGGCTGCCGTCGATCTCGGCGCAGTCAAGGACGGCTGGAACGGCTTTTGCGTCCTGCATAGCGCGGCATCGCGCGTCGGCGCACTCGATCTCGGTTTCGTACCGGGCGAGGGCGGCTTGAATACCCGGCAGATGGCGACGTCCGGATCACTCGACGCTGTGTTCCTGCTTGGGGCCGACGAAATCGACATCGCGCCCGGAGCATTCGTGGTCTACATCGGCACTCAGGGTGATCGTGGCGCGACGCGCGCCGACGTCGTGTTGCCCGGCGCAGCGTATCCGGAAAAATCGGCGATCTACGTCAATACCGAAGGCCGCGTGCAGATGGCGACGCGCGCCGCTTTCCCGCCGGGCGACGCCCGCGAAGACTGGGCCATCCTGCGTGCACTCTCGGACGTGCTCGGCAAGAAGCTTCCTTACGATTCTCTCGGCCAGTTACGCCAGACCCTGTTCAAGGCGCATCCGCACCTGCTGAAGCTTGGCGAAATTACGCCAGGCGATGCCGGCGACGTCAAAAAGCTCGCCGCAGCTCGGTGGTACGCCGGATAAGGCACCGCTGCAGTCGAGCGTCGACAATTTCTACTTCACCAACGCCATCGCGCGGTGTTCCGCGGTCATGGCGGAATGTTCCGCGATCGCTTCCGGGCGTCCGGCAATGACGGCTGCGGAATAAAGGACGGGGAATGGCCGAGTTCTGGTCCGACTATATATGGCCGCTGGTGATCATGGTGGCGGAGAGCGTGTTGCTCCTCGTCGTACTGTTGATCTCCGTCGCCTACGTTCTGCTTGCCGACCGCAAGATCTGGGCGGCGGTGCAGATCCGCCGTGGCCCGAACGTCGTCGGCCCGTGGGGGCTGCTCCAATCCTTTGCCGACCTGCTCAAATTCGTGCTCAAGGAGCCGGTCATTCCCGCCGGCGCCAACAAGGGCGTCTTTCTGTTGGCGCCGCTGGTGACCTGCGTGCTGGCGCTTGCCGCCTGGGCGGTGATCCCGGTCGATGCTGGCTGGGTGATCTCGAACATCAATGTCGGCATCCTCTACATCTTCGCGATCTCGTCGCTCGGCGTGTACGGCGTGATCATGGCGGGCTGGGCCTCGAATTCGAAATATCCGTTCCTCGCCGCACTGCGATCCGCGGCGCAGATGGTGTCTTACGAAGTCTCGATCGGCTTCGTGATCATCACCGTGCTGCTCTGCGTCGGCTCGCTCAATCTCACCGCGATTGTCGAGGCGCAGCAAAATCGCGGCCTCGCGACGGCGCTTGGCGTGCCGTGGCTCAGCATCCTGAACTGGTACTGGCTGCCGCTGCTGCCGATGCTGGTGATCTTCTTCGTCTCGGCGCTCGCCGAGACCAACCGGCCGCCGTTTGATCTGATCGAAGCGGAGTCCGAACTGGTTGCCGGGTTTCATGGTCGAGTACGGCTCGACGCCGTACATGATGTTCATGCTCGGCGAATACGTCGCCGTTTGCACCATGTGCGCGATGGCGACGATCCTGTTCCTCGGCGGCTGGCTGCCGCCGCTGATGGTGCCGCCCTTCACGTGGGTACCGGGGATCATCTGGTTCGTGCTGAAGGCTTTCTTTGTGTTCTTCATGTTCGCGATGGTGAAGGCCTTTGTGCCGCGCTATCGCTACGACCAGTTGATGCGGCTCGGCTGGAAAGTGTTTCTGCCGATTTCGCTGGCGATGGTCGTGATCGTCGCGGGCGTGCTGGAAGTAGCCGGATGGGCGCCGAAGTGATCGGAGTGGGGCAAAGAGGAGCGGGCTATGGAATTCTCGCTGCCGGCCTGGCTCGGCGGTCTGATCGGGACAGTGATCGCGGTCGCGATCTATATTCCTGTCATTCGTCGCTTCGAGGCGCGGCTGCGCGCCCAGAGCGGGCCGCAGACATTGGAACAACGCACTGCGTTCGAGGAAAAGCTATCGATCGCACGGCGCGTCATTCTCGGCATCGATATCGCGGTGCTTGCTACGGTCGGCTACATGATCGGCAACGCGATGCATCCAAGATTTTAGGCGGCAGGAGCTAGTGACATGAAACTCGATCAAGCCGCGCGTTCGCTGTTCCTCAAGGAGTTCGTGCAGGCGTTCATCCTGTCGATGCGCTACTTCTTCCGGCCGAAGGCGACCCTGAATTATCCGTTCGAGAAAGGCGTGCTGTCGCCGCGCTTCCGCGGCGAGCACGCGCTGCGCCGCTATCCGAACGGCGAAGAGCGCTGCATCGCCTGCAAGCTTTGCGAGGCGATCTGCCCGGCGCAGGCCATCACCATCGAAGCCGGGCCGCGCCGTAACGACGGCACCCGGCGTACCACGCGGTACGACATCGACATGGTGAAATGCATTTATTGCGGACTGTGCCAGGAAGCCTGTCCGGTCGATGCCATCGTCGAAGGACCGAACTTTGAATTCGCGACTGAAACGCGCGAAGAGCTTTATTACGACAAGGAACGGCTACTGGCGAACGGCGACCGCTGGGAACGTGATATTGCCAAAAGCATCGCCCTCGATGCGCCTTACCGGTGAGATGCGCTAGCCCATGATCCTCACCGCCATATTCTTTTATCTCTTTGCCGCGATCTGCGTAGCGTCGGCCGTCATGGTCATCGCGTCGAAGAATCCCGTGCACTCGGTTCTGTTCCTTATTCTGGCATTCGTGAATGCGGCGGGTCTGTTCGTGCTGATGGGCGCCGAATTCCTGGCGATGATCCTGATCGTTGTCTATGTCGGCGCGGTCGCCGTCCTGTTCCTGTTCGTGGTGATGATGCTCGACGTCGATTTCGCCGAGCTACGCCAAGGCTTTTTGACCTATCTGCCGATCGGCGCGCTGATTGGTGCTGTCTTGCTGGCGGAACTGCTGATGGTGGTCGGCGTCTGGGTGATCGGCCCCAACGTGGCGACGACGGCGCCGATTCCGGCGATGAGCGATGTCAGCAATACACAGGCGCTCGGCCTAGTGCTGTACACCCGCTATGTCTTCTTCTTCCAGACCGCGGGCGTGATCCTGCTGGTCGCGATGGTTGGCGCCATCGTGCTCACGCTGCAGCACAAGCCGAATGTGCGCCGGCAGGTCATTGCCGATCAGGTTGCGCGCAATCGCGCGAGCGCCATCGACATCGTCAAGGTCAAGTCAGGGCAGGGACTGTCATGATTATCGGGCTTGGCCATTATCTCTCGGTTGGCGCGATCCTGTTTACGCTGGGCGTGCTCGGTATCTTCCTCAACCGGAAGAACGTCATCATCATCCTGATGTCGATCGAGCTGATCCTGCTCTCGGTCAACGTCAACCTCGTCGCGTTCTCGACTTTCCTCGGCGACATCGTCGGTCAGGTCTATGCGTTACTGGTGCTTACGGTGGCCGCTGCCGAGGCTGCGATCGGGCTTGCGATCCTCGTTGCCTATTTCCGTAATCGCGGCTCGATTGCGGTCGAAGACATCAATCTGATGAAGGGCTAGCGCGCTTATGTTCCAGGCTATCGTCCTTCTTCCGCTTATCGGAGCGATCGTCGCCGGCGCAATCGCGCTGCTTGGTGCGCGCAACCGGTTTCCTGGCCAGAATCCGCCGCCGCCCCACGACGATCACGCGGCTCCGCTCGTTGATGAAGCCCACGCCCACGCTGCGCCGTCGCCAACGAGCCGCATGCGGTGGCGAATGAAACGCACCACGAAGACGCGCCGAGCGAACCTTCGGCTGCGGGCTCGGGCCTCGCCGAACTCGTGACGAGTACGCTACTGGTGATCTCCTGCGTGCTGTCGTGGTTTGCCTTTTACCAGGTCGGGCTCCAGGGCCACGACGCCCGCATCACGCTGTTCAGCTACATCACGTCCGGCGACCTGCATTCGGAATGGGCGCTGCGCATCGACTCGCTGACCGCGGTAATGCTGGTTGTGGTGACGACGATCTCGTCGCTCGTTCACATCTACTCCGTCGGCTATATGGAGGAAGATCCGTACAAGCCGCGGTTCTTCGCCTACCTGTCGTTTTTCACCTTCGCCATGCTGATGCTGGTGACGGCCGATAACCTGGTCCAGATGTTCTTCGGCTGGGAAGGTGTCGGACTGGCGAGCTACCTGCTGATCGGCTTCTGGTTCTACAAGCCGGAGGCCAATGCCGCGGCGATCAAGGCTTTCCTCGTCAACCGCGTCGGCGACTTTGGCTTTTCGCTCGGCATTTTCTCGGTGTTCTATCTCACCGGCGCGATCGACTTCGACACGATCTTTGCGCAGGCGCCGAGCCTTGTCGGCAAGAGCTTCCATTTCCTGAGCTGGGACTTTGATGCGCTGACCGTCGTCTGCCTGCTGCTGTTCATGGGCGCGATGGGCAAGTCGGCGCAATTCCTGCTGCACACCTGGTTGCCCGACGCGATGGAGGGCCCGACGCCGGTCTCGGCGCTGATCCACGCCGCCACCATGGTGACCGCCGGCGTGTTCATGGTGGCGCGGCTGTCGCCACTGTTCGAGCTTGCGCCGACCGCGGCGGCCTTCGTCACCTTCATCGGAGCGACCACGGCGATTTTCGCCGCCACCATCGGTCTGGTGCAGAACGACATCAAGCGCATCGTCGCCTATTCGACCTGTTCGCAGCTTGGCTACATGTTCGTCGCGATGGGCGTCGGCGCCTATTCGGTCGGCATGTTCCACCTGTTCACCCACGCCTTCTTCAAGGCGCTGCTGTTCCTTGGCTCGGGTTCGGTGATCCTCGCGATGCATCACGAGCAGGACATCCGCAACATGGGCGGCCTGTGGCGGAAAATCCCGTTCACCTACGCAGTGATGGTGATCGGCACGCTGGCGCTGACCGGTTTCCCGCTGACTGCCGGCTATTTCTCCAAGGACAAGATCATCGAAGCCGCCGCAGTCGGCACCAATCCGATGGCGAGTTACGCGTTCCTCATGACCGTCGCGGCCGCGGCGCTCACCTCGTTCTATTCGTGGCGGCTGATCTTCAAGACGTTCCATGGCACGCCGCACGACCAGCATCATTACGAGGCGGCGCACGAAAGCCCGAAGGTGATGCTGATCCCGCTGGCGATCCTTGCGTTCGGCTCGTTCGCCGCCGGCTGGCCGTTCCTCTCGCTGTTCACCGGGGAGGGCGTGGAAGGCTTCTTCCGCGAGGCGCTGAAATTCGGCTCGGACAATCACGTGCTCGAAAACATGGAAAAACTGTCGCCGCTGGTGTCGATGACGCCGACCGTGATGATGATCGTCGGCTTCCTGGTGGCTTATCTGTTCTATATCCGCAGGCCGGATCTTCCGGTGCGCTCGCGCGCGACCAGAAGGTGCTCTACGAGTTCCTGCTCAACAAATGGTACTTCGACGAGATCTACGACTTCCTGTTCGTTCGTCCCGCGCTGTGGCTGGGCCGGCTGTTCTGGAAGGGCGGTGACGGCTTCATCATCGACGGCTTTGGGCCTGACGGCGTTTCCGCGTGGGTACTCGATGTGACGCGCAACGTCGTCCGCCTGCAGACCGGCTATCTCTACCATTACGCTTTCGCGATGCTGATCGGTGTGGCGGGCTTCATTACCTGGTTCATGTTCGGGGGGCCGCACGGATGACGAGCTGGCCGATCCTTTCCGTTGTCACCTTCCTGCCGCTGCTCGGCGCGCTGTTCATCGCTTCCCTGAACGATGACGAAGACGGCGTGCACAATGCGCGTTGGGTCGCGCTGTGGACGACACTGATCACCTTTGCGGTTTCGCTGATCCTGCTGTGGCGTTTCGATCCGAGTTCAGCCGATTTCCAGTTCGTGGAGAGACGGCCGTGGCTTGGCGGGTCCATCACTTACGCGATGGGCATCGACGGTATTTCGCTGCCGTTCGTGATCCTGACCACGGCGCTGCTGCCGATTTGCATTGTTGCGAGCTGGAGTGCGATCCAGCGCCGGGTACGCGAATACATGATTGCGTTTCTCGTTCTCGAAACGCTGATGGTCGGCACGTTCTGCGCCCTCGACCTGGTGCTGTTCTATCTGTTCTTCGAAGGCGGCCTGATCCCGATGTTCCTGATCATCGGCGTGTGGGGCGGACCGCGCCGGGTCTATGCCAGCTTCAAGTTCTTCCTCTACACGCTGCTTGGCTCGGTGCTGATGCTGCTCGCCATCATGGCGATGTACTGGAGTGCCGGCACCACCGACATCCCGACACTGCTGCACCACGCATTCCCGCGAAGCCTGCAGACCTGGGCCTGGTTCGCCTTCCTCGCATCTTTCGCGGTTAAAATGCCGATGTGGCCGGTCCACACCTGGCTGCCTGACGCGCACGTTGAAGCGCCGACGGCAGGCTCGGTGATCCTCGCTGCGATCCTTCTGAAAATGGGCGGTTACGGCTTCCTGCGTTTCTCGGTACCGATGTTCCCGGAAGCGTCACACGATCTCGCGCCCGTGATCTACACGCTTTCAGTTGTAGCGATCATCTACACCTCGCTGGTCGCGCTGGTGCAGGAGGACATCAAGAAGCTGATTGCCTATTCGTCGGTGGCGCATATGGGCTTCGTCACCATGGGTATCTTCGCAATGACCACCCAGGGCATCGCTGGCGGTATCTTCCAGATGATCTCCCACGGTATCGTGTCGGCCGCGCTGTTCCTGTGCGTTGGCGTCGTTTATGACCGCATGCACACGCGCGAGATCGCCGCTTATGGCGGATTAGCCTATCGCATGCCGGTCTATGCTTTCGCCTTCATGGTGTTCACCATGGCGAATGTTGGGTTGCCGGGCACCTCCGGATTCGTCGGCGAGTTCCTGTCATTGATCGGCACGTTCCGCGTCAACACCTGGGTCGCGACACTGGCGACGTTCGGCACGATCCTGTCGGCAGCTTATGCACTCTGGCTCTATCGCAAGGTTGTCTTCGGCAAGCTGGAGAAGCCCTCGCTGTTCAATATCCGTGACATCGGCTGGCGCGAGATGATCATCCTGGCGCCGCTGGTGATCCTGACCATCGTATTCGGGGTCTATCCGAAGCCCGTGCTTGATCTGTCGGCGGCCTCGGTCACGCAACTGATGGACAACTATCAGCATGCGCTTGAGCCGGTCAAAGCGGCAATGGCGAGGTAGCGATGAACGCCGGTCCGAATATCTCGACGCTGCTGCCTCTGCTGCCGGAGATCGTGCTGGGTATCGGCGCCATGCTGCTATTGATGCTTGGGGCCTATCGCGATCAGCGCGTGGTTCCGGTGATCGACGCGGCCGCCATCGTGCTGCTGATTGCCGCCGGCGTGATCATTTGCCTTCTTCCGCACGGCAAGCTGGTTAGTTTCAACGGCAGCTTTGTTGTTGATGACTTTGCGCGTTTCCTGAAAATTCTGGCGTTGATCGGTTCGGCTACGGCGATCGTGCTGTCGATCGACTACGCCAAACGCGAAAATCAGCAACGTTTCGAATATCCGGTACTGATCGTGCTGTCGACGCTCGGCATGATGCTTCTGATTTCGGCATCTGATCTGATCGCGCTTTACCTCGGTCTCGAGCTCATGAGCCTGCCGCTTTACGTCGTTGCGGCGAGCCACCGCGACAACCTGCGCTCCACCGAGGCCGGGCTGAAGTATTTCGTGCTTGGCGCGCTGTCGTCGGGGATGCTGCTTTATGGCGCCTCGCTGGTCTATGGCTTTACCGGCACAGTCTCGTTCAGCGGCATCGCATCTGCCGCGGGGCAGGGCGGTATCGGCCTGATTTTCGGCATCGTCTTTCTGTTCGCCGGGTTCTGCTTCAAGGTGTCGGCAGTTCCATTCCATATGTGGACGCCCGACGTCTATGAAGGCGCACCGTCGCCGGTTACGGCATTCTTTGCCGCCGCGCCGAAGGTTGCCGGGATCGCCATGTTCGTGCGCGCCGCCGTGATGGCATTTCCCACGATCACCTCGCAGTGGCAGCAGATCGTGGTGTTTGTCGCTATAGCCTCAATGGCGCTCGGTTCATTCGCCGCCATCGGCCAGCGCAATATCAAACGACTGATGGCCTATTCGTCGATCGGTCATATGGGTTTTGCCCTGGTCGGGCTCGCCGCGGGAACGGCGGAAGGCGTGCAAGGCGTCCTGGTCTACGTCGCGATCTACGTCAGCATGACACTTGGCGTCTTTGCCGTGATCCTGTCGATGCGACGCCCGTCCGGCATGGTGGAGTTGATCGATCAGCTTGCCGGCTTGTCGCGCACCAATCCGACCGCGGCGTTTTTCATGGCGATGCTGTTGTTCTCAATGGCGGGGATACCGCCGCTTGCGGGCTTCTTCGCCAAATTCTACGTCTTTGTCGCCGCCATCAAAGCGGGGCTCTATATCCTCGCGGTCATTGGTGTGCTCGCCAGTGTCGTGGGCGCGTACTATTATCTGCTCATCATCAAGACCATGTATTTTGACGATGCAGTCGAAGGCTTTCAGTCGATGCCGGTCGAACTGAAAGTCGTGCTCGCGGTCTGTGGATTATTCAATCTCCTGTTTTTCCTCTATCCGGGTCCTCTGGTCGGCGTGGCGAGTGCGGCGGCCCACTCGCTGTTCTGATGCAGCTTGACCCCGCGGCGTCAGATTTCCGCCTATCAGCCCACGACGTACTGTCATCGACCAACACCGAAGCATTGATGCGCGCGCGGGCAGCCGAAGCGGGTCCGCTGTGGATCACCGCGCGCCAGCAAACCGCGGGGCGCGGCAGGCAGGGTCGAGAATGGGTTTCAACGCCGGGCAACCTTTACGCAACGCTCCTTGTGTGTGATCCGGCTCCGCCGGAACGCGCTCCGGAGCTGTCGTTCGTGGCGGCGCTCGCTTTGTATGACGCGATTATCGCCGGGGCCGCAGTCCTGCGAGGCCAACTTGTATTCAAATGGCCGAATGACATTCTGCACGGGATGCAGAAATTGGCAGGTATCTTGATCGAGAGCGAGGTGGCCGCTTCGCGGCTGGCCGTCGCCATCGGAATCGGCGTGAACTGCATGCATCATCCAACGGACGTGGCTTATCCTGCTACCGATCTGGCCAGCGCCGGCGCGGCGGTTACCGCCGAGGACCTGTTTTCCACGTTGTCCAGGACGATGGCGCAGCGACTTGACCAGTGGAAGCGCGGCGCGGGCTTTGCCGGCATCCGGGCCGATTGGCTTGTGCATGCGCAAGGGGTTGGCGAAGACATTCGCGTGCGCCTCCCCAATCGAGAGCTCACAGGCCGTTTTGAGACTCTCGATGAACATGGCCGGCTTCTGTTGCGGCTGGCGGATGGCGCTATCCAGACCGTTGCCGCCGGCGACGTCTTCCCGATAGCCGCAAGCGGTTTGGGCGCGCACTGATGGCGAACGATCTGGTATTTGCGGCGCTCGGTGGCATCGGTGAGATCGGGATGAATCTCTCGGTCTACGGCTTCGGCGACCAGCGCCGACGGCAATGGCTGATTGTCGATTGCGGCGTGTCGTTCGCTTCCGAGGAGCAGCTTCCCGGCGTCGATTTGATCATGCCGGACATCCGGTTTCTCCTTGAGGAGCGGAAGAACATCCTCGGCCTCGTCATCACCCACGGCCATGAGGATCATATCGGCGCGCTGATCGATCTGTGGCCGCGGCTTAACGTGCCGCTCTACATGACACCGTTCACAGCAGCGCTGTTCGAAGCGAAACGGTTATCGGAGCCCGGCGCGCCGCAAATCCCGGTGAAGGCTGTGCCGCAAGGCGGCAGCCTGACGCTCGGACCTTTCGGCGTCGAATTCATCAATGTCGCGCACTCGATTCCGGAATCGAATGCGCTGGCGATCCGCACGCCTGCAGGTATCGTTGTGCACACCGGCGACTGGAAGATCGATGCCACGCCGACCATCGGTGCCCCGACCGATCAGGCAAGGCTGACCGCGCTTGGCGACGAGGGTGTGCTGGCGCTGATCGGCGATTCCACGAACGCGGTGCGGGAAGGCCGCTCGCCCTCGGAGTCCGACGTCGCGCGGACACTCGCTGAACTGATCCGTACCGCACCGCGCCGTGTTGCGGTGACCACGTTTGCCTCCCACGTTGGCCGCGTCCGCGCAGTCGCCGAAGCGGCACGCGCCGCGGACCGCGAGGTGGTGCTCGTTGGTCGCGCCATGGAGCGGGTAGCCCAGGTGGCCCGCGAAACCGGTTATCTCGACGGTGTGCAGGATTTCCGCAGTGTGCAGAGCTATGGGTATTTGCCGCACGACAAGGTGCTGGCGCTCTGCACCGGCAGCCAGGGTGAGCCGCGCGCCGCGCTGTCTCGCATTGCCGAGGATGAACATCCTGAAGTTACGCTGTCGAAGGGCGACCGCGTGATCTTCTCGTCACGCGCCATTCCCGGGAACGAGAAAGCCGTCGGCCGGGTCATCAACGGCCTCGTTTCCCAAGGAGTCGAGGTCATCACCGACCGTACGCATCTGGTCCACGTCTCCGGGCATCCACGGCGCGCCGAATTGCTCGACATGATCAGCTGGGTGCGCCCAAAAATCCTGATCCCGGCTCACGGCGAGGCGTTGCATCTTGCTGAACACGCCGCGCTCGCCCGTAGTGCAGGCGTGCCGCATGTTCTTATTTGCAAAAATGGCGACCTAGTGCGCCTCGGCGGCGATGGCGCAGAAATTATCGATCAGGTGCCGTCAGGGCGACTCTACAAAGATGGCTCGCTGCTAGTCAGCGCCGAATCCCGTTCGGTCGCGGCGCGTCGGCGGCTGAGTTTCGCAGGGATAATTTCGGTGGCGCTAGCGTTGAGCGAGAAGGGGGCGCTGCTGGCTGATCCGGAAATCGAGTTGATTGGCATCCCGGAAACCGATGCATCCGGCGCTTCGATGGCGGACATTGCTCGCGACGCCGTCGAGGAAGCCTTCGAGTCCTTACCGAAGGCGCGGCGCCGCGATCCGGACAGCGTGGCCGAAGCGGTGCGGCGGGCGGTCCGTGGCGCCATCGGCGAGCGCTGGAAAAAGCGCCCGATCTGCCACGTGCACGTCCTGCCGGTTTAGGGGTACCGGCAGCCTTTTCGGGGCCTCGTTGCGTTCGCGGCCGGCGATCCATATTTTCCCAGAAATCAGGGATTTAGACCCCACATGTTCAAGTGGTTTGCGCCGCTTTTGCTGTTTGCCGGCAAGCCCGAAATGCTGCTTCGCCTCGTTATCGCGGCGATTGCGGGGGCGGTGCTGTTTTTCGGCGTCTGGCTGATTTCCAACATCGCGGTGACCTTCGACACCCTGAAAAGCCCGTACATCATCGCCGCCTACGGTGCGGTCCTGATGTGCTTTTTCATCCTGGTCGGGTCGGTATCCTGGCTGCGCCTGCGCCGGTTGGCGTCTCCGGTTGCCAAGGTCAGCTTGCCGGGCAAGGCACCGGACATTCCGTTGCCGATGGACGTTGTGACCAAGCGTGCCGACGAGATTTCGCGCAAATGGGAGCGCGTCAATCGACTGGCGCCTGCTCCGAAGAAACAGGCGATTGCGCCACCACCTGCCGCGGCGCAGGCAGAATCCGTTGGCGTTCGGCCGCCGGCGCGGGCGACGTTGACGGTCACTGGCCCGGCCTACTCGGGTAAGACCGCTTTGATCGAAAGCCTTGGGCAGGCCAATAGCAGCGCATCCGGAACGGCAGACACGATACGGCTCGACGATGCCGGTCCGACCGACCTTGATGATTGGCGTCTGGCTGCCGTAGTAGCAAAAGCCGCCGCAAGCGATGGCGTACTGTTCGTCGTCGATCAGGACTTGCGCGCGCCGGAAGTGGCGGCGATCAAGCGGCTTGATGGAAACCGGCAAGCCGCTCTACGTCGTCCTCAACAAGGCGGATCAGTTCAACGCATCCGATCGTGACACCATCCTGGTGTCGATCCGCTCCAAAATGCCGGCCGCATTTTCGCCCGCCAACGCGGTGTCGGTAGCGGTCGCGCCGAGTGCCGTCGAGCGCGAAATCCAGGATGCCCGCGGCGCGGTGCGGATCGAGCTTCGCAAGCCATCGCCGGATCTGCGCGCACTGACGAATTTGCTGACGCGCGTGTTTCCGCCGCGTGCGGGACGGCAATTGTCCTTTGAAGCCGATAGTTCGGCGGGGGCTTAGGCGCTTATGAACGACCAATCCATCCTGCCCGATACGATCGAGGCGTTGCGGGGATTGTCCGCAGACAAGCGATTGCGCCCGCAGGAGCGTGGCGCGGTCGAGAAGGAAATGCATGAGATCGAGGAGTTCACCTCGAAGCTCGAGAATGGCCGGTTGGAAATCGCCGTCTTTGGCGAGGTTGGCTCGGGCAAAAGCGCACTGCTCAATGCGCTCGCCGGCGAAAAGATTTTTGCGGTATCCGCCGAGCACGGGTCGACCGACAAGGTCTCCAAGACCGGATTCAAGAATACCAAGCTGGTGCTGGTCGATACGCCCGGCATCAACGAAGCGGCCGGCGAACTGCGCGGCAAGCTCGCCGAGGAGACCGTCCGCTATACCGATCTCGTGCTGTTCGTTGCCGACGGCGATCTGAACCGGGTCGAGATCGAGGCCTTCACGCAGCTCAGCGATCTGCACAAACCGATGTTGCTGGTGGTCAACAAAGCCGACCTGTTTGGATCGGCCCAGATCCGCGAAATCTCGGAATCAATCCTGCGCAAGGTCGGCAACCGGCTGGGCGCCGCCGATATCGTTTTTGCCGCCGCGGCACCGAGGGAAGCCGAGCGGGAAATTCACAAGGCGGACGGCTCGATCGAAATCGTGACCTTTCAGCCGAAGCCCAGGATCGAAGCTCTGGAAGCGCGCATGCTGGAAATCCTCGATCGCGAGGACAAAGCGATCATCGCGCTCAATGCCAGCCTGTTCGCTTCGGATGTCAGCGACCGCATCAAGGAACTCAAGCGGCAGGTCCGCGGCAAGGAGGTGTCGCGCCTGATCAACTATTTCATGCTCGGCAAGGCGCTGGTCGTCGGCGTCACGCCGGTGCCGGTGTTCGATATTCTCGGCGGCATGGCGATCGACGCCGTGATGGTTCAGCGGATCGGCGCCATTTACGGCACCGAGTTTTCGCTCACAAACGCCCAAAGCATGGTGCTGGAAATCCTGCGCGCCTGGGGCCTCACCGCCGCGGCAGAATACGGGCTCCATGTCGCCACCGACCTGCTGCGGACCGTTACGCTTCGGCGCGAGCACGGTCATCACCGCGGTGCCGCAGGGCCTGGCCGCGGCGTGGAGCACCTATGTCGTCGGCAATGCCGCCAATATCTATTTCCGCGATGCCGGCTGGGGCGGACGCTCACCGAGCGACATCGTGCAGGAGATACTGGCCGGAGCCGAGGAGCGGAAGACCAGCATCCTTGGGCCGATCCGGGATCAGCTAAAGGCTAAATTCGGCCGGCAATAACTGCTACGGATGAGACCTGACCCTGCCGGGATGCAGGAGAGGTGGAAGCATGATCGGCAGGCTTAATCACGTGGCAATCGCAGTGCGCGATCTCGACAAGGCCACGGCGGTCTATCGCAACGTTCTCGGCGCCGACGTGTCGGCGGCAGTGCCGCAACCGGACCATGGCGTGACCACGGTTTTCATTACTTTGCCGAACACCAAGATCGAACTGCTCGAGCCGCTCGGCGAGGGCTCGCCGATCGCCAAATTCCTCGAGCGCAATCCGGACGGCGGTATGCACCATATCTGCTACGAGGTGGACGATATCCGCGCCGCCCGTGATGCGCTCAAAGCGTCGGGCGCCCGCGTGCTCGGCGACGGCGAGCCGAAGACCGGCGCTCACGGCAAACCAGTGCTGTTCCTGCACCCGAAAGACTTCTCCGGCACGCTCGTCGAACTTGAGCAGAGTTGAACCATGCCCGTGACCACCGGCATCGCAATCTTCTTCCTGATCTGGTGGATCATGCTGTTCGTTGTGCTGCCCTGGGGTATCCATCGGCAGGACGAGGCAGGCGAGATCACGCCCGGCACCGACCCGGGTGCTCCGGCCATTCCCAACCTCAAATGGAAGCTGGTGTGGACGACCCTGGTATCGGTCGTGGTGTTCGCTGGTTGCTACGTGGTCTACGTCGACCGTTTGGTGACGTTGGAAGGCCTTTTGGCACCATTCGGGCTGCATATGACCACACCCGGCCAGGATGAAAATGGCGGGCGATAGATTACCCCGCCAGATCAGAGGGGTAGCAAAGTTCTTTCAGAGATAGGGAGCGGGATGGAGCTTGGGCTGCTGCCCCGTCCGTTGGGACCAAAAAGAAAAGCAGGGCTAAGGCCCTGCTTAAAAATCCTAATCTAAACCCTGATCTGCGCGATTTCTGGTCGAATCTCCGCCTTCATCCGCTTTCGCGGTAGCGTTGCGCGTCGGGGGATCCTCCCAAGACTTGGACCGCTTTTCCCGATATTCCCGCGATTGCTCGCGTAGCTCCGGGTAGGCAGCAACATCCGTAGTTGATCCGACTTGTTTTGTCATCAGACAAAGCTGGCCGGGAGCAAATAAATACCACCCGGCACCCCACTGGAGGATGGAACTGGCGGTGCGGAACCGGCACTTGTAATTCGGTCGCCGTTGCGGCTTCACTGCCGCCGCCGGAGGGCAAATCCGGCCAACCGCAAATCCCAAGACAATACCCAAGAGATTTCATGCGCCTGTCCCGATACTTCCTGCCCATTCTGCGCGAGAACCCGAAGGAAGCGGAGATCGCATCCCACCGGCTGATGCTGCGCGCCGGAATGATCCGCCAGGAAGCCGCCGGGATTTATGCCTTCCTGCCGCTCGGCCTGCGGGTCCTGCAGAAGGTCTGCCAGATCGTCCGCGAGGAGCAGGATCGCTCCGGCGCGATCGAGCTGTTGATGCCGACCATTCAGTCCGCCGACCTGTGGCGCGAGAGCGGCCGCTACGAGGCCTATGGCAAGGAGATGCTGCGCATCAAAGACCGGCACGAGCGCGACATGCTCTACGGGCCGACCAACGAGGAAATGATCACGGCGATCTTTCGTTCGTACGTACGTTCGTACAAAGACCTGCCGCTCAACCTCTATCACATCCAGTGGAAGTTCCGGGACGAAGTCCGGCCGCGGTTCGGCGTGATGCGCGGCCGCGAATTCCTGATGAAGGATGCCTATTCGTTCGATCTCGATTTCGAAGGCGCCAAACACGCCTACAATCGCATGTTCGTCGCCTATCTGCGCACGTTCGCGCGGATGGGACTGCGCTCAGTCCCCATGGTCGCGGAGAGCGGCCCGATCGGCGGCAATCTCTCCCACGAATTCATCATCTTGGCCGACACCGGCGAGAGCGAAGTGTTCTGCCACAAGGACTATCTCGACTTTGAGGTTCCAGGGGCGGATGTCGACTTCACCCATATCGGCCGCTTGCAGTCGATCGTCGACAAATGGACGTCGCTCTATGCCGCGACCTCTGAGAAGCACGATCCGGCGGCTTTCGCTGCGCTTCCCGACGATAAGAAGATTTCAGCTCGCGGCATCGAGGTCGGGCATATCTTCTATTTCGGCACCAAATACTCCGAGCCGATGAAGGCGGTGGTGGCCGGTCCCGATGGCGCCGACCATCCCGTCCACGGTGGTTCCTACGGCATCGGGCCAAGCCGATTGGTGGCCGCCATTATCGAGGCGTCCCACGACGAAGCGGGCATCAAGTGGCCGGAGTCGGTGGCGCCGTTCCGGGCCATGATTCTCAATCTAAAGCAGGGTGGCAGCGACACCGATGCCGCCTGTGAGAAGCTTTACGCGGAACTGCAGGCCAAAGGCGTCGATACGCTCTATCACGATCTCGACGAGCGGCCCGGCGTCAAATTCGCAACTGCTGATCTGATTGGCGTGCCATGGCAGATTCTGGTCGGCCCGCGCGGGCTCGCCGAGGGTAAAGTCGAGCTCAAAAACCGCTCCGACGGCTCGCGGGAGCTGATGTCGCCAGCTGATGCCGTCGTCCGGCTGACGTCCTAGCCTGTGTGCGGTGCGGTCACGCATAACGTTTCTAGGCTTGAAACTGCCAGAATCGTGTGAAACTCCGTCTATCCGCGGGGACCAAGACTGAATGGCCGATTCGACCGGCACCCATCCTTTTGCACCATTCGAATGGATGCTCTCGTTGCGCTATCTGCGGGCGCGACGCAAAGAGGGATTTATTTCGGTCATCGCCGGATTTTCCTTCCTCGGCATCATGCTTGGTGTCGCCACGCTGATCATCGTCATGGCGGTGATGAACGGCTTTCGCCAGGAACTACTGACCAAGATTTTGGGGCTTAACGGTCACCTGCTGATTCAGCCGCTGGAGTCGCCACTGTCCGACTGGGAGGCAGTCTCCGACCGGGTTTCCAAAATCCCGGGCATACGGCTGGCAGCGCCGATCGTTGAAGGACAGGCGCTGGCATCGTCGCCGTTCAACGCGTCGGGCGTGCTGGTGCGCGGCATCCGCTCCGCAGACCTGAACAAGCTCGCGTCGGTCGCCAAGAATATCAAGCAGGGCACGCTTGACGGTTTTGATCAGGGGCAGGGCCTCGCGATCGGCTCGCGGCTTGCCGAGCAGCTTTCCGTGCGGGCAGGGGACAATCTGACGCTGGTGGCGCCACGCGGCGCGGTAACGCCGATGGGCACCACGCCGCGCATCAAGTCCTACAAGATCGCCGCGGTGTTCGAGATCGGTATGTCGGAATACGACGCCGCTTTTGTTTTCATGCCGCTGCCTGAAGCGCAGGCTTATTTCAATCGCTCCGGCGATGTCACCGCGATCGAGGTCTATACCGACGACCCCGATCATATCGACAACTTCCGCAAGCTGGTCACCGAGGCTGCGGCACGGCCGATCTACATGATCGACTGGCGGCAGCGTAACGCGACTTTCTTCAACGCGCTCGAAGTCGAGCGCAACGTGATGTTTCTCATCCTCACTCTGATCGTTCTGGTGGCGGCGCTCAACATCGTCTCCGGCTTGATCATGCTGGTGAAGGACAAGGGCAGCGACATTGCGATCATGCGCACGATGGGGGCGTCGCAAGGTTCGATCATGCGCATCTTCCTGATCACCGGCGCGTCGATCGGCGTGGTCGGCACCATGGTCGGTTTTCTGCTCGGTACGATCATCTGCCTCAATATTGAATCGATCCGGCATTTCATTTCCTGGCTGACCAATACGGAACTGTTCTCGCCGGAACTGTATTTCCTCTCCAAACTGCCGGCTGACATGGATGTGCGCGAGACCACCGCCGTCGTGGTGATGGCGCTCGGTCTGTCGCTTCTGGCAACGCTCTATCCGTCGTGGCGGGCCGCGCGGCTCGATCCGGTCGAAGCGCTGCGCTACGAGTGATGGATTGATGGACGATACCACGACCATAACCGAGGTTACGCCAGGCCGCCGGCCGAAGACGACGAGAAGCCGCTGATCTTCCTGCACAGCGTCGGCCGACACTTCCGCCAGGGCGACGCCACGCTCGACATTCTCAAAGGCGCAGAGCTTGCGGTGTGGAGTGGCGAGTCGGTGGCGCTGATCGCGCCATCCGGAACAGGAAAGTCGACGCTGCTCCATATCGCCGGTCTGCTCGAGCACCCGGATTCAGGCGAGGTCTATATCGACGGCGAGCCGACTTCGAACCTGAGCGATGCGGCGCGCACCCGTATACGGCGCAACGACATCGGCTTTGTTTATCAATTCCATCATCTGCTGGGCGAGTTCTCGGCGATCGAGAACGTCATGCTGCCGCAGATGGTGCGCGGCCTGTCGCGGAAGGAAGCGCGCGTTCGCGGTACCGAGTTGTTGAGCTATCTTGGGCTCAAGGAACGGCTGACGCACCGGCCGGCTGAATTGTCGGGCGGCGAACAGCAGCGGGTCGCGATCGCACGCGCAGTCGCCAATGCACCGCGCATTCTTCTTGCCGACGAGCCGACCGGCAATCTCGACGTTCACACCGCCGACCACGTATTTTCAGCGCTGCGCCAACTGGTGCGCGCGTCCGGTCTCGCCGCGATCATCGCCACGCACAATCTCGATATCGCCGCACAAATGGATCGCCGTGTGACGATCCGCGACGGGCTTGTGGTCGAACTCGACTGACGACGTGCGGGAATTCCGCGATCAATTCGCGCGATCAGGAGTTCTTGCTTTTACGCGATTTGCGCGTTGTCTGATGTGCGCCAACCGGCGGCTCGTACATCGTGTTGGCACGGCAGTCGCCGCCGTTGCCGCGCGCGCTTTCCATGACACTGCTCGAAGCTGACGAAGCCGCAATTCCTGCCACCGCCGCCCATGCCGCCGCTGATGTACTCGCACCACGGATAGTTTTGCGCGTGGGCGGGGGTTCCTGCGCCCAAAGCGGCGACGGCAAGTCCAAGCGTGATCAATAGATGTCTCATAACCTGTCTCCCGGAATGACTTCCGCTTCAGATATAAACGCTCGAACCTCGCTGCTATTCACCCGGAACCGAAAAGAATTGCCGGCCACAAACAAACGAGGCCGCCCGGAGGCGGCCTCGACTAAAGTCAACTGCCGATGTCCTCAGTAGCAGGGAACGCAGCGGCAGCCCCAATAACCGCAGCGGCGAACCCAGCCCGGCCCACAATAGGGGCCGTAACCGTTACACGCCGCCTTGGTGACGAGCGGGGTCGCATTCTTGAGTGCATGCATGCTGCCGGCACCCGCGCTTTGGGTTTGCGCACTGGCCGAAAGCACCATCGAACCCAGAACGAACGCTGCTGCTGACAAAGTGATACCGAGTTTCCGCATAAACCCTCCTCCTCGTTAAATGCCGACTGCGCCGCAGATTGACCGCGCAGCCCAACGGACAACGCGCCATTTAGCCACGGCTGTGCGAGCTTATTCAACCTCGACGACAGCTCTTTGTACGGTGATCGAGCTGAGTTGGTTCACAATTCTCCAGTCGCATTTCGGCGACGGAGAATTCCGACGGCGCACGGGCGAGAAAAAGCCCCGGTCTTTCGACCGGGGCTGCAAAGTCAAAGCCAGCCCCCTCAGACATTGGGCTGCCGTCTGAACCGATAGGGTGGCTCGGGTTGCCACACCCTGAACAGAAACCGCGAAAGACGCGGTAAGCAGGTAGTCTCATCCGCCCTCATCCGCCCTCATCTGGCCGATCGGTCCCAAGTAGCTTTCCCGCAGGGCCTTGCGCGTTTATCGGAAGAAGACGATGGTGTTATTTTACCTCAACCTGGAGGTTAGGGCTATGGTTTTGAAAATTGACGAGACTGAGCCGAACATTTTTCCGGCGATCCTCTCGACCGACGTGGAATTTAAAGCGCAGCAGCAACTTGAATTGGTCCTGATCACTCTCATAGAGGGGAAGGCTGTCAGGGTCAGAGTTCGGTTGGATACCAAGAAGGCGCAAACTCTTGCGGACCAGCTAAACGGGGCGCTGGGCAGTTAAAGTCGGGGGGAACGCAGTCGCCGCAACCGAGGCGTTCTTCTGTCATCCGCCGGCAAGCAATCGACGCCACCACGGCGCCGCGAGGTTTTGCCGAAAGTGTAGTGATGGCCTGCTGGAGTTGACGAATGACTTCGTCTTTTAGGTCGATCGCCCGAACGAGGTGGTGATGTTCTTGAACTTTTTGTTCCATTGCCTGTTCCAACTGACCATTCCTCTCTTCCAACTGACGCTTGATCCGCTCGAAATACTGGATTTGGGCGCCGGGAGGACTGAAGGAGTCTGCAGGCCGTCGAGGCCACCTTTCGCGATTTCTGCCGGCAGTGTGAGGCCACGAGTGGAACCATGACGATTCAGGATCGATCTTCATCACGTCCGGCGCTAAACCGACGTGGCGGAAGGCAAAGGTAACGGAAAGCTGATCGCGACGGGAGTAACGAAGTACATGCGCCGACCATGTTTCGAGCATCTCGCGGACCTTGGGGTTTCCGTGATCGCGTAACATAATGGCGGTCCAGTAAACTTGATCATTCAGAATGTCGGGAGAAGCGACCGCATAGTGATTGAGCTGTTCGAATATGCGGCTCTGGTCGTCAAGTCCTTGAATAGATACGCCAAGAAGCTCGTCCATAACCGATACGTCCTGGCGTTCTGACAGGCAAAAGCCAGACATCGGAAAATATGTCTCGAATATTTTCTCCGGAGGTTGGGTCAACAAGACTGAATTATCGATGTAGAGGGAATTGTCGAAGTCCGGCAAATACCGGTGCGGACGGATTTTTATGTCTCGCTGGCTGCGGATCGGATCCATGCCGAAGGTCGGAACAGCCTGCCTGATCTGCCACGTATCGCTCTTGAGATCTGGATCGTCGGTCAAGCAAATGAAAGGATAGCCGACTGGGCTGCGACGGGTTGTTCGTTTAGTTTTTCGTATTGTCCGATGAGAGTTGTGAAGACGCAGGCCTTAGCAATCATAAGTCTCTCTCTTTCATCGCGAGCAAGCAATCATAGGGAAATTTTTGCGTGCGTCCCCCAACCTTTGAGCGCAACCGCCGGTCGGGACACCAGCTTTCAAAAGGCCACCTGAAAATTCAAAGGGGCCAGCGAGGGGGATATGGGGGCCAGTACCTACTGAGACGGGGCGCTGGATAAGGAACGAGTCAAAAATCTGGCCACGCAATCGTCGCGGGCAACTACGGTGATTTCTTCGTGACGTGAGGTCCGGCTATCTCATCAAAAAATGGCTCCATCAGCGGCCACATCCCTCATCATAGCGGCGTTAACTCAAATTCTGGCCCAATTGAAAGGGACCCACTGCCGACTTAACTCACGAGAACAAACCATGAATTATGTTCCCTCTTCGTTCATGTCCGTCAGGGGAGATTGTTATGGTTCGGTCGGTGTTTGAAGAGGCAATGGCTTTGGCGTCGTTGGCGCTGTTTCTGGGAACAGTAGCGGTTTGGGCGCAGGTACTCGGAGTGATCAGCCTCTGACATGTTCCGGGCCGACACGTTCGGGGCTATTTGCGCGAAGGGCAAAGTTCCGCCGAGGGAGTGCCGGTGAAAGTTTCTGTGCGCGGCTTGTGAGCTGCGCACATCGGCGATGGACAGCGCCGCCGGGCATCGCTCATCCTCGCCGCCCCAGATTCTCTCAGTGGGTTTGCCACTAACAGGCGCGGAGCAATATGGCTGCCAAGCTAGGCCGCTCGGAACTCGGCTTTGTGCACTTGCATGTGCACTCGTCCTATTCGCTGCTCGAGGGCGCGCTGCCGATCGCGCGGCTCGCCGAGCTTGCCAAGAAAGACCGCCAGCCAGCGCTGGCGCTGACCGACACCGACAACATGTTCGGTGCGCTGGAATTCTCCGAAAAACTGGCTGGCTACGGTATTCAGCCGATCGTCGGCTGCGCGCTCGCGGTCGATTTCGCCGATCAGGAAGTGCGCCCAGGTGCAGTTGCCGACGTCTGGCCGCGCCTCGTTCTGCTGGCGTCACGCGAAGACGGTTACCGCAGCCTGATGCGGCTTTGCTCGCGCGCCTATCTTGAAACCGAGTCGCAGGAGCGGCCGCGTATCAGGCTCGATTGGCTCGATGGCGAAAGCGGCGGGCTGATTGCGCTGACCGGCGGATTGCATGGGCCGCTCGATATCGCCGTCGGCGCTGGACAAAGCGGGCTTGCGCAGTCGCGCTGCGCGCAATTGCAGAACCTCTTCGGGGACCGGCTCTACATCGAATTGCAGCGTCACGGGATGCCGGCGGAGCGTAGCGTTGAGCCGGCGCTGATCGAGCTTGCCTATGCCCGCGGGATTCCGCTGGTCGCCGCCAATGAGCCGTTCTTTGCAACGCGCGAGGATTACGAGGCGCATGACGCGTTGCTCTGCATTGCCGAGGGCAGACTGATTGCCGACGGCGAACGGCGGCAACTGACACCGGAACACCGCTTCAAAAGCCGCGCCGAGATGGCGGAGTTGTTTGCCGACCTGCCGGAAGCGCTCGCAGCTACCGTCGAGATTGCCGAACGCTGCACATTCCGCCCAAAGACCAAGGGGCCGATCCTGCCGCGGTTTACGGTCGGCGACACTGCAGAGCCGGTCGACGAAGCCGCCGAGTTGCGGCGGCAGGCCCGCGCCGGGCTGGAACGGCGGATTGCCGTTCATGGCCTCACGGCGGGGCAGACCGCCGAAGATTATCAGCAGCGGCTCGAGTACGAGCTCGGCGTCATCGAGCGGATGAAATATCCGGGCTACTTTCTGATCGTCGCCGACTTCATCCAGTGGGCGAAATCACAAGGCATTCCGGTTGGGCCAGGCCGCGGCTCCGGCGCCGGCTCACTGGTCGCTTATTCACTGACCATCACCGATCTCGATCCGATACGCTTCGGGCTGATCTTCGAGCGCTTTCTCAATCCCGAGCGCATCTCGATGCCGGACTTCGACGTCGACTTCTGTCAGGACCGGCGCGATGAGGTCATCCGCTACGTGCAACAACGCTACGGACACGATCGGGTCGCACAGATCATCACCTTCGGCACCTTGCAGGCGCGCGGCGTATTGCGCGACGTCGGCCGGGTGTTGCAGATGCCGTACGGTCAGGTCGACAAGCTGTGCAAGCTTGTGCCGCAAAACCCGGCGGCGCCGATCTCGCTCAAAAGCGCAATCGACAGCGAGCCGCGCCTGCAAGCCGAGCGTGAGCGCGACGTGGTTGTCGATCGTGCCTTCGACATCGCGCTGCGGCTCGAAGGCCTTCACCGTCACGCCTCGACCCATGCCGCCGGCATCGTGATCGGCGACCGGGCCTTGGCGGAACTGGTGCCGCTCTATCGCGATCCGAAGTCGGATATGCCGGTCACCCAGTTCAATATGAAATGGGTCGAGCCGGCAGGTCTGGTGAAATTCGACTTTCTCGGCCTCAAAACGCTGACGGTGCTCGACACCGCATTGCGTCTTCTGCGCCGGCGCAAGATCGATATCGATCTGCTGCGCATTCCGCTCGATGACGCCAAGACCTACGAGATGCTGGCCCGGGGCGAAACGGTCGGCGTGTTCCAGGTGGAAAGTCAGGGCATGCGCCGTGCGCTGCTCGACATGCGGCCCGACCGTTTCGAAGATCTGATCGTGCTGGTCGCGCTCTATCGGCCGGGACCGATGGCGAACATCCCGACCTATTGCGCACGCAAGCTCGGTCGCGAGAAGACCGATTATCTGCATCCGAAGCTTGAGCCGATCCTCGAGCCGACCTACGGCATCATCACCTACCAGGAGCAGGTGCAGCAGATCGCGCGCGATCTGGCCGGCTACAGCCTCGGCAAGGCCGACATTCTGCGCCGCGCCATGGGCAAGAAAGACAAGAAGGAGATGGCGTCGCAGCGCGGCGACTTCATCTCCGGCGCCGTCGAACGCGGCATTGGGCAAGGCGATGCCGAGGTGATCTTCGAGGCTTGCGCAAAATTCGCCGAATACGGCTTCAACAAATCGCATTCGGCGCCTTATGCGCTGCTGACCTATCAGACCGCTTACTTGAAGGCGAATTATCCGGTCGAATTCCTCGCCGCCTCGATGTCGCTCGAAATGGGCAATACCGACAAGCTTGCGGAATTTCGCGCCGAAGCGGAGCGGCTCTCGATCAAGGTCGAGCCGCCGTCGATCAACCGCTCCGGCGTCGAGTTCGATGTCGACGGCAACACCATCTATTACGCGCTCGCGGCATTGCGCGGCGTCGGCCGGCAAGCGGTCGAAAGCATCATTACCGCGCGCGGCGACGGGCCGTTCACCGATCTCGCCGACTTCGCCCGCCGCATCAATCCGCGTGCGGTCAACAAGCGGGTGCTGGAAAGCCTGGCTGCGTCGGGCGCTTTCGAGGCGCTCGAACCGAACCGGGCGCGAGCCTATTGCCGCAGTCGATACCATGATGGCGGCGGCGCAGCGCGCGCATGAAAACGCAACGCGTCGGCCAGAACGAACTGTTCGCCGGCCCGGCCACCAAGGAGCCGTTGATGCTGCCGGTGGTCGAGCCGTGGTTGCCGGCCGACCGCCTGCGAAAGGAATACGATGCGATCGGTTTCTTCCTCACCGGCCATCCGCTCGATGATTATGCGGCGGCGCTCAAGCGGCTTCGCGTGCAGTCATGGGTGGAGTTCTCGCGCGCGGTGAAGGCCGGCGCCGGCGGCGGCCGCGTCGCCGGCACCGTCGTTTCGCGCACCGAGCGGCGCACCAAAACCGGCAGCAAGATGGGCATCATCGGGCTGTCCGATCCGAGCGGGCACTACGAGGCGGTGCTGTTCGCCGAAGGCCTCGCGCAATATCGCGACCTGCTGGAGCCCGGAACCGCGGTGCTGATGTTCCTCACCGGCGAGGTGCAGGCCGAAGAAGTGCGCGCGCGTATCCAGTCGGTCGAGCCGCTCGATGATGCCGCGGCCAAGACGCAGAAGGGGCTCCGCGTGTTCCTGCGCGATCAAGCGCCGATCGACGGCCTGGTGCGGCGGCTGGAACGCGGCGGACCGGCGCGCAACGGGGCCGATCCGGCCGAAGGCGAAGTCAGCATGGTGCTGCTGCTCGGCAACGGCAGCGAGGTCGAGGTCAAGCTGCCGGGCCGCTTCAAAGTCTCGCCGCAGATCGCCGGCGCGATAAAGGCCGTGTCGGGCGTGGTGACGGTGGAAGCGCTTTAGTCCACAATCTGCAGCCGTGATCTCGCATTCAGCCGATCGCCCGCTTCGCATCATCATTGTCGGCGCCGGCATTGGCGGTCTTGCCGCAGCCGTGGCGTTGCGCCAGCGCGGCTTCGAGGTCGAAATCTTCGAACGATCGAGCAAGCTGGAAGAAGCCGGCGCCGGCCTGCAAATCGGGCCGAACGGCGTGAAGGTGCTTCGCGCGCTCGGGCTGGAAGACGAATTGATGCGGAACGCATTCGAGCCGTTCAGCATCATGTCGATCACCTGGGACGAAGGCCGGCTGCGTTTCCGCCAGCCGCTCAAGGCGGTGGCGCGGGAAAAATACGGCGCGCCTTACATGTCGGCGCATCGCGTCGATCTGCACAACATGCTGCGCCGCGCGACCGGCGACACGCCGCTGCATCTCGGCGCGAATTGCGTCGGCGCCGAAACCGTCGGCGGCACCGCAGTGGCGCGCTTTGCCGACGGCTCAACCGCGGAAGCCGATATCGTCGTCGGCGCTGACGGCATTCGCTCCGCCATTCGCGCCCAGCATTTCGGCGCCGACCGGCCGCGGTTCACTGAAATGATGGCGTGGCGATGCATCGTGCCGATGGAATGCGTGCCGACACGAGTCGGTCCCGGCGGCGAGGTTGCCATTCCGCACGGAGAATATTTCGGCTGGATCGGTCCGAACGGCCACGTCATCTGCTATCCGATCGGCGCCAAAGGCGACAAGCTCAACATTTTCGGCGGTCACGTCACCGAACAATGGGTCGAGGAATCGTGGTCGGTGCCGTCGAGCCGCGAGGAGCTGATCGCCGCCAAGGCCGGCTGGAACGAAGCGCTGCTCGATATGTTCCGGCACGTCGAGCAGGTCTACAAATGGGGCATCTACGATCGCGATCCGATCCCGCAATGGTCGGACGGCCGCGTGACTCTGCTCGGCGATGCCGCGCATCCGACCATGCCGACGCTGGCGCAGGGCGCCAACATGGCCATCGAGGACGGCTATGTGCTGGCGCGCACTCTTTCCGCGGCAGCCGGCTGATATCGAAGGTGCGCTGAAAGCCTATGTCGCCGAACGCAAGCCGCGCACCGACTGGGTGACGCTGAAATCGCGCGAGCAATTCAAGCAACAACCAGCAGGCTTCGCCGCCGCCGTTCGTCGATCGTACCTGGCTGTTCGTCAATGACGTGGTGCGCGAGCAGGGTGCGCTAGCGCCGGCGTGATTTGCGGGTAGGGCCTAAGCGCGGTCCCGGCCGATTTCGGTTAGTCCACCTTGATGTCGGCGAACCTGATGACCTTGGCCCACTTCGCTGTTTCGTCGGCGATGAATTTGCCGAAGTCCGGCGTGTTCATCGGCTTTACGTCGATGCCGATGGCAAGCAGTTTGGCTGTCACGTCGGCCTCGTTGGTGCCGGCGACAACGGCTTCGGCCAGCTTGGCGATGATATCGCCGGGCGTGCCGGTCGGCGCACAGATGCCGTACCAGCCGGCCGCTTCGTAGCCCGGAACAAATTCGTTGATGGCGGGAACGTCGGGCAGCGCGTCGGAGCGCGTGGCGGTCGTCACGGCGATGCAGCGCAGCCTGCCGTCTTTGACGAATTCCATTTCACTCGCGATCGACGCGAAGCTCAGCGGTATCTGGCCGCCGAGCAGGTCCGGATTGAAGTTGCCTTTGTAAGGCACGTGCACGAGATCGGCGCCGGTCATCATCTTGAAGAGTTCGCCGGCCGCATGAGGTCCGGTGCCGACGCCCTGGGTGGCGAAATTGACCTGGCCCGGATGGGCTTTGGAATAGGCGATGAGTTCCGGAATCGTCTTTGCCGGAAACGCCGGATTGGCGACGATGACGAACGGCGTAATGCCGATGCGGGCGACGGGCGCGAAGTCTTTGACGAAGTCGAAATTGAGCTTGGAGTAGAGCGTGGCATTGATCGCGTTGGTCGATACCGTCATCAGCAGCGTGTAGCCGTCCGGCGTGGCATGGGCGACCACTTCGGTGCCGATATTGCTGCCGGCGCCGGGCCGGTCATCGACGATGAATTGCTGGCCGATACGGCGCGACAGCGCGTCGGCAATCAGCCGCGCGATGATGTCGGGCGACGCGCCGGCCGGATAGCCGGTCACGATATGGACCGGCCGGGCGGGGTAGGATTCGGCCAACAATTGGCCCGGCATTGCGGGTAGCGCCGCGGCTGCGAGCCCCAAGACCGAGAAATTCGCGGCGGGCGATCGTCATGGCAGCCTCCCCAAAAGCCCCATTTTTATTGCCTTGAGGCTACACAGGGCCGGGTAACGCGGGAAGTGGCGATATTTCAGGTTCAGGTTGCCTCGACCGGGCCGATACCTATATAAGGCGCCATCTCTCACGCGGACCTTGGCCTTAAACAGCCGTCCGGTGTCCGGCCAATAAGGGTCGGGCTCTCGGTCCGCGGCGGATCAACCGGAGAATACATCAATGGCGCTGCCAGACTTCAGCATGCGCCAGCTATTAGAAGCTGGCGTGCACTTCGGCCATCAGGCCCATCGTTGGAATCCGAAGATGTCCGAGTACATCTTCGGCACCCGCAACAACATCCACATCGTCGATCTGACGCAATCGGTGCCGATGATGCATCGCGCGTTGCAGGCCGTGAGCGATACGGTCGCGCAAGGCGGACGCATCCTGTTCGTCGGCACCAAGCGGCAGGCGCAGGACGCGATCGCCGAAGCGGCGAAGAAATCGGCGCAGTATTACGTCAATTCGCGCTGGCTCGGCGGCACGCTGACCAACTGGAAGACGGTTTCCAACTCGATCAAGCGGCTGCGCAAGCTTGAAGAGATGCTGTCGTCCAACGAGGCGCAGGGCTACACCAAGAAAGAACGCCTGACGCTGCAGCGTGAGCGCGACAAGCTCGACCGTGCACTCGGCGGCATCAAGGACATGGGCGGGTTGCCCGACCTGCTGTTCGTGATCGACACCAACAAGGAAGACATCGCGATCAAGGAAGCCCGGCGGCTTGGCGTGCCGGTTGCCGCCGTGGTCGACACCAATTGCGATCCGCAAGGCATCACCTATGTCGTTCCAGGCAACGACGATGCCAGCCGCGCCATTTCGCTTTACTGCGATCTGATCGCGAAGGCTGCGATCGACGGCATTTCGCGGGCGCAGGGTTCGCAGGGCGTCGATGTCGGCGCACAGGCCGAGCCGACTGTTCCCGAGGAACTGCCGCCGGAGAACAAGCTCGGCTTCGAGCAGTTGTCAGGTCCGCGCGGCGTCGCCGACGACCTCAAGAAGCTGCCGGGTATCTCTCCGGCGATTGAGAAGCAGCTCAACGATCTCGGCATTTTCCATTATTCGCAGATCGCACAACTGTCGACGGCAGCTGCGCATAATGTCGGCGAAGAAGTCGGACTGCCGGGCCGCGTCGATGGCTGGATTGCCAAGGCGAAGGAACTGACGGCCGAAGCCGAATAAGGCGGCGGTTGTTATCCCACGGGGCCGCGCAGATCGCGCGTCCCGATGGCAAGTTTAGCGAAGCAATCCTTCGAGGATCGCTTCGCTTCTGCGTTTACAGAATGACGAAAGACAAGGACTGACTGCAATGGCGAATATCACCGCAGGCATGGTGAAGGAGCTTCGGGATTCTACCGGAGCCGGCATGATGGACTGCAAAGCGGCACTCAACGAAACCGACGGCAATATCGATGCCGCGGTCGACTGGCTGCGCAAGAAAGGCCTGTCCAAGGCAGCCAAGAAGGCCGGCCGCGTCGCCGCCGACGGTCTCGTTGGCGTCGCGATCCGCGGCACCAAGGGTGTCGTGGTCGAGGTCAATTCCGAAACCGATTTCGTCGCCCGCAACGATCTGTTTCAAGGTCTGGTGAAGATGATCGCCGACGTGGCGCTCGATGCCGGCACCGATGTCGAGAAAATCCTCGCGGCTAAAGCCGGCAGCATCACTGTTGCCGAGTCAATTGCCGACACGATCGCCAAGATCGGCGAAAACATGACGCTGCGCCGTGCCGCCGCTCTTTCGGTCAGCAAGGGCGTTGTCGCAAGCTACATGCACAGTTCGGTCGCCGATGGCCTCGGCAAGATCGGTGTGCTGGTAGCGTTGGAGTCAACCGGGAATGCCGACGAACTGAAAGCCTTCGGCCGTCTGCTCGCGATGCATGTGGCGGCAGCCAATCCGCAGGCGGTCGACGCGTCCGGTCTGGATCCGGCGGCTGTGGAGCGCGAAAAAGGTGTTATCGCTGCAAAGGCCGTCGGTAAGCCAGCCAACGTCGTTGAGAAAATTATCGAGTTCGGGCTTGAAAACTTTCTACAAGGAAGTGTGTCTGCTCGATCAGGGCTATGCCATCGAAGAAGGCAAGAAGCCGGTATCTCAGGCCATCAAGGAAGCTGAAGGCAAGGTCGGCGGCCCGATCGAGGTCACCGGCTTCGTCCGTTTTGCGCTCGGCGAAGGCATCGACAAGCCGACCGGCGACTTTGGTGGCGAAGTGGCGGCGATGGCCGGCGGTCATTGAGCGGATCGGCGCGGCTGTTGGGTTTCCGTCGCAAATGCGCTAGCCCTATCGCTCCCGCCGCGGGAATCGGCGGGTAGCGATAATCCGGGCGGATCATCCTCATGGATAAGGCCAACTATCGGCGGGTGATCGTCAAGCTCTCCGGCGAAGCCTTGAGCGGCCCGGAAAAATTCGGGATTCATCAGCCGACTATCGACCGTTTTGCCGCCGATCTGATTGCCGCGCACAAGCTTGGCATTGCGCTTGGCGTCGTGGTTGGCGGCGGCAATGTCCTGCGCGGTGCACAGATTTCCGAGCGCGGCCTGTCGCGGCCGACCGCCGATGCCATGGGCATGCTGGCGACGGTCATGAACGCACTGGTGCTGGAAGCCGCCATCGAACGGGCAGGCGTCAGCGCCCGCACCATGTCGGCACTGTCGATGCCCCAGGTCTGCGAAACCTACGAGCGCCAGCGCGCGCTCCGGCATCTCGACGACAAGCGCATCATCGTGTTCGCCGGCGGCACCGGAAATCCGTATTTCACCACCGACACCACCGCAGTCCTGCGCGCCGCCGAGATGGGCTGCGATGCGGTTCTCAAGGCGACCGACGTCGACGGCGTCTACAGCGCGGATCCGAAGAAGGACCCCAATGCCACCCGGTATGACCGGATCAGCCACCAGGAAGCGCTGGAAAAGAACCTGAAGATCATGGATGCAACGGCCTTCGCGCTTGCCCGCGAAAACCGTATGCCTATCATCGTGTTCTCGATCCGGGAGCAGGGCGCCATCGAGACTGTCCTGCGCGGAAAAGGACACTTCACCATCGTCGGCTGAGCCCCGCCCGGGCGAATAAATGGCCGACAGATACTGGCCCAGAGGGCCGATGACGGAGGGCGCCATGGCACAAACGGCATTCGACATGAACGACCTGAAGCGCCGCATGCAGGGCGCGATTGCGTCGCTCAAGCAGGAACTGTCCGGCCTGCGCACCGGCCGCGCATCGACGGCGCTGCTCGATCACGTGCAGGTGGAAGCTTACGGCAACAACATGCCGCTCAATCAGCTTGGCACGATCAGCGTGCCGGAGCCGCGGCTGCTGCACGTGCAGGTCTGGGACAAATCGATGGTGCATGCGGTCGAGAAGGCGATCTCGGCGGCAAACCTTGGCCTCACGCCTTCAACCGAAGGCCAGGTGCTCAAGCTGCGCATTCCGGAGCTCAACGAGGAGCGGCGCAAGGAACTCGTCAAAGTCGCGCACAAATACGCCGAAGCCGCGCGTGTAGCGGTGCGTCACGTTCGCCGTGACGGCCTCGAACTCCTGAAGAAGATGGAGAAGGACCACCAGATCAGCGAGGACGATCACACCCGCCAATCGGGCGACGTGCAAAAGGCGACAGACACGACCATCGCCGAAGTCGAAAAAATGCTGGCGACGAAGGAAAAGGAGATCATGACCGTTTGAGCGCGAAAGGCGAGGTCACGCAGAAGCTGCAAGGCGGAACGGGCGGCTTTGAGATCCCGCGGCACGTTGCCATCATCATGGATGGCAACGGGCGCTGGGCGGCCGCGCGAGGCTTGCCGCGCGTCGAGGGCCATCGCCGAGGCGTTGAAGCGTTGCGCAAGACCGTTCGTGCCGCCGGCGAACTCGGCATCTCCATCCTGACGATCTTTTCATTCAGCTCCGAAAACTGGTCGCGGCCGGCTTCTGAAATCCAGGACCTGTTGGGCCTGTTGCGCCGTTTTATCCGCAATGATCTTGTCGAACTGCACAAGAGTAACGTCCGGGTTCGTGTCATTGGCGAACGTGAAGATCTCACGCGCGATATCCGCTCTCTGCTGGAGGAAGCGGAAGATCTGACCCGCGACAATGATGGCTTGCTGCTGATCGTTGCATTCAACTATGGCGCACGACAGGAGATCGCCCGCGCCGCGCGCCGCGCCGCGCAAGACGTCGCGAATGGCAAGCTCGCCGCCAACGACATCACGCCGGAACTTCTCACGCAGCATCTGGATGCTCCGGATGTGCCGGACCCGGACGTGATCATCCGCACCAGCGGCGAGCAGCGGCTGTCCAACTTCCTGTTATGGCAATCGGCCTACAGCGAACTGATTTTCGTGCCGACGTACTGGCCGGATTTCGATCGCGCTGCGCTCGAAGCGGCCATTGCCGAATATCGTCGTCGCGAACGCCGCTTCGGCGGATTGATTGCCCAGACCGGATCGTGACCACGCCTGACCAGCGCGACCAGGGCGGCGGCACAGGTGGAAAGCTCTCTCTGACACTGGGCGGAATGAGCAATTTCACGCTGCGGATCGTCTCCGCGGTGATACTGGCGCCGATCGTGCTCGGCTGCATTTGTCTCGGCGGCTGGGTGTTCTTTCTTCTTTGTGCCGCCGCCGCCGCAGGAGTTTTGTGGGAATGGACGCGCCTCGTCGTCGGCAACGCCGATGCTCGTGTGCTGTTACCGGGACTGGCCGCCTTGGCCGTTGCGCTTCTGCTCGCCGGGTTGGATGAACCAGGCGCAGCGGCTGGAATGATCGTGATCGGAGCAGTTCTGGCGGGCGGCGTCGTGGCGGCATGGCCGCTACGCTTCCCGGCGCGCAATCCGCCGCTCTGGGCGGCCGCCGGTGTGCTCTACGGCGGCACCGCCTTCATCGGGCCTGCCTTGCTCAGGCGCGATCCAGCTTTGGGTCTCACGGCGGTTCTGTTCGTTGCGCTAAGCGTCTGGGCCACCGATATTTTCGCCTATGTTACGGGGCGTGCGATCGGCGGGCCGCTGCTGTGGCCACAGGTCAGCCCGAAAAAGACCTGGGCGGGGGCCGTCGGCGGTCTGATAGGGGGGGTTGTCGCCGGAACACTGGTCGCTTATGCGAGCGGCATTGGTCGGCTTGTGCCGGTTGGGCTCGTTGCCTTGATGCTTTCGGTCCTGACGCAGGCGGGCGACCTGTTCGAGTCCGCGGTGAAGCGGCGCTTCGGCGCCAAGGATGCGGGCGCGCTTATACCCGGTCACGGAGGACTGATGGACCGTCTCGACGGCTTTCTTGTTGCCGCGCTGGCAGCGCTGCTGATCGGCGTGCTGCGCCAGGGAACGGATGCGCCAGCTCAGGGGCTGTTGGTATGGTAGTGCCGATGAATACGTCGTCGCACAAAGCGCCGCGGAGCAAGGCCGATCGCCACGGCAATACCGCGGAGTGTGACGCTGCTTGGCGCTACCGGTTCGATCGGATCGAGCACGATCGATCTGCTGCAGCGGGAGCCCGGCCACTATCGTGTCGAAGCGGTGACCGCGAACCGCAATGCAAAGTTGCTGGCAAAGCTTGCGCGCGAACTTGGTGCAAGCTTTGCCGCAATCGGCGATCCGCATTGTTTTGCTGAGCTCAAGGCCGAGCTTTCCGGCTCTGGCATCGAAGCAGGCGGCGGCGCCGATGCTTTGGTTGAGGCTGCCCAACGGCCAGCCGATTGGGTCATGGCTGCGATCACTGGCGCGGCAAGCCTCAAGCCGACCCTTGCTGCCGCCGAGCGCGGCGCCACGGTCGCTATCGCAAACAAAGAGTGCCTGGTTTGTGCCGGCGCGCTTTTCATGCGCCGCGCGGCGGCCGCCGGCGCGACGGTGCTCCCGGTCGATTCAGAGCACAACGCCGTGTTTCAGGCGCTCGCTTCGGGCCGACGCGAGGAAGTGCGCCGGGTCATCCTCACCGCGTCGGGCGGTCCGTTCCGTACCTGGTCACGTGACGCCATCAACAAAGTGACGGTGGAGCAGGCGCTCAAGCATCCGACCTGGGTCATGGGGCCTAAGGTCACGATCGATTCCGCGACACTGATGAACAAGGGCCTCGAATTGATCGAGGCGCATCACCTCTTCGCATTGCGCCCGGACGAGCTCGATGTCGTCGTGCATCCGCAATCGGTGGTGCATGGACTCGTTGAATTCCGCGACGGTTCGGTGATCGCCCAGCTCGGATCCCCCGATATGCGCATACCGATCTCGCATTGCCTGGGCTGGCCGGAGCGTATGGCAACTCCGGCGCCGCGGCTTGATCTCGCCAAGGTCGGGACTTTGAGCTTCGAGGAGCCCGATCCAGTCCGGTTTCCGGCGCTTGCCCTGGCCCGAAAGGCGCTTGCCGCAGGCGGCGGGGCGCCGACCGTGCTCAACGCCGCCAATGAGATCGCGGTAACGGAATTTGTCGAACGCCGCCTTGGGTTCACCGGCATTCCGGCGCTTGGTCGAAGCCACTCTGGAGGCCGCCGATCGCCGTGGCGTGATGAAAGAACCCCAGTCCGCCGACGAAGCGGTCGAAATTGACCATAATTCAAGAAGGTTAGCCGCCGACCTGCTGCCCGAAATTGCCGCAATGGCTTCCTAGCGTTAAGAAACTCTTTCGGGACCAGGTAACAGGGGCGGCAAGCGTCATGGGAATTGTTTTTTTGTCGCATCTACAGGCGCTTGGGCACGGGTTCCTCGGCTATATCGTTCCGTTCCTGTTCGTTTTGAGCCTGGTCGTTTTCTTCCATGAACTGGGACATTTCCTGATCGCCCGCTGGTGCGGCGTCCGGGTCCTGGTGTTTTCGATCGGTTTTGGTCCCGAAATCGTCGGCTTCAATGACCGGCACGGTACGCGGTGGAAAATTGCCGCTATTCCGCTCGGCGGCTTTGTGAAGTTTTTCGGCGACGACAGCGCCGCCAGCACCCCCGACACCGCTCGCCTTGCTGCCATGGATGAAGGCGAGAAGTCACAGAGCTTTGTGGGGCAATCGGTCGCCAAGCGGGCCGCCATCGTCGTTGCCGGTCCGATGGCGAATTTCCTACTGGCTATAGTGATTTTTGGCGGCGTCTTCATGCTTTATGGCAAGCAGACGATGAGCGCCCGGGTCGAACTCTGTGCAGGCCGACAGTGCGGCTGCTGCGGCCGGCTTCCAGCCAGGCGACCTTGTGACTGCCATCGACGGTAAAGCCATTGCCGATTTTGCCGACATGCAGCGCGTTGTCAGCGAGAGCGCAGGCCATCCACTGCAAATTACCGTCAAGCGCGATAGCGACGCTGAACGCGTCCTGACCGCCACGCCGACGCTCAGCGAGGAAAAGGACATATTCGGCAATGTCCATCGCATTGGTTTGCTGGGCATCCGCCGTTCAACGGCACCGGAAGATCTTAAATTCCAGCCGGTTTCACCACCTGAAGCACTGTGGATGGGCGCGCAGGAGACCTGGTTCGTTATTGACCGGACGCTCAGCTACATCGGCGGCGTCGTGGTCGGGCGTGAAGCTGCCAATCAACTCGGCGGCCCAATCCGGATCGCGGAAATGTCGGGGCAGGTGGCGACCTTGGGCTTTGTCGCCCTGATCCATCTTGCCGCGGTGCTTTCGGTGTCGATCGGACTTCTGAACCTGTTTCCGATCCCGCTGCTCGATGGCGGTCACCTTTTGTTCTATGGCTTGGAAGCAGTCCGGGGCCGTCCGCTGTCGGAACGGGCTCAGGAAGTCGGGTTCCGGATTGGTCTCGCTATTGTCTTGATGTTGATGATATTTGCAACGTTCAATGACATAGTTCACTTGGCGACGTCATAAATCGGGCTGCGTCCTAGATTGGCCATTTTGGCGTTGCACTTGCTGTCTCGGGGTTAAGCAAGGGGTGAGGGTTCGGGCGTGCGGGTTCGGGGAAAATATCAGTATTTTCAGCGATATAACCATTTTGCGATCAAGGAGAGACTCGGTAATCCGCCTGAGGGGCCGGCGGTTTGGGGAATGAGAGCGCGTAGCGCATGAAAATTTGTGGGTGGCTGAGCCGGGGGCTGGTCGTAACCAGTCTGCTCTTGGGGGTTGTGTGCGTTGGCTTTACAGCCGGCGCGGTGCGTGCAGCGCCGGCTGAAGCGGGCGTCAGCTCCGAGTCCATCGTCGTTGAAGGCAATCGTCGCGTCGATGCCGACACCGTACGATCTTATTTCAAGCCGGGTCCGGGCGGGCGCATCGGCGATGCCGAGATTAACGCTGCCCTGAAAGGTCTCTACGGGTCCGGGCTGTTCCAGGACGTCCATATCTCCCGTGCAGGCGGGCATGTCGTCGTGACAGTGGTTGAGTCCGCGGTCATTGATCATCTCGCCTTCGAGGGTAACCACCGCTTGAAAGACGAACAGCTCAAGCAAGAGATTCAATCCAAGGAACGCGACTCGCTCTCCAAGGCCAAAGTTCAGGCCGACACGCAGCGGATCGTTGAAGTCTATCAGCGCAGCGGCCGGTTCGACGTCACGGTGGTCCCGCAGATCATTGACCGTCCGAACAACCGGGTGGATCTGATCTTTGTCGTCAACGAGGGTGAAAAGACCGGCGTCAAAACCATCATTTTCCAGGGCAACAAGTCCTATAGCGATTGGCGCCTCAAAGAGGTCATCAAGACCGCTGAATTCGAATTTCCTGAGCTTCCTGCAGACCACCGACGTCTACGATCCGGACCGCATCGAGGCGGATCGTGACCTCATTCGCAGATTTTATCTCAAGCACGGCTTTGCCGACGTGCAGGTGGTTTCGGCAACCTCGGAATACGATCCCGCGAAAAAAGGCTTTGTGATCACCTTCACGATCGAAGAAGGGCCGGTCTATCACTTCGGCAAGATCGACGTTCAGTCCAATGTCCGCGCCATCGATTCACAGACGCTGCGGCCGATCCTGCAGACGCACCAGGGCGACACCTACAACGGTGAAGCCGTCGAGAAGACAGTCGAAGACATCACGATCGACGTTGCCCGGCACGGCTATCCGTTCGCCAACGTGCGTCCGCGCGGCGACCGCGACCCGCAGACAAGAACGATTGCTCTTGCCTATGTGGTGGATGAAGGCACGCGCGCTTACATCGAACGTATCAACGTTCGAGGCAATATCCGCACCCGCGACTACGTGATCCGCCGCGAGCTCGATATCGCCGAAGGCGACCCATACAATCGGGCTTTGATCGATCGCGCCGAACGCCGGATCAAGAACCTCGGCTTCTTCAAAAACGTAAAGATCAGCAATGAGCCTGGATCAGCGCCCGACCGCGTGGTGATCAATATCGACGTCGAAGAGCAATCGACGGGCGACTTCTCGATCATGGGCGGCTACTCGACCGCGGAAGGATGGCTGGCGACGGTATCGGTGTCCGAGCGAAATTTGCTAGGCACCGGCCGCTACGCAAAAGCATCGGTGACCTACGGCGAATATACCCGAGGCGTAGAGCTCAATTTCATTGAACCCTACTTCCTCGATCAGCGTGTCGGCGCCGGCTTAGATCTTTTTGCCAAGGAGACGCTGCCCAACACCTACTTGTCGTACGGGACTGAGTCACTCGGCGGAACGCTGAAGTTCGGCATACCGCTGCGTGAGGATTTTGCCGTTCAGTTCCGTTACTCGCTCTATACGCAGAAGATTACGCTGCCGTCCTATCTGGATGACTGCAACAACATCAATCCGAATTTCGTCAATACCTTTGCTACTCCTTCGGCAATCAATGCCGCCACGAACGCGGGCGTTATAGGGGCCGCATATCCAACCTACGTTGCTGGCACTTCGATCAACTGCTGGTACTACGGCCAGGCCTCGCTCCCGGTCCGGGTGGAACTCGCCAACGGAACAACATTGACCTCCGCGGCCGGATACGGCCTGACTTACAACACGCTGGACAACAACAAAAATCCGACTAACGGTCTGCTCGCGACCTTTGGCCAGGATTTCGCCGGGCTTGGCGGCGACGTCGATTACATGCGTTCCAGCGCCGATTTCCACGCTTACTATGAAGTTGTTCCCGACCTTATCGGCATCGTCCATTTGCAAGCCGGTAACATGGTCGGCCTAGGCGGACAGGAAGTCCGCATGCTCGACGATTTCAAGATGGGCCCCAATCTGGTTCGCGGTTTTGCGCCGGCGGGTATCGGCCCGCGTGACATCACCAATGGCACGTCAAACGACGCAATCGGCGGCACGAATTATTGGGGCGCCAGCCTTGAGTTCCAGTATCCGTTCTACTTCCTGCCCAAGGACACCGGGTTCCGTGGCGCCGTCTTCGTCGATGCTGGCTCGGTGTGGGGCTATAAGGGTGAGACAACATATCCCGCGACCGGTGAAATCAACGGTGTGATCGCGACCAATATGCCGGGCACCAATACGCCCACCGGCGCGGCCTTTGCCTGCCAGTGCGGCATGCAATACGTGGACGACATGTCGGTGCGTATGTCGGCTGGCGCCAGCATCATCTGGGATTCGCCATTCGGTCCGCTTCGCTTCGATTTCGCCTATCCAATTCTGGCCAAGTGGTACGACCGCAAGCAGTTCTTCGCCTTTGGCGGCGGAACCCATTTCTGATCGCGACCAGGCTGGCGTCATGGATCGGCGCATGTTGAAAAGGATTCGCGCCGATCGCGAACTCACGATCGAGCAGATTGTCGCTCTGACCGGCGCCAAGCCGCGGCAGGGCGACCGACTCGACAAGCGCATTTCAGATGTTGCACCGCTTGATACCGCGACGGCGTCCGACATCAGCTTTCTCGACAATCCAAAATACGCGCAGGCGATAACAATGACGCACGCCGGCGCATGCCTTGTCGGACCTCGGTACGAGGCCTCGGCGCCGAAAGGCTTGATTGTTCTGGTAACGCCAGCGCCCTATCGCGCTTTCGTCGCAGTCGCACGCGCGCTGTTTCCTGGAGCGCTTAGGCCGTCGTCCCTGTTCGCTCAAAGCGGGCGCAGCGCACATGCGAACATTCACCCGTCTGCCCGTCTTGAAGACGGCGTTGTCGTCGATCCCTTCGCCGTCATTGGACCACACGCAGAGATTGGCAGGGGTACCACTATCGCGGCGGGCGCCGTCATCGGATCGGAGGTCTGCATCGGCCGCGAATGCGCCATCGGCGCCAGCGTAACGATCCAGCATTCCTTGATCGGCGATCGCGTTATTGTCCATCCCGGCGCCCGGATCGGGCAGGACGGCTTTGGCTATTTGCCGGGACCGCAAGGCCATCAGAAAATCCCGCAAACGCGCCGCGTCATCATCCAGGACGATGTGGAAATCGGCGCCAACTCGACGGTCGATCGTGGATCGACCCGCGATACCGTGATCGGCGAGGGGAGCAAAATCGACAATCTGGTTCAAATCGCGCACAACGTCGTTGTCGGACGGCATTGCCTGATCGCCTCCCAGACCGGAATATCCGGTAGCGTGAAAATCGGCGACTTCGTAATCATGGGCGGTCAGGCCGGCATCGCCGACCACGTAACGATCGGCTCACGCGTTATGCTCGCCGGTCAGGCGGGGGTCGGAAGCGATATTGGCGATGGTGAACGCTGGGGCGGCAGTCCGGCCGTGCCAGCGCGCGAATGGATGCAAGGTTTTGCTGCGGTGCGCCGTCTGGCGCGGCGCGGCAATAAACCTGAAGGAAACGAGAAATGAGCTCGGACAGCGTCGGCATCGCCGACATTCATGAGATACTGAAATTTTTGCCGCACCGCTTTCCGTTTGTCATGATTGACCGTGTGATTGAAATACGTGGCGACGAGTTCGGGATCGGCATCAAAAACGTCACTGCAAACGAGCCGCAGTTCCTCGGCCATTTTCCAAACAATCCGGTGATGCCAGGTGTCCTGATGATCGAAGGCATGGCACAGACCGCAGGCGTTCTCTGCTTGCGCCAGATGGATGAGGCGGCGCGGAAAAACTCGTTGTTTTATTTTTTGACGATCGACAAGGCGAAGTTCCGCAAGCCGGCAATTCCGGGCGATGTCGTGCAATACCATGTCAACAAGATCAATCACCGTCGCAACATGTGGTGGTATCGCGCTGAAGCCAAAGTTGACGGCGCCATCATCGCTGAGGCCGAAGTCGGCGCGGCTATTGCTGGAGGGTAGATGGCTATCGATCCGACAGCGCGCGTTGCCGACGGCGCGCGTCTGGATGAAAGCGTCGAGGTCGGTCCATTTTGCATTATCGGACCTGACGTGGAGTTAAAGGCGGGCGTACGTCTGCTTTCCCACGTTAGTATCCTCGGCGTGACGACGATCGGGGAAAAAACGACCGTCTATCCATTTGCTTCGCTCGGAACGCCGCCACAATCCGTCCACTACAAGGGAGGTCCGACACGATTGGTGGTCGGCGCATCCTGCGAAGTGCGCGAGGGCGTGACGGTGAATACCGGTACCGAGAATGGTGGCGGCGTGACCACTGTCGGCGATCGGTGCTTTCTCATGGTCGGATCGCATGTCGGACACGACTGCCACGTCGGCCATAACGTGACTTTCGCAAATAACGCCGTGTTGGGCGGCCATGTCACTGTGGAGGACTTCACGTTCATTGGCGGCAATACCGCGGTTCATCAATACGTACGGATCGGCGAAGGTGCGATGATCGGCGGCATGTCCGGGATTGCCGGCGATATTATCCCGTTTGGATTTGCCTCCGGGCAAATTGCCGATCTCGTCGGATTGAATGTCGTCGGCTTGCAGCGTCGCGGTTCGACGCGGGCGCAACTGCATACACTGCGCCACGCTTATCGCTCGCTTTTTTTTGGCAATGGCCGTTTCGTCGACCGCGTCGAGTCCACCGCGCGCGAGTTTGCTGACGATCCGGCTATCGAAAAGATCATTGCGTTTATTCGCGCCGGCGGAAAGCGGCCGCTAACACAACCGCGCGCTAGAAGCGGCAGTGCCGATCAAAGCGACGGCACGGCCTGACGAGCTCACCCATGTCCGATCCCGCGCTAGATAATGGACCGCTTGCAATTATCTGCGGCGGCGGGAGCTTTCCGAGTGCGGTCGCCGCCGCCGCGGAACGGCGCGGCAGGCAACCGATCATGTTTGGATTGCGTGGTTGGGCCGAGCCCGAGACTGTCGAACGCTACCGGCATCATTGGATAGCGATCGGCCAGCTTGGACGATTTATCGATCTCGCGCGCAACGAAGGTTGCCGCGAAGTGATCCTTATCGGCTCTTTGCTGCGCCCGCCGGTAACGCAGCTAAGACTGGATTGGCTCACAATTCGGGCAATGCCGCGTATTGTGCGGTCGTACCGCGGTGGTGATGACAGGTTATTGTCGGGTGTAGCCCAACTGTTCGAGGATAACGGCCTTCATGTCGTTGGCGTTGACGATGTCGCGCCGGAGCTTTTTGTCCCCGGGGGGCTGCTAGGCCGCCACGAGCCTTCGTCGCGCGATCGCGCTGATATTGAATACGCGCTGCGGATGATGGCCGCGCTCGGACCTTTCGACGTTGGGCAGGCCGTGGTGCTCGCCGGTAATCACGTGCTTGCTGTAGAGGCCGCCGAGGGCACAGACCGGATGCTCCAGCGGGTCGCTGATTTACGCAGCCAGGGCAGGGTGACCGCTCCAACTGGGACCGGCGTGCTGGTCAAGGCGCTAAAGACCGGACAGGATCGTCGCATCGATTTGCCTTCGATCGGTCTGAGGACCATCGAGAACGTAGCGCGAGCCGGCCTGGCAGGAATTGCGGTGACCGCCGGCAGTACTGTCATCACTGACGCCAGCGAAGTTATTGCCGCAGCGGACCGTGCGAAAATCTTCGTCGCTGGAGTGTCCGATAAGGGCGTGACATGACGGACGCGGCACGTCCGCTATCGATTTATCTTGTCGCGGCCGAGCAGTCTGGCGACGCGCTCGGCGCAGCCCTGATCGGCGCGCTAAGAGCGCGTTATGGCGGACCGCTCGAACTTGCCGGAGTCGGCGGCGCGGCCATGGCAGCAGCTGGCGTGACAAGCCCATTTGCCATCGAGGATCTTTCGATCGTTGGCATTAATGCGATCCCAAAACGGTTGCCGATCATCCTGCGCAGGGTACGCGAGACCGCGGATGCGATTATCAACAAAAATCCGGATGCCCTAGTGATCATCGACAGTCCGGATTTCACGCATCGTGTAGCGTGCCGTGTGCGCCGTAGCGCGCCTGCGATCCCGATTATCGACTATGTGTCACCTTCGGTCTGGGCCTGGCGTCCCGGTCGCGCGCCGGCGATGCGGGCTTATGTGGATCACGTTCTGGCAATTTTGCCTTTTGAGCCGGCCGCGCTCGCCAAACTGGGCGGTCCGCCGTGCAGCTATGTCGGCCACCCGTTGATCGAGCGCCTGGACGACCTGCGCCCCAACGCGAACGAAGCCCAGCGTCGCCGCACCGATCCGCCGCTTTTGTTGTTGTTGCCCGGCAGCCGCCGGACCGAGGTCCGGCGATTGGTCGGCGTATTCGGAGAAGCGATCGCGCGCGTGGCGAAAACGGCAGGACCGATAGACGTGGTGCTACCGACCTTGCCACACCTCGTGCCTGCCATTCGCGATGCGAGCACGAACTGGGCGGTACAGCCTCGTATCGTTGTTGACGCGGCGGAAAAATGGGCAGCGTTTAGAAACGCCCGCGCGGCTCTCGCTGCCTCCGGCACCGTGACACTGGAGCTTGCGCTCGCCGGGATACCGACCGTCGCCGCTTACCGCGTATCGAGGATGGAGGAGATGATTTTTCGGCTGTTGCGGTCGAGAACGACACTCTCCAGCGCCATTCTCACCAATCTTGTGCTCGGCGAAAACGTTATTCCGGAATTCCTGCAGGGCACCTGCAGTCCCGACCGGCTTGCCGATGCACTTGTGCCGCTGCTGTCGGATACCCCGCAGCGGCAAAGCCAGGTCGCCGCCTTTGCGAAGCTCGACCAGATCATGGATGTTGGTGGGGAGCCGCCAAGCGCCAAAGCGGCCGCTATTGTCCTTGATCTGGCCCAACGGAGCCAAGGTTAACTGCCGAAGCTGCGCCGCTCTACCGTTGCCCGGCGCATCCTGCTACTCCCACGAGTGCAACGATCCACGAGAGCGAAACTGCAAAGCGTCCCCGCGTGACTAAAGCCAGAAAAACAGCTCGCAAGGCCACGGCCCGCGCCGCAATCACCGGCGTTTTCGGCTACGTGCCACCTGACGTGCTGAGCAATGCCGAACTGGCGCAGATGGTCGACACCAGCGACGAATGGATCGTCGAGCGCACCGGGATCAAGGAACGGCGCATTCTCAAAGGGCGAGGGCTCGGCACCTCGCATATGGCTGCTGAGGCGGTTCGCGGGCTGCTGAAGAAAACCGGAACTGCACCCGGCGACGTCGAGCTTCTGATTTGCGCGACCACGACGCCCGATTTTGTTTTTCCGTCCAGCGCCAATCTGATCTGCGACATGGTTGGCATCCGCGGTATCGGCAGTTTCGACGTGCAGGCGGCCTGCTCGGGTTTCGTCTACGCGCTCAGCATAGCCTCGCAATTCATCGAGACCGGGAAGTTCAAAAAAGTCGTGGTGGTCGGCGCCGACAAGATGTCCTCGATCATCGACTACACCGATCGGGCGACCTGCGTGCTGTTCGGCGACGGCGCCGGCGCCGTGCTGCTTGAGCCGAACGATAAATACGGCATCGTCGATACCGTCATCCATTCCGACGGTGCGGGCATGCCGCATCTGCACCAGAAGGCCGGGGGCAGCCGGATGCCGCCGACGGCGGATACCGTGGCCAAACGCCTGCACTACGTCCATCAGGAGGGCGCCGCGGTTTACAAGTTCGCAGTCGCGCGGATGGCGGAAGTCGCCACCGAACTGATGAAGCGCAACGAGCTGACTGGCGACAAGATCGACTGGCTGGTGCCGCACCAGGCCAACAAGCGCATCATCGAAGCGACCGCGGAGCGCATGAAGCTCCCGGCGGCGCGGGTGATGATCACCATCCACAAATACGGCAACACCACCGCGGCCACCATCCCGCTATCGCTGTGGGACTACGAAAGCATGCTGCGCGCCGGCGACCGCCTGATCCTCGCGGCATTCGGCGGCGGCTTTACCTGGGCCGGCGCGTACCTGACCTGGGCGTACGACGGCAAGAACGAATAACGGCGTCCGCCAAAAAGCAAATGGCGAGCAGGGTGCCCGCTCGCCATTCACAAACTCGCTATCGGCTTAAAATTATTTCCGCTTCGACATCGGCTGATAGTCGCGGCGCGGCGAGCCGGTATAGAGCTGACGCGGCCGGCACAGCTTCTGCTGCGGATCCTCGATCATCTCTTTCCACTGCGCGATCCAGCCGACGGTGCGGGCCAGCGCGAACAGCACGGTGAACATCGTGGTCGGGAAGCCCATCGCGCGCAGCGTGATGCCCGAATAGAAGTCGACGTTCGGATAGAGCTTCTTCGAGACGAAATAGTCGTCGTGCAGCGCGATCTTCTCGAGCTCCATGGCGACGTCGAGCAGCGGATCTTTCACGCCGAGCTCGTTGAGGACCTCGTAGCAGGTCTTCTGCATGATCTTGGCGCGCGGATCGTAGTTCTTGTAGACGCGATGGCCGAAGCCCATCAGGCGGAACGAATCCTTCGGATCCTTCGACCGCTTGATGTACTCGGGGATGCGATCGACGCTGCCGATCTCGCCGAGCATCTTCAGCGCCGCTTCGTTGGCGCCGCCGTGTGCCGGGCCCCACAGGCAGGCGATGCCGGCGGCGATGCAGGCGAACGGATTGGCGCCGGTCGAGCCGGCCTGCCGCACTGTCGACGTCGAGGCGTTCTGCTCGTGGTCGGCGTGGAGTGTGAAGATGCGGTCCATGGCGCGCGCCAGAACCGGGTTGGCCTTGTAAGGCTCGCACGGCACCGCAAAGCACATGCGCAGGAAGTTCGACGCGTAATCGAGCGAATTGTCCGGATACACGAACGGCTGGCCGACCGAATATTTGTAGGCCATCGCCGCCAGCGTCGGCATTTTCGCGATCATGCGGATCGAAGCGATCATCCGCTGCGTCGGATCGGTGATGTCGGTCGAGTCGTGATAAAACGCCGACAGTGCGCCGACCGAACCGACCATCACCGCCATCGGGTGGGCGTCGCGGCGGAAGCCCTGGAAGAACCGGCTCATCTGCTCGTGCACCATCGTGTGATGGATCACGCGGTCGACGAAGTCGGCCTTTTGCTGGGTGGTCGGCAGTTCGCCGTAAAGCAGCAGGTAGCAGGTCTCGAGGAAGTCGCCGTGCTCGGCCAGCTCCTCGATCGGATAGCCGCGATAGAGCAGGACGCCCTCGTCGCCGTCGATGTAGGTGATCTTCGACTCGCAGCTCCCGGTCGAGGTGAAGCCCGGGTCATAGGTGAAGATGCCGGCTTCGTTGTAGAGCTTGCTGATGTCGATGACTTCAGGACCGATGGTCCCGTCGTAGATCGGGAACGAATAGTTCTTGTCGCCAATCTTCAGGCTACCGGTCTTAGTGTTGGCGCCAGCTTTAGCGTCCATGGTCTTACCTCGATGTCTTGTGCCCGGTTTTACGGCCTTTATTGCCGTACCGTAACAGCGTGTGCACTGCAAGATAATAGGGGTGTGACGGCCGCGCACGACCGCCGGACGCATAGCGGTAATCCACCGGCGCAGCCCCTTGGTAGCAGTTTCTCAACTGCCAGCCTGATCGCCGACTCGCGCCAGGCTTTCCGCTTTGCCCAGCACCGCCAGCACTTCGAAAATGCCGGGTGACGTAGTGCGGCCGGTCAGGGCCGCACGTAAAGGCTGCGCCACCGAGCCGAGCTTGGCACCCTTCTTTTCGGCAAAGTTACGCACCGCCTGTTCGGTACCCTCCGGCGTCCACGGCTCGACGGCAGTCAGTTCCGTCCGGATTTCGCCCAGCAGCCCCTTGGCCTCGGGGGTCAGCAGAGCCGCCGCTTTCTCGTCAAGCGGGATCGGCCGGTCGGCCAGCAGAAAATGAGCCCCGGCAATGAGATCGAGCAGGGATTTAGCGCGCTCCTTGAGGCTCGGCATGGCCGCCAGCCATTGCTCCCGGAGTTTGGGTGTCAGCTTCTCCGCAACGGCGGCGCCGTCCGGCAGATAAGGCAGCAGTTTCTCGATGGCATCGAGCAGTTCGGCATCGCCGCTTTGCCGGATGTAATGACCGTCGAGATTTTCCAGCTTGGCAATGTCGAAGCGCGCCGGCGACCGGCCGATCTGCGGCAGGTCGAAGGCCGCGATCATTTCCTCGGTCGAGAAAATCTCCTGGTCGCCGTGGCTCCAGCCAAGCCGCACCAGATAGTTGCGCAGTGCCGCGGGCAGGTAGCCCATGGCGCGGTAGGCGTCGGCGCCAAGCGCGCCGTGCCGCTTCGACAGTTTCGAACCGTCCGGCCCGTGGATCAGCGGAATGTGCGCCATCACCGGAACGTTCCAGCCGAGCGCCTGGTAAATCTGGGTCTGCCGCGCGGCGTTGGTCAGGTGATCGTCGCCGCGGATGATGTGGGTCACGTCCATGTCGTGGTCATCGACGACCACGGCCAGCATGTAAGTCGGCGTGCCGTCGGAGCGCAGCAGCACAAGGTCGTCGAGATTTTCGTTCTGCCAGACCACGCGGCCCTGCACCTGATCCTCGACCACGGTCTCGCCGGTCAGCGGCGCCTTGAGCCGGATCGTCGGCTTGATGCCGGACGGCGCCTCGCTTGCATCGCGGTCGCGCCACAGCCCGTTGTAAAGCTTGGACCGGCCTTCGGCGCGCGCCGCTTCGCGCATCTTCGTCAGTTCCTCGGGCGTGGCGTAGCAGTGATAGGCGCGGCCGGATGCCAGCAGTTGCTCAGCGACTTCGCGGTGGCGGGCGGCGCGGGCGAACTGGTAGATCGCGTCGCCGTCCCAGGTGATGCCGAGCCAGCGCAGACCGTCGAGGATGGCGTCGATCGCCCCTTGGGTCGAGCGTTCGCGGTCGGTGTCCTCGATCCGCAACAGCATCTTGCCGCCGTGGTGGCGGGCATAGAGCCAGTTGAATAGCGCCGTGCGTGCGCCACCGATGTGGAGGAAGCCGGTCGGCGAGGGGGCGAAGCGGGTAACGACAGTCATTGCCGGTCGAGGGGCTTTCGTAAACGCGCCCGTGTAGCACAGCTAATATTTAAAGAAACTAACCGGCCGATGGGGCGCCAATGGATTCCATGACCGGAACGCCATGACGGGGACGCGGACTCCATAACAAGCCCTCCCGTTCCGCCGATGCCTTTGCATCCGGGCGGTGGTGACGCGTGGCAATGATTTCGCCTCGAACGCACGCGAGGCATTTCCATTTCTGCTTCCTCGATAAACGAGGGAAGCGGAGCACCGATTGGTGCAGGGGCCGAGAACTGCACCTGTTACCAGGTACAGCCGCGATCCCTTGCGGGACCGCTCACCTTTCGGTGCTCCACTATGCGGATTGCCGAGACTTTCGTCTCAACCCGGCCCGGGCCAGCGCTTCCTGGAATCACCGGATGCAAACGACAATGGGCTTTCCGCCCACCATCTCTCCGGTGCCAGTGCAGCCAGCACCTGGCAGTCCGAACATGCGCCGGACGGGCATGATGCCCAGGCCGTTTGCGACAGAAGTGACGAACCTCTGCCGCAGAACCCTCACCCACTCCATCAGTCGGCGTCACCGGTTGACGTCCCTCACAACGAGCGGGATATCTTCCTAGTAGTTATCGGCGATGTTTCACTTGACTTACCCCATACTAAAGGAGGTATTTTGCGGTGAAACATGTCCTGATAGCTGATCTTTTCCGGGTTCTGCTTCCTCGGGACTGCCCTAACGGGTCGCTCGCGATGCTGACGGCATATTTTGACGATAGCGGCACTCACGCCGATTTAAACGTGGTGCTGGTCGCTGGAATTATGGGGACCGAATGGGAGCTCACGTCCCTAGACGCGCTGTGGAAGCCGCACATTGATAACCCCCTTTGTGGCCGCAAAGCACCGCTAAGGCGCTTCCACGCCACGGATTGCTACAATAGCCAGAATGAATTCAGGGGATGGTCGCGCACTGAGACCGATTATTTTAGCCACCAGTTACGTGAGGTAATTCTTGCGTCTGGCGTCAAGGCATACGGAATTGCCATATCACGGCGCGATTGGGATGAACTGATCACCGGAGAGCTAAGAGGCTTTTTGGGCGACGCTGAGGGTTATGCAATCGTCCAATGCTACGTTGGCGCGCTGCAATGGGCGCAAGCCAATACGTTCGATGCGAATATCACTTTCGTTTTTGACAATCGGCCTTCCGAAATCCAGCGGCGCGCGCAAACCGCAGGCGACGCGTTTGAAAGGCACTCCAGCTATCCGCAAGTCACGGGCTGCGCCTTTCTAAGCTCGTATAAAATAAGACCTCTCCAAGCTGCCGATTTGATCGCCTGGGAGGTCTATCAGCACGCGAACCAGATATTTAATGCCGGGACCCTTCAGCCTGCGAAAAGACGGGAATTATGGGAGCATCTAAACCCGGCGATTTTCCGCACGCAGTATGCCAATCGGAAATCAATTCAGAGGATCGCCGATTTCATCATGGAACAACCTGCGGAGTATCGAAAAGCCGCAGCCAATCACTTCACTTATTTTGATCCCGAGAAGCCCGACTATTCCCACCTTGCCGGGAAACAATCTTCTTAAAAGCGCGGTCCGCACCCTTTTCGGTTTCATCCGCTTCAGCTTGCTTCGCAGCTTCGAGAAACCGCTTGTATTGGGCGGGATCGTCCGGCTTTGGGGTCGCTGATTTGCGTGTCATGCTTCGGCACATAACACAAAACTGGAAAATCGGCCATGACTGTCAAACTTGGAGTGGTCAACGCGATCATGCGACGCCACATCGACAAGAAAGTATGACGCCTGTACACTGTCAGTGACCAATCGGCTCTTATGGTCAATGTTCTTATTGACCAACACTTCCGAAGCCGCGATGGTCGATGACCATGGAGCGGATCGGGCCGCCACGTTCGACAAGAGACAGTACGACCTTGACGTTTTCTTGCGTCCGCGGAGGTCCGCGCCGCTTGGTCTTGCGAGAGTTGCTAATTCCGTTTCGTCGGCCTCGACCGTCTTTCCCTCACCGCCAAGGCGGGCCGGTTGATAGGGCGTCATCATCGCCCGAATACGGTGCGACAAGATGCCAAGCGGTTTTCATGCCGCAACCAAGCATCCGTTGAAGCTGGCGGGTGGAAATGCCCTTCTTGGACGCGCAAAGCAGGTGGATAGCCTGAAGCCACATGCGCAGCGGCAGGTGGCTATCCTCGAAAATCGAACCCTTGCGCACGGTAAAGGCCGGACCACGGCAGGCGTAGCACTTGCGCAAACCGATCTGCACGACGCCTTCGGGGTTCTTTTTGGTCGGCTTGGAACGCACGTCAGCAAGCCTGCCGATCTTGTCGCCAACGCACCGCAATGCGGGCAAATCGGGCCTTCCGGCCAAAGCTGGCCTTCGACGTAATCGAAAGCGGCTTCCTCACTAAAGAACCGGGGATCGGAAAGGACGGGCTTGGCCATGGCTAATCTCCAATGGAAACAGCCTACACCTAGCGGTTGGGTCAGTCAAGTGAAACATCGCCTAGTTATCTCATGGACCAATGTCAAGACATTAGTCACCGATAACGATACGGATCGGCAGTGAAATTTTAGCCTTCTGACGGCCAAAGCCAGCGACTGATGGCGACCGCCGCGAGCGTCCCTAAGAGCTGTGCAGCAACGAAAGCGAGCACGCTCGTTGGCGCGATCCCCGCGTAGGTATCCGACAGAGCGCGCGCTACCGTGACAGCGGGATTAGCGAACGATGTTGAGGCGGTAAACCAATATGCGGCGGTGATGTAGAGACCAACGGCATACGGAATTGCGGCAGGCGTCCGTGCGCCGCATCCGAAGATGGTCAGCAATAGCCCGAACGTGGCCACGCCTTCTCCGATCCATTGTCCCGAACCAGTCCGCACCGTGGCGGACAATTGCCAGAGCGGAAGCTGAAACATCAAATGCGCGGCCCAAACCCCGATGATGGCGCCGATAACTTGCGCACCGACATAAATAGCCACAACGCTCGGTGAAAGTTCACGCTTCAACGCTAGCGCGATGCTCACGGCCGGATTGAAGTGCGCGCCAGAGACCGGACCAAACGTGAGAATGAGCACGGTCAGGATCGCGCCGGTCGGAAGCGTGTTGCAGAGAAGCGCGAGCGCGCCGTTACCACCCGCCAGCTTCGCCGCCATGATGCCGGAGCCGACCACGCCCGCGAGCAGGAAGGCGGTTCCCAGAGATTCGGCAACGCAACGTCGCGCCAGCGTGGGCATCAGGTGCGGCCGATTTCTTTGAGCTTGCGCTGTATCGTCATGCTGTCCAGGGAACGCAGCGGAAGCGCCGCGAAGATCGCGATGCGCTGATGCAACATGCGATAGGCGTCCTTGAACGCGAGCGCGATCTCAGCGTCCGTTCCCTTGGCTTCCGCCGGATCGGGAACGCCCCAATGCGCCGTCATTGGCTGACCCGGCCAAACCGGACAGGTTTCGCCAGCGGCGTTGTCACAAACGGTGAAAGCAAAATCGAGCACAGGAGCACCGGGCTTTGTAAATTCATGCCACGATTTTGAGCGAAAGCCGGACGTGTCGTAGCCGAGACTTTGCAGGAGCCGCAGCGTCTCGGGATGGACTTGTCTTTTTGGCTGACTCCCGGCGCTAAAGGCGCGGAATTTTTCCGCGCCTAGCTTGTTTAAGATGGCTTCCGCCATGACCGAGCGTGCCGAATTTCCGGTACAAAGAAACAGCGCGTTGAATGGCTGATCGGCCACAGCTTACCTCTCAGCGATGGTTTGCGCGATTGTCGGCGGCGTATCGTCGAACCAGTCGTGGTGCCTCACGATGACTGTCGAGCCAATCAGGGCCAGCAACAAGCAGATGACGTTAATCTGCAACATCAAATAGGTGAGGTCGCCACTGCAACATTGTTCGATCATGGCACGCGCCTCACGCTGTAGGGCACCCGCACGTGGCGGCGGGTGCTGGCGTTATCTCGGGTGCGCAACACGACTTCTTATGTGCGACGCGGGCAGCGTTCTCGCCTGTGCCACCGCCGTAGTTGGTGCTTTCGCCAGTAGTGTGGAACGTTTCCCATGAGATGCCGGCCGGATCGTCGATCCACGACTTTTCCGACTTGGCGTAGCAGCATGCCGTTTGGCCTTGCTCGACAACGTTGCCGCCCGCCTTGTGCAATCGGAAGTAAATCTCTTTCAACTCCTCGCTGCTTTCAGCCTGGATGCCGAGGTGATCGAGGCCGGGTTGCCGCCCGCGCGTCGAGATGGCGAAATTGACGCGCGGATCGTCAAGCATCCACTTGGCGTAATCGGTCTTGATGACGGCAGGCTCCTCAGCGAATAACGCCGAATAGAAACCGATGGAATGCTTTAGATCATCCACGGCGACGTGCACGTGAAACCGCTTCATTGGTGGCTCCCTTGGGCTTACAGACCGCTACAGGCGCACACGTTTCAGCCGCGCCTTGGCAACAGTTCTCAGTAAGGAAAGCAACGAGACCATTCATGGTCTCAAAGCGCGCAGCGTAGATCATCGAGCGACCTTCGCGGTGCACCTTGACCAATCCAGCTTCGCGGAGACGGTCGAAATGGAAAGTCAGCGTATTGGGCGCTAATCCAAGCTTATCGGCAACTTCCCCGGCCGCCATTCCATCAGGCCCGGTCTGAACCAGCAGCCGGAAGATATCGAGGCGGTTATCTTGTGCGAGCGCGGCTAGTGCCGCCACGGCGTTCTGTGTTTTCATATTTCAGTAAATATTGAAATATTGGCCCGTAGTCAACAGTCATTTCGATAAATGCTGAAATGATAAAGATCACGGCGGTGTACATTGCAATAGTCGCAGCAAATTGCTCAATAAGGCCAGAAATGATCATCAATGGGAGGCGCACGCCCGTGACCCGCATTGCCGTCTTGTTTTTGTCGGTCTTTCTTACGGGCATCGCGCAGGCCCAAGAGCGATTCATTACCCTCAGCTCGACCACATCAACGCAAGACTCCGGTTTGTTCGATTACATTCTTCCAATTTTCAAAACGGCTACAGGCTTGAGCATGCACGTCGTCGCAGTCGGCACGGGCCAAGCTCTCGCAATAGGCGAACGCGGAGACGCCGATGCGCTGCTGGTCCATGATCGACCCGGGGAAGATAAATTTGTCGCTGGCGGCTTCGGCATCGATCGTCGGGACGTGATGTACAACGACTTCGTTATCGTGGGGCCGGGCACTGATCCGGCAAGTATTCGCGGTCTGAAGTCTGCCACAAAAGCTCTGTCACAAATTGCGGCGGCCAACGCATCTTTCGCCAGTCGTGGCGACGATAGCGGGACGAATAGGATGGAGCTTCGGCTTTGGAAATCTGCGGGCCTTGCGCCTGACAAGGACATAGCTACAGGCTGGTATCGCAATCTCGGCCAAGGCATGGGCGCAACGTTGAACATCGCCGCTGCGGTGAACGCGTATACACTTACTGATCGAGCGACATGGGCGAATTTCAAGAACCGGCAGAACCTCGAAATCCTTGTCGAGGGCGATGCGGTGCTGCTCAACCCTTATGGCAGCATTCTCGTGAACCCGGCCAAATGGCCACAGGTGAAACTCGCCGATGCAAAGACATGGCACGAGTGGCTTACCTCTAAGCCCGGTCTTGACGCGATCACATCCTATCGGATCAACGGCGAGCAGCTTTTCTTTCCGCCCCTCAGTACAGCGACGCACTAGTGATTTGTCAGAGCACGTCCTAACGACAAGCTTGCTGCGCTTACCGCCATCGACAACACAATCAAGATAATTCCAAGCGCCAGCGCAAAGCTGAGATTTCCTTTGCTCGTTTCCAGGGCAATTGCCGTTGTCATGGTGCGCGTGTAGCCGAGAATATTCCCACCGACGATGATGATGGCCCCGACTTCGGCGATGGCGCGGCCGAACGCCGCAAGAAATGCCGTAAGCAATTCTTCTGGCCCCATGAGCATCAAAGTCGGTATTGCGCGCAGACGCGAGGCACCATCAACCAAAAGCGCATCGCCGTAAGCACCCCAAAGCCCGACAATCGCGCGGTGCACAAGAGCAATCACAATCGGCGTCCCAAGCGCGCACTGCGCAATGACCATCGCGGTCGGCGTAAACAGGATACCGAACGATCCCAGTGGTCCGGACCGCGACAGCAATAGATAAACGACCAACCCGACAACAACCGGCGGCAATCCGAGAAGCGCGTTGACGAGGACGACGACTGCGCCGCGTCCCCGGAAGCGGTAAATGGCCAAGGCCGTACCAAGCGGTGCCCCTATTGCAAAAGCGCACACGCTCGCCGTGAGGCTCACTCCGAGGGACAAGAACACTATCGCCCGCAGATCCGGATCGAAGCGGAGGATTAGCTCGCCCGCAGTGTAGAAGGCCCCGGCAAAATCATTCATGCTGGATTATTAGCATGTGAGGCGCGCGCCTGATAAAGGGCTGCTCCAGTGTCCAATGCATTGTTTAGGTGGATCGCCGGGCTAATACTGATCGGCTCTATCGGTCTGAATGTAATTATCGGCGTCAATCAACACGGCACATTGGGGGCCGTGGCTGGACTGATTTCAGGCGCGATTATCGGAGGCGTCGTCGCGGCCTTTGTCTTCTTGCTTCTGGTAATAAGCCGCGCCGTCATCGGCAGACGGAAAGACTGACAAAGCGCCTTGGCGGTCAGCTCTGACGCCACGACGGCTCATGGCCTTCGCGCAGTTTAGCCCGATGAAGCCACTTGGTCGTGACGACGAAGAAAGACATCGGTGGCGTACTAACGGCTAGCAGCGGCTTTCCAGGCTGAAGAAGGCGAGGCGTGTCCTCTATGACAGTGTCATGATACTGTCACATCCGACTCTCCGGGTGATGAGCGGGTACATGCTGGGCTGGTTTCAGGCGCTGATGCCGAAGGAAGAGCGGTTTTTCACGCTCTTCGAAAAACACGCGAAAGTGGTCGTTGCGGGCGCCGAAGCGCTCAAGGGCCTGTTGCAGGGCGGCGATAACGTCGCTGGCTACTGCAAGCAGGTTTTCCAATACGAGGCCGAGGCCGACGAGATTACCAAGGAGGTGCTGATCGCGGTGCGGCGCACTTTCATTACGCCGTTCGACCGGACCGACATCCAGGGCCTGATTTCGTCGATGGACGATGCCATCGACCAGATGAACAAAACCGCCAAGACCATCGTGCTGTTCGAGGTCAATACTTTCGAGCAGCCGATGCGCGACATGAGCGACGCCATCGTAAAGTCAGCCAAGCTGGTGCTCGAAGCGGTGCCGCTACTGAGTTCGATCGGCAGCAACGCCGGCCAGCTCAATGCGCTCACCACCAAGATCATCCAGATCGAGGATGAGGCCGACAACATCTGCGATCGCGGGATTAAAGCGCTGTTCCTCGCCAGCCGGGCCGATGGCAATCAGGGCAATGCCATGAAGTTCGTCGTCGGCTCGGAACTCTACGATCATCTGGAGAAGGTGGTTGATCGCTTCGAGGACGTCGCTAACGAAATCAACTCCATTGTCGTCGATCAGCTCTGACGCCGGCAGGCTCATCACATCATGACTGATGCGCTCGCGCTGCCCGCCCTTGTTGGCCTGATTGTCGTCGCGCTGGCGTTCGATTTTCTCAATGGCCTGCACGACACCGCCAACTCGATAGCGACGCTGGTGTCGACGCGCATGCTGCGGCCGCGTTATGCCGTGATCTGGGCTGCGTTCTTCAATTTCATCGCCTTCCTGATTTTTGGCGTTCACGTCGCCCGCACTATCGGTGTCGGCATCATCGCGCCGCAGATCATGGATGCTCACGTCATTTTCGGCGCGTTGGTGGGCGCCATTGCCTGGAACCTGATCACCTGGTGGGGCGGCATTCCGTCCAGCAGCTCACATGCTCTGATTGGCGGGCTGGTTGGCGCCGGTGTGATGAAGGCGGGCATTAGTTCGATTGTCTGGCCGGGCCTGCTGACGACCGGCGCCTTCATCGTGCTCTCGCCGCTGCTTGGATTCTTCCTGGCGCTGATGCTCATCCTTCTCGTGTCGTGGCTGTTCGTCCGCGCCAATCCGCGGACCGTAGAGCCTACTTTTCAGTGGTTGCAATTTGGGGCTGCGTCGCTGATTTCGCTCGGCCACGGCGGTAACGACGCGCAGAAGACCATGGGCATCATCGCCGTGCTCTTGTTTTCGCAGGGGCATCTCACCGGCGATTTCTACGTGCCGTTCTGGGTCGTCATCACTTGCCAGGCGGCGATGGGCCTCGGCACGCTCATCGGCGGCTGGCGCATCGTGCATACGGTCGGCTCGAAGATCACGCGGATGACGCCGGTACAGGGCTGCTGCGCGTCCGCGGGCAGCGCCATCATGCTGTTCGCAGCGACCTCTCTCGGCATTCCGGTCTCGACGACGCACACTGTCACCGGTTCGATCATCGGCGTGGGTGCGGCGCGAAAAGTATCCGCTGTGCGCTGGAACATTGCCGGCAACATCGTGATCGCCTGGATCATCACCTTGCCGGCGTCGGCGGCGGTTGCAGCGCTTTGCTATCTTGGTTCAAAATGGTTCGGTTAGCGACAATAGCTCGGTCAATGATATGGCGCGCAGCAACGAGAAAGTGAAAATCGAACTCGGCATGAAGGTCTCGGTACGCCGCAGCAACCGGGACCGGATCGGGGTGGTGACGCGGGTCGAAGGCGACTATGTGGTCGTGCGGTGGACAAGCGCGGAACTTCGCGAGGAGGGTGAGTATTATGCTCGTCGTGATGAGATAATGGTGCTCGCCGGGTGGCTCTAGGACACGCAACAGGTTCATTCATCGGGAGGCGATGATGCGCGACAATGGTCTGCTTTCGCTGCAAGCCAACGTTATCTGCCTGTTGCTGGCCCTGATTGGCAGCACCGCGATCATCAGGCATCCGGAATGGTTCGGCGGACCATCCGACGCCGCGCAGATTAACGCGCTTCCCGACGGCGTGTCTCAAGTAAACAGCAACGAAACCGGAGCGGTTGTGCCGGCTGGAAATACTCACTAAGCATTTCGTCTGGTTCAGTTTTGCTCGCGTCGGTCCGGGATGATTGCAGACCTCGTCTATGCGCTCTATTCGTTTTTGGCTTTTGCCGAAGTCGCAGTGCTGATTGCTTCGGCGGCCGGTTTTTTCGGGTTTCTCGCGTGGCAGGTCATCAGAAAAATTCAGAGCGTGCTTGACGCGACCGTCAATGCGGAAGCCCCTGAGCCAAAGCCACAGATCAAGACGCTGAATCCGCTTGGCGCGACGGTCGGAAAGCGGGCTCGTCCAATTCCCGGCGGTCATAACGAACGCTTCTGATCGTCAACGCCCGCGGCGCATCGGCGTGTTCCGCAAGCAATCGGGACTTGACCCTGCGCGTCAACTTGTCCAATCCGGGGCGCGTCGCCACTTAAGACCTGGAATCACGCACGGAACGATCGCGTCATGACGATTGCAGAGACCCCGGCCAAAGAAGCTGGACAGGATTTTATCCGCGACATCGTGCGTGCCGACCTTGAGTCCGGGCGCCGCAAGAGCGTCGTCACCCGGTTTCCGCCGGAGCCGAACGGCTATCTGCACATCGGCCACGCCAAGTCGATCTGCCTGAATTTTGGCGTCGCCGACGAGTTCGGCGGCCACTGCAACCTGCGTTACGACGACACCAATCCGACCAAGGAGTCGCAGGAATATATCGACGCCATCGAGCGCGACGTGCACTGGCTCGGTTATGACTGGGGCAACAACCTCCATCACGCGTCGGACTATTTCGAGCAGCTCTACGGCTGGGCCGAGGACCTGATCCGCGCCGGCAAGGCGTACGTCGATGATCAGAACCAGGAGGAGATGCGGCACGCGCGCGGTACGCTGACTGAACCGGGCAAGAACAGCCCGTTCCGCGACCGGAGCGTTGAGGAAAGTCTCGATCTGTTCAGCCGCATGCGCGCCGGCGAATTTCCGAACGGCGCCCGCGTTCTGCGCGCCAAGATCGACATGGCGTCAGGCAACATCAACCTGCGCGATCCGGTGCTTTATCGCATCCTGCATGCCGAACATCCGCGTACCGGCAAGACCTGGAGCATCTATCCGAGCTACGACTTCGCCCACGGTCAGTCCGACGCCATCGAAGGCATCACCCACTCGATCTGCACGCTGGAATTCGAGGATCACCGGCCGCTCTACGACTGGTTCCTCGCCAACCTGCCGGTGCCGTCGCATCCGCATCAGTACGAGTTCGCGCGGCTCAACCTCACCTACACCGTGCTGTCGAAGCGCGTGCTCACCGAACTGGTGCGCGGCGGCCATGTCGGCGGCTGGGACGATCCTCGGATGCCGACGCTTGCCGGATTGCGCCGCCGCGGCGTGCCACCGAAAGCGATCCGCGATTTCGTCAAGCGCATCGGCGTCGCCAAGGCCAACAGCGTGGTCGACATGGGCATGCTGGAGTTTTCGATCCGCGAGCACCTCAACAAGACCGCGCAGCGCCGGATGGCGGTGTTGCGGCCGCTCAAGGTGGTGATCGAAAATTATCCGGAAGAGCAGAGCGAGGACGTCGAAGCGGTCAATCATCCGGAAGACCCGGCTGCCGGCACGCGCAAGATCAAGTTCGGCCGCGAACTTTACATCGAGCGCGACGACTTCATGGAAAACCCGCCGAAGAAATTCTTCCGGCTGTCGCCCGGTACGGAAGTGCGGCTGCGCTACGCCTATTTCATTACTTGCCGCGAGGTGAAGAAAAACGCCGCCGGTGAGGTGGTTGAGCTTATCTGCACCTACGATCCGGCGACCAAGGGCGGCAACGCCCCGGACGGCCGCAAGGTGAAGGCAACGATGCACTGGGTCTCCGCGCAGGATTCCGTTCCGGCCGAAGTGCGGCTGTACAACGCGCTGTTCGCAAAGCCTGATCCTGATGCGGGCAATTTCGCCGCCGACCTCAATCCGAACTCGGTCGAAGTGATTACGGACGCGCGTATCGAGCCGTCGCTCGCTGGCGGTAATTCCAACGCCGCGGTGCAGTTCGAGCGGGTCGGCTATTTCTGTCCAGACAAGGACTCGACCGTGGCGCGGCCGGTGTTCAACCGCACCGTAGGCTTGCGCGACAGCTACGCGAAGGTCGCCGGTGCCCCGGCCTGATCTTTTGCGCTGCCGCACATCTGCTATCGCCATCGAAGCAAAGCCCCGCTAGCCTAGCTGCGTTTTTTCAGCGCGCTGGGGGCGCGCCGTGGCTCAAGATGGCAAATTAGAGAACCGCGCCCGCGCCAAAGCGTGGACTTGGCCTGTTGGCGTAACGCGCCCGCCGTGGGGTTTAGCGTGGCCGCGCGGTGAGTTTGCTTTCGTCGCGCAGCTAAAAGAGTGGGCTACGCAGGAGCTCGCCGCCGGCCGGCTGCTGCCATGGCTCGCAGTCGCTTACGGCTTCGGCATTATTCTTTATTTCACTGCGGAACATGAACCCGTCTGGCAAGTCGCGGCGGCGACGGCGGGCGTTTGTGCGATTTGCACCGTGCTGTTGCGGCAGCGTCTGACGGCGTTTGTCGTGGGGCCGCGCGGCGGGCCACGACACGCCTACGGCAGACGAACGAGTAAGGGCCGTGCTGGCCGGCATTCGTCGCACTGTCGGTGCTGCTCCGGTCCGCAAGCGGGCAGCCACGTCAGAGTGGTGATAGCCATGGCGGCGCCGCGCACGTCACTCCGCGAGCTCCGCGACGCGCTATCCTGCTTCTCGGCTTTGCCGGCGCATTCCGCCGCAGTGAGCTTGTCGCATTGGACGTGTTGGAGGTTGAGGAATCACCAAAAGGCTTGCTAATCATGATACGCCGGTCAAAGACCGATCAGGAAGCGATCGGTCGCAAGGTGGCCATTCCACGTGGCACAGTTGCTTACCCGGTCGAAGCGCTGACGGCATGGCTTGGCGCGGCCGCTATACACGAAGGTCCAATATTCCGCCGTGTGCGGGGAAGTCGTCACGTATCAGAGCGGCGACTTACAGCGCGGATTGTCGCGACGATAGTACAGGGTGCGGCGGCGCGCCTTGGCCTCGATCCGACAACGTTCGGCGCTCATTCGCTACGCTCTGGCTTTATCACGTCCGCGGCACTGCTCGGCAAAAATCTCTTCAAGATTTGCGACACGAGCGGGCATAAGAGCCTAGAAATGCTACGGACCTACGTCCGTGATGCGGAGCTTTTCGTGAATCACGCGGGCGACGGTTTGTTATAGGATGAAAAGCGCGGTTGTCGGAAGTCTTGACTTTGGTCGGCGCCCCCTCGCCAACGTCCCGAAATGAAGGCGCGTCTTCAAAGCGAGTGGGCCCGCTTGGCAATCCTTGCTTTGAGAAACGCAGTGACTTCGAGCGCGACTTCGGCCGACTGGGTCATCCCCGGGCCTGTGACGAAGTGGGAGGCTATGTATTTGATTCTACGCCGATCTTCGTCAGGCGCAACCAAAAATACCAACAAAGCTACCAGCAGGGTTCGCGGGTTGCCGCCAACGTGCGCCCCCGAGTTGTCGCGAGCTTTCCCTGAACTATAAAACGGTGGCTTCGTTCAGGCTGGCCTGTCTCGCTCAATCGTCGCGCGAGGACGTATGGCTCATCGGGGGAGGGGCACACTACGCAGAGAGGCACATCGCGGGCCAACATTTTATGGCGGAATAAAACGCGAGGTAAATCTGATCCGCTCCGCAGTGAATGACCAAGCGGATACTCTCCGCCGAAAATGCATAGACAGCGGCAAAGTGGCCAACGAATGTGATGGTTGGCTGTCCGGTGAGCGGTGAATGTCCTTAGGTCCAAATGGCCAGAAACCGCCGCAGTTCACCAAAGCTGGACGCGGCGGGATACAGGCTGCCTAATAAACGCTATGGCTGGACCGCGTGTACGGTTGCGAGTTGTGCACATTTTCGCTCACTAGGTCGCCAACGGCGCCGTAGGAAAATTATCATGCGGTCCGACGGCAAGCTGCTTTTTCTGTTCCTGTTGTTGGCCGGTTGCGCCACATTCAACCCGCCCGCGAACGCTCCGGTGCCAGAGGGCTACAGTCCTATGGCGCAACTGTCGCCACCGGATGTCGGTGGCGACACAGCAATGGCGCTGGCGTTTTCCGGCGGCGGCACACGGGCCGCAGCCTTCGCTTTCGGTGTGCTGCGCGGCGTCGATCGGCTTCCAACGCGAGACAAGCGAAATTACCTGGATCAGGTCATCTTTATCTCGGGCGTATCGGGTGGCTCGATAACCGCGGCCTATTTCGGGCTCAAGGGGCGTTTAGCGCTCTCCGATTTTCGCGAACGCTTTCTGATCCGCAATGCCGAGGAGGACCTGAAAACCGCCGTTAATTTGCGAAACATTGCGCAAGGCCTCGATGGCGGCGTGAACGATTCGGGCCGTCTCTCCGGATGGCTCGACCGCAATCTCTTCGACCAAGCCACGCTTGGCGACCTGTTTCAACCTGGCAAGCCGATTGTCTGGATCAATGCGTCCGATCTTTACAACAGAACCCCATTCCTGTTTTCGCCGGTGACCTTTGCCGCGCTATGTAGCGACATCGGGAAATATCCACTGTCCAATGCCGTCGCTGCCTCCGCGGCAGTACCAGTCGCATTCGTACCCATCGTCCTCGAAAGCTTCTCGGGCGCTTGCGCCGCGCCACTGCCGCCATGGGTCGATCGGGTGCTCGCGGACCGCAATGCCGGCGCCCAGGTGCGAGCCTTCGCCAAGGCCCTGACGCGTTACCGCGACCCGGAGCAAATCAAATATCTCAAGCTTGCCGACGGCGGCATCACCGACAATTTCGGCCTCTCCGGATTGGTAATCGCGAGGGCGGCCGCCGAAAGGCCTTACATGCCGCTCGCCCCGGAGAAGGCAGTGCGCTTGCGCCGCTTCATCTTCGTCATCGTCAACGCCGGTCAAGCGCCGGAAGGCGACTGGGCGCGCACCGTCGAGGGGCCGACAGGCGCGGAGATGCTCAATGCCGTAACCGACACGGCCATGAACTCCGCCGTCCGCAGCGGCTTCGACGCTTTCCGACTGAGCATCCGAGAATGGGAAGAAGCAATCCGCAAATGGCGATGCAGCTTGCCAGGAGCCGAGGCACGGCGGCTCGGCGCATCGGCCGACTGGCGTTGTAGCAATTTCAAATTCGAGATCGCAGAGGTGGGCTTCGACCAGTTCGATCCGCAGCGCGCGGCCAAGCTCTCGGCGATACCGACGCGCCTCAAGCTGCCGACCGAAGACGTAGACTTCCTGATCCAGTCTGGCAGCGACGCCATCCTCAGTCACCCGGTCTTCAAAGGCCTCTGACCGGTCTGACAGGACGGCGACTTAGTGCATGTTGCTATTTCGTGATCATTGGTCGCGATGCTGTGGGCGGCGTGGGCGCGGCCGGTGAGATTGCGAACGTGAGCCACGCATTCCAGCCGGTAGGTCGATCCGACCCGGCAAATTCGCCGTAGGCCTTCAGGTTGAGATAGCCCTGCATTCCGCCGATCGGAAAAACATAACCCACTTGAGGACCGACACCCAACACTTGAGACTGAAAGCAACCGACCCGATCGCCGGAGCCGCTGTCGCAGCCAATATCCTTATAGGCATAGCCCACCAATCCGAGCTGCAGTTGCTTGGTGAAGAATTGCGACGCGCCCCAGTCGAAGTGCATGTCGACGCCATTCTGATACTGGGTCGACGGGTTCGTCATATTGTAAGTGAAGCCCAGCACTCCTGAGAATTCTTGTCCAGTCTTCGGATTGAAATACGTGTATCCGCCGCCAGCGTCGATTGCGCCATGGCCAATGCCGACATTCGTAAGATTTGACGAGCTGTAGGTGCCGACCGGTATGTCGCCGGTGACGTACGCCATATAATTGTTGAGGCCCGCGTTCCATTTCACTGCAAATTGCGGAATGAGGTCCGCGACGCCAGTCGTAGTGTCGCCGATGCTATCAGTCCGCGGCCCGAACGGAATGCCGGCAACTGTGCCCGATATTGTGCCCATTACCGATGCATTTGTTTGGCCAAAGGCTGTCAACAGGCTGGCGGACGCTTGTCCGCCCAACACTGGCGTTGCGAACACATAACTCGGAATGACAAATCCCAGATTGCCGCTGGCATGCAGACTGGCGTTGATCTGTGCCTGGAGGTTGATAGGGAGGTTTCTAATTTGGAATTCTCGCGCCAGCGCCACGGCGCCGCCAGCAGATAGCGTGGTGTGGTAGTAGATCGTGGCGAGCGACCATCCCGGCTGCTGAGGAGTGGCAGCAAGACTGCCGAAAAATCCCGGCACCCAGAAACTTACGCCGGCTTCATCAGCGCGTGAAGCTTGCGTGACCGAGAGAAGGGCCGTGACCGTGAACGTGCCGCGTATAAATGCCGATCGTATCGTGCGCCAAAGAATAGAACATCGCTCAGAATTCAAACCCGATCGCGTAACGGAATGTTTCATCGCCACCCCCGCCGCCGTCCGCGTTTAGCGTACAGACGAACTTTATTAGCCGACCCCGCCGATCTTCCGCCTTCACATCCCGAAGCGCCAATTGGCACCCACGCGAAGCAAATTCTCTTTCAATGTGTTCACTGCGCCAGCGCCGACCCATAAGTATTCCGCCTTGACGCTCAGATTCTCCGTGACACCGTATTCGACGCCGGCCCCTGCTGCCAAACCGAGATGAAGACTCGACAGGGAGGTACAGGGCGGATTGCTGCCGAACGGATTCACTCCGCCACAGATGAAAGTTGCGCCCGTCAGTGTCGACTTTTCATTGGTGACGGCTATACCGCCGGTGCCGTAGATCAGCCAATTGTCAAAGGCGTAGCCGACCCGGGTCCGGAGTGTGCTGATCGAGTTGACGGTCGACGATAGGGTCGCCGTTCCGAGGTTGTTACCATTGAGAAAGATCGGTCCACGCGATGAACCGGTGATGTTGGCCCAATCGATATCGCCTTCGACGCCAATCACAGTGTGGCCGCTTTGCATCTGCGCGCCCGCGGTCAGGCCGCCGAGCCAGCCATTGGCGTCGTAGTTGAACGCTGTATAGCTATCCGAGAACAGGCTCATCGGCGTTGATTGGCCGAATGTGTATCCGCCGTTGAGACCGAAATAAATTCCGGTCCAGTTGTAGACCCGTTGCACGACAACAGGAGCGGCCACAGGCGGATATGACGGCGCAATTGGTAGATCGGCGGCGTGGGCCGGCAGCGAAATTGCCATGATTGCAGCTGCAGTTAAGGCTGCTTGTGCGATTTTTTTCATGCACCTGTTCTCGGTCTCGAGCTATTTGCTCGAGCTACCGTACAAGTCGAACGATGCCGGGACTATGCAGATTCAGCAAATCAGCAGTGGGACGCGAATTTCGAGCTTCTGTATCCGTAAAGACACAAAAAGCTTCCTGTATCAAAATAGAACAAACCGGGCGTGACGACTGACACTGGTCGGCCTTTGCAATCCATTGGCGGCAATGGTTACCCAACGCAAAGCCGACGCGCTTGGCCGAGGTATTGAGAGTGAACTTGACCTGCTCCCCAATTTGCCCTCGTTCATAAGGAGAGTCTGTTCCAGTTTTGCCCCTGCGTGGGGCGTGCTGCGAACTCGGTTGGTGTGAGCCCGTTGAGGCTCGAGTGGGGTCGTTGAGTGTTGTAGTCCTCCCTCCATGCTTCGATGATCTGACGTGCCTCGTTGAGGTTGGCGAACAAGTGCTCGTTGAGGCACTCGTCGCGCAGCCTGCCGTTGAAGCTCTCAACAAAGCCATTCTGCATCGGTTTGCCCGGTGCAATGTAGTGCCATTCGACGTCGTGCTCCTGTTGCCAGGCCAGGATGGCGTTTGAGGTGAACTCGGTGCCGTTGTCGCTGACGATCATGCGCGGGCAGCCTCGGCTCTCGACGATGCGATCAAGCTCTCGCACGACCCGTGGGGCAGTGAGCGAGGTATCCGCCACCAGGGTCAGGCACTCCCTGGTGAAGTCATCGACCACCGTGAGGATGCGGAAGCGCCGGCCGCTCGTCAGCGTGTCCATGACGAAGTCGAGCGACCAGCGCAGGTTCCGATCCTGCGGGATTGCCATCGGTGCCCTGGTGCCGAGGGCGCGTTTGCGACCGCCACGCTTGCCCACCGTCAGCCGTTCCTCCTTGTACAATCGATAAAGCTTCTTGTGGTTGACCTTGATCCCCGCTCGCTCGAGCATCAGGCCGAGACGCCGATAGCCGAACCGCCGTCTCTGCGATGCCAGTTCACGCAGGCGCCTCCGCAGCTCTTCATCGCCAGACCTCTTTGGCACATAGCGATAGCTCTTGGGGTGCAGATCGACTAGGCGACAAGCCCGTCGCTGCGAATAGCGTCTCTCTCGGACCGCCCAGGTCACAGCGCGTCGGCGCAAGCTGGGCGTCAGAAGTTTTTTACGAGCATCTCCTTGAGCGTCGACGCATCCAGCATCGTCTCCGCCAACAGCTTCTTCAGCTTGCGGTTCTCGTCCTCCAGCGCCTTGAGCTTGCGGGCATCGGAGACCTCCATCCCACCGTAGCGAGAGCGCCACTTGTAGAAGGTCGCATCGCTGATGCCGTACTTGCGGCACAGCTCGCTCGCCGACAATCCGGCAGCGTGCTCCTTCAGCACCTTGATGATCTGTTCTTCCGTAAATCTGCTCTTACGCATGTCCGTCTCCCGTAGGGAACAAACTCTACCCAAAAACGGGGGCGTTTAAGGGGAGCAGGTCAAACTCATCTCCATTTCCTGATGTTTGCAGTGTGGAGCAATTGCCCAGTACAAACGTCTATCTCATTTCGATTCCGAGCCTGGCTCTCTCGTCTTTAAAAACGACAGCGATCGCTTCGATGATTTTTTCTCCGGGATGTGCTTTGCAATACAGAATGACCTCGTGTTCGGTCTCCCTACCTTTTTTGAAATCGAGGAAGTGCTTTTTAGCGAGGCCGTTATACCAGCCGCTGTACCACGCTGTGAGCGCGTCGGCGTCCTCTTGAAATGTCCCGGCGAGCTGCGCACACGTCAATGTCTGGACGTCGATGAAGCCATTAGCGTCGACATAAGAAGATAGCGGTACCTGAGCTTGCGCAGTCGAGCCGACGATAAGCATCGAAACGCTTGTAACTGCCAGCAACATGGCCTTACGCATTGTTCGCTCTCCCATCTAAATGATTAGATCGGACCGAGGCGCCGCCGGAGGCGAGCGGTCCAATTCTTCAACGCATCGTCCAGCTATAAGATCTGAGCGGACTCAGTCTATGCAGAATCGTACAAGTTCAATCGGGGCGACAAAATTTTAGTTTCGTCATTTCGCGAGGTTTGGCGCGATATCGAACTGTTTTTTTGTCGTGAAATGCGCCCAGTGCGGCCGCTCTTCGCCCATACGTCGCGGGTCACAGATCGTCACATAATTGTAGGATTCTGCATAGCCTGCCTTGACCGGGGCAGCGTATTCTCGAGCGCAGATTAGGGATGGGGAATGGCATCATGAAAACGATCTTGCGATCGGCTGTTGCAGCGAGCCTTGTTGCGACGGGTACGTTGTTGGCGTCGATGGCAGCGCGTGCCGCCGATCTGCCTCCGGCCCCGCCGCCAATGCCGCGGTCTCCGGCAGCATATATTCCGGCGCCACCGCCGTTCAGTTGGACCGGCTTCTATGTTGGCGGCAACGTTGGCGGCGTCTGGAGCCGGGGCAACGTGGTCGACAGTGTATTCGGAGCGAACTACACCAATGGTAATTCTGCATCGTTCCTTGGTGGCGGCCAGGTCGGAGCTAACTACCAATTTGGTAGCTTCGTCATTGGTGCCGAGGCGGACTTTGACTGGTTCGCCAACAACAAGAATTCGGGCAACGGAACGACGGTGCCGATTGTTGGAGTACCCACCGTTGTGAGGGTGAGCGCCAATGATCGATGGGAAACGACTTTGGCTGCCCGTTTTGGCTGGGCATTTGATCACGCGCTTTTCTATGGCAAAGCTGGCGGAGGTTGGGTCGGAGCGGGCAATTTTGCCGTCACCAACGTTTCCACAGGTGGCTCGGTTGCCATTTCCAACAGCAGCACCAATGCGGGCTGGCTATTGGGCGCCGGTTTCGAATACGCATTTACGAATAATTGGACGGCGAAGGTGGAGTACGATTACCTCGCGCTGAACAATGCAAGCTACAGTGTCGCGATCCCCGGCACTGCCATTGTCGACACTTTCACCAACGGCGGTCGTAACGTGCAGACGGTCACCTTTGGGATCAATTACCTGTTCAACGGCCTCTGACGAAACCCTGAGCGGGAATCGCGCGCGATGGAGAAGGACGCACTGGTCATTCTCGCGGCAGATCGGGCCGTAGACCCGCCGGGCAAAAAGAAAAGTCATAAGAGAGACATTCAGTCCTTCTTATGGGCGCTCCAGCCGTTGGTCGGTTTACGGGGCTCAATTCCGCTTTCGTATGTGACCACCTTCTTGATGGTCGCGCTTGAGGAAGGCAAAGGCGTCAATGCCTACGCCCGCGCGGTCGGCATCGGACGCGGTTCGATGTCTCGGCATCTTCGCGAGATCGGCCGCCGTGCAAAAAACGGCGGTCCCGGGTTAGGTCTCGTCAAGGTGCAACCGCACCCCACAGATTTACAGAGATGCCAGGTTTTGTTGACCGACAAAGGCCGCTCGGTCTCCAGGACTATCTCCCAACGCCTTCGAAGGATGGATGGCGTCGAGCGTTCAACAGCGGCGAGCCGACGCCGATCCTAGCTTAATCTCGCGCTGGATAGAGACCGATCAGGCGCGATATCAGTACCGCGATATAAAATACACCGACCAATTGTTCAAGTTGGCTCAGCGAGCGCGCAAACGGTGCGACAGGGACGATGTCGCCATAGCCGGTCGACGTCAGCGTGGCGATGCTCAGGTGGAGCATGTCGGCAAAGAGGTAAGCTCCCGCCAGTTCGGCGGGCGCGCTACTCGAAGTAGCGCCAAGTAAGAATGCGCCAGGCGAATTGATTGCGACCAGCACATAGGCGCCAGCCCAGAACAGCGCCAACAGAATGTAAATGCTCAGTGCGGCGTGAACGATCCCCGCGTGCACAGAACCAGATGCAAGAACGTGACCCAAAAGTACCAACGCCGTGTAGAGACAAAAAATTGCGAAGACTGCCACGAAGACGGTTTCTACCGTCTTCGCGTGAGTGGACAGCCACGCGATCTGCAAGCCGAGCGCCGCAATCGCGAGTGCGATGCTGATGAAACGGTGAATGCGCGAGTTGCTGGCGGCAATCGAGCCGGCGACGAAGATCACGGCAAGGATGAGCCCGCCCGCAAGCCGTCCGGTTGTTTCTCCCAACAAGAGCGGATAGAGGCCGATGAATGCCACCAGTGAGATTAGCAGAACGGTTCCGGCGCCGCCGAAGCGGAAGATGTCGGAGTTGCTTCGGAAGCTTTTTGGTTCTGTGGTCACAGGCTCAACGCCGACACACTATCGCTTCCCTCTCATCTGTATCAAATTTGAAGAATACATTCGTCGAAACATCGAAAACAGAGCGCCTTGTCACCACATATTCTTACAACGTACTATAGCGTACAAACATTGTCTCGAAGCGAACTCGGCTGAAAGTTCTGGGCTTCCTGATGTTTTGAACCTAATTGACGCGACGTTAAACCGCTTGGCTGATTTAGCTCCGCCGCGACGCTTGCGTACTCGCTGGCCGAGACTTTCGACGTCGAACAGAAAAGCGGGGCGTTTGTATTATGGCAAGTGTCAGCGTTAGAGAATTTGTCGATCCGGAGCAGTACCAAGCGGCCATACGGCCGGCGCATGTGGAGATTCTTCTCACTAAAAGAGGAGACTTCCAAGCGGAGCTAAAGCGCGTCGAATTTCGACGATTAGGGTTGCAGCGCGCCAGCGAGAACCTGCCGCGGATTGCTCATGCGACTATGACGTCGGATCGCCCGGCTTTCTTCTTCCTCACCGCGGCGAACCAGGCGCCGACGCGTCACAACGGAAGGGATTTAGCTTTCGGCGAAATCGCTGTCGAAAGGGTGAGTTCGGCGCACCACCATCGCAGCGAAGGTGTTTGTCATTGGGCAACAATGTCATTCACGCGCCACGATCTCGCCATCGCCAGCAAAGCCCTTATTGGTCGCGACCCTGGCGAGGCAACGGCCATGCGGTATTTGCGGCCGTCTCAACCGGCAATGTCGCGGCTGTTGAAACTCCATCAGGCCGTGGGGCAACTCGCCGAGAGTGCAGCCGAGGTCATTGAACAGCCTGAACCGGCGCGGGCGTTAGAGCAGGCCCTTTTGCACGCGATGATTAGCTGTCTCGCCGAGAGTGAGACGGTTAAAACGGCCCGGGGAGCCGTTGGTCACACTGCAGTCGTCGCACGGTTTGAGGAAGTGCTGGGGGCCAACTACGACCGGCCCTTGCACCTGGCGGAAATCTGCGCCGCCGTCGGCGCGTCCGAGCGTACGCTCCGGGTCAGTTGTATGGAGCATTTGGGCATAGGCCCTGTCCGGTATCTTTGGCTGCGCCGGATGCACCTCGCGCATAGCGCGTTCATCAAGACTGCACCGGGGACCGCGACCGTGACACAAATCGCGACCGCAAACGGCTTCTGGGAATTGGGACGCTTTGCCGTCGAGTACCGCGCGTTGTTTGGGGAGGCTCCTTCTGCGTCACTTTCCCGGCCGATACAGGAAATACGCGCGTCCAAAAACAGTGCGTTCACCTTTGCAGATTCCGAATATGCATAGACAGTGCTGCGATGGCTTCCGACATTGAGGTGAGGCGGGGTGAATCCCACTGCGGTTCGCCGTGCCTTTGGGGTGATGGCGGATGCAAAGGAGCGGCACGGCGAAATTCATCGACGCGGGTGACTATCAAGCAAACATTCGTGGTGCGAAGGTCGACTTTGTCTTCAGTTCCCAAAGGAACTTTGAAGCCAAGTTGACCTGGGTGGAATTTCACCAGTTGCATTTGCTTTGTGGTCAGGAAAATCTACCGCGCGTCGCCCATGTCGCCTTTTCAGCAGATTTGATCGTTGCTGCATTCCCGCTCAGCCATAATCCGCCGCAAGTCTGCAATGGGGTAGAGCTTCAGCCGGGCAGCATCGTATTGCACAGCCAGGGCGAAACCGTGCATCGGTTGACGCGCGGGCCAAGTCGTTGGGGTTCGATATCACTGGCGCCTCAACATCTTGCCACCTGGGGCAACGCTCTTGCAGGGCTGGATTTGGTGGCGCCGGATGTCGCTCGTATTCTGCGGCCCTCGCGTTCTGACGCCGTGCGACTACTTCAACTTCATACCAAGGCTTGTCGCCTCGCTGAAGCCAAACCAAAACTGGTCGCCCATCCGGAGGTCAGCCGGGCTATCGAGCAGGACTTGCTGCACGCACTGGTCGAGTGCCTGACGAGCCTCGAGGCCCGTGAATACAGCGGGCCTGAGCGTTTTCACATCACGATCATGCAACGATGTGAACAGGTTCTGGCAAAACATGCCGAGCAGCAACTACAAATACCGGAACTCTGCAAGACGATCGGCGTGTCCGAACGGACGTTGAGGACATGCTGCGAGAAATTCCTCGGTATGAGTCCGGCTCAATATATTCGCTTGCAGCGTCTCGCGAGGGTGCGCGCGGCTTTGCGGCACTCCGACTCGTCAACAGCGACGGTGGCGGATCTCGCCAGGCACTTTGGTTTCTGGGAGCTCGGGCGGTTCGCCGGACTTTATCAGGATGTATTTGGCGAGTTGCCATCGGCCACACTGCGAGTAGCGCGCGAGCCGGACAATTCTGCCGAAATTGCATAGACCGCGCGGAACCGTTCCGCTCACATGGGCCGGCGAACAGGCACGAGCTTTGACCGCGCAAAGGATGAGTATGGCGTTCCGAAATCATCAAGCAGACGAACGTCTTGGCGAGTTGGCAGCCCAGGATCGGGCTGTGGGAGACATGGTTCGCATTCCCGGCGGTACATTCCGCATGGGTTCGGATAAACACTATCCTGAAGAGGCGCCGGTTCACCGCGTCACGGTGAACGAATTCTGGATAGATCGCACACCGGTCACGAACCGGCAGTTCAGGGAATTCGTCACGGCAACCCGCCACGTCACATTCGCGGAAATTCCACCTGACCCGAAGGACTATCCCGGCGCGCTGCCGCACATGCTCTATGCCGGTTCGCTTGTGTTCACGCCGCCCCCACGCCCGGTCGATCTGCGTGACTGGAGTCAGTGGTGGAGTTTCCTGAAAGGCGCTGACTGGCGCCACCCTTATGGACCCGAGAGCAACCTCGACAAGCTCGACGATCATCCGGTCGTGCACGTGGCGTTTGCCGACGCGCTAGCCTACGCCGGATGGGCTGGCAAGGAGCTGCCGACAGAGGCCGAATGGGAATTCGCCGCACGCGGCGGGCTCGATGGTGCCGAGTTTGCCTGGGGCGAAGAGTTCACGCCCGGCGGCAAGCACATGGCGAATACCTGGCAGGGCGAATTTCCACGACAGAATCTATGCGAGGACGGTTTCGAGCGAACGTCTCCGGTGACGGCGTTCCCGCCGAACGGCTACGGCCTGCACGACATGATCGGCAATGTCTGGGAATGGACGACCGATTGGTATTCACAGAAGCACGAAGCCGACGTTCCCAAGGCGTGCTGCATTCCGGAAAATCCGCGCGGCGGGCCGGAAGCTGCGAGCCTCGATCCCCGGCTGCCGAACATCAAAATTCCGCGCAAGGTGCTCAAGGGCGGCTCGCACCTCTGCGCCCCCAATTATTGCCGCCGCTATCGTCCGGCCGCGCGTCACGCCGAGGCGATCGACACCTCGACAAGCCATGTTGGCTTTAGATGCATCACCAGAAAGCAATAGGAAGCGAGCGCGTCATGAGCAAAGACAAAATACAAGGAACGTCCGACGACGGCACCACCCAAAGTAGCGAAGGCTTCAAGCGGCGCGATCTGCTGCTGAGTGGTACGTCTTTGTTTGCTGCATCCGCATTCGGAACTGCTATGAGCGTTCAGAAAGCTGTCGCTCAAGCCCAACAGCAGGCGGCGGCGTCCGGCAAACAGCCGAATATCCTCGTCATCATGGGCGACGATGTCGGCTGGTTCAATATCGGCGCTTATCACCAGGGCATCATGTCCGGCAAAACGCCGAACCTCGACAAGCTTGCCGCCGACGGCATGCGTTTTACCGATTATTATGCGGAGGCGAGCTGCACCGCCGGCCGCGCCAACTTCATCACCGGACAGATCCCGCTACGCACTGGCCTGACAACGGTCGGCCAGGCGGGTGCCGACGTCGGCATGCCTGACCAGTCGGTAACAACAGCGCTGTTGTTGAAATCGATGGGTTACGCGACCGGACAGTTCGGCAAGAACCATCTCGGTGACTTGAACAAGTATCTTCCCACACTACACGGCTTCGACGAATTCTTCGGCTACCTGTACCACCTCGACGCGATGTCCGATCCGTACTGGTTCGACTATCCGCAGGATTGGATCGACAAAACTGGCCCGCGCAACCTCGTGCATTCCTACGCGACCGACGTGGACGATCCGACCGTGATGCCGCGCTGGGGCAAGGTCGGCAAGCAACGCATCGTCGACGAGGGTCCGCTCAAGCCGTTCAAGGATATGAGCGCCGATCACCAGATGTGGCAGAAAGGCCTTGACGCCAAATACGACATGGAGACGTTCGACGAAGTGTTGGTCGAGCAGAGCAAGGGCTTCATGGATCGCGCCAAACAGGCCGGCAAGCCATTCTTCATCTGGCACAACACCACACGCATGCACGTCTTCACCTATCTGTCGCAGAAGTATCAGGCGAAGATGAACTACAAGAGCAATTTCGGCCTGGAGGAATCCGGCATGGCGCAGATGGACGACGATATCGGCGATCTGCTCAAGCACCTCGACGACATGGGCGTCACCGACAACACCATCGTGATCTTCACCACCGACAACGGCGCTGAAGTCTTTACCTGGCCCGACGGCGGCATGACGCCGTTCCGTGCCACCAAGGGCACGGTGTACGAAGGTGGCTTCCGCGTCCCGGCGATCATCCGCTGGCCGGGCAAGATCAAGCCGGGTTCGGTGGAAAACGGCATGTTTTCGGGTCTCGACTGGTTGCCAACGCTGGTTGCGGCGGCGGGCAATCCGAACATCGTCCAGCAGTTGCTGACAGGCGTGCAGATCAACGGTCAGACCTACAAGAACCACCTGGATGGCTATAACCAGATGGACTTGTTGACCGGCAAAGGGCCGTCGGCGCGGCACGAGCTGTTCTACTTTGGCGAGTCGCAACTGGGCGCCATCCGCATCGACGACTTCAAGTTCCAATTCTACCAGCAGCCTTTCGGCTGGCCGGGCGAGAAGGTGACGACCGACATGCCGACGATCGTCAACCTGCGCCAGGATCCGTTCGAGCGGACGCCGTCGATCCGCGGCGAGACACTCAACGACCTGGGCGGTGGCTACATGAACGACTTCATGGCGCGCGAGTTTTGGCGCTTCGTGCAAGTGCAGCAGACCGTGGGAGCGGCGGCACAATCGTTGATCGACTACCCGCCGATGCAGGCGGCTGCTTCCTTCAACCTCGCCTCTATTAAGGAGAAGATCGAGGCGATGATGAAATTCCACGAGGGGCAATAAACTGGCCGTACGACGGCGGGCGCTCGTCTCCATGGACGCCCGCTTGTTCGTGCGGGTACGTTTTCGTTGGGCACACAAAGCTTGAGAGAGATAATGATGTCATCAAGCAGCTCATCCTTTGGCGTCAGCCGCCGCGCGTTGCTCACGGTGGCGGCGCTTTCAGCGCTCTTTGTGCCGGCGCTTCCTGAGATCGAACGGGCACAAGCGCAGACCGATCCACTCCCATCGTGGAACGATGGAGCCAGCAAAAAGGCCATCGCCGACTTCGTCGCCCGCGTCACGCAGCAAGGCGGCCCGGATTTCGTGCCGCCCGCCGAGCGCATCGCGACGTTCGACAACGACGGCACGCTATGGGTAGAGCATCCGATGTACACCCAGATGGCCTTCATCCTCAACCGCGTAAAAGCCATGGCGCCGCTACATCCGGAATGGACCGACAAGCAGCCTTTTAAGGCGGTGCTTGAAGGGGACATGAAGACCCTCGTCGAAGCTGGCGAGCACGGCTTGGTGGAACTGGGCATGGCGACCCATGCCGGCATGACCACGGAGGAATTCCAGAAGATCGTCACCGATTGGCTCACCACCGCACGCGACCAGCGGTTCAAGCGCCCATACACCGAGCTCGCGTACCAGCCGATGATCGAGTTGCTCGCCTATCTGCGCGCCAGTGGCTTCAAGACCTTCATCGTCTCGGGCGGCGGCGTCGAGTTCATGCGGCCATGGACCGAGCGGGTTTATGGTGTGCCGCCGGAGCAGGTCGTGGGTTCGTCGATCAAAACTAAATTCAAGATGCGCGACGGCCAGCCGGAGCTTTTCCGTTTGCCGGAATTGAATTTCGTCGATGACGGGCCCGGCAAGCCAGTCGGCATCAATGAGTATATCGGCCGCCGCCCGATCGCGGCCTTCGGCAATTCCGATGGCGATCTCGAAATGCTGCAATGGACAACAATGGCCGGTAGTGGCGCACGCCTTGGCCTGATTGTCCACCACACAGATGCGGAACGCGAATACGCCTACGATCGAAATACGTCTTTCGGTCGCCTCGACAAAGCTCTGGACGCTGCAGCGACAAACAAATGGGTCGTAGTCGACATGAAGGCTGACTGGAAGCGAATTTTCGCATTTGGATAAGTTCGTACGCACTGGGGCCGCGACCAAACAATCTGAAAGGGAATTTCATGTTGAGACGCTACTCACTCTTGGCGGCGCAGACGCTGATTGCGATGCTGTCGGTGCCCGCTATCGCCCAGACACCGCCGTCGTGGACACAGACCGGCATGTTGACGTGCAGGCTTAATCCAAGCATCGGCTTCATCATTGCGGGACATCAATCGATGGAATGCCGATTCGTGCAGAGCGCGCCGCTTCCACCGGAGGCCTATCAAGGCGCCCTCAACACGGTCGGAATCGACATCGGCATCAGTGCAGGAGGCGCGCTCGCCTGGGCCGTGTTCGCACCGACCGTTGGGATACCCGCAGGCTCGCTGTCCGGCGAATATATTGGAGCCAGTGGTGATATCGCCCTCGGTGTGGGCGTCGGAACCAATGTCCTGGTCGGCGGCTCTGGGCGCTCGATCGCGCTACAACCGGTTTCGGTGGAAGGCTCCGTTGCCGTCGATGTCGTGCTCGGTGCCTCAGGACTCCAGCTGCGTCCTGCTTATTGAGGCTGCCGTTCGCCCGGGCTTCACCGGGCCGGCGTAAAGTCCATCGCCAGAAATAAACAGAAAGAGAGAGCGTCATGAGAAACGACAGAAAGCCCGGTATGTCCGACACCGGTGCCACGCAAAACGGCGAGGGCCTCAAGCGGCGCGATCTTTTGTTGAGCGGCACGTCGTTGGTGGCTGCATCGGCGTTGTTGGGCGCTGCTGTGGCGACCCCTGCGCAAGCGCAGCTACCGGCACGGACGCCGCCAGCCGGACAAACGCCAAACATCCTCGTCATCATGGCTGATGACATCGGCTACTGGAACATCAGCGCCTACAATCGCGGCATGATGGGCTACAGGACGCCTAACATCGATCGCATCGCCAAAGAAGGTGCGATATTCACCGACTATTACGGCCAGCAGTCTTGCACGGCCGGCCGAGCCGCGTTCATCACCGGACAGAGCCCGATGCGGACCGGTCTGTTGAAAGTCGGTTTGCCTGGAGCAAAAGAAGGCTTGTCGGAAAAAGATCCGACGCTTGCCGATCTGCTCAAGCCGGCCGGATACGCGACCGGACAATTCGGCAAGAATCATCTCGGAGATCGCAATGAATTTCTGCCGACGGTACACGGCTTCGACGAGTTCTTTGGAAACCTCTATCACCTGAACGCCGAGGACGAACCGGAGAGTTCGGATTATCCGAAAAACCCAGAGTTCAAGGCCCGCTTTGGCCCGCGGGGAGTTTTGAAGTGCAAAGCGACCGCCGCTGAAACCCCTGGCGAAGATCCACGCTTCGGCAAATGGGGCAAGCAGGCGTGCGAGGACACCGGCCCGCTGACCAAAAAACGTATGGAGACAGTCGACGAGGAATTCCTCGGTGCCTCGCTCGACTTCATCGATCGCGCTCACCGCGACCAGAAACCGTTTTTCGTGTGGTTCAATCCAAGTCGTATGCACATTTGGACCAGGCTCAAAGCAGAGTCGGAAGGCAAAACCGGACTTGGAATCTATCCGGACGGCATGGTGGAGCACGACGGACAAGTCGGCCAGCTCCTGAAGAAGCTCGACGATCTCGGCATCGCCAACAACACAATCGTCATCTATACGACCGACAACGGCGCCGAGACATTTTCCTGGCCGGACGGCGGTACGACGCCGTTCCGCAGCGAAAAGAACACCAATTGGGAAGGCAGCTATCGCGTTCCTGCAATGGTCCGATGGCCTGGGACAGTAAAGCCGGGCACCGAAATCAACGATATTTTCTCGGCAGAGGACTGGATCCCTACGCTGACCGCTGCTGCCGGTATCCCGGACATCGCGAACAAGCTCCTGCAAGGTTACGCGGGATTCACTGTTCACCTCGATGGCTACGACGGGACCGATCTGCTCGCGGGCAAAGGCCCGTCCAAGCGTCGAGAGTTTTTCTATTGGACCGACGACGGCGATCTAGCGGGACTGCGATATGATCAATGGAAGATCGTATTCATGGAGCAGCAAGCGCACGGTCTGGAAGTTTGGCAGCAGCCGCTAATCCCGTTGCGCGCGCCAAAGATTTTTAATCTGCGCACCGATCCGTTCGAACGGGCTGAGCACGAAGCGGGGGGATATGACAGGTGGTACGTCGAGCACGTGTTCCTGCTCGCCCCGGCTGTGTCGATCGTGGGGCAGCACGTGGCAACGTTCCAACAATTTCCGCCGCGCCAGCCGCCGGGCAGTTTCTCGGTGGAGCAGGCTATGAAGAAGCTGACTGAACAATCGAACAATAATTGATGGCGCTTCTTTTGAAATGCGGCAGCCGAACAAGGAGCGCGCCGTGTGTATTGACCGAGTAGAAAAATCTGAGGACGGCATCACGTCAAACAGCCCTGGCATCAAACGGCGCGATCTGCTGTTGAGCGGCGGAAGTCATCGAAGCCGCAGTGTGTGAACATATCGGAGGAAGATAATGCGTCGTAATTGTTTGGTGATGACCGCGATTGCTGCTGTCATCGCGATTTCTACGTCGGATTTCGCCGCTGCCCAAACAGGGGGTCGCGGTGGCAGAACGGCGGGCGCGCACGGCAACGTCCACGCGAACAGAAACGTAAATGCCAACAGGAACGTGAACGTTAATCACAACGTCAATCGGAACGTCAATGTGAACCACAACGTCAATGTCAATCGCAACGTCCACGTCAACCGAAATGTTCATGTTGGGGTCGGCGTCGGCGTAGTCCGTCCGTGGGTGCGGCGGCCTTACTTCGGTACTGTCGTCGGCGGCGTGGTGCTGGGTACCATGATTGCAGTAAGCGTAATTCCCCCGGTTCCGGCACCGGGCCTGTGCTGGTACTGGGTCGATCCATCGCAGTCGCAAGGCTATTGGGACTATTGCCAGTAAGACAGGCACCCGACTGACGCCGCTTGGCGAGCGCTTTCTCACGGGCGCCCGCTTTTTTCCTAAACTCATTCCTCAGAGGGAGACTCTCATGTTGAAACTTGGCTGCGTGCTCGGTACAGCCGCCTTGGTTGCAGTTCTTAGCACACCACTTGCCGCGCAACAGGCAAACTCAACCAAAGCAGGCGTGCTAACCTGTAGGACGTCGGCGAGTCTTGGTTTGATCGTTGGCTCGCATCAAAAGCTGGCTTGCCGATTTACACCGGACGCTGGCGGGCCTCCGGAAGCCTATTCCGGACACATCAACCGGTTGGGTCTCGATCTCGGTGTCAGAGCCGGCGGCGCCATGGTTTGGGCTGTGCTTGCACCGACCAACGGCGTGCATCACGGAGCACTTGCCGGCCATTACGTCGGCGCGAGCGGTAGCGTTTCCGTGGGGCTCGGCGCGAATGCCAATGTCCTTATCGGCGGCTCGCATCGATCCGTCGCACTCCAGCCGCTCTCGGTCGAAGGCCAAGCCGGGGTTAATCTGGCGCTGGGCGTCGCCGGTATGACGCTTTACTCACGATAGTTTCACGCTCCCAATCGGGAGGTCTGTAACTGCTTTTTTTTAAAACCAGAGATACGGGAATAAGATCATGAAAAAGCAACTCAGTGTCATGCTGTGCGCTACTGCATTGTGCGCCGCTCCTTTCTCGGTGCAGTGGTCACCAGCAAAATCATTTTCTTTGTCTCTCGATAGAGCGGATGCTCGGGTTGGACGGCCGCTCACGCCCGTGAGCGTCGCTGGCGTGCACCGGCGCGCGCATCGACGCGCCTACTATGGGGCAGCGGCGGGGGCGGCGGCTTACGGAGTGGCGGTGGCGCCATATCATGCTCCGCACGCCTGTGGTTATTATCCTTATCCCCCCTGCTACTGAGTTTGATACTGATCCACGCGCGCCGCTCGCGTTGGCGGCGCGCTTTATTGCCGGACATTTGTGGCTAGCGGACGCATGAACGCGCAGCGGCACTAATCGTGGAATAGTGGGATTTGATAGAATTACCGGCGTCCGCTAAAGCTGGACGTGGTCGAGATGAAAAACGACTGGAAGCGCATATCACCGATCGTCGCTGCCTTAGTTGGCGCATTGATGATTTCCGCGGGATCGTGCCGGGCACAAACGCAAGATGTAAATTCCGCAAATTCGTCGCAACCAGAATTGATGATTGGGACGAAGGAAGCGCCGCCCTTTGCAATGAAGTCCGCCGACGGCAATTGGCAGGGCATCAGCATTGATCTCTGGCGTCGGGTCGCCGACGAATTGCAGCTGCGCTATCGGTTCAGCGAGGAGGGGAATGTACCAGCCCTGATTGATGGCGTTGTGGCAGGAAAGTTCGATGTCGCCGTCGCGGCCATAACTGTGACCGCTGAGCGCGCACGAATTCTAGATTTCACGCAGCCCTTCTACGCCACGGGACTCGGGATTGCCGTCCCGATTGGCGGGGAGCCAAGTTGGCAACCTATAATCCGGACTGTTACATCGTTCGGTTTTGTTCAGGCCATCATGGCCCTGGTTGGTTTGGCGCTAATGGTGGGTCTTCTCGTTTGGCTCTTCGAGAGGCGACACAACGAGGACTTCGGCGGCAGCGTCATCAAGGGACTCAGTGCAGGCGTCTGGTGGTCGGCCGTAGCCATGACTCAACGTCACACCGGAAATTTAAGTCCGCAGACGTTGTCCGGACGTATCGTGGCCATTGTCTGGATGATTGCATCAATCGTCACCATTGCGGTTTTCACGGCCAGCATCACGTCAGTACTGACGATAAAGCACCTTCAGGGAGAGGTGCACGGGGTGAGCGATTTGTCGGCTGCTCGAGTTGGAGCGGTGACAGGAACCTCGACCGAAGAGGCGCTCTCCCGTCTGCGAATACCGTACCGAAAATTTGCGACCGCCCAGGATGGCCTCAAAGCGCTGCGGACGCATTCACTTGACGCGTTCGTCTATGACAAACCATTGCTCGCATGGATCGTCCAGCAAGGTTTTTCATCTTCGGTTGAGCTACTCGATACGACATTCGGATCGGAAGAGTATGCATTTGTTCTGTCGAGCAACAGCCCGCTCAGGAAAGTGCTCAATGTGGCTATTCTCGACGCGGTACACAGCGATTGGTGGGGGCAAACGACCGCCCGCTATCTCGGTCCTCGATGAATTCCCCTGAAATTGAGTGGCGACTCGCACTGCCATGGTGGGCTCGCGTAAAAACTGGAAGGTGAGCTGTGGGTCCTCTGTCGATGTCCGTGATTGCATTTGCAAACGTCTTGGGCGGAGCATTTCTGGGTGTTGCTCGGATTGCTGATCGCTTCGGCAAATAGCACTTATCAAACACTGGGCAGCCAAATCCAGCAGTTGACTGCCAATATCGTCGCGCTCGATCACGCTCTGGCCCAATACGGACCGGAGACCCATCTGGCACGCAATCAGTTGCGGCGCGCGGTCCCCGCTGTGGCCGATCGGATTTGGCACGAGAACGGTTCAGCCGCCGGAAAGGAAAAGCCGTTAGAGGCGACCGCCGCGGGCCTGTCCTTTTTCGATGAGATTCTGAAATTGTCGCCGCGCAACGACCCGCAACGCTCTCTCCAGGCGTGGGTCATAAATATTGCCCAGGAGCTGGCAAAAACGCGGTTGCCGCTGTTCGCCGAGTCCGGGAGGAAGATCCCGATGCCCTTCCTTGTGGTTCTGATTTCCTGGTTCGCCATAATATTCGCGAGCTTCAGTCTGTTCGCCGATAACAACGCAACGACCATCGGTGCCTTGAGCGTGTTCGCGCTGTCGGCATCAGCCTCGATCTTCCTGATCCTTGAACTCAGCCAGCCATTCACGGGACTTATGATGATCTCGAGCGAACAGCTACGCAACGCGCTGACGCCGCTTGGCTCTTAACGAGGTTCGCCGCACAGTCGCGTTTGATGCTGTGGACGGCGCCCACTCCACGGCATCGCATTCCGGCGTGCGCGATTGAGTATGGTCTCGTGACCGGCAGGGATCGCTTCTTCCGGCGGCATGTTGTGCGCGTCAAGCCGTCGTTCGTTCATATTTGTCTCGTAGGACTACAGTGTTTGGCCTTGGCCGATCAACTGCGCGGCCTGCTGAGCCGAGTTCGTGGGGCTGATATGCGTCAGCACGTCGGGATGGAAGAGAGCATCTGTCGATGATCGAAGGTAATGTACGTTATCGTACGAACACGGGCAGGCATAGTAAGGACATCAGAGTGGGATTATCACGCCGATTTGTCTGCTTGGCAGGAGCTGTCGCGGCTTTTCCCGCCCTATCGCCTGTTGCAATCGCGCAAGCGTTTCCCGCACGACCCGTGCATCTCATTGTCGGCTTTCCAGCGGGTGGTGCTGTGGATATTCTTATGCGCCTGCTTGCTGAACGACTTTCGGCTCGACTCGGCCAATCGTTTTTCGTCCAAAACATTCTGGGCGCGAGTAGCAATATCGCCGCTGGCACAGTCGCGCGGGCGGCGCCCGACGGATACACACTGCTAAGTCTTAGTTCGGCTAATGCGATTAACGCGACGCTTTACAATGATCCTAACTTCGATTTCGTTCGCGATATCGAGCTTGTCGGCGGTATTGTCCGCATAACCAATGTGATGGTGGTCAACCCGTTGTCTATCGCTAAGACCGTTCCCGAGTTCATTGCTTACGCTGAGGCCAATCCGGGCAAGATCAATGTGGCCTCGGAAGGCATCGGAACGACGGGCCACTTGGCAGGCGAACTTCTCAAAATGATGACCGGCGTCAACCTGGTTCAGGTGCCATACAGCGGAGCACCGGCCGCAATCGTTGACCTGCTCGATGGACGAGTACAGATGATGTTCGGTAACATAATCAGCTCACTTCCGCATATCCGAGCGGGGACTCTGCGTCCGCTGGCGGTGACCTCGACAACACCCTCGGACCTGCTACCAGACGTCCCGACCCTTAATAGGTTCGTGCCGGGCTTTGAGGCAAACGCCTGGTGGGCATTGGGGGCGCCGCGGGGTACTCCAACAGAGATTATCTATGCGCTCAATCAGGAAATTAATGCAGCTCTCTCCGATCCTACGACAGAAGCGCGAATTGTAGAACTCGGCGGCTTGCCAGTACCAATGACGCTCATTGATCTGAAAATGTACATAGCCGGTGAAGTTAGCAAATGGGGAAAGGTGATTGGAACCACCGTGAGCAAACGAGTGCCGTAGATTTTCGTCTGATATTGTGGAATGCTGAATGCCTCGTCTTTGCCTCTCCCTTTGTGTTCAAACGCATCACTTCAGCGAAGCGCAGGTCCGTCCGCTCTCCTTCTGATCACGAGCAAATCGCAGACGTCTCGACGCTGTTATTTCGATTGACGAGCAAACGCTACAAAATAGTCCGCGCAATACACAAAGACCGCCGTACGGTCGTCTCCTCGAAATGGGCAATTGTCGAGTGGTCCCCGCCGACAGACTGTTTTTCCGCCACCCGGTCGAGGAGGTACCAATAAGCGCAGACTGTGATTGAATTTTCGCGTAATTCTCAACCAGCGTGGCGCCGCAGGAAGCTTGCGATCCGCCCTTAGTCAACCAGCATAGAATTTGACGTTCGGTAGGCCTTCGGACGTTAGAAAAACGGGCCGCCTTATGAAAGACGGCCCGCGTGTTTCATAATGAAGCTAACCAACTAGTCGGCAGCGCCGATGGTCCTCACGACTTTGTGGATATCCATCAAAGGCAACGGGTTTGCTGGGTCCTGAAGATTTGGAACTATATCGTTCGATGCCCCGCCGGGAAACCGCTTGATGTTCGGAAAATCCACGACGGATTTATCAAACTCCATCATCGGCAGAGTAATCAACGAAAGCACCCAGCCATTGTCATAGCCGGCATAGCGTCCGGGCGAAGTGGTCGGCATCCGCGAGCTCACCGCACCATTGAACGTCATGTCGTACTTCTCATATGGGTCCATGGTGAGATTATAGGTCGAGCCGATGGCGCCGAGATCCTGCTTAGGACCGAGCCAAGTGTCCTTGGCTGTATAGAGGTATTTCCAGGCGATATGGAGGTCGGGATTCTGAGGATCATCGCCGATGTCGGCGCGAGCGCCAGCGAAACTTTCACCGTCAGTATAGATCCACGAGGCGCGCGCAGAGTGTTTCGCCTTACCCATGATGTAAGCGCTATTGTCGATGCTGTCGAAATAGATCGGCTTGCCGTCGTTATCGACCCAAGCGCCGTGGGGCGGCGGAGTGAGTCCGACCATCGTCGCCAGCGTTGCCCAGCAATCGATATGCGACATCATCTCGCCGTAGCGTGCGCCTGCCGGAATCTTGCCGGGCGCCCACATGATGCCCGGTACACGGAAGCCGCCCTCGAACGGCGAACCTTTCTCGCCGCGAAATGGAACCGTACCTCCATCCGGCCATGCATCCTGCCACGCGCCATTGTCGGCGGTGATGATGACAATGGTGTTGGGAGCGTCGGCCCGGATTTCGTCCATGATCTTGCCGATGTTGGAATCAAGTTCCATCATGGCATCGGAGTAGTTGCCGAGGTGTGATTTTCCAAGAAACTCCTTAGCCGGAATGTTCGGATTGTGCATCTTCATGAAATTCACATCCATGAAGAAAGGCTTGCCGTCTTTGGCGTGCTGCTTGATGTAACCGACTGCTGAATCAGCCTGTCGAACATCGAACTCATGCAGATAATCATAGTCGATGCGGGCAACCTTGACCGCGGGTTTGCCCGCTGTGCCTTCCCACTCGTACAAATTGACGATCTTTTGATATTCGTCCCAATAAGCGGCGTTGAATTTCGGGAACCACGGGTGGGCGAAATTATCCGTGTCGTCATACGTGTAGACACCCGGATAGTAGGCGGCAAACTCCTTCATCTCATCGAAGCCATGTTCGATCGGATAGAACTTGGGCTGATCGCCCAGATGCCACTTGCCTGAAAAGTAGGTGCCATAGCCGTTCTTCTGGAAGAACTCGGCGATTGTCGGCGTGGACTTCGTCAGACCATTCTCGTCGCCAGGCACGACCACCACCGAGAGTGCCGAACGGATGGGGATGCGTCCCGTAATGAAAGAGGCGCGGCCGGCCGTACAGCTTGCCTGACCATACCAACTCGTGAACACGGCTCCTTCCCTGGCGACGCGGTCGATGTTCGGGGTCGGATGGCCGAAATTCGCGCCGCCGCCATAGGCTCCGAAATCGTTCCAGCCGGTATCGTCGGTCATCAACATGACGATGTTGGGTCTCTGTTGGGCATAAGCCGGGCTCGCTGCCACCATAGCGATGGCAGTAAGCGCCAGTGCGCCTACTCCCATTTTTTGGATGATGTCTTTCACGATCCGATACCTCCCATGATTATTCGAAAGACGTTAGGTGCTCGCAAACTAAGCCGGCTATAGACGGCTCGGGCGGCTCAATTATCAGTTAAACTCAACAACAGATTTGCGACCAATGGCTATGCGGAATCGGCAAAAAGAATGATATGCGAGTATTTTTGGCTGACTCTGCAAGACAGCCGCGCAAAGTATCATTTCAAATCACGTACCAGCCGATGCAGGAGGTGATGCGTTATCTCCGCGCCAACGGCTACAAGACCTCCATCGTGACAGGGGGCGGCCAGGATTTTGTGCGGCAATACTCTGAGCGCGTCTACGGCATCCCGCCGAAAAGGTGGTCGGCAGCGCGGGCGGCACGACATATGGCTACGACCAGGGTGGCAGGCCAATCCTCACGAAAGACCCAAAACTCTTGCTTGACAATGACAATGCGGGGAAGCTGCAAGGCATTCACCTGCAAATTGGCCGCGCCCGCATGCGGCCTTCGGCAACTCGGCGGGTGACCGGCAGATGCTGGAATATACGGGGCCGGTGACGGTGCATGGCTCATGATGCTTGTGCTGCACGACGACGCGCAGCGCGAATACGCTTACGGTCCGGCGCAAGGCTTGCCAGAAACCAAGGTCGGCACATTTCCCCCAAGCCTTTTACGAGGAGGCGAAGAAGAAGAAGGGCTGGCCAGTGATCAGCATGAAAAATGATTGGAAGCGTATCTTCGCATTCGATTAGCTGTATTGGTTCGATCGTGATTACCGTGCCTCTTGAACTCGGCGCCAGCGGCGATTCCCAAGGCAGCCTTTTCACTTCCCCCAACGGGGTCGTCTTACCAGACAGAAACACGACGACGCGCAGACCGTCGGTGTAGTAGGAATCGCCCGTGAGGTTCGTTCGAGGAGCCGATACAGGAGCTGCGCGTACGCCGTCAACGAACCCGTATCGTTCGACCATTCCGGACATCAAAAGATCCTGCAGAAGATAGTCGCGGTCAAAATCTACATCCGGGCCGATCTTGTGGGTGGTCAAGTTCCACGTCCGATCTGTCAGGCGAACGCCGATATCTCGGCTTACTTGACCGATCCACACCCGACGTGACTCGAACATGTATGGCGTAAGCCACAATCTTGTGTGAATTCGCTCATTAATTGTCGAGCGGGCTTTCTGCAATGCCACATCCTCTCGGCGACCAAACGTATAGAGCGGACTGACAGGCGAGGTCAGATACTCGTCTCGAAATATGAAAACGCGGGCGGTCTCAATCATACTTGAGAGATCGAGCTTACGAGTGAGATGCCAATCGCGAGCGACAAATGGCGCGATCTGGTAACTTTGGCTTTCTACCACGACGAGATTAAGGGGATCACCGTCGCGCGTCTCGCTGGCGTTTGTCGTGCAGCAGGGAGACTTTGAGAGCTTGATTCTCAACGTATCGAGATCAAGATCCTCAATCTTCTGGCCGGGATAGATACTGTCGGCGCGAACGCTGGTGCCAACAAATGCAGGTCCCGGCACCGGCAGTACAAAGTCGAATATTTCTTGACGGCCATTTCCGGCAATTAGGATATGCGCATATTTTACGCCGGCATCGAGGGCTCCGTACATAAAGCCCGTCGTTTGAGAGTGAGGCGGCAGGATGTTTGCAATCTGTCGGTCAAGAAAGAATTGATCCCGCGCGCGGTTAGCGGCGACAGAAAATGCGCCGTGAAATCTGTAGGATACTTCATAAGGTGAATAATATTCGGGGTCCATTGCAATCGGGAGATAGACGAGTTGATCGTCTGTATCGTTCTCAATCGAGAGCCAGACGGGCTGGATGTTATAGTTCGCTAGATTTTCTCCGAAGCTGCGTTCACTCTCTTCTGCTCCAAGCGCACTCGCACTTACCTTTATCCCGGGAACAGATTTTTGCTGCGCTCGAGTCATAAAATTCCTGTCACCACTCGGGTCTGGATCATATTGGAATGAACGTATCGTCAACATCGCTATTGCCGCGATGAAGAAGACAATCGTAGCCATCAAGGTCTTGTGCAGTCGCGGAGCCTTCATCGGATTGCTGACACGTTATTTTTAGAGATTGCCGCATTCAGCGGGAGGCATAGCCACGGTGTCAGGGTTGTTAGATGCCGGGATGCCAGTGCGGAAAACATTGCCCGTCTGGGCCAAGGTAGTAGCCAAAGGTGCACGCACGTGCAATGCAGCCGCTGTACGGAAAGACGTGGTAGTAGCCGGCCGGACATGCGGATAGCACGCTCGCGTCCGGCGCAGGTGCCGGCGGTGGATACAGAGGGGACGCGTCGTTCGGGATGCAGTGCCCGTGGGTGCTGCGGTGAAAGCCGAGCCCACAAAAGTCACGCACCACAGTGATGTTGGGCGCTGTTCCTCCCACCTCTAGTGACGAGATCGGGAAGGCTTGGACGGTGAACGAAAATAGCGACCCCACTACGCTGCAAACCAATTTGAAAGCGAACCGTTTTGACATTGGTGCGTTTCCTTTTTGCGCACGTCGGTCCATCGTCAAGAGAATAACCTCGGCTTTGCGCGATTACTGAGACAAATCTCCAGCTGTCACCTAAAGCCGCAACCGGCGAATAATACAAGAACCGCGGCTGGGATCATCAAGCCGTCAAAAGGTAACCGGACGGCGATGGCTACCGCCTCGCCATCTTTGCGCACGTTTGCGCCTTCGGTGCCCTTCAACAGAGCTGACAGTTAAGAATCTGAACAGAGGCAGTGAAGGTGTACAGCAACTCCGAGGCGGCAGCTTCCAGAGCCTCGTCGCTGACTTCGTTGGTGAGTATCTCTTCCGTCTCCTTGATGTCGATCGTGATGATGTCGTCCATGATAATGGTCCTTTTTGCCGCTTACTGGCCTAACTGGCTCGCAGCCTTGGCCATCTCAAGGCACGAGAACAGTCCTGTGTAGCTTGGGAGTCCACCCGCACTAAATTCTCCGATGCAATTTGCCTTATTCGAAGCTTTGAAGGTCGCCCATTGTTTTACGAGCTGACGTCGAATGGCCATTTCACTTTTGAGACAGCTGCTAAAATCATGTTGAACGCTCTGGTTTGGTTCCAGATCGAAGCCGCCCTGCTGGGCAATGCCGCGACAGACAGGCCGCAGATTGAAGCTGGGAACGCCATCCGCGATCGTAACAGTCAGCTGCGTGACTATTGCCAATGTCATGACGGGAATCATCATTTGAATGCTCCGTAATGCGCGCGTCAGGGGACGCCGGTGAACGAGGGGTCGACGTACTTGGCGCTTCACAGAACGTACCTGTCACGCGGCGAGGTTATGCAGAAATACGCCGGTGTGCCGCGCTCAATTCAGTATTGGTAGCACCGGCCGTACGGACCCATGTAGAAACCCCACGGGCACACACGCGGCACACCCACGATCACGGGCGGCGGCGGCGGCGGGAATCCATAATATACGCCGTTGCGAACGCAGTAGCCGTAGGGGCCCCGGTGAAAGCCAAGACCACAGAAATCGCGTACCATCGTGACGGCGGGCGCTGCCATCTGTGCTGGCACAGACGAGACCGGCAAAGCCTGAATGCTAGACGCAAATAGCGAACCTAGAACGCCGCAAGCCAAGATCAAAGTCAATTTCTTCAGCATCGGTAGCGGTCCTGTTGTTGTCGCGGGACATGGCATGAAGCCTGCCGAGCGAAGCAAGTTACGGCACATCACAATTTCGAAAATAGGACGATGAACGTCCGGCGCGCTATGCAAATACGGCTAATGCTGCTTGCAGACGCTGCGGTTCGGCGCCGTTTTGCACCGGAAATAGCGTGCACACTTCGCCCCCTAACCAATTCACATCGGGCATGAATCGGTAACGGAGATCGCAGCTTTCGCGCGCTGGTTGGCGTTGCGTGGTTTGAACTTGGGTTAAAATCGAGCGCCAATTGGGGTACAACACGAACAATTCGTTTGACGCGTTGTTATTTGGCTCGTCGTATAACGGTCACGGATTTTAGCGTAGTTTTGACATTTGGTAATGCGCATCTCAGGGGGCTGAGATTATGGCGTCGAGTGCAATTCTCAACTTTACCGATCCCTCTCCGTATCAAGCGGCCGTGCGCGGCGCGCAATTGGAATTTCTACCTACTGAAAAAGGCGATTTTCGCGCCGAATTGACCAAGGTCACGTTCGAGTCGCTTTGGATGCAACGCGGCAAGGAATCTCTGGCGCGGGTTTTTCACGGCGCAGTGTCGCCCGACCGGTCGGTGATTGGTTTTTCGACGGATTTGGATCAGCCCGAGTATCGACACTGCGGTGCAGACGTATCACCGGGCGCGATCATCGTCGACGATCACAACGAGATGTATCGTCAGACCAAGGCAGCCTGCCGATGGGGCTCCATGTCTTTGAAAACAGAGGCTCTCGCCGCCGCCGGTGTCGCTCTCATCGGTCGCCCAGTTGTCCAGGTGTCAGTCTCGACGGTGATCCGACCGGTCCCTACTCATATGTCGCGGCTATTAGAGCTGCACGCGGCAGCGGGACATCTTGCAGCGGCCGCGCCTGATATTCTCGCTAATCCGCAGACTTCTCGGGCGCTAGAAAATGCACTCGTACACGCAATGATCAGGTGCTTGGCTAATGATAATGAGATTGAGGAGCGTGTCCGCACTCAACGCAACACGCGCATCATGGCTCGGTTCGAAGAATTTCAGGCGGCACATGATAACGTTCCCGTTTATCTGGCGGAAATTTGTGAGGCTGTCGGCGCGTCCGAACGGACGCTTCGTGCTTGCTGTCAGGAGCAGCTTGGGATGGGCCCAATCCACTATTTGTGGCTGCGAAGAATGCATTTGGCGCGGCGAGCGCTCGCCTCTGCGTCGTCAGATAAATCGACCGTGACCGGCGTTGCCGCCGACTACGGCTTCTGGGAGCTCGGCCGTTTTGCCGTTGAATATCGGGCATTGTTCGGTGAGTCGCCTTCATTGACCCTGAAGCGATCACGGCTGCATTGACTGTTTTATTATCTAATCAACATCCGAATTTGCATAGGCGGCGGCCCGCGCTCTTCCAATATTGAGTGCTTAAGTATCGCAAATCCGGTCGACTACAACTTGACCGAAGACTTGCCGAAGCAAGGGTGTTTGGTAGGCGCGGCGAATGCCGACAAACGGCACGACGATTTATTATGAGCGCGACGACTTCCAAACGAGTTTTCGCGAGGCGGCAATCAATTTAGTCGTCATCGGGCCTGGAAAGTTTACCGCGCGCCTGACATCGGTACATCTCCCCCACCTAAGGCTTTTTGCGGTGGAGGAAAACCTGCCTCGCATCGCTTATGCGACCTTGCCGGCGAAGTCGGTAAATGTTGGATTTCCGTTGCGTTTCCAGCAATCCTCGATCTGGGGTGGGATCGAAACAACCTCGCGGGATTTAATATTTCACGGCGCCGGTGAGCGGATACATCAACGTACGTACGGCGCCGGTACTTGGGGCAATATATCGGTCGACCCGGAATTCTTCGCTTGCACCAGCAAGGCTCTTACTGGATCGGAAATCGTACCCCCACAGGGCGTTAAGAGCCTGAGGCCCTCGCATGCCGATAGAGCGGAACTGAAACGCCAGCAAGCCAGGCTTTGCCGTCTTGTCGAGACCAATCCTCTAACCTGCACGCATAAGGAAGTCGCCCGAGCCATCGAGCACGACTTCATTTACGTGCTAGTCCGCTGCCTGACGGCTGATGTCATGCACGGTGACACGGCCGCGCGACGTGGACGTTCAACCGTTATGAATCGGCTTGAGAAAGTGTTGGCCGAAAAATTCGATCGGCAGCTGCCGATACCGGAGTTATGCAGGGCTACCGGTGTGTCAGAGCGCACATTGCGTACGTGCTGCGCTGATTACCTCGGCATGAGTCCCGGCCAATATATGCGACTGCGGCATATGCGACTGCGGCGACTGAACCTGATGCATACAGAGCTCGCCCACGCTGATCCTGCAGCTACAAATATCTCGAAAATTGCCTCGCGGTACGGATTTACCGAGCTTGGGCGTTTCGCCGGACATTATCGGACGCTTTTCGGGGAGATGCCTTCTGAGACCCTTCGATCATCATTGATCACTGGGACATGACACGACATTTGCCGTATTTGCATAGCGTCCAGTATTGAAAATTGCTCTGCTAAGGCAAAGCTGCGGGAAGCGCGGATGGCGCGATGACTGACGAGGATCGTCGATTGGGCGATGGACTCACAGCTTTGGCGCGATTTACTTTGAGTCAAATCAGCCGGGGCCCCTTCGGGGCGGACAGCACTCTGGGGAGTAATGATCGATGACTCCAGTTAAAAAAGTTTGGCGCGGTTTGCTTGCGGCTGGCGCTTATCTGTCGGTAGCGAGCTCGCCCACGTTCGCGCAGTCGCAGCAAGCCACGCCGCCGGCGCAGTCATCTGCCAATAGCGTCATCTACCTCAACCAGGCTTGGTCGCAGGACGATCGGGAATGGTACTATCATTTCTCGCAAGGTTCGGCGGTCCTTTCATATGACATCTTTTTGAATCTGGAAGCCGCTGACAGCCAAGAGCTTTTCCGGTCCGGGCTGAACAGCCCGCGCTACGGCATGGTCCCCGAGGCCGCGAACCCGGACAATCCGGACGGGTTGCCGATCGGCATCAGCAAGACTGTGGTTGCGACGCCGATCAAAGGCTGGCCGGCCGGCGACTATGCTGGCTTGACCTGTGCGGGGTGCCACGAAGGGCAACTGAAGTACAAGGGTAAGGTCATTCGTATTGAAGGCGGAATTTCGCAGACTTTCGACTTCCAGGCGATGGCTCGAGGTATGGACGGCGCGCTTCAAGCGACACTCACGGACTCGGCGAAATTCGACCGTTTGGCAGCGCGGCTCGGAGCATCGTCCGCGGATGCGAAGGACAAGCTACGCCAGCGCATTGAGAGCGAGAAAGCTCGGGTGCACGAGTATTCGGCCCGAACCTCGCTCACTCCGCACCCGTGGGGTCCCGGACGCGTCGATGCGCTCACAATGATTGTCGATCGCTCGACAGGCACGTTGACGGGAATTACCCAGAACTGGCAGGCGGGCATCGCGCCAGTGAAGCCGCCCTTCCTTTGGAATACGCCGCAAGGTTTGTGGGCGCAGTGGAGCGCTTTCGCGCAGGACCCGATTGCTCGAAATTTTGGCGAGACGATGGGCGTATTCCTGCCCGTCGATCTGACCTCTAAATCTCCGGCCGAAGGCCTATTCCAGTCGAACGGCGCGATATGGGAACTTCAACGAGTCGAACACCAATTGGAACGCTTGGCGCCGCCGAGCTGGCCAGAAGACGTGTTTGGCAAGATCGATCGGGAAAAGGCCAAGGCGGGAAAGGCCCTATTTATTACCAATTGCTCGGGCTGCCACAACGCGTGGCCTTATACGTGGACCGAACCCAATAAGTACGGCAAGCGTTTCATCTTGGTCGGGGTGGTGCCGCAAACATACGTAGGCACCGACAAAACTCAGGAAGAAGCTCTCGGGTCATTCGCAATTACCGGTGATTTGAGCAAATTCTTGCCTCCGGAGTTCCGGGACAAGCCGATGCTGCCGCCATTCATATTTAGCACTGTGCTTGGGGTGGAGGCTCGAGAAGTTGCGATTCGGAAACTCAACCTGAGTGAAGCCCAACAATTGGATCTAAACGGCTATCGTGAACTGCCTTCCCCGCGGCCAGCGGAGCACGTCTATAAGGCGGCGCCGCGCGACGGGGTCTGGGCTACGGGGCCTTTCATCCACAACGGGTCGGTGCCCAACCTCTATGAAATGCTCATCCCGGCCGCTGAGCGCACAAAAAAGTTTTACCTCGGCGGCGATTTCGATCCGGTCAAGGTCGGGCTCGACACCACCGCGACCTCGGGGACTTTCCTGATGGATACGACGCTGCTCGGAAACTCAAACGCCGGTCATTCTTTCCAGGATGGTCCGCGCGGCGACGGCGTCATCGGCCCGCTACTGACCGATGATCAGCGCTGGGCCTTGGTCGAATATTTGAAATCAATTCCCGAAGAACCCGGTCGAGTAACCCCGTTCGGAGGTCCGCCAGCAGCTCAACTGCCTCAGAAGCCGTAATACTCGCTGCCGCTTAGGGCGTGACCACCTCACACGATACGCCCTGGCGGAATTGCAAGGTGTAAGTTCAGCGATCACGGAGCGAGGCTATGTCGGATCATATCGATGGGCCGAGACAGATCGGCGATCCGTCGTCCGATCTCACCGACCTCTTCGCGTTCACAAGTCCGGAAAATCCCGCCAGAACAGTGTTGGCAGCGAACGTCTTTCCGACCTGTGGAGCGGACGCGATCTTCTCTAATGCGGTCGATCACTCGATCGTCGTTCGCCGTGCCAAGGTTATAGGTGTCGGCGACGCTACCAAATTCGAGACCAACGACCCGGAAATACGCTTTACCTGCAGGTTTGACACGCTTGAGCGTGGGGCGGCGGGCCAAAAGCCGATTCAGCGCGGCACCTGTACGTTGCCCGGTGGGCAGACGCTTCAATTCATCACCAACGACCAAAAAGGCGCATCGACGCCGGATGGCGCCTTCCGTGTGTTTGCTGGCATGCGCTCCGATCCATTTATCCTCGCCTGGCTATTCGGAGGAGGCATGAGGAAATTCCAAAATCTATTGTTCAACGATAACGTGCTCTGCATCGCCATCGAGTTCGATACGCGGCGTGTGCTTGATCCCGACAAGGGCTCGCTGTTCGCGGTGATCGCCGAAACGGTACCAAGGCCGCGCGCCGCTGCATTTGTTGGACACGAACCTCCGCGCCTTGATTGGGTTGGCCGGCCTGAGCAAACAAATATGCGTCTTAACAACGAAGGTGTTGCGGGAGCCGACGACCTTCGGGATCTTTGGAATCAGCAGACCCCGTTCGCGATCGACGAAAAGGTGCGCCCGCTGTTCCTCCAGCGTTTGAAGGACAGCTTGGCCAACTGGGACATGCGCGACGGCAAGCAAGATTGGACGCCGTCAGCGCTGGCCGCCAACGCCAATATGTTTCTCGATGATTATATGCTGTTTGATGTCGCAAAGCCGATAACCGATACCAGTCATCTCGAAATCGAGAAAAGCACGCTCAACGGACAGCCCTATCAGACTGGTGGCGGGCGCACGGTCGACGCCGATGTCATCGACGTTCTACTGACGTGGATGGTGAACCGCGACCGCGAATTCCTGGAAGGCGGGACAACCAAGGCGACGAACCCCGGCACGAAAAGCTTCCCGTACTTCGCTGGGCCGAACACCGATTTGCAAAGTGTGGCGGAAAGCGTCGAGCTTGGTGCTGCACCTGAAAGAGTTTGGGAACTGATCGGGCAATTTGGCGGAAGCTGGCACCCTTTGATTGCCAACATCAAGTTGATTGGGACGGGAATTGGTCAGCTGCGTGTCATAGAGACTATTGACGGCAAGCAAATCATCGAGCGTTTAGATGCGCTCGACAACTCCACCCGATCTTATCGCTACACCAACATCGGAGGCATCCCGGCTTCGGATTACACGGGCATACTGGAGGTCAAGCCGAAAGGTGTCGGAAGTTCCGTCGAATGGCGGTCGCAGTTTTTGCCAAACGGCCCGGGTACACTTATCACGAAGACCATTGTAGCGACTCTGTTTAAGACCGGTCTCGAAAGCCTCAAGTCAAGGTTTTGAGATCTCGCTATGTCCAAGGCGGCCGAATTTGACGACACATACTTCCAGACGACTGACGGCGACATCGCCGTTATCAACTTGGAGAGCGCCCGCCGCCGGTCCTGGAGCCGGTTCTACCAGGACCCGATGCGGGAGGGCATAGCTGAAACCGTTGTGGAACATGAGCAGCTCTCAGCACAGTTTGCCGGCGATTTGACTGCGCTCGACCGCCTTGAGTTTCTGGCCAAGCAACTTTCACAAACCGACGCCGTCTCGGCACGCACGGCGCTTATTCAAGCGCAAGTCGCATCGATGATGCATCGTTTCGCCGAGGCCAGACGCCATCTGGAACAAGCGGAAATCCGCGGCGCACCGGAGGCAGATGTCAGCCGTCTCCGGTTGAGTATCGATCAAGCCTGCGGGACTGACCTCGACAGGGTGCTGCGCGAGCGGCGCCAGACCACCAAGAAATCGGGTGGGATCGAGGACCAGGTGGCGTTGGGCGGACTGCTGGCAGATTTGCGCGAATTCGGCGATGCCGACGCCACCTACAAACACGCGCTCCGGAGCTACTCCGATGTTTCGCCGTTCCCGGTCGCTTGGGTGTGCTTTCAACTTGGCGTGCTTTGGGGCGAATTGGTACCAGAGCCTCAAGTGACCTGCGCCGCCGCATGGTACGAAAAAGCGCTGGAGCGATTACCGAGCTACACGAAGGCGCGCGTACACTTAGCCGAAATCTATTTGTCTTGCGGTCGCGCGGACGACGCGGAGTCCGTGCTCATATCGGCGCTTTCGAGCGGTGATCCGGAAGTGCACTGGCGGCTCGCTGACATCATGGCCGTGCAGGGCAAAGACGCCAATGCTCAGATGCAAGCTGCCCGATCTGGATTCGAGGCCGTTCTTGAGCGGCACCCGCTTGCATTCGCCGACCACGGCGCGGAATTTTACGCCGGAAGCGGGAATGATTGTCACCGAGCCCTTGAACTTGCGCTCGTCAACGTTGCCAATCGTCCGACACTGCGGGCCTTCGAGCAGGCGCACGAAATGGCGGTTGCCGCCGGTGACACCAAGGCCACGGCCTCGTTGATCAATAAAGCTACCATGCATTGGGGTGATACTGCCGGATTCAAAACGTCGCCGCTGGCGGCATGCCGCCGGGCAATCAACGAAGGAGCAGCTGCATGACCATCGACCGCCGAGCTTTCGTTGCGGGTACGACGCTGGTTGCTTTCGCGCCAGCGATTGGCTTTTTGCCGGCGGCCCTTGCAACGCCTGCGGCAAACTCAAACGATCTCGTTTTCAAGATCGAAGGATGGAGTGTCCCAAACGACGGCGCTAACGAGGTGTGGATTAGAGTGGGCCGCTCATGGCGAACCGCTTGGCGTTAATTTCGAGGGTAGCATGATTTCCAATCATATCCAGCTAATCCTGATCGTTACAGGTGCCTTCACAGCGGTTGCATTCGGCCAATTCGTCGCGCCGACGAAGCTTCTCCGGCTGATCTACGGAGAGACCCAAGCCGATGCCGCGAGCGTGATGCTCGCGCGTCATTGGGGACTTCTCGTCGGTTGCATCGGGCTCTTGCTTATCTATGCGGCGTTTGAACCGGCCGTTCGCGTGCACTTCATGATCTTCGCGGTGATCGAGAAGGTCGCTCTCGGGGCGCTGATCCTAGGAAGCAACTTGCGACGGCAATCTCCGGCTGCCGCTATCGCCCTCGGTGATCTGCTTATCTCGCTTATTTATGTCGGTTACCTGATGGAGCTAGGAGCTAGCCGCCTGTATGCAGATCTGTTGTGAGTTGAGCAACTAAAGAACACGAGCGTCAACTATGGATTCCTCGTTTGGCCCTCTGGACGCATTTGCCTTTGTAATTTTCGCCATTCTGATCGCAGTGGCGGTGATCGCCGTCGTTAAGCTCGGGCAGTTGCCTGGTCAGCTTGCGAGAAAGTGGGGACATCCCCAGGCGTCGGCGATAAACGCGACGAGTTGGATCGGAATTGCAACGGGAGGTTTGCTCTGGCCGCTCGCATTTATTTGGGCGTTCACGGTCCCGACTTCGCGGCCGGCGTCGGGGCTTACCGAGCCATCGCCGCCACCAGTTCCTGAAGGAAAGATCACACCCGGCAAGGAGAGCGGATCATGATCGCCCTCCTGATCATCATTTACACTGCAGTCGTTGTCGTTGTTTTCAAGGTACTGCGGATCAAGCCGACGGCCCCCCTCGTTGCGGGAATTTTGCTCGCGGGCGTCTTGGCGTTGGGTGGGATCGTCGTTGCGTGGACGCTTTCGGCTCCGATCAGCAGCAAGCTGGTGACCAGCCAGTACGTGACGCAACTCGTTCCTTATGTGAAGGGACAAGTGATGGCCGTGCACGCGCAGGCCAATCAACCGATAAAGAAGGGCGATTTGCTGTTGGAAATCGAGCCAGCTCCGTACCAATACGCGGTCAATCAGGCACAAGCGGCGCTCCAGCAGGCCAAGGCGGCTTGGGCAAATGCCAAAGCGAGCCTCAACAAGGCAAACGCATCGGACGATCTCGCCAAGACGCAGGAAAAGATAGCGCTGAGTACCCAGCGTGCGGACGCGGCCGCCATCAGCGTGCTGAAAGTGGCAGAGGCCACACAGACCCGTGCGGAAGCGGATGCAGCGGTGCAGCAGGCGGAGGCGTCCGTTCTTCAAACGCAAAGCAACATTCCTGCTGTGCAGGCGCAGTTAGACGACGCTCTCTTCAATCTTGATCAATGCAAGATGAAGGCGCCGAGCGACGGCTACGTTGTAAACTGGCAGGTGCAGCCCGGAACGATGCTCACGTCTGCATCGGCGGCAGGAACCTACATCGACACATCCAGTATCTTTCTCGCCGCGGTGTTTCCGCAGAATTATCTCACCAACGTCGAGCCGGGCAACGATGTAGAGGTGGTACTGGATCCCTACCCGGGCCGAATTTTCACGGCGAAGGTCGATACTGTGATTGCCGCCTCGGGCGGAGGACAGTTTACAGTGAGCGGAAGCATTCCCAATGCGGCAAACATCGGATCGTACGGACTGTACGCCGTGAAGATTTCATTCGACGATGAGGCGGTCGCCCGATACTTGTCGCTCGGCTCGGGCGGCTCCGCTGCGATCTACACCAAGCACGGCAAGCCGGTTCACATAATTTCGAAGGTGACGATGCGAATGAAGAAGTGGTTGGCCTATGTGGTGCCCTCGGTGCAAAGCCAATAGCGTCGCTAGCGTCACAGCTGGCCAGTACGGACCGGCCATTGGGGGAAGTGCAGGTATAGATTGCGTATGTGCGCCCGAAACTCCGTCGCGCAGCGGATGCATGTGGTCGAAATACCCTGTCGGGAGCATCGGGTAGAGCCGCAAACGCCAACACCCGGTCTTCCATCGCCGGCGACGTGGGCCGTCAGTCCCGGCCTCGCAATGGTGAGCTTGTCCTCACCAGCGCGCCGAAGCGGCATCACATGGGAGGTCATTTCCTGTTCTGATGAGGCTTGGCAAAATAATATCGAGCAGCACCTGCAGGAGCTTACGGGCATAGTGAGCACTGCGTTGCAATGCGTCCGGTTATGCGCCTTTAGACATTTCTGCGCGGCCTGCTCCCCGTGATGCATAGCAGCCGAAATTGCATAGACCGCGGAAACGTTCTGCTCTCATAGTGTGCTTGCGCGAATAGCCTCACTCCGACTTCTGCCTTGGACCAATTTTCTGTCAGGGGCTGCTTCGGGAAGTTTAAACTCGTGAGCAAAGGCCTGATCGGATTACGCGGCTAAGCACGAACAGGATCATGAAGTGTGACTGCGTGCTTGCTTCGCGAGCAATTTAACAGGAGAAAAAGTCATGAGAATAAATTACGCTGCATCCGCGATCGTTGCGATCGTCGGTTTATTCTACGTGCCTGAATATGCGTTCGCCCAGAATACTCCAGCCGCACCGCCAGTGAAAACAATTGGCGTGCCGAGTTCGGCCAAGCCGCAAATAGTACCTTCACTCATCGTCATGAACTCTCGCGGCGCCAGTCTGCAAGGCCAAACACTTACCCTGACAGGTATATCGCCGAATTCCATTGTGTTCGCTGACCGCCCTGTTAGAGCCGCGGGCCACGATCTTACTATCCATCTCCTGGAGGAATGGGCAGGAAACGACAGCTTTGGAAAGGATCCGCCGAATGCGACCGTGTCGGTCCTGAACAAAGATGGTTCCGCCAAAGACGTCGTTGTCGTCCTGAAATCGCCTAAGATGGATGGCGACAAACTGACATTCGACGTGCAGGTGCTTGAGGGTGATCTGGCTGGTGCTGACGGTGCCGCCGCCGTCTTCATCGACATTATTGGCAGACCGCTCACGCCGCTATCATTTGCCGGCGTGGCCCGTCGAACTGCCTTTCGTGGTGCCATGTATGGGGGCGCGGCTTACGGTGCGGCAGCAATTGGCGCTGCGGCTGCCGTTGGCGCAGCTGCCACCTACGGAGCGCCTTATGGTTACCCTTATGCCCCTGCAGCTTGTGGCTACTATCCCTATCCGCCTTGCTATTGATTTAAGGGAGACATCTATGTTGAAGCGCCATTCATTTGTAGCGGCACTGACGCTGATTGCGATGCTGTCAGTGCCCGCCGTCGCCCAGACACCGCCGTCGTGGACACAGACCGGCATGCTAACGTGCAGGCTCAATCCGAGCATCGGCTTCATCATTGCGGGACATCAATCCATGGAGTGCCGCTTCGTGCAGAACGCGCCGTTTCCACCGGAGGCCTATCAAGGTGCGCTCAACACGGTCGGAATCGATCTTGGCATCAGCGCGGGTGGCGTGCTCGCCTGGGCCGTGTTCGCGCCGACTGTTGGATTACCCGCAGGCTCATTGTCCGGCGAATATATTGGAGCCAGCGGTGATATCGCGTTCGGTGTGGGCGTGGGAGCCAACGTGCTGGTCGGCGGTTCCGGGCGCTCGGTCGCATTGCAGCCGGTTTCGGTGGAAGGCTCGGTTGCCGTCGATGTCGTGCTCGGTGCCTCCGGCCTACAGTTGCGGCCTGCTTACTGAATTTAAGGACCCGACGGTGCCTCCGCCCCAATGCCGCTTCCCGACATCCCCAGCCAGAGGAGCGCGATGGGTCGGCGAGACCGTTCGGCCAAAAGGACATCAGTCACAGTTCAAATGTCGCCGAAATTGCATAGACGTACATTGAATTTGAACGCACCGATCCAATCGGTGGGGTTAATCAATCGTCGCATCCTCTCGCAATATCGACCAGAAAACGGAGAATGCTCGTGATCAAGATTGGTAAAGTCACTCTACCCACAGTCTTGACCATGTGTGGACTACTCGGCTGGGCATGCAGCTCGGCTTTCGCCGACGTTCGCATCGTAGGGCGAGTCCGGGCGGGCGGTGGACCGCTGGCAAGTTGGACCCTGACCCTTGATCACGGCCAGGGTATTTTTCCGAGCCCAATGTGGCATGAGGGACACAAGTTGTGGGTTTTCGTTTCGATTCCACGACGGGTGTAAAAATAAAGCAGTATGCAGGCGCGGGGACGGCTACATTTGGGCGAGTACGAGCGTCTGTTGTGGGGGATGAGTATGCGGGCCCGATTGTCGATCGTGGGCCTGATGCGTGCGGTCGCGGCCGCCCGTCACGCGGTAACGCGATCACGTATGGTGGTCGTAACTTCCCTCGTGCTGCCGCTCGCGGCGTGCGCTGTGGGACCGGATTTCGTGTCGCCTGCGGCGCCGCTCGCCGATAATTTTACCACTGCGAACAATCAGTCCATTAAAACGGATGATCAGGACCACCGAGAATGGTGGTCGGCCTTTCACGATCCGACCCTCAATCGGCTCGTGCAGATCGCCTACAATCAAAACCTGACTCTGCTGAGCGCCGGCACGCGCGTGCTTCAGGCCCGCTCCGTTCTTGGCATCGCGGTCGGCGTTTCCTACCCTCAAGTCCAGCAAGCTGCTGGCAATCTGATCTACAATCGCACCAGCGCCGCTACGCCGCTCGCTGCTCCCAATTCCACTCCAAAATTCTTTTGGACCAATTCGCTTGCCGTCCAGGCGGCCTGGGAATTGGATTTTTGGGGCAAATTCCGCCGTGGCGTCGAATCTGCGGATGCTGCCTATCTCGCCTCGATCGCAAACTATGATCAGGTTCTGGTCACCTTGCTCGGCGATGTCGCGGTGGCCTATATCGGTATCCGCACCACCGAACAACTCATTGCGATCGCCCGAGAGAACGTCCGCAAAGAGGAAGAGTCGCTCAAGATCGCACGGGCAAAGTATCAGGGCGGCAGCACCAGCGAGCTGGATGTCTATCAGGCGACGACCGTTCTGGAAGCGACCCAGTCAGCGATTCCCCAACTGGAAATTCAGCTGGAGCAAGGTCGTAATGCGCTCTGCGTCCTGCTCGGTATACCGCCCCAATCGTTGGGTCGCGCGCTCGCGCGATCGCGCGGCATTCCGACTCCGCCCCGGACGATCGCGGTTGGCATTCCGGCCGATTTGCTACGTCGCCGTCCAGATATTGCGGCCGCTGAACTCGTTGCATTGGCCCAGAGCGCCCAAATCGGGATCGCCGAATCACAGCTCTATCCGGCTATCAGCATTTCCGGAACATTCGGTGGTGCCGCCAGCACGACCAACGGCCACAATCTTGGAGAGATTTTCAAATCCACCGGCGTCGCCTACGCAGCCGGTCCGGCCTTCCAATGGAACATCTTGAACTACGGTCAGATCACTAACAATGTCCGTTTGCAGGACGCCACGCTGCAGCAGTTGTTGGTCGACTATCAGAACGCCGTTCTTGCGGCGCAGCAGCAGGTGGACAACGGGATTGCGTCCTTCCTCTTGTCGCGATCACAGGCGGAGGACTTACGCCGGAGCGTCGTTGCTGCAGAGGGAACACTGCGGGTCGCAACGGAGCAATACAATTCTGGCGGAACGGATTTCACCACGGTCCTCGTGGCGGAGCAAAATCTATTCCAAGTGGAGAGCGGTCTTGCTGTGGCGCGCGCCAATGTGTCACTCGGCGCGACCGCGATTTATCGTGCGCTTGGCGGCGGCTGGCAGATACGGGAGGATAGCGCCTTCGTGACAGCTGCAACCAACGCCGAGATGCGTGCACGAACAAACTGGGGCAATCTGCTGCCACCAGCCGACAAGCCGCAACCGCCAGCACCGGGTCTTCCGTCGCAGACGGACCTCGGGCCTTCGGTCCAGGCGCCGCAATGGTGAACGACCTAACGCAGGGAGAGTGTTTTAGATGGCAGCGCATTGGATTGTCTTTGTCGGCCACTTATTGGTGGCATCGCCTCTGCACGCGCAAGGACAGTATGCCTATTGCGCTCAATTTAACGACGGGAGTTCGCCGGACTGCGGGTTCTCAAGCCTCCAAATGTGTGAGCGGTCCGTGACGGGTGTAGGCGGCGTTTGCAACGTTAATCCCTCCGGACCTCCTGTTCAGCCCGTGACGACCACACAAAATCAAATGCCATTCAATTCGGCGGCGGTACCGCCGCCGTTGTTTGGGCAACAGCCTTCCAGTCCGGTAGAATTGCCCGATGCATCGCAGACGCAGCCCTGTAACCCGCTGATCGATGGCACTTATTGCGCATCGGCGGGGGCCAGTGCCCCAATTCAAAGCCTTTCAAATGATCTCGCGATGGGGGGTGGCGATCCGCCGGCGACGCTCGGGGCAATCACCTTCAGCGCAGGACACAACGCCTGCATCGGCTTGTTCGGCAGCAGCAGCTGCGGAGGATCGTGACATGAAAACCAATCGTAAGATCGCCACAGCCGCTATGATCCTTCTCGCTGGGCTCGGTTGGGGCCGAACTTTAGCGCAGGGCGTCAAAAGCCGCTCCATCGAACAGTACACTTGCAAGGATGTGATGCGCGAGCACGGAGACAACCGCGACGTTACGATCGCATTTCTGCACGGATTTCTGCTAGGCAAATCGGGAGGCTCGACGTTCGATCTCGATATCTTGCACAAGCAGACGAGTGATTTTATCGAGCACTGTCTCGATAATCCGGCCGAGAAAGCTGTGGACGTAATGTCGAAGGTGAAGGGCTAGAGCACCTGAATTGCGGGCTGAATTATTCCGAACTCAGATAAAGCGACAGGAGGGGCGAGCGAACCAAATGCGGATAGAGCGCCGCTACCGGCGGGGCTCACGATCGCAAGCGGCGATCAAGTCGAGGCACAAATGGCCAATGGCCGACCACGCGCGGCGGTTTTGAACGACGCCATACGAACTGTGTTGACGCCATAAAAATGGATTTAAGAAGATGACTCGGTTGCTCAATAGCGCGGGCAATAGATATGAGCGAGACTCAGGTACGCAAAGTGCGGCAAACAAGCCCGCTTAATACGCCGCATTCCGGTCACCCTTTCAGCTTGGAGGAGAAACACACGTTTGAGTGCGTCGATCCGACATGGGGGCATCAAATTGAAATAGAGGGACGCGGGTAGCTGCTTCGATAGCGATTTATCGGCTGATTGCCAACGGCATCTTTGGGCCAGAAGAAACTAAAGCGATGACGGCGGCCTATGAGGCTGCGTTGGTCGATCTGGGCCTATTAGATCGGGACGATCCAATTACTGAAATCGTCGCTACGGCAATCGTAACCGTCCCAAGCATGGGCGTCGCTGGCTTTACGGCGAGACGGTTCAGGTTTTGCCATCGAGGCGGTGCGTTCACCGCACTACGACCGGCCGTGGTCGCCGCAGCACGTGCAAAAGACGGCGACAGACTCAAACGCTGCCGCATCCGGGCGGCCACAAAGCGTGCCGCGTGATGCGACGCCGCAGCCGGAGGACATCGAAGCAGATCAGTGAGGCCAGAAGCTGGACCGGCGCATACGTGGACCGTAGCTACGCAGAAAAGCTAGTCAGTGGGCGGAACGTAGATATATCGCCAACCGAACTTGAGCATGCATCTGTCGTAGGCCGGTTGTTCGCGTGTCAGTGGCCTGACCAGCGTATTCTCGCAGCCGGCAATAGCCGCGTAGAAATCGGCATGGGACTTCCTGGCGGGAATGTAATTCGCCTGTGCGGTCAGCGTGGCGCCGAGAAGCAGCGTGCCGGCGACGACAATGCTTTTCATCGTTCAATTCCTTCATTCACGGTGCTGCACTACCGGAAGCGACCCAACCCTATGAAAATTGGTCGGCGCCGAACGTCATGGCGTTCAAAGACACCGGCCGGGTATCGGGACACGGACGACCAGAGATGGTCGCGGCAGCATGAAGGAAATTGAAGCGGCAGTGAAACGCCATCGCTCATTCCCGCGTAAGCGGGAATCCACAATCTCGCGCTGAGTCTCCGCTTTCGCGGGGACGAGCGGAAGAAACTCAGTATCTGCGGAACAGCCCGACCAGCTTGCCCTGCACGCGCACGCGATTGGGCGGCAGGATGCGGACCTCGTATTGCGGATTGGCCGGTTCGAGCGCGATCGAAGCGCCGCGGCGGCGGAAGCGTTTCAGCGTCGCTTCCTCGTCGTCGATCAGCGCCACGACGATATCGCCGGTATCGGCTGCGTCCATCCGCTTGAGCAGCGCGATATCGCCATCGAGGATTCCGGCCTCGATCATCGAGTCGCCGCGCACTTCCAGCGCAAAGTGCTCGCCGGTCGAAAGCATTTCCTGCGGCATGTTGATGGTGTGGCTGCGGGTCTGGATTGCCTCGATCGGCGTACCAGCAGCGATCCGGCCCATCACCGGCACCGCGACCGGACGGCCACTATCGTCATCCGGGGCGCTGCGCACGCGGCCGAGATTGCCTTCGATCACGCTCGGCGTGAAACCGCGCGAGCGGCCGGCGACGATGCCGTGCGCCACCGACTCCGGTAGCTTGATCACCTCGATCGCGCGCGCCCGGTTCGGCAGGCGGCGGATAAAGCCGCGCTCCTCGAGCGCCGTGATGAGCCGGTGGATGCCGGACTTGGAGCGCAGGTCGAGCGCATCTTTCATCTCGTCGAAAGAGGGCGGCACGCCCGCTTCCTTAAGGCGCTCATGAATAAAGCGCAGGAGCTCAGCCTGCTTGCGGGTTAACATCGGCGTTCCTCTCTAGGTGCCCGAATTTGGCTCAAAACTCGAAACAAATCATGAACGGACACTATCCGTTCCATATGTGTTCCGCAACCCTTTAATTTGAAGTGTAGAAATCCACCGCCAAAGCAAACGCGCACTTAACGCTCAAATTTAACCGCAGCCGTCTGCTGCGATTGCGATCAACTGGCTTATTTTCAAGGAAAATCTGTCTCTCGCGAGACGTTGTGAGCACCGCCGGGTAGGCTATCGGGAGCGCGATTTGCCGTCTTGCGAGGAACGGTATCAACGTATGGCACTCACAGCCGTCGCCCCGCGCAAACCCGACAACTATCGATTCTGCAAAGAGGAATCGCTACGGCACGAAAGCGAGACCGACCTCGGTTGCAGCGTCGCCAATCTGCACGGTGTCGATTCCAAACGAGTGATGCTGCCGTGCAACAGTATTTCTGGCGCTTTCAGGTATGGTGAATCTAGGAATCAAGAGTTCCTACCGAATTCAATTGGGGTGTAAGCAATGAAGAAGATCCTGTTCGCCACTCTGGCAGCCGTCGCGATGACGGGTGCCGCGTCGGCCGCCGATATGTCGATGCCGTTGAAGGCGCGTCCGGCGCCGGCTCCGGTCTATAGCTGGAGCGGCTTCTACCTGAACGCAGGTGCCGGTTATGGCATGTGGACTGCAGATACCACTGTAGTCCCGACGGCGGGCGGTGCCCCCCTTCTTCCAGTGACCCAGACTCAAGGCGGTAAAGGTATCGTCGGCGTACTCGGTGGCGGCTACGATATCCAACTGGGTGGTCTCGGCCTCGGCAATTGGAATCCCCCGGTGCTAATCGGCATCATGGCTGACTACGACCCGTCGAGCGTCAAGGGCACGATCCAGGATCAGGGGCCGTTTTTCGCTGGGCAGATCAAAGAGAACTATAGCTGGGCGGTTGGCGCTCGCGCCGGTCTCATCATCTTCCCAGAAATGCTGACCTACGTGAATGGCGGCTACACCAGCAGCCATTTTTCCGGCTCCACTCTGGTCAGCACCGTTACCGGCGTTCCGGGCGGCATGACGAGCGGGTTCAGGGAGAATGGCTGGTTCCTGGGTGGTGGCACGGAGACGACGCTGTCGCCGCTGTTGCCCTCCGGCTGGTTCCTGCGCAGCGAATATCGCTACAACTACTACAACAACAACCAGAACATTCCGGAACTCACGCTGGCTGGTGCGCCGGTCGGACGTACCATCACCTTCAAGCCGACGGAGGAGACGCTCACCACGTCGCTCATCTACAAGTTCAACTGGCATTAATCTCTGGGGAGAGTGTTGGGGACGTGAAAGCCCGGGACGCAAGTCCCGGGCTTTTTTCTTTCAAGGAGCCTCGTCATTGCGAGGAGCCGTAGCGACGAAGCAATCCAGGGGCCGCTTACATCGAGCGCTGGATTGCTTCGCTGTCGCTCGCAATGACGGATGCCTGGCTTAGCAATCCAGCCGCACCATCGCGCAGCGATCTCCGGCTTTTGCCGGCGGCGCGAATGGTTCGCGGATGACGAGGCACCCCGCCTTGGACAGCGGCGCCATCATCGAACTGTCCTGGGTGCGAAACGGCGTTGCGACGTAACCGTCCGCGCCATTGGTCAGGGTCGAGCGCAGATAGTCCGCCCGCTCGTCATTCGCCGGCAGATCGCAGCCAAGCGTCGCATTCTCCACCCGTGCAACGAGATCGTCGCGGCCAGTGAGCTTGCGGATCAGCGGGACCAAAAACAAGAACGCGCAGACATAAGACGACACCGGATTACCCGGCACGCCGAGCACCGCCATTTCACCAAGCCGGCCGTGCATCAGCGGGCGGCCGGGCCGCATCGCAATTTTCCAGAACGACAGATCGACGCCCTCAGCGGCCAGCGCGCGGTTGACGAAATCATAGTCGCCGACCGACGCGCCACCAGTTGTCACCAGAATATTGGCGCCGGAATCGCGGGCGCGCCGCACCGCTGCGATGGTGTCGTCAAGCCGATCGGCAACGACGCCAAGATCGATGAATTCGGCGCCTTCGCTGCGGATCAGCGCAGCCAGCGCGAAGCCGTTGGAGTAAACGATCTGGCCGGGGCCGGGCTCGTTGCCAGGCGGCACGAGCTCATCGCCGGTGGCGAACAGCGCGACCTTCGGCTTCCGGTAAACCGGCACGCGCGGATAATTCATGCCGGCGACCAGCGCCAGGTCGCGCGCCAGCAGCCGATGGCCTTTGATGAAGAGCTTGTCGCCAGTTTTGAAATCGAGGCCCTGACGGCGGACGTGGCGGCCGGCTACCGTCGCTTTCTCCACTTCGACAATGTCGCCGTCGCGTTTGGTCTGCTCCTGCACCACGACAACGTCGGCACCGCCAGGCACGAAACCACCGGTGAATATCCGCGCCGCTTCGCCGGGGCCGACGCTGGCGGCAAACGGCTTGCCCGCTGGAACTTCGCCAATGACCTTGAGCTTTACCGGCGCGGAAGCGACATCGCTGGCGCGCACGGCGTAGCCATCCATGGCCGAGACATCGGCGGGCGGCTGGGTGCGCCGCGATTGCAGATCGGCCGCCAGCACCCGGCCGTCGGCTTCGCCGAGTGGCACTTCCTCGGCGCCGAGCGGCACGGCGTGCGCCAAGACATGATCGAGCGCTTCTGCGACAGAGATCAACGCCACTTTATTACCTCGCGCGATAATGACCGCTCTTGCCGCCGCTCTTCTCGACGAGCCGGATGCCTTCGATGCGCATGCCGCGCTCCACGGCTTTGACCATGTCGTAAACTGTCAGGCACGCCACCGATACGGCAGTGAGCGCTTCCATCTCGACGCCGGTCTTGCCGGAAACCTTGACGCGCGCCCTCACACGCACGCCCGGAAGCTTTGTGTCGGGCTCGATATCGACCTCGATCTGCGAGACGGCGAGGGGATGGCACAGCGGGATAAGTTCGTGGGTGCGCTTGGCCGCCATGATGCCGGCGAGGCGCGCGACGCCGAGCACGTCGCCCTTCTTGGCGTCGCCTTTGCGAACAAGATCGAGGGTCTTGGCCGCCATCACCACGCAGCCTTCGGCAACGGCGATGCGTTCGGTCTCAGGCTTTGCCGAGACATCGACCATGTTGGCTTCGCCGCTCGAGCGCGAGATGGGTGAGTTTTTTGCCGCGCTGCGCCACGTGCTTTACTTCGCCGCGGCAAGCGCAGACTTGCGGGCGAGCAGCGCGCGGGTCGCCGCCGCCACGTCGCGCTCGCGCATCAGGCTTTCGCCGACCAGGAACGTCGAAATGCCGACCTTGCCGAGCCGCGCCAGATCGTCCGGCGTGAAGATGCCGCTCTCGCCGACGATGATGCGATCGGGCGGCACCAAGCCGCGCCAGCCGCTCGGAAGTGGCGAGGGTGGTTTCGAAGGTCTTGAGATTGCGGTTGTTGATGCCGATCAGCCGCGATTTCAGCCGCAGCGCCCGGGCCAAGTTCGTCTTCGTCATGGACTTCGACCAGCACGTCCATGCCGAGCGCGAAGGCTGCAGCTTCAAGCTCTGCTGCATCAGGCATCGTCCAGACCGACGCCATGATGACGAGAATGCAGTCGGCGCCGCAGGCGCGCGCTTCCGTCACCTGATAGGTGTCGTACATGAAATCCTTGCGCAGCACCGGCAGCGAAACGGCGGCGCGTGCGGCGCGCAGATAATCGAGGCTGCCCTGAAACGACGGCGCATCGGTCAGCACCGACAGGCAAGCCGCGCCGCCTTGCTCGTAAGCCTTCGCCAGCACCGGCGGATCGAAGTCGTCACGAATAAGTCCGCGCGACGGGCTGGCTTTCTTCACTTCGGCAATCAAGCGCGTAATCGCCGGCCGCAAGACGCCGCTCGATAGCGCGCAAGAACCCGCGTGGCGCGCTTGCGACGGCGGCTTCGCGTTCGAGCGGCGGCGAGCGGACGGCTCTGCTTCGCCTCGGCGATTTCCTTGCGCTTGTAATCGGCAATCTTTTGCAGGATGTCAGCCATCGTTCGACACCACGATCAGGCGGTCGAGCCGGCCTTCAGCCTCACCGGAGTCGAGAGATTTCGCCGCAATAACGATACCAGCCTTGAGGTCGGCAGCTTTGCCCGCGACCACAAGGGCGGCGGCGGCGTTGAACAGCGCGATATCGCGGAGCGGCGTCTTCTTGCCTTCGAGAACATCCTGCACCGCCTTGGCATTGGTGGCGGCGTCGGCGCCGCGCAAAGCTTCCGGCTTCACCTTCGGCAGTCCGACGTCTTCGGGCGAAATCTCGAAGCTGCGGATCGTGCCGTTCTCCAGCGCAGTCACGCTGGTCGTGCCGGTCGTGGTGATCTCGTCGAGGCCGTCGGAGCCGTGCACCACCCAGGCGCTCTCGGAGCCGAGGTTCTTCAAGACTTGCGCCAGCGGTTCGGTCCATTGTTTCGAGAACACGCCGACCATTTGCCGTTTCACGCCGGCCGGATTGGATAGCGGGCCGAGCAGATTGAAGATGGTGCGGGTGCCAAGTTCGACGCGGGTCGGCGCGACGTTCTTGGTCGCCGGATGATGCGCCGGCGCGAACATGAAGCCGATGCCGGCTTCGCGGATGCACAGCCCGATCTTTTCCGGCGTGAGGTCGATATTGACGCCAAGCGCGGCGAGCACGTCGGCCGCGCCGGACCTGGACGACAGTGCGCGGTTGCCGTGCTTCGCCACCGGCACGCCGGCGCCTGCCACGATCAGCGACGCCGTGGTCGAAATGTTGAAGGAGCCCGACGCATCGCCGCCGGTGCCGACCACGTCGATCGCATCGGGCGGCGCGACGACGCGCAGCATCTTCGAACGCATCGCCGAGACGGCGCCGGTGATCTCGTCGACGGTCTCGCCGCGGATGCGGAGCGCCATCAGCAGCGCGCCCATCTGCGACGGCGTCGCTTCGCCGGACATCATCTGCTCGAAAGCAGTGGCGGCTTCCTCGCGGCCGAGCGTCGCGCCGGTCGCGACCTTGCCGACAATTCCCTTGAACTCTGTTGCCACGCCGCGCCCCTAATTGACCCGTTCCCTCGCCACACTTCTGTGCCCGCCGCCCGGTGGATTCGTTCCACGCCGCGGCGAGATCGAGAAAATTCTTCAGCATCAGGTGACCGTGCTCCGAGGCGATGCTTTCGGGATGAAACTGCACGCCGTGCACCGGCAAGCTGGTATGCGCAAGCCCCATCACCACGCCGTCGTCGGTATCGGCGGTCACGGCAAGCTCGTCCGGCATTGAAGAGCGTTCGACCACCAGTGAGTGATAGCGCGTCGCCTTGAACGGCGCGTTGATGCCGCGAAACACGCTCTGCGCCGTTGTGGCGGATCTCGGAAAGCTTGCCATGCACCTGCACCGGCGCGCGCACCACCTTGCCGCCGAAGGCATCGCCGATCGCCTGGTGGCCGAGGCAAACGCCGAAGATCGGAATTGTCGCGGCGGCCTTGCCGATCAGGTCGAGGCAGATACCGGCTTCCTTGGGCGTGCAGGGGCCGGGCGACAGCACGATGGCGTCGGGGTCGGCGTTGAGCACATCGTCGCTCGAGACCTTGTCGTTACGGCGCACTTCGACCTCCGCCCCGAGTTCACCGAAATAGTGGACCAGGTTGAAGGTAAAGCTGTCATAATTGTCGATGAGGTAAATCACCGAAAATACTCATGTTTTCCGGGGTGTCGGTCCCGCGACTTAGGTCTGATTTACCGCGATTGGCGCAAAGCCGCTAGGGCTTGCGGCCCACAACCATTTGTTGACCCACCGGGCCTTAGCCTCCGCGCCAATCGACACGGCACGGCTGGAGGAGGCCAAAAGGGTGGTCATGTGTCGCGCAGCGTTTGCCCTTGTCGTCTGCTTGACGCTTGGCGCGTGCGATCAGGAGCCGGTATTCGACGCCTCCAATCTGATCGCATACCAAAACAGCTTCAACGCTATCAACACCCGTCTCAGTCCCGCCGACCAGCATAGGCTCGACATTGCACTGCGGACCCTGGCTGCTGGTTATGTCCTCGCCTACATGGCGGTGCCACTTCCTGGTGCGGACGGACTAACTAACGTCGCAACCCTCGACGGCACTATTCCTCGCCAAATTTATCTGGCGCGTATGCGATCGAGCATTAACGGCAAGAGCGCCACCGCGATCATAGAGCGCGTCACGAGCGATCTCGACAAAGCGATCGCTTACGCCGACCGCCAACCCGCCAGCGCCAGACATGATGTCGATGCCTTGGTCGTTGAAAACACGCGTTATTACTGGAACCGAGGCAAGGGCAGGGAGGTCGATCAGCCCATTATCGAATTTTCGGTTTATAACGGCGGTAAACAGTCGATCCAGAGTATTTATATCGATGCGGCGGTCTCTTCAGGCAAGCACGAGTGGGCGCGCGACGGAATTCAATGGGGCTTTACGCAGCCGTTTGAACCTGGCGAGACGCGCAGAATCAAATTTTCGCCTGCGGCGAGCAGGCTGGGCGATCGGGAATTGGAAAATGTCTACGACCCCGATTTCACAGTGAAGATCGCCAACGCCTACGACGCGCACGGGAATGGGATTCTCAACATCAACACCGACGTCGTCGAAGCTATGCACAAACAGCGCGAGCTGCTGCGCGGCGGCTGATCGAGCTTTCCGCGCAACTTCCGCGCCGATGAGACGCACAACACGTTGATGTTACCTCGGTGGTCAAAATACTGCCCCCCGGATAGGTTAGCCGCGCTTTGAGGCACCGGGAGATACGAAATGAGGGCCGTCCGTATTGGGGCGCTGGCGTCGTATGCGACAGCGATCGCCTTCACCGCATTATTGCCGTTCGCGGCAACGTACGCTGACGACTATCCCGACCGGCCTGTGAAGGTGATCGTGCCGACGCCGCCTGGCGGCCCGGTCGATGTCATTGCGCGGATCGCGGCAAACTCGCTGCAGACGACACTTGGCAAGGCTTTCGTCGTCGAGAACCGCGCCGGCGCGGGCAACACCATCGGCTCCAAGGACGCTGCCGAAGCGACGCCCGACGGCTATACGCTGCTCTATTCCAGCGCCAGCGGCCTCGTGATTGCGCCGCTGCTGCATCCCGACGCTGGTTACGATCCGATCAAGAGCTTCGATCCGATCGCACTGGTCGGCGAGAGCTCAAACATACTTGTCGTCAATCCGTCGGTGCCGGCCAAAACCGTGCAGGAACTCGTGGCCTACGCCAAGGCCAATCCCGGCAAGGTGAACTTCTCGTCCGGCGGCATCGGCGTGTTGCCGCACCTGATCGGCGAGATGTTCAAGGCGCGGGCGGGTATCGACATCGTCCATGTGCCCTACAAGGGCGGCGGACCGTCGATCAACGATGTTGTCGCCGGCAACGTGCAGATGACATTCGAAGGCACCAGCGTGCTGCTGCCGCTGATCGAAGCCGGGCGGCTGCGCGCGCTCGCGGTGACGACGGCCAAACGCATTCCGCAATTACCGGACGTGCCGACCATGGTGGAGAGCGGGTTTCCCAATTTCGTTTCGGCCAGCTGGACCGGCTTTCTCGCGCCTGCGCATACGCCGGCGCCGGTTATCGCCAAGCTCAACGCCAGCATCAATGCCAGCCTGAAAACCGACGAATTGAAAACCGCGCTGGCGCGGCTGAGCAATGAACCGCTCGGCGGAACGCCGGCGGATTTCACTACAGTGATCAAGGGCGACCTCGACAAGTGGTCGCCGATCGTCAACACGCTGGGACTCAACAAACAATGATGAGCTTGCCGGTGCGTGTTCTCGTTGTCACGATAGCTGCGCTTTGCGGCGCGTTGCCGGCCCACGCGCAATCTTATCCCGACCGCCCGGTAAAGATCGTCGTTCCGACGGTCGCCGGCGGCACGGTCGATCTCGTCACCCGCGTCATGGCAGCGGATTTGAGCGAGCGTTTGCACGGCAAGTTTTTTATCGAAAACCGCAGCGGCGCCGGCAACACGATCGGTTCGAAGGACGTCGCCGAAGCGGCGCCGGATGGCTACACGCTGCTGATGAGCAGCGCCAGCGGCCAGGTCATTTCGCCGATGATCTACAAGGACCCCGGCTATGACTCGCTCAACAGCTTTGTGCCGATTGCACCTTATGCCGAAGGCTCGGTCATCCTCGTCGTCAATCCGTCGCTGCCGTTTCACTCGGTGGCCGATCTCGTCGCCTATGCCAAAGCCAATCCGGGAAAGCTGAGTTTCGGTTCCGCGGGCACCGGCACCGTGCCGCATCTTACCGCCGAACTGTTCCAGGCGGACGCCGGCATCACCATGGTTCATGTGCCGTATCGCGGCGGTGCGCTGTCGATCCAGGATGTGATTGGCGGTCACCTGCAACTGACTTTTGAGGCGTCGAGCCCGCTGCTGCCGCATATCCAGGCCGGCCAGCTGCGCGCGCTCGCCGTGCTGAGCGACAAGCGAATTCCCGAGCTGCCCGACGTGCCGACAATCGGGGAGGCCGGCTACCCGGCGGTGCTCTCGACCAGCTGGACCGGCTTGTTCGCACCCAACGGAACGCCCCCTGAAATCGTGGAAAAGCTCAACGCCGCGATCAACGACGGGCTGAAATCCGACGAGTCCAGGACCGCGCTTGCACGCCTCGGCAATGTGCCGAAAGGCGGCACGCCGGAAGACCTGACCAGATTGATGATCGCCGAGATCCGGAAATGGGCGCCGATCGTTCAAGCGCTCGATCTGACGGACAAATAAAAAAACGGACGGTGCAGGGCACCGTCCGCCGTAAAGTACCATGGCAAACTAAAAAACTGACTGTTAGCGCAAAGCCACCGCGGTGGTCACGACCGGACGCTGCTTCTTGTCCATCGGAATGAATCGCACGTCACGCGGCTGGGTCAAGCGGTTCGCGGTGTCGCGCAGGCACGACGATTTGTAGTACGGCCAGGCGCGCTGCGAGCATTCCATACCGAGTGGGCGGGTATCGGCCCGATCGGACTTGCCGTTGATTGCCGGCGCACCAGCTTCGACGCTCGGCGACAAAGTCGGAGAAAGCACGAGGCACGCAGCGACCACAGCCGCCGCGATAATGGCGTAGAGGGTCTTGAGCATGGCATTCGCCCCTGTTTGGCAACCTTTGCCGTCTTGCTTTGCGGCAACGCTTTGTTAGCTATTTGGTTGCGGTCCTGTTGTTTCATGTGTCGCGCAAATCCGGTTTTAGTTCTTTGATAACCATCACACTTTCGCACATTGCTGTAACGCTTTGAAAAACTGAGAAAAAACATGATTTTTGGGGAGGTTTTCAACGACCTGGCGGCCAGATTCTATACCTCCGTATAAGCAGGCCGGACGCCGCCTTGCGGTTCGTCTGAGCGCGGGCTAGACCGCAACAATGCCGCGCACTGCGATCTTTGCCGGATCGTTTGATCCCATCACCAATGGTCATCTGGACGTTGTCCGGGGCGCCGTGAATCTCGCCGACCGGCTGGTGCTGGCTGTCGGTATCCATCCCGGCAAGACGCCGCTGTTCACCGCCGACGAGCGGCTCGCCATGCTGGAAGAAATCTGCGGTCCCGTGGGACGTGCAGCCGGCTGCACCATCGCTTGCACCACGTTCTCCGACCTGGTCGTCACCGCGGCGCAACGCGAGGGCGCTACGATCCTGGTCCGCGGGGTCCGTGATGCCACCGATTTCGACTATGAAATGCAAATGGCCGGGATGAACGCAGCGATGGCGCCGAAGATCCAGACGATATTCATGCCGGCGTCACCCGCCGTTCGCCCGATCACCGCCACGTTGGTGCGCCAGATTGCAGCCATGGGCGGCGACGTCTCGGCTTTTGTGCCGGCCCAGGTTGCGGCGCGGCTAAAAAAGAAGTTCGCCAAAGCCTGAAATAACCCAATCCGGAGATAACATGATCCGTCTGATTGCAACTGTGCTTGCGCTTGTTGTTGCGGCGCCGGCGATGAGCCAGCAACTCGCCAATCCCGCGGCGCTGACCGAGCAGGCTCCGCCGGTTTACAAGGCGAAATTCGACACCAGCAAAGGCGCGTTCGTGATCGAGGTGCATCGCGACTGGGCGCCGCTCGGCGCCGACCGCTTCTACAATCTGGTCAAGAATGGCTTCTTCGACAACGTTCGCTTCTTCCGTGTCGTTTCCGGCTTCATGGTGCAGTTCGGCATCAACGGCGATCCGAACCTCTCCACGAAATGGCGCGAAGCCCGTATCCGCGACGACGCGGTTAAACAGAGTAACACGCGCGGCATGGTGACGTTCGCGACCGCGGGCCCAAATACCCGCACCACGCAAGTCTTCATCAATTTCGCCGACAACAGCCAGCTCAACGGCATGGGCTTTGCGCCGTTCGGGCAGGTCACTTCCGGTATGAACGTCGTGGACGCGCTTTACAGCGGCTACGGCGAAGGCGCGCCGCGCGGTTCGGGCCCCGATCAGGGCCGCCTCCAGCAGGAAGGCAATGCCTATCTGATGAAGGAATTCGGCAAGATGGATTTCGTCAAGAAGGCGACGATCGAACCATAAGTTACGTTTCCCGTTTAGAATCAGACGATTTCAGCAAAGGAAAAAGATATGGCGCACAAGGATCCGGAAAACACGCTCATCCTCGAAACCGCCCCGGGCACCATCGTCATCGCATTGCGCACCGATGTGGCCCCTGGGCATGCCGAACGGCTGAAGATGCTCGCGCGGGACAAGTTCTACGACAACGTGCCGTTTCATCGCGTGATCGACGGCTTCATGGCGCAGACCGGCGACGGCCAGCATGGCAACGGCACCGGCGGCTCGAAGCATCCGGATCTGAAGGCCGAATTCTCCAAAGTGCCGTTCGACCGCGGAATTGTCGGCATGGCGCGCAAGGGCCACAGCAACGATTCAGCCAACAGCCAGTTCTTCATCATGTTCGACGAAGGCCACTTCCTCAACGGCCAGTACACCGTGGTCGGTGAGGTGGTCGAAGGCATGGACGTCGTCGACAAGCTCAAGCGCGGCGAGCCGCCGCGCGATCCGGACAAGATCGTCAGCATGAAGGTCGCTGCCGACGCCAAGTAAGGCAGAGCAGGCAGCGCCAGAAGCGGCGGAAATCAACCATGCCCTGGAAGGAGTCGTGGCAAGCGAAGCTACGCCGCCGCTTTCGCAAGCCTTTCAACAAGCTGTTCCATAGCCGGGGCTATTTCATCACCCGCTATTTCGGCGCGGATTTTTTGTTGCAGCCGACCGGTATCGGTACGCTGGAAATATCGGCGCACATCGCCGAACGCCCCGAGCTGATGGATTTCATGGCGCGCTGTGCACGTTTGCAGCCCGATATCTTTCTCGATATCGGCGCCAATCTCGGGCTCTACACCTGCACGCTTTTGAAGAACGATAGCGCGCCGCGCGCCATCCTGTTCGAGCCGGACCGCACCAACCTCGTTCATCTGCGGGCAAACCTTTTAATCAACGGCTTGCTCGATCGCGCCGAAATTCATGAAGTCGCTGTCGGCGACACAGCGGGGCGCAGCCGGCTTCTGCCGGGTTCGATCGACGGCGGGTTTTCGCGGATTGTCGGCAGCGACGCGAACGCTGGTGGTTACGATGTGCAGGTGGTGCGGATCGACGATGAGTTGGCGTTGGCCGGCCAGAAACTCGCGATCAAGATCGACGTCGAGCATTACGAGTGCAACGTGCTGGCCGGTATGGCACGCACGCTGCGTGGCAACCACTGCCTGGTGCAAATCGAAGCCTTCGAAACCAAGGATCGTGTTATCGCGATGATGGCGGAAGCCGGCTACGACCTGGTCGCGGACTATTTGCCGAATTTCGTCTTTGAAAACCGCGTTTAACGCCCTGCGCGGCGAATGTCTTCTCGCCCGCCGCAAGATACGGCTCGATCTGCTTCAGCACCTCGGCAGGCGTGATGCGCGCCATGCCGTCCGGTGACGGGCCGCCGTCCGGCACGATCGCGTGGATAAACCTGGAATAGGTCAATACCGGCGTATTGCCGAACAGCCCGAAGGCGTCGGTGCCGGATGCCGCGGCAAGATTAAGCGGCCCGGAATTGGCGCCGACAAAAAGATCGGCGTGACGCAACAGCGCCACCGATTGAATCAGTTTCAGATCGCAAGCGTTGATCAGCGCCGCGCCGGGCGTCCGCGCGATAAGGGCTTCTGCGCGCGCAGCGTTCTGCGGACCGCCGATCAGGAAAATCGAACCTTTGGTGCGTTGCCGGAGCATCGCCGCGAATTCCGCCCAACAACCTTCCGGCCAATCCTTATCGGGATGGGATGCAGCAATGCCGAGTACGATCCACGGCCGCGGCTCGGCAGCGAATTTGGCGTCGATCGTAAGCAGCGCTTCGGCGGAAACCGGCAAGTCGGGTTCGCGCGTCGCTAACGGCACCTGCATTGCCGCCATCAGTGCGGTCAGCCAGTCGATCGGCTCGTCGTGGAAATGCTTTTGATCGATGCCGCGATTGGTGATGAACAGCCGCTGCGGCCCAAGCCCGAGACCGATCCGCTCGGGCACGCCCGCAAGCCACGACGCCAGCGCCGGGCGAAGCGTCTTATCGAGGATCCAGACCTTGCGGAAATTGCTCTGCTTCAGAAGCCGCGACAGCCGCAGCAGATTGATCCCGCGCCGCAGTTCGGAGCCGCCGTGCTCGAAATAGAGCACCTCATCCACGCCCGGCTCCTCCTCGAGCAGATCACGCGCGTTGCTGCTCGGCGGCGCCAGGAACGTCACCCGCCCACCCGGCGAGGCGGCAGCAATGGCCCGGATGAACGGCAGATGCCAGATGACATCGCCGATGCCAGGCTTGACCTGAATGACCGCACTGGCCGTCACGTTGATTGCCGCCCCAAAGGTTGCGATATGCCACCCCTAGCATAATCGCCGTGCCAGCCTAAACCTGACCCGCATGCGGACTGAATTGTTCGATTTCGCGCTTCCCGAGGACCGCATTGCGCTGCGGCCGGCCTCGCCGCGCGATTCCGCCCGGCTGCTGGTGGTGCGTCCGGGCGCTGCGCTTGAGGATCGCACCATCGCCGATTTGCCGGGCCTGCTGAAGGCCGGCGATGCGCTGGTGGTCAACGACACCAGGGTGCTGCCGGCGAGCCTGCACGGCCGCCGTATCGGCCGCGGCGACGCCGAGCCCGCGATCGAGGCAACGCTGGTGCAGCGGCTGGACGGCTCGCGCTGGCGCGCGCTGGTGCGGCCGGCGAAACGCTTGCAGGCCGGCGATATCGTGCGCTTCGGCACCGAAGGCCGCGTCTGCTTTCTCGGGCAACTCGATGCCACGGTCGAAGCAAAAGGCGAGGGCGGGGCGGTGACGTTTGCTTTTGCGTTCCACGGCCCGGTGCTCGATCAGGCGCTTGAAGAGCGCGGCGACATGCCGTTGCCGCCCTATATCGCCGGACGCCGCGAGCCGGATGAGCAAGACCGCGCCGATTATCAAACCATGTTTGCGCGCGAAGACGGCTCCGTCGCGGCGCCGACCGCCGGATTGCATTTCACCGACCGGCTTGTGCAGGCGCTGGGCGAACGCGGCATCGCCGTGCATCGCGTCACGCTGCATGTCGGGCCGGGAACGTTCCTGCCGGTGAAGTCGGACGACACGGCGGATCACCAGATGCATGCCGAGTGGGGCATCGGTCAGTGCCGAAACTGCGGCGGCGCTTAACGCAGTACGCCACGGCGGCGGCCGCATCATCGCGGTGGGCTCGACGTCGCTGCGGCTACTGGAAAGCGCAGCATCGGATGATGGCACGCTATCGGCGTACTCCGGCGAGACGGCGCTGTTCATCACGCCGGGTTATCGCTTCCGCGCCATCGACGGCATGCTCACCAATTTCCATCTGCCGCGCTCGACGCTGTTCATGCTGGTGTCGGCGCTCTGCGGTCTCGACACCATGAAGCGGCGCCTACGCGCACGCCATCGAAATGGCTACCGGTTCTATTCGTATGGCGATGCGTGTCTGTTGTTTCGCGCGCGCGAATAAGCGCTCGCGTTGTTGCGACGCCAGTCTCGCGTATAGCGGATAACGACGCGAATCTCAGTGATGCGCGCCGCCAATCGCCCCTGGCTTGCCGTGACCGCGCGTCATGCGACAGCCAATGGGAATGAGCGCGATAATGGCAATGGCAATAAGCAGCAATGCAACAGTGATGAGGTCCATGTCTCAGCTCCATCTCGTCCGCGCGCGCTCGCGCCGCGGATACGGTTATGGCGCCGGCTGCAAATTGCGGCGCTGATCGGAAGCTTTGAGTGGGTAGCCCGCCGGGGGCACAAACGCTGCCTTTGATCCGCGGACCGTCGGCACGGTCCGCTGGCAGCTCTTTGCTCACGCTATTGCAATTCGCTACCAGAGTGTAGGGACAAGTTAGCGCAGGCGGCTGCCGGAGGTACGTTGAGCGATTTCAGTTTTCGATTGATTGCGGAAGACGGCGCGGCACGGACCGGCGAAATCGTGACGCCGCACGGGGTTGTCCGCACGCCGGCCTTCATGCCGGTCGGCACGCAGGCGGCGATCAAGGGCGTGCATCACGACGACGTCAAAGCGTCCGGCGCCGATATCATGCTCGGCAACACCTATCACCTGATGTTGCGGCCCTCCGCCGAGCGGGTCGCGGCGCTTGGCGGCCTGCATACTTTCATGCGCTGGCCGTATCCGATCCTGACGGATTCCGGCGGCTTTCAGGTGATGTCGCTGTCGAACCTGCGCAAAGTCACGGAGCAGGGCGTTACGTTCCGTTCGCATCTCGATGGCGCGATGATCGAACTGACCCCGGAGCGGGCGATGGAGGTGCAGATCCTGCTCGGCTCCGACATCGCCATGCAGCTCGATGAATGCGTGAAGCTGCCGGCGGAGCGCACCGATATCGAGCGCGCAATGCAGCTTTCCTTGCGTTGGGCCGAGCGCTCCAAACGCGCCTTCGAGAACGCGCCTCCCGGACATGCACTGTTCGGCATCGTGCAGGGCGGTGACGATCCGGCATTGCGCGGCGCAGAGCGCCCGCGCGCTGGTGAATATCGGCTTCGACGGCTACGCGCTCGGCGGTCTCGCGGTCGGCGAAACGCAAGAGGTCATGCTCAAGGTCGTCGCCGAGACAGTTCCGGCGCTGCCAAAAGACAAGCCGCATTATCTGATGGGCGTCGGCACGCCGGCCGACCTGCTCGAAGCTGTGGCGCGCGGCATCGACATGTTCGATTGCGTGATGCCGACCCGCAACGGGCGGCACGGGCTTGCGTTCACCCGCTTCGGGCCGATCAATATCAAGAATGCGCATCACGCCGAGGATCCGCGGCCGCTCGACGCCGAAAGCCGCTGCCCGGCGGCGCGCGAATTTTCCCGCGCCTATCTGCATCATCTGTTTCGCGCCGGCGAAGCGCTGGGCGGCACGCTGCTCTCGATCGTCAACCTTTACTACTACCAGGACCTGATGGCGGGAGCCCGCGCCGCCATTGCGGCGGGCCGGTTCGACGATTTTCGCGCACAGACGCACGCGCAATGGGCCGCCAAAGCCGACCGTCCGTACTGCCTGAGGGGACGTAATGTCGCAATACCGCAGCAACAAATGCCGCTAAACCCTTGCCGGATAACAAAGACCGGACAAATATGCCGATGAAGACTTCTCATTCCCGCTCGGGCATGACCCGCCGTACCGCAATTTCCTCGCTGGCGTTCGCGTCGGCCGCGCTCGCATCGCCCGCCATCCTGGCGCAAGCCAAATATCCCGATCATCCGGTGCGGGTGATCCTGCCATTCGGCGCAGGCGGCGTTGCCGATGTCACGTCACGGCTGGTCGCCGAGGCTCTGAGCAACAAGCTCGGACAGAATTTCGTCATCGAGAACATGCCGGGCGCGGGCGGCATCGCCGCGGCACGCGCCGCGTTACAGGGCGGCACCGACGGCTACACGCTGATGCTGCTGACCAACGGCAACGCCATCAGCGCGGCGCTGTTCGAACATCTGCCCTACGATCCGGTGAAGCAGTTCACGCCGATTTCGACGATCGGCACTTTCACCTGCGACTTCATCGTCAATGCTTCGTCGCCATATCAGACGATGGGCGATTTCCTCAAAGCGGCGAAAGAAAAGCCCGGCACGCTGAACCTCGGCACCATCAATGTCGGCAGCACGCAAAACCTGACCGCGGAATTGTTCAAGTCGATGGCGGGTATCGACGTTCAGCTGGTGCCGTTCAAGGGCTCGCCGGACGTCGTCGTCGGTTTGCTGCGCAACGACATCCAGATGGCAGTCGACTTCTATGCGGCGCTGAAACCGTCGCTGGATAACGGCCAAGCGCGCGCGCTTGCCACGCAGCGCGCCAACGCGGTCGCCGGAGTTGCCGAATGTCCCGACCGTGCAGGAGGCCGGCGTCAACGGTTTCGATGTGACCGCGTGGAACGGGCTTTACGCACCGGCCGGGACGCCGGACGCCATCATCCAGACCCTGAACAAGGCGCTGCATGAGGTGTTGTCCGATCCCGGTCTGAAGAAGCGGGCGCTCGATCTCGGCATCGACACCAAAGCTTCGACGCCGGCTGAACTCGATGCGCACATGCGCGGCGATATCGACAAGTGGGGCAAAGTGATCGCCAGCGCCCACATTCCGAAAGCAATGATCGCCAAAGCATAACCGCCGCAGCAAGCGTTGCTCAAAAAATTAGCCCGCCGGCCCCATGATACGCGGGACCGGCGGGTCACTACGCTCGTCGCTGGTAATGACGCAACAAACCAGCGGGAATTAAGCCCTTCAAGCTCACACTTGGCCGCGGAGTTCGCCACCCGGATTGGCCGCGGTGTGAACGTTGGCGTACCAGAGCCCGCTTTGCAGGTCGGAGACTTGGCCGTCGGTCAGTGTCGCCGAGCCTTTGAACGGGCTGTTGAACGGCTGGCCTTTTTCCGAGATCCAGATCGCGACACCGGCGTTCTTGCCGGCTTCGGCAGGGCCGTGGAAATGCGCGGCCGTGGCCGGACCGGAGAGACCGGAGAAAGTGCCTTCCCAGGTCAGCATCTTGGTCGCCGGGTCGAACGTGGCGGTCACGGTGCCGGAGCCGGTCGTGGTGTTCGGCGGCACTTCGGTGGCGCCGTTCATGGCCGCCTTGTAGCTGACGGTTGCGGCGTTGCCGGGCGTGGTGCGGCCGAGCAATAGCGCGCTAACAGCGCCGCCCAAGCCAAAACCCAATACCGAACGGCGAACAAATGTCTGACGCAATGAACTATGCATCCTCCTTGTGATAGTTCCGCGATATTGAAACAAACACCGCGTCCACCGCGATTATTGCCCTTTGCCGACCGCTTGACCACTCGGTCCAGCCACCCGCCCGACAAAACGGGCCGCACGTAAACACCATACGAACCCAGAACGCTGCAACTTCTCGAACGCCACAGACCAATCAACGCCGCAAACGGATCGAGGTCACAAACTCATTGCCGCAATCGTCGCATGACCAGGCATGATCGATACGGCCGCTCAGAACGAACAACGACTCTTCGGCAATAAGCAACGCATTGCCGCATTGCGGGCAGTTTGGCCGGCTCCAAGTTCGAGGTTCCTGCATCCGGGACGCTGGCACCGGGACGCTGGAAGTCTGGCGCGCGGATTGGACCATCATCGTCGACCTCCTCGACGCCCTTCACTGCACCCCATCGAGCGACAGGGTGCGCGGTCTCTATGGCGTTGCCACGACGCGGGCGTGAAACTCCGATGGCCAGGCTTCCCGGGCTGTGGAAAAGCCGGCTGTGGGAGCTTCCGCGCACAAGCCCGGCTAACGCCGTTCCGCGGCGAATGGTTCCGGCTTTTAGCGGTCTTTGAGCGGGGCGCAGTTGGTCCGGCCCGACATCAGGCAGTCTTCCATCTTGCTGTCGGCGTAGAGCTCACGCGCCAAAGCCCAACCGACAACGAACAGCAGCACCACAATGCCAAGCGCAATCATCGAGCGGCGCTGATTCCCGTTTTGCTTGTCGCGGTCTGCCATCGGTGTTCCGAAATCCTCGCTTTGCAGAGCACCCTAAAGGGCTCCGACGCGTCGAACGCAATATCGTGCAAAATCAAATAGTTGTAACAAAGAACGGTATTGTGATGCCGGTCACAGTAAACCGACCGTAAACGGCGATGATGGCCGTCGCAGCTTGGCATAACGCCAAGGGAGGGGATCGATGAACACCGTCATTCAGGCCGTACCAAATCCACCCGTCGGCTTCTCAGCGCCGTGCGCTATGTGTGCCGCCAGCGACATTGATGTTCATCGCCGACCAAAGCTTCGGCCTTCGACATTGGCGGACTTATCGGCGCCGCAATGTCGATGCAGATGGGCCATTATCACGGCGGCTATATGCCGGTGGACATTCCCGACATGTGGCCTCGCATAATGACAGCGACTCCAGCGATCATGGCAACAGCGGCGTAGAACGCGATGCGCGCGATCCGGTCACGACGACGCTCATCTGCCGGGAAATCGGACAATGATCTCGTCGCAGTGACGCAAAAGACCCAGGGGCCATCCAGTGCCATGGCGGCATTGCGCAGGCTTCAGAACGCGATGCAGCAGCAGGGCAGCTCGCGGCGGCGGGCAAGTCGTTCGACGACGCGCCGGCTTTCAATCCGTCGCGCTGATCAGGAACTTTCTCACACGCTCGCGTGTTGGAATTGCCGCTACAGGAGGCAATTCCATGCGCTGCCCGATCTGTCACCAGGCCATAAAACCTCAAACCGCGTGGAAAAGTGCGGGCGGACGTTTCTATTGCAGCGAGTTCTGTGCGGATTCCGAAACGGTTATTCCGCTTCATTCTCGTACCGCGCAGAAGCACGAGATCGACCGACAGTATCGTGAACGTCTTGAGCGGCTGCTCCCACTACGCCGCGCGATGCAAGCCCAAGCCTCGTAATCTCCCCGATTACCTCAATGCCTTTGGATGCGGGCGGCGCGAGCCGTCAAAGTGGTCCCCGGATTCGCAACCCGCATGCGTTTCGTAGTGCTCGAAATACGCCGCGACGCCTCTGCTTGCCTTAACAAGGCGAACCTGGCCGAGACACTCCGGACACCGTTTGATGCGGACTGGATCGAGCTTTAACGCCTGCGACAGTTCAACCAGCGTCCATTCGCCCTGGACCCTGACTTCGCACGCTGTTTCGGAGAACGAGAGGTCTTCAAATTCCTCAGCCATAAGGGGGTTCAGCGCAAATGCCCGGAAAATGGATGGGCTATCTCCGCGGTCGATACGACCGCGGACGAACGCTAGATCAGCCTTGCAGAGGATTTATTCCCGAAGCCGTGAAGAGCCGCCGGTGCTCAGGCCGCAGACGCGCTAGGTCCGCCCAACCCGGGCCGCGCCGCTAGCTTCGCTGGCAGGAAAATGAATATCGCTCACCAGGTTGCAGACCCACGTAACCCTTAGCTTGCTGCCCGGCGTCGGCGCACTCCTGCTGGGTGGAATAGGTGCGGCCGGTATTCACGGTGTGGACGTGGCCATTGAGCAGGAAGTGCAAAATCAATACGAAACTCATCAGCGTTGTTCCCTGCAGCTTGTGCTCGATGCCGGCAGCCAGCTGTACTTGGTGAGCGCGGAGGGGCTCGAACCCTCGACCCCGTGATTAAAAGTCACGTGCTCTACCAACTGAGCTACGCGCTCGCTGGGCAGGGAGATACTGAAATCCGCCCGGCATTACCACCCCTACGGGCTTTTTTGTGGGGCATTTGCTAGGTTGACCCCAACAGGCCGGGTAACCCGCTGCGCGAGGACAAGTCCCATGCCCATCGTCAACCGTATTGCCGATCTGCACGCCGAAATCACCGGCTGGCGCCGCGAAATGCACATGCACCCGGAACTGCTTTACGACGTGCACCGCACCGCGGCCTCCGTCGCCGAAAAGCTCAAGGCCTTCGGCTGCGACGAGGTTGTCCCCGGCATCGGCCGGACCGGCGTGGTGGGCGTCATCAAGGGCCGCAAAGCCGGGAACAAGGTGCTTGGCATGCGCGCCGACATGGATGCGCTGCCGCTCGAGGAGGAAACCGGGCTGCCGTACAAGTCCACGGTGCCGGGAAAGATGCACGCCTGCGGCCATGACGGTCACACGGCGATGCTGCTCGGCGCCGCCAAATACCTTGCCGAGACCCGGAATTTTGCCGGCACCGCGGTGGTGATTTTTCAGCCGGCCGAGGAGGGCGGCGCCGGCGGCGAGGCCATGGTCAAGGACGGGCTGATGACCCGGTTTGGCATCAATGAAGTTTACGGGATGCACAATTATCCCGGCCTGCCGATCGGGCAATTCGCAACCCGGCCCGGCGCGGTCATGGCGTCGGCCGACCACATCACCATCGAATTGGAAGGCAAGGGCGGTCATGCCGCCAGGCCGCACCTGGCGGTCGATACCATCCTGGTCGGCTGCCAGATCATCAATCAGTTGCAGTCGGTGGTGGCGCGCAACGTCGATCCGCTGGACAGCGCCGTGGTCTCAGTCTGCATGTTCCAGGCGGGGCACACCGACAACGTCATCCCGCAACACGCCATCCTGCGAGGGACGGCACGGGCGCTGAACGATGAAACCCGGCAACTGCTGCGCAAGCGCATCAATACCATCGTCGAAGGTACGGCGGCGCTTTATGGCGCCAAGGCCAAGCTCACCTACGCCAACGGTTATCCTGTGGTGGTGAACCACGAGCGCGAGACTGAGTTTGCGGCTGATGTCGCGCGGGAAATTGTCGGCAAGGACAAAGTCGACACCAACACGCCGCCGCGGATGGCCGCCGAAGACTTCTCGTTCATGCTCAACGAGCGGCCCGGCGCATTTATCTTTGTCGGCAATGGCGACAGCGCCGGTCTGCATCATCCGGCCTATGACTTCAACGACGAAGTCATTCCACTCGGTACATCGTACTGGGTGCGGCTCGCGGAAACGGCGCTGGCGGGGTAGGGCCCGCCAGCTACTGCGCTGCTTCGATCCCGTTCTCTGCCGGCACTTTCGCCGGTTCGGCGGCAATCACCTGACTGGCCATGACTGGGCTAGCGATGACCTGGCCGGTCATGACTTGATTTGCCATCACCTGGTTCGCGATCGCTTGCGTAATGGTACGGCGCTGCGGCAACAGTTCGCCGACCTTGGCTTCCAGGCTCTGCCAGAAGGCGAATGAATTGAAGCGGGTGCCTTCGATGAGCGCCAGCGCTACCGCCGACAGGAACGGCAGGCTCTGCACCACCAGCACGAACGCAAAGATATTGATCTCGCGGACCTGCTTGTAGTTGGTGAGCACCAGCGTAATCGAGCCGACGATCAGCAGACTGCCGATCACCGCTTCCCAGAACGCTGCGAAGTCCGGGCCCTTGCGGGCGACGCCGCCCTTGGCGGTGCGCAGGAACGGAACGTGCTCCTGCAGCACGCCCATGCCGACGGCGCGGGCCACCGTCCATTGCACCGACATGGCCGCGCAGACCGCACCGACCATCTGGCCGGGCGTAACGCGCACCCGCAGGCGATAGAGCGCTACGAAGTGCGCCACCGCTACGGCAGTCGAGGCAATGATCGGAATGGTGAGGATACGGTCGGGGACCGCGATATTGGCGAACGCCACCACCGGCACCCAGAGGATGTTCAAAATGGCAACGATGACGCCGATGGTCTCGGCGCCGAGCCAGTTCAGCCAGCCGATGGCATATTCGCGTTTCTGGTCGCGTGACAGGCCTGCGGCGCGCGGCAGCATGTGACGCCAATGCTTCTGGACCAGCTGGAAACCGCCAAACGCCCAGCGCTGGCGCTGTTTCTTGTAGGCTTCGTAGGTGTCCGGTAGCAGACCGTGGCCGTAGCGACGGTTGGTATAGTGCGCAATCCAGCCGCGCTCCAGAATTTGCAGGCCGAGATCGGTGTCCTCGACGATCGTTCCTGTCGGCCAGTTGCCGGCGTCTTCCAGCGCGGCGCGGCGAATGAGCACCATCGTGCCGTGCATGACAATGGCGTTGAACTCGTTACGCTGCACCATGCCGATATCAAAGAAGCCGGCATATTCCGCGTTCATCGCGGCGTGCATCACCGACTGACCGCCGTCACGGTGGTCCTGCGGGGACTGCACAAAACCAACGCGTGGATCGGAGAACAGCGGCACCAGATCCTTGAGCCAATCCGGCTGAACGACATAGTCGGCATCGATGCTGCCGATGATTTCGGCGTCCGGCGCTGTTTGCTGGAGCGCAATCCGCAGCGCACCGGCTTTGTAGCCGGACAGCTTCTCGACATTGATGAACTTGAAGCGTTCGCCAAGGAGCTTGCAATGCGCTTCGACTGGATCGCAAAGCGCTGGGTCCGGCGTGTTGTTGATCACCACAACGCATTCGAAATTCGGATATTCGAGCTTCGCAACCGAATCGAGCGTCGCGATCAACATCTCCGGCGATTCGCGGCACGCCGGTACGTGGATCGACACTTTCGGCGCATAGCTCTCCGGAACCAGCGGCGGGGAGAGCGCGAGACGGCGCGGTCCGCGCCCGAAGGCAATGGCGGCAATCTCCTCGAGCCGGGCCATGGCGATTGCGACCAGCGGAATGAGCAACACAATGCCGAGACCCAACGCGAAGGCGGCGCCCGGCACGAAGTAGTGGCCCTTCCAGAACGCGACGATGGCGGTGAACCAGGCGCCAATCACGTTTGCGGAAACAGCGAGCATCACCGCCTGCGCCACCGTCACGCCGCTCAGAGCCAGGATCGGCAGCGACAGCAGCACGCCGAGCAGCACGGCAAGACCGGCTTGCTTCGGATAATCAGGATCGGTGATCGGCCCCGTCCATGGGAATTTCGCCTGTCGGGAGGCGTCCAGCAGTCCCCAATAGGGACCGACGCCACCTTCCATCGTCTTCCACGGCTGATCGACGAATTCGATGACGTTGTAGTCGATGCCATAGGCTTGGGCGCGGCTGACGAAATCACGAACTATAGTGGCCTGCTCGAAATGTCCCGGCTCGGCCTGCTGGAAATTGTAACCAGCGCTCGGCCAGCCGAATTCGGCGACCACAATGCGCTTGCCGGGATGGACGCGGCGCAGCCGATCATAGATGTCGATTGCGCTGTCGACCGCCTTGCTGGCGTTGGTGCCAGACCAGTACGGCAGAATATGCGCGGAGACGAAATCGACCGAGGACGCGAGCTCAGGATGGTCGATCCACTCGCTCCAGATTTCACCCGTGGTGACTGGCACCGGGCTCTGGCGCTTGACGCGCTGGATGATCTTGATCAGTTCGTCCGCGGTCAGGTCGGTACGCAACAGCGTTTCGTTGCCGACAAAGATCGCGTTGACGTTGCTGTTATGGCGGGCGAGTTCGAGCGCGGACCGGATTTCGCGCGCGTTGCGGTCCTGGCCGTTATCGACCCAACCGTTGAAATCCTTGTCGATGTCCTTGAGGTCGTTCTCGATGTTGTGCTTGTCGATCCACGCGCCGACCGCGACCTTAAGGCCAAACTCTGCGGCGATCGGGGGAACGAGTTCGGCGCCGCCGGTCGAAGAATAAAGACGGATCGCGTGAGTGTAAGGCGCGATCGCCTTCAGATCGGCGCGAATTTGTTCGGGCGTCGGACGTTGGCCGGAATCAGGATGTGAGGAGTCTACAAACGGTGAGTAAGAGACGCTGGCGAGCTGACCGGTGAAATCCGGAGCTGTCTCTTTCCTTTGTAGGAGTGCCCACAGACCAGCATGCACGCACGCTACAAGCGCGAGCACGACAGCGACGGTGCGCATCGACTTTCAACCACGCGGGGCGAAGGAACACAGGCCCGAACCCGTCCCCAAGGTTCGACGATGGTCGTAAGGCGATGAGGATACCTTGCGAGCGGCGTTCCAACAAGTAGCGCCCGTGCGTGGCAAAAACAAGACAACGCGCTGAAGTCGCTACGTTACTTTTCGGCAACCCGCCAAGCTGAATGGCCATTAAGACTGGCGCCGACCAGCGCGTCTTAACTAGCGTGTCGTCGTCGAGCTGGGAGCCGCCGCGGCAGGGGCAGGTGTGGCGGCAGGGGCGCCGGACACCTGCAAATTAGGGTTGAGCCAACAGGCTTGCACCTTACCGTTGAGACTATCGGCAGCCTTTGGATCGATCGAATTTGAATTCAGCAACAGGCAGCGGAAACTCGCTTGAATATGGCCGCTCGGGCAGCCGAAACGATCGTAGAGATCAAGATGACGGAAGGCGGTATCGAGATCGTCACGCCAGAGCAGGCTGACCACCCGGCGACCGAGCCAGACGCATTCGGGATTGCCTGCCGGGCCGCCCAGCGCCTTCTGGGCTTCGGCAAATTCGTCGATTTTCTGTGCTTCCTTGGCCGGCTCCTGACCGGACGGCGCCTGCGTCTGATCGGAAGGTTTGGCGTCGCCGCTTTGGGCGAAGGCGAGAGAGGTGAGTGGCAACGCCGCCATGGCGAAAAAGACAATCGCCGCACACACGAAAGCCACTACGCGAAGCACTCGATGGAACATGGTTTGTCTTGAACTTCTTGGGGCGTTTTGCCGATGAGACAAGCGTTTCCTGGGGTTCCGGGGGCCTTTTCGTTGCGTCGCCAAGTCCCCGGTCCAGCCGCCATGACAACAGCCTAACTCAGTCCGTTTGTCCAGCGCGCACGGCAGCGCACAACAGTTCTGCTTGGCACAATCTCCGCGCACGGCTAATGCGACGGGGTGTCAGGGGTTTCCGAAAGATACGCGGCGAACAGGCCGCTGCTTTATTTCGCGCTGACGGCGGTAGCCATCGCCGCGGCGTGGTGGTGGCTTGGCGCCCCGGTGCGGTTGCCACCGTCGCCCCTGGCGGCGGGCGAAAAACTTTACTGCGCCTCCTATGCGCCGTTTCGCGACGGTCAGGATCCGCTGGTCGAGACAACGATGATCCCGCCAGCGCAGATCGACGAAGACCTCGCGCTGCTGTCGCACTTCACCGATTGCGTCCGCACCTACTCGACCGAGAACGGCGTCGACAAGGTTGCCGAGATTGCACAGCGCTACGGTATGAAGGTCTTTCAGGGGATATGGCTGTCCAATCGGGCGAGCCGCAATCGTCTACAGATTGCGACGGCAGTCGACCTTGCGAAGAAATTTCCCGATGTCATTCGCGGCATCGTCGTCGGCAACGAAGTGCTGTTGCGCGGTGAAATGTCGGCAGGCGACCTCGGCGCCATTATCCGCGACGTAAAATCGCAGGTGTCGGAGCCGGTCACGTACGCCGACGTCTGGGAATTCTGGCTGCGCAACGCCGACCTGCAAAACGCGGTCGACTTCGTCACTATCCATATCCTGCCGTACTGGGAGGACTTCCCGATACCGGCGTCGCAAGCGGCGGCGCATGTCGACTCGATCCGCAAGCGCGTGCTCGCCGCCATTCCCAACAAGGAAATCATGATCGGCGAGACCGGCTGGCCGAGCGAGGGCCGGATGCGGGAAGGCGCATTGCCGTCGCCGGCCAACCAGGCGCGCGTGATCGAAGACATTCTCGCGCTCGGCAAACGTGAGAATTTTCGCGTCAATATCATCGAAGCCTTCGACCAGCCCTGGAAGCGTTGGACGGAGGGTTCCACTGGTCGTTATTGGGGCATCTACGATCGCGCCAGCAACGGACCGAAGTTCACCTTCGGCGGCGCCGTATCCAATCACCCGCACTGGGTGTTGCTGGCGTTCGCCGGCATTGTACTCGCGGCGCTCACGTTCGGTGCGGTGTGGTGGAAGAGCGACGAAAAAACTGCAACGCCGCAACTCTGGCCACGCATCGCAGCACTGGCTTTTGTACCAGCCGTTCTGCTTGGCTGGGCCATCGAGCGCGTGCCGATCGAGAGTTACAGCGTCGGCGGCTGGTTGCGATCTTTTGTTCTCGTTGCGATCGCCGCACTGGCACCCATCGTTTGTGCGGCGGCATGCGCAACGGGACACGCGCTCCCGCCTTTTGCTTTCCTGCTGGGGCGGCGGAACGAAACGCGCGACGCGCTCGGCGTCGCGCTCGCCGGCATATTCATGGTTCTGACGCTGCTTTCGCTTCAGGAGGCGCTCGGGCTGGTATTCGATCCACGCTATCGCGACTTTACGTTTGCACCGCTCGGCGCTGCCGCATTTGCATTTCTGATGCTGACCTTCACGGCTCCGGCTAGCGGACCACGTGCTACTGCCGAGACGGTGGCCGCCGCCGCTCTAGCGGGTTCCGCGATCTACATCATGCCGAACGAGACCTTCGCCAACTGGCAGGCCATCTGGTTCTGCATCGCGATCTTGTGCGTCGCGGTCACTCTGGTGCGGGTACGGGACGCGCCAGGCTGAGGACAAGAATCGCCACCGCAAGAGCGGAAAGATCCGCGTTGTGCAGAACGACGCCGAAACACGACGCCGAGAGCGCGATCGAGCACAAGACCAGTGACGGCCGCACCAGGTTGAGAACGGCCGCCACTATCGCGACCCAGCCAAACACGTTGTACGGAAATACCGCCATCGTCAGGCGAAATGCGCTGCACAGCCAGGTGTTGAGTCCCGCCTGACAACCAAGCGCGACGACAGTGTACTCGAGCGCCATGTAGCGCAGATAGAGCGCCTCGCCGATCGACAAAAAGCCGACGATCAAGAGCCAGTTTGTCTGGCGGACAGTAGGCAGAAAGAGGCGCGGCTGCATGACTTCTGTTCCGGGATATCCGGTGGATTCATAAACACAGAATGCGTGCGGGGACAGCGCTATTCCAGCGCCAGATGCTGGCCGCCGAAAATGGCCGGCTCGCAATATAGCCGATAAGCCGAAAGCGTTGCGCAAAGATGCGTTGCGGCATCGACGCTTTGCAGCGGCCCAATAATCAGCCGCAGTTCCGGGTTATTGGTCCGTTGCGTTTCGCGCAGCGTCACCGTCGGCGACAACCCCTGCAACAAGTCGCGATGCGCGGAACGAATGCCGGCCCAGCGCGCCCGCAGCGCCTGGATCGAAACTGCGCTGCCGATATCGACGCCATATTCCATCGGCAGCGGCAAGGCGGGTGCGACAACCTCGGCGATTGCAGCCGGCGTTGAAGGAACCACTGGCCCGTCCGGCCACGGCGCGAGTGTTGTCGCGCTCTTGGCTTCTTCAACCTGTTTCGCGATCGAGCCGGTGACGTCGGTCATGCTCTGCTCGACGGTATCGAGCCGCTGCTTGATCTGTTTGTCCGACGCGGCGAGATCAGCCACCACATCGCCGAGCCGTCTGATATCTGCAGCCGCGCGCGTATCGTTCGCCGGGAGAACGGCATCCGGCGCCGAAACCGGGTTCACACCGTGATTTATCGTCGCGATCGCCACACTGGCGCGCGGCGAGCCGACGACGCCGCGGCTCGCCAGCAGCGCAATCAGCATCGCCGTGACCGCGAACGTGCCCCAGATCACCAGGCGGGACAGCCCCTGCATGGTGACTGGACTGTCACCGTTGCCTTTTTGATTTCCGCCTGAGTAAGGCGCACTTCGTTCGCCATTCCGCCGTTCCGCCGTTCCGCAAAGCGAATCAATGCTAAAAATGTAACAGATTCGGTCGCTTGCAGCTTCTGAAGCCGCGCCTTATTTCGCGCAGCATTGGCGGCTCGTATTTGTTCGGCTTTCGACCGCCGGTCTCCTCCGATATGAGGGCGCCGTGGACATACCCTTGGAGGCTCGCACGCCCGCCCGGACCTGCCTTGCGATCGTTCTTGCCGCCGGCGAAGGCACGCGGATGCGCTCGTCGCGGCCGAAGGTGCTGCACGAGGTCGCCGGCCGCTCGCTGCTGGCGCATGTGCTCTCGGCTGTATCCGGATCGGGCGCGACCGCGACAGCCGTCGTGGTCGGGCCGCAGCACGACGCGGTTGCCGCCGAAGCCGAGCGGACGTCGCCCGGGGTCAAGATTTTCGTGCAACGCGAACGGCTAGGCACCGCCCATGCGGTGCTTGCCGCAAAAGCTGCTCTCGAAAAGCGCGCCGATGATGTCATTATCGTTTACGGCGACACGCCGCTGATCCGGCAAACAACACTCGAGCGACTGCGCGAACCGCTCGCGCAAGGCGTGGCGGTGGCGGTGCTGGCATTTCGCCCGTCGGACCCAAAAGGCTACGGTCGTCTGCTTACGTCGGGCGATGAACTCCTGGCCATTCGCGAGGAAGCCGATGCAACGCCGCGCGAACGCGAGATTGGCCTTTGCAACGGCGGCATCATGGCGCTTGACGGCAAAACTGCGCTCGATATTCTCAAGCGCATCGGAAACGACAATCGCAAGGGCGAATTCTATCTGACGGATGCGGTCGAGATCGCACGCGGCATGAAGCTTCGCGCGGTAGCGGTCGAAGTCGAGGAGGACGACGTGCGCGGCATCAACACCAAAGCCCAACTCGCCGAGGCGGAAACGGTCGCGCAGCAGCGCCTGCGCAAGGCAGCACTCGACTCCGGCGTCACGCTGGTTGCGCCGGAGACCGTGTTTTTGTCCGCCGACACCAAATTCGGCAAAGACGTCACTGTGGAGCCTTACGTCGTGTTCGGCGAGAAGGTGAGGGTGGACGACGGCGCCACCATCCGCTCGTTTTCACACATCACCGGCGCCCATGTCGGCAAGAACACCATCGTCGGTCCCTTTGCGCGGTTACGGCCGGGCGCGAAGCTTGGCGAGAACGTGCACATCGGTAATTTCGTCGAAGTGAAAGAAGCGGCGATCGAAGACGGCGCCAAGGCCAATCATTTGAGTTACATCGGCGACGCCACCGTCGGTGCGGGATCGAATATTGGCGCCGGCACCATCACCTGTAACTACGACGGCGCCGCCAAGCATCGCACCGAAATCGGCAAAGAGGTGTTTATCGGTTCGAACTCGGCGCTGGTAGCGCCGGTCAAAATCGGCTCGGGCGCATACGTTGGTTCCGGCTCGGTCATCACCGAGGATGTCCCGGCCGATGCGCTGGCGCTCGGGCGCGGCCGCCAGATCGTTAAGGAAGGCTGGGCGGCCCGGTTACGGGCGCTCAAGTCGCTGACCAAAAAGAAGGCCAAAACCCGCGCCTGATAAGGGTTTCCAGCGTCTGGCGCTACGGTGAAAAAGCATTAAGTCTTTGCTGAAGAATTTGTCACGAAGCGAAAGCTTATTTGATTTTTGTCCTTAGAATAGCTGCGCTTTAAGGGTTAACGGGCCTGCCGCATGGCGGCGGGTGTGGAGAGCGTTCAATCGATGTGCGGCATTATCGGAGTGATCGGCCGTGAACCGGCCGCGCCGCAATTGATCGACGCGCTCAAGCGCCTCGAATATCGCGGCTACGATTCAGCCGGCGTTGCGACGCTGGAGCGTGGCGCGCTGACGCGGCGGCGTGCGCAGGGCAAGCTTCGCAATCTGGAACAGCGTCTCGCCAGCGAACCGCTATCGGGCACCATCGGCATTGGGCACACGCGATGGGCGACCCACGGCAAGCCGACCGAGAACAACGCGCATCCGCACGCCACCGAAAAGCTCGCGGTCGTGCACAACGGCATCATCGAAAATTTCGTCGCGCTGCGCCGCGAACTGGAAGGCGAGGGCGCACGGTTTTCGACTGAAACCGATACTGAAGTGATCGCACATCTGGTCTCGGCGGAAATGGCGCGCGGCAAATCGCCGGTCGAGGCGGTGAAAGCGGCGCTGCCACGGCTCCGCGGCGCGTTCGCGCTGGCGTTCCTGTTCGCCGGTCAGGACAACCTTTTGATCGGCGCCCGCAAGGGCTCGCCGCTCGCGGTCGGTTACGGCGACGGCGAAATGTTCGTCGGCTCTGACGCGATTGCGCTGGCGCCGTTTACAGACACCGTAAGCTATCTCGAAGACGGCGACTGGGTGGTCGTGACCCGCGAGGGCGCGGAGATCCACGACGAGCAGGGCGACGTCGTGCAGCGCGCGATGCTCAAATCGCAAGCCTCGGTGATGCTGATCGACAAGGGCAATCATCGCCACTTCATGGCGAAGGAAATCCACGAGCAGCCGGAAGTCGTCGGCCATACGCTCGCCAACTACATCGAGATGGCGACCGAACGCGTTCTGCTGCCGAAAACGCTGCCGTTCGATTTCCGCAACCTCAATCGCATCTCGATCGCCGCGTGCGGCACCGCCTATTACGCCGGTATGATCGCGAAATACTGGTTCGAGCGCTTTGCCAACCTGCCGGTCGAAGTCGATATTGCTTCCGAATTCCGCTACCGCTCGGCGCCGCTTGACGCCGGCGGACTGTCGATCTTCGTTTCGCAGTCGGGCGAGACCGCCGACACTCTGGCGTCGCTGCGCTATGCGCGCGAGCACAAGCAGCACACGCTTTCGATCGTCAACGTGCCGACATCGACCATCGCCCGCGAAAGCGACGCGGTGATGCCGACGCTGGCGGGTCCGGAAATCGGCGTCGCCTCGACCAAGGCTTTCACCTGTCAGCTTGCGGCGCTGGCGACGCTGGCGATTGGCGCCGGCAGAGCACGCGGCGTGCTGTCGGAAGCCGACGAGAAGAAGCTCGTCCGCGCGCTGATCGAAGTACCGCGCCATATGGCGGAAGCGCTGTCGCTTGAGCCGCAAATCGAGCAATTGGCCCGCGATCTCGCGAAATGCCGCGATGTGCTTTATCTCGGCCGCGGCACCAGCTACCCGCTGGCGCTCGAAGGCGCGCTGAAGCTGAAAGAAATCTCCTACATCCACGCCGAAGGCTATGCCGCCGGCGAGCTCAAGCATGGCCCGATCGCTTTGATCGACGAAACCATGCCGGTGATCGTGATCGCGCCGCACGACCAGATTTTCGAGAAGACCGTTTCCAATATGCAGGAAGTCGCTGCGCGCGGCGGCCGGCTGATCCTGCTGACTGATGCCGAAGGCGCGAAGCTTGCCGACACCCAGTCGATGGCGACGCTGACGCTACCGACGGTGCCGGCGGACGTGGCGCCGCTGGTTTATGCCGTGCCGGTGCAGCTCATCGCCTATCATACCGCCGTGCAGATGGGCACCGACGTCGATCAGCCGCGCAATCTGGCGAAATCGGTTACGGTCGAATAAGCAATCGGCGATAAAGCGAGCGCCACCAGTGTGCTGGCGGCCAGCCGTTCCTATATACTTCTCTGCCGGTTATTCGCGCGGGCGAGCGAAATAGCATGTCGGACTACAACCAAGCAGGCGGGACTGCGCCATCAGGCGCTTCAAAAGCCGCACCCGGCCCGATGAGCCGGATCCGAAATTACTTTCTGACTGGTCTGATCGTCGCCGGGCCGGTCGCGATCACGGCGTGGCTGATCTGGTGGTTTGTCACCTGGGTGGACAGCCTGGTGCGGCCGCTGATCCCGGCGGCCTATCATCCCGACACCTATCTGCCGTTCAATATACCCGGCCTCGGGCTGATCTTTGCGTTCGTCATGCTGACGCTGCTCGGCTTTCTGACCGCCAACTTTGTCGGCCGCAGAATGGTTGGATTCGGCGAAAGCATCCTCAGCCGGATGCCGATCGTGCGGCCGATCTATCGCACCGCGAAGCAGATCTTCGAGACTTTGTTCTCAAGCTCGCAATCGAGCTTTCGCCAGGTCGGGCTGGTCGAATTTCCGTCGCCGGGAATGTGGTCGCTGGTGTTCCTCACACAGTCGCCCAGTGCATCGATCGCCGGGCGGCTGCCGGAGGGCGAGCATGTATCCGCGTTCATGCCTTGCACGCCGAACCCGACTACCGGTTTTTTCTTCTACGTCCCGCGGCGCGATGTGATCGAGCTCGACATTTCCGTCGAGCAGGCGATGCAGCTCATCATCTCAGCCGGCGTCATTCAGCCGGGCGGCGACGATCCGCAGAAAAATCTTGCGACGCTCGCTGCAAAGGCGCGCGCGGCACAGACTGCGCGTGCTGTCGCTCAAAACGAAGCGGCTGAAACTTCAGCAAAGTAATCACGTGTCCAAATTGGATTTGCCGCACAACTTTGTGGGCAGCATTCCTCGTCGTGCCCACGCCGCTCACGCGGCTCCCATTGTATATTCCTCCTCGCAAGGTTGTTTGATGTTGCCGGCGGATTCGGTATAGCCATTCGCAAATGCTGCAGGGGGAAGCGACATGGTAAAAATAGAAATAGGTAGACGTAGCGTGCTTGCGGGCGCAACGGCCGTTAGCGCCACGGCATTGATCGGTAGCGCTCAGGCACAAACGTCACCGGCTGCATCAGATGCCCGCCTGCCGGCGCGACGCGAATTCGTGATCCGCAACGCTCATGTGTTGTCCATGGATGAGCAGATCGGCGATTTGCCTAATGGCGATGTTCATGTCCGCGACGGAGCCATCATCGCGGTTGCAAAGGATGTGAACGCACCGGGCGCGCAGGTCATCGAAGGCAAAGGCATGATCTGCATGCCCGGCTTCGTTGACACCCATTGGCATCATTGGACCACCTTTCTGCGTCCTGTGCTGCGCGCTGACGACCCGAAGAAGACCTATTTCCCGGTCACCTTCGCCTTCGGTGTTCACTACACGGCGGAGGACAGCTACCGCGCGGTACGGCTCGGCCTCGCTGAAGCTTTGAGCGCAGGTGTCACAACCACGCACAATTGGGCGCACAATGTACGCAGCCCGGCCCATGCGGACGCGGAAGTGCAGGCGATGCGCGACGGCGGCTTGCGTGGCCGTTTCTCTTACGGAACGCCCCTTGGTCTACCCAACGAGCAACCCATGGACCTCTCGGATCTGGCGCGGCTCAAGCGCGACCTGGACAAGGACCCGATGCTCACGCTCGGCATGTGCTCGCGCAATGTCGATGGCAATCAAGGCGGTTCACGCGGCGCGGTCAGTTCCGCGATGGCGAAACAAGAGTGGGGCGCGGTTCGCGATCTTGGCTTGCCGATCACCCTGCACACCTCAGGCAATGGTGGTGCGGTAAAGACACTGAACGATGCCGGTCTGCTTGGGCCTGATCTGCAGCTTGTCCATCCGCTAAACATGGTGACAGACGAGTTCGCCATGCTCGCCAAAAACGGGGTGCATTATTCGACGTCGCCGATTGGCGAAGCTGGCCGCGCCGGCGAGATGCAAGTGCCGGAGATCATGCAGGCCGGCGTACAGAACGTGTCGATCTCAATCGATAACGTGACAGCGGAGCGGTGCGATTGCTTTGCGTGCATGCACATGCTGCAGACCATCATGCGCCACCGCACCGCCGGCAAATTCGTACCCACCACCAAAAAGCTCGTGCAGATGGCGACGATCGGCGGTGCGCAGGATCTCGGACTGGACAAGATCACCGGCTCCCTGACGCCTGGCAAACGCGCAGATATCATTCTGGTGCGTACTGACGCGCCGCACATGCGTCCATTCGGCGACCCCTACGATGCGCTGGTTCAGCTTGCGCAGCCGTCCGATGTCGACGCCACCATTGTCGACGGGCGAGTGTTGTACAGCCGCGGCCACTTCACCGGCCTCGACTACGATAAACTCGAGGCTGATGCGATGCAGTCCGTCGCCACACTCTCCGACAAGGCGAAGTGGAGCTAGGATGCGCCTCACCGGAGACCGTCGGTAAAATAATCCCGCTGTCCGGCGGCCGCGATCTGCTAGTGTCGCGGCATTGGGCATTTGCTGGGGAAGGCGCCACCATGAGTTTTCTCGACGCAATCAAGTCGGGCTTTTCAAAATATGTGACGTTTTCCGGACGGGCTTTTCGTTCGGAGTACTGGCTTTGGGTGCTTTTCACCGTGATTGGCGCCGGTGTCGCCGGTGGGCTCGATGCTGCGCTGTTTGGTTACAGCGTCGGTAGCGGCCTGTCGCCGGTGACCGGTATCTTCGACCTCGTGACGTTCCTGCCGAGTATCGCTGTTGCGGCGCGCCGCATGCACGACATGGATCGCACCGCGTGGTGGCTGCTAATCGCCTTCACCGGCATCGGCGCGTTTGTTCTGATCATCTGGTTCTGCTTCCGCGGCACCCAGGGACCGAACCGCTACGGACCCGATCTGACACCGGCTGGCTGATACGCAGCTAAAACGGAAACTGTGATGAACCGATGAACCTGCCGCGCCGACCAGGGCGCGGCGGAGAAAAAGGGTGGGCAAACATGACATTCCAGCAAGCGGTCAAAAGCTGCTTCTCAAAGTACGTGACGTTTTCCGGAAGAGCCTCGCGCTCAGAATATTGGTATTGGGTCCTGTTCGCGACGCTTGGCAGCTTGGTGGCCTTGATCGTCGATGGTGTTCTGGGCTTCGGCACGAGCGGTGTGTCCCCGATCAGCAGCATCTTCAGCCTCGCGATCACGCTTCCGGGCATTGCCGTGGGCGCGCGCCGCATGCACGACATGGACCGCACCGCCTGGTGGCTGTTGCTGACATTAACCGGCATTGGCGCGATCGTTCTCCTGATCTGGTTCTGCTATCGCGGCACCGAAGGCTCGAACCGGTTCGGCCCCACGGCGGCATAGCCGTTTCAGACTGAAAAACGCTGCATTGAACCCCAAATGACGTTCCGTCGACTAAGTCCCGTAAAGCACTCCGGGGCAGTCGAGGAACCATGAATTTTCAGCAGGCGGTTCAATCCTGTCTGGCAAAATACGCGGCGTTTTCCGGCCGCGCGGCACGCTCGGAGTTCTGGTACTGGCAACTTTTCCTGGTGGTCGCCGGCCTGTCGCGGAAATCTTCGATTTCGGCATTGGCTGGCGCGGTAGTCCGCTGGGGTCGATCTTCTGGCTGGTGACCCTGCTGCCGACGCTCACCGTCGGCACGCGCCGGCTGCACGATGTCGGCCGTAGCGGCTGGTGGCTCCTGCTTTATTTTGTGCCGATCGTCGGCTGGATTGCGTTGCTGGTGTGGTTCACCACGCAAGGGACTTACGGTTACAACGGCTTCGGCGCCGATCCGCTGCCGCGCGAGAGCCGCGACACGCGCCACCGCGTGAAGGCGCAGGAAGCGCCGTCGGCCTAGCCGGCCCCAAGCAGCCTGATCGCTTCATCGCGTGCGAACAGATAGAGCAGGTCGCGCAACGCTTCGCCGCGTTCGGTCTTGAGCTGCGGGTCGCGGGACAGCACCAGCGCCGCATCGTCGCGCGCCGCCGGCAAAAGCTTGCTGTGAAATTCCAGCCGCGCGAGGCGGAAGCCGGGCATGCCGCTCTGGCGGGTGCCGAGCACGTCGCCTTCGCCGCGCAGCCGCAAATCTTCCTCGGCGATGCGAAAGCCGTCGTCGGTTTCGCGCAGGATGGCGAGCCGCGCCTTTGCCGTCGGCCCGAGCGGGCCTTTGTAAAGCAGGAGGCAGGTCGATTGCTCTGATGCCGCGGCCGATGCGGCCGCGCAACTGATGCAGTTGCGCGAGCCCAAAGCGCTCGGCGTGCTCGATCACCATGACGGTCGCTTCCGGCACATCGACGCCGACTTCGATGACCGTGGTCGCGACGAGAAGCCGTGTCTCGCCGGCGGCGAAGCGCTCCATGGCGCGATCCTTGTCGGCGCCGCGCATCTGGCCGTGGATCAGATCGACCGTTTCGCCGAACCGCTTCTGCAGCGCCTTGTAGCGTTGCTCCGCCGCAGCCAGATCGCTGACTTCGGACTCTTCGACCAGCGGACAGACCCAATAAACGCGGTGGCCTTCGTCGATGGCGCGTTTGACCGCATCGATCACCTCGGCGAGCCGCTCCAGCGGCACGGTGCGGGTGTCGATCTTCTGCCGGCCCGCGGGTTTTTCCCGCAGCTCGGAAATGTCCATGTCGCCGAAATAGGTCAGCACCAGCGTGCGCGGGATCGGCGTCGCCGTGAGCACCAGCAGATCGACGGACTCACCTTTGCGGGCGAGCGCCAGCCGCTGATGCACGCCGAAGCGGTGCTGCTCGTCGACGATGGCCAGCGCCAGATCGCGGAACACGACGTCATCCTGAAACAGCGCATGGGTGCCGACGACGAGATCGATGTCGCCGACGGCGAGGCCGGCGAGGATTTCCGGCCGCTCCTTGCCGCGCTCGCGGCCGGTCAGGATGGCGACGCGAATGCCGGCGGCCTTGGCGAATTTCTCTATGGTGGCGAAGTGCTGCCGCGCCAGGATTTCGGTTGGCGCCATCAGCGCCGCTTGCCGGCCGGCTTCGATCACGGTCGCGGCGGCAAGCAGCGCCACTACGGTTTTTCCCGAGCCGACGTCGCCGTGAAGAAGTCGCAGCATCCGGTTTGGCTGCGCAAGATCGGCGACAATATCGGTGACGGCGCGCTCCTGCGACGGCGTGAGCGAGTAGGGCAGCGCCTTGACGATACGCTGGCGCAACAGACCCTCGGACGACGTGCCATGTCCGGGCCGCTGCCGCATCTTGGAGCGCAGCAGCGCCAGCGCGAGCTGGCCCGCCAGCAGTTCGTCATAGGCGAGCCGCGACCACGCCGGACCGGATGGATCGAGATCGTCCGGCGATTGCGGGTGGTGAACAGCGCGTGAGCGCATCCGCGAAGGCCGGGAATTTGCTCCGCTTGAGCCATTCCGTCTCCTGCCACTCCGGCAATTTTGGCAGCTGCTCCAGCGCGCCATTCATCGCCTTGCTGACAGTCAGCGCATGCAGGCCTTCGGTCAGCGGATAGACCGGATCGAGCAACGGCAGCTTTGAGAGTTCATCGGCGCTGACGACGCGGTCCGGATGCACCATCTGCAGGTGCCCGTCGTAGAGCGTGACGAAGCCGGAGACGTAACGCAACTCGCCTTCCGGGAACAGCTTCTCCAGATACTCCTTGCGGCCGTTGAAATAGGTGACGGTCAGCGTGTTGGTGTCATCGCTGGTGTCGATATTGTAGGGGATACGGCGGCGGCCCGGCGGCGGCGGGCGATGCTTCTCCACCGTGACGGCGACGGTGACGATGGTGTCCGGCGTCACTTCAGACAGCTTCGGCTGATTGCGCCGGTCGACGAAACCGCTCGGCAAGTGGAACAGCAGGTCGATGATGTGCGGCGTCTCGCCGTCGCGCGCGATCAGCCGGGCGAACAGCTTTTCCAGCTTCGGCCCGATGCCCGAAAGCGTCTTCACCGACGCGAACAGCGGATTGAGAATCTGCGGGCGCATAGGAGCGAATTCTACACTGTCATCCCATGAAGGCGGGCCATGACAATTGCAATATCCGCCTCTATATACCCCACGCCCGGCGCCGTCCGGGCTTTTGGCGTTGCGCACCTTATGGAACTAAACAATGACTGAGCGATCAAGCGAAGGCCTGGATGAGCGGCGGAAGCGGCTGCTGTTCCGGGCATGGCGGCGTGGCGTGCGCGAGACCGACCTGATCGTCGGCCGCTTTGCCGACGTCTATATCGACAAGTTCGACGACGGCGCGCTCGACGCCTTCGAGCGGCTGATCGAGGTGCCGAACGCCGAGCTTTATAGCTGGGTCAGCGGCGAGGCCGTCGCACCGGCCGATCACGACACCTCCGTGCTGCGCGACCTCAAATCGTTCCACAACCGGATACAAGGACAGCGGTAACGGCGCCAATGCCCGCACAATCGCCTGCACAATCTCCCGCGAAACTGCTCAAGCCCGGCAAGCCGCTGACGCTCGCCGGCATTGCCGATGGCGCGGAAGGGCTGGTCATTGCCGATCTCGCTCGCGCCGTTGCGGCGGGTCCTTCGGCGCCGGCCATCTCGATCGCGGTGATCTGCCGCGACGGGCCTCGCATGGCAATGCTGGCGCGCGGGCTCAGCTTCTTTGCGCCTGAAATCGAAGTGCTGGAATTTCCGGCTTGGGATTGCCTGCCATACGATCGCGTTTCGCCGCACGCCGCCATCGTCGCGCAGCGTATGACCGCGCTGGCGAAGCTTGCCCGCGTACAGGGCAGGGACAAGCCCGCGGTGTTGCTCACTACCGTCAACGCCATTCTCCAGCGCGTCCCGGCGCGCGAACTGGTTGCGCAGCAATCGCTTGCCGCTGCACCCGGCAACGTGCTGCCGATGGCCGGCATCACCCAGTGGCTGGAGCTAAACGGCTTCAATCGTGCCTCGACGGTGCGCGAGCCCGGCGACTACGCGATCCGCGGCGGCATCATCGATCTGTTCGCGCCGGGCATGGGCGAACCGGTGCGGCTGGATTTCTTCGGCGATCAGCTTGAAATCGATCCGCAGCTTCGATCCCGATACCCAGCGCACCTCGGGCGACTTGCGCGCGCTCAACCTGGTGCCGATGGCGGAGTTTCAGCTCACCTCCGACACTATCCGCCAATTCCGCACCGGCTACGTCGCCACCTTCGGCGCGGCGGCCCCGGACGATGTGCTCTACGAAGCGGTCAGCGAAGGCCGCCGCCATGCCGGCATGGAGCACTGGCTACCGCTGTTTCACAAGCAGATGGAGACGCTGTTCGACTACCTGGGCGGCGCGCCCACCGCGCCCCAAACGGGAGGTGGCCGACAATCGATCATCGAGCGCACGCCGACACCCATCATCCTCGAACCGCTGGCCGAAGAAGCCGCGCACGAGCGGCTGGAGCAGATCGCCGACTATTATCAGGCGCGCAAGGACACCCAGGATCAATCGGGCGGCGGTGCGCCGTACAAGCCGCTGCCGCCGGACCGGCTCTATCTCGCCGAGAAGGAATGGAAGCAGCGGCTTGAGGATTCGGCGCTGGCGAAAATGACGCCGTTCGCCGAGCCGGAAGCCGCGCATGTCATCGATATCGGCGCCCACATCGGCCACAATTTCTCCGCCGAGCGCGCAGCAAACGCCAACGTGTTCGAGGCCGTCACCAGGCACGTCAACGCCGTGCAGGCCGCCGGCAAGCGAGCGGTGATCGCGCTGTGGAGCGACGGTTCGCGCGACCGCATGGCGAGCGTGCTGGCTGAGCACAAGCTGGTGAACCTCAAGAGCGTGAACTCCTGGCCACAGGCGCTGTCGCTACCACGCCACGAAACCGCGCTCGCGGTGCTCGGCATCAGTTCCGGCTTCGAGACCCCGGACGTCGCGGTGATCACCGAGGAGGATATTCTCGGCGAACGGCTGGTGCGCAGCGGCCGGCGGTCGAAGCGCGCTGAGAACTTCATCACCGAGGCGACCAGTCTCGCGGCCGGCGACCTCGTTGTCCACGTCGATCACGGCATCGGCCGTTTCGTCGGGCTTCGCGCCATCGAAGCCGCCGGCGCGCCGCACGATTGCCTCGAACTGCATTATGCCGGCGGCGACAAGCTGTTCCTGCCGGTCGAGAACATCGAGCTTTTGTCGCGCTACGGCGCCGAGGGTTCGCACGTCGATCTCGACCGCCTCGGCTCAGGCGGCTGGCAGACCCGCAAAGCGCGGATGAAAAACCGCATCCGCGAGATCGCCGGCGAGCTGATCAAGATCGCCGCCGAGCGGCAATTGCGCGAAGCGCCGAAGCTTACGGTGCAGCCCGGCACCTACGACGAATTCGCGGCCGGTTTCCCCTACGAGGAGACCGACGACCAGCTCGCCTCGATTGCCGCAACCCTCAACGATCTCAACTCCGGCCGGCCGATGGACCGTTTGATCTGCGGCGACGTCGGCTTTGGCAAAACCGAAGTGGCATTGCGCGCCGCTTTCGTCACCGCGATGAACGGCAAGCAGGTCGCGGTCGTGGTGCCGACCACGCTGCTCGCACGCCAGCACACCAAGACTTTCACCGAGCGATTCCGCGGCTATCCGATCAACATTGCGCAGGCGTCGCGGCTGGTCACGGCAAAAGAGCTGGCGCAAACCAAGAAGGATCTCGCCGAAGGCCAGATCGACATTGTCGTCGGCACCCACGCGCATCCTCGGCAAGACCGTCAAGTTCAAGGATCTCGGCCTGGTCGTGGTCGACGAGGAGCAGCACTTCGGCGTCGCCCACAAGGAGAAGCTGAAATCGCTGCGCGCCGAGGTGCATGTGCTCACGCTGACCGCGACACCGATCCCGCGCACTCTGCAACTGGCGCTCTCGGGCGTCCGCGAAATGTCGATCATCGCCACGCCGCCGGTGGATCGGCTCGCGGTGCGCACCTTCGTGTCGCCGTTCGATGCCGTGGTGGTGCGCGAGGCGCTGCTGCGCGAACGCTACCGTGGCGGGCAGTCGTTCTATGTCTGCCCGCGCATCGAGGACCTCGCCGAGGCCAAGGCTTTCCTCGACAAGGCGGTGCCAGAGGTGAAGGTCGCCGTCGCCCACGGCCAGATGGCGCCGACCGTGCTCGAAGACATCATGACCGCGTTCTACGACGGCAAGTACGACGTGCTGCTCTCCACCACCATCGTTGAATCCGGCCTCGACATTCCTGCCGCAAACACGCTGATCGTGCATCGCGCCGACATGTTCGGGCTGGCGCAGATCTATCAGCTGCGCGGCCGGGTGGGGCGCTCAAAGCTCCGCGCCTATGCGCTGCTCACGCTTGCCGGCGGTGCGCAAGATCACGCCGCAGGCCGAGCGCCGGCTCAAAGTGCTGCAATCGCTCGACACGCTTGGCGCCGGCTTCCAGCTCGCCTCGCATGACCTCGACATCCGCGGCGCCGGCAACCTGCTCGGCGACGAACAGCACGGCCACATCAAGGAAGTCGGCTACGAACTTTATCAGCAGATGCTGGAAGAGGCGGTGATCAGCCTGAAGGCCGGCATCAGCGCGCCGGTCGCCGACCGCTGGTCGCCGCAGATCACCATCGGCACGCCGGTGCTGATCCCGGAAGATTACGTGCAAGACCTGCCGGTGCGGCTGGCGCTCTACCGCCGCCTCGCCGAGATCGAGCACGACCGCGACATCGAGGCGTTCGGCGCCGAGATGGTCGACCGCTTCGGCCCGCTGCCCGAGGAGGTCGAGCAATTGTTGCAGATCATCGCCATCAAAGCGCTGTGCCGCCGCGCCAATGTCGAGAAGATCGACGTCGGCCCGAAAGGCGCGGTGCTGTCGTTCCGCGACAACATCTTCGCCAATCCCGCAGGCCTGATCGCCTACATCCGCGACCAGGCTCCGCTCGCCCGCGTGCGGCCCGATCAGAAAGTCGTGCTGATGGACGATTGGGAAGCGCCGGAGCAGCGTCTCAAAGGCGCCGCCCAAGTGCTGCGTTCACTGGTGGCCATTGCCGAGAAGGGCAAGAAGGCGGCGTAGGGGTAACCCTGTTCCTAGTGGTGACCGTGTCCCCCGGAGCCACTGCCGCGTTCGAGGATCACGGGACTGTTGCCGGTGGTGGTCTTGTTCGGATTGCTGACGTTGACCGGATCGACCGGCTTGGTCGGGCTGGGCGGCGGAGGCGGCGCACTGACGGTTGTCGGTGGATGCGGATTGCGCAGATTGCAGGTGGGACCTGTGCACGGGGGCGGCGGAGTTTGCTGCTTGGTCGTCGTACCGCTGCCAAACGCACAATTTTGATAATCGCTCCTGCAACCGCTGTAACAACTTTGGCTTCCACCATTGGCTGCGCAGTCCGCGTTACAGCCGCGCCTGATCGCCTTGCACGCGATATTTTGCAGACCGGCAAAGCTTTCCGTCGGCAAAAGCGCGCCTAACGAGCAACAGACCGCCATCAACGCAAATCTGTTCATGCTCTTCGTACGCTTCATCATTGTATCGCCCCGTCGCTTCCTGTGGTTTTCAAACGCCACCGTTCTCATGCCGTGTTGGTCAATGCCCGTGTCCTCCGCCGCCTCCGGATTCATGTCCACGTTCCAGGATGACGGGGCCATTGCCGGTACTTGGCTGGTTCGGATTGCTGAAGCCGGTCGGGTTAACCGGCTTGGTCGGACGATCCGGCGGCGCCGTTGGACCGACGGTTGTCGGCGGGTGCGGATTGCGCAACGTGCATCGAACTCCGGTACACGGCGGCGGCGGGGTCTGCTGCTTATGGAGGGAGCCCGAGGACGTGCAAGTGGCGTGGTTGTCATCACATTTTTCGGTACAGGCCTCACTATTAGTGCCCGCCGCGCACTTACCGAGACAGCCACGCCACAGGGCGTCACAAGCAAGTGTGTTCAGACTGGCGTGACCTGGGCTGGGCAGCAGCACGCTCAAGCCGCAGACCGCCGCCAGCGCAAGCACGGCCGGCGCAAACCTGTTTGTCCTGCTGCGGAGTTTTGTCATCGCGTTGCCCCCAACGTGTCGTCAGCGCCAGTGCGCGAGAATCGGCTCGCCCTTCGAAGACTCGCCCGGCGACACGGTGCTTTCGCTGAAGCTATCGCCCATCCAGCCGCGACGCGTCTCCCGATCGGGAGACCTCGGACTAATTCAATGGAAACGCCCTCCGCCGTCCGAAGGGCGCGTTGCTGTCGTTCCGCGACAGCATTTTCGCCAACTCCGCAGGCCTGATCGCCTTCATCCGCGACCAGGCTCTGCGCAGCCGCGCAACGCCCGGAACGTCACCGAATAGCGAAGCTCCTCCAGCGCCGGGATGCTGTGCTCCCATTCGTCGCGCGAGGGGCCGTGCATCAGATAGATCGAGCGGGGTTCGAGCCGAAGCGTAGCGCGCTCCCAGCCGCTGCCGTTCTTGCGCCGCATGCGGAACGGGCAGGGCGCCAGCAACGACACGCCGATCACGTCGCCGTAGTGCGGCCGGTCGCGATGCCAGCCGATCGCCGCGCCGGGCTTGTATTCGGTGACCAGCGCCTGCTGGAGACTGTCGCTCGGCAGGCCGGCGAAGGCGGCGGCACGGTCGCGCAGCGGATGGAGAAATTCCGGGATCGGATCGGCCGGCTTTATCCCGCCGCCGCTGTAATCGTAACGCAGGCCGAACGGCACGACGCGGCGCTTGCCGAGGAAGCCGTGAAATTCGAATTCCTTGAACGGCAGATCGGCGAACGCGGCGACAAGTTGCTCTTCCTCGGCCGCGCTGATCGCGTCCGGTGCGTAGCGGAAGCCTTCCGGCATCGGCGGCGCGGATTGGAAGAGGGGGAGTTGTTCGTGTTTCATCGGATCGTAGAAATAAGTATCGCGGCACGGCTCCGCAACATGTCACGCATCGTCATTGCGCGCGGAGCGAAGCAATCCAGCGCTCATGCCGCGGCCCCTGCGATCGCTTCGTCGCTAACGCTCCCGCAATGACAGAGGCGGAACGTCCTTACTGCGCAGCAATAAAGCGATCGACGTCATCCAGAACCGGCGACAGAAAGCGCAGCGGCCACGCAAACGAGCCGATGATCGTGATGTGCCCGACCCACGGGTAGGTTTTGACCACGGCTTTATCGCCGTTCGCGGTGAGCTTTGCGGCGAGCCGCGTTGTATTGCTTGGCTCGACGATGCGGTCGCGCTTTCCTGTCACCAGAAGAGCCGGCGGCGCTCCCGGCGCGACGTGAGAGATCGGCTGGGTATCCGGCACATTGCTCCCGCCGAAGATTGTCGCCAGCGTTCCGTGCAACGGCAGAAAATCGTACGGCCCGGAAATGCCGATGAGACCCGCGACATCCTGGTTCGGCGTCAATCCCGCCTCCTGCAGCCAGCGGCCATCCAGCACGAGCATCGCCGCGATATAGGCGCCGGCCGAATGGCCCATGATGAAAAGCCTGCCGGGATCGCCGCCAAAGCGGGCTGCATTGTCCTTGGCCCAGCGCACCGCCCGCGCACCGTCCTGGAGAAAGCCCGGATAGCGCACTTGCGGATAGACCCTGTAATCGGGGACCACCACGACATAGCCGCGCCGCGCCAAAGCGGTGGCCACGAACAAATAGGTTTCCTTGTCGCCGGTCTGCCAGGAACCGCCGTAGAAAAATACGACGACCGGCGATTTGGTCGGGGAGGCGGGCCGATAAACGTCGAGCGTCTGGCGCGGTGCTTCGCCATAAGCGACCGAGCGGGTAATTTCGATCCCGTGCCGCCAAGCAAGCAGATTCAAAGGATCGGCCGGCGAGCAACCAGTCAAAAGAAGAGCTGCAGCTAAAACAAAAATTATCCTGCGCACGGGATAAACTCTGAAATTATCGAAAGGCCGCAGCAACTCAATAAAAGCCTAGCCTCGAAGAATCCAAAAGGGCGAGATGCTTAGCATCCCGCCCTTGTCGCTGGGAAATAGTGCTTAGTTCGGCATCAACACCTTGTCGACAACCATAATGACGCCGTTACTTTGCATGACGTCGGCGATCGTAACCTTTGCCGTGCCGCCCTTTTCGTCGGTCACAGTGAGATCCTTGCCGCTGCCGCTAACGGTCAGTGTGCCGCCTTCGACCGTCTTGAGCGTCGCTTTGCCGTCGCCCTTCTTGATATCCTGATCGATCGCCGCGCTATCGAGACGGCCGGCGACCACGTGATAAGTCAGCACCTTATCCAGGTCCTTTTTGTTCTCTGGCTTGAGCAGCGTATCTACCGTCCCTGCGGGAAGCGCCGAGAATGCCTCATTCGTAGGGGCGAATACGGTGAAAGGTCCTTTGCCCTCGAGCGTGTCGACCAGGCCGCCAGCCTTGACCGCAGCGACGAGCGTGGTGTGATCTTTTGAATTGACGGCATTCTCGACGATGTTCTTGCTGGGATACATCGCTGCGCCGCCGACCATCGGGTCGGCTGCAAGAGCCGGAGTGATTGCCAGCGCAACGAGCGCTGTCGCTGTCAGAAACTGAATTCGCATTTGATTTTTCTCTTTTGTGATCATCACGAGCACAAGCCGTGATCGATGCCATGGAAACGAACCGCTACGTCTCGTGGATCAGCCGGCAAAGAAATAAAGCGGCAATTGAGGGTACGAGTTCCGCAGTGGAAAGTTTCATCAGGGAACAGTGCTGGGCAAAGCCGCGTTGCCAAGACTAACGGAACAATCATGGTTGGCGCCCGTTGATATGTGAGCGATCGCCGATCCGGCGTTCGTAAAAAATCCAAAATAGAGGCGACGCTTATGAAAATGAAAACCCTGGTCCTCGCGACCGCAGTGATGGCAATGGCGACTGGCGCAGCGTTTGCTCAAACGGGCAGCGGCATGTCGGGCGGCGGAACGGGAAGCACGATGTCCCAGCCGGAAGGCGGCAGCAACATGGCTGCGCCGACTGCCAAAGACTCCAAGAAGATGGAAATGCAGAAAGACAAAAGCCCGGGTTCGACCAACGCGGGCACTTCGCAGGAGAAGTAATCTCCGCGCAAATCTTTCAGACAGCCCGCCGGAAATGTTCCGGCGGGCTTTTTACTTCAATCTGCACCATCGGAACATTCGCCGGTCGCCGGCGCTTGGTTGGTATGGAGGCAATCATGAACACATCCATGGCACCCGATCCCGCAAGACGAGAGCCGGATATTCCACCGCCAAAGCCGGATATCCAGCCGGAGCCGGGGCCACAGGAAATCCCGCAAGACAAGGACGTGCCGGAGAAAGAAGCTCCGCCTATGCAGCTTTAGTCCGCGCGATGCTGGAATAATCCAGACACGCTTTTATGGAAGTTCACGCCCGCACCAGCCCGCAGTGGACAGATTGAGGAGATCGTTTGAGCAACAACAAGAACCCTGATCAGCACCAACCGGGCGAAAAAGAACCGGGCACGTTCCACTACAATCCAGGAAACATGTCCGGAAAAAGCTCGGAAACAAAAAAAGATAAACCTGATCCTGCCGCCGATAAGGACGAACACGCAGCAGCGTCTGGTCCCAAGCCTGGCTCCCAAGGCTAAAAGTTAGGCGGCAGCCAAAAGAAGATGGCTGAGGCCAATCCGCGCTAAAATTGATGCATGTCGCCAGGGCGGCTGATGGAAACTTTTGTCCGCCGCGAACGTTGTCGTGTATCTCATAACAAGGAGCGCAGCGATGGATCGCGAACATATCAAGGGCGCGGCCGATAAGGCCAAAGGAGCCATAAAGGATGCTGCCGGAAAATTGACCGGCGACAAGGAACTTCAGTCCGAAGGCAAGTTCGACAAGGCCAAAGGCGCCGCGCACGATGCCGCGGGCAATGTGAAAGACGCCGTAAAAGACCTCACGAAGTAACAATTCGTGAAAGTTATAAATTGGCCGCTCTTCGGAGCGGCCTTTTTTCTATTCCGGCACGTTTCGTGCAACTCATATTCGCGTGTTTGGAGCTAAACATCTTTGCGACGGACCTGAGATAGGTAACCTATGAAAATTCGCGCGGGGTACGAGATATCCTACGACTCGCCGAAGCCGACGCCCATGATTTTGCAGTTGAGCGTCCATCCCTCCCGCGTTCCCAATCTGCTCATCTGGGATCGTGTGATGCTTAGTCCGCCGATCCTCGCCAATACCTACCACGACGTCTTCGGCAATTTTTGCCACGTGATCCGCGCACCGACCGGCCGCCTGACATTGTCGACCAACTTCATAGTGGAAGACAGCGGCGAGCCGGACGCCGTGAACTTGGAGGCAAAACAGCACGACCTGGAAGATCTGCCGGTCGAGACGCTGGTTTTTCTGCTCGGCAGCCGCTATTGCGAAACCGATCGTTTTACCGAAATCGCGTGGTCGACCTTCGGCAGTGTCCCTAAGGGATGGCCCCTGGTTCAGAGCATCTGCGACTACGTCCACGATCGCATTCAGTTCGGCTATCAATATGCCAATGCCACCAAAACGGCATGGGATGGGCATGCCCAAGGGCTGGGCGTATGCCGGGACTTTGCCCATCTGGCGATCACGCTTTGCCGGTGCATGAATATTCCAGCGCGCTACTGCACCGGCTATCTCGGCGACATCGGCGTGCCGCCCGATCCGGCCCCGATGGATTTCAGCGCCTGGTTCGAAGCTTATCTCGGCGGGCGGTGGTACACATTCGATGCCCGCCACAACCAGCCGCGGATCGGCCGCATCCTGATGGCCCGCGGCCGCGATGCCACCGACGTCGCAATGGTCACCTCGTTCGGCCCGTGCACGCTCGCGTCTTTCAAGGTCATCACCGACGAAGTTAAGTAGGGCGGACGCTCAGAGGTTCGAGCACACCGACACGATGCCGGTTCGGGTGCAGTTGAGGCCGTGCCGGTTCTGGTAGTGCACGGTTCCTGTCGGCGGCACGCAAACCGACCAGCCTCCCTCGTCGTGACAGTTCATACCGGTATCGGGATCGATGTTCTCGCGCGCCGTGCTTTGATACCGCCAATGCTGTTGCAGCATGCAACTCTTGTAGCGCGCAGATGTCACCTCGCCATTCTGGACCGCGCCATATTTCTGATCGCAAACCGCCGCGGCGGCCTGGAGGCTTTCGTCCGTCCATTGGCCCTTGCCGAGCCAGACATAGGTGGAGGTATCGGCGTGGGCGCAGACGACTGAAGCGAGCATGGCGAGCCCGGTCAGGAGCGTTTTCATAGCGGCTCTCCTTTCCCATTCGTCGCCCCTTTTCACTTTGGGGTTCTAGCCTTACGGATGTTTCATGAGCCGCACGCCGCAGAACCGCTTGATTGTTCACGCCTGCTGTCTTGTCGCGTTCGCGCTTTCTGTATTGTCCGTTCTTCCCGCCCACGCCGGCGCCGTGCTCGACCACATCAGCGCCACGGGCGAATTGCGCGTCGGCACGACGGGTGACTACAAGCCGTTCAGCTACCACAACGCCGATGGTAGCTATCAGGGCGCCGATGTTGAGATGATGCGGCGGCTTGCCGCCAAGCTCGGCGTGAAGGTTGTTTTTGTGCCGACCCGCTGGGCGGATCTCAGCAAGGATTTTGCTGCCGGCCAGTTTGATGTTGCGGTGGGTGGCATCAGCATCCTGCCGGAGCGCACCGCGCTCGGCCCGTTCGCGCACACGCTCGTCGTCGATGGCAAGCGGCCGATCGTGCGCTGTGGCAATCAAGCGCGCTTTAATTCGCTCGATGCGCTTAACCAGCCGACGGTGCGCGTCATCGTCAACCCTGGCGCCTCGAACGAAGCATTTGCCCACGCGCAATTGCCGGCCGCGGCGCTCACCGTGTTTGCCGACAACGCGACGATCTTTGACGAGATTGCCGTCGACCGCGCCGACGTCATGGTGACCGATGGCATCGAAGTCGATCAGCAAGTGAGGCTGCATCCGGGCGTGCTGTGTCCGGCCACGGTCGCCGCACCGTTTACCCACAGCGAGAAGAGCTACTGGCTGCAGCCGGACCCCGAATTCGCCGCGCTGGTCAATGGATGGCTCGATGAGGAGATCGCTTCGGGCCGCTGGCAGCAAACCCTCGACGCTGCAATGACGCAGAAATGAAAAGGGCCGCTCAAGGTTTACGCAAATTAAGCGTTCACAGCCGGTCGCGTTTTCCTGTGCGCAACGGATCGAGACTAAGACAATTTGCAGCGAAAAGTTTTATCGGGCGCTTGCCATGCAAGAGCAGCTGCAAGACCACCCGGAAGAGCGGCGGCGCTTTCCGAGGACCAGGTGTTTCAAGGGCGCGAAGATCATCGCGTCCGGCCATGCCGTGTTGAATTGCATCGTTCGCAACGTCAGCGCTGAGGGCGCGAGGATTTAATTTTCCGGCATTGTTGCGTTGCCCGAGTTGTTCGACCTCTGCTTCGACTCCGGCCGGACGGTACAGCAATGCCGCATGATGTGGCGCACCACCAACGACGCCGGTATCTGGTTCGCCCAGCAGCCTTAAGCGAATTCATCGGTAATAAGCCACCGCGCGGCCTCCTGCCGCACTGGTGGCATTTGCGGCTTCAGCCGCATGGCGAAAATCACGACATCTCCTTATTTCCGGCTCGACGCCGTCTCAAACGATCGTTTGAATTCCGATCACGCGTTTGAGAATGCGTGGGCGTTTAAGAACGCACGAGGTTTTACGAACACGTTGCGTGGAATGAGGTATCCCGATGTTGATCATGCAGAACTTGTCCCGTCCGGCTGGCGCTCCGATCACGGCCGGCCCGCTGTGCCCAAACTGCGGGCGATCGATGCATCTGGCGCGCATTGAGCCGCGGACAGAAAGCCTGGCCGAACTCCGCATCTTCCGGTGCGGCGAATGTGGTGTGTCGCTCGCTGAAGCGGCTGAAGACCGATCCGCGCCGTCCCGGCTGAGCGCGTAGGGCGGGAGACCGTTACTGCGTGGCCAAACTCGGATCGAGCTTCGCCGCCGCGGCGAGGTCGGCGTCGCCTGCCGCCGCGTCGCCTTGCTGCTTCCTCAGTGTGCCGCGCCAGTAGAGCGCGAGCGCGAAATTCGGATCGCTCGCCAGCGCCGCATTGAAGTCAGCCATCGCGTGCGCCATATCGCCCATGGCTGCGTATGACACACCGCGGCCGGTGAAGGCGCTGGCGTAGTTCGGCCGCAGCGTGATGGCCCGATCATAGTCGGTGATGGAGCGGCTATAGTCTTCCTTTAGGCCATAAGCGGTGCCGCGGTTCTTGAATGCGTCGGCATCCAGCGGATCGAGTTTGAGAACCTGATCGTAGTCGGCGATAGCGCGGTCATAATCGCCCTTGGCCCGGTACGCCGCCCCGCGATCGTTGAATGCATGGGCGAACTTCGGATCAAGCTTGATCGCGGCATTGTAGTCGGCAATCGCGCTGTCGTAGTCCTTGCTGAAGTAATAGGCGTTGCCGCGATTCTTGTAGGCCGGAGCCAGCTCTCGCTCGCCGAACGCGCCCGATTTGATCGCCTCGGTGCATCCCGCGATCTGCTGCTCCCAGGCAATGCCGGGCTCGCCGGTGCAGTGAAACGTCTGCAGGGATTGGGCAAGCGCCGGGCTCGCCGCGGCAAATAAACAAACACATCAGAGCGGCCAGACGCTTCATATGCGTTACACTACCATCAAAATGAAAAAGCCCCGCGCACCGGCAAGCGGTGGCGGGACTTCAAACCAAGAGCTCTGCCAGTACATCCGTGGTCAGAGCGCGATGGCTTTCCGCGCGGACGCCTTAGGCGGCGCGCAGATTGTCGGCTGACGACTTGCCGCTGCGGCGGTCCGCAACGATGTCGAACGTGATCTTCTGACCCTCGTTGAGGGTGCTCATGCCGGCGCGTTCGACCGCGCTGATATGAACGAAGACGTCCTTGTCGCCGTTATCCGGCTGAATGAAGCCGAAACCCTTTTGGCTGTTGAACCACTTCACGGTGCCCTTGTTCATGGAATTATCCTTTCGCTGACGGTGCACAGATGGGACACCGGCGCAAAGCTATTGCGGCCGTCGTCCCGGTTTGTCGATTTTGGAGAAGGTTCTGAAACGTGCGCGCCCGTCATTTTCTTCGAGGCGAAGCGGCCCAGTCGTTCGGCCAATTATCGATAGACCGGCTATATACTGATTTAATGGGGCTTCTTCAAGGCACGGCGCCGGCCGCTTCTTATCGCCGAAGCAGCGCGTTCAAGCGCGTACCCGCGCCTGTTGTCCGGCTGCAACACGATGGACGGCGTTGGCGAGATATTCCGGCGACTGCGCGCCAGTGACGATCAGGCTGCCACCGATGATGAAGCAGGGCACGCCGTCGATGCCGGCTTCCTTGGCGCTGTTGGCTTCACCATCGATGCGATCGACATCGGCATCGCTGGCGAGCAGGCGACGGACGAGGTCGCCATCCATCCCGCAATCGATCGCGGCCTGGATCAGCACTTTCGGATCGCTGAGATCGGCGCCGTCGGCGAAATAAAGCTCCATCAGCTTTTGCTTCATGCGCGCCGGATCGGTGGCGCCGCGCGACCACAAGATCAGACGATGGCAGTCGAGCGTATTGGGCTGCCGGCTCATCTTTTGCGGATTGTAGACCAGGCCTTCCATTGCCGCTGCGGTGCCGACGCGTTCGGCGATTGCGGTGTAACGCTCAGCGGAGCCGAACTTGGTCTCGAGATAGACCTGCCGGTCGATGCCTTCGCGCGGAATCCATGGATTGAGAAAGTAGGGACGGAAGTTGACTTCGACATTAACGTCCGGCGTCAGCGCGATCGCGCCTTCGAGCCGGCGCTTGCCGATGTAGCACCACGGACAAACGACGTCGGAGACAACCTCGACGTGGACAGTCGGCATTTCACCGTCGGTCACTTCATTCTCGGCCATGACCTGTGTCCTTAGTAATTTATCCGCTCTGCCAGCGCTAGTTTAGCGCAGGACTACGGCAGGGGAAATTCCTGTCTTATCTGAAGGCTCTCCGCGAAAATTCAATGGCTGGCGGCTTCGCCGACCACACGCGCGATCAGGGAGTCGACGCTGTCTTTCGGCTTGAGCGTGGCAAGCGTGACGTCGGTCGAGATGCCACCGCGCTTGTCGTCCGCGGTCAGCATGGTGTTTTTCAGAACGCCGGCGATGCGCCGCGCAATGATGTGCGCGGAACGCAGATCGGTTTCGGTGAACACCGCGAAGATCGAATTATCGGCCTCGCGGCAGGCGAAATCGACCTGGCGCACCAGCCGCGCGACGAGCCGCGCCGCATCGAGGCTGGCGCGGCGATCGGTTTGCCCGAACGAGAACCGCGCAACAGAAAGCCCGACGCCGCGTTTTTCCGCTTCATCGACCGCGCGGTTGAGATCGCGCCAGAAAGCTTCCTGCGCCAGCAGTCCGGTATCGGGATCGATCATGCCCTTGGCGTCGAGCGACACCAGCATGCGGCGCAGCCGCTGACCGAGCGCATGCATGCGGACGTAAGGCAGGAAACGCTCGACCAGGCGCGCAGGTCCGCCGGTGATGCGTTCGAGATTGGCAAGGTCGAGGCAATACGGCTCGACTACGTTGGCAGTGTTGCCGAGCTGGCCACCGAGCACGGCGATCGGCAGATCGCGGAAACGCACGTCGTCAGCGAGCGCTGCCAGCAGGGCCTCGACAACCTTCGGGCTAAAACCGTCGCCGATCACCATGCCATCGACGTCGCGGGCGGAAAGCGCGCGCGCCGCACGCTCGGCGCTCAGCGCGCCGATCACGCCGACATGCCCGCCAAGCGCCACCGATAATTCAGGATAGGAGCGGCCGCGCCCGACCAGCAGAACGATCGCGTCGCTCAGCGGATCGACCGCTTTCAGTTCGGGCGGCAGCAAGCCGCGCGACGCAAGCATATTGGTACGGCGAAGCACGGTGCCATGCAGCGCGCGGATGCGAAGGACCGAAGAAAGCCGGCGGCCGATCCGTTCGACCGGTGCGCTCGCCGCAATGCCCAGCGCATCGGGCGGCGTTAGCTGCTCTTCGTCGCTGCAACGGGCGATGACCGGGGTGATGGCGCCGCCGCTTTTCTTGCGCAGCTCGGTCAGCGCGCGCGACAGCGCGAAGGCGGATCGCTCGTCGGGGCAGGGCTCGGCCAGCACGATGGCTTCCGGCTCGACCGACGCCAGCGCCTTCGACGCATCAGTCCAGCTTGTCTCGACGACAGGAAAAGCGCCCGAGGCGCGCAGGCCGGCGACGATATCAGCACCATCGCCGACGACGACAAACGTACCTTGCAGAGCCATCGTACCTTGCAGAGTTTTGGCAAAACTGACGGAGCGCGAAACGGTGAACGCAAATTTGGAGTAATTGCGCCCCACGATAGCCGGTTGCGCTGTTAACGTCCCGTCAATACGGCCAGCGAACTTTCGCAAGCTTTACCGCTGGTGGATGGCGCTCCAGATGCGGTCCGGCGTGTACGGCATCTCGATCTTGCGGACATTGACGGCTTTGAGCGCATCGAACACGGCATTGGCCAGCGCCGGGACCGAACCGGTGGCGCCCGCTTCGCCAGCGCCCTTGACGCCGAGCGCATTCGCAGGCGAGGGCACTCCGCAGTCGATCAGTCTGGTCGGGACCACGTTTGTCGCGCGCGGCATGAAATAGTCCATGAAGCTGCCGGAGACGAGCTGGCCGCTGGCGTCATAGGCGACGTGCTCACCAATCACCTGGCCGATGCCCTGCATCAGGCCACCATGCAATTGGCCCTCAACCAGCGTGTGACTAACGATGTTGCCGCAATCGTCGGCGGCAATGTAGTTGAGAAGTTCAAGCTCGCCGGTGTCGGGATCGATCTCGACTTCGGCGACATGAGCGCCGCTCGGGAACGCACTGGCGAGATCGATGGTGGTGTTGGTGTCGAGCGGATGTTGCGGATCCGGCCACTTCTTCTCGATCAGCGATTGCAGGGTGATTTTCAGATCAGTGCCGACGACGGTGTAGGCGCCGTTGTCGAAAGCGATATCGCTTGCGCTGACCTCAAAGTCTTCCGCAGCAAGCTTGCGGCCCTTCTCGACGATTTCCTTGGCCGCAGCGGTGAACGCGCCGCCGTGGCTGATCAGCGAACGCGAGCCGAACGTACCGGTGCCGGCGAACTTCGGATTGTTCACGTCGTTGACCTTCAGATCGATCTTGGCCGCGTCGTAACCCAGTATCCGGGAAACGAGATCGGGAAATACCGTCTCGTGGCCCTGGCCGGACGGACCGGTGTTCGAATAGAGCGCCAGGTGGCCGTCCTGCTGGACGCGGATTTCGACCTGTTCCTTGCCGAGCCCGCCGGACGGCTCCAGGAACAGCGCAAGCCCGATGCCGCGCAACTTCCCGGCCTTCTTGGACTGCCGCAGCCGCTTGGAAAAACCTTTCCAGTCAGCGGCTTCCAGCGCGGTCTTAAGAAGCCGGTCCGGGTCGGCGCTGTCGTACATCGAGCCGGTCGGTGTCTTCATCGGGAAGGCGGTTTTCTTCAGAAAGTTCATCCGCCGCAGCTTGATGGCGTCGATCCCGGTCTCAATGGCGGCTTCCTCAACCAGCCGCTCCCAAAGATAAGCGACATTGGGACGGCCGGCGCCGCGATAGGCGGTGGTAGGTGTGGTGTTGGTGAAGACCAGCCGATGCCGGCCGTATACAGCAGTGATGTTGTAGAGACTGATGGCCGAACTGGTCGGCGCGGCGATAGTGTTGATCAGCGGCCCGGAGTTGGCGCAGAACGCGCCGACATTCACCAGCCATTTCACGCGCAGTCCGAGGAAACGGCCGTCCTTGTCGAGTGCGAGTTCGCCGGACAAGTCGGCGGCGCGCGCGTGATGATCGCCGGACAACGTTTCGCCGCGGGTGCCAAGCCATTTCACGGCGCGTCCCGTTTGCTTCGCGGCCAGCATCACCGCGACAAACTCTGGATAGACTTCGTTGCGGATGCCAAATCCGCCGCCGACGTCGTCGGAGTGGATGTGGATACGATCAAACGCTACGCCGGTAATGCCCGAGAGCGCCGTGCGAAGATCAGACGTGCCTTGTGAAGGCGCCCAAAGCTCGAAGCTGTCGCCGGTCTTGTCGTACTGGGCGGAGCAGGATTTCGGCTCCATCGGATTGGCGGCAATCCGTTGCGCGCGGACAGCAGCGCGCACCACGTGGGCGGCTTTGGCGAAGGCCTCGTCGGCGGCTTGCTGATTACCGTACTCGTATTCGAAGGCGAGGTTATTCGGCACGTTATCGTGCAGCGTCTGCGCGCCATCGGTCGACGCTTCGCTGGCTTCGACGTAACCCGGCAGGTCCTCGTACTCGACCTCGATCAATTCGGCGGCGTCCATCGCGATATTCGCGGTATCAGCAACGACCAGCGCGACCGGTTCGCCGACAAAGCGCACGCGCTCATGCGCGAGTCCGGTGCGAAACGGCACGTGAAGCGAACTGCCGCCGACACCTTTGAAAAACGCTGTCGCAGGCAAACCCTTCCAGCCGGCAGCAATCAGGTCCGCCGCGGTCAGGATTTCAATAACGCCCTTGAGTTCGCGCGCCTTCGTCGTGTCGATCTTCACGATCTTGGCGTGCGGCCGGTCGCTCCGCAGGAACTGGCCGGCGGCCTCGCCGGGAAGCTGTGCGTCGTCGGTGTAACGGCCACGGCCGGTGACGAGACGAGCGTCTTCGCGGCGCCCCTTGAATTGATGTTCAGGCAAGTCGCACTCCAGCAGGTCCTGCAAGGATGGGGCTTAAGCTTACGGCTTACGCCACCACGTTTCGGGAAGATAACCGTACAGCGAGGTCCTAGCCGGATGTTCGACATAGGACCAGCGCGTTACCCATTGGGCAGGTAGATAAAACAACGGCACCACGTAACAGCCCGAGATCAGCACGCGGTCAAGGGCACGAACCGCATCGACAAAGTCATCGCGGTGCCGCGCGCTGAGCATGGCTGCAATCATGGCGTCAACGGCGGGGCTGCGCACCCCCATGTAATTGCGCGTTCCGTCCTGGCCGGCGGCGGCCGAACCCCAATAAAACGACTGCTCGTTGCCCGGCGAGAGCGACTGCTCCCAGCGGTACTCGATCATGTCGAAATCGTAGGTCGAGCGGCGCTGATCGTATTGCACCGCGTCCACCATGTGGACGTCGGCCTTGATGCCGGCACGGGCGAGATTACTGGAAAACGTCAGAGCCAACCGCTCCTCGTCGCGGCTGGTCACGAGGATTTCGAATGTGAACCGCTGATGGGTGACGTGGTCGCGCAGCGTCGTGCCTTCGAGTTCGTAGCCCGCGCCACGCAGCAGTTCGAGCGCTTCGCGCAAGGTGTTGCGATCGCGGTTGGAACCATCACTGACCGGCGGCGACCAGGCGCCATCCATGACGTCGGGACGCACCGCGTCCGGGAAGGGCGCGAGCAGCGCACGTTCATGGTCGTTCGCCGCGCGGCGGTAGGCCGACAATTCCGAGTCATCGAAATAGCTCGCGCTTCGCTGATAGAGATCAAAGAAGAAATTGCGGTTGACCCACTGGAAGTCGAACAGCAGCGTGATGGCCTGACGGACGCGGATATCGGCAAAGACCTTCCGCCGCGTATTGAAAAGAAAATCGGAAGCGAATTTAGGCAGGCCGCTGGCAAAGGCTTCTTTGATGACGCGGCCGTCGCGCACGGCAGGAAAGTCGTAGCCGGTCTGCCAGCGGCCTGGATCGGTTTCGGCGCGCACATCGTAGAGCCCAGCCTTGAAAGCTTCGAAATAAGCGTTGGCGTCGCGATAAAAATCGAACCGCAATTGGTCAAAATTCCACAGCCCGCGATTGATCGGTAATTCCCGGCCCCAGTAGTTCGGATCGCGCGTGAACGTCACGCTTTTGCCAGCATCGACCGTACCCACGACGTAGGGACCACTGCCGACCGGCTTTGCCAGAGTCGTATTCTCGAAGGTCGAGACATCGATGGCGTGCTTGGCCAGGATCGGCATCAATCCAAGGATCAGCGGCAGCTCGCGATCGCTGCCGTCGGCGAAATCGAAACGCACGGTGCGAGCATCGAGAGCTTCGGCCTTGGCGACCTTGGCATAGTAGGTACGGTAGTTCGGCCGGCCGTGATCGCGCAACAACTGCCAGGAAAACACCACGTCTTCCGCGGTGACCGGCGCGCCGTCGGAGAAATGCGCTGCGGGATTGAGTGCAAACGTTACGAAAGTGCGCGCGTCGTCCGTTTCGACGGTTTGAGCGAGCAATCCGTAAAGCGAGAACGGTTCGTCGTAGGAGCGCGCCAACAGGCTCTCGATCACGTAGCCGCGGATTGGCTGCAACGGCAGACCCTGCACGATCAGCGGATTGAGGCTGTCGAACGTCCCCAGTACGCCTTCGACCAGCCGGCCGCCTTTGGGCGCGTCGGGATTAACGTAAGGCAAGGCCGTAAAGCCGTCAGGCAGTGCCGGCTCGCCGTGCATGGCGATGGCGCGGGCTGGCTCGGCGGCCGCCGGCGCGAGCAGCGCCAGAAGCACCAGCATGCCGTAACAAGCGGATCGCAGGTTAACGGCCAATATACTCGATCGGCTTGGCATTAAGCGGGACTATCCCGATTCCGAAGGCGGCAGGCGAATCTACCACGGCGGCAGCCTAATCTTGTTTGGCCGCGTTGCTCGATAAACCGTTGACAGAGAAAGGTGCCGGATCGGGCTTTATCTGGCGGCCTAATTGGGCTATCCCGCCCGCCACCAGAGCCACGCTGTTGCCGTATTCTGCGTCGATGGACCGTTCGAGTTTGGGGCACGCTCGAAACGGCGCGGCGACGGTGGTTCCGACCGATATCGAGTATCCAACTGGGCAATACGGCAAGTCTGACCAGCCAGATCGATCAGGCTCGATTTGCAGGCGGCAGGACGAAAGAGGAAAAATCTTATGACTTATTCGAACGCGTCGGCGCCGGATCAACCGGTTCGCCGGACGCTCGCCGCCTTCAGCCGAACCGCAGCACTCGCCGCCACGTTCGCGCTCGGCTCCGCAACTCTGGCTTTCGCGCAACAGCCCGCCGCGGCCCCGGCCGCCAAGCCGAAACCGCCCGCGGCCGCGGCAGCCAAAAAGCCGGCAGCGCCCGCAGCCCAGGCGCCGGCAGCGCAGCAGCCAGCGGCCGGGCAGCAGGCTCAGCAGCCCGCGCAGGGCGGCGACCAGCAGGTGCAGCTGATCTATTCGCCCTGGACCAAGTTCTGCCTCAAGGGCGAGCAAGCCGATGCCAAGCAGGTCTGCTTCACCGGGAAGGATGCCCGCATCGAATCCGGCATGCCGGTCGTTGCGGCGGTGCTGATCGAGCCGGAGAACGAGCCGAAGAAGATCCTGCGCGTAACGCTGCCGCTCGGCATGCAACTTGTTCACGGCACCCGCGTCATCGTCGACCAGAACCAGCCGATGACTGCGCCTTACGTGATCTGTTTCACCAACGGCTGCATGGCGGATTATGACGCGACCGCAGACATGGTCACGAAGATGAAGGCCGGTCAGGGCCTCGTCGTTCAGGCCATCAATTCGACCGGTCAGCCGATCAGCCTCGTGCTTCCCCTGCAGGATTTCGCCAAGGCCTATGATGGACCGCCGACCGATCCAAAGGTTTTCGAGGAGCAGCAGAAGAAGTTGCAGGAAGAACTGCAGCACCGCGCTGACGAAGCCCGCAAGAAGCTGGAGCAGGGCGGCGCCCCGGGTGCAACCGCTCCTGCTCCGCAAGCGGGCAAATAACCTAACTCAAGTTCTGATACTTTCCCGGCCGGTGGCGCATACCTCGGCCGGGAATTTTATTTCGGCACTTGTGTTCGGCGATCAGTGCAGCGACGCGGCACGCTGGCGATAATTGCCGCGACGGTCCTTCACAAAAACTTCCGCGACCTGCGGATGGCGCAGCGGCTCGCCGCTGGTGTCCGGTAACAAATTCTGCTCGGAGACGTAGGCGACGTATTCGGTTTGATCGTTCTCGGCGAACAGATGATAGAACGGCTGGTCCTTGTGCGGCCGCACTTCCGCGGGGATCGCCTGATACCATTCCTCGGTATTGTCGAAGACCGGATCGATATCGAACACGACGCCGCGGAACGGATACAGGCGATGCTTGACCACCTGACCGATCTGATACTTCGCGCTGCGAATCTTGTTCATGGCAAGCAACAGGTTACACCGCGCCCATGCGGGTCATGCAAGGGCGCAATTGTGGCGGCCGCGGGACCGTTCTCATAGCGCGTAATGGGCCGCCAAATCGGGATCTTTCGCCGCAACCAGCCGCGCCAGATCGACCAGCACTTTGGCCTGTTTCCAGGTTGCATCGTCCTGCATCTTGCCGTCGATCATCACCGCGCCGCTGCCGTCGGGCATGGCGTCGATGATCTTCTTCGCAAAAGCGACTTCTGCGGGATCGGGCGAGAATACCCGTTTGGCGATCGGCACCTGGTTCGGATGAAGCGTCCATGCGCCGGCGCAACCCATCAGGAACGCGTTGCGAAATTGCGCCTCGCATGCCGCGCGTCGGCGAAATCGCCGAATGGTCCGTAGAACGCCTTGATGCCGGCAGCAGCACAGGCATCGACCATTTTCGCGGTCGTGTAATGCCAGAGATCTTGCTGATAGGCAGCGCGCGGCGCATCGGCTGCCGCGCCCGGCGCAGCATCGGCCAGCACTTTGTAATCGGGATGCCCGCCGCCGACGCGCGTTGTCTTCATCGCGCGCGAAGCGGCGAGGTCGGCCGGGCCAAGACTGATGCCATGCATGCGCGGCGACGCGGTTGCGATATCAGCAACATTGTTGACGCCTTCGGCGGTTTCGAGAATGGCGTGGATCAGGATCGGCTTTTTGACCGCGTGTTTTGCTTCGAGCTGCGCCAGAAGCTGATCGAGATAGTGGATGTCCCACGCGCCTTCGACCTTCGGCAACATGACGACATCGAGCTTGTCGCCGACGCTGGCGACGATCTCGGTAATGTCGTCGAGCATCCACGGCGAGTTCAGTGCATTGATGCGTGTCCACAATCCGGTGTCGCCGAACTCGGAAGCCTTGGCCATGGCAATGAAGCCGTGACGCGCGCGCTTCCTTGGCGTCGGCCGGAATCGCGTCTTCGAGATTGCCGAGCACGACATCGACCTGGCGCACCAGATCCGGCACCCGCGCGCGCACCTTCTCGTTATGCGGCGGCACGAAATGAATCATCCGCTCCAGCCGCGGCGGCAGTTCGCGGAGCGGAGCAGGCGCGCCGATCGCCAGCGGCTTGAAAAAATTACGCGGCAGTTTCATGCGGGAACCTCAGCCGACACATAACGGTAAGACGAATGGCAATGGGCCGCCAAGCCGCTTTTCACAGCAGGACTGCCTACGGAAATAGCGCCATTCAGACCATCTCGCCGCGCATCAGGCGGGGTTGAGAGGCGGCCGGCGTCACGCCTTCGCGCATCAAGGCGCGGCGTAGCGGCCCGATACGGTCGACCAGAAATGCCGACAATCCGCGTGCGCCCTGCGCCGGCAGAAAATCGGTCAACAGGCTGCGGTTCAAAAGATCGACGGCCACGGTACGGCTGGTTACGTCGGCGCGGCGCTGGGCGTCGTAGCGCGCCAACACTCCCGGAGCACCGACATCGTGTCCGGACCGCGTGCATCCGCGACAAGTTCGGCGACGGTGGCGGCGTCGCGGAGCCCAAGATTCAATCCCTGCGCGCCGATCGGCGGCACGACATGTGCGGCTTCGCCGACCAGCACGATGCGGTCTCGCGCAAACGCTTCCGCCGTTTCCACGGCGAGCGGAAAAACCCCGCGGCCGGGTTCGACGCTCATCTTGCCGAACAGCGAATGCGCGCGGCGCTCGATCTCATCCGAGAGATCGTCGTCATCCATCGCGGCAAGCTGGCTCGGCGGTGCGTGGATCGAGCACGCAGACCAGGCTTGAACGCTGGCCGGGCAGGGGCACGAGCGTGAATGGTCCATTCGCGGTATGAAATTCGGTCGAGACGCCATCGTGCGGCCGCGCATGACTCAAATTGAGCGTGATCGCCGTTTGCGGATAGGCGCGGCGCGTGGTGGCGATGCCGGCCGCCGCACGGCACAGCGAACGATGGCCGTCGGCGCCGACTGCAAGCCGCGCCCGTATCTCGCCAGTCGGCATGAACGACAGTAACGCCCGTCGCATCGGTGTGGATCGCCGATGCGAGCGCTCGCAATGCGCGGCAGTTTCAGTGACGTCGCATGCGCGTCGAGCGCCGCGAGAAGATGCCGGTTCTCGATATTGAAGCCAAACGCATCGAGACCGATCTCGGCGGCATCGAATGACATTTCCGGCGCGCGGATGAGCCGCGCGGTATCGTCGACGAGACGGATTTTGCGGAGCGCCGCCGCGTGCGGCAGGCACGCCTGCCACACGCCAAGCGTTTCGAGCGCCGTGACCGAGCCGGCGAGCAGCGCCGTGGTGCGGTGATCGGGCTTCGCCGGCGGCGCAATGAGCAGCGTATCCACGCCGGCCGCCGCGAGCGCGAGCGCGCTGACGAGACCGGCCGGTCCGCCGCCGATCACCGCCACTTCGGCGGTATATCTATTCCGTCACGTTGCTCACCGATGAACCATACCTGCACTGACCGGGCTTCCCCGTCATGTATGATCGAAAATGTAGCATTACAGCCAATCTGCACACGCGACCTGCGATTACACGTCATATAACCGCCAAATGAACCCGCCCGGACCCCTCGGCAAAACCACGACCGCCGCACGCAGCGGCGTTTGCCGTGCATATTTTCACGGCCCTGGGCGCCGCCTGCGCGCTGCTGGCGCAGATCGCCGCGGTACGGGCCGACTGGCCGGGCATGTTTATCTGGCTCGGCATCGCGCTGATCATTGACGGCATCGACGGCACGTTCGCACGCCGGCTGCGTGTTGCCGAACTGCTGCCGCGCTGGTCAGGCGACGTGCTCGATCTCGTGGTCGATATCCTCACCTACGTGTTCATCCCGGCTTATGCGCTGGTGACCAGCGGGCTGTTGCCATCGTCACTTGCGATCACGCTCGGCGCGGTCATCGTGGTGACCGGATCGCTTTATTTCGCCGATCGGGAGATGAAAAGCTCGGACTATTACTTTCGCGGCTTCCCGGCCGTCTGGAATGTAGCGGCGTTCTATCTGTTCCTGCTGAAGCTTTCGCCGTGGCTTAACGCCCTCATCGTTCTGGCGCTGGCGGTGCTGAGTTTTGCGCCGTTCTATGTCATTCACCCGATGCGGATCACGCGCATGCGCATAGTGACGCTTGTTGCTCTCGCCGTCTGGGCGCTGCTCGCCGCTTTCGCGGTCGAACGCAATCTCGATCCGGGATTCTGGGTGACGGCGACACTATGCCTGCTCGGTTTCTATTTCCTCGGCGTGGGTTTCCTGCGCCAAAAGCAGAAAATTGGGAGTTAACGTCATGGCGCGACCCGTTCTCCTGATTGCCGGCGGCAGCCGCGGCATTGGCGCATCGACGGCGCGCTTCGCCGGCGAGCGCGGCTATGACGTCGCGATCAACTACGTCAGCAACGCCAAAGCCGCAGCCGAAGTCGCCGAAGCAGTGAAGAAATCCGGCGGCAAGAGCGTCACCATCCAGGGCGACATGGCGAAGGAAGCCGATATCATCCGCGTGTTTGACGAAACCACCAAAGCGCTTGGGCCGATCACCCACTTCGTGCACTCGGCCGGCGATCGGCGGCAAGAATTCGCGGCTCGACGTGGCAACGTCGGCCACCATCCGCGAAGTGCTGGACGTCAATCTGTTTGGCGCGCTGATCTGCTCGCGCGAAGCCGTGCGCCGCATGTCGACCACGCACGGCGGCAAGGGCGGCTCGATCGTGTTGCTGTCGTCGATTGCGGCCGTGACCGGCGGCGCCACCGAATATGTGTTCTATGCCGCCGCGAAAGGCGGCGTCGATGCGCTGACCAATGGACTGGCGCGGGAAGTCGCGCTGGAAGGCGTGCGCGTCAACGCCATCCGGCCCGGCGTGACCGATACCGAAATCCATGAACCGGGAAGGGTTGCGCGCATCACGCCGCTGTTGCCGATGAAGCGGCCGGCCCAGCCGGACGAAATCGCCGAAGCGATCCTGTTCCTGCTTGTCGGACGCGGCGTCCTACGTCACCGGCGCGGTGCTCAATGTGTCAGGCGGCCGTTAAGTCTCAGCCGCCTTGTGTTCGACACTTCTCCGCCTATAGTCCCGGCCGAGTTTTCATCGAAAAGCCTGTTACAGGGAGAGGAAAATGGTTGCGGCAGTACGCGTTCATAAAGTCGGCGGTCCCGAGGTTTTGACCTACGAGCAAGTTGAAGTTCCGGCGCCGGGGCAGGGCCAAATCCGGGTCAAGCAGCACGCCTGCGGCGTCAATTTCATCGACACCTATTTCCGCATGGGCATGTATCCGTCGCCGGTCGGATTGCCGTTTGTCGCCGGCAACGAAGGCGCCGGCGAAGTGGTCGCTGTCGGTCCTGGCGTGACCGATTCAAGGTCGGCGATCGCGTCGGCTATGTGACCGCGCTCGGCTGTTACGCCGAAGAGCGCGTCATGCCCGCCGACCGCGCCGTGAAAATTCCGGCCAATATCAGCTACGAGCAGGCCGCCGCGATGATGCTCAAGGGCATGACGGTGGAATATCTCGTGCGCCGCACCTTCAAGGTCCAGAAAGGCCAGAACGTATTCGTGCACGCCGCCGCCGGCGGCGTCGGCCTGATCCTGTGCCAATGGGCGAACCATCTCGGCGCCAACGTGATCGGCACTGTCGGATCGAAAGAGAAGGCGGAACTCGCCAAGGCCAACGGCTGCCACCACACCATCCTTTACCGCGATGAGGACTTCGTCGCGCGCACCAAGGACATCACCAAAGGCGCGATGTGCTCGGTGATCTATGACGGCATCGGCAAGACGACGTTCCCGGCATCGCTCGATTGTCTCGCGCCGCTCGGCATGTTTGTCAGCTTCGGCAGCGCATCCGGCCAAGTCGAGGCGTTCAACATCAACATCCTGCAAACCAAAGGCTCGCTGTTCGCGACGCGGCCGACGCTCAATACCTATGCCGCGAAGCGTGCCGATCTGCTCGACATCGCCAACCATCTGTTCGAGGTGGTCGAGAGCGGCGCCGTGAAGATTCCGGTGAACCAGAAATATGCGCTGAAGGATGCCGCCAAGGCGCATCGCGATCTCGAAAGCCGGGGAACCACCGGCTCCTCGATCCTCCTTCCATAAGGTTGTCCGCCAACGTGAACGAAGACGCGCAAGCGGAAAATAAGTGGGGCTACTGGGCGACGGCTGCGTGGGCAGTCGTCGCCTTTCTCGTTGGGCAATTCGCGGCACTGGCCGTCGTCGTGCTTTGGCGATCCGGCAGCATCAACGCCATCATGGACACGCCGTTCGATGGCAAGCTGGTTACGCTTTTCATTCTGGTTTCAAATCCGATCACGATCGCGGTGCTGTGGCTCGCGGCGTATTTGGCACGCGCCAATCCGGTGGACTATCTCGGCCTGGTCTGGCCGAAGAAACGCGACGTCCTGATCGGACTGGTCCTGCTGGTCGGCCTGATCGCGCTCAGCGACCTGCTCCTCTATTTCTCGGGGCGCGAGCTGGTCACGCAGTTCCAGTTGCAGTCCTACACCACCGCCGCTGCGGAAGGCTGGCTGCTGGCGTTGTGGATTGCCGCCGTCATCGTTGCGCCGGCAGGCGAGGAAATCCTGTTCCGCGGCTTTCTGTTTCGCGGCTTCGTCAAATCGGAACGCTCGGTCTGGCCGGCGATCGTCGTGATCTCGCTGCTGTGGGCCGCATTGCACATCCAGTACGACTGGGCCGGAATGTTGCAGATTTTCATCATCGGGCTGTTTCTCGGCTGGGTGCGCTGGACGTCGGGCTCGGTGCTGCTGACGTTTTTTCTGCACGCGCTGTTCAATCTCGAAGGCACGATGGAAACTGTGCTGGCGATCAAATTCTTTTCGTAATAGCCCGATGAGCGATTATTTCAGCCACCGAAAAGCCGGCCGAGATCGGGCGCCGCTCCCGGCCGCGCACGCGGCAGGGCAATCACCGGCTCGGCGAACCGGCTGATCGCCGCGACTGTTTCCTCGAGCGGCACGGTCGAGCCTGGCGTCTCGCTGACGATGACCGCAAGCACATTCATTTCGCGCACGAACAGCGAGTTCGAGCGCGGTCAGCGTGTGGCTGATCGAGCCGAGATAGCTGCCGGTGACCAGAACCAGCGGCAGCCGCAGCGCCATCATCACATCGAGGATGGTGCGCTGGCCGTCGAGCGGCACCATGATGCCGCCGGCGCCTTCGATCAGCAGAACGTCACGGCGATGCGCCGCGGCTTCCTGGCAATACGCGATCACCTGACCGACATCGATGCGGCGGCGTTCCATGGTGGCCGCCAGATCCGGCGACAACGGCGCGCGATAGCGCCACGGCGAAATGCGCTCGATCTCGTCCGGCGTGACCGGCCGGCCCAGCGCTTCCAGCAGAATTCCGGGATCGCTGGTTTCGGCGGCTTGCGGATCGAAACCGCTGACCACCGGCTTGATCGCTTCGACCTCACGGCCCATCCGCCGGAATAGCCGGATCAGCGACGAGGCGACGAAGGTCTTGCCGACATCGGTTCCGGTGCCGGTGATGAAGATCGCGCTCATTGACGGCGGTCCAGCACCCGGCTGCGCACGATGCCGGCGAGCCGCTCGATCTCGGCATCGGGATGTTGCGCGGTGAAGGCAAACCGCAGCCGCGCGGTGCCGGCTGGCACCGTCGGCGGGCGGATCGGCACCACCAGGAAGCCTTCGTCTTCGAGCATGCGCGACGCGGCAAGCGTTGCGTCGGCATCGCCGATGATCACCGGCACGATCGCGCTCTGCGCTTCCGGCAAGTTCAAGGCGCGCGCGAACAGCCGCGCCTTTTGCAATGGCCTGGCGACGTAGTCCGGCTCGGTCGGCGATCAGATCGAGCGCCGCGATCGCGGCGGCGACGATGGGCGGCGGCAGTCCGGTCGAATAGATGAACGAGCGGGCGCGGGTGCGCATCAGATCGATGACGGATTGCGACGCGCAAAGATAACCGCCATAGGCGCCGACCGCTTTCGACAGTGTGCCCATCTGCAGCGGCACTTCGGCGGGACCGTTGGCAAACACCGAACCGCGGCCGCCGCCAACGACACCGAGGCCGTGAGCATCGTCGGCCAACAGCCAGGCGTCGTATTGCTGGGCAAGCTCCGAGAGCTCCGAAAGCGGCGCGAGGTCGCCATCCATCGAGAACACGCCGTCGGTGGCAATGAGCGCGTGGGTATGATCCGGCGCGGTGGGCTTCCAGCAGCGCCTTCGCGTCCGCGACGTCGCTATGGCGATAACGATGCACGGCCGCGCCGCTGAGCGTGGCGCCGCCATTGATGCAGGCGTGCGACAGCTCATCGACCAGCAGCAGATCGCCGTCTCCGACCAGCGCCGGGATGATGCCGGTATTGGCGAGGTAGCCGGAGCCGAACACGCAGGCGGCGTCGGTCCCCTTGAGCCTCGCCAGCCGGCTTTCCAGGGCCTCGTAAAGCGGGTGATTGCCGGTGACGAGCCGCGACGCGCCGGCGCCGACGCCGTAGCGTTCGGCCGCTTCGACCGCCGCCTTGATGATCGCGGGATGGCCGCTAAGATTGAGGTAGTCGTTGCACGAGAACGACAGCAAACGGCGGCCATCGCGCTCGGCATAAATGCCGTCGCGGGCCGTAACCGAAAGTGTCCGGCGCAGCTTCGCGCGCTCCAGCGCCGCGAGCTTGCCGTCCGCAAATTCATCGAGTGACCGCATTGCGGTGGCATGAAAGCGCCGAATGTCCGGTAACACCAGCGAAATTAAGGGGTTGGGGACGGCGCACCCCGATTGGTATGCGCCGGGCCTCGAGCACATCTGGCTGCCCTACGCGCAGATGAAGACGGCGAGCCCGCCGCTCGCGGTGGTCGGGACGCGAGGGCAGCCGCATCAGGCTTGCCGACGGCCGCGAACTGATCGACGGCATCGCATCGTGGTGGACCGCCTGCCACGGCTACAATCACCCGCATATCCGCGCCGCGGTCGAACGGCAGCTTGCGCAGATGCCGCACGTGATGTTCGGCGGCATGGTGCATGAGCCGGCGTTGACCTTGGCGCGGCGGCTTTGCGCGCTGATGGCGCCGGCCGATCTCGACCGCGTGTTCTTCAGCGACTCCGGTTCGGTCGCCGTCGAAGTCGCGCTGAAAATGGCGGTGCAGTATTGGCGCAATCGCGGTGTGCACGGCCGCACCCGGATCCTCGGTTTCACCGGCGGCTATCACGGCGACACCACCGGCGCGATGGCGGTCTCCGATCCGGAAGGCAGCTTCCACGCCGCGTTTCGCGGCCTGCTGCCGGAGCAGATCGTCGTCCCGTTGCCGGTGGATGAAGAAAGCACAGCCGCTTTTGAAGCGACGGTGGCGAAGCACGCCGGCGAACTCGCCGCGATCATCGTCGAGCCGCTGGTGCAGGGCGCCGGCGGCATGCTGTTTCACAGCGCCGAGGTGCTGCGCAAGCTCCGCGCCGTGGCCGACCGCCACGACGTGCTGCTGATCTTCGACGAAATCTTCACCGGCTTCGGCCGCACCGGATCGCTGTTTGCGTTTCAGGACGCCGGCGTCGTTCCCGATATCATCACGCTGTCCAAGGCACTGACCGGCGGCACGCTGCCGCTCGCCGCCACGATCGCGAGCAAGAAGGTCTTCGACGCCTTCTGGTCGGACGACCCGGCGAAAGCGCTGATGCACGGGCCGACCTTCATGGCCAACCCGCTGGCCTGCGCCGCCGCCAATGCTTCGCTGGACCTGTTCGAGAGGGAGCCCAGGCTGGATCAGGTGGCCCGGATTGCGGAGGCCCTGCGGGAGGGCCTTGAGCCCTGCCGCAGCCTGCCTGGCGTCCGGGATGTACGGGTCAAAGGCGCGATCGGGGTCGTTGAGCTCGATCGGATCGAAGATATCAACACCTTGCGCCAGCACTTTGTCGGGGAAGGAGTTTTTATCCGTCCGTTCGGCAATATCGTGTACCTGACGCCGGCTTTTACGGTTAGCGACGATGAACTGGCAAAGCTGACGGCGGCCGTCCGGCGGATCCTCCACTAGAGAGCTTCGCCCCCGCCGCTGGCCTCACATGATTGGCTTGCCGCGCATATCGGTCGCCCGCTCGATTTTCACCAGCGCGCCGATGCCGGTATCCGCGCCGACATGAGTCTGCTCGCGCGGCAACAGCAGGCTGAAAATCTTGTCGTGGACCGGCCCGCTCTCGTGCAATTCGACGCGTGCCGTAGAAGCGCAGGAAGCCGCTTTCAAGCACGCCGTCGCGCTGCGCCTTGAAGTTGGCGTAGATGATGCAGACGCGTTTGTCGTGCGACAGGTTCTCCAGCGCAGTGCGCTTTGAGCGCTCCCAATAGGCGAGATGCGTGTCGTCATAGACGACCATGCTGCCTTTGGCGGAAATATTCGGCCCGCCCGGACCGGACGTAGCGACGAGGCAGGGATAACCATCATCCCAGGCGTTGCGGATCAGCTTTTTGATGGTGTCGGAAAGCGGCATGCGACGGCCCCGTGATTTGTAGCGCAGGGACCATCCTATCAACGCCGCCTCGATGCAAGGCAGCGAAAGATACCCGCTTAGTATCCGACCACCGTTCCGTGCAGGTCGTAGTCGTCGGCGCGCTCGATCTTCACGGTGGCGATCTCGCCGACGCGGAGCGGACGGCGGCTTGCGACATAAACCGCGCCGTCGATCTGCGGTGCGTCGGCTCTTGAGCGGCCCTTTGCGACGCTCGGTCCCGACTTCATCGATGATGACGCGCTCGCGGCTGCCGACTTTGCGCTTGAGCCGCTTTCGCGAGATTTCCTGCTGGCGCGCCATGAAGCGGTTCCAGCGCTCTTCCTTCACTTCATCCGGAACCGGCGCGCCGAGATCGTTCGCGGTCGCGCCGGCAACCGGCTCGTATTTGAAGCAGCCGACGCGATCGAGTTCGGCTTCGCCGAGCCATTCCAGCAGCTCCTCGAACTCGGCATCGGTCTCGCCGGGAAAGCCGACGATGAAGGTCGAGCGGATGGTGAGGCCCGGACAAATCTCGCGCCAGGCGCGGATGCGATCGAGCGTCTTCGCCTGCGCCGCCGGACGCTTCATGCGTTTGAGAACGTCTGTACTCGCGTGCTGGAACGGCACGTCGAGATACGGCAGCACCTTGCCATCGGCCATCAGCGGGATGACCTCGTCGACGTGCGGGTAGGGGTAGACGTAGTGCAGCCGGACCCAGACGCCGAACTCGCCAAGCTCACGGGAGAGGTCGAGGAATTTGGCCCGCACCTCGCGGTCTTTCCATTTGCTGGCGGCGTATTTGATATCGACGCCATAGGCCGAGGTGTCCTGCGAGATCACCAGCAGTTCCTTGACCCCGGCGTTCACCAGCCGCTCGGCCTCGCGCAGCACGTCGGCGGCCGGCCGCGAGACCAGATCGCCGCGCAATTTGGGGATGATGCAGAAGGTGCAGCGGTTGTTACAACCCTCTGAAATCTTGAGATAAGCGTAGTGCCGGGGCGTCAGCTTGACGCCCTCCGGCGGGATCAGGTCGGTATAGGGGTCATGCTGCGGCGGGGCGGCACGATGGACCGCCTCCAGCACGCTTTCGTATTGCTGCGGCCCGGTGACGGCCAGAACGCCCGGATGGGCCGCCGTGATCTTCTCCGGCTCCGCGCCCATGCAGCCGGTGACGATGACCTTGCCGTTCTCGGCCAGCGCCTCGCCGATATTCGACAGCGATTCCTGCTGGGCGCTTTCGAGAAAGCCGCAGGTGTTGACGATGACGAGGTCGGCGCCGGCATGATCGCGCGCCAGTTCATATCCCTCCGCACGCAGCCGGGTGATGATGCGCTCGGAATCGACCAGCGCCTTCGGGCAACCGAGCGAAACAAAGGAGATACGGGCAGGGGCTTTCGTCAGCTTGTTCTTGTTCATGGATGCGGGGTCATAGCACGGCGGCGCTCCATAGCTACACTTGCCGGGCTTGGCTACAGTTGTGGCGACGGAACAGGGCGGATTTAAGCGCCCGGCAACATCACAGGGAGGACGGTTATGAGACGCCACGCATGGGCCTATCGCCGCTCTATTTGCCCTTTTGTCGGCCAGTGCGGCCAAGGCCGAGATCAAGACCCAATGGGTCGATTACAAGGATGGCGATACGGCGCTGCAAGGCTATCTGGCCTACGACGACAGCCTGACCGGGCAAGCGCCCAGGCGTGCTGCTGCTTCACCGCCGCGACGGCATGTCGGACCTGACGCTGGAAAACGCCCGGATGTTCGCGGGGCAGGGCTACGTCGTGTTCGCGCCGGATATCTTCGGCAAGGACGTGCGGCCCAAAACCGTGCCCGGAAATGCAGGCGCAAACCACGATCTTCGACGAACGACCGGCCGCTGATGCGCCGCGCGAACCCAGGCGGGCTTCGAAGTGCTGCGCAACAATCCGATGGTCGACCCGGCCAAGGATCGCGACCGTCGGCTACTGCTTCGGCGGCGAGACCGGCGTCGAGTTTGCCGAGACCGGCGCGCCGATCGTCGGCACCGTGACGATCCACGGCTCATTCCGTGGCTATGCACCGGAAGGAGCGAAGAACATCCACGGCCCCGTCCTGATCCTGCACGGCTCCGAAGATCCGGTGGCGCCGATGAGCGAAGTCATGACGCTGATCGACCAGTTGCGTGCCGCCAAGGTGCACTTCGAACTCAATCTCTACAGCGGCACCGAGCACGGTTTTTCGACGCCAAAGGATGCCGACGAAGAGCGCGCCGATAGCGAGTTCGAAAGTCGCCGCGGCATGCGGTTCTTCAAGCAGGTGTTCGGGATGTGAGATGGCGCTTTAGCGCGCGTTACCCGCGCGCCGAATAAGTCCGCACACCTTGATCCGGCGCCCAGACGCCGGACGGCAATTTGCCGGCCTGCCAGAACACGTCGATCGGCATGCCGCCGCGCGGATGAAAATAGCCGCCGATGCGCAGCCACTTTGGCTTGAGCAGCGCGACAAGTTTCTTGCCGATCGCCACGGTGCAGTCTTCGTGGAACGTACCGTGATTGCGGAAGCTGTTGAGATAGAGCTTGAGCGATTTCGACTCCACCAGCCAGTCCTTCGGCACGTAGTCGATCACCAGCGTGGCGAAGTCCGGCTGGCCGGTGACCGGGCACAGACAGGTGAATTCGGGAAACGTGAACCGCGCGACGTAATTGGTGTCCCGATGCGGACTGGGCACGCGATCGAGCACCGCCTTGTCGGGCGAAGCGGGAAGCGGCGTCGGGCGGCCGAGTTGCGGCTTTTTCTTCGCCATAGGATGCAGCATCTGCCTTGGATTGCCGGGACATGACAAGGGCCTCCCCAATCTTGTAGAAGCCCCGCAGAAACGCCGCCTTTCCCGTCCGCCGGAGCCCGCATGACCGCCATTGTCGACATCATCGGCCGTGAAATCCTCGACAGCCGTGGCAACCCCACCGTCGAAGTCGATGTTGTGCTGGAGGATGGCTCGCGCGGCCGCGCCGGGGTTCCGTCTGGCGCCTCGACCGGCGCCCATGAAGCCGTCGAGCTGCGCGATGGCGACAAGAAGCGCTATCTCGGCAAGGGCGTGAAGAACGCGGTCGATGCGGTCAACGGCGAGATTTTCGACGCCATCTCCGGCATGGACGCGGAAGCGCAGGTCAAGATCGACGAGATCATGATCGGCCTTGACGGCACGCCGAACAAAGGCCGCCTCGGCGCCAACGCGATCCTCGGCGTTTCGCTTGCCGTCGCCAAAGCCGCGGCGATCGCCAACAGGCTGCCGCTCTACCGTTATGTCGGCGGCACCTCGGCGCGGCTGTTGCCGGTGCCGATGATGAACATCGTCAATGGCGGCGCGCATGCCGACAACCCGATCGACTTCCAGGAATTCATGATCGTACCTCTCGGCCTGCCGACATTCGGCGAAGCGTTGCGCGCCGGTTCGGAAATTTTCCATACGCTGCGCGGCGCGCTCAAAGATGCCGGCCACAACACCAACGTCGGCGACGAGGGCGGCTTCGCGCCCAATCTAGCCACCGCGGATGACGCATTGCAGTTCGTCATGAAGGCGATCGAGAAGGCGGGATACAAGCCGGGCGACGACGTGGCGCTCGCGCTCGATCCGGCCTCGACCGAGTTCTTCAAGGATGGCGCTTACGTCTATGAAGGCGAGGGCAATAAGAAGCGCTCCCCCGAGCAGCAGGCCAAATATCTCGCCGAACTGGTCGGACGCTATCCGATCGTGTCGATCGAGGACGGCATGGCGGAAGACGACATCGAAGGCTGGACGATGTTGACCAAAGCCATCGGCGACAAGTGCCAGCTGGTCGGCGACGATCTGTTCGTGACCAACGTGAAGCGTCTCGCCGACGGCATTGCCAAAGGCTACGCCAACTCAGTGCTGGTCAAGGTGAACCAGATCGGCTCGCTGACCGAGACGCTGGCGACTGTCGAGATGGCGCACAAGGCTGGATACACCGCGGTGATGTCGCATCGTTCCGGCGAAACGGAAGATTCCACGATTGCCGACCTCGCCGTGGCGACCAACTGCGGTCAGATCAAAACCGGCTCGTTGGCGCGCTCCGACCGCACGGCGAAGTACAATCAACTGCTGCGCATCGAAGAGGAACTCGGCTCGCAGGCCGGCTATGGCGGGCGCAGCGTGTTCAAGGCGCTGCGATAGCAGCGGATATCGCCGAAATTAATTGGGCTTTAAGCCCAGTTCTCGCATTGTGACGTCATGGTCACTCGCAAGCGGCTACGTTCCATCTTCACCACGCTCGGCCTCTACGTCATGGCCGCGCTGCTGATCGGCTATTTCGGCGTCAATGCCTTCAGCGGCAACCGCGGCCTCAAGGCCAAGGAAGATCTCGACCAGCAGATTGTCTCTCTGAGCACGGAGCTCAACCGGATCCAGCACGAACGGATGCAGTGGGAGCGCCGTGTGGCGCTGCTGAAGTCCGACAAACTGGACCCGGACATGCTCGACGAGCAGGCACGATCGCTGCTCGATTACGTCGATCCCAAAGAGCTGATTTTCATGACGGGCGCCAAGACCGCCGTGCCACCCGCGGTGCCCGTTTCAGCCAAGCCCTGATCCATCGGCCGAAGCACTGGCCCGCCCTTGACCTTAGGCTCGCCGTCCCCAAAATAATTTTTGCCGGCAATGAGTTGGGCGGAAAAGCCCACATTGTTCCGCAAGCCGACCGCTTCCGCATCCAAGTGAATTCGGCTAAGGATTACCACCCGCCTACGGTGCGCCGAGGACAATAAATGGCCGTCGCCCAAGCCAACGTTCAAGCCAAGCCTGCAGACGACAAACGCGAACTCCGCCCCGACATCGATTGGGGCATGCACGACACCCAGGTTCCTGAGTTTACCAAGGAGCAGGAGATCGCGGCGCTCAAGCAGATGCTGCTGATCCGGCGCTTTGAGGAAAAGGCCGGACAGATGTACGGCATGGGCCTGATCGGCGGCTTTTGCCACCTCTACATCGGTCAGGAAGCCGTCGTCGTCGGCATGGAGCTGGCCAAAAAAGACGGCGATCAGATGATCACCGGCTATCGCGATCATGGCCACATGCTGGCCTGCGGCATGGACCCCAAGGGGGTCATGGCAGAACTCACCGGGCGCCGCGGCGGCTATTCCAAGGGCAAGGGCGGCTCGATGCACATGTTTTCCCGCGAGAAGAATTTCTACGGCGGGCACGGAATCGTCGGCGCGCAGGTTCCGCTCGGCACCGGACTGGCCTTCGCCAACAAGTACCGCGGCAACGACAGCGTCAGCATGACCTATTTCGGCGATGGCGCCGCCAACCAGGGCCAAGTCTACGAAAGTTTCAACATGGCGGAGCTGTGGAAGCTCCCGGTGATTTTCGTCATCGAGAATAACCGCTACGCCATGGGTACCGCGGTGCTGCGCTCGTCAGCGCAAACCGATTTCTCCAAACGCGGCCTATCGTTCAACATTCCTGGCACGCAGGTCGACGGCATGGACGTACGCGCGGTGAAAGCCGCGGCAGAAGCCGCGCTCGCCTGGTGCCGCGCCGGCAAGGGCCCGATGATTTTGGAAATGATGACCTACCGTTACCGCGGCCACTCGATGTCCGATCCGGCCAAATACCGGACCAAGGAAGAAGTCGATAAGGTCCGCAGCGAGCACGACCCGATCGAACAGGTCCGCAAACGGCTTCTCGACAAGAAATGGGCGAGCGAAGACGATCTGAAGAAAATCGACGCAGTCCGTCCGCGCCACCGTCAACGAAGCGGCCGAATTCGCCACGCAGGATGCCGAGCCCGATCCGTCCGAACTTTATACTGACGTCTACCGCTAAGAATTTTCCGCGCGTTGCGCAGCCGAGTGAGCCACTGAGTAGACCATGCCAACTCAAGTTTTGATGCCCGCACTGTCGCCGACGATGGAGAAGGGCAACCTTTCCAAGTGGCTCAAGAAGGAAGGCGACACCGTCAAGTCCGGTGACGTGATTGCCGAAATCGAGACCGACAAGGCCACGATGGAAGTGGAAGCGGTCGATGAAGGCACGCTCGGCAAGATTCTGGTGCCGGAAGGCACCGCCGACGTCGCGGTGAATACGCCGATCGCGATGATCCTCGGCGAAGGCGAGGACGCCGCATCGCTCAAGGGCAACGGCGCGCAGCCGAAAGCGCCAGCTGCCGGCCGCCAAACCGGCCGAAGCACCGAAGCAGGCCGAAGCGCCGCAACCCGCGACCAACGGCGCGGCAAAGCCGCAGGCTCCTGCAACCGCGCCGGCTAACGCCCGATCCCGAAGTGCCGGAAGGCACCGAGATGGTCACCATGACCATGCGCGAAGCCTTGCGCGACGCCATGGCGGAGGAGATGCGGCGCGATCCGGATGTCTTCGTGATGGGCGAGGAAGTCGCGGAGTATCAGGGCGCCTACAAGGTCACCCAGGGCTTGCTCGAAGAGTTTGGCGCGCGGCGCGTTATCGACACACCGATCACCGAGCACGGTTTCGCCGGCCTCGGTGTCGGTACTGCGCTCGCCGGGCTCAAACCCATCGTTGAATTCATGACCTTCAATTTCGCCATGCAGGCGATGGACCAGATCATCAATTCCGCGGCGAAGACCACCTATATGTCCGGCGGACAGGTGACGGTTTCGATGGTGTTCCGCGGACCGAACGGCCCGGCATCGCGCGTCGCCGCGCAGCACAGCCAGGATTATTCGTCTTGGTACTCGAACGTGCCCGGCTTGAAAGTGATTGCGCCATCCACGGCGGCTGATGCCAAGGGTCTGCTCAAGGCCGCGATCCGCGATCCAAATCCGGTGATCTTCCTGGAAAACGAATTGCTGTACGGCCATTCGTCGCCGGTTCCGAAGCTCGACGATTATGTGCTGCCGATCGGGCGCGCGCGCGTCGTGCGCCCCGGTACCGATGTGACCATCGTCGCCTGGTCCATGGGCATGACCTACGCGCTCAAGGCCGCAGAAGAACTGGCGAAAGAAAATATCAACGCCGAAGTCATCGATCTGCGCACTATCAAGCCGATGGATACCGAGACGATCATCGAGTCGGTGAAAAAGACCGGCCGCCTCGTTACCGTCGAAGAAGGCTGGAAGCAGTCCGGCGTTGGTGCGGAAATTGCCGCGCGGATGATGGAGGAGGCGTTCGACTATCTCGATGCGCCGGTCGAACGCGTCAGCGGCAAGGATGTGCCGATGCCGTACGCCGCCAATCTTGAAAAGCTAGCATTGCCCTCCGTCGCCGAAGTCGTCGAGGCGGCGAAGTCCGTCTGTTACCGCTAACCGGTCCGCCACATGCCCATCAATATTCTCATGCCGGCGCTGTCGCCCACGATGGAGAAGGGCAACCTTGCCAAGTGGCTCAAGAAAGAAGGCGACCCGGTCAAGACCGGCGATGTGATCGCCGAGATCGAGACCGACAAAGCGACCATGGAATACGAAGCCGTCGATGACGGCGTGATGGCCAAGATCGTCGTTCCGGAAGGCACCGCCGACGTCGCGGTCAATCAGCTCATCGCAGTGATGGCGCAGGAGGGCGAGGACGTCAAAGCCGCCGCGGCCGGCGCAGAGAAGGGTGCGCCTGCAGCGAAGGCTCCTGCCGCCGCTGCGCCGCCGCAACCGGCCGCTGCCACTGCACCGGCCTCAGCACCGGCTAAACCGGCCGCGACACCAGCGACGCAAGCCGCTCCAAGCCCGGCAGCGGTCAATGGCGCGGGCGGCAATCGCGTTTTCTCGTCACCGCTGGCGCGGCGGCTGGCCAAGGACGCCGGCATCGACCTTGGCCGCATCCAGGGCACCGGCCCGCACGGCCGTGTCATTGCTCGCGATGTCGAAACGGCAAAAGCCGGCGGCGGTTTGCGCGCACCAAGCGCGACACCGGCAGCAACCAGCGGCCCCGCCATAGCGCCGTCGATGTCGGACCAGCAGATCCGCGCGCTCTACGAAGATGGCTCTTACGACTTCATACCGCATGACGGCATGCGCCGCACCATCGCGCAGCGGCTGACCGCCTCGACGCAGACCATTCCGCACTTCTACCTCACCATCGACTGCGATATCGGCAAGCTTCTTGAGGCGCGCGAGGAGATCAACGCGTCGGCGCCGAAAGACAAGGACGGCAAGCCGGCCTACAAGCTTTCGGTCAACGATTTCGTCATCAAGGCGCTGGGCTCGCGCTGCAAAAGGTGCCGGACGCCAATGTGAGCTGGACCGAAGCGGGCATGCTCAAGCACAAACACTCCGACGTCGGCGTTGCCGTCGCCATGCCGAACGGCCTGATCACGCCGATCATCCGCAGTGCCGAAATCCAAATCGCTATCGGCGATCTCCAACGAGATGAAAGATTTTGCGGCCAGAGCGCGCGCCCGCAAGCTGAAGCCGAACGAATATCAGGGCGGCACGACCTCGGTGTCGAACCTCGGCATGTACGGCATCAAGGACTTCACCGCGGTGATCAATCCGCCGCAATCCACGATCCTTGCGGTCGGCACCGGCGAGGAACGCGCCGTAGTGCGCGACGGCAAGATCGTCGCCGCGCACATCATGAGCGTCACCATGTCGTGCGACCATCGCGCGGTGGACGGCGCGCTCGGCGCGGTGCTGATCGGCGCCTTCAAGTCGCTGATCGAAAACCCGGTGATGATGCTGGTCTGAGATGCCTCTGGTACGGATCGATCTCCGTCGCGGAAAATCGGCCGAATACAAGAAAGCGATCAGCGACGGCATCTACACAGCGGCTGAAGTCTGCTACGGCGTTTCGAGACCTTTGGCGCGGAACAGCGCGATCGCATCGGGCTCACGCAGCTTTCGCAGCAGTGCTTTCGCCGGCTCGCTGGATCGTCGTGCCGGTCATTACCGCACCGACGAACACCGTGACGACATTCAGCTCGGGCGGGAAACAGCCCGATAACCTCGGCGCCGGCGACATGCATCAGCTCCGGCTTCTGCTGAATGGCGATATCGGCGTCGCCGTCATCAGAAGTCGCAGAAAAGCCGCCAGCCGGCGGGTGCTTGGCCTTGGCATTGATTTTGTCGGCGATGCCGAGACGCTCGATCAATTGCGCGAAATAGACCCCGCTCGCGCCGCCTGCCGACGGATGGGTATAGGCGACGCCTTTTGCGTTGAGCAGCGCCTGCACAAACGCTTCGGTTGTTGAAATGTCGGGTTTAGGCGCTCCGGCTTTGACCGCAACGGCGGTGGACGAACTCGCGAGCGTCACTTCGGAACCGGGCACGATCTTGCCCTTCTGCTTCAGTGCGTCGATCCCAGCCTTGCTGGGAATCAGGACGTCGGCGGTTTCACCGCCCTCGACGCGCTGGACCAGCATCGGCGCCGTACCCCAAACGACATCCAGTTGATGCCCGAGCGATCGTTCGAGGCTGGGCATAAGTTCGCTGAACGCGCCGCGCACGGCTATCGTGCATAAGACTTTCAATGTAGCCATCGCGCTGCTCCGTTTCCGTTACTGCACACTGATGACGGTTCGCGTCCAATCGACGTGATATCAACCGGGCAAAAAAGCCGTGCGGCCAGTCACTGTATCCGAAATCAGTTCAACCGGAGCCTGATACAGCGCTTCCAGTTGCGCACGGTTGAGAACTTCGCCGGTTGCGCCGTCGCCGATCCGTTCGCCGCCGCGCAGCAGATAAGCACGGTCGGCGGCGCGCATGGCGTGATTGGGATCATGCGTGGTGAACAACACGCCGTGGCCCGAGGCGCCGAGCGCGCGGATTTCCTGCATCACCTTGCCCTGGTTGCCGAAGTCGAGGCTCGCGGTCGGCTCGTCGAGCACGACGAATTGCGGTTCCTGCGCCAGCGCGCGGGCCAGCAGCACCAGTTGCCGCTCGCCGCCCGATATCATCGTGTAGGGCCGATCCTTCAGATGCGCGATGCCGAACCGGTCGAGCATACGTCGCGGCGATGTCGCGGTCAGCGGCGGAAGGGCGGCTGAACAGATTGCCGTGGGCGGTGCGGCCCATCAGCACGACCGTTTCAACGGTGAAGGCAAACGTGATGGCGTGAAACTGCGGGACGTAGGCAACCAGCCGCGCCCGCTCGCGATTGGAATAGTCGGACAAAGGTCTTTCGCCGAGCCGCACTTCGCCGGCACGCGGCGCAAGCAGCCCGAGCAAGGTCTTGAGAAGTGTGGTCTTGCCGCCGCCGTTCGGCCCGAGCAGCGCGAGCACTTCTCCCGTCGTCAGCGCGACATCGAGTCCGCGTCCGACCACGTGGTCGCTGTAGCCGATGGTGAGTGCGTGGCCGGACAAGATCACGACTTACGCCCAGGTCTTGGAAACGCTGGCGAGCAGCCAGATGAAAAACGGCGTACCGACAACCGCGGTCAAAATGCCGAGCGGAATTTCGGTCGCCGTCATGGTGCGGGCCAAGCGTGTCGATCAGCAGCAGAAAACCGCCGCCAAGCAGAGCCGCGGCCGGAATAAGCCGAGCGAAATCAGGACCGACCAAGTGTGCGCGCAATATGCGGCACCACAAGTCCGACCCAGCCGATCACGCCCGCGGTCGCAACGCTCGCCGAAGTCACGAGCGTGGCGGCCGCGATGATGGCGACACGCAATGGACCGGTCGACACGCCAAGCGCACGGGCTTCCTCGTCCGGCAGCGCCATGACGTTCATGCGCCAGCGCAACGCCAACAATACCAGTGTGCCAAGCGCCACCGGACCGAACAGCGGCACCAGATCGGTCACGTTGGTAGCGGCGAGGCTGCCGAGCAGCCAAAATGTCATCGCCGGAAGCTGGTTGTAAGGGTCGGCCATATATTTCATCAGGCCGACACCGGCGCCGAGCAGCGCGCCGATCACGACGCCAGTCAGCACAAGCACCAGAACCGGATCGCGCGGGCTCATCGCCGACCCGATAAGATAGACCGCCGCGACGGCGACGAGACCGCCGACAAACGCGAACGCCTGGATTTCCAGAACGCCGAGCGAAAAATAAATCCCGATCACCGCGCCGAGCGCCGCGCCGGACGAAGCACCAAGCAAATCAGGCGACACCAGCGGATTGCGAAACAGTCCCTGAAAGGCCGTGCCCGCAACCGACAGCGCGGCGCCGACCAGCGCCGCTGCCAAGACACGCGGCCCGCGCACCAGCAGGATGACGTTCTGAACCGGAGCAGAAACATCAGACGCGTGGCCGGTAAGCTTGGCGCCGATCACCGTGAGGACGTCGGCCGACGCTGACCGGATAGCGGCCAACGGTGAAAGCCAACAGCAACCCGGCGACGAGAACGGCAAACGCGATCAGCAGCCCGGACACGAGGAGAACGGCTCATCCCGGCACGATATCAAGCCGATCCGGCCAGCACACTGTCGATCTGCGCATCGGTCGGCGACGAAATGATAGAATTGCTTATAGAAATCGCGCGTCATCGGCCGCAGGTCTTCGGGAAACTGCGCTGGATAAAGAACCTTCGCCAGCCACCAGAGGCCGATCAGCCGGTTTACGGATGGCGGAAAGTCCACCCAGCCGAAAGGCAGCCGCGGCGAGAGATTGACGCGACCGCTCTGCACCGCCTTGACCGGCGCCCATACCGGATCGTTTCTCACGCTAGTGGCGAAGCTGGGGTCGATCGTGACGATGATATCGGGATTCCACGCCAGCACCTGTTCCATGGAAACCGTCGCCATGCCGCCGTGCTGCTCGCCCGCGACATTGCGTGCGCCGAGAAACTCGATCGTCTCGACGTTGATCGAGCCGCCAAGTCCGGTTTCAAGACCGCGTGGTCCGCGCGCGTAATACACGCTCGGCCGCTGCACCTCGGGGATGCCGGCGATGCGGCCCTTGATCGTCTTGATGGTGTTGTCGGCGTAGCGGGCAAACTCCTCGGCCTGCGATTGCCGCTGCGTCAGATCGCCGAGCTGCCGGTAAACCTGAGCAGCAGCGTCAAACCGGCCATCGAGCAGAACATAAGGGATACCGGTTTCGTCCTGCACGCGCTTTGCCAACGAGATGTAGGTGTCGTTGATGGTGCCAACGTCGAGGATGAGATCGGGCTTGAGCTTCAGTAGGACTTCGAGATTGGTCGTGTTGCCACGGCCGGTGAGACGTCCCACTTCAGGCTTGTCGCATGCGCCGGATCCCAGCATCGCGCATTGGGCCGGTTCGGGATTTCGGGTCCAGCCGAGCAAGAGGTCGGGTGCGAACGTGTAAAGCAAGAGCGAAGCCGGGGGACCTGCGGCGAAGATGCGCTCAACCTTGTCGGGGATGGCGACGGAGCGCCCGGTGGCATCGGTGATGGTTGCAGCACAGGCGAGACGCGGCATGAGCAACGATGTCGAAAGCCCACCCAGCAATGTTCGGCGGTCGATAATCATTCGCGATTTCACTCTCACATTTGCCTTGCGAAACGGGCACCTTTCTTGCTTATCACGGTGGCAGATTCATGTAACCCGCGTGAGCCGGCCGAGTTAACACAGCATGCACGAGCTGATTGAAGGTTATCGCCGGTTTCGCTCCGGCACGTGGCAAGAGGAACGGAAGCGATTCGAGGCGCTAAGCCGTATCGGACAGCGTCCAAGCGCATTGGTCATCGCATGTTCGGACAGCCGCGCTGACCCGCAAATGGTCTTCAACGCCCGTCCCGGCGAACTCTTCGTCGTTCGCAACGTCGCCAATATCGTGCCGCCTTACGGGCCCGACGATCAGCCGCACGGCGTCAGTTCCGCGATCGAGTACGCCGTGCGCTCGTTGCAGGTCCGCGACATCGTGGTGCTCGGCCACGCGATGTGCGGCGGCGTCAAGGCGTTGCTCGAGGGTGCGCCTGTTGAGGCATCGGATTTCGTCGGCCGCTGGGTTCGCGATCGCCGAGCCGGCGCGGCAGCGTGCGATGCAAGCTCCCCCGGAGGAGCGGCAGACTGTCTGCGAACATGAAACAGTGCGGCTTTCGCTTGCGAACCTGATGACGTTTCCCTGGATCAAGGACGCAGTCGAAGCCGGCCACACGACTTTGCACGGCTGCTTTTTCGGCATCCAGTCGGGCGTTCTTGAGCGCCTTGGAGAGGACGGCAATTTCCGCCCGATCGCGGATTAGGCCTGCATCTCTCCCCCGCGACAAACACGCATCCGCTCGCTACATATAAGGCGGGGAGCGCACGAGGCTTGGAATGGCAGACACCAATTTCGACATCATCATTATCGGCTCGGGACCGGGCGGCTATGTGACCGCAATTCGCGCGGCGCAGCTTGGCTTCAAGACCGCCATCGTCGAACGCGAATATCTTGGCGGCATCTGCCTCAACTGGGGATGTATTCCGACCAAGGCGCTGCTGCGCTCGGCGGAAATTTTCCATTACATGCAGCACGCCAAGGACTACGGGCTTGTCAGCAGGCGAGGTGACTTACGATCCTGCCGCCGTGGTGAAGCGCTCGCGCGGGGTATCGAAACGCCTCAACGACGGCGTCGGCTTCCTGATGAAGAAAAATAAAGTCACCGTGATCTGGGGCGAGGCCACTATCGACGCGCCCGGCAAGATCACCGTCAAAGCCGGCCGTGGCGAAGCGCCAAAGGGCGCGCTTGGGGCCGGCGCTTATCAGGCCAAGCACATCATTATCGCAACCGGCGCGCGTCCCCGCGTACTGCCGGGTCTCGAGCCGGACAAGAAACTGGTCTGGACCTATTTCGAAGCGATGGTTCCGGAGAAGATGCCGAAGTCGCTGCTGGTCGTCGGATCAGGAGCCATCGGTATCGAATTCGCGTCGTTCTATCGGACGTTCGGCGCAGAGGTGACTGTCGTCGAAGTGCTGCCGCAAATTCTTGCGGTCGAAGATGCGGAGATCGCCGCCTTCGCGCGCAAGAGCTTCGAGAAGCAAGGCATCAAGATTTTCACCGGCGCCAAGGTGACCAAGCTCGACAAGCAAGCGGACAGCGTCACGGCGACCATCGATGACGGCAAGGGCGGCACGCAGCCGCTTACGGTCGATCGCGTCATCGCCGCGGTCGGTGTGGTCGGCAATATCGAAAATCTCGGGCTGGAAAAGCTTAGCGTAAAAACCGAACGCGGCTCAATCGTCATCGACGGCATGTGCAAAACCAACATTCCGGGTATCTACGCGATCGGCGACGTCGCCGGACCGCCGCTGCTGGCGCACAAGGCCGAGCATGAAGGCGTCATCTGCGTCGAAGCTATCAAAGGACTGCATCCGCACGCCATGAACAAGCGGATGATTCCTGGTTGCACGTACTGCACGCCTCAGGTCGCGTCAGTCGGGCTGACCGAACAGGCTGCGAAAGACCAGAAGCTCGATATCCGAGTCGGCCGTTTCCCCTTCGTCGGCAATGGCAAGGCGATCGCGCTCGGTGAGGACCAGGGGCTGGTCAAGGTCATCTTTGACAAAAAGACAGGACAGCTTCTCGGCGCCCACATGGTCGGTGCCGAAGTGACCGAACTGATCCAGGGCTACGTGGTGGCGATGAATCTCGAGACCACCGAAGAAGAACTCATGCACACCGTCTTCCCGCATCCGACCTTGTCGGAAATGATGAAGGAAGCTGTGCTCGATGCTTACGGTCGCGTGCTGAATATCTGACGAGCTAGGCGACCAATCCGCTCATCGGCTTCACGGCATCGCTGCCGGGGAAGACTTTCTGCGCCAGCACGGTTTCGTCAGCCCGCAGATGATCCTTCAGCACGCCTTTGAGCACGGCGCGCAGATCGGTCGTCGGCTTGAGATCGCGCTTCTCGTAAAGACTAGCTTCTTTCAGGCCCGGCCAGTCGGCAACGACGCGGCCACCTTTGAGCGCGCCGCCAACAAGCAAAGCTACGGTCGCAGTGCCGTGATCGGTGCCGTCTGTGCCGTTGATACGGGCCGTACGGCCAAACTCGGTCACCAGCGTCACCACGGTGTCGCGCCAGGCTGGCCCCAAATTGGTCTGCACGGCTGCGAGCGCCGTATCGAGCGCGCCAAGCAAATCGGACAGCCGGCCTTTGCCAATGCCTTCATTGACATGCGTGTCCCAGCCGTCGAGCGCGAGCGCGCCGACACGCGGTCCATCGGGCTGCGCCAGGAATTTTGCAGCGGTACCGGCAACCTCCGCAAAATAGGCTTTTGCCTGACCCGGATTCACAACTGCGCCTTTTTGATCCATCTCGCCGGCGTGTTCGATTGCCGACAGCCTGGCGCCGTCATCAAGAACACCGGCGAGCTTGGGGTCAGTGTGCCGGTAAAGATCGAGCAACCGTTGCGCGGTGTCGGCGCTTGCCGGCTGCAGGCGCTGCGGTGACCACGACAGGATTGGTGCCGATCCGCGCACTACGAGCGGTGTCACCGGCCCGACGGCAAACGCCTTGCTGCCCTTCGGATCGATCCGGCCTGCTGGTGCGAGGCCGGCCAGCGCGCGATTAAGCCAGCCGCTCTCGCTGATGCCGGGCTTCGGCAGGCCGTTTTCAAGCATGTCCTGACCGTCGAAATGCGAGCGCTCGCGGTATGGCGTCGCGCAGGCGTGCACGATGATCGCTTCGTTCGCCGCATACATGCGGTTGAGGTTCGGCATGGCCGGATTGAGCGCAAAAAAGTCATTAAGCTTCAACGCCGGCGTCTTGCCTTCGAGAGTGAGTGCGCTGTCGCCACGCAGCCCAATCCAGTCCGGATCGCCGACCGGCGCAACGGTTGCGAGGCCGTCGAGTGCGCCGCGCAATACGATGGTGAGGAAGCGTGGATCCCGCCCTTCCGCCAGTGCAAGGCGCGGCGTGTAGGCCCATGCGAACAGCGTTCCAGAAGCCAGCAGCAGTTCGCGTCGTGACAGCGCGTGGAGGCTTTGCATATTCAGCTCCGCAAAAATTCCGGTGCCATAACGAGAAGGGTCATTGCCTGGGCGCGGCTCTCGGCGCGCGCCACGGTCTGACGCGTATCGCTGGAGGCGAGGGGACCGAGAGTTTCATCGAGCAGCGCAACCGGATCGACGGTCGCCGCGACCCGTGCTGCATACTCATTGGCGATATTGAGCCGGTTCGGCACGCCATCGATCCATGCGGCCTCCGTATCCGGATAACCGTTCGGGGCCGGCGGACGCCACAACTGCTCACCGAGCGTGGCCTGAGCGCCGACGACACGCTGAATGGCATTCTGCGGCGGCACGGCCGGAGCGGCGAGACGCAGCATCGCAATAATCCAGCGCGATGGCGGCTTTAGCTTGGTTCGTTGTGGTGCCCACGCCTCGTCGGCCGACACTAGTGTCTTCGCTATCTCTTTTAGATCGCCGTCAGTGTCTTTGAAACGTTGCACCAGCTTGGCCACCAGTGATGGCGGCGGTTCGTCGGCAACGAAATGCGCAGCGAGCTTCTGCGCGAGGTGCTGCGCGGTCGCCGGATGCCGGGCGAAATCGGAGAGCGCGGCGCGGCCCTGCTCAAGCCCTGTATCCGGATAGAGTTTTCCGAGCACAGACTTGTCGCCCGGCTGATGCAAGCGCTTGGAGAAGGCAAACTCGCCACCATGGTTCGGTTCGACTGGCGGGATCCAGGTCCAGCCAGTGATGACGTTGGCGTAGCTGGTGACGTCCTGTTGCGTGTAGCCGGCGTGAACGCCGAGCGTATGCAGTTCCATCGTCTCACGGGCGAGGTTCTCGTTGAGGCCTTTGTCGCGATTGATGCCGGCGACGGAATCCGCGCCCATCGACTCGACGTTGTCGAGGTAGACCAGCATGGCCGGATGGCTTTCGACCGCTTGCAGCATATCGATAAAGCGGCGGCGCACATGCGGGCGGATCGCTTCGCGCTCAAACGGCCCGGTCATGGCAACGACCTTGTCGGCCGAAACACAGAAGTGGTTGGACCAGAACCAAACCAGCCGCTCGACAAAGCCGATATTGGCGCTCATCGCAGCGTCGACGCGCGCTTTCGCTTCGTTGAGGAAAAGCTGCTGCGGCAGCGGTGGCTGGTTCTCGCCCGGCTTCTGTCCCGCGGCAAGGTCGGCGGTTATCGCCGCCATCGCCTCGGTGCTGACCTGCACGACGCCGCCAGCATCGGCCTTCTGCATGCGCTGTGTCAGCTTCTGCTTGGCCTGCTGTGCTGCCTGAAAATCAAATACCGCGCGGGCCGCTTCGCTGCTCGTCGGGAAACTTCCGTCGATCAAGCCAGCAAGCGGGCGATCGAGATCGGCCAGAATTGCGCCACGCGGATCGTCGGCGATCGCGGCAATTCCGCCGCTCGCCGGACCAAAGCCAAATCTGTGGAGCGCGAGCGCTGCCGCTTCCTTGCCACGCGCGATCACGGACATGCCTCCCGCGATGAATCAGTCGCGGATGCGAGTAAGCAATTTTATTGTGGCGAAAGTTACGTACAGAAACGGCGAAATGTTATTGAAATCCTTACATTTTATTCATCCAGCGACGCCCCAAAGACACGTTGACCTCTCCTTGCGGCGGCGCACTCGGACCCGTAAGTATTTGATGCGAAAGGCACGGAGCCGTTATGGCGGTCTTGATCGACACATTGCTGGATAAATCCGGCCCGGAGCGCCACCCGGAAAAGGCGCATCGGCCGGACCAGCCGTCGCCCCGCAAGCCGGACTGGATCCGCGTCAAGGCGCCGGTGTCGCCCGGCTACCTCGATACTCAGCGAATCGTTCGTGCCAACGGCCTGCACACCGTCTGCGAGGAAGCCGGTTGCCCGAATATCGGCGAGTGCTGGGACAAGAAACACGCCACTTTCATGATCATGGGCGACACCTGCACCCGCGCGTGTGCCTTCTGCAACGTCAAAACCGGACTTCCCGGCGCGCTTGATGCCGCAGAGCCGGAGCATGTTGCCGACGCGACAGCCAAACTCGGGCTCGCGCATATCGTCATCACCTCCGTCGATCGCGACGATCTTGCCGACGGTGGCGCTGCGCATTTCGCCGCGGTGATCAGCGCTATCCGTAATCGCTGCCCCACCACGACAATCGAAGTGCTGACGCCGGACTTTCTGCGCAAGGATGGCGCGGTTGAGACGGTGGTTACAGCGCGGCCGGATGTGTTCAACCACAACCTCGAAACGGTACCGTCGAAATATCTCACGGTGCGGCCCGGGGCGCGCTATTTCGGCTCCATCCGCCTGTTACAGCAGGTCAAGGAGATCGACCCGCAGATTTTCACCAAGTCCGGCATCATGGTCGGACTCGGCGAAGAGCGTAACGAAGTGCTGCAGGTGATGGATGATCTGCGCGCCGCGGACGTCGATTTTCTCACCATCGGCCAGTACCTGCAGCCGACGCGCAAGCATCATCCGGTGATGCGCTTCATTCCTCCGGAGGAATTCCAGACGCTTGAGACGATCGCTTACGCCAAGGGCTTTCTGATGGTGTCGGCAAGCCCGCTGACACGTTCGTCGCATCACGCCGGCGAAGATTTTGCCCGGCTGAAGGCTGCCCGGGCAGCGGGACGCCGCGCTGACTGATGCCGGAATTCTCGACCAAGCGGCACGTCGCACATTCCGCAACCGACATGTTCGATCTCGTGGCGGACGTCGAGCACTATCCCGAATTCGTGCCGCTTTGCCGCTCGCTCGCGGTACGAAGACGCAGCAAGGACGCAGCGGGCAGGGACGTCATCGTCGCCGACATGACGGTCGCGTACAAGCTCGTCCGCGAGACCTTCACCAGCCGCGTCACGCTTGATCCGCGACAAGCGCGAAATCCTCGTCGAATATCTCGAAGGGCCGTTCCAGCGCATGAACAATCGCTGGACCTTCAAGCCAGCCGGCGACCGGGCTTGCGACGTCGAGTTTTTTATCTCTTACGAGTTTCGCAGCCGCACGCTCGGTCTGCTGATGGGTTCGGTCTTCGAAGCCGCGTTCCGCCGCTTCGCGGCCGCGTTCGAAAAGCGGGCGGACGAGGTCTATGGCACGCAGCCGGCCTGAGCCCTATCGCGAGCTTCGCGCCAGCAATTCGAGCATCTCAAGCGCCTGCATCACTGAAAGTTGCCGCACGCGGCTACGACCCACCGCGCCGAATAATTTCTTTCGAGCAATCTGCCGACCACCGCGTTTTGCCGCGGCGAAGTGGACAAGGCCCACTGGCTTTTGCTTTGTGCCGCCGCCGGGCCCGGCTATGCCGGTTATCGATACGGCGATATCGGCGCGCGAGTTCTTCAGCGCGCCCACTGCCATGGCCTTCGCGGTTTGCGCACTAACTGCGCCGTGGCGCCGGAGCGTCGACGCCGGCACGCCGAGCATTGCCTGCTTGGCCTCGTTCGAATAGGTGACAAAGCCGCGATCGACGACGTCGGAAGAGCCGGCAATTTCAGTGAGCGCCGCTACAACCAGGCCGCCGGTGCAGAATTCGGCCGTGGCGACGAGAAAGCCGCGCGCCCGGCACTGACCAAGCACGCGCTTTGCTGCCACGCGCACCGAAGCGCTGCTCACGCGGCGCTCCACGGCAGGCGCACCGTCGCCGTAGCCATGGCGACAATGCCTTCGCTGCGGCCGGTAAAACCCATCTTTTCGCTGGTCGTTGCCTTGACCGCGACACGCATCGGCGAAATTCCGGCAATCTCGGCAATGCGTGCGCGCATGGCGTCGCGGTGAGGGGAGACGCGCGGCGCTTCGCAGACCACCGTCACATCGAGATTCGCAATCAGGCCGCCGCGGGCTCGAACTCGTTCGCAGGCAAAGGCGAGGAAACGGTCGGACGAAGCACCTTTCCATTGCGGATCGCTCGGCGGAAAATGCTGACCAATATCGCCATCGGCCAACGCGCCGAGAATGGCATCGACCAACGCATGAAGCGCCACGTCTGCGTCGGAGTGTCCAGTCACTCCGTGTGAATGCGGGATCCGAACGCCGCCCAGCATGACGTGATCGCCTTCGATAAAGGCATGCACATCAAAGCCGTTTCCGATGCGTACGTCAGCCAACGCCGCATGGCGCGCGATTTCCGCCCGGGCAAAATCGTCGTTCGTTGTCAACTTCACGTTGCCTGCCTCGCCTTCGAACACACTGACTGGATGCCCGGCCCATTCAGCGAGCGCAGCATCGTCGGTAAAATCGTCGCGTCCCGCCTCAGCCGCGCGCCGATGCGCCGCCATGATCAGATCGAAACCGAAAGCCTGCGGAGTTTGCACGACGCGCAGCTGATTACGATCGAGCGTCTCGATCACGATTGAGGCGCTATCAATCCTCTTCACCGTATCCGCGATCGGGACGGCGGGAATTGCCGCACCTTTTTGCCGGGCCGCCGTGATTGCGCGGTCAATCAATGCGCCGGAAACAAACGGCCGCGCGGCATCGTGAATGAGGACGAGTTCCGGCGAGCTTTTGTTCAGACCTTCCAGGCCTGCGCGGACCGACGCCTGCCGGGTGGCACCGCCCCAAACCGGCGGCAGCAGCTTTTGCAGGCCGGCCGTCGCGGCGTGAAAAATATCCTTGTCCTCAGGATGGATGACCGGCTGTACAGCGCTAATCCGTGGGTGTTCGAGGAACGCCGCGAGCGCCGGGCGTATCACCGGTTCCCCAGCCAGTTCGCGATATTGTTTAGGCACACCGCCGCCCGCACGCAGACCTCGGCCGCCTGCGACGACAACAGCAGCGATAGTGCCGGCCATTTCATGCTCCGTTTCGCAGTTCGCGCATGGCTTTAGCGCATGTTCCGGCCCGGTGCGAACAGGCGTCCGAAACCGGACCCCGACAGAACCGACTGGACCGGAACAGCCAACTCCGCAGCGACGCACATAAGTTACGGGATTATCCCCTTGACGCACGTAACAATCGCTAATTAATCTGATTTGGGTCGGAACTGCAATAGCGTTTGACAATTATCTGTACGTGGACATATACCCGTACATGTCCGTACAGTTCCGTACGTGTACGGAGGGGCTGAGTTAGAGTTAGGGAGTATCCCAATGAGCTACGTGTCTTACACTGAGCTTCGGGCCAACCTAGCGAAACACATGGAAGAGGTTTGTGATAGTCGCGACGCCCTAGTTGTGACGCGTCAGAACGCTCGTTCTGTGGTCCTTGTGTCCGAAGATGAATACGAAAGCATGATGGAAACGCTTCATCTGCTGCGTTCCCCTGCTAATGCCGCCAATCTCCTTCGCGCTATCGAAGAAGCGGACGCTGGCCAGCTATTGGAACGTGAGCTTGTTGAAGAAGAGCCTGCGCATGCGGCATGAAGGTTCTTTGGGTCCAATCGGCGTGGGACGACTACGTCCAATGGCAAAAAGAAGACCCGAAGATTCTTAATTCTATCAACGGCTTGATCAAGAACATACAGCAGACACCGTTTAAGGGGCTCGGGAAACCGGAGCCCCTTAAACATAAGCTGAGCGGCTGGTGGTCCCGCCGCATTACCGGTGACCATAGGCTTGTTTATCGGGTCTCCGGCGCGGGAGACGCCCAACAAATCGAAATAGCGCAATGCCGTTATCACTATTGATGCCCAATCTTCCCATCTTCCGCTTGGTCGATCTAATGGCTAACCAACTCGGCCTTGACTCACCTAAGGGCGTTCCCTATGTGTGCCATTATGACGACGGAACCCAACCTATCGACTGTCCGGCACCGACGCGCCGCCTTGGCTCAACTGCGCAAGCAGATTGATGTCGAGGACCAGGAACTGGAGATCACGGAGCGCGTCCTAACTCGCTTGGCTGCCAACAATGGCTCAGGCATCGCACCGCCTGTATCCACGATCAATGGAATGCCGTGGCTCAGCACGGCGGCGCCGGTCACTCAGCGGGATTTAGTGATCGCGACCCTGCGGACGCTACCTGAGCCATGGATCGAAGTCATCCGGACAACTGCGGGACGCGGTTCGCGAAGCACACGGCGTTGAAATCCCCGGAACCAGCTTTTTGCCGTTGCTTACGTCCCTCAAAAACGAGGGGGTAATCCGGCGCGACGGGGCGAACAGAATTGCGCTTACAGAGCGGGTTGAGACCAATACGGGCCAGAAGTCATGAACCTCTGGCCCGCAATGAATTCCGGCTGGCTACCGGTAACCGAGGACTTTCCTGCAAGAAAGTCCGTAGACTTGGAAGGTGCTCAATGCGGTTCACATGACCGCACCTTAAGTAGGTAGTGCGGCTGGGGACTGTCGGAGTAAGCCGCTTCGATGGTCCCCGGCTCGCACAGTCGCCCTAACATATGTGGTCGAATCCGTCTATATGCTAGATATGCTGACGTTAACAGAAGCATTACGCACGGACCGCCTTGCTGACTTTCATTCGAGCAGGAAGAAACGCGCGGCATTGGTCCCGCTGATTCCCCTGAGTTAGAAAGAGCCATCAAAATCCTCGCGACTACACCGATGAAATCAGAAGATCGAACATCGCGTTCGCCATCTGACGGTGGTTCGAGCGGAAATGAATTCCCGCAGATAGACGTTCATGTACTCGCCGCTGACGTGGATATGCGTCGAACGGATTGAGTTTTTGAACAGCCGCCAGAAGCTTTCGATGCTGTTGGTATGAATGTCACCGCGCACGTACTCGTGCCGCGTGTGGTTCACAAAATCATGCTGGTAGCCATCGCGCTTCAATAAAGTGTAGCCCTTGTGTTCGTCGGTAGAGACGCGCGAACCGCGTTCGACGTTGCGCAGCACCGACGTTGCGCAGCGAGTCGGTCTTGGCGTTCGGGATTGTCTCAGCATGCACGCGACCACCGCGCTGCTTAAGGCCCTGCACAATGGTTTTATTCGACATCTTCTCAGAGCGCGCGGGCGCGGGCCGCCGATGTACGTTTCGTCGCTTTCGATGTGGCCTTTGAGCATTTCAAAGCCATCGGCTTTCGCCATCAGCTTCCGAATTTGCATGCCCATGCGGTAGGCAGTTTTGTAGGTGACGCCGAGCGCGCGCTGTAGCTCTTTGCCGCTCACGCCGTGGCGCGTCACGACAAACAGATAGATCGCATAGAACCAAACGCGCAGGGGCGTGCGGCTGTCCTGGAAGATCGTACCGGCGCACGGGTGGACCTGAGCGCGGCAGGTCGAGCAAGAGAAAGCAGGGCGCCCGCTAATCTTGTGGAAAGTCCCGTATTTCCCACATGCCGTTGCAGGTATGCCGCAGGCCGTACCGGACCTCCATGATGTGGCTCAGGCAGGCATCATCGGTCGGAAAACGAGCGAAAAACTCACCCACCGTAAGGCGTCCAAGCTTTTGAAGTTTCGTATCTTTTGACATAGCGACATCCCCAATGTCGCCAATCTACCGCATCTGCACTACGTGCGTCAAGGGGATAATCCCGATAAGTTAGGGATATTGCAGTGCAGCACTTGCGCAGAGCTGGGCGAATGGCTAAACTATATGCAATGGAACAACCACGCCTATTTCGTGTGCACATGCTGGAGTCAACTCATATCCGCCACGAGTGTTCACCCAAGCTATTGGTGCAATTGATAAATTTCATTCCGGCCAACGCAGCGACTGCGCCATATTTCGGGGGCTCAAGATGAGCATGGCCGAAACGCTCTCAATTGCGGCTCGCGCGGACGTAGTTCTGAACGCACTGCCGCATCCCGTCATAGTTGTGTCATCCGACGGCAAGAGTCAGAGAAGCCAATGCAGCAGCCGAGGTCTTTTTCGAGGCGTCGCTATCTCATTTGCGGCGCCACCTGCTGCGCGACCTGGTGCCTTTCGGCAGTCCGCTGCTGACATTGATTGAACAGGTTCGGATGCGCGGCGCCGCCGTCAACGAATACAAAGTCGATCTTGGCACTCCGCGTAACCCGGGCGATCGTCTGGTGGATCTTTATGTCGCGCCGTTGCCGGAGCAACCGGACTCGGTTGTCGTCATGCTGCAAGAGCGCACCATCGCCGACAAGATGGATCGCCAGCTCACGCACCGTGGCGCCGCCCGTTCCGTCATCGCGCTTGCCGCGATGTTGGCGCATGAGATCAAAAATCCGCTGTCCGGTATCCGCGGTGCGGCGCAATTACTCGAGCAATCGGTCGGCGACGAGGATCGCACGCTCACGCGCCTGATCTGCGACGAAGCGGATCGCATCGTGAAACTCGTGGACCGCATGGAAGTGTTCGGCGACGAACGGCCCGTCGAACGCGAACCGATCAACATCCACGTGGTGCTCGATCACGTGAAGCGGCTGGCACAATCGGGCGTCGCGCGGCAGGTCAAATTTATCGAAGAGTATGACCCTTCACTGCCGCCGATCCTCGCCAATCGCGACCAGCTCGTTCAGGTGTTTCTGAATCTCATCAAGAATGCCGCCGAGTCGATAGGCGACGCAGCAAATGGCGGTGAGATCGTTCTATCCACCGCGTTCCGCCCCGGTGTACGTTTGTCATTGCCGGGCTCCAAAGCGCGCATCTCGCTGCCGCTCGAAATTTGCATCAAGGACAACGGACCGGGCGTTCCCGACGAATTGATCCCGCATCTTTTCGATCCGTTCGTCACCACCAAGCCAACCGGATCCGGGCTTGGGCTCGCGCTTGTCGCCAAAATCATCGGGGACCACGGCGGCATCATCGAATGCGAGGCGCAGCCACGACGAACCATTTTTCGCGTTCTTATGCCGGTCTACACGGGCGAGAGCGTCGTGCCGGACGACACTCTCCAGTCACGGGGGGATAGCTGATGCCCGCGGGTAGTATTCTCGTCGCAGACGACGATGCCGCGATCCGGACGGTGCTCAATCAGGCGCTGTCCCGCGCTGGATACGAGGTTCGCTCGACCGGCAACGCTGCAACGCTGTGGCGATGGGTCAGCCAGGGGGACGGCGATCTGGTCATTACCGACGTCGTGCTGCCGGACGAAAGCGCGTTCGATCTGTTGCCGCGGATCAAGAAAACGCGGCCTGACCTGCCGGTGCTGATCATGAGCGCGCAGAACACATTCATGACGGCGATCCGCGCTTCCGAGCGGGGCGCCTACGAATATCTGCCGAAGCCCTTCGACTTGAAGGAACTGATCGCCATCGTCGGCCGCGCTTTGTCCGAGCCGAAGGAGAAAGTGAAACAGCCGGCCAAGGTCGAGGATTTTGAATCCATTCCGCTGGTGGGCAGGTCGCCGGCGATGCAGGAAATCTATCGGGTGCTGGCGCGGCTGATGCAGACTGATCTGACCGTGATGATCGCGGGCGAGTCAGGCACCGGCAAGGAACTGGTCGCACGTGCCTTGCACGATTACGGCAAGCGCCGTACCGGGCCGTTCGTCGCGATCAATATGGCCGCGATCCCGCGCGACCTCATCGAATCGGAATTGTTCGGACACGAGAAAGGCGCGTTCACCGGCGCCAACTGCGCGCAGCGCCGGACGCTTCGAGCAAGCCGAGGGCGGCACATTGTTTCTTGACGAAATCGGCGACATGCCGATGGAAGCGCAGACCCGGCTGCTCCGTGTCTTGCAGCAGGGCGAATACACGACAGTCGGTGGCCGCACGCCGATCAAAGCCGATGTACGCATCATCGCAGCGACCAACAAGGATTTGCGCCAGCTCATTCAGCAGGGACTGTTCCGGGAGGATTTGTTTTTCCGGCTGAATGTTGTGCCGTTGCGCCTGCCGCCGTTGCGCGAGCGCACCGAAGACATTCCCGACTCTGATCCGACACTTCTTCGCCATGGTCGAACGCGAAGGCTTGCCGCCCAAACAGATCGACCAGGCAGCACTCGAACGGCTGAAGCGGCATCGCTGGCCGGGCAACGTGCGCGAACTGGAAAATCTCGCCCGCCGGCTGGCGGCGCTCTATCCGCAAGAGACCATCACCGCCGCCGTCATGGACGCCGAGCTGTCGCAGCCGACGCTTGATGACGCCCAGCGAAACCGGCCGGTCCTGACGACAACCTTTCAAGCGCGGTGGAACGTTATCTGACGCAGTATTTTTCCGGCTTCGACGATGGCCTGCCGCCACCCGGGCTCTATCATCGTATCCTGCGCGAAGTTGAGGGGCCGCTGCTGTCAGCGGCGCTTGCGGCAACCCGCGGCAACCAGATCCGCGCCGCGGATCTTCTCGGCGTGAACCGGAACACGCTGCGCAAGAAAATCCGCGACCTCGAAATTCAGGTCTATCGGACCAGCGGCTGATCACGTCGCCCTTCACACGCCCTGTCCAGGTTTGTGACCGCGGCGGCCGCCTAGATATTGTCGCAATCGGGCAACATTGTTGTATAAAAGCATCACTCGGGGGCGGGCGTCGGGCTGCCCGACTGTGTCTTTTTGGCCCGATCGCAAGCCGGTCTTGCAGTCCAAAGCGACGAAAAGCGCGATTCAATGACGACAATCGAACAAGTCGCGCCCATCAACTCCGCTGGCGACGGCGCCCATGCCGGTCCGATCCCGGCTGATCGGCGCGCTCGCGGTCGGCATCGCGCTGGCGTCCGCGACCGCGACCTTTCTGGTTCTGGCCGGCCTCACGCCGATCTCGCCCGTTCATGAAGTCGTCGTCACGCTGCTCTGCGTGAACGCGGCGACCGGTCTTCTCCTCGTCGCCATCATCGGCCGCGAAGTGTGGGCAGTCGTGCAATCGCGCCGCCGCGGCCGCGCCGGCTCGCGGTTGCACATTCAGATTGTCGGCCTGTTCGCCGTCATCGCGGCGGTGCCGACAATTCTTGTCTCGGTCGTCGCCTCGACCACGCTCGATCGCGCGCTCGACCGGTTCTTCGCGACCCGCATGCGGGCGATGATCGAGCAATCTGTCACCGTCGCCGATGCCTATGTAAACGAACACGCGCAGTCGATCCGCGGCGACGATCTGGCGATGGCCATCGATTTCGCCCGCGCCAAACAACTGTTCGACCAGGATCGCGACCGCTTTCGCCAGCTTCTGACCCAGGAGGCAACCGGCCGTGGCCTTTCCGCTGCATCTCATTATCAGGAACGACGGCACGACGGTTGAACGCGCTGACGTGAAGATGGAGCAGCAGATCGTATTGCCGTCGAAGCAATTGCTCGACCAGGTTACTGATACCGATCCGCAGGTGGCGCTTATTCCCGAAGGCGATCACGTCGCGGCTGTCGTCAAACTGCACGACTACGACAGCATGTATCTTTATGTCGCGCGGCTGCTTGACCCGCACGTCGTGCAGCAATTGCGCAACACGCAGGAGAGCGTCGCCGAATACGCCAACCTCGAAGCGCGGCGGCTCGGCATCCAGGTTGCCTTCGCACTGATGTTCGCCGTTATCGCGCTGATCGTGCTGCTATCAGTCGGCGTGGATCGGCCTCGATTTTGCCAATCGGCTGGTTGCGCCGATCCGCCGGCTGATCGGGGCCGCCAACGACGTCTCGACCGGCAATCTGCAGGTTCAGGTGCCGGTTTATCGCTCCGAAGGCGATCTGGCGCAGCTTGGCGAAACATTCAACAAGATGACGCACGAACTGCGCACGCAGCACGAAGATATCGTCCGGGCACGCGATGTGATCGACAGCCGGCGACGCTTCACTGAGGCCGTGCTATCGGGCGCGAGTGCCGGCGTCATTGGCGTCAACGCCGATGGCCGCCTGACCATACTTAATCGGTCCGCGGAACGCCTGATCGGACGCACCGAGAGCGAAGCGCTCGGCCGGCCGATAACCGAAGTCGCACCGGAGCTTGCGGAGATATTTCAGGCCGCGCGTAGCGGCAACCAGCGGCTCGTTCAGCGGCAGGTTACGCTGAGCCGGGACGGCCAGGAGCGCAACTTTTCGGTTCGGGTTACCAGCGAACAGACAACCGATGCCGAGCACGGCTATGTCATCACCATCGACGACATCACCGAGCTGGTGCTGGCGCAACGGACCTCGGCGTGGGCGGATATCGCCCGGCGGATTGCCCACGAGATCAAAAACCCGCTGACACCGATCCAGCTTTCGGCAGAGCGGCTGCGCCGCAAATACGGCAAGCTCGTCGCCGAAGGAGATAACGTTTTCCAGCAATGCACCGACACCATCGTGCGGCAAGTCGACGATATCAAACGCATGGTCGATGAGTTCTCGCGCTTTGCCCGGATGCCGAAGGCGGTCATGGCCGATGAGGATGTGGCCGATACCGTGCGGCAGGCGGTGTTCCTGCTCCGCGTCGCTCATCCCGACATTGATTTCGACGTCGAGCTTCCGCCGGAAACGATGCCGGCACATTTCGACCGCCGGCTGATCTCGCAGGCGCTGACCAATATCGTGAAGAACGCAACTGAAGCGATTGGCGCCGTGCCCGAGAGCGAACTTGGCGGCCGCGGGCGCATCGTTGTCAGCGCGCAGCGCGATGGCAAGGATGTCGTGATCGACGTGGTCGACAACGGTATCGGTCTGCCGAAGGAAAATCGCGCCAAACTGCTGGAGCCGTACGTCACGACGCGCGAGAAAGGCACCGGCCTCGGCCTCGCAATCGTCGGTCGTATTCTTGAAGAGCACGGCGGCCGCATCGAGCTGCGCGACGCTTCCGAGAAAAATCCAGGAGCGCGTGGCGCCTGGATGCAATTACGTTTTGCCGCGGAGGCTCCTGGCCCCGCGAGCCAACAAGTCGAACCGCACTCAAGCGGCCGAGTGACCCAAGGCAACAGGCGGCAATCAGACCATGGCATCCGATATCCTGATCGTCGACGACGAAGCTGATATCCGCGAACTGGTCGCGGGCATCCTCCAGGACGAAGGTCACGGCGCGCGCACTGCGCGTGACAGCGATGACGCGCTTGCGGCCATCGTGGCGAGGCGGCCGAATCTCGTGTTCCTCGATATCTGGCTTCAAGGCAGCCGGCTGGATGGCTTGCAATTGCTCGACGCGCTCAAACGGGAGCACCCTGAACTGCCGATCGTGATGATTTCCGGTCACGGCAATATCGAGACCGCAGTGTCGGCAATCAAACGCGGCGCCTATGACTTCATCGAAAAGCCTTTCAAGGCCGACCGGCTGCTGCTGGTCGCCGACCGCGCGCTCGAAAACTCCCGGCTCAAGCGGGAGGTGAAGGAACTCAAGCAGCACGCGCCGCTCGTTACCCTGCTGGTCGGCCACTCGCCTGCCGCCAACCAATTGCGCCAGACGATCGAGAAGGTTGCTCCGACCAACAGTCGTATCCTGATCATCGGCCCTTCGGGCTCCGGCAAGGAGCTTGCGGCACGCTCAATCCATGGCAGTTCAGCACGCGCCGACGGCCCGTTCGTGGTGATCAACGCCGCTGCTATTACCCCCGAGCACATGGAAGTCGAGCTGTTCGGCGTCGAAGGCGGCAATAACGGCAGCGGCAGCCGCAAAGTTGGCGCGCTCGAAGAAGCCCATGGCGGTACGCTATTCATCGACGAAATCGCCGACATGCCGCGCGAGACCCAGAACAAGATCCTGCGCGTGCTGGTCGATCAGACCTTCCAGCGCGTCGGCGGCAATACCAAGGTCACGGTCGATGTGCGGATCGTGTCTTCGACCAGCCGCAATATCGAAGCTGATATCGCCGCGGGAAAATTTCGCGAGGACCTTTATCACCGGCTGTCGGTGGTTCCGATCCGCGTCCCGGGACTGGCCGAGCGGCGCGAAGACATTCCGGAATTGGTCGACTATTTCATGACCCAGATTTCGCAAACCACCGGCTTGCCGAAACGCAACGTCGGCGCCGACGCGCTCGCCGTGCTGCAATCGCATGACTGGCCCGGCAACGTCCGGCAACTGCGCAACAACGTCGAGCGGCTGATGATCCTCGCCGGCGGTGAGCCGTCTGCCGTGATCACTGCGACGATGCTGCCGCAGGACGTGAGCGCGATGATCCCGGCTATGCCGAATGCCAACGGCGGCGAGCATCTGATGACGCTGGCATTACGCGAAGCCCGCGAAGTGTTCGAGCGTGAATATTTGCTCGCGCAGATCAGCCGCTTCGACGGCAATATTTCTCGCACCGCTGAATTTGTCGGAATGGAGCGCTCGGCGCTGCACCGCAAGCTCAAAGCGCTCGGTATCGATTAAAGGCGATGTCACGGATTGCCTATGTCAACGGCCGCTATGTGCCGTTTCGTGATGCCAAGGTCCATGTCGAGGATCGCGGTTACCAATTCGCCGACGCGGTCTACGAAGTCTGCGAGGTGAGGGGCGGCCGCCTCATCGATCAGCGGCGGCACTTCGAGCGGCTCAAGCGTTCGCTCGGCGAGTTACGCATGAAAATGCCGATGTCCGAGGCGGCGCTCGGTATCGTCCTGCGCGAACTGGTGGCCCGAAATCGGATCGGCTACGGCCTCGTTTACCTGCAAATCAGCCGCGGCGTCGCGCGCCGCGATCTTGCATTTCCGCAGCCTGAAGTCGCGCCGGCCGTGGTGGCGACTGCGCGAGCGCTCAATCTTGCCCGTAACGAAGCGCAGGCCAAAGTCGGCATCGCGGTGTTCAGCGCGCCGGACAACCGCTGGGGCAGGGTCGATATCAAAACCGTAGGGCTCTTGCCGAACGCATTGGCGCGGCAATCTGCAATCGACAAGGGAGCGCGCGAAGCCTGGCTGGTCGACAACGACGGCATGGTTACGGAGGCGCCGTCCGCCAACGCCTGGATCGTTACCAGGGACGGCAAGCTCGTAACCCGGCATGCCGATCACGCCATCCTGCGCGGCATTACCCGTGCGGTCACGATGGAGGCCGCTCAAGGCCAGGGGCTTTCGCTTGAGGAGCGAGGCTTTAAGCCTCGATGAGGCCTATGCGGCACGTGAGGCCTTTATCACCTCGGCGACCCAAACGGTCATGCCCGTTGTCCGCATCGATGGCCGCACCGTCGGCGACGGCAAACCGGGGCCCGTCGCCACCGCGCTTAAGGCGGGAATTTCACCGATTTGCCGAGATCGAGGATAAGGCGGTTAGCCCGAAGTTGGGCTTGCATCGCCGTGCGCAGGGCCTTCTAATGGAGGCGCTTCGGGTCCGTCCGGTCCCGATTGACCGGATGGGGCTTCTAAGCGCGTCAATAAACCCACGAGACACAAGAAAAGACCCGCGGGTGTGGGGCCCGCGCGACAAGAACGGAACAACGGCCATGGCAGCCGAACGCGCACAAAATCTGCAAGACACCTTCCTCAATCACGTCCGCAAAGCAAAAATTCCGCTCACCATTTTTCTGGTGAACGGCGTCAAGCTGCAGGGCGTGGTGACCTGGTTCGATAATTTCTGCGTGCTGTTGCGACGGGACGGGCATTCGCAGCTCGTCTACAAGCACGCGATTTCGACCATCATGCCGGGACATCCGGTGCAGCTCTTCGAAGGCGCTGAGGAGCCGCTTGCCGGGGACAAAACCTGATTGGAGCCGCGTCGCTCGCGACCACGGCTCTGACCGGCTGAGCCCTTCGGGCTCGACCGGCCGCGCGCTGGTGATCGAACCGGTGTTGCGCCGCACCGCGGCGAGTGCCTATCGCTCTCCGGAAGCCAAGCTCGACGAAGCGGTCGGGCTTGCGCGCGCCATCGATCTCGAGGTCGAGCAGTCCGGTATCGTGACGCTCAACGCGCTGCGCCCGGCGACCTATCTCGGCAAAGGCAAGGTCGAAGAGATTGCCGGCGTCGTCAAAACCCATGACGCCGGCATCGTGGTGATGGACTGTGCGCTGTCGCCGGTGCAGCAGCGCAATCTGGAGCAGGCGTGGGGCGCCAAGGTCATCGACCGTACCGGCCTCATCCTGGAAATCTTCGGACGGCGGGCGCGTACCCGGGAAGGCGCCCTGCAAGTCGAGCACGCGCATCTGACCTATCAGAAGAGCCGGCTGGTGCGTTCATGGACGCATCTTGAACGCCAACGCGGCGGCTTCGGCTTTCCTCGGCGGCCCCGGCGAGACGCAGCTTGAAGCTGACCGCCGCATTATCGACGAGCGGCTGGCCAAGATCGAAGGCGAGCTGATCAAGGTCAAACGAACCCGCGAACTGCATCGCGAAAGCCGCCGCCGCGTGCCGTATCCGATCGTCGCGCTGGTCGGTTACACCAATGCCGGCAAGTCGACGCTGTTCAATCGCATGACACGAGCGAAAGTGCTGTCGGCTGACATGCTGTTCGCAACGCTCGACCCGACACTGCGGGCGGTCGATCTGCCGCACGGCGCACGCATCATCCTCTCGGACACCGTCGGTTTCATTTCTGATCTGCCGACCATGCTGATCGCCGCATTTCGCGCGACGCTCGAAGAGGTGATCGAGGCCGACGTGATCCTGCACGTGCGGGACGTGTCGCATGGCGATGCCGAAGCGCAACTGCACGACGTCGAGAAAGTGCTGAGCCCAGCTCGGTATCGATCCGCAGAACGACCCCGAGCACAAGCACACGTTGATTGAGGTCTGGAACAAGATCGACAAGCTCGATCCCGAGGAACGGACGCGGCTCGGCAATATTGCGGATCGCCAGCCCGCCGGGGAGCGGCCCGCGCTGGTATCGTCGATCACCGGGGAAGGGATCGACGCGCTTGACGCTACGATTGAAGCACGGCTGGCTGCTGGACGCGTGCTTATCGAGCTTGACCTCGACCCCGCCGACGGCGCGGGCGCGAGTTGGCTGCATCGCCATACCGAAGTGATCCACAGAGGCATCGACGAAAAGAGCGGCCGCATTGCCATGACGGTGCGTGCAGCACCGGACAAGGCTGACGCAGTGCGAGCACGGTTTGCTCACACACGGCAGTAAGCTTAAATTTGCCGGGCACGCGGTTTTACCAGGAGTAGGGGGCCAACAATGACAACCCGCAGAGCCTTTGTCGCCGGCGCATTGTCTGGCGCATTTGTAGGGACAGCCACCGGAGCCGGTGCGCAGGGCGCGATCCAAATCCGCATATCGACAGCAGCACCGCCGTCCGACTTTCTCAACAAGGCACTTGAAGAGCTCAAAGCCGACGTTGCCGCGGCAAATGTTGGCCTCGATGTCAGCGTCCATCCCGCGTCCACTCTCTTCAAACAGGGCACCGAGGTGCCCGCGCTGCAGCGCGGCAATCTCGAAATGAGCTCGATGACCACGTTCGAGGTCGCGCAGCAAATTCCGGAGCTCGGCTATTTCAATCGCGGCTACCTGCTGAGCGACTACGCGCAGCTCCGGCGCGTATTCGACGGACCCGATCGGAGACGATTTCAGAAAGGCCGTTTCCGCTAAAATGGGAATCAACATCCTGGCGACCCACTATCTCGGCACTCGTCAGGTCAGCCTGCGGCAAAAGCGCGACGTCAAAGGTCCGGCGGATATGGCCGGCGTCAAAATGCGGATGCCGGCCGGCCCGGAATGGCTGCTGCTTGGCCGCACGCTCGGCGTCACGCCGGTCCCGATGGGAATGCCGGAGGTTTATCTCGCCATGAAGACCGGCACCGTGGACGGGCAGGAGAATCCGCTTTCCATTTTCAACGCCGCAAAGTTCTACGAAGTAAGCGAGCAGGTGGTGCTGACCGCGCACATGGTTCAGCCGGTATTCTTCGCTATCGCCGGGCCGGTGTGGGACAAACTCAACGCCGATCAGAAGAAAGCGCTGGGCGACGCCTCGCTCAAAACCGCCAAGTCGGGCAGCGAAGCGCGGCTGGCCGACGAAAAGGCGATCGTGCAGGCGCTGAAAGATCGTGGTCTCGCGGTCGATGCCGTCGATCTCACGCCGTTCCGGGCCTCCGCCGATAAGGTCTATGCCGACTCCGACATGGCGAAGGCGTGGGACGCGGCGGGATTGCAACGCGTGATGAAGGCCTGATGCATCATGGCCGGCGACGCGCCAGAGACACGCGCCGCCGTGCTTGGATCACGACTGCTTAAGCTCGCCGACTGGACGGCCTGCGCGATGTTCGCGGCCGTATTTGTGATCTTCAACTACAAGATCGTGACCCGCTATTTCGAACACGACGAGGCGGTCTGGGCCGATGAAGTGCTGGTGATCCTGTTCGTCTGGATCATCTTTTGGGCCAACGCCTTTCTGGTGCCCGACAAGCAGCAGATCACCTTCGACCTGGTCTACCGGCTGCTGCCGGATACAACGAAACGATATGTCGCGATCGCACGCGCCGCGCTGATCGGCGGCATTTTCGCATGGGCGCTGCCGGGCTCGCTCGATTACATCCGCTTTCTCTGGCGAGAGCACACGCCGGTGCTCAATCTGCCGCTCGACTGGGTCTATAGCGTGCTTCGGCATTTTCCTGGTTGCGGTGATCGTCCGCGCATTCGTCGCTGGCGCAAAACTTCTTGGGCCGCGCTGGCGTAGCGAAATCTAGGCGGCGTAGGGGCAGGGCGGAGTGTCGCAGGGGCTTTGGGTTCTGCTCGGTGTCTTCACGCTCGCTGCGGTGCTCGGCGCACCGCTCGGCCTGTCGATGCTGGCCGCCGGCTTCGTCTATCTGATCGCAACCCATCAGGACGTCGGCCTTGTCGTCGATCAGACGATGAACGGCCTCTACAACAGCTATCTGCTGATCGCCGTGCCGATGTTCATCTTCGTCGCCAACGTGATGAATGCCAGCGGCGTTATCGAGCGGCTGCTCAGATTCGGCGCGGCGATGGTCGGCCATCTCCCGGGCGGGCTCGCGCAGGTCAACGTCGTCACCAACCTGATCTTCTCCGGCATGAGCGGCAGCGCGGTTGCTGACGCGTCCGGCCCCGGACTGATCGTGGCGCGGATGATGACGCGGAACGGCCGCTATCCGCCGGGCTTCGCCGCCGCAACGTCGGTCGTGTCGGCGACGCTCGGCCCGCTGATGCCGACATCGATCCCGATGATCTTCTATGCGCTGATCGCGAATGCCTCGGTCGGCGCCATGTTTCTTGGCGGGCTGGTGCCGGCGGGCATTATGGCGCTCTCGATGATGATCGTGATCGGCCTCGTGTCGCGCCGCCGCAACTTCCCGCGCGAGGCACGGACGGCCTGGGCGCAGATGCCGGCGATCCTCGGACAGGCGCTGTTGCCGATCGCGTTGCCAGCCATCCTGCTTGGGCTGATCTATTCCGGCGTCACCACGCCGACTGAAGCCGCGGCCATTGCCGCAAGTTATGCGCTGCTGCTCGCGCTTGTCGTCTACCGGACGCTGCGCTTGTCACAACTCGTCACAGTGATCTCGGAAACCGTTCGCACCACGGCAATGATCGCGCTGATCATGTCGGGCGCATTCGTCTTCAACTACGCGGTGGCGAACGAGGGCGTGCCGCAGCTCATCCAGTCCACCTTCCTGGCCTGGAAATTGTCGCCCATCGAGTTCTTGTTATGCGTAGACGTACTGATGCTCTTCCTCGCCATCGTGCTCGATGAGGTGACGATCCTGCTGGTGATCGTGCCGCTTCTGGTGCCGATCGCGCTGGGGCTCGATATCGACCTCGTGCATTTCGGCATCGTCGTCGTCCTCAACATGATGGTCGGATTGACGCTGCCGCCGCATGGCCTGCTGCTGTTCGTGATGAGCGGGCTCACCGGCACGCCGCTTGCGGAAATCTTTCGCGAGACGCCGCCGTTCATCGTCGCCATGCTGGCGATCGTGGTGCTGGTGACTTTCTTCCCCGACATCGCGCTCTGGCTGCCGCGCCATGCCGGGCTTATAAAACCGTAGAGGCATTTCCGATGATGTTTCGCGTTGTGGCGCTATCTGTCGCGCTGTTGTCCGGCCTGCCACAGGCCCATGCCGAGATGGCGACGCTGCGTTACGGCCAAATTCCCTCGACCGTGCATGGCGTGAGTTCGCTGCCGCGCTTCATTGCCGAGCGGCAGGGTTTTTTCGCGCGCGAGAATATCGCACTCGATGTCGTGCAAATCCCCGGCGGCACCGGGAATATGGTTGCTGCGCTCGATCGCAACGAAATCGACGTGACGCAAACCGCGACGCCCTATCTGATCCAGGCGGTGCTCGGCGGCTCGCAAGCCGTCGCGATTGCCGGCGAGATCGGCAATCCCGTTTACAGCCTGATCGCCAAGCGTTCGATCGACAATGTCGCGGGCTTGAAGGGCAAGGTGGTTGGCTTGTCGCTGCCGATCGATACCATCTCGATCTCAACGCGAAAGCTTCTGGACCTGAAAGGGCTGAGCGACGGTGACTATCGCGTCAAGGAATTGGTCGGCACGCCGGCGCGAGCGGATTGTCTGCGGAGCGGCGAATGCGATGCCGTCCCACTCGGTCAGCCGGACGACCTGGTCGCGGTCAAGGACGGTTACCGGCTGCTTGGCAGCTCGACCGATGCGGTAGCGTCATTCCAGTTCGAAGTTATCGCAGCGCGGCGCGATTATGCCGAGGCGCACGTGCCGGCGATCATCGGCTTTGTCAGCGCGCTCGCGGATGCGTTTCGCTTCATCCACGATCCAGCGCGTCGCGCCGAGACGATCAAGGCCTTTACCGAATTGACCGGCGCACCGGAAGATATCGCCCGCGCCACACTCGCGCTCTATCTGGATCCCGATCGCGGCGTGCTGCCGAAACAGGCTGAGATCGATTTCGCAGGAGTCGCGCAGGTCATCGCATTCATGGGGCAGGGCGGCATTATCAAAGACCCGCTGCCGGCGCCGGAGCAGTTCGTCGATTTGCGGTATCTCAAAGCGGCAGGCGTGAAGTAGCGGCCCGCACGGTCTTCCCAATCGTCATTCCTGCGCCTTCGCTTCGTCCCAGAGGGCATCCATTTCGGCAAGCGTGGCATCGGTCGGCGTTTTGCCTTTGGTAGCCAATGCAGCTTCGATTGAAGCGAACCGCCGCTCGAATTTCCGGTTGGTCTGCCGCAATACCGCCTCCGGATCGGCATCGAGATGACGCGCAAGATTGACTGCGGCGAACAAAAGATCGCCAACTTCTCCGGCCGCCGCTGACTTGTCGCTGTCGAGCACGGCTTCGATCTCGTCGGCTTCTTCGCGGATTTTGCGAAGCACCGCGCGCGGATCGTTCCAGTCGAAGCCGACCTTGCTGGCTTTGGCCTGTAATTTCAGTGCGCGAGTCTAGGGCAGGGAGCGTGACTGGAACGCCCGCTAGAGCGCCCGTCTCCTCATGCTTGCCGCGCGCGGCTTTCTCCTCCGCCTTGATCCGCTCCCATAGTCCTTTGACGGCTTCCGGCGTTCGGGACTGCTCATCGCCAAAGACATGCGGATGGCGGCGGATCAGCTTTGCGCAAAGCGTCTCGACGACGTCACCGAAATCGAACGCGTCCTGTTCCTGCGCCATGCGCGCGTGAAACGCCACTTGCAGCAACAGATCGCCCAGTTCCTCTTCGAGGTCCGTTAGATTGCCGCGCTCGATGGCGTCGGCGACCTCATAAGCTTCCTCGATCGTGTATGGCGCGATGGTCGCAAAATTCTGCTCGAGATCCCACGGACAGCCGGTCTTGGGCGTCCGTAACGCGGCCATGATCGCGAGCAGGCGGTCGATATCGCGGGAAGGTGTCATTGATCGGTCCTGAGCTGGTAACGCGGACCGTATCAAACCTTCCGCGGCAAGGAACATGCAGGTGCAACAATTCTGATCTTTCTTCGTAATTGCCAGGTTGCTTTTCCGCGATGGCGGCACAACCTTTTGTCCATGAGCAAGCGAACCCGCATGTCGGCATCGGTGTACTTCCAGACGGCCGCTTACCTGGCCATCATGGCCGTGGCGCTGTTCGCGTCAGCCGGAACACTGAACTTCGTCTCGTTCTGGATTTACATTGCCCTTATGACGATGGTCTGCACCGCGTCGCTCGTTTGGGTCGACCCGGATCTGGCGCGTGAGCGCATGCGGCCGGGCGGTCAGAAGCTGCCGCTGGCACTATGGCTGTTTTCTGCCGCGATGATCCTTCACTGGGTGATCGCGGGCCTCGACCGTGGCCGTTACCATTGGAGCGACAGCGTACCGGATTGGCTGCAGGCCGCAGGCCTGGTTGCTACGGCGGCCGGTTTTGCGCTGGCGCTATGGGCTATGGTCGTGAACAGGTTCTTCTCGTCGGTCGTCCGTATCCAGACCGATCGCGGCCAGCATGTCATCGACACCGGGCCTTACGCCATAATCCGGCATCCGGGTTATCTGGCCGGTATCGTCATCATGATCGCCAGCGGCATCGCACTTGGCTCATGGCTCGCGGAGTTGCTGATAGTTGTCTGCAGTCTGCCATTCCTCATGTACCGGGCGATCACCGAGGACCGTGTGCTGCAAGCCGAACTGCCGGGCTATCGCGACTATGCCGCGCGAGTGCGCTGGCGGTTGGTGCCGGGCGTGTGGTGAGGTGTTGAGGCGAGGCTGATGGGCTCGGGCCGACCCAGCCAATTCGATGGCTCATTCGCATAAGACATATTATGGAATATGTCGCTGGATGCCAGTTATTACGGGGCTTCCTGAACCTCGATGACGATCCCGTCGTAGGCCGGCTCGACATTCGGCGGCAGCTTGGCTCTGAGCACGTCGTAGTCCAGATCGGCATGCAGGTTGGTCAGAATGGCGCGGCGCGGCTTGAGCCGCGCGATCCACGCAAGCGCGTCGTCCAGCGAGAAATGACTCGGATGCGGCAGGTAACGCAACGCGTCGACGATCCAGACATCGAGCCCGGACAGCGCCGCGGCAGTTTCCGGCGGCATGCCGGAGAGGTCGCAGGAATAGGCCAGGTTGCCGAAACGAAACCCGATCGAGGGAATGTCGCCGTGCTGCTGCAGAAGCGGCAGCGCCGTGATCGTGCCGCCCTTCCCCGTGACGGCCACCGGCTTGCCCGGCGCTAAACGGTGCTCCGTCGCGATCGGCGGATACTCGCTGCCGGGCGGCGACTTGAAACAATAGCCGAACCGCGCGTGGATTGACCGGGCAGTGTGCTCGTCGAGATAGACGTCAAGCCGCCGGCGCTGCGCGATGAACAGCGCACGCAGATCGTCGATCCCGTGGGTGTGATCGGCATGCGCATGGGTATAGAGCACCGCATCGAGCCAATCGACTTCGGCGTCGAGAAGCTGCTCGCGCAGATCAGGCGAGGTATCGACCAGGATGCGGGTAACGCCGCCGTTCTCGCGCTGCTCGGCCAGTAGCGAGGTGCGCCGCCGCCGGTTTTTCGGATTGTTGGGATTGCAATCGCCCCAGCCAAGAGCAGGACGCGGGATGCCACCCGACGAGCCGCAGCCGAGAATGGTGAACTTCACCGTCATGCTGCAGCGGCTGCGGGCTTCGGCACTTTTGCGAACAATTTGAAGAAATTCTCGGTGGTCTGCCGGGCAATGGCGTCGAACGACACACCGCGGGTTTCCGCCAGAACGTTGGCGGTCTCGATCACGAACGACGGCTCGTTGCGCTTGCCGCGAAATTTACCGGGCGCGAGATAAGGCGCGTCGGTTTCGACCAGAATTCGGTCCGCCGGCAAGCCGGCCGCAATCTCGCGCAATGCGGCCGGAATTCTTGAACGTCAGGATGCCGGTGAACGAGATGTAGAGGCCAAGATCAACCGCACGCCGCGCCAGGTCGGGTCCGCCGGTGAAACAGTGCAGCACGGCAGGGAAGGCCCCCTTCCCCGTTTCCTCTTCAAGGATTCGCGCCATGTCGTCGTCGGCATCGCGCGAATGGATCACCAGCGGCAGCCCGGTCTCGCGTGCCGCAGCGATGTGATTGCGAAAACCGCGCTCCTGCGCATCGCGCGGCGCGTTGTCGTAGTGATAATCGAGGCCGGCTTCGCCAATGGCCACGACCTTCGGCTTTTTGGTATGGGCCACGAGGTCCGCTGTGGTGATATCGAGCTCTTCATCGGCATGGTGCGGATGCGTGCCGACCGAGCAATAGACCTCGGGAAACCGTTCGGTGATCGCCAGCAGCCCGTCCTGCTGGCGCACACGGGTCGAGATCGTGACCATCCGCGCGATGTTGGCCGCGCGGGCGCGGCTCACAACGCCATCAAGTTCAGTCGGCAAAATCCGGAAAATCCAGATGGCAGTGGCTGTCGATCAGCGTCGTCATTCCGCCGCCTTGCCCTCCGGCTCGACGTAGCGCGGGAAAACCGGCGACGGCGCGGGAAGCTGCGAGCCCGGCGCAATACGGTGCTTGCCGCCAAGCGTTGCGAAATTTCGCTCTGTTGCCGGCACCGCAAGGATATCGAGTAGCTTGCCCGCGGATTCCGGCATGAACGGTTGTGCCGAGGATCGAAACCTGACGGATCACCTCGGCGGTGACGTACAGCACCGTGCCCTGCCGCGCCGGATCGGTCTTGGCCAGCGCCCACGGCGCTTCGCCGGCGAAATAACGATTGGCTTCCGCGACGACGGCCCACATCGCGTTGAGTACCTGATGCAGAAGCTGCGTCGCCATCGCGTCGCGCGCCTTGCCAATCAGCGCATCGGCTGCGCTCAGGATCGCCTGATCGTTGTCGCTGAAAACACCAGGTTGCGGCAACGCGCTGCCAAACTGGCGCGTCACCATGGTTAGTGACCGCTGCGCCAGATTGCCAAGATCGTTGGAGAGGTCGGCGTTGATGCGATTGACGATACCTTCGTGACTGTAATTACCGTCCTGGCCGAACGGCACTTCGCGCAGCAGGAAATAGCGCAGCGGATCGACGCCATAAGCGTCCGCAAGCGAGAACGGGTCGATGACATTGCCGACCGACTTCGACATCTTCTCTCCGCGGTTGAACAAAAAACCGTGGGAGAAGATACGCTTCGGTACTGCAATCCCGGCCGACATCAGGAATGCCGGCCAATACACCGCGTGAAAGCGCACGATATCCTTGCCGATGACGTGCAGCGCGGCGGGCCAGTATCGCTTGAACAACTCGCTGTCGGTGTCGGGATAGCCGACCGCAGTGATGTAATTGGTCAGCGCGTCGACCCAGACATACATCACATGCTTCGGGTCGCCGGGCACCGGGACGCCCCAGTCGAAAGTGGTGCGCGAGATCGATAGATCCTTCAGGCCGCCCTTCACGAAGCTCGCAACCTCGTTCATGCGCTCCTTTGGCAACACGAAATCGGGATGCTCCTGATAGAGCTTGAGCAGCGGCTCGGCGTATTTCGACAACCGAAAGAAGTAGCTTTCTTCCTCGACCCATTCGACCGGCGTGCCCTGCGGCCCGAGCCGCTGGCCTTTGTCGTCGAGGCGCGTCTCGCTTTCGTCGTAATAGGCTTCGTCGCGCACCGAGTACCAGCCGGCATATTTGTCGAGATAGATGTCGCCGTTCGCCGCCATCCGTTGCCAGATTGCTTCGGACGAACGGTAGTGCCGCGGCTCCGTGGTGCGGATGTAATCGTCGTTCGAGCAATTGAACTTCTTCACCATCGCCTGAAAGCGCGGCACATTGCGCTCGACGAGTTCCCGCGGCGTGATTTTTTCCCGCGCCGCCGTCTGCAGCATCTTGATGCCGTGCTCGTCGGTGCCGGTGAGGAAATACACATCGCGGCCGTCGAGGCGGGCAAAGCGCGCAATAGCATCGGTCGCGATCAGTTCGTAGGCGTGGCCGATATGCGGCGCGCCGTTCGGATACGCGATCGCGGTGGTGACGTAATAGGGTTCGCCAGACATACCGCTAGGTATCAACCGCGCGTGGCCTCGGCAAGCATGCCGAAAACGCTGAATACCAGCGGTTTGCGCTCAAGATTGTAGGTTTCGGCATCCCGCGCAGCTTCGTTAATGCGCTCGGATGCCTCCGCAAGCCGGTTGAGCCGCCCGATCTCGGCTTTGTCGCGATCCAGCCGCAGCGAGAGCCAGTCATTCACGGTAGCGACGAAGGCAGCAAGCGGCGCAGCGTCGGTACCGGCGATGGCCTCGCCGAGTGCATGCAACGCCTTCGCATCGGTCAAAGGCAAGCGATCGAGCAACGCCAGCGCAGCTTGCCGCAATTCCAGCGCATCGCCGTCGAGCATGGCGAGCGCCCGCGCCACGCTGCCGTCGGAGGCGGCCGCAGCCGCGGCGATTTCAGGATCGTTCGCTGCGGCGCCTGTCGCCGCCGCGACCGCGGCGGCCACGTCGCTTTCCGGCAGCGGCCGCAACGTCACGATGCGGCACCGGGACCGAATGGTCGGCAGTACCCGTGACGCGGAGTGGCTGACCAGAAGCAGCAACGCGCGTTCCGGCGGCTCTTCCAGAACCTTGAGCAGCGCATTGGCGCCAGAGGCGTTAAGCTCATCGACCGCGTCGACAATGGCGATACGCCAGCCCCCTTCCCGCGCCGTCGAGCCGAAGAACGGCACGGTGTCGCGGACATCCTCGACCCGGATCAACTTGTGCAAAACGCCTTTGTCGTTGAGCACGCGTTCGATCACGAGGAAGTCGGGCTGGCCCTGCGCGGCAATCCGGCGCGCCACCGGATCATCTTCGGCGACTGCAAGCGATGTCGCTTTGGCGACGGCCGGCGCGGCCGGATCGGGATGCGCCATGACGAAGCGCGCCATCCGATAGGCCAGCGTCGCCTTGCCGATACCCTTTGGCCCGGCGATCAGAAAAGCGTGCGGAATGCGGCCGCCGCGATAGGCGGAGAGCAATCCCGCCTCGGCGTCGGCGTGGCCGAACAAAACTTGCGTCTCACGCGGGTGCCGTACTTCGCCGGCTTCGTTCGCCTGTGGACTCATTGCGTCACAAAACTATCTCGTCCCCGACGTGCTCGAACTGGAATGGCGCTGAAGCGGGATCGAGTTTCGCCTGCACGGTATCCCAGATTTGCTTGGCGACCTCCTGCCGCGGCGCGTCGGTGTTGATGACGACGCAACGCATCGGTTCGGCCTGCGCCAACGCCAGGAAGGCATCGCGAAGCTTGCTGTGGAATTCGCGCCCTTCCCCCTCGAAGCGATCGGCCTTGGCGTTGCCGCGGCGTAGCGCGCTACGCTCCATGGCGACCTCGACCGGCGTATCGAGGATGATGGTCAGATCGGGCGACAGGTCGCCGATGGTCACACGCTCAAGACCCTTGATGACCCGGTGATCCACCGAACCGAGCGCGCCCTGATAGACGCGCGTTGAATCCGTGAACCGGTCGCAAATCACCCATTTTCCGGACGCCAACGCCGGCTCGATGGCGAACCGAACATGGTCCTCACGCGCCGCCGCGAACAGCATCGCTTCAGCGTCCGCTCCAAGCGGCTTCACCGCGCCTGATAACAACACGTGACGGATGATTTCAGCACCGGGCGAACCGCCGGGCTCGCGGGTCCGCAATACGCCGAGCCCGATCGATTCAAGCTTGTGCGCCAGCATGCCGGCTTGCGTCGACTTGCCGGTGCCTTCACCGCCTTCAAAGGTGATGAACTTGCCTCGCATTCAGCGGCCTAATTCAGACATCAACGTTTTCAATTGGTTATACGGACTTTCGCCTGCGCGACTTCAGCTGAATTCAAACGTCAGAAACGCAATATAGGCTGGACTGGACCGTGTTGCACGAGGCCGCTGGTGCAAGGTCAGGCACCCTTAAAGCTTCCCGACTCCGGCCTTGAACAGCCCGATCATGAACTCGGTTGCGCCGTCGACAGCACGCTGGCGCATGTTGCCCGGCCCGACATCTTCCGCTGCGGTGAGCGGCGCCTCGAGCACAAGATTGTCGTTGCGCCAGATCTTCAGCTTGCCAATCGGCTGACCTTTGGTCACCGGCGCGGGCACCGGGCCGGTATAGACGACGCGGGCCGAGAGCCGATCGTTGGAGTTGCGTGGGACCATCAATGTGATCGTGCCCGGGCCGAGCAGCGGCACGTAACTCTCATCGCCACCGAACACTTTGGCAGAACCGATGGTCTGCCCTTCCGCGAACAGCACCTTGGCCTCGAAGCCGTGGAAGCCAAAGTCGAACAGTTTCTTGGCTTCGTCGCCGCGCTCCTTATCGGACTTTGCGCCGGTGACCACCGCGATCAGGTGGAGATTATCCTGCGTCGCGCTGCCTACCAGATTGAAACCCGCTTCCGCAGTCTCGCCGGTTTTCATGCCGTCGGCGCCGATATTCATGCCGAGCAGCGGATTGCGGTTCTGCTGGTGGATATTGTTCCAGGCAAAATCACGCTGCGAGAAATACGGAAAGAAATCCGGATAGGTCTGCATGATGTGGCGCGCGAGCTGGGCGAGGTCGCGCACCGTCACGCGGAGATTGGGATCAGGGTAGCCTTCGGCGTTGGTGAAAGTCGAATTTTCCAGCCCGATCTCGCGGGCTCGCTTGGTCAGCATCTGGCCAAACGTCGTTTCGTTACCGGCGATACCCTCGGCAATGGCGATGCAGGCGTCGTTGGCTGAATCGACAATGATGCCCTGGATCAGATCCTGCACTCGCACGCGACTATGCAGGGCGGCGAACATGGTCGATCCGTGCGAGGGCGCCCCACCCTTGCGCCAGGCATTCTCGGAAATCGCGAACGTATCGTCGAGTGTGATGGTGCCCTTCTTCAGCTCGTTGAAAACGAATTCGAGCGTCATCAGCTTGGCGAGGCTTGCCGGCGCCACCGGCTGATCGCCATTTTTCTCGAACAACACACTGTTGCTGTCAGGATCGAGCAAAAGCGCGGCGGGCGCGCTGGTTTGGAACCCATCTTCCTTTTTTGGTGCGGGCGCCGTCGCAGGCGCTGCCTGGGCACCGGCGATTGCCACGGCCAGCAGCAAGACGCCGGCGGCGCGGACGCCGTTGCCCGCCCACCCGGCGCCCACCGACGCACCACCCTTAGACGCTATGCGCACACCGCCCCTCGGTCTCATCGATGCTGATGTCTCACTCCAACACCCTGCAGGCAATAGGGTATGCGCGACTCGGCGCAGACACACTCACGGGCCGGTCAGCCGGAAAAGGTAAGACTTAATACAGCCCGCGGCCATTGAGCATAGCCGCGCCATCACCGCCGTTCGGGGTGTTGGCAAACGACATGGCGCGGGTACTCGCGACCACATCGTTCATCGCGGCGCTCCTGTAGCTGGGACTGCGAACCGGCGGCGGTTGCGCCGGCAGGGTCGGCAAGATGCGCTCGGCGGACGCCAGCCTGACGTTTGAAGGCGCCGGCGCTGGCCCGTTTTCCCGCAGCGTCGCCGCAAGAATTCGATCGTCGGAGCCTTCCAGCGGCGCACGGCCGACATACTCAACCCGCACATTGGTGGTGCCGCGCTCGTAGAAGCCAAGCAGGTGCGCGGCGCGAGTCGACACGTCGATGATGCGGTTATGGACATAGGGTCCGCGGTCGTTGACCCGGACGATAATCGAGCGGCCGTTGGCCAGATTGGTCACCCGAACATAGCTCGGCATCGGCAACGTCGGGTGGGCGGCCGTGATGCCCTCGATATCAAAGATTTCCCCGTTCGCGGTATAGCGGCCGTGGAAATCGTCGCCGTACCACGAGGCCAGTCCTTCTGCACGGTAGTGGGCATCTTCCTGCGGGTAATAGGTTTGGCCGCCGACAACGTAGGGGCCGCCTGTCTTGTAGACACCGCCGCCCTTCGGGGCCGCCTCACCCTGCTGGACGACCCGATCGCTGGCAGAAACGCCCCAGCGCGAATTGACCCGGCTCGAACTGGCGCAATTTGCGAGGGCAAGACAAGCGAGCGCACATGCGCCAAACGACGCAATCCGCCGCCTTGTACTGATACAACCCCGCATCGTCCCCGATCCCCGTCCAAAGGGTATCGAATTTTAGCGTGGTCACATTGTGGCGCAAATAGGCGCCCCGCCGTTCCATAGTGAACGGGACGTTACGATTCCAGCGCGCTTCTATTCGTAGACCGGCTTGGCCTCCGCTACGACAGCCGCGGGCACCGACAGCAGGTCGTTGACGATTTTCTCCGCCTGCGCGCCACCCATCGGATGCACGGGAAGCTGTTGCTTCTCCATGTCGGCAAGGAATGCCGGATCCTTCATCGTGTCATCGAACGCCTTACGGATGATGGCGAGGTGATCCGGCGGCACCTCCTTCGACATCACGAACGGACGGCCGACTTCGTCTCCACCGCTCAGCAGCCTCAGAAGTTGCTTCTGTTCGTCGGACGTCGCGAAGCTGCCGATATAAACCGCGCTTTCCGGCACCTCCGCCGGACGGTCACGGGTGAACCGCACGAAGCTGTGGGCAAGCCCCTTGTCGAGCCATTCCTGCGGAATACTGCTGAAGGAGCCGCAGTCGCCATCGAGCTCGCCCCGCTCTATCGCAAGCCGCTGTTCGGCGCTGCCAGGGAAGCCCATGATTTGCTTGACCGGCGCATGGAACACTTCGCGCAGCGTCGCGCCGTTGAGGTAGTTGCCCGACGCCTTGCCGGTCGAGCCCAGGATGAATTGCTTGCGCGCCATCATCTCATCCCAGGTCTTCGGGGCATTCGCGCCATAGCCGTAGCAGACGCGGTTGTCCGGCGTGACCACGCCGACCCAGGCATATTGCCGAAAGTCGACGCCAAGCTTTTCCGGCTGCACGATCGACTGCGTGACCATGCCGGGATTGAAGATCACCATCACCGTGCCGTCCTTGGGCGCGGTCAGGTTGAGATAACGCACCGCCGTGAGGCTGCCGGCGCTCGGCATGTTCTGCACGATAACTGTCGGGCTGCCCGGGATATGATTGCCGATGTAACGGGCAAGATTGCGCGCGTAGGTGTCGTAGCCGCCGGCCGGCGTAAAACCGACCACGATGGTGAACACCTTGCCTTTGTAGAAGTCATCGGCACGCGCCTGCTGCCCGCAAATCAGCGCCGCCAATACAATCGACAAGAAAACCGGACGCCCCTTGAACATTCCCGTCCCACAAATTATTGACGCTCGCACGCGATAGTATTGCGCATTTCCGCTGGCACTGCTGCGGCAAAAATGCTTCGGCAGAGAGGCGACGGCTCTGGGCGGAATCCAGCTTTATCGAGGATTTGCCAACAGGTGCCGCCGTAGCGATACAAGATCGCGCGGATGGAAGGGTGGCCGAGTGGTTTAAGGCACCAGTCTTGAAAATCGCAGGCTGTTATGGTGCGCAGTGCTACAGGCGATCGAGCAAATAGAGGCAGCGCTGACGTTGGCTCGACGAGACGGCATATCCGACAAGCGCGTTTTTGATTGAACGTGCGCTAGATCAGTTGCGCGCCGATGCATGGCTGGAGGCGATCGACGAGGCGCCGGCCGCGCACTAGCCCGCCGGCGTCGCGGATGTCGCCGTGGCGATATGATCGGCGCTTGACCCTTTACGGCTTGCGCGGCGGTACAGGGGCGCCGTGATTTTCGGGCGTGCCGTGATCTTGCGGAAACGTCATCTCGAAGCCAGCATCAGGCAACGGCGGCATCGCCGGAACGTCCGCATAAGCGTCCGATGGAATCATTGTGCCATTTTGCTGAAATGTGCCGTTCGGTAATTGGCAGCCCGAGGCTGTGGGATGAGTCCCAAGGGGACAGCAAAGGTTATTGAAGGTCGCAAAGCAACCGTAGCCGGATTGGCAAGCGCCTTTGGGCGTGCAACACGAATTAACATTCGTGATAGCGTAACAACGCTTATCCGCAGGGCAACGTAGTTCTCCATCCGGACAACCATCCTGAAACCCGACGGGAGGTTTGTCGTTCTGTAGTCCATAGGTCGCCGCGCCGGGGCTGCCATCACCGCTTGGAGAGAGTGGATTAGGCTGAGGAACAGGAAGAGGAAGAGGACCAAAGACCACGGGTACGGATTGGAAAACACAAAGGTTGAAATTTTCACCGTGGTCAGGATCGAACTCGAGCATTTTTGTGAACGGAAGAGTGTTGCATTTCTGCTCGTCCGCTTCGCGGCCGGCAACACCCCGGTTATTGGCTGGCCACTCGACCCAGCAGGCATCGCGATAAGGCAATATCTTTTCAACACTGGTCGGCGTTGCAGGAACAATTGAGCCCTCTTGGGCACCAGGGGTAACGTCGGCACAAGCAAGCGCCGACGCGGATGCTGCGCTGGATTGCAGAAGCGCAGCCAAAACGATCAATAGCGCGGCCCAAGAAAAATGGCGCATTTGAAAAACTGCTCCTGATAACCGTGGACCGCCGCCACACGCCAATTCTGCGCAAAACTAAAAGTCTCATGCAGCCTATAAGTGAGGGCAGAAAATGTACAATCTCGCACACTGCGTAGGCGCGAAGACGGATTGAGTTGCTCCGCTTCTATGACCTGAAAACAGTCACTTTCAGGGTGCGGAGGAAAGCCAAGCAGTTTCGTTCTCAAGATTTTTATAACGGGCCTCTAT
>CAWECH010000019.1:0-164145 GCA_963807565.1 uncultured Alphaproteobacteria bacterium | reverse complement strand
ATTTTTCGCTTAGCGAAACCTCTGACTTATTTGCGCTGCCCCTGAGAGGGAGGCAGTGCCGATATCACTGTGCACATGCGCCGCGCGGCTGGTACTTCGCACTTTCATCATGTGTTGTTGATGATCTCGTTCAGAATGGACTGCTTTGCGGGGGTAAGTACCATTCTCAACCTTGTCTTTCCCCCGTCAAGGGCGTAAATCATACGCCTGTGGAAAACTAGTGGGGACCTATCTTGCTCTCGGTAATGGCTTCTCGGTAGAGGAAAACAATCCAGATTCATGGCGAGGTTCTCGGAGCCTGACCGCCCATCGATAGTGCCGCCAGCGCGGCGATGAAGATCATGCGTCCTCACCGTCCGCGGAAGTTTATATTGCGATTTGGTCAATTCCCCAAGTAGCGATTAAGAATCTTCATCTATCTCATCAAGCTCTACGAGCGAAGTGTTGCCACGCCATTCAGGAAAACGTGAATCCGCTCATGCGCGTGTATAAAGCAGCGCACTCTGGATCCATGTCCGCCACATTCATCCCGCAGTATTCCTCGCGGACGAATCGACGCTCTAAACAGAGCTGCGTTCCTGATTAGCGCAGTTTCGAGTCCTGATGGATTCCAAAATGCGAGCAATCTCCAAGCCAAAGGGTGCCGCGTTGAAAACCAGTGCCAGCGGGATATTCTTTGTGTGAACTCCATGCGCCGCTGGGGAGAGCGAGCATCACGTCACCATAACCAGCTTTGCCAACCAGAAGATATTGAAACGGCGATCTCGTGTCACTGTAGTCTTATGATATGGCGACGAGTTCGACTACGCGAATCGTGATGTCATCGACTTCCCACGGAAAATAAAAGACGATTTTGCTTCGCCTGGGCTCGGCCAATAGAGTGTGTATTGTTTGGGTGCTGGACGCGGTAGTTTTGGCAACGATGTTGCGCCGTTGGCGCCCGCGTTATCGTTGATGCTCCAATTGTAGACCATGTCCTCACCAGTGCATGGAGCCGTTCGCAGAAACGGCATCGACAAAAGCGTTGATACCCCCGCAGGCGGATTGGGCACCCAAGCGCCGAGAAGCAGCGCCAGACCAGCAATAGGCGCAAGTTTCATTGTGAACCCTGCTTCCGGCTAACGAGCGCATCGCCCATCACTATCGCCTTCTCGCGCAGGTATTTTACCGGACTCCTTCGTCGACTGTCAGAAGCCTCACTCATCACGGCCCATTTTACACAGTTTTTCGGCGCCGCGCGTTCCCGACTTTAGGCAGTGAGTTCAGAACAGTGCAAAGCCCACCGATGACGGAATACACGCGAAGGACGAATTGCATCCCATGATCGCTACGCTTGAGTCCCCGTGCTGTCTCCCGCTACTATGAACCAATGATGCTCACAATTGCCAAGATCGCCGATCGACTCGGCCTGCCTCTCACGTCCTCGATGCGGGACGCATTCCTGAAGACCTCAACCGGCCGCTCGGTCAGCAACATCCCGACGAACTAGGCTGGATGCTCGAGCGTATCGCCGACGTGAACAGTATTCTTGAAATCGGTTCGTGCTTCGGGCAAACACTCCGCGCCATGGCGATGAAAGCCGCGCCAGGCGCGCGCATTCGTTCGATCGACTTCGGCAAAGGGTTCGGCCGCATCACCGGCGTCGACACCAGCGCCTACCTCTCCGCGGTCATGGCCGAACTTCGCTCGGACGGCTTCGATGCCTCCGCCAAATTCGGTGACAGCTGGGATCCTGTCAACGTTGCCTGGGCGGCCCAATGGGCGCCGTTTGATTTTGTCTTCATCGACGGCGATCATTCCTACGATGGCACGCTTGCCGATTGGGGCAATTACGGACCCCTCGGCAAGGTCGTCGGATTTCACGACATCGCCAATCCTCATCTGAAGTGGGACAGGTCTGGGCCGAGATCAAAGCGGATTACCGAACCGAAGAATGTATCCGCAGCAATAAGGGCATCGGGCTCGCCTATCGGAAGGCAGTCTAAATAGTCATTGGTCGAAGCGCCGAGCAATCCGCAAGTCAGCCTAGCTGACTGATCAGACCCACGACAAAGCAGATTACAGAATCGTGACGAATACCGGCCATATAGGAGCTGGGGCCCTATGGTGCGGAACTTCCGTTTGGATCCGGTGATTCCAGGAGGCACTGGCCCGGGCCGGGTGGAGGGGAAACTCTCAACAACTCGCTGTGGAGCGCCGAAAGGCGAGCGGCCCCGTAACAAGGGCCGCGGCTGTTCCCGGTAACGGGGGCAGTTTCCCCAGCCGTGTCTGGCAACAGTCGCGGTGCGCCGTTCGGCGTTCCGTTCCTCTGGCAAGTACCTCGGTTGAGGCGAGCTTTCGTGCCGTTTGAACCAAAGCCGGGTGCAGGTGCATCGCGGGAACGAGATGGCTTGCGCGTTGCCGCAGACAAGCCGAGGCCCGATAATAGTGTGCGCAGGATGATGGCCAGCTGAAATGGGGCTGTTCCGCCGCGATGGTGTCCGAGACGAAATTGAATCGGCCAGAAAGCCACCCGCTGTCGCGCCGCGCAGCGCTCTTTCTGTTCGCGATTGTCGTCGTCAGCTGGGGCGTCAACTGGGTCGTCACCAAGGTCATCGTTCTCAGCGTCTCCCCGCTCTGGACCACATCAATCCGCTCGGCGATCGCGTCGGTCGCGCTGTTCGCAATCCTGCTGTGCGCGGGCAATTCATCGTACCGCGCCGTGGCGATATCGCCGTGGTGCTCGCCGTCGCCGTCTTTCACATGGGGGCCTTTGCGACTCTCGTTGCCTTTGGCCTGCAGTTCGTTTCGGTCGGCCGCTCGATCGTGCTCGGCTATACGACGCCGCTCTGGGTTGCGCCCGGTGCTTTTTTGTTTCTCGGCGAGCCGATGACGCGATCGCGGCTTGCCGGATTTGCCCTTGGTCTGGCGGGATTGATCGTCATGTTCAATCCGCAGGCTTTCGACTGGAACGACAGCCGCGACTTGATTGGCAACGCCATGATGATGCTCGCGGCGCTCTGTTGGGCGGTGAGTATCCTCTACGTCCGCGCTCACACCTGGATATCGACGCCGTTTCAGCTGGTGTTCTGGCAATGCTTGCTGGCGACATTCATTCTGGCCGCCCTGGCCCTAGCGGTGGATGGCGTACCGCACATCGCCTGGAATCCCGCGCTTGTCGCAGAATTGCTCTACGGCGGGCTGTGCGGCACGGCGCTTGCCTATTGGGCGATGGCGATGGTCAATCGCAGTCTTCCGGCGATAACGACATCGCTCGGAATTCTTGCGACGCCGGTCGTCGGATTGATCGGTTCGGCGATAGCGTTAGGTGAGACGATCACCGTGTCGCTGCTGGTTGCGATGGTGATGATTTTGGCCGGCATCGCGGTCGGGACCATTGGTTCCTCCGCGTCGACTGTCCAGACCGGAGGCCGCACCAATCTTCGACGACTAGACTGGCATTGCGACCGCGATGCGCCGCATCGAGGAGCACGCGTCCGCCTTGCACGACGAGATGCGCCAGCTAAAAGTGCGCCCCACCGCATTTCGGTCAGAGTTGGGGCTATTATGGGTACCGGACTGCTTGCGTCGCTCAATAAGAATGGCTCAATTTCGCCGCTGATCTCATCGATCCATCGCATGAAACGGCGCCTGAGCGGCGTTCCTCCGGAAGACGCTCGCCAAGCTGCCATGCAAGCTAGCTCTGCAAGCCACTTTGCCAGCGGCGCTGCGAGCTGCTCTGCAAGGCACTCCGGAAACTCCCCCGGCTGCGTTCGCTCCCGCGGCCGTCGACCCGGAAGACTATCTGAACATCAAAGATCAGTACGGCGTTCTGACAGTCAGTCCCGCACCTCTCGAGTGACCAGAAGGCAATGCTTGCCAACAGACGCAACTATCTGGTGCGTTCTGAAATCGCTCTCGATGTTGCCTCGTGCTATTGCGGCGGCGACTATTTTGAATTCGGCTCGTCCGGCCTCGTCACGTTCCGCAGTTTCCTGGGCGCCTTTGATATTTATCATCGCCCATACGCAGCACTTTCCGGACACGAAATTCTACGCTTTCGATATCTTCGGCGATCCTAATATCGGAAGCGGAGCGCCGGACCGGAGAGCAGCAATATTTCGATGCCTGGCGCAACCCGTTCGATGTCGCAGCGCCGATGGCGGCGCTTGAACCTTATGGCGCACTCAAAGATCGCTGCGTCATCGTGCCGGGCTATTTTCAAGACACCTTGAGCGAGGAGTTCAAGGCGAAGATGCGTGCGAATAATCAGAAGATCGGCTTTGCCTTCCTCGATGTGAACACGGGCTATTCCTACAAGGTCGTATTTGACTGGCTGATCGACGTGATGAACGGAGAGAAAATGTTCATCTACCTAGATGAATATTTTACGGACCCGCCGGTACCGCCGCTTTACGATTGTTCTGCGCGGAAGCAAAGAAGCGCTTCAACATGACCAGCATCTATATGAGGAACGCGGGCAGCTTTGGCGCGCTCTTTTGTTTGATGCCGCCACCCATCGCGGAATACGATCGCTTGTTCCCTTATCCGATCATGAGGCCCTTATAGTTCGGTTCTCGGTGAATGTCCGGCCAGCCAAGCGAGATAGTAGCGGGCCAGTGCCCGGCTTCCGGCAGAGTTGCCGCAAATTGCTTGCGCCATAGCAGCGATCGTGTTTAAAGCATTGAAATAACTGGCAATAGCGTTGCGTAAGAGGGGCCCAGTTGAAGGTACTGATCCTTGGGGGAGATGGATTCTGCGGCTGGCCGACCTCCCTGCATCTTTCGGCGGCGGGCCACGACGTCGTCCATCGTGGACAATCTGGTCCGCCGCAACATCGATATCGAGCTGGAACGTCGATCGCTCACCCCGATCACAGCCGATCGGCACCCGCATTGCCGCGTGGCGGGAGCTGACCGGCCGCGAGATCGCCTTCTCACAAATTCGACGTAGCTGAGAATTACCGCGTGCTGCTCGACCTCTGATCGCCGAATACCGAGCCGGACGCGGTCGTGCACTTCGCCGAGCAGCGCGCCGCGCCGTATTCGATGAAGTGCTCGTATCACAAGCGCTACACGGTCAACAACAATCGTCAGCGCGACCCACAACCTGTTGGCGGCGGTGGTCGAATCCGGGCTCGACATGCACGTCGTCCACCTCGGCACGATGGGCGTCTACGGCTACGGCACCGCCGGCATCAGATCCCCGAGGGCTATCTGCCGTCAAGATCGAGACCGACGACGGTGGTCAGTCGAGCAGGAGATCCTGTACCCGGTCGAACCCGGGCAGCATCTACCACATGACCAAGACCCAGGATCAGCTGCTGTTCGCGTTCTACAACAAGAACGACGGGATCCGCGTGACCGACCTGCATCAGGGCATCGTCTGGGGCACGCAGACGGCCGAGACCCGTCTAGACGAGCGGCTGATCAACCGCTTTGACTACGACGGCGATTACGGCACGGTGCTCAACCGCTTCCTCATGCAGGCGGCGGTCGGCTACCCGCTCACGGTCCACGGCACCGGCGGCCAGACGCGCGCGTTCATCCACATCCAGGACACCGTCCGCTGCATCCAGCTTGGCGATCGAGAACCCGCCGCAGAACGGCGAGCGCGTCCAGGTCTTCAATCAGATGACCGAGACCCTCCGGCTGATAGAGCTGGCCAAGCTGATATCGTCGTTGACCGGCGCGGAGATCACTCACGTCGATAACCCGCGAAAGGAAGCCGACGCCAACGAGCTGAAGGTGGACAACCAGGGTCTGGTCGGCCTCGGATTAAAGCCGGTCACCCTGCAGGCCGGTTTGTTGGAGGAGATAACCGCGATCGCCCGTAAATACGCGTCGCGTTGCGACGTGACCAAGATTCCCTGCGTCTCACGCTGGTAGCTGCTAGATTGGCGCCACGGGAACGGATCATGAAGATATTGATCACCGGAGGAGCTGGTTTCATCGGCTCGAACCTTGCCCCACATTTGGCAAGGCTCGGCCATGACGTTCTGGTGCTCGATAATTTGTCGGCTGGGCCAGGACACCCCGAGCTTTCCGGCCGGGATCAATTTTCGGCGCGGCGACTTCACGGATCAGACGACGCTGATCGCATGCCTGGAAGGGACCGACACCGTCGTTCATCTCGCTGCAATGTCGGGCGTGATCGATTCGATCGACGACCCAAGCCGCTGCTTCGCCGACAACGTCGAGGGCACCTTTCGGCTACTGGAGACTGCCCGGCGGATGAAGATCAAGCAGTTCGTCAACGCATCCACCGGCGGCGCAATTTTAGGCGACGCAGTGCCGCCGATTTCGGAAGCCATGGCGGCGGCGCCGCTATCGCCCTACGGCGCGTCCAAGCTTGCGACTGAAGGCTTTTGCTCGGCGTATTCTGCGTCCTACGGCCTGCCCTGTGTTTCGCTGCGTTTCTCCAACATCTATGGTCCCCATTCCGCGCACAAAAAAAGCGTCGTCGCCGCTTTCGTCAAGAACGCGCTAAACGACGAGCCTTTGGTCGTTTATGGCGACGGCACGCAACAGCGCGATTATCTGTTCGTCGGCGATCTGGCACACGGCATCACGAACGCCATCGAACAGCGCGCGAGCGGCACTTTTCAGCTTGGTTCGGGAAAGCCTACGTCGTTGCTGGAACTGATCCGCGCAATTGATGGCATTGCCGGCCGCAAACTCACCGTCGCGCATAAAGCCCAGCGCGCCGGCGAAGTCCATTCGACATGGTGCGACATCGCCAAAGCACAAGGCGAGTTTGGCTATGCTGCACCGACAGCACTGTCCGATGGACTACGCGCCACCTGGACATGGTTCGCTGCCAGCGCGCCAGCATGGCGACGGCAAAGCATCCTGACATCTGCGGATTGACGAGAAACGCATGGCCGAGCTCATTGCCCTGCAACCATCCGAAGCATCCGCGAACGAGGAATCGTACCAAGTCTCGGTCGTTATCCCGCTTTATAACGAGCAAAACATTCTGGCCGAGAACGTCGGTATCCTGGAAGGTTTCTTCGATACGGTCGTCGGTCCAGGCCGCTGGTATTTTATTTTTGTCGAGAACGGCAGCACTGATGCGACCGCGAAACTCGCCGACACCGCCGCCGCCCGGTCGGCCGCCATCGCGAGTCATTCATCTCCCCGAACCGAACTACGGTGTGGCGCTCAAAATCGGATTGCGGTCCGCGACCACGCGATGGGTCTACATTGTCGACATCGAGCAGTGGGATTTACCCTTCATTGCATGGTCCTGGAAGAATCGCGAAACCTACGACGCGTTCATTGCGTCGAAACGCGCCGATTTCACCATTTGCCATCAGAGTTTCTACCGGCGCATTCTGAGTTGTGCTCTCAATGGGCTGCTCCAGGTCTGCACACAATTCAGCGGAACCGACACCCACGGGCCAAAACTGCTCGATCGCGTCTCTCTGAAATCGATCATCGATGCGTGCGAGCTCGATCGCGGACAGTACGACACCGAACTCGTGCTCCGCGCCGTGCGCGCACAGAAGCGCATTATCGAAGCGCCGTGCGAATATCGTGAACTACGGCCTAATCGGAATTGGATGGTCAAGAAGATAGTCTGGAACCTGTGGGCGTTGGCGCGGCTCACACGAATTATGAAGACCGTGCCATATCAGGGACTGGCTCGGTATTATCGCGTTCCGCGCGAGGACGTCCTGGCCGAAGCGGAACGTCTGCAATCGTCGCAGCCGGAAATGCGCCGTGTTTAACGCGCCGCAGCCGCGTTCGCGGCTTTACACTACACCTGCGGCCTATGCTGGCCTCCTCCGCGGGGCGTTATTCAACACCGACGATGGAGGCGCAGTAGCCGATCTGGAAGCGGCGCTCGCGGCCTATCTTTCGGTCTCCCATGTCATAGCCGTGCCGCAAGCACGCGTCGGCATCTACCTTGCGATCAAACACCTGGTGCGGCCCGGCCAGAAAGTCGTCCTGTCGCCGTATACCATTGCCGACGTCGTCAACATGGTCGTTTGCGCCGGCGCCGTTCCGGTTTTTGCCGATGTAGCCGGCGACGGTTCTTGCAACATCGATGCTGCCGCAGTGGCCGAATTGCTCGACCGCGAGAGCAATGTCGGCGCGGTCATGGTCACGCATTTCTACGGTCTCACCTGCGACATCGAGCCGATACGTCAGGCTTGCGCGCGAGGCCCGTGTTCCTCTCATCGAGGACGCCGCGCAGGCCTTTGGTGCGCGCCTGCCGACAGGTTTGGCCGGCACCGTCGGGCACGCCGGAATTTTTAGTTTCGGCCTCTTGAAAAATGTAACCGGCTTTCTCGGCGGCGCCGTCGTGACCGACGATGCCGCCCTGGCAAAGATGCTGCGCGATGAGCTTGCAGCATTGCCCGTGATGCCACGCGAGGTTTTGTGGAAGAAAGCCGCCAAGGGTGCCGCTTTCGATATCGCCACCTTCCCGCTTGTGTTCGATCTGGCGGTCTACTGGATGTTTCGTTACGCCTTTCTGCACGACATGGATTTCTTCTCGAATAAGCTCGACACCGACGCCAATCCCGTGGCCCACAAGACTTTGCCACCGCGTTACGCTTGTCGCATGTCGAGCGCGCAGGCGAGCATCATCCGCGCGCAACTCGACCGCGCTGAAGCTCAATCGGCCGAGCGGATCAGCAAAGCGGCTTTGTATCACGAGGGTCTCAAGGATCTGCCGGGGCTGACGCTGCCGCCGCATCGGCAAGACGGTTCGCATATCTATTTTTACTACACCGTGTTGGCGAAGGATCGCGATGGATTGGCCCGATCGATGACGCGCCAATACCGCGACGTTCAGGTGAGCCATCACCGCAATTGCGCCAGCCTGGATTGCTTCGCCGAATTTTCCCGTCCGTGTCCCAACGCGGAGATTGCTTCCCAGCAGGCTCTTTACCTCCCCACCTATCCGGGCTACCGCACCGACCAGATCGAGGCCAACATTGCCGCGATCCGCCGTTATGCACGAGAACACAACAAATGGACGTAGCCGTCATCGGCAGCGGGGTGGCGGGCGTCTTTGCCGCCCACGCTTTGGTGCAGCGGGGATTCAAGGTCACAATTCTCGATGTCGGCGAGACGCTGGATGCGAGGCGCCAAGCGAGCTGTTGCGCAATTGCGCGCGCTCGATGTGCAATCGTGGCCGTCCGAGCAGCATGAGCTTATCTCAACGAACGCAACGACGAACGGCGACGAACTGCCGAAGAAAATGCATTTCGGCTCCGATTACATCTATGCCGCGGATCGTCCGTTCGCCCATATCGTGACCAACCGGGCCGGCCGCGCGCCGTATCCGACATTCGCCCGCGGCGGCTTTTCGAATATTTGGGGTGCCGCGGTGTTACCGCCGGACGCTTGCGACATGGCCGACTGGCCGGTGACGCGAAGCGCTATGGAACCGTATTTCCGCAAGGTGGCCGCGTTGTTGCCGGTGTGCGGCGACGGCGGCACGCTGGCAAAGAACTTTCCAGCCTATCGGGATTCTCTCGGGCATCTCGATCCCGGTCCGCAGGGCGAGGCCTTGCTGAAGGATCTGGACCGGTCCGGGAAGCGTCTCGCTGCAGACGAAGTGCTCTATGGTCCAGCACGTCTTGCGATCCACACCGCCGCGGAAGGCGTCGTGCTGCCGTGCAACAGCAGCGGTCAATGCTTCACCGGCTGCGTGCGCGGTTCTATCTTCTCTACGGTGCCGATGCTCGAAGGCATGATCCGCCGCGGAGAGGTCGTTTATCGCGACGGCCTTTTTGTGCGATCGGTGACGGAATCCGGCGACAAAGCACGAGTCGAAGCCCTCGACCTGAGCGATGGTCCGTGCACGCTGATTTTCGACGCGGTGTTCGTCGCCGCCGGCCCACTCAACACGACCGCCATTCTGTTACGTTCGGGTGGTCATTATGATCAGCCGATTTTGCTCAAGGAAAGTCAGAAATTCGTGCTGCCGGCGCTACGGATGCGCGCCGCACTGACCGCGGCAGAGAAACCGTCGATCACACTTGCAGCCGCCTTTATTGAGGCCAAGGTTCCGGAACTGTCCGATCATTGGGTTCACGTCCAGATGATTCCGATGAATGAGATGGTAGCCACGATGTCGCCACTTCCGTGGGTGCGATCGGTCCATGGACAGCGACTTTGGGCGCCGCTTCTGCGTCGGGTCATGCTGGGATGGTGTGGGATGCATTCCGATCATTCTTGCAGCCTGGAATTACGGCTGCTCAAGACGGCCGAAGCAGATACCCTGTCCATTGCGCTCAACGTATCCGATAAAGCACGCCGCGAGGCACGTTTGGCTGCTCGCCGGCTTGCCAAGGTGTCACGCCGCGCGGGCATCTACTTCCAGCCGCGAGTGATCCGTTTCTCCAACCCCGGTTCTGGGACTTACTGTGGATCATCGTTTCCGATGCGGGCACGACCTGCAGCCGCATTCGAAACCGACGGCCTCGGCCGACCGTTTGGCTGGCGTCGCGTTTACGCCATCGACGCCAGCGTATTACCGTCAATTCCTGGAACGACGCTTGCTTTCCCAGTGATGGCTAACGCCGTCCGGATCGCCGACCAGGCGCTAGCTCCCATGACAACGCAAACTAACAGCGACCCTAGTTCACCCGACAAGCCCAAACGTTTTTTTGTTGGTGCATTTATTGTCTGCTTGCTAGCGGCGATATCTGTTCCGCTTGCCAGCATCATCATCGACCCGTTTTACCGGTTCGGCCTTATCGACATCAAAGGATTCAACGACGCAGAAGCCGCAATTGGCACCGCAGGAGCGGATGGCAAAGGCAGGCGAAGTGTGCAGGCTGCAACCTGCATCCGTTGTGATGGGCACTTCCCGTGTCGAGGTCGGCATCGACCCGAGTCATCCCGGTTGGAACCACAGCGCCGGCCCCGTGTACAATCTTGCGATGGCGGGCTCCGGACTGAAGGAGCTTTATGTAACGTTCCAGCATGCGGTTCATGCTTCAGCAGATTTGCATCAGGTTCTCATCGGCCTCGACTTCTTGATGTTTAACGCCAACCGCGAAGCGGTCGTATTCGGCACCGAAGTTGCTGGATTTGATGAGAAGCGGCTTATGCTCTCGAAGACAGACTCTTGTTGGCGGTCTTTTTTTCACGATGCTGATACGCTCGTAGGTCCTGCCGGCCTGCGTTTTGACGCAGCGACAGTGATGGACAAATGGCTGAGCCCATCTCTCCCAGCGATCCTCAATTGGGCCTGTGGTTGGCACTTTATCACGGCAACGGATTTCGTGGTGACAGATTCGACGTCCTGATCCCTCCAGCCCAACACGAAGATACATCCAACACCCGGACCGAGATCTGTTATTCCCGCCGAACAGGAATACTACTATGCGACGCGGGTTTGGCGTCCTCCGCCAACGCAGCGCTATTGCTTTACCGCCAACGGACAACCAGACACCCTGGCGGAGTTCCGCGACATGGTCGCGTTTGCGCGCAAGTCCAATATCGATGTCCGCTTCTTTATCAATCCGATCCATGTACGCATGCTGGTCGCGCTGCAGGAGATCGGACTGTGGCCTCAATATGAAGACTGGAAGCGCGGCATCACCGATATTCTTGCGGAAGACGCCGAGACCAATCACGTCGAGCCGTTTCCGCTTTGGGATTTCTCCGGCGCGAACACCGTGACCACAGAGGAAATTCCTCCGCTGGGCCATTGGTGGTGGGAGCCTTCACACTATACGAGGAAGGCCGGCGATATGATTCTGGATCGGATTCTCAATTATCACGATGTCGCCCGGTCAATACCTGAGGACTTCGGCATATCCCTGACACGTCACAACATCGATCGATGGATCATGACGACCCGCACCGGCCTGCGCGACTACGCGACTGCGCGAACCTGAGGATGTCGCGGCTGTCCGTGATCGCCTGCGCCCGTTGATGGAACAAGCCGAAGGCTCGAACTGTGGTTACGACGTCGACGCGATCATTGCGGGAAGCGCGGCGTTACGGCGCAATGATACTAAACTGGCGGAAACCGAGTTCGCCCACGCTGTCGCAATTCATGAAGCCGATCAGCAGCGTTTTGCCGCGATCGGAGTGCCTTTCCGCGAAAAGGCCTTTGACGCTCTTCTTGCGCGCGCCCGCGCCGGTAAGGAAGTCACGCCCCCGCTCGCCTCCTGGATTGCTTATCAAGATCGAGGCCGCGAAAGAGCTGCAAACGGCAAATTCGAAGATGCGATCGATGACTTCTCGCATGCTATTCTATTGGGGCCACCCAACCCGGCGCTGTATTTCCTTCGCGGAACCGCGCGGCTAAGTCTCACACAGTACACACAAGCTGGAGAGGACTTCGAAGCTGGACTCAAGCTCGACCCTGACAATGCGACCCTCAAGCAGCTGCTCAAACAGGCGCAAACCGGTGCGGCAAAATCAACGACTGTGAGTCCAACGCAATGAGCGCGTTGCCTTCCGCCGACTTACTGAGGAATTTCAATATAGCCGTTTGCCATTGCTACCGCAGCGCATTGCCGTGATCGGAGATTAGGCGTCCCAAATGCTTTTCAATTCCGCAGTATTTGTGCTGGCTTTCCTGCCGATCACTTTGATCGGCTACTTTTCACTTGGCTGGCTCGGCAGGCGGCGCCTGGTGCTTGGGTGGCTCGTGGTCGCCTCCGCATTTTTCTACGCGTGGTTCAGCTATCGGCTTCTTGGCCTGCTCGTACTCTTGATCCTTTTCAACTTCAGCCTGGGTTTCAAATTCGGGAAAGATTTTCGCAGCGGGGTGCGGAGCCCGCTGCTGCTTGCCTTTGGCATCGCTGGCAACCTGGCTGTGCTGGCTTATTTCAAATACACCAACTTCCTCATCGACAATGCCAACGCAGTGTTCGGCACACATTTTGTCCTGCATAAAATCTTGCTGCCGATCGGTATCTCGTTCTTCACGTTCCAGAAAATTGCATATCTCGTCGATTGTTATCGGGGCGAAGCGGAGGAATATGACCTCCTTGAGTTCAGTCTGTTCGTCATGTTTTTTCCGCAGCTTATTGCCGGACCCATTGTCCACCATAAAGAGATCATTCCACAATTCCGTAACTCAGACTTGCGCCTCTCCCCTTCCCTGCTTGCCGCAGGCCTGATGTTGTTCGCGATCGGCATGTTCAAGAAAGTCATGATCGCGGACACGGTTCTGCCCTGGTCCGACATTGTCTTTTCCGCCGCCACAGCCGGTACGGCACCAAGTTTTTTTGCCGCATGGGGCGGCGCGATGTCGTTCGCCTTCCAGATCTATTTTGATTTTTCCGGCTACACCGACATGGCGCTAGGCCTCGCCCTGATGATGGGAATTCGGCTGCCGCTTAATTTCAACTCGCCCTACAAGACGACAAGCATCATCGAATTCTGGCGCTGCTGGCACATCACGCTGTCGCGCTTCCTGCGCGACTACGTTTACATTCCCCTAGGCGGCAATCGGCGTGGATCTGTGCGACGTTATGCCAACCTGATGGCCACGATGTTGCTTGGTGGTCTATGGCACGGCGCGGCGTGGACTTTTGTCATGTGGGGGGCGTTGCACGGGTTATATCTTGTGATCAATCACGGCTGGCAAAGCGTGCGCCAAGCCGGCGGCCCGCGAGTGACTTACGGAAAATGGTCTCGCTGCGCCGCCCATTTGCTTACGTTTCTCGCGGTGGTAATCGCCTGGGTGTTTTTCCGTGCTGAAAACTTCGGTTCAGCCAAGTTGATGATCAAGGGCATGATCGGACTAAATGGCGTCGTCATCGACGACCGATACAAGGCCTATCTGGGACCCTTAGCCTCTTCTCTGCAAAACTGGCACATCGTTTTCGCGCCCAACGCGGCGGGAAACTTGATTGCATTAGCTCAACCCATCCTGCTTACAACTTTGCTCATTGTTGTATGGACCCTTCCGAATTCGCAGGAACTGCTGGCCCGGTTCCGGCCCGCGCTTGCCGCTGTCCAACCAGCCAAATTGGCCGAAGCGCTGCGCGGAGCTGGCATGAAGATGGGCCTTGTGACAGCGGACGGAACCATTGCTATTTCCGCGCTCACCGGCGTAATCGTCGCCAGCATTTTGGTTGGCTGCCTGATATATCAAAAGGTCCGAGTGACTACGCTGCAGCCATTCATATATTTCCAGTTTTAGCACGGATGGCCACGAGCGCTTTCACCCTCGGCTTCAGTTTCGGGAAAAAACCGACCGTGCAGCCGCCCCCACGACTTGCCAAGTCCTAACGAAGGACAGGCATATATTTCCAATACTTAGCCACTATCGGTAGCGCATAAGAATAGAAAGACTTTTGCCGTAGAGCCGCTCTTTATGTTAGTAGCAATCGAACCTGGAATATATGAAGAGATACTTCCGTTGGATATCAGTACACTGGAAGTTTAATTCCATCGTCGGCGTGACATGCCAAAAATCCTTTATCTGGCGACTAACGACTGGTTCTTTGCCTCTCACTTTTTACCGGCGGCCAAAGCCGCACAGGATAGTGGCCTGGAGGTGGCTGTCGCCGCTCATGTCGATCATCATCGCGAAACACTGGAGGCAGCTGGCTGCCGCGTGATTGCGCTGCCAATCCAGCGCGGCTGTCTGGGACTTTCAGTTATCCTGGGCGAAATAGTGAAAATAGCGGGGCTGATCCGCCGCGAACAGCCAGATATCGTGCACTGCCTCGCGCTTAGAATGGTTGTATTGGGTGGCCTCGCCGCTCAGATGGCCGGCGCCAGACATCTCGTTTTGGCAGTGACCGGACTTGGCACGCTATGGTCTGACAAGGGTGCAAAGAGCGCCGTCATGCGTGCGGCTGTGCGCTTGATTGTGCGCTGGCTCCTCTGGAGAGGAGCCTATGCTATTTTCGAGAACCCTGACGATCCGAGGGAATTCGGGCTCACACCTGAGGCCGAAAATGTCACAATTCTCCCGGGCGCTGGTGTAAACCTGACAAATTCCAATCCCACAGCGGAGCCGCCCGCGCCTCCGGTCAAATTTGCCGTTCTATCGCGCATGCTGCGAACTAAAGGGATTGCCGAGTCGATTTTGGCGATACGCCGGGTACGTGCCGAGGGCGCGCCAGTTGAACTTCATTTGTTCGGTAATGTGGATGCTACCAATCGCTCATCTTACACCGAAAACGAACTTCGGGCGTTCGCCACAGAACCAGGTATTTTCTGGCATGGCTTTGCGTCAGACGTCGCCCAGGTCTGGCGTGACCACCACGTTGCGTTGCTTCTGACTTATCGCGAGGGCCTGCCCCGCATGCTGGTCGAAGCTGCAGCCGCGGGACGGCCAATCATCGCAACGGATGTACCAGGCTGCCGGGAAATCGTGCGTGACGGCATCGAAGGCTTCCTTGTTCCTGCGCAACAAACCGACGGCGCAGCGAAAGCGATCAGACGCCTTGCCGATGATCCAGCTTTACGACAACGCATGGGCGCTGCAGCCAACAGCAAATTTCGCCAAGGCTTCACCGAAGCGCATGTACAGCTGAAATTGGAAGCCTTGTATCAAGGTTTAATTGGCGAAGTGACCTAACGCTGATTTGATTTCTCGGTTGCAGTCCAAAGATCATGACTTTGCCGGAAGTTCACTGGATCTGCTGCGCGCTTTGGCGATCGCGCTCTTTACAGCGGTAGCCTCGAGGAAGTTTGCCTTTTTCGCGCGATACCAACCGGCGAGAAGCACGCCGATACCGTAGGGCTGAACGATAAGAGTTATCCATATCAAAGCGGCAAGTCGCGAAAATGGCAGCCGCGCGCAGATGTCAAGGACGGCTCGGGTAACGCCCTTAAGCTGCAACAGATGACCTACCGGTTCGGTATTTATCCGGCCTTTATCGAACTGGAGCCCCAGGCACGCCATGCTGAAACGCAGACGTTGCTCCAAACGCTCCGCGTAAGCTTCCCGGATATCGGCGGGCAATTTCGACTTAACTCCGGAAAGTGCAGACGCAATGAGGCGCTCGCTTTCAACAACACTCAGCGCCGTGCGCGCGGAGAGGCTTTCGGGATACCTTTCCCAAGCAGCGAGCACCGCTGTGTCAAAATAGAAACCAGACTCAAATGCCAATTGGCGTACGATCATGCCGTCAGCGAAAGCACCCATCGCCGCCTCGAAGCCGCCAGCTTCCATCAGCCGACGGCGCCGATAAATCACGCTTGGCCCAACCGACCAATTATCGCTCGTTGTGGATTTTGTACGAACCATTTCTGGCGTCAGCATCATCGGGCGGGATGCCGGTTGCATGAAGGGCCGAAACCCAAGTATGCGGCCCGCCGGATCGACAACCACGACGCGTCCGCAGAAGAACGCCACCTCCGGATAACGAGCAAGCGCCTGCTCCGCTGCGGCGAACAGCCCGGGCAGCGAATAATCGTCAGCAGCGGCAAAATAGACGAGCTCCCCTGTCGCCATATCAAGACCTTCGTTCATGCTCACCGCCACGCCCCTGTTCTGAGTGTGATTAATGAGGCGAATGCACGGGAACTGGACTCCGAGGCTCTCTATAACCGCGAGGCTCTCGTCCGTTGAAGCGTCGTTGATTATGATGACTTCGGCTGGCGGCGGAGACTGGGCCATCAAAGCCGCCACCGCGCGCCGCAGCAGCTTGCCGTGATTAAAATTGGGGAGAATAACAGAGATACTCATCGCGCAACTTCAAGCCGAGTTTGCACCAACGATCAAAGCTAAACGATGGACCGTCATCTAGACGCCATGACGCCTTGTGTGCAACAACAATTCCGGCTCGAAGCAAGCAAGAGCGTCGTTTCGACTTGAAAGTTTGTTGCGCATCTCACCTCAAACATGGCGGCAGAGACTTTCCGTTTCGGCAAATGCACGCTATGAGGCCGTGTGCGTAACTTCTGCCGATGGGAACCTTGATATCCCGCGCAGACAACCGTCGATGCCTGGGACTTCAGCTATAGAATGCCGCCACTATGACACCACCAACATCACCGGGCGCGGTTGATGCCGCGCAAGCAAACGCACCGATGAGACCCAGCTTGCGAAGCACGATCGCGGCGGAAGTCCTGGCCGGATTCCGGGAATGGCCGGTCTGGGTGGTTCTGGGGTGGGATGACGTCCGGCAACGTTATCGCCGCTCAATCCTCGGTCCGTTCTGGATCACACTCAGTCTGGGCGCATTCGTTTTGCTGATGGGCACCATCTACAGCCGGCTGCTCCATACCGAGGCCAGGACTTATATGCCCTTCCTCGCGGCGGGTTATATTTTTTGGGGCTTCATATCCCAGACCACACTCGAGAGCTGCATGGCGTTTCATGATGGCAGCCGCATTATCAAGCAAATCAAGTTGCCTTATTCCATTTATGTACTTCGGGTTTTCTGCAGAAACTTCATTGTCCTTCTTCACACGATAGTGGTCTTCATTCCCGTTGCATTTATTTTCAAGGTGGTGCCAAGTCTGGCGACGCTTTATCTGTTGCCCGGTCTATTTCTCGTCTGCATTAACCAGATCTGGGTTGGGACGATATTGGGAATTCTAAACACGCGATTCCGCGACACTCAGCCGATCGTGACTACTGCCGTTCCGATCATGTTGTTCGCAACCCCGATCATGTGGCAGGCAAGCTCCCTCGACAGCGTCAAATTCATTGCCGAGATCAACCCGCTCTATCACCTGATCGAAGTTGTGCGGGCACCCATGCTTGGTACCGCTCCGGAATTTCAATCGTGGTTGGTCACCGGCGGTATGGCAATCATAGGCTCGGCTCTGGCGATAGCTTTGCTCGTGCGCACGTCACGACAAATCGTTTTTTGGGTCTGACCATCGCGAGGGCAACGTGGTCGCTGTTCTACTCAAAAACGTCAGCGTGGATATTCCAATTTTCGATGTGAGCCGCGCCTCGCTGCGCAAGGCTTTTATTGGGCGGACTATCGGAGGGCGGTTCGATCAATCCGGCGCGCACGTGACGGTAAGCGCCCTCAAGAATATCAATTTCGAAGCCCATGATGGCGACCGCATCGCTTTGGTCGGCGACAATGGCTCAGGTAAAAGCTCATTACTGCGGGTCATCTCGCGAGTTTATCCGCCGACAAGCGGCACCGCGGAAATCATCGGAAATGTCTCGCCAATGTTCGACGCCACGCTCGGCATGAGCATGGATGCGACAGGTCTGGAAAATATCCAGATTGCCGGCACGATTTGGGGCATGAGCCGCTCACAGATCAAGAACAGCGTCGACGATATCGTGGACTTCACCGAACTTGGTGACTACCTCAAAGTTCCAATCCGTACGTATTCCAACGGCATGCTGCTGCGTTTGGCTTTTGCGATCGCCACAGTGCGAAATCCGGAAATTCTGTTGATTGACGAAATTATCGGCGTCGGCGATGCCGATTTCTTTGAAAAGGCATTTTCCCGCCTGCAGAAACTCGTGGAGCGATCGAGAATCCTGATGGTAGCGAGCCATTTGGACGACATCGTGCACCGCTTGTGCGACAAGGCTATCTGGCTAAGTCACGGCACGCTGGTCGACTACGGCGAGATAGATCGCGTGCTTGCTGCCTATCGTAAGCCTGGTGAACTAAAGCAGCCGCTTTCTCAATAGTCGCGAACGCGCGATCCCTTCGCACATCCAGCATATGTTTCGTTTAAGTTCGAATAACACAATCATCGTCGATTGGGCGGAGCGAGGATGACGTTGCGTGAAGTGGAGAATGGCGTCAGGCGCCCTTACCGGCATCCGGTCGCCCGGAAACCACCTTGTTTACTTCACGCTGCAAGACGGCTCGACCAAACCATCTGAATTGGAGAGCGCGCCACGAAGCCTCTGCAATGCCCACAAAACTGAACGGGTACACGCGCAACGTCATCCACGCGAGCGCGAGGAAACTCGAAAGTACGGGAACGTGGGAGAGAATTGCCAAAACCTTGCGATCGAACGCGCCCATATTCAAGATTTCGGCGATCGCGCCCGTATCGAGATTTCCCTCCCGCCAAATGACCCAAAGACGGGCGAACGCAAATCGCATACGGCGATCAAATAAGGGCCCGTGTTCGTCGCGGACATCTTCTGGAAGGTTTTCTGCAATCCAGCTTTTCGCTGCGTCGAGGCGGCGGCAACTCCCCTCGACTGATAGCGCGCTACGGCCGGAGAAACTCTTTGGATCCTTGTTGTAGGCCGCCAGCACCGCGGGATCGAAATAAAATCCATGCCGGAAAGCAAGCAGCCGATCAGCCAACACGTCGCCGATCGAACCCAAGCGCTCGTCGAAATATCCAATGTCGGCCAGCAACTTTCGCCGATAGACCGCACTGGTTCCAATGAACCAGAAATCGGTCTTCTGGATTGCGCCGCGAACAGCGGCTGGTGACAGATAACCGCGACTGCGCCGCGGATAAGCGAATGGCCGAAGACCTATCACCCGATCATTATCGTCTACGAGCGCAACACCGGAACAAAAGAATGCAGCGTCCGGATGTTCGGACAAACCAGCAAATGCATGACTGAATAGCCCCGGAAGAACGTAGTCATCCGAGGATGCGAGCAACAGGTATTCGCCGGTCGCGACTTCCAGGCCGGATTTGACCGCAGCGACTATGCCTCGATTGGCATCGCTGCGGATGAGTCGAATTGAAGGGTATTGATTCTGGAGGCCCTCGATTATTTTAACGCTATCATCGGTCGATCCATCGTCGACCACGATAATCTCCTGGGCTGGAGGCGATTGTTCCGCCAACGCACGGAGGGCACGCGTGATCAGCTTGCCGTCATTGAAATTTGGCAACACCACCGACAACGGTATCGAAGTCGTCGGGCCCTTCGCCGCACCCGGCAGCCCCAACATCTCTTCACTTGTGCTCACGAAACAATTCTATCCAAGTTTTGGGGCACTGGAAGGAACGTCTGAACGCGTCGCCGACTCGTGTCGCAATTCAACACAGCGCATCGCAACCAATGGGGAATTTTCACACACAACTGAGGTACTGCAAACCACGCTATGCTTCAAGTTCGCTTGCCAAGCCTGTGTTGATTTGGCGGCCTGTTGCCGCTATCGTAAACTTGATGGACGGCGCACTGGATCGCCCTTTTTATTTCATAATGGTCTTATGGGGCGAGCGTTTTCGGGAATATTTTCTCGAATATTGCCTTCCCAGCCTGCTGTCACCCCACAACCTCCCCGTGCTTTCAACTCGACAGCCGAGCAAAATCCTGATCGCGACGACCGCAACCGATTGGGCGGTGATCGAGGCATCACCAATCTTCCACCAAATGCTGCGCTACATCAGCTCCGAATTCATCGAGCTGCCGCCATGCCCACCGGAACGATCAGCCTACGAACATATGAGCCTCGGACATAAGCTCGCGTGTGAAATGGCATTTCGCGATGCAGCCTATGCAGCCGTACTCACGCCGGACTGCATGCTCTCGGACGGAACCGTTGCACGCTTGCAGCAACTCGCCTGCTCTGGTTGTCAACTCGTGGTCGCCGCGGCGTTACGCTTTGGCGAAGAGGCGTTCCTCGGCCAGCTGCGTAATATGGGTGTCCTCCCAGTCGCCAACCGCAGCGAAAGTGGCGCTCCCATCATCATCACGGGGCGGCAGATGGCTTACGCCGCGGTCAACGGCCTCCATAGCGAAGCACTTGCCTACGAGTGGGATGCGCCCGGCTTTCTGCTCGTCGTCCCAGCCGCGTGGTGGCGGGTGCCCGGCGAGAGCGGCATCTTGCTCCACAGCCTGAGCTGGGCGCCATTACTGCTCGATTACGGCGCCATCGCACGACACGACAGCGCGACGCTGGATCGGTGGACACTGGACGGCGATTATCTCTATCAGAATTTGAAGGACATTGATCGGATTCATGTTGTTCAGGATTCTGACGAATTATTTCTCGCCAGTTGGGGACCGGACGTCGATCGGCCGATCGCGAAGCACCGCATCCCCTGGATTGGAAAACTGGTCGCCAAGGCGCAATTCGGCTCCTGCTTCAAGAGTGCGTTCTTCGACCCGTTCAAACGGCGCATATTCTTTCTACCAGTGCGCTGGCATTCGCAGCCCCTCAATATGAACTGGAAAGAGATCGAAGATCGCGCGATGCATGATCTACGCCACTATGTTAAGCCGCCCGATGAAGCGCTCCTTTCCGGCGCAAATAGCGTGACGGAAAAGGCATATCGCGTTATGGGGAGCGTGCTTACCACTCTATTTACAATTCTGCGGCCGATATTGATTATCATTTATCATCGCCAAGCAGTCTGGCGAAACTTCAAGAAAGCGGTTAGCGGCGATCGAAATTCCATTCGTCAATTTTTCTGGTACATCCGTTTGTTTGGATTTAACAGATCTTGATCACTATTCGCGGCAGACTCCGATCAACCGCAGACAATAGCTCCCAAGCCCATTCGGTGATAGCAAATAGCGCAGGAAGAAGCTGGAGTACGCAATGCCAGAGGCGTTATTGATTCCAGTGATTATGTGCGGCGGAGCCGGCACGCGCCTGTGGCCGGTATCGCGCGAAAGCATGCCCAAGCAGTTCGTCGCGCTGGTCGGCGCACAGTCAACATTTCAGCAGCTCCTCGGTTTGCTGCGCGGCGAACCGACTTTCGCGCGACCGATCGTCATCACCAACTCGGACTTCCGTTTCATAGTTGCCGAACAAATGCGCGAATGCGGCGTTGAAGGTGACATCGTGCTCGAACCGATACGCCGCGATTCAGCAATGGCTGTTGCGGTTGCTTCGGTGATTGCCGCACGGCGCGATCCTTCGGCAACGGTTCTCGTTCTTGCCGCCGATCACGTCGTGCGCGATCATCCGGCTTTTGTCGGAGCCTGCCGTGAAGCGATCGCTGCAGCGGCAGAAGGCCGGATTGTCACGTTCGGTATCACGCCGACATTTCCGGCAACGAAATACGGCTATATCCGGCCGGGTGCCGCGCTCAACGGCGCGGCGGCGTTTGCGGTAGAGGCGTTTGTTGAAAAGCCTGACGCTCCAACCGCCGGCCGTTACATCGCCGAAAATTATCTCTGGAACAGCGGTAATTTCGTCTTTCGCGCCGAGGTGATGCTGAACGAGCTCGCGCAATTCGAACCTGAGATCGCCAAGGCGGGCGAGCTGGCCGTGAGCGGCATGACGCGTGATCTCGATTTCTTCCGGCTTCCTGCTGAAGCGTTCGAGCATGTGCCGAAGAAATCCTTCGACTACGCCGTGATGGAGCGCACCAATCGCGCGGCCGTCGTGCCAATGGATTGCGGCTGGTCGGACATCGGAAGCTGGAGCGCCGTTTGGGACGTGCTGGAGCACGACGCCAACGGCAACGCGTCAACCGGCCCCGTCGTACTCCTGAACAGTCACAACAGTCTTGCGCACTCGGATGACTCGATTCTTACTGCCGTGGTCGGACTCGATAATGTCATCGTGGTCAGCACACCTGACGCAGTCCTCGTAACGGCGCAACACAGTGCCGAACAGGTGAAGGACCTCGTCGAAGAGCTTAAATCGCAAAATCGCGATCAGGCGGTCAGGCACCTGCGTGTCTATCGGCCATGGGGCTACTACCAGGGTATCGATATCGGCTCACGCCATCAGGTAAAGCGTATCGTCGTAAAGCCGAATGCCATGCTGTCGTTGCAAAAGCATTTTCACCGTTCCGAACATTGGGTAGTTGTCCGCGGCACCGCGGAGGTCACGATCGGCACCGAGACGCGGGCGGTCCACGAAAATGAATCGACTTACATTCCGATCGGCTCGGTTCACCGGCTTGCCAACCCCGGCAAGATTCCACTCGAATTGATCGAGGTTCAAGCTGGCAGTTATCTCGGCGAAGACGACATCGTCCGTCTTACCGACGAATACGGCCGCCAATAGCAGCCAGAATTTTTCGGGCCCGCCATCAAATTGCTGCAAACCGGAGATGCGCCACAGCCGCTGAAAATCGGTCAAACTTGCGTTAATTCAGCCGATTGTATAATTGAAGTCCATGCAACGTCTGCCGTGATGGTGTCGGGCCCGATGTGGCGGTTCAGGACAGGCTTAGCTTCGCAGAATTTTTTTCGCGTGGTTTTAGTGCTCATAATGGGCGCTTTGACCGGCGCGTGCTTTCAGCCGTTGTACGGAAACCGCACGATTGGCACCGAAGATTCAATTCGTGACAAGCTTGGTTCCGTTGATATTCCGGAGATAAAAGCGGCCAACGGCACGCCCGAAGCCCGGCTCGCAGTTGCAGTCCGTAATGCGCTTCTCTTCGATCTCAATGGTGGGCAACCCCCCAGCTCTCCGACACATCGGCTGGTTATCACCTTGGCCGCCTTTCGATCGACCGTCATCGTTGACGTAACCAGCGGCCGGCCGGACGCACAGGTTGAAGGCATTAATGCAACATTAAGCCTGACCGAGATCGCAACCCAAAAGGTTGTCCTGTCGACGTCGACGTTCGCCCGCGCATCGTTTGATATTCCGGGCGCAGCACAGCGGTTCGCGCAACAGCGGGCGGCGCGTAATGCCGAAGATCGGGCAGTCGACGTTATTGCCCAGAATATACGCAACAGGCTGGCGTCCTACTTCGTCGCCGGAACCTGAGGTCAAATAGGACTTCTGCCCTAGGGCACAGCGCTTTTTTATTGTCCGCAATCGGCCCGCATCGATTACCGTTGGAAGCCTCTGGGGCAAAGCGCTTCCTGCCCCAGCCATTTCTCCACTCCAAACAGCCGTTTAACTAATTCTTGTTTATATTCAATGGCCTTTGCCATGCCAAAGCCACTTTTCCAGACCACCAATTAAGCGGGGAAATTCAGCCTCGAAGACTGTGTAGACGCTTGGCCGCCCGATATACGGCCTAGTTCGTTTGCGTTGTTGGCTGGGAGCACGGTGAGTGGTGCATCTTGGGGGTAGCCATCGTCCGAGCGCGTCGCGTCAGTGGCGCGTCGCGGCTCCGTGGCGCCTGGCGTTGGCCGCCATCCTTGCCGCATTTGGTACGCTAAATTCACCCGCATTCGGCCAAGTGTCGTCCGACATATTATCGCACAGTCGCCCCACAGTCGCTCATTCACTATCCCCGCCGGCCTGTCCAGCCGAAGCCGCCCGCCACCTCTCCGGACGCGCCGATGATGGTTCAGGCCGATCAGATCAAATACGACTATCCGAACAATTCGGTCGCTGCTGTCGGCAACGTCCAGATCTATTTTCGCGGATCCACCATCGAGGCAGATCAGGTTATCTACGATCAAAAAGCCAAACGCCTGATCGCCGAAGGCAACGCCAGGCTCACCGAAGCCGACGGTCACATCACCTACGGTCAGGTCATCAATCTGACCGATGACTATCGCGATGGCTTCGTCGATTCGCTCCGGATGGAGTCGGTCGACGATACGCGATTTGCCGCGGAGCGAGCGGATCGCAGTCAGGGAAATTTCACGGTCCTGCAGAACGGTGTCTATACCGCCTGCGAGCCCTGCAAAGACGACCCGAACAAGCCACCGCTGTGGCAGGTCAAAGCAGCGCGCATCATCCACGACGAGAGCGAAAAAATGCTCTACTTCGAGGATGCGACGATCGATTTCTTCGGGTTGCCGATGGCGTACTTCCCGTTCATGTCCACGCCCGACCCCACGGTCAAACGCAAGAGCGGGTTTCTCTACCCAACGCCGTCCTACAGCAAAGCGACAGGATTTTCCCTCGAAGCGCCCTACTACTTCGCGCTGGCGCCCGATTACGATCTGACGCTTTATCCGCGATACATGACCCAACAAGGTCTGTTGATGGAGGGTGAGTGGAACCAGAGGCTGGCCAACGGCTCGTACAGCTTGCACGCCGCCGGCATATTCCAGCAGGACCCGGGATATTTTGCCTCTGAATATGGCGCAGGCACTGAAGCGACCAAAGATTTCCGTGGCTCGATCCTGACCGCGGGCCAATTCGATATCACCGACCGATGGGTTTGGGGCTGGACCGGAGTTTACGTAACCGATCCAACTTTCATCAGCGACTATGGCCTGGGCCGCTTCAATGGCAGCAATCTCGATCCATTCCGCACTGGCACCAGCGAGACCGCCGAAGGCGTGTCGCAGCTTTACCTCGTAGGACGCGGGGTAACCAGCTACTTCGACATTCGGTCGATTTATTACACCGGCTATTCCGAGCTCGACCAACAGTCGCAGCTGCCGATTATTCATCCTGTTTTGGATTATGCGGCGGTACTTCCACAGCAGATTCTCGGCGGAGAGTTGAGTTACAAGATCAACCTCACGAGCTTGAGCCGGGAGACAGCAAGCTTCGATCCGATCACGACGACGGCGCTGACCACCATTTGCGCGAACGGCTCCGCCGAAACCGCAGATCCGGCATTGCTCAACAAAGCCAACTGCTTGTTGCGCGGCATCCCGGGAGACTACACCCGCGCTTCGGCTCAATTCGACTGGCGGCGCACCGTCATCACTGATGCCGGGCTGTCAGTCACGCCGTTCTTGCGGGTTAGCGGCGACGTTGCTTCGCTGAACGTGTCCAATCAGCCCGGCGTTTCCAATTACATAACGCCCGGTGATTCTCAGCTTGCCCGCGTCATGCCGGTCGCCGGCACCGAGTTCCGCTATCCCTTCATCGATACCGAGCCGTGGGGCACCCAGACAATCGAGCCCATCGCGCAACTTATTCTGCGTCCGAACGAAACCGATATCGGCAAGTTCCCCAACGAGGACGCGCAAAGCCTTGTGTTCGACGCCAGCAATCTTTTCCAGATCGACAAATTTTCCGGCTGGGACCGCGTCGAAGGCGGCAGCCGCGCAAACGTCGGCCTTGAATATACCGCCCAATTCAATCAGGCCGGCACGGTCAATGCTCTATTCGGGCAGTCCTACCAGCTGTTCGGTCAGAATTCCTTCATGATGAGCGACATTACCAATACCGGCCTCGACAGCGGTCTCAACAAGACCATGTCGGACTACGTTGGCAGGGTCTCCTACCAGCCGAATTCCACTTACATGTTCTCGGCCAGTGCGCGCTTCGACGAGCAAACTTTTGCCGTGCAGCGGCTGGAACTCGAGACCCACGCCAATTTCGATCGCCTGGGTCTCAATTTTCTTTACGGAGACTATGCCGCTCAGCCCGACCTCGGATTTCTTACGCGGCGTGAAGGCATCATCGCCGGGGCAAGCTACAAGCTCACGAGCAACTGGGTTCTGGTCGGAGCCGGCGGATACGATCTCTTCGCCCACCAGTTCAATTACTCCCGTGTCGGCGTAGGCTACGTCGACGACTGCTTCATGGTCGCTCTCAACTACGTAAGCAGCTACGCCTATAACGGCACAACGGCCCCTGTTGCCAACAGCACCATCATGTTCCAGATGAGTCTGCGCACCTTAGGACCGGACAATTTGGGATTGGCTGGCGCTTACTAGCGCGACCTACGGCGCTTGTTTGAGTAGGTATCAGGCGCTCGATCGCTGGCGCCGATCGAACATACTGCTCCGATGAACGTCACCCGTTACTTCCTGGATGCGAACGAGCTAGTGAAGGCTTGTCGTGGACGAAGGTGAGTTTATTTTTTCGGCGATGGCGGCTTCGATATCGCGAGTGATGCTGTCTTTGTAATGAGTTGGATCGTAAAAATTGTCGCGATCGCGAACCTTGGCACCATCGACCCGCAAGTCGAGCATGGCTCCGCGTCGAAGTAAGTGTGTGATCTCGTCTGCGCGGGCCTTGCAAGCCGCCCATCGCGCAGCCGCAGCGCTCCTGGGCAACGGGAGTTCGTTCCAATAGACTGGCATGAACACCAGAAGGACTGTGTCGTCGGGGTTGAAGTTTCTGACGACTGTTTCAAGTTCGTCAAGCCAGGGGAACGCCGCGTTGACGGCAGACGCCTCGACAGGCTGCGCCCGGCCGAAAAAATCGGAAAGACGCTCCGCATTGACTCTCACGCTTCGTTCAAAGGTATAGCCGTCGGCCCGTTCGCCTTCACTCCATCCGCTCATGACTGAAAGGCGACGCCAAGCCATTCGCATCCCGTAAGGCGACAAAAGGTGGCTGAGATAGGTGAAATCCGATCCGTCGTATAGCCAGCGCGGGAGCGTTCCGGTCCAGGGATCGGCAGGTTTTTCGGCGGCGCAAGTAAGATCGTCGAGACCTGCCACGAGAGTCGCAGGATGATCATGACGTCGCCGTTCGAATAGACGCATCATGAATATTTGCTCTTGAGGCCCGGAGCTTTCAAGCGCGAGCGACGCGAAGCGAAGACCGGTCATACGGCTCAAATTTTCCGGATCGACGCGCATGACATGCGAGTTGCCAAATACAGCGCCATCGAAACTCAAATCGCGGATGCGCGCGACGTCGGCATAATGCCGATCACCGACAAAATCAACGCGTGTGATTGGCGTGAGCCGTCCACTTGAAAAAGGGTCGATCACCGCAATGATGAAAAGCAGAAAGATAATCGCGCAGAAAAAAGTCGTCGCAAAACCGATGATCCACCGTCGCCAAAGAGAGTTTTCGGAAATCTCAGAACTGGAAATAGATGAATTCATGGCTGCCCACATTGCCGATCATGATGATGATTAGCACGCCTACGGCGGCCAGGCCGATCGCGACGGGCGCAGAGGGCCTTTCGGTGAGCTTACGGCAAATAATATGGCTCGGAGGAAGCAATATGGCGCAGATCGCGGCAACGGCGATCGTCAGGGCTCCATTATAGGAGACACTCTGTCCGCCACTCGTCAAAGCCCTGAAAACGCTTGCCGCCCTATCCAAAGATGGCGACCGGAAGAAAATCCAGGTGAGAGTTACGAAGGCAAAGGTTATGGCCCAACCCGCGAGTGCTGGCATTTGCAGGCGATAGCGGCGCCACAAAAGGACAACAGTTAATCCCAGGCCATGAAGCATCCCCCAAACAACAAATAACCACCCGGCGCCGTGCCACAGACCTCCCAGAACCATCGTCATCATCAACGCATTAATCTGTCGGATGAGGCCGTGGCGATTGCCGCCCAGCGGAATGTAAAGATAGTCGCGGAGAAACCGCGATAATGTCATGTGCCACCGCCGCCAGAATTCGCTGATGCTTGTGGCCCGATAAGGTGCGTTGAAATTTTGCGGCAAACTGAACCCAAACAACAGTGCCGTACCGATGGCGACATCGGTATACCCGCTGAAGTCAAAGAAAATCTGGAATGTGAAGCTTAGAACGGCGACCCATCCCTCATATTGACCGATCTCATAATAGTTTGAGCGGTCATAGACAGAATTGACGGCCGGGCTGAGGCTGTCTCCAAGCATCACCTTTTGCGCGAGGCCGACAACGATGAAGGTCAGACCGAGCGCGAAACGGCGTTCCCAGCCGGGAGCAAAAGCCCGCTGACCGAACTGCCAAAGGATCTCATGCCAACGCACCAGCGGGCCGGACAGAACTTGCGGGAAAAAGCAGATGTAGAGTGCATAACGGTCGATCGTCATCGGCGGTGCAATTCCGCGAGCGAGATCGGTCAAATACATGATGTGATGAAAAGTAAAAAAGCTGATGCCCAGGGGCAGCGCCAGATCAAGCTTTACGAATGGTTGTTGAACGATGGCGGAAAAATTATCCGCGAGGAAATTTGTGTATTTAAAAAATCCAAGGACCGCCAAGTTGGCCGCAATAGCGGCAACGACAACGATCTTGCACTTCGTGCGCAAAAAAAACCGCGATGCCAGCCAATTGCCGAGGATCGAGGCGAGGATCAAAGGCAGAAATCGGATATCCCAATAACTGTAAAAAACGAGCGACAACGCAATTAAGGTCCAGTTGCGCGCTGCGGGGATTCGGTCAGCAAAGCTGTAAATCAAAAGCGCCGAAGGCAGGAATACCAATAGATAAATATAACTATTAAAGAGCATCTGCAGAAAAGCCCGGCTACCCGGACTTTCTCTAACACGGGAATACGGACGGCTCTACGCCGATGATTGCGCTCGTTAGCCCGGGCGGATGAGGTCCATCCGAGTGTACAGCGCGTGCAAGCCTAGGCACTCGGCCGCTTGCGCTGATCGAATCGGCGGTCGAACACGTGCTCGGCGATCCGGTTCTTCAACATCTCGATCGAGCCGCCGGCAATCATCCAGCCGCGAGTACGGCGCATGCAGTACTCGACCAGCGACTCTCGCGAATAACCGAGCGCGCCCATGATCTGCATCGGCCTCGTTCGCCACTTCGAAACCGGCAAGGTTACACGCCGTCTTGGCGACGGCCGTCTCGTAAGCCGAGGGTAGACCGCGATCGGCATTTGTTGCCGCCCGATAGAGCAGCAATTGCGCACTATCGAGCTTGACCGCCATGTCGGCGAACTTCCACTGCAAGCCCTGAAATTCACACAACGGCCGGCCAAATTGCTCACGCGTGGCCGCATAATCACGTGCTGCATTGAAAGCGTAACGGCCGCATGCCAATGCGCGCGAACTGTTGCCCAGACGTTCAACATTGAAGCCGGCCATCTGCTTCTTGAAACCGCCAGGTCCGAGCAGAACGTTTCCCGCCGGAATACGGCAATCCTGGAAATGCAGTTCGCTCCATTCCTCGCCGCTCATGAATTGCGATGGCGCGCCAATCGTAAACCCCGTCGTTCCGCGCTCGATCAGCACCGAGCCGATTCCGCCGACGCCTGGACCGAAACGCACGTAAACCAGAAATACCTGCGCGTCCGGGCTGAACGTGGAGAACACCTTGCTGCCGTTGATGACGTAGTGCGTGCCATCGGCGCGTCGCGCTGGTTTTGAGATCCGTCACCGCCGAACCCGCATCCGGCTCGGTCATACCGAGACTCATGACCAAGCGGCCAGCCAGCAGTTCGCCGAGCCAGCGTGTCTTCTGCGTTTCATTTGCGTATTCGGCAAAAGTACGGACCGGACCAAAATTGCCAAACTGCACCACATCCGCGCTGCGAGGACAGACCGCGGCCACCTGCTCAATCGCGATCACGGCGTCCATGAGCGTCCCGCCCTGCCCGCCGTCGCTCTCCGGCAGAGCGATGCCCAACAATCCCTGTTTCGCCATGAGCTGCGCGACATCTGAGGGAAATCTTGCATCGTGCGCCCGCTTGAGCGCGCCAGCCGCAAGATTTTCGCGCGCGAAGCGTTTGACAGACTCGGCGAACAGCTTCTGTTCGTCGGTGAATTCAAAATTCATGACGAAATGTCACTCCGCCTTCACGCCGGCCTTCTTGATGATGGCGCCCCATTTGGCTTCTTCGCTGGCAATGTCCGCCGCGTAGGCCTGCGGCGTGCCAGGCAAAGTCTCAGTGCCGTCCGCAGCAAAACGCTGGCCGATATCGCTATCTGCAAGAGCACTATTGAGGGCAGCATTTAGCTTGGCGATAGCTTCGGGCGGCGTACCGGCCGGCGCGACCAGACCATAGTGCAGTTCAGCAGCATAACCGGGAAGACCGGCCTCGGCGACAGTCGGCAATTCCGGAAACAAGGCCGAGCGTTTCGCCCCTGTCACCGCGATAGCCCGCAAGTTTCCCTGACGAACCTGGCCGACGACGCTCGCCATCGGGCAGAACATCAACGCCACCTGGCCGCCAAGCAGATCTGTAACGGCAGGCGCTACGCCCTTATAGGGAATCGCATTGAGCTGAACGTCCGCCATGCTGGCAAAAAGCAGAGCGGCAAGATGAGTGCTTGTGCCGGTGCCGGTCGAGGCAAAATCGACCTTTCCTGGCTGGCTCCTGGCCAGTGCGATCAATTCCGCAATCGAGTGTACGGGAAGCGAGGGATTGACCAGTACGAAATTTGAACTGGTCGCGATCAAACCGACTCGGAGCGAAGTCCTTCTGCGGATCATATGCGGTGTCAGGATAGAGCGCCGGATTGATTGCGAGCGCGCTGGTAGCGATCAGCATCGTATAGCCATCGGGAGCAGCACGCGCCACGTCGCGGGTGCCGATGGTGCTGCCGGCACCGCCGCGATTCTCGACGACAATTTGCTGCCCGAGGCTCGCGCTCATCTTCGCGGCGACGAGGCGCGCAATCACATCGTTACCGCCGCCTGCCGGATAAGGAACCACCAGCATGATTGGTCTGGATGGATAATCAGCCGCGCATATAGGATCCGCCCGAGGCAATCGTCGCCAGGGCGACAAACGTCAATCGCGGCTGCAAAAAGCCCGCATCGATTCCGCAAGAGCCTGGCGCCTAGAGTTTTTTCACTCCGGCCTGCTCGATGATCTGCTTGAACAGATCGATTTCCTTGGTCACACGCGCCCACGCAGCATCAGCGCCTTTCGCCCGCACCTGAAAGCCTTGCTGATACAGCTTATCCTTCATTTCGGGCGTCGCCAAAACCTTGAGCGTTTCCTGCTCGAGCCATTTAACGATTTCCGGCGGCGTCTTCGCCGGCGCCAGCAGCACCGTGTCGGTGGCAAAGACGAAGTCCTTGTAGCCTTGCTCCTGCATTGTCGGCACGTCCGGCATGTCCGGCCAGCGCGTTTCGCCGGTGACCGCCAGGCAACGCATCGTGCCTTGCTTGATATGTGGCGCGGCAGGCGGCAGCGAGCCCGAGCTCAGTTGAGTCGTTCCCGCGAGCAGCGCCTCGATGGCCTCACCGCCACCCTTGAACACCACGTCCTCCAGCTTTGGCAGCTTTTCGCGGATCTTCAGAACCTCCAGCTGGAGCTGCGGCGTCGTGCCAAGCGGCGGCGTCGCGCAGTTGTATTTTTCCGGATTGCCGCGGGCCAGCGCGACAAAATCCTTGATCGTCTTGGCCGGCAGCTCGGAGCGAACGACGAATGTGTTTGGCGAGGTCGCGAGTTCGCTGACCCCGACGAAATCCTTGAACGGATCGTAGGGCAGCTGATTGTAAAGCCCGTAATTCACCGAATAGGCGTTGGTCGCGAGCAGGATCGTGTAACCGTCGGGATCGGAACGCGCCGCATATTCCATGCCGATATTGCCGCCAGCGCCGCCCCGATTTTCAACGATGAAGGTTTTGCCGGTCGATTGCTGGAGTGCCGCGGCGACGAGGCGGCCGACAATATCGGAAGGACCGCCCGGCGTGTTCGCGACAACGAATTTCACCGGCCGATCCGGATACGCCGCATAGGCGCGACCGAATCCGCAAAATTGACGGCGCAGCTACGCCCGCCGCAACCGCGCCCACCGCTTTGACGAGGCCACGCCGCGAGAGCGTGACCCAATAAGGAGAGCGCGGATTGAACGGCTTTGTCATGGGATATCCTATTTCACGCTGGCCGCCGCCTGATGGACCAGGCTCGGATCAAAGACGCTCTTGAAATCGAGCTCACCGGTATAATTGAGACGGCCATTTTCACGGTGCACCGTCTCCTGATCGCGCAAACTCTTTTCGAATTTCTCGATATCGAGGTTGGGATCGGCGGCATAAGGCGTGCTGTTTTCGACCGCGTCGACCTTAAGATCGGTCTGTTGTGCAATCGAAGCTGCGATCTTCGGATCCTTCAGATAGTCGCCCTGCGCGTCGCGGGCGCCGCGCACCAGCGCACGCAAAAAGGCCAAAGCAGTTTCCGGCCGGTCATGCATGAACTTGGTTCCGAAGAAAACAAAAGTGGTAATCGCGCCTGAAGAGTCGCCGACATCGGCCTTGTCGAGAACAGCGACGCCCGCCATCTGCGCCGTGCTGGATAGCGGCTCCGGAAGCGACCCGGCGTCGATTGCGCCATTCTTGAACGCCGCAAGCTGCTCGCCAAAGCCCAGCGGCACGATGTTGATCTCCTTGATCGGTATTCCGTATTTCTTCGCCGTCACCGTGAAGAAGTATTCGGTAATGTCGCCGGGGGCATTAACAGCAACCTTGCGGCCGCGGAAATCCTTGCCGCTCCGCACCGAACCGTCATCCCACAAAGCCTTGCGGATCAATGGCTGCGTGGCCATGACCGGCCCCTGATAGCCCATCGACGCAACCACGCGCAGGTCGAAGCCGCGCGCTGCCGCATTAAAGAAACCGGCGGTCGCCGCGCCGATACTGACATCAAGCTGTCCAGTCGCCAGTGGCGCAATGGTATCGAGCGCACTGCGGACGTTTGTCGAGTCGATCGCGAGATTTTCCTTTTCGAAATAGCCGTTGGCGACGGCGAGGTAATAAGGCGCCTGTGCCAATGCCCGCACGAGCTGCACGTGCACGGTTTGCGGCTCCGCCCGCGCTGCGGAACCGACCTGCGCCAACAAGATCGCGGCAAACGCGACGTGCTTGAGCATAACCATGCCTCTTTGTCTGTTACTCAGGTTTGATACCGGCGCCGCGAATGGCCGCCGACCACTTGGTTTCTTCGTGGTCGATGACTGCAGCCTGCTGCTCAGGCGTACCCGGTTCGGGTTCACCGCCCTCATTGATGATACGCTTGCGAACCTCATCGTCCGCCAACGCGGCACGCAATTCCTTATTGAGCCGATCGATAATCGGCCGCGGCGTACCGGCCGGCGCAAGCAGCCCGTAGGACAGCGTCGCGTCGAATCCGGAAAGCCCGGATTCCGCAAGCGTCGGAAGTTGCGGCATCAGCGTGGAGTGCTTTTGCGAGGTCACCGCCAGCGCCCGGATATAACCACCGTCGAGCGCCGCGCGCGATACCGGGATCGGGTTGAAGCCAACCTTGACGAAGCCGCCCATCATGTCGGTGATCAGCGGGTTCGAGCCCTTTTCCGGAATTTGTTGCACGGTAACCCCGGCTTGCTGGGCAAATAGAATAGACGCGAGATAATTCACCGTCCCTGCGCCGGGTGTACCGACCTGGTATGGCTCCTTTGAAGCCTTCATCAGAGCAATCAACTCGGCGACACTATGCGCCGGCACATCCTTATGGACGAGCAACAAGGCGGGCGCCGATGCGATCAAGCCGATCGGCGCAAGGTCCTTGCGCGGATCGTAACCGACATTCTTGTAAAGGTTCGGGCCGGTCGCGAGCGTCGAGGTGTAACCGAGGATAATCGTATAACCATCAGGCGTGGCGTGAGCGACCTCGCGCGTACCAACGGTCCCGCTACCGCCCGCGTTGCGGTTCTCGATCACGATGCGCTGGCCGAGCGCCGCGCTCATCTTGTCGGACACCGAGCGGGCCATGATGTCGTTGGTCCCGCCGGGCGGCAGAGGAATGACGAGAACGATCGGACGGCTCGGATAATCATCCGCGGCGAGCGGCAGGGACAAACCCACCACTGCAAAAGCCGCAAAAGCTGCCAGAAGCGCTGCGAGCCTCGCCAAATCGTCCTCCCAACGCCGGCAGTTCTTAGTTGTGATGCCGGTCGTTACCTGCCCGGTATATTTTAACCTACTTTGTCGGCCGACACGTTGTCATGCTCCGTGTCACGCTGCCGCATCGAACGCAGGCTCGATTGCAATAGCCTGTTGCCACGCATTCACTGGTTTGCTGAGAGCAAATGATGACTGCCTGATCCGGTCAATGCGACTCGCGAGTATGAAACGCGAGCTCCATGCCAAGCGCACACATGACGGGAACTGCGCGCGTCTTGATGATGCAGACTTGGGCCTCGCGTCCCCCACCAGGCAATGACCTAGGAAGGTGATGATTCCTTTCATCGCAAGCGATTCGATCCAATCCGACCTTGGCCGACTTTGCCCCCTGTAGATTCATCTTCTCGCCCGGACGGACGGTGGAAAACGAGGATGGCCCGATTTGCCTCGGCGTGGCCCAACCTGTGCGACGACGGACAAAAAGGCGGCGTATGTCTCTCATACAATTCAGTTTTTTGCCTAATTCTCGTAGAACTTCGGCCATTTCATTTCGAATGCGGTTGGCGATCGCCATGGTCGTTCATCGAACAAAGGGGCCAACAGATATTTTAACTCTCTCGCATGACGCGAGAAGTAAGTTAGTTACTCCGATTCAGATATAATTTTCTTGCTTGGTCCAACGATTGGAGGGCATCGGTGACAGGTCTGAAAAACACAATCGGTAACTAGCTAAAATGAAGCGCCCCTCGACCAAATTCGTAGCCGGGAATGATGCGCTCGTATTGCCGCCCGGGCCGGTCCCGGACGATTTGGCGATTGCCTCGGCCGAAACCGAAAGCCACCAACTAGAAGCCGCCGGTGGGCAGGCTGCCCCCGCCGGGACTATTGGAACCGCATTTGCCGATTTCGCTGACACGGGTACGGTGCAACCGGCGTTGCCTGATCACGATGCATTCGCTTCCGCGACCGCCACCGTGGTGGCCATGCTCGCGAATCCACTAGCAGACTCGTTCGGATCGTTCGTCGCCCAGCCGGGCATCGAGACGTCCGACACCCAGTCGTCAACCGTTGGTTCTGGCGCACCCCCGTTCCCTGCGGTACCGCTTTTTGAAAACACGGTGAGCCTCGCAACTGGCTTCCTCGCACACACTTCTGACGTCGGGACTGGCGGAGCTACGGTCACGCATACTCCGCAATGGAATGAAGGCAACTTCCCATCTTTCAATGCAGTTGCTCAACTTGACGGAGGCACATCGGTAGCTGAGGGTCCGTCAATCCATCCGGCAGCGAATATTGCAGCCGTACCGGAAAGTGGAAATTCTCCAGCGGCCACCCCCGTTCTTCCCGGACTAGCCCACCTTGAGAATGTGGGGTCCGTTCTCTCTCAACCAATCGCCGAAAGCGCCATTGGTTCTAATGGGGCGAGTGCAACGCAAGTACAGCAGGCCCTTGATGATAGCGGATTGAATGTCAACGGCGCAGGCATCAGAGTTGGTGTTCTTTCAGACAGTTTCAACAATCTCGGCGGCGCAGCCGCGGATGAAGCGGACGGCGCATTACCGCCCGCCACAAACATAGACGTAATCAAGGATCTCGCTTCAGGCGGAAGCGACGAAGGCCGTGCGATGATGCAGATCATCCACGATATCGCCCCTGGCGCCAGTCTCGCGTTCTACACCGCCTTCGACAGCGAACAGGATTTCGCCAACGGCATCCTCGCGCTAGCCGCCGCGGGCTGTAAAGTCATAGTCGATGACGTGAGCTATTTCGACGAGCCCTTCTTTCAGGAGGGCGCTGTTGCACAAGCGATACAAACGGTCGAGGCGGAGGGCGTGACCTATGTAACTGCTGCCGGTAACGATGCCAGTAACGGCTATCAGGCCTCTTGGGCGCCTGTCACAGGCTCGTTCTCACTTAAAGGAGTAAATGAAAGTCTCACCGACGCAGAAAACTTTGGCGGAAGCCCCTTCCAAACCATCACGATCAATACTGAAGGAACTGGCGACGACGTCCCTTTGCTGCTGGAATGGAACCAAGCCTACGGCACCGTCAGCTCATCGACCGCGGATCTCGAAATACTCGTCTACAATTCGAGCGGGAAGCTCATTGGGACGTCGACCAACGCCTCGAGCGGCGAGTCCAGCAATCCGTGGGTCGAGTATGATTTCAACAAAAGCGGAACCTACTACGTCGCCATAGAAAACCTGCATACCGGCATCAATCCCGGCTTGATCAAGGAGATCACCGAAGGGGACGGCCTACCGGCAACCATCAGTGGTTCGAACACTGGCACGGTTTTCGGTCACGCCATGACTCCCGGTGCGATCTCTAGCGGCGCGGTCAGCGCTGCCGAGACGCCGGCTTTCGGCGTTAACCCCGCGGTGAGCGAAAGTTTCTCGTCGTCGGGGGCCGGTACGGAACTTCTGTTTGCGAGCAATGGCACAGCGCTGGCGTCGCCAGACGAGCTGAGCCCGGTTGTCGTCTCGGGCATTGACGACATCAATACGACTGTGCCGGGCGGCCTTGGCGATTTTTACGGCACCTCGGCTGCATCGGCGAGTCTGGCCGGCGCCGCCGCCCTCATTTTGTCGGCTAATCCCAATCTTACGCCGGCGCAAGTCGAGCAACTTATGGAAGAGACGGCGCTGCCTATGGCCAACGCGGCCGTAAGCGGCGCTGGGCTCGTCCAGATCGACCCTGCCGTAGCCGACGCCCGAGCCATGCAGTTGCCGCAAGTATCGGCGACGAACGAGACGGTCGCCGACAATCAATCCATTCCACTAACGGAGCTGTTCTCGGTCACCGGCGCTGCGGCGACGCAATATCAGATTTGGTTCAGTTGGGCACAGGCAGGACACCCGGCACTCGGGGAAGTCACTGATAACGGCACGCCCATCGCCATCGATCAATGGGTCACGGTCTCAAGTCTAAGCGGTCTCGATTATCTTGGCGGTGCCACCACAGGCACTGACGAGATTTGGCTCGAGGCATCAAATGCGGGCGGCAGCACGCAGGCCCAGGCTGACGTTACAGATACAGGCATCGCCGCGCCGATGATTACAGCGACGAACGAGACCGTCGCTGACAATCAATCCATTCCCCTAACGGAGCTGTTCTCGGTCACCGGCGGTGCGGCTACCCAATATCAGATTTGGTTCAGTTGGGCACAGGCAGGACACCCGGCACTCGGGGAAGTCACTGATAACGGCACGCCCATCGCCATCGATCAATGGGTCACGGTCTCAAGTCTAAGCGGTCTCGATTATGTTGGCGGTGCCACCACAGGCACTGACGAGATTTGGCTTAAGGCAGCAAACGGAGGCGGCAGCACGCAGGCCCAGGCTAACATTACCGATCAAGGCATCGCCGCGCCGATGATTACAGCGACGAACGAGACCGTCGCCGACAATCAATCCATTCCGCTAACGGAACTGTTCTCGGTCACCGGCGGTGCAGCGACCCAATATCAGATCTGGTTTAGTTGGGCACAAGCAGGACACCCGGCACTCGGGGAGGTCACTAATAACGGCACGCCCATCGCCATCGATCAATGGGTCACGGTCTCAAGTCTAAGCGGTCTCGATTATCTTGGCGGTGCCACCACAGGCACTGACGAGATTTGGCTCGAGGCATCAAATGCGGGCGGCAGCACGCAGGCCCAGGCTAACGTTACAGATACCGGCAGCCAAACATCTTCGCTTCTATCGGCTTTGACCGCGCGCGCGGATTCCCGACCCGATGCAGCGATCGGGATGGCGACCATTGAATCACACACGAATGATAGTTTCATATTCAAACCAAGTCTTGGCATGGATGCAAATGCCGCCAACACCCATGATGGGCTTCAACCTCAGTTGCAAGACACGCAAGCCTATCAATATCATGCACCGTTACCACCAGCGAATGGAGACCACGAAGCCGCGTTGAGTATTGCCCATGACGATCACACGAACGCTCCGGTGGTCGACGTGCATCAGTTCGCTTTGGCGTTCACCCACCACGTATAGGAAGAATTGAAGAATAATCCGCGGCGAATGGTACCGAAACTGCTTCCTCAATAACGATTAATCAATCTGCGGAATGCCGGCCTTGGTGATGATGTTGCGGTATCTGACGATCTCGTCGGCGATAAATTTCTTTGCCTGGTCCGGCGGCAAATACATCGTCGCAGCGCCCTGTTGCTCAAAGCGCTGGTGAACACCGGGATCGTCCACAGCTTCCTTCAGTGCGGCGTTGAGCTTGGCGACAATCGGAGCCGGCGTGCCCTTGGGAGCCAAAAGCGAAAACCAGCCCGACTCGACGTAGTCCGGCAAGCCCGCCTCTTTGGTGGTGGGTGTATCCGGCAAAATATCGAGCCGGTTGGCGCCGGCGACCGCCAATGCCTTCGCGCCTTTGGCCTGGATCGCCGAAGAAACATTCGGGTACCACTGGAAGCCGAGTTGCACCACGCCCGACATCAGGTCCGGCTGATACTGGCCGATGTTCTTGTACGGAACGTGGGTCAGTTTCGTGCCTGTGAGTTCGCCGAAGAACTCACCGGCGAGATGTTGCGAACTGCCGATGCCGACCGAACCGTAATTCAGCTCGCCCGGATGAGCCTTCGCGTAAGCAATGAGCTCCTGCAGCGAATTGATCGGCAGTTTGTCAGTCACCGCGACGACAATTGTGAAAGCCGCAAACGGAGAAATCGTTTCAAAGTCCTGCACCGGATCGTAGTCCAGGTGCTTATAGAGCGTTACGTTCGCCGCAACGGGGCCCGAACCGCCGCCGAGAAGCGTGTAACCGTCGGGCTTCTCCTTGGCGACATAAGCCGAGCCATTGTTGCCACCGGCGCCAGGCCGATTTTCGACGATGATCGGCTGACCAAGTGTCTTGGACATGCGATCGAACAGGATCCGGCTGACGACGTCGCTGGCGCTGCCTGCAGCGAATGGAATCACCGCCGTAATCGAACGTGACGGGTAGTCGTCCGCCCGCGCCGCGCCCGTGAATGCCGCTGCAAATGATGCAGCCAGCAGGAAGCGCCTGCTCCAAAGATCCATTGATAGTTCCTTTGCGATCGGAAAGCCGGACAAGCCCTAGCTTCTAAAGTGCTTGTCCAGTCCTTGCCAGCCTTCGAAGTAGTCGTGCTGCAATTCCGACGACTCTATCGCATAGCGTGTAAGGCGCATGGCGTAGCGGCTCTCGAACATGAACGCCATGGTGTCTTCGATCTTGTGCGGCTTCAGTTCGGCCTTGGTCGCACGATCCCAGCTTTCAGCGTCAGGGCCGTGCGCGGTCATGCAATTGTGCAAGCTGGCGCCGCCCGGCAGGAAACCTTCCGCCTTGGCGTCGTAAGCGCCGTACAGAAGTCCCATGAATTCCGTCATGACGTTGCGGTGGAACCACGGCGGACGGAACGTATCTTCGCCAACCAGCCAACGCGGCGGGAAAATCACGAAATCAATGTTGGCAGTCCCGGGCACATCCGACGGCGCAGTCAGGACACTGTAGATCGACGGATCGGGATGATCGAAGCTTACCGTACCGATCACCATGAAACGCGTGAGATCGTATTTGTAAGGCGCAAAATTGCCATGCCACGCCACTACGTTGAGCGGCGAATGATCCATCTCGGCCGCCCAGAGGTTGCCCTGGAATTTTGCAACCATCATGCAAGGCGACTTGGTGTTCTCGTAGGCCGCCACTGGCGCCATGAAGTCGCGAACATTGGCGAGACCATTGGAGCCGAGCGGACCCAGTTCCGGCAAGCGTAGTGCGACCCCGTAGTTTTCGCAGATATAGCCGCGGGACGGTCCGTCCGGCAGTTCGACGCGGAAACGCAGTCCGCGCGGGATGACGACGATTTCACCGCCCGACGCTTCGATGATGCCAAGCTCGGTGACAAACCGCGTCCGCCCTTGCTGCGGCACGATCAGCATTTCGCCGTCGGCATTATAGAAATAACGATCGGTCATCGAACGATTGGCGGCATAGAGGTGGACGCACATTCCGACTTGGGTTGCGACATCGCCGTTGCCGCCCATCGTGACGATGCCTTCGACAAAATCCGTCGGCTTTTGCGGAATCGGCAGCGGGCTCCAGCGCAATTGCGTCGGTGTCGCGTCTACATCGTTAAAAGGGGCACTGCGGATGAGTCCATTGTCGACCCGCGCATAGGGCCGATGCACGACCGACGGCTGAATGCGATACGTCCAGGTCCGCCGGTTTTCGCTGCGCGCGCTCGTGAACGAGGTCCCTGAGATCAACTCGGCATAAAGGCCGTGCGGCGGATGCTGAGGCGAATTGCGCCCAACAGGGAGCGCGCCTGGCACGGCCTCCGAGACGAAATTGTTGCCGAAGCCCGATTGATACTGCAGCGCCGACGCGACGGATGAGGTTCCAGGATTGGGCTTTCCGGATCTTGGTGTCTTGCGTCATGGGAATCTCCACCCGATTAGCGATGGCCGTTATCTGCGGACCAATTAGTCGCGAACGCAACTAATATCTGCCTTTCTGGGCTGTAGCGCAAGCACCTTGGAATAGTTCCAATTTCTGGCTGATTCGGGGTGCGTGCGCGCACGAAGACGGCGGCCCGCGTTCCGCAAGCCTTGCCAGCAAGCCTTGCCGGCCGGAAGCCCTCGATTGTCAGGCAGCCGCGATCGGCCCGGGGCCGCGCCGCTTGATCGCCAGGGCGACAATGCGATGCAGGAGATCAGGGTACTTGATGCCGTCGTGCTTGGCGGACAGCGCGAACTCCTCACTCTCGGCAATTTCAGGATTCGGATTGGCTTCGAGAAAATAAGGCGTGCCGTCGGCGGAAAGCCGAAAATCGATACGGGCGTAACCGTCGAGTTCAAGTGTCCGGTAGATCCGCTTCGCCATGCTCTTGATACGGGCGGCAACTTCCGGCGCAAGATTCTTTGCCGGGCCGTGCAGTATCTTTCGCCGTTCCTGGTAATCGGTGTCGTGCTTGACCTTCTCGGTGGCGATCGGCCAATCGCCATCGGCCATATTGCCGAACGTCAGCTCCCACAGCGGCAAAACTCGCAATCGGTCATTGCCAAGCACGCCGACATAGATTTCGCGGCCTTCGATATATTGCTCGACGATCGCGGGCGTGCCGATCCGCTCGTGGATGAAATTGACGCGTTCAACCAGTTTTTCGTCAGTGTCGACTACCGACGCCTGAGAAATGCCGTAGGAACCATCTTCGTTCAGGCTTTTGACGATCAAAGGCAGCGCCAGACGCGACGGCCGTTTCACCTTGCGGCCGATCGGAAACACCGTGAACGCCGGCACCGGGATGCGGTGCGAGTGCACCAGCGTCTTAGCCAAATCCTTGCCGCGCGCCAGCATCAGGCCGCGCGGATTGCAGCCGGTATAGGGTATGCGCATAAGCTCGAGAAAGCTTGCGACGTTCTGATCGTAGATCGCCTCGCCGTGGAATTCCTCCAGCAGCGTCAAGACGACATCCGGCTTCCAGTTCTCGATTTCGTTGCGGATCGGCTTTAGCTCGTCGCTTACGCCGAGCGGCTTCACCTCATGACCGGCGGCGCGCAACGTCGTCACGACGCCGTACTCGGTCTTCCACTCATTGATTTGTTGGTCGGTATATCCCTTCAACGAATCCGGAGGGACGAGGTCCGGGTGAACGAGCACCAGGACACGAAACCGTTTCATAGCCCAACCCGCCGCTTCATAAAGCGATCCATCGCCGCTGCGACGGACCAAACAATGCATGCATGGTTTTTGCCGTCAACAAAACAGTGAATTCCATAACAAGCTCGCGCTCGGAGCCAACCGCACGCAATTTCAATTTGCGGCAGCGCGCAATCATATCATCGAGCACCGCATCAAAGGTTAACTGATATTCGCCGGTCCACTTGGCGACCAGCTCGCGAACGCGCGTTCGGTTACGCTTGATAAATGACGCCGCCGTCTCGGAGTGGCGGTGTTTCGGGTCGCGAGAGAACAGTCGCAGTAAATCCCTGTCGTAGGTTTTTTGGCGGAGCGACCAAATAAAGCTTTCGTTTTTTCTCATAGTACTCGCCGAGCGTTTCCCGGAATTTGCTGAGCGGATCGACCTTTTCGTGGTTCGTCAGCAAAGGTCGTTTGCCGGCAAGTTCGCCCATCAGCTTGTCGACATACCGGAGCTTCTTCAGCGCGGGCCAGCCGATGTAGCGCGTGCGCCAGTCCGAACGTGGCCGCAGCCACACGGCGAAGGTCTCGGCGAAATCTTCGTCAGGATGACTTTGCGCGTACCAAAGCCGCAGATGCTGGACATAATTCCGGCTGGCAGGATTGGGCATGTAGAAGCTCGGATAACGCTTCGAGCTTGCACCAAACAACTGCTGCCATTGCCGGCGCCTGTGCAGCTTGTAGGCATGCTGCACGACATGTCCAGCCTCATGCCGGAGAATAGCCATGCACGAATTCCACGTGCCGCCTTCGACATCGAGAATCATCTTTTTTTCGAGCCGCATCAGCCGCGGATGGGCGAGGAAGAACGGAAAGGCGATGCCTGGCGTATTCTCGGCACTGAACCACTCGCTGGAAATCCAGGCATGCGGCCTAACCGCAAGATCCCGTTCGGCCAACTCATCGTGGAGCGTGAGCAGGCAGTCCTCGAGCCATGTCCCCTCGATGGTGACACGGAGGTCCTTGAGCCGGACCTTTAGCAGTTGCTCATCGGGCAGCGAGGCCCAGGCAAATTTGCCACGCATAAAGACTGATTCCGGAACAAGTAGCGCGCGATGGTGTCATGGCTGGTGGGTTGCGACAACAGGCGAGTGCCAGCAGTTGCAACCGTGCAAATGATGCTAAATCTTGGGAGTATGCGGTCAGAAAAAATGACATTTCGGCGCCGGAGTTAAAGACTTGCAGGACAAGATAGTACCGGTTCTCGTTGTCGGCGGCGGCCCCGTCGGCCTGGCCCTGGCGGGCGATCTGGGATGGCGCGGCATCTCCTGCGTCCTGATCGAGCAAAGTGACGGCTCGATCTATCAGCCGCGCATGGACCTCGTCGGCGTCCGCACGATGGAGTTTTGCCGCCGCTGGGGGCTGGTGTCTGCGGTGGAGGGGTCGCCCTACCCGCGCGACTACGCGCAAGACAATATCTATCTGACCAGCCTTACCGGATATGAGCTCGAACGCGAACGCTTTCCGGGTATCGGCCAGGCGCCTCCGCCGAAGGAAAGCCCACAACGGCGCGAGCGCTGTCCACAAAACATGTTCGATCCGATTTTGCGCTCGTTCACGGCTTCGCAAAAAGCCGTCACGATGCACTATCGCACGCGCCTCATTTCATTCACGCAGGACGACGATCATGTCACGGCGATCGTCGAGAACGCCGGAACCGGCGCGCGCGAAGAGATTTTGACAAAATATATTGTCGGCTGTGATGGCGCGCGCAGCCTTGTGCGCGAGACGCTTGGTATTGCGATGCGTGGCAATCCAGTGCTGACCTACACAACAAATGTGATCTTTCGCTGCCCGCATCTGCTCTCGTTGCATGACAAGGGAAAAGCATATCGGCACATGTTCATTGGCCCTGAAGGACTGTGGGCCACCATCGTCGCTATCAACGGACGCGATGAGTGGAGATTCTCAATTATCGGCAGCGCGGAGCAACGCGAATACACTTCGGAGGAGGTCAAAGCAGCAATCCGGCGCGCCGTCGGGCGTGATTTTGAATTTGAGATTCTCAGCGTTGTGCCGTGGGTCCGGCGTGAACTGGTCGCCGACCAATACCGCAACGGCCGCGGCTTCATCGCCGGCGATGCAGCGCACGTCATGTCGCCGACCGGCGGTTTTGGCATGAATACCGGCATCCAGGACGCCGTGGACCTTTCCTGGAAACTTGCAGCCGTTATTGAAGGTTGGGGCGGCGAGGGCTTGCCCGATTCTTACGGCATCGAGCGGCAGTCGATTGGCGTCCGGAACGTAAGCGAAGCGAGCGGCAATCTGCGCCGCATGCTTTCGGTGCCTCGCCACCCGGATTTGCTCGACGACACCCCGCAAGGCGCGGCGACGCGCGAAAAGGTAGGACGGGAGTTTTCTGAAGCGATGCGCCGCGAATGGTTCACCCTCGGCGTACATCTCGGTTATCGCTACGAAGGCTCACCGGTTTGCTGGCCGGATGGCTCCGAAGCACCGCCCGATGATCCAAGAAGCTATACGCCCACGGCACGACCCGGGCACCGTGCACCACATGCGTTCCTTGCCGACGGACGCTCTACGCTCGACCTTTTTGGCCGTGGGTTTACGCTGCTCGGCTTCATCGCCAATGCCGACGAAGCTCAGCCTTTGATAGCTGCGGCCAAAGAGCGGAAGGTCCCGCTAACTTTCGTCGCGATCGACGACCCGAAGATTGCCTCGCTCTATCAGCGCAAATTCGTGCTGGTACGGCCGGACGGCCATGTTGCATGGCGGGACGACCGCATGCCGGAAGACGCGCTATGCATTATCGACGTCGTGCGTGGCGCCCAAGATCGGTGTAGCATGGAGCAAATGCGCAAGACCGCGTAGCGACGGTTTGAATGGTGAGGAAACAATGCAGGTCCCTTCCCGAGACGATCTGGCCAAATCCGGCACCCTCGAAGACCTCTACGGAAAGCTCGACAAGATCGGCATCGCGCCCGGCTGGGCAAAGAAGACGCCGTCGCTATGGCCTGCCCCCAAAAAGAATTTCGTGCCGGCGCACTGGCGCTACGAACAGGCGCGGGGCGCGCTCGATGCGGCGGGCCGGCTGATCAACACCGAGCTCGCCGAGCGGCGCAACCTCACCCTGACCAATCCGGCCGCGACCGAAAGCGGCTATGGCACCCTTCGCACCATAGTCACTGCCTATCAGATGATCATGCCGGGCGAATGGGCTCGTGCACATCGGCACACGCCGAACGCCTTGCGCCTGATTCTCGACTCCGAAGCCGGCACCTACACCGAAGTCGACGGCGTCAAAATCTCCATGGAGCCCGGCGACGTGCTGCTGACGCCGAACTGGTCAAGCCACGGTCACGGCAACGACAGCCGCTCCTGCGCTTACTGGCTCGATTTTCTTGACGTACCGCTGGTGCAATTGCTTGAGCCGATGTTCTTCGAGCCGGCCGAGGAAGACAAAGCTCACGAAGCGTTCGAGAAGGCGCCGCCGAGCAAGGACTCGCCGTTCGTATTCCCGATTGGCGAAACAGAGAAGCGCCTCGACGCGGCGGCGCCGGATCCATCAGGCCGGTTTGGCACCCAGGTGCAACTCGGCAATCCGGCGATGGATACGATCGGTCTGTTCATGATGCGACTCGCTCCGCGCGCCAAAACTGCGCCATACAAGACCACCGCAAACAATATCTACGCCGCGGTCAGAGGAACCGGCGCAACGACGATCGACGGTGAGCGGTTTGAATGGAGCCGCGGCGATGTCATTGCCGCTCCAGCTTGGCGGCCGCATTTCCATGAGACGAGCGAGGACGCACTGCTGCTGCGGGTTACCGATGCACCAGTCATGGAACGTCTCGGCTTTTATCGCGAGGAAGAACCAACTGCGACACTCGCGCACTGATCGCGGCTGTAAGAGCCATGAAGTTGCCCAAACGCATCGTCGATATTTCGGCAACGCTCGATAACGACACGGTGCTCGATCCGCCATTCATGCGGCCGAAGATCGAGTATCATGGTCACGCCGAGACCGCGCCTCTGCTGGGAGAGATTTTCCCGGGCTTGCGGGTGGAAGACCTTCCCGAAGGCGAAGGCTGGGCCATCGAGAACGTCCACATCGCGACCCATAACGGCACGCACATGGATGCGCCGTTTCATTTCCAGTCGAAATCCGTGGACGGCAAGCCGATGATGACAATCGATCAGGTGCCGCTCGACTGGTTCTTCCGTCCCGGCGTGAAGCTTGATTTCCGCAGCCTGCCCGACGGACATGTCGTCAGTGCCGCTGAAGTTGAGGCCGAGCTCAATCGCATCGGCCACAAGCTCGAACCGTTCGACATCGTCGTGGTCAATACCCGGGCCGCGAGCTGCATCGGGACCGATGAGTACCTGACAGCAGGCATCGGCATGGGCCGCGAAGCAACGCTTTATCTGACGTCACGCGGCGTACGGGTCTGCGGTATCGACGCCTGGGGTTGGGATGCGCCATTCGCTCACATGCGCGAGCGGTGGCTGCAAACCCGCGATCCTTCGATCATTTGGGAGGGCCACAAGGCCGGCCGCGAAATCCCGTACTGCCATATGGAAAAGCTCTGCAATCTGGAGCAACTCCCCGCAGACGGGTTCACCGTTGCGTGCTTCCCGCACAAGGTCAAAGGCGGCTCCGGTGGCTGGACCCGCGCTGTCGCGATGTTCGATTGAACGCGAGATCTAGACGGCAACCTTATTGAGGAAGCTTTCGATCTCCGTGCGGAGATTGCCGACCGAGATATCCACGGATTTCGAAGCGTTGAGCACCGTCTCGGCGGCGGTCCGGGTGCCGGTCGCAGCCTCGGAAACCTTGGTGAGCGCCATCACAACTGTGCTGGTTCCGCCAGCAGCGTTTGCAGCATTGCGCGAGATTTCCGACGTCGCGGCATTCTGCTCCAGAATAGAGGCAGCCGCGTTCGCGGTGCGCGTCGAAATCTCATGCATGCTCTGCTCAATGCCATGCACCGCCTCGACCGCGCCGTTGGTCGATTGCTGAACCGCATCGATGTGACGGGCGATCTCTTCTGTTGCCTTCGCCGTTTCCACTGCAAGCGATTTGACCTCGCTGGCAACCACAGCGAAGCCGCGGCCTGCAGTTCCGGCCCGCGCCGCTTCGATCGTAGCGTTAAGTGCCAGGAGATTGGTCTGACCGGCAATGTTGCGGATCAGCATGACGACGTCGCCGATTTTCTGCGCGGCCTGAACCAGCCCCGCATACTGTCCATTCGTCGCTTTAGCGTTATTCACCGCGGTACCGACCAGTTCAGTGGTCTGTGCTAGCTGCATATTGATCTCGGAGATCGACGCCGACAGTTCCTCCGCGGAGCCTGCCACAAGAGAAACGTTGGCCGAGGCCTCGTTGGATTCACGCAACGCGCCTTCAGCGTGCCGAGTAGTATCGTGAGAGGAGCCGATCAAGGCGTTAGCCGTCGACTTCATCGCCATGGTCGAATCGCTGACCATGCTCAGCACTTCCTCGACACTTTCCCGGAACGAGGAGATCGCGTTCTCCGTCAATACCCGGCGATTTTCCTGCGCCCGCATTGTTTCACGTTGCTGTTCGAGTTGCTGGCGCTCCGTAATATCCTCGTGCGTCGCAACCCAACCGCCGTCGTTCATCGGCTGACGGACAACGCGGATCAACCGGCCGTCGGAGAGTTCGTCGACCCGGCTCGAAACCTTGTCAGCGGAATGCTTTTCCAGAGCACCAAGCTTCTTGTCTACGGCGCCTGCGCTCTTTTCGCCCTTGAGAAGGCCGTTCATCACGCGATGCGCAATGATCGCCTCGTGCGTCGCGCCGGCCTTCGCCAGTTCCGGCGGCAGACGATACAACTTCGCGTAACGCTCATTGCAGATGACCAGGCGCTTGTTGCCGTCGAACATGCATAGCCCATGCGTCATGTTCTCAAGCGCCGTGTCGAAACGGTCGTTGACACGTTCGACCGACAACTGCCGGCGGATGCTGGCAACCATCGTCAGGATTTCGAGGATCGTGACGATGCTGGCTGCAAGGAAGAAGAACAGGCGCCGCTCGTTGTAATCAGCCAGCGTTTCGTGGTCGGCGGGCAGTACGCACAGCAGGCCGACCCAGAAAATGGCAATGATGACCATGCCGACGATCGGCGCCGGCCGCATCAAAGCGCGCAGGTACTGGGCAAAACGTGATTTCATTTTCCGCCGGGCGCCCGGCGCTTTAATGCCCCAATTGGCCTTTGAATTTGGTTAAGGCCTATAGCGATAAATAAGCCTGTTAGCGGCGTTTACCGCTCGTTAAGCCTCTCGGAACGAGCAAAAAACCATTGCCGCCAGCGCATGGGCCGCGACTAGGAGTAGCTGCAAACCGGGTAGCCCCGCGCGCAGCACTGTGAGAATATCCGCATCCCGCCACACACTTAGCTTGTACTTTTCGCCATCATGAACGCAGGCATCGGATCGACTGTACGACGTAAGGAAGACGCGCGCCTCGTCACCGGCCGCGGCTGCTATAGCGACGATTTCAACTTCCCTGGACAGGTCTACAGTGCCGTGGTGCGTTCGCCGCACGCCCATGCGCTGATCCGTTCCATCGAAACCGAGGCCGCCAAGGCAATGCCGGGTGTACTGGCAGTGCTGACTGGCGCTGACGTCGTGGCCGACGGACTCAAGCGCATCCCGCATCTCGCCGCACCCGGGACCGCCCCGGACATCGTGTTGCATAACAAGGACGGCTCACCGGTCCCTGCCGCGCCGCACCATATTCTGTCGATTGATCGTGCCCGCCATGTCGGGGCCGCCGTCGCTTTCGTCGTGGCGGAGACCGTAGCCCAAGCCAAGGATGCCGCCGAAAAAGTCGTTGTCCATTACGAACCGTTGCCGGCTTTGATCGACGCCAAAGCAGCGGTGGAAAGCGGTGCGCCGCGCATCTACGACGATCTTCCAAACATCATGATCGACGCCGAAGTCGGTGACGCCAAAGCGGTCGACGAAGTATTCAAGCACGCTGCTCACGTGACGCGGCTCGACACCTGGGTCAATCGCGTCACCGGCGTGCCGATGGAGCCGCGCGCCGCAGTCGGCATCTACGATCCGGCGACGCAGCGCTACACGCTCTATGCCGGTTCTGGCGGCATCGTTCGTCAGAAGAAAGAAATTGCGGCGATCATGGACGTGCCGTTCGAGTCGGTTCGGGTCATCGCCAAAGAGATCGGCGGCAATTTCGGTACCAAGAACAGCTTTTTCCCGGAGTTTGCTCTTGTCGTGTGGGCGTCACGCCGTGTCGGAAGGCCGGTCAAATGGACTTGCGACCGTAGCGAAGCATTCACCTCCGACTATATGGGACGCGATCTGACCGTCTCCGCTGAACTTGCGCTGGATGCAGACGGCCGGTTTCTCGCACTTCGTACCAAAAACCTCAGCAACGTCGGAGCGCATAGCGGCTCTTACGTGCCGCTGGTCAAGGGCGTGGGCCTTTGCACATCCGGCTATCGCATCCCGGTTGCCCATGTCAGCGCCCGCGCCGTGCTGTCGACGACGATGTGCACGACACCCTACCGCAGCGCCGGACGGCCGGAAGTCATCTATGTAATCGAGCGGCTGGTCGACAAAGCAGCGCAAGAGCACGGTTTCGACCGTGTCGGGTTGCGCAAACGCAATCTCATTCCGCCTTCAGCATTCCCTTACAAAAATCCCCAAGGCATCGTTTACGACAGCGGCACGTATCGCGTGGTGATGGACCGTGCGATGGAACTCGGCAACTGGTCCGGTTTCAAAAAGCGCCGCGCCGAAGCACGCAAGCGCAAACGGCTGCGTGGTATCGGCCTCTGCTCCTACCTGGAGACGACCGGCGGCTATCCGCGCGAGCGCGCCGATATCACTGTGCATCCGCAAGGGCGCGTCGATGTCGTTGTCGGCACGCTCTCCAGCGGTCAAAGCCACGAGACAACCTTCGCGCAATGTGTCGCCGAATGGCTCGGCGTTCCGTTCGGGGATGTCTTTATCAACGAAAGTGACACCGACATTGTGAAGGAAGGCGGTGGCTCGCACTCCGCCCGCTCGATGCGGCTTGCCGGCATTGTCATGGGCAACGCTTCCGACATGATCATCGACAAGGGCAAGAAGATCGCCGCGCACATGCTGGAGACCGCCGAAGAAGACATCGGCTTCGCGGCCGGACGCTTCACCGTCAAAGGCACCGACCGTTCGGTTGGGCTTTACGAGTGCCGCCGCGGCGGCTGCAGACGGCAAGGCGCTGCCGGAGGAACTGCGCGGCGCGCTCGACGCGACTTCCGACGAGACGATCAAGCAGCTTGGCTTCCCGTATGGCGCGCACGTTTGCGAGGTCGAGATCGATCCGCAGACCGGAAAGCTGGAGATCATCCAATACACCTGCGTCGACGACGTCGGACAGGCCATCAATCCGATGGTCGTGGACGGCCAAACCCACGGCGGCGCGGCGCAGGGCATTGGGCAGGCGCTGTGGGAGCTTTGCTCCTATGATGCAGAAGGGCAGCTGTTGTCGGCGTCATTCATGGATTACTCCATGCCGCGCGCCGATATGCTGCCGTCATTCACCACCGATATCAGCGAACTCTGGTCGCCAACCAACCGGCTTGGCGTCCGCGGCGCAGGTGAAGGCGGCACGACCGGCGCGCTCGGCGCCGTCGTCAATGCCGTTGTTGATGCGCTGGCCGAGTTCGGCGTCACCCATATCGAAATGCCGGTAACGCCGGAACGCGTTTGGCGGGCGATCCACGAGTCGAAGAAATAACAAGGAGTGATTATGGCTGACGTCCTGACCAAACAAGACGGTGCGATCCTGCGCGTGACCTTGAATCAACCAGACCGCGGCAACGCCGTTTCCGACGAGATGGTCGCAGAGCTCACCGGCATCATCGAGGGGGCCGAGAAAAATTCCGATATTGTCGTGCTGCGTGGCGCCGGCAAGGACTTCTGTATTGGCCGTGCGGTGATGGGATCGACGCCGAAACAGGATCCGGACGCGCTCGAGCGCCGCAATTTCAGCGACGTCGTGTTCAACTGCTACGGCGCCATGCGCAATGCCAGGATCCCGATTATCGCCGTCGTGCAGGGCCGCGCCCTCGGCTTCGGCTGCGCCATCGCGGCGGCGTGCGACATTACGCTGGCCAGCGATCAAGCCGTCTTTCAGGTGCCGGAAATGGCACACAATATCCTGCCGACCATGGTGATGTCGTCTTTTGTCGATCGCGTGCCGCGCAAGGCGATGAGCTATCTGGTCTATTCACAAGCCGAAATCACTCCGGAGCGCGCGCTGAGCTTCGGTATCGTCAGCGACGTCGTACCCGCAGCAAAGCTCGATGCCGCGGTAGACACGCTGTGTGCGGCTATCCTGAAGGCACCCCGGCCGGCAATCTATGGTGTGAAGGAATACGTGAAAACCGCACCCGACATGGCGGTCTTCGGAGCAGTCGAATTCGCGCGCAATCTGCACGCGACCGTCAACTCCTCGCACGAGATGCGGCGCAAGCACTAGCGGGGATATTGCCGATCGGAGAGCGTTGTATTCGGCGAAAAAACCAATAGTGTGCGGCCCCGATGATAACAGTAGCAATCGATATCGGGGGGACATTCACCGACCTTGTTGGCTTTGACGACAAGGCCGGTCGTTTCGTCGAGGCCAAGAGCCTCACAACGCCCCATGAACTGACGCAAGGCATCCTCGACTGCATCCGCAAGAGCGGTCTCGACGCCAGCGTCATTGGCGAATTGATCCACGGCTCGACGACAGCGATCAACACGCTGATCGAGCGCAAGGGCGCCAAGACCGGATTGATCGTCACGCGCGGCACTCGCGACGTGTACATCATCGGCCGCGGCAACCGGCCGGAAGCCTACAATCTGTTCTTTCACCGCCACGAGCCTCTGGTTCCGCGCCATCTTACTCGCGAGGTTGAAGAGCGCATCCTCGGCTCAGGTGATGCGTTCAGACCGTTGAACAAAGCGAGCGTCACTGCAGCATGTGAGGCGCTGGCTGCGGAAGGCGTCGAAGCTGTCGCGGTCTGCCTCCTGCACGCCTATGCCAATCCGGACCACGAACGCATCGTTGGCCAAATGGTCAAGGAGGCGCTGCCCGACGCTTACCTTTCCCTGTCGCACGATATTTTGCGCGAGTACCGCGAGTTCGAGCGCATGTCGACGACAGTGGTCAACGCTTACATCGGGCCAAAGGTCGGCGGCTATGTGAAAAGCCTGCACAACAGCCTGAGCGGCGTCGGCTTCAAAGGCAACCTCTCGATCATGCGCTCGAACGGCGGCGTCATGACGCCTGAGGTCGCCACTGAACGCCCGGTCGCCATGATGGAGTCCGGCCCGGTCGGCGGCATCATCGCTTCGGCGCGCGTCGGCGAGACGCTCGGCTTCGATAACGTGATTTCGTTCGACATGGGCGGCACCACCGCCAAGGCCAGTCTGGTGCGCGATGGCGAGCCAACGCTGGCGCCCGGCTACTATGTCGGCGGCTATGCCAGCGGCCATCCGGTCATGTTGCCGATGATCGACGTCGTCGAAGTCGGCGCCGGCGGCGGCAGCATTGCCTGGATCGACGATGTCGGCGCACTGAAGGTCGGCCCGCAAAGCGCCGGCGCCGATCCCGGCCCGATCTGCTATCGCGGCGGCGGCACGGAACCAACCATCACCGATGCCAATGTCGTGCTCGGCCGTCTCGACCCACATAATTTTCTTGGCGGCCAGATGGTGCTCGATGCGGACGGCGCCAAGGCCGGCATTGAGAAAAAGATCGCCACGCCGTTGAAGCTCGATATCGTCGCCGCAGCGCAAGCCATTGTCGACATCGCGATCCTGAAAATGTCACTCGCGGTGCGCGAGGTGTCGGTCGAAAAGGGCTACGACCCCCGCGACTTCGTGCTGGTTGCTTCCGGCGGCGCAGGTCCACTGCACGTCTGCGCCATCGCCCGCGAACTGCACATTCCGAAAGTAATCGTGCCGCTGTTTCCCTCGCACTTCTCCGCACTCGGCATGTTGCTTGCGGACGAGCGGCACGATTTCACCCGCACCTTCTACTACGATCTGGCCAGCGTCGATTTCGCGGCGCTGACCAAAATCCACGACGAGATGGCTGCGGAGGCCAAGAAAAGCCTGCGCCACGCGCGGAACGCCGAGCTCAAGATCGAGCTCGACCTGAGGTATGTCGGCCAGGAATTTACGCTGTCGGTCCCTGTAACGCGGGACATGATTGTGCGTGGCGACCGGCAGAAAATCCGCAAGGCGTTCGATGCGCTTTACGAGCATCGCTACGCACACCATTCTCCCGACGAGCCAGTTGAGATGGTCAATGTCCGTCTCGCCGCCATCGGCAAGCGAGCGCGACTGAAATTCCCCAAGGTCGCCGGCAAAGGCGGCAAGGCGTCACGCAAGCGAAACGTTTATCTGAGCGATTCCCGCAAACCCGTTTCCTGCCCGATCTATCAGCGTCGCGATCTCGGCGCCGGCGCGCGCATCAAGGGACCCGCACTGATCGAGGAACATGGCACGACCACCGTGCTGTTCGAGAAGGACAACTGCGTGGTGGCAAAATCGGGCGAACTTCTGATCGACGTCGGAGGCGCAAAATGAGCAAGAAAGCCAAAAAAGCTCCGAAAAAGAAACCAGCCAAGAAGGCGCTCGACGCCGTCACGCTGGAAGTGATCCGCAATGCGTTGCCGGCCATCGCCAACGAGATGTCGGCCGATCTGCAGCGGACATCGTACAACATGATGATTTATGAGGTGCGCGACTTCTGCACCTCGCTGGTCGATACCGAAGGCCAGCTGATTTCCCAGAACGTCGGCGGTGTGTCGCACTTCGTCGCCGATCTCGGCGTCATCGTCACCGACGCCATGAAGCGTTATGGCGCCAAAGGCTTCAAGCCGGGCGACGTAATCATCACCAATCACCAGGCGGTCGCCGGCCAGCACCTCAACAACATCGTCATCTACATGCCGTACTTCTACAAAGGTGAACTTTTGATGTTCGCCATGGTACGCGCGCACTGGATTGACGTCGGTGGCATGAGCACCGGCTTTGGCGCCGGTCCGAGCGTCGCCGATCCGTGGCTGGAAGGTTTGCAACTCGACCAGCTCAAGATCTACGAAGCCGGCAAGGTGAACGAGACGCTCTATCGCGTGCTCAAGGACAACATCCGCTTCCCGGAATCATCGCTGGGCGACATGAAATCGCAAATGGCGGCCTGCCGCCTCGCGACACGCCGCCTCGACGAACTATTCGACAAATACGGCAAGGCAACCATCCTCGGCGCGATCTCGCAGATATTCGACGAGACCGAGCGCAAGTGCCGCAACGTCGTCGAAAAACTGAAAGACGGCGTCTACGAAGCCAGCTCGTTTCTGGACCATGACGGCGTCAAGCGCGATGAGCGGGTTCCGATTCACGCCCAAGTCACTATCGATCACGGCGGCATGACGATCGACCTGTCGAAATGCTCCGGCGAGCGCAAAGCCGGCGTCAATTCGCGAACCTATGCAGCGGCACGTGTCGCTTACAAGGCGCTGACCGGCCCGCTCGAACCCGTCAACGAAGGTTCATTCCGCGCACTCAAGGTCATTATTCCCGAAGGCAACATCATGATGGCGCGCTTCCCCGCGCCGATGGCGGGCTGGAGCGTGATCGTTCCGACGGTCGTCGACACCATCATTCGCGCGCTCGGTGACGCGATGCGCGATCGGGTGCCGGCGGGTCACCACGGACTGCTCGGCGGCTCGATCGTATTCTTCGGCATACATCCCAAAACCAAGCGCCGCTTCGTCGTGCAAAGCATCGAAGGCGGCGGCTGGGGCGGCCGGCCGTTTGAGGACGGCGCATCCGGCAGCGTCTCGGTCTGTCAGGGTGACGTGCGCAACGCCTCAATCGAAGGCATCGAGTTGAAGTGTCCGGTCGTGGTGGAGAGCCGCGGCTTGCGCACCGACTCAGGCGGAGCCGGCAAATATCGCGGCGGCCTTGGCCTCGATACCTGCGTGCGCAATCTGATCGACGGCCGCTGGAATTTCGATCACCCGAAACGCGAGCATTGCCCGCCCTGGGGGATCTGGGGCGGCAAGCCCGGCACCCACGGCGATTTCCTGCTGCGATTGCCCGGCGAAAACGATTTCCGCTCGATGGACGCTCCGCACTATCCCGTTCCGGTCAATGCGGAAGTCATCGTGCGCACGGGCGGCGGTGGCGGCTGGGGCAATCCGCTTGAGCGCGACGCCGCCTTGGTGCGAAACGACGTGGTGGAAGAGTTCATCACCCGCGGCGCCGCCGAGGAGCATTATGGTGTCGTGCTCCGGGACGATTTGACGCTCGATCAAGCCGCGACCGAACAGCGGCGAAGTGCGATAAGATCGGCCTAAAGACAAGCACGTCATATCGCCGGGGGAGGAACGATGAGATTTTTGCTGTCACTCATCGTGGCGGGAGCATGCGCCGGCGCACTGACCACCACGGCTCCGGCGGCTGAACTTCTTCGCGTCGGCAATGCCGGACGAGAGTCCTTTTCCTTCACACCCGCCAATATCGGCCAGGAGGCTGGCATCTTCGCCAAGCACGGTCTCAATCTCGAGATCGCGGGCTTCGGTGGCGACGCCAAACTGCAACAGGCGATGGCCGCGGATGCGGTCGATATCGGCCTCGGCTCCGGGCCTGGGATGGCTTTCATCGCCAAAGGCTCGCCGGTTAAAGGTATCGCCGCGATGGCCGGACCGCCGCTGTTGTTCGCGGTCGTCGTACGCTCGGACGGCTCCGTAAAAACCGTGGCTGACCTCAAAGGCCGCAAGGTTGCCATCTCCACGGTCGGCTCGGCGACCAACTGGCTGATGAGCGAGGTCTCGCGCCAGCAAGGCTGGGGCTACGACGGCTTCGTCCAGGTTCCGATCGGCGAGAATGGTGCGCGCATTGCCGCCTTGAAGTCGGGCGCCGTAGACGCCTGTGTCGTTGAGATCGGCAGCGCTCTCAATTTTGTGGATCGCGGCGACGGGCGGATCCTGATGCGGTTCGGCGGCGTGGCGAAGGATTTCCTCATGCACGTCATCTTCGCCACCGACAAAGTGATTGCGCAGAAGCCGGATACGTTGAGGAGCTTTCTCGCGGGCTGGTTCGAAACCATCGCCTTCATGCGCGCCAACAAGGCCAGGTCGGTCGAAATTGCGATGAAGGCAACCGGCACCGATGAGAAAACCACAAGCGGCATCTATGATGAATTGATGCCGATGTTTACCGACGATGGGCACTTCGACCCGAAAGCACTTGCGGTATTAAGCCGCTCATTCGTGGAGATGAAGACGCTTCCGTCAGAACCCGACATGAGCAAGCTTTATACTGAAGCGTTTCTGCCCAAAAAATAACATCCGGCGTTGGGGAGTGTTATGAGTTTCGTTCGCGCGTCATCGCTGCTCACCGCCGCGCTTGTCTGCATCTTTTCTTCCCCCCCCGTGCAGGCCGAAGCACTCCGCGTCGGCAAAGCGGTGCCGGAGTCATTCGCCTTTCTGCCGCTCGATATCGGAATGCATGAAGGCATCTACAAACGGAACGGAATCGATATCGACGAGATAGCCTTCGCCGGCGATGCCAAACTGCAACAGGCCATGGCCGCGGACAGTCTCGACATTGCGCTTGGCTCTGGCCCGGCAATGGCGTTCATCGCCAAAGGCGCGCCGACCAAAGCGATTGCGGTCATGGGCAACGCACCGCTCGATCTGACGATCGTCGTCCGGCCGGACGGGCCGAAAACCGCGGCAGAGCTGAAGGGCAAGAAGGTCAGCGTGTCCACTGTCGGCGGCCTGACTTATTGGCTGACCAGCGAAACATCGCGACAGCAAGGCTGGGGGCCGAACGGCATCGACATCGCGCCAATGGGCAGCATGCAGCCGCAAATTGCAGCCCTTGAGCGCGGCGACATCGACGGCGTGGTGACCGATATATCGACGGCCCTGGATCTGGAAAGACTTGGCAAGGCGCGCATTCTCACGCGCTTCGGCCAGATCGTGAAAGATTTCCACGTTCATATCATCTACGCGACCGACAAAGTGATCGCGACCAAACCGGACACGATCCGCGCGTTCCTCAAAGGCTGGTTCGAATCGATCGCGTTCATGCGCAACCACAAGCCTGAGTCGGTCACAATTGCTACACAGGTCATCGGCAAGGACGACACGATCAACGGCAAGACTTATGATGAGCTGATGCCGATGTTCTCCGACGACGGCAAGTTCGATCAGAAAGCACTCGATACACTTGCCAAATCCTATGTCGAGCTGAAGGTGCTTCCCGCCGAGCCCGACATGACCAAGCTCTACACCGAAGCATTCCTGCCGAAATGAATGGATAAGCGAATGATCAAATCGCAATTGATTATCTGTGCCGCCACACTTCTTGGTCTGTCGATGGTTGGAGGCCCCGCTAGCGCGGAAACAACGCTCCGTCTCGGCAAGGCGCAACCCAACCAGTTTGCCTTCGTTCCAGCCGATGTCGGCGTCGAAGCCGGCATCTTCAAGAAGCACGGCATCAATCTGGAAATCAGCGCTTTCGCGGGCGACGCCAAGGAAATGCAGGCTGTAGCCGCCGGCAGTATTGACGTTGCGCTCGGTGGCGGCCCGGCCTTTGCCACCATCGTCAAGGGTGTGCCGATGAAGGCGGTGGCGGCCGAGGCCAACGCGCCGAACACGATTCTGTTGGTCGTGCTCAAAGATGGTCCGATCCAGTCGCCGGACGACCTCAAGGGCAAGACTGTCAGCGTTTCGACCGCTGGCTCGCTGACGTACTGGCTGACCCAGCAGCTATCGCGCGCTCAAGGCTGGGGCGACAACGGGATCAAGATTGCGCCGCTTGGCTCTGCGGAAACACAAATTGCGGCGCTGAGGACTCACCAGATTGACGGCGTATCGACGGACGGCGCCACCGTCTACAAATTCATGGAAACCGGTGATGGTCGGATTCTGGTCAAGTACGGCGACCGCGTCAAAGACTTCCACGTCCACGTCATATACGCAGCCGACAGTCTGATTTCCGGAAACCCGGATGCGCTCAAGGCTTTCCTGGCAGGCTGGTTTGAAACCATCGCCTATATGCGCGACCACCGGCAGGAAACGATAGACGTCGCCGCTAAACAGATCGGCCTTTCTCCAGCAGTCGCCGCCGCGAGCTATGACGACACGATGCCGATCCTGAGCACGGATGGGCACTTCAGTCCAAGGGCCCTGGATGTGCTGGCGACGTCGTTTGTCGATATGCAGGCGTTGCCCGAAAAGCCCGATATGTCGAAGCTGCTGACCGAAGCGTATCTGCCGAAATAAGTGTATGTTGCCGGGAAGTAGCGTGAGGGGGACGCCGATGGTTGCGCGATGGAGGACGCGATGCGCGGCGATCATTGCCGCCGTGGCGCTGTTCGGTCCGCTCTCTCCCGTTTCAGGACATGCCCAGACCACCCTGCGTGTCGGTAAATCACAAGCCAAGCAGTTCGCCTTCCTGCCGGCCGACATCGGTGTCGACGCCGGCCTGTTCAAGAAGCACGGCCTGGATCTGGACATCAGCACTTTCGCCGGCGACGCGAAGGAAATGCAGGCGATGAGCGCCGGTGGCCTCGACATCGCGCTCGGCGGCTGCCCTTCGCTGGCATCCATCGTCAAAGGCGCGCCGATGAAGGCGGTCGCGGTCTTTAGCGGTGCGCCAAACATCGTCATGCTGACCGTACTTAAGGATAGCCCCCTGAAGACCGCTCAGGATCTGAAAGGGCATACTGTCAGCGTATCCGGCGCGGGCTCCCTCACCTTCTGGCTGACGCAGCAACTGTCGCACCGCCTCGGCTGGGGCGATGACGGCATCAAGATCACGCCGCTTGGCGCATCGGAGGCGCAGATCGCGGCGCTGATGACGCATCAGATCGAGGGCACTACGACCGACAGCGTCACCGTCGAGAAATTTGTCGAGACCGGAAACGGACGCATTCTGGTGAACTTCGGCGAGTACTTTCCGGACTTCGTTTCGAGTTGTATCTACGCCAGCACCGACCTGATTGCGAACAAGCCGGATGCATTACGGACATTTCTGGTGGGATGGTTCGAGACGATCGGCTATATGCACGATCATAAATCGGAAATCGTCGCTGTTACCGCCAAACAACTCGATATCTCGGCAAACGTGGCCAACGCTATCTACGATGACACTATGCCGACGATGAGCCGCGAAGGAAAATTCAAGCCAAAGGCGCTGGATATTCTTGCCGACTCGTTCGTCGATATGAAACTCCTCCCAACAAAGCCCGACATGACCCAATTGTACACCGAAGCGTATTTGTCGAAATGACGGCAGGTGATCTCGCAGTTCGCGTCAAGAACGTCTCGCACCAGTTTGGTGAGGCTGGCGACGCACAGCATGTGCGTGCGCTGCTCGACACATCGCTCGACATCAATCGCGGCGAGTTGCTTTGCCTGATCGGCCCGAGCGGCTGCGGAAAAAGTACACTGCTCAATGTCATGGGCGGGCTGATGACGCCGACCGCCGGCAACGTCGAAGTCGCGGGCAAGCCCGTGCGCGGTCCGATGCCGCACGATCTCGCCTTCGTGTTCCAGGAGAATGCGCTGTTTCCCTGGAATACGGTGATCGAAAATGTGCGGCTCGGCATGCTGTTTCAGGGCGTGCCGCAGTCCGAACACGACGCGCGCGCCCGGCAATCGCTTGAGGCTGTCGGCCTGACCGAGTTCGCCAACCACTATCCCAGCCAGCTTTCCGGCGGGATGCGGCAACGCGCGGCGCTGGCGCGCGCGCTATCGCTACAAACCGGTATTCTGCTGATGGACGAGCCATTCGGCGCGCTCGATGAACAGACGCGCATGATCCTCGGCGAGGATCTTTCAGTTCTGCTGTCGCGCACCGAAAAAACCATCGTCTTTGTCACCCACAGCCTGGGCGAAGCGGTGTTCCTTGCCGATCGCGTCGCCGTATTCTCGGCCCGGCCGGGTACGATCAAGAAGATCATTCGCGTCGACGAGCCGCATCCCCGCAAGCCGGAATTCGTGACGTCGGAAAAATTCACCGCGCTGCGCAACGAGCTCTATGAATTGTTGCATGACGAAATCCGCAAGACCGTGTCGGCGACGCGCGGCGGGAGCGCCTGATGGCGCGACGCAACGGGCAAAGCCAAAGTATCGGTAGCCGGCTGGTACAGATCGGCTTTCTCGCCGGAGTGCTTGCGCTCTGGTATGTTGCGACCACCCGCTGGGGCGTCAATCGCCTGTTGCTGCCGAACCCCGTCGCGGTGTGGCAGCAGCTTCTCGACGTGCTGCGCAGCGGTGAATATCTGCCAGACCTGCGGGTGACGCTCACCGAGCTTGCCGTGGCCTTTGTCCTCGCCACCACCAGCGGCACCCTCGTCGGCTTTTTTGTCAGCCGCTCGCGCTACACCGTTCGCGTCTTCGATCCGCTGTTCGCCGGCATCTATTCGATACCGATCATCCTGTTCCTTCCGCTTTACGTGCTGTTCTTCGGGTTGGGACCGGCGTCGAAGATCGCACTCGGAACGACGATCAGTTTCTTCCCGATCGTGATCTCCACCATCGCCGGCTTTAGCAATGTTGATCGGACACTTGTCACTGCCGCGCGGTCGATGGGCGCATCCAACAGCCAGCTCTTTCGTTATGTGCTGGTGCCAGCGGCGCTTCCGGTGATCCTGTCCGGGCTGCGCATGGGCTTCACGGTGGCGCTTCTGTCCATCATCGGCAGCGAAACGATTGCTTCGCTTGCTGGCCTCGGCCACCACATCGTCCAGCTTGCCGAAGGCATGGATATGGCGCGGATGTTCGCCTACATCGCCTTCGTTGTCGTGATCGCGGCGGTTCTCAACGGTGTCGTCTCCTATCTCGAAGCGCGCGGCAGGCGATGGGCATGAACGCCTTCCTGCTCCGCCATCCCGGCGTCGCCCGCATCGGCGTCATCGCGCTGATTCTGCTGATCTGGGAGATTGCCGCGCGCTGGTTCATCGACAAGATGTTCATCAGCCCGCCGTCGCGGGTATTCGCGTCGCTTGGCGCGGTATGGAATACGCCGGGCGTACCCGCCGCGCTGCGGCTCACGTTCTTTGAGCTCGCCGTCGCGTTCGCCATCGCTGTCGTCATCGGTCTCACGATTGGCCTCGCGGTCGGCCTGCAGCCGTTCGCCCGCCGTAGCATGACGCCGATCATTCTTCTGCTTTACGGCCTGCCGCAGATCACCATCCTGCCGATTTTCATTCTCGCCTTCGGCATCGGCGCGCCGTCAAAGATCGCATTCGGCGTGACCCACGGCATGTTTCCGATCATGGTGACCATCATTGCCGGCGTGCAGAACATGAAACCGGTGCTGATGACCAGCGCACGCTCCATGGGCGCCAGCCGCTGGCAAATTCTGCGTCACGTGATCTTTCCGCACATGATCCCGAGCTTTTTTGCCGGCATGCGGCTGGGCATGACCGGCGTGCTGCTGGGCGTGCTGCTGGCCGAGCTTTATGTCTCGACCGCGGGCATCGGGCATTTCACCACGATGTTCACGGAAAACTTCGATCCGACAAAGCTGTTCGGTCTCATCGCCATGCTGGCGGCAATGGCGATTGCACTCAACGAAATCGTCCGCCGCGCCGAGCTACGGTTCGGCCGCTGGCGATAATCCGCCGCGCTCACGTTTTCGTTTTTCGCTACCGGCTTACCAATTGTGAACCGCAATTAATCCGCCGGCCATCCGCCGTTCAACCGCGCGGCATAACCTCAATCATACAGCGTCCTGGATTCTCGTCGGCTCAACCGACCAAACAAGGAGAGTGCCATGAAATCGCTTATCCAGAAATCCTTCATCTCGACTGGTCTTGTTCTGGCGTCGCTCGCCCTGGGCGGAAACGCGATGGCGGCCACCGCGCACGTCAAGGCAAGAGCAACGCCACCAGCCGCGTCCCGGCTGGGTGTCGACGTCGCGGCAGTTCCGCCCTATCCGTATTACACGCCCGCGGCGGGCCCGAACCGGCAAGCGATCGGGAGGTACAATGCCGCAGCACAGCCTGCCTATTCGTATGCAGTCGGCGGGCATTTTGGTGCCGGACCGGGCATCAACGTCGGACAATTGGTCGGAGCGGTGCTCGGTATGGTGCCGCCGCAATATGCCGGCATCGTGCAGAGTGCGATGAGGCAGGCAGGGTCGCACGGGTCGTCCGGTACCTCGTACGGTGGGTATGATCCGACCTTTGACTCTCCGAGCCCCTCGACGCCGATAGACAATAGCGCGAGCGACGCGGCCGCCGCCTCTGCGGCTGCTGCCGCTCAGCAAAGCCTGAACGACGAAAACGCTTTGACGGCCTCCATGGCGGCTGCGGAGCAGCAAAACGAAGCGGCAAACGCCGCAGCGCTGCAGACCGAGATCAATGCCGGAAACTGATCGCTCTGTAAGTGCAATCGACCTGGGGCGCCGGCTTTGGCCGGCGCCCTTTTGATTGAAGAAACTTAAGCGGTCGGATCCGACTTGGAGCTGGCCCCATCCGCGCGGCCGATTGACATCCGCGGCCCGCCTGCCGCTAACTCCGATCCGCTTCATCGGGGAAACGCAGGGAAATGGCGAAACTGAAATTGACCGTCGCTTGCGGCGACTACGAGATCGTCCGGGCCTTGAGTGAGGGCGCGGTGCAGGCCGACGGTATCGAACTCGTAATGCTCACCGGCATGGGCTCGAAAGAGCGTCACTGGCGGATGGCGCGGAAGACCGAGTTCGACGTCTGCGAAATCAATATCGGCGGCTACTACATGGCCCGCGACCGCGGCGAGCCGCTGACCGCCATCCCGGTGTTCCTGCATCGGCGGTTCCGCCAGGGCTTTGTTTTCGTCAACGCCAGTTCGGGCATTCGCGAGCCGAAAGACCTGATCGGCAAGAAGATCGGCGGCACCAACTTTCAGCCGGCCTCCAATATCTGGATGCGCGGCATCCTCGAACAGTATTACGGCGTTCCGCACCAGCAGTGCACGTGGGTAGTCGAACGCGAAGAGGATTTCGAATTCACCCCACCCAAGGGCTTGAAGATCGAGATGGCACCTGCCGGCAAGCGGCTTGATGTCATGTTGGCCGAAGGTGAAATCCCGGCGATGCTGTCACCGGACCTGCCGAAGCTGTTTCAGCAAGGCGACAAACGCATCGTACGGCTGTTCCCGAACTACAAGGACATCGAGATCGAGTTCTTCCGGAACACCGGCATCTTCCCGATCATGCACGTCAATGCGATCCGGCAGGAGATCATCGACAAGTACCCGTGGGTCGCGACCAACCTGGTCAAAGCCTTCGATCAGGCCAAGGCGTTGGCCTATCGCCGGATCGCCAATCCGCGCGTCGCACCGCTCGCCTGGGTGCGGACCGCATGGGAAGAACAGCTCGACGTGCTAGGTTCCGACCCTTGGGTTTATGGTCTCGGCGACGCCAATCGCAAAAATCTTGAGACCGTGCTGCGCTATTGCCATCAGCAGGGCTTGATCAGCCGTATGATGAAGCTCGAAGAGCTGTTTGCCGACACCGATCTCGGCGACGCAGGCGGCGAAGACAACATTTGACGTCAGGACGGAACTCAATGCCCGATGTGAAAGACGATCTCGCTTTCCGCTATTTTCCGGACAGCTATCGCTGGTCGATGGGGCTTCTGATTTGTCTCTCCGCAGCGCCCTGGCTCGGCATTGAGATCGACGAGGTCAATCGCGTCGGCCTGGCGCTGAAGGACAAAGTCGGCAACGACGATGCGTGGTTCGAGGAATGGACCCGCATGGGCGACAAGATTTCGGCGCGCGGCCGGGATGCCGAGCGCGCCGGCCATCGCCTCACCGCCGCGTCATGTTTCATGCGCGCCTGCCGCTATTACCAGACCGGCGAACGTTTCGTTCATCCGCGTTCGCAGCGGAGCATGGACATCTACGCGAAATCGGTCGGCCTGTTTAAGGAAGCCACCGCGATCCTGCGCCGCCCGCAAGTCGAGTCCGTGGAAATCCCCTACGGCGACGCAAGCCTTCCAGGCTTACTGGTCCATCCCGATCCGGAAGTCACGCGCGGCCGTCCGGCTCCGGCCATGGTCTACTTCGACGGTTTCGACGTCACCAAGGAGCTGCAATACGGCTACGGCATTCCCGACCTTGCCGCGCGCGGCGTCGGCTGCCTGATTGTCGATGGTCCCGGCAACGGCGAAAGCGTACGATTCCGCAATCTGCCGCTGATCGCCGAGACCGAGCATTACGCCACGCCGGTCTATGAATATCTCGCGAGCCGCAGTGAGTTCGATCCGAAGCGCATCGGCGTGATGGCGCTGAGCCTCGGCGGCTACTACGCGCCGCGCGCCGGTTCGCTCGAGCAGCGCTTTGCCTGCTGCGTCGCGTGGGGTGCGATGTGGGATTTCCATGAAACCTGGAGGCGCCGGTTCGAGTTGCTGGATTCAGGCAAGGTGCCGTCGCTTTCGGTGCCGCCCAAACATCTCGAATGGGTGCTGGGCGTGGAAGGCCGAGAGGCTGCGATGAAAAAGCTGGAAGGTTTCCGCCTCGACGGCATCGTGCAAAAGATGACCTGTCCGTTTCTTGTCATGCATGGCGAAGGCGACGAGCAAATTCCTGTCGCGCTCGCGCAGCGGCTTTATGAATCCTCGGGCTCGAAACAAAAGACCCTCAAGGTCTTCACCCGCGAGGAAGGCGGCTTCCATCACTGCCAGGTCGATGATGTGACCATCGGCCTGCACTTCATGTTCGACTGGATCGCCGACGTGCTCGACGCCGGCAACTAAGGAGCGCGCGCGAGATGGCTACTCATCGCCTGGAGGCTGGACCCGAAACGGTGCACTGGGGCTATTTCGACGCCAACCTGAAGCCGCTCATCACTATCGATCCGGGCGATGAAGTGACGATCTCGACTGTCTCGGGAGATACACGAGCTCTCCCCGACAAGAAATCCGGGCTCACGGTGCCGGACTCCCTCTACCAGATTAACGCCAAGGTGCAGCCCAAACTTGGCGGGCCGCACATCATGACTGGCCCAGTTGCCGTACGCGGCGCGAAAGCCGGACAGGTGCTTGAGGTCCGCATCAAGGCGATCGATCTGCACTATGACTGGGGCTACAACACTATCCGGCCGCTTGGCGGCGCCCTGCCCGACGACTTTGACCGGATGCGGACCATCCATATTCCGATGGACCGCAAGCGCATGGTCGGCAAGCTGCCGTGGGGTCTCGAACTGCCGCTCAAACCGTTCTTTGGCATCATGGTGGTGGCGCCGCCGCACGCGTGGGGCCCAGTGTCCTCGCCCCCGCCGCGGCGAAACGGCGGTAACATGGACAACAAGGAACTGGTCGCCGGCACGACGCTCTATCTGCCGATCCATGTCGACGGCGCGCTGTTTTCGGTCGGTGACGGCCATGGCGTGCAAGGCGACGGCGAGGTTTGCATCACCGCGATCGAGACCGGACTCATCGGCACGTTCGAGTTGCATGTGCGCAAGGACATGTCGCTGGAATGGCCGATGGCCGAGACACCGACCCACATCATGACCATGGCGTTCGATCCCGATCTTGACGACGCCGTGGTGATCGCGTTGCGCAACATGATCAAGCTGATTTGCGCGCGCACTAATCTATCGCGCGAAGACGCTTATACGCTGTGCAGCCTCGCAGCCGATTTACGTGTCACGCAAGTGGTGAACGGCTCAAAGGGCATCCACGTGATGCTCGAGAAAGCGCACTTGTCATCGTAAATCCCCTATAGCAGTCTCCCGGCCAACGAAATGCGCCGCGACGTAAACGCGGCGGTGGTGCCGGGGGAAACATGGCTGACGATCAGCAGAAGTCTGCAGAACTTGTCGCGCGCCTTGAGCGCCTGCCATTCTCGAAGTGGCATCGCAATTTTTTCATTCTCGCGTTTTTCGGCATCATGCTCGACGCCACCGACTTCGCGATTTTCGGCGCGGCGTTGCCGCCGATCGCGAAGGAATTCGGATTAGGGCCAGCACAGGCCGGCTTGCTGGCAACCGCCGGCCTGATCGGCGCGTTCCTCGGCGCGCTGTTCTGGGGCACGATCTCCGACTACATCGGCCGGCGCACATCATTCCAGGCAACCGTCGGCCTATTCGCCGTCTTCACCGCACTCGTCGCGGCGTCGTGGAACATCGCATCGCTGGTCGTATTTCGGTTCCTGTCAAATTTCGGCTTGGGCGGCGAAGTGCCGGTCACGCTAACGCTGAGCTCGGAATTCAGCCCCGGCCGCATTCGCGGCGGCATGACCGGCAACATCATGGCGGCCTTCCCGGTCGGCCTGGTTTTGGCCGCCGCGCTCAGTCTTTCCATCATTCCGAATTGGGGCTGGCGCGGCCTCTTTGCGGTCGGCGTCGTTCCAGCAATTCTGCTGTTTTTTGTTCGACGCTACATGCCGGAATCGGTGCGCTACCTTTTGAGCAAAGGGCGCGTCGAGGAGGCTGAGCGGACTGTCGCCGAGATCGAACAGCAGTCGATCGGCCGTCCGCTGACTACGGAGGAAATCAAATCGATACCCACTCTCCGTCCTGAGGTCGGCACGCAAACCAAGGTGACGGTGTTTGAATTACTTGCGCCCGGCCGGGCCAAGAACACGATCCTGCTATGGATCGTCTCGTTTGGCTTTCTCTGGGCCTCGAACGGCATCCTGTTCATGTTGCCGACGATCCTGCAGCAACGCGGCATTCCGCTGACGCAGGCAATTGTCTTCCAGTTGGTGCAGGCACTCTCGGCGGTCGTCGGCTATTCAGCCTGCGGCTTCCTGATCGATCGTTACGGTCGCCGGCCGGTGCTGTTCCTCTACTTTTTTGTCGGTGCTTTCTTTCATCTGTGGTTCGCCATGGCGAGCGGCATGTGGTTGTACTTCGCCGCGGCAGCCGTTGGCTGGGTCAATCCCGGCGTCTATGGCGCGACCGGCATCTATGTGAGCGAATTGCACCCAACGCATTTGCGCGCGACTGCGGTCGGCTGGTTCTTCGGCATCGGCCGCATCGGCTCATTCCTGGCGCCCACCGTCGTCGGCTTCATGCTGGCTTACGGCGTCGGCGCCTACGTGCTGCACACGTTCGCGGTGGCCTATCTGATCTCGGCAATTGCGCTGTGGCTAATCGGCATCGAAACCAAAGGCCGTGCGCTGGAACAAATCACTGAGCACGACGGTCTCGCGACTGCAGTAACATCGTCTTAGATCCAAAGCCGCCGGCCGTTATGAACAGGCAGGCTTGAAGGGCCCCGCCCAATGGCGGCACACTCTATCGAGGCTACGAGGGGAGCGTCTGATGACTGCAGCACAAGCGGAACTTTCCCAATCCAACGATCGCATCAGTTCTTCCGCCGGTAAGGCACTCGCCGCATCCACCATCGGCTATGCGATGGACGGGTTCGACCTGCTCATCCTCGGCTTCATGCTGCGCGCAATTTCCGCCGAACTGCATCTCACGCCGCCGCAGGCCGGATCGCTGATCACCTGGACGCTGATTGGCGCGGTCGTCGGCGGCATCGTGTTCGGCATCCTGAGCGACTATTACGGCCGGGTCCGCGTGCTGACCTGGACCATCCTGCTGTTCGCGATATTTACCGGGCTTGGCGCCGTCGCCCAAGGCTACTGGGACTTGCTGGCTTATCGCACCATTGCCGGCCTCGGGCTTGGCGGCGAGTTTGGCATCGGCATGACGCTTGTTGCCGAAGCGTGGCCGGCCAAGTACCGGGCACGCGGCTGCACTTACGTCGCCCTCGGCTGGCAGGCCGGTGTGTTGATCGCGGCCCTGGTAACTCCGATCCTGCTTCCGGTCATCGGCTGGCGCGGCATGTTCATTGCGGGCCTCGTTCCCGGCCTCATCGCTTTCGCAGTCCGCTTCTATGTCGGCGAGCCGCAGATTTTCGTCAATCAAGCCAAAGAACGCCGCACGATGCCGCTTGGCGTGCTGGTGAAGGATGCCGAGACGCGCAACATCAGCCTCGGCATGTTCATCCTCTGCTCGGTGCAAAACTTTGGCTACTACGGCCTGATGATCTGGCTGCCGAGCTATCTGTCGACGCAGTTCCACTACACGCTCACGCAATCGGCGTTGTGGACCGCTGTCACTGTGCTGGGCATGGCGTTCGGCATCGTCGTCTTTGGCGAATTTGCCGACCGCGTCGGCCGCCGCCCTGCGCTCTTCACGTTCCAGGCCGGCGCGTTTGTGATGGTGCTGGTCTATTCGCAACTGACAGATGCGACCGCGCTCCTCATCGGTGGCGCTGTCATGGGCATTTTCGTCAACGGCATGCTTGGCGGTTACGGGGCACTGCTGTCGGAGCTCTATCCGACCGAAGCCCGCGCCACCGCGGAGAACGTTCTGTTCAATCTCGGACGCGGTATCGGCGGCTTTGGTCCGTTCGTGATCGGCGCGCTCGCTGTATCCTATTCGTTTACGGTGGCGATCGCGCTGCTGGCGACGATCTATCTGCTCGATATCGTGGCAACCGCCTTCCTCATCCCGGAGAAGCGCGGCGTTCCCCTTGAATAGGGCCGTAAAAGCCCTATTTTTATTTGGTAACGATGCGGTCTTGCTGTTGTTGTATCTGTTTGTGAAGCCGCTATAATTCCAAATTGCGCACGGGAAAGCCCCGGGCGAATTACAAAAGTTGACGGCAGATCGGCCCGCCTTCGTGGCGGGTCTTCTGCCTTTTGGGATTCGGGTCATGAACCGTTCCAATCGTTCTGATCACATCCGGCTCACCTCACATCCGGAGCCCGGAGCGAAGCTGCAATTCCCCATCCACTGGGGCGCCAAGACCGCGCGCGAGCGCGGACCGATCATCGGCACCGTGTCGCGGCCGCAGGATCGCAATGTCATCGGCAGCCACGGCGGCTCTTACGCGGTTTATCGCGCGCTTGCGGTCTCTTCCGGCGCGCTCGATCCGATCCGCCGCCCCGATCTGACCAACACGTTTCCTGCTGCGACCATCGGACCGTTTCCGCAATGGAGCGAACCGCAGCGTATCGTCTCGCTTGATCCCTGGGGTCATCTGGTCGCCGAGAATTTCAAGACCGAGATTGCCGAAGGCATCGATATCCGCCCGACCATCGCGATCACCCGCGCCCGGCTCGATCTGCCGGAAATGCAGAGCGCGCTTGCCGCCGGCCGGCTGAAAAACGACGGCGAGGTTGTTCACGAAAATGGCAGCATCTCCGTGGTCAAGGTCGCCATCGATCCGGTCTGGTATCTGCCCGGCATCGCCGAGCGTTTCGGCACCACCGAAAACGATTTGCGCCGCGCGCTGTTCGAGCAGACCGCCGGCATGTTCCCTGAACTGGTCACGCGGCCGGACTTGCAGGTGTTTCTGCCGCCGATCGGCGGCGCCACGATCTATCTGTTCGGCGACGTGGCGAAACTCAATGATCCGCGCACGCAGATCACCTGCCGCGTCCACGACGAGTGCAATGGCTCGGACGTGTTCGGCTCGGATATCTGCACCTGCCGTCCCTATCTCATTCACGGCATCGAGGAATGCGCCCATGCCGGCCAAACCGGCGGGCTCGGCATCATCATGTACAACCGCAAGGAAGGCCGCGCTCTCGGCGAGGTGACAAAATTCCTTGTCTACAATGCGCGCAAGCGGCAGGAAGGCGGCGACGCGGCCGCGCAATATTTCGAACGCACCGAGTGCGTCGCCGGCGTCCAGGACGCCCGCTTCCAGCAGTTGATGCCGGACGCCAGTGCACTGGCTCGGCATCAAGCGCATCGATCGGTTCGTCTCGATGAGCGACATGAAGCATGATGCGCTGGTCAATCAGGGCGTCGATATCGTCGAGCGCGTCGCGATCCCGGACGAACTTGTGCCCGCCGATGCCCACGTCGAGATCGAGGCCAAGAAGGCTGCCGGTTATTACACGCCGCAGCCGCAGAAGCCGCAAGACATCGCCGACACCGTCGGCCGTGATCTCAACAAGTACTGATCGCCAGCCTGGAATTCGTTGTGACGCCCGAAACGGCCGCTGCGTATTCGCTTTTGAACGCTCAAGCCGTTCGCGAACGAGCGCATCGGATGCTGGCCATCGGACTTGACGACAAGCTGCCGAATTTCCGCGTTGACCTCACGCGGCTTCCGGATGCTGCCGAGCGCACGCTAGCGGCGACGCGCAAAGCCTACCCGTCGCTCGACGTGCCGTTTCACTCGCGCTGGCGGCACTTTGTTTTTGAAGGAACTGATCGCTGGGCGCGCATCGATCGTGCGACGCAATGGCCTGATCCTGCCGCGCAGGGCGCGCGCTGCCTTCGATCTCGCGATCATCAGTGTACTGCTCGATGCCGGCGCCGGACCGCAATGGCACTATCGCGATCCGGCATCAAGAAAAGCCATCGGCCGTTCCGAAGGGCTGGCGCTGGCAAGTCTCGATATGTTCACGAGCGGCGCATTTTCGTCAAATCGCTGGCAAGCCGCTGCAAGCTGACGCCGAAGGATGATGCACCTGACGAACGACGCCGTTCGCAGCGGATTTCAGGTCTCGGATTGCCAATCCGCTTGTCGGCGTCGAAGGCCGCGCCGATCTGCTGCGTCGCCTGGGTGGCTGCGTCGCGGCAAAGCCGGACGATTTTCGCCAATAAGCGATGTGCCGCGTCCCGGCGGGTTATTTGATCATCTCGCCGCCCTGGCGATGGACAAGACGCTTCCGGCGGCGACGATCCTCTCCGAACTGCTTCTCCATTTCGGCCCGATCTGGCCGTCGCGGCTGACGCTCGGCGGCGTACCGCTTGGCGATTGCTGGAAACACCCGGCGCTGACGACAGCGGACGCGACCAGCGAACTTGATGCCGCTGCACAAGCTATCGCAGTGGCTGGCCTATTCGCTGATCGAGCCGCTGCAACGGGCCGGCATCACCGTCACCGACATCGACGGCCTGACCGGGCTCGCGGAGTATCGCAACGGCGGACTGTTCGTGGATACCGGGGTGCTTACTTTTCGCGATCCGGCGGATGCGGCACGCGAGCACGATGTTGGCTCACCTCTTGTCGTGGAATGGCGCGCTCTGACCGTCGCCCTGCTCGACCGGCTGGCCGAGATTGTCCGGCAGAAGCTAGACATGGACGCCACCACGCTTCCGCTTGCCAAGGTGTCTGGAAGGCGGAACGTGGGCGGCCGGTCGCGCATTGCGCGCGAACTGCGGTCCGGACGGCTCGCCGCCGGTCAAAGTCATCAGCGACGGCACGGTGTTCTAGAGCATGATCCGGAAAAGTGGACTTCCGGTTTTCCGAAAAGATCATGCTCCAACTTGAGATATTCGGGAGGAATCCATGGAAGGCGTCACAGTCGTCGATCACCCGCTGGTTCAGCACAAGCTGACGCTGCTTCGCGAGAAAGACATCTCAACGAAGTCGTTCCGCGAACTCCTCAAGGAGGTCGGAATGCTGCTGTGTTACGAGGTCACGCGCGACCTGCCGCTGACCAAGACCGAAATCGAAACGCCGATGGCGCGCATGATGGCGCCGCGCATCGCCGGCAAGAAGCTGGTGTTCGCGCCGATCCTGCGGGCCGGGGTGACATTCGCTGAAGGCATGCTCGATCTCGTTCCTGCCGCGCGCGTCGCCCATATCGGGCTTTATCGCGAGCCGGAGTCATTCGTCGCCGTTGAATATTACTTCAAGGCGCCGTCCGATTTGCACGAACGTCTGGTCATCGTCGTTTCGCCGGTGATCGCGACCGCGAACACCGCGACCGCGGCTATCGTTCGTCTCAAGGAGCGTGGCGCCAAGGATATTCGTTTCGTATCACTGATTGCCGCGCCGGAAGGTCTGGAACGACTGCGCGGACTTCACCCGGACGTTCATATCTGGACGGCAGCAATCGACGACGAACTCGACGAGCACGGATTTATCATCCCAGGCCTGGGCGACGCCGGCGACCGCGCTTACGGCACGAAGTAATTTAGGCGGCGAGCAGCTTCTGCACTTCGTTGACCAACTCGCGCAGATGGATCGGCTTGGACAGGACCTTGGCGTGCTTGGGTGCGCTTGAATCGGAATTCAACGCCACGGCAGCGAAGCCGGTAATGAACATGATCTTGATGTCAGGATCGAGTTCGGCGGCCCGGCGGGCCAGCTCGATGCCGTCCATTTCCGGCATGACGATATCGGTCAGCAGAAGCTCGAACGGTTCTTCACGCAGCCGCTGGTACGCCGATAGGCCGTTATCGTAGGAAATCACATCGAAACCGGCATTTTGCAGCGCTTTGACCAGAAACCGCCGCATGTCGACGTCGTCTTCCGCCAGCAGAATTTTTGACATATTCATTCGACCCCGGCCCTCTGCGGATCCCCTACACTTCCATAAGGCCGGTAGCGGGTAAATATGAGGTGAAAGGCCGCCCTGAATCGGCCTTGGCAAGGCCAAGCGGCTATGGGCTAATAGCCCGTGCCGGGTTCGCGAGTCTCAGAATAGTCCCAGCTAGGCGTCATGTTGGAAATCCAGGACGAATTCGACCCAGCTTTCGAGGCTACTGAGCCTTCAGAATGCCGTGCGCCGCTCCTGTTCAATTCGCCGCATAGCGGCCGGGTCTATCCCCGAGATTTCCTGCAAACGTCACGGCTCGATCTCGCCACGCTGCGGCGTTCCGAAGACAGCTTCGTCGATGACCTGATCGCCGGCGTCGTCAAACGTGGCCATCCGATGATGCGCGCGCACTTCCCGCGCTGCTACGTCGACGTCAACCGCGAGCCTTACGAGCTTGATCCGCGCATGTTCGAGGGCCGGCTCCCGTCCTTCGCCAACACCCGCTCGATGCGGGTTGCCGGCGGCCTTGGCACGGTTGCCCGGGTAGTGGGGGACGCGCAGGAAATCTACGATCAGCGCATTTCCGTCGGCGAGGCGCTGCGCCGGATCGACAGTCTTTATAAGCCTTATCATCGCACATTGCGGCGGCTTTTCATGAAGCTGCATCGCGATTTTGGCGCCGCAATTCTGGTCGATTGCCACTCGATGCCATCAAGCACGGGCACACGGGACGAGAGGCCGCGTGCCGACCTCGTGATCGGCGATCGCTATGGCACAAGTTGCGTGCCGATCATCACCGAGACCATCGAGCAATGCATGCGCGGGTTCGGCTATGCGGTAAGCCGCAACAAGCCCTACGCTGGCGGTTTCATTACCGAGCACTACGGCAATCCGACCACCGGGCTGCACGCCATCCAGATCGAGATCAACCGGGCGCTGTACATGGACGAGCGCCGCTATGAGCGGTCGGACGCGTTTGCGCGACTGGCGAACGAGTTCGAACTTTTGTCGGACCGTTTGGCCGAAATCCCCCCGGAAGAGCTGCGGCCCTATCGGGCAGCCGCCGAATAGCTTTTGGCCAGCTTATGGCCTGAGCCTGTCTGGACAGGCGGCTGAGAACGGGCAGCTAAGAAAAAGGGCCGCTCACCTTGCGGGAGCGGCCCAAGTCTAGGGAGGAAACGCCCAAGGAGGGCGACGGCGGCGAGAGCGAAGCTCTCGCTACCGCACTGCAACAACATACACCGCGACGCACAAAGCGCAAGTGTTCCTTACCTATTTCCCCTGCGTCTTTCCTCCAAATGGCGCAGACCTGCCTCCCGCCTGCTGGCCAGCTGTTCGGGAATAAAATAATAGATCAGTGAAATCAGCACTTTATGGGAGGGCGGAAGCGGCTGATTAAAATTACGCCAATTTGAGCGCTGCTTCTTTCCGAGGCTCAAGTTCCCTTTCACAGGCCAGTGGCAGCCGGGCAACACGCCGATTGCGACAGCCAATGCTCTCCGGTACTCGGAGTCAGAGGTTCACCATCATGACGGCCATCGACTTCGCAGCGTTCGTCGACACGCTCGCCACCGTATCCGGCGACACCATTCGGCCGTTCTTTCGCAGCGCGCTGAGCGTCGAGAACAAGAGCCAGTCCGGCGGTTTCGATCCGGTCACCGCCGCCGATCGCGCCGCGGAGGCTGCGATGCGGGCGCTGATCAAACGGACCTTTCCCGAGCACGGCGTCGTCGGGGAAGAACTCGAAGCCGATCGTCCGGACGCCGAGTACGTCTGGGTGCTCGATCCGATCGACGGCACCAAATCCTTCATCTGCGGCATGCCGATGTGGGGAACCCTCATCGCGCTGACCCGGCGCGGCAAGCCCATTTACGGGATGATGCATCAGCCGTTCACCCGCGAGCATTTCACCGGCGACGGCAAAGGCGCACATTATCGAGGCCCCGCTGGCGAACGGGCCTTGCAGGTTCGCAAATGCGCCTCGCTCAGCGATGCGATCATGCTCACGACCAGTCCGCTCTTGATGAATGAGTCGGACCGGGAGAGCTTCCGCCGCGTCGAAAACGCCGTGCGGCTGTCACGCTACGGCGGTGACTGCTACGCCTACTGCGTGCTTGCCGCTGGACATGTCGATCTGATTATCGAGACCGAGCTCAAGCCGCATGATGTACTGGCGTTGATCCCCATCGTCGAAGGCGCAGGCGGCATCATGACGACGTGGGAAAACGGCTCACCGGACAAAGGCGGCCGCATTGTCGTCGCCGGCGACAAGCGGATTCACGCCGAAGCGATGAAATTGCTAAACGGGTAATCGCGCTTCAGAACAGTGGCGTACCGGGAACATAAGCGTCGAAAGCCGCCCAGAATTGCGACCGATAGCGGTCCTGCTCCATCATTATTTCGTGCTTGGAGCCGGCAATAACGAGTTGCCGGCCCGCACGCAGCAGGCCGCCAAACTCTTCGATCGCCGGGCTTGAAACCACCTCGTCGTTCCCGGCCGCCATGATCAGGATCGGTTGCCGAATCTGCGCGGGATAACTGCGCTCGCGCATTGTCCGCATCGCGCGGAAAGCAGCATCGGTCCACGCGACCGTCGGCGGTCCGAGTGCGAGCGCCGGCTCGGCTTCGAGGATCGCCGCATTGCGGGCGTACCGCACCGGGTCCGATGTCAGAAAATTATTGGCGAACGGACGCGATTCCATCACGCCGACTTCGCCTTTGGGCACATAGAGACTGCCGAAGCCCGCGATCCGCATCGCGCGTACTACGATACGAGCGGTCGGCGTCGCCGCAAATCCGGTGAGATCGATGAGCGGAGCGGTCAGCACCATGCGATCAAACCAGCGGCGGCCGCGCGCTGCGGCACGGATCAGCACCGTCGCGCCGGTCGAGTGTCCAAGCGCAAACAGCGGCGGCGGACAGTCCGGCAATACAACTTCCCGCACGAAGGTTTCGAGATCGAGGTCGTATTCGGCAAAATCCCGGACGTAACCTTTATGCCGGTCGCTCAGCGCGCGATCGGACAAGCCCTGTCCGCGCCAGTCCAGCGCCGCAACGGCAAACCCGCGCGATCGCAAATCGCGGACGGTTTCGAAATATTTTTCGATCCATTCGCCGCGGCCCTGAAAGATGCAGACTGTACCTTTGCGACCGGCCGGCGGCTGCCAGCGCGCGAAGCGCAGCGTCACGCCGTCGCGCGTTTTCAGCGCGCCGGCGACGAAATTGTCCGGGACCGGATTGGCGGGGATCGAAACCAGGTTCATGAAATCGCGCCGTGCAGACTTCCGCTTATAACAGTCCGCGCCGCTCGCTCAACACGACGCGGCACCGTTCTTCCAGATGATTTTTAGGCAGCGGACGCCGTTTCCTCGCATTTTTTAAGCCGCAATACCGCAGTCAAAACAACGTTCTCCAACACTTGAAGGATAGCATGGCCGTTCCCATATTTTTATTTGTGCAGGCCAATGACGGCTGCGCAAATCCATAGGCTGGGTCCATCCGGGCCGGCCATTTGCATGTCGCTCAAGGAGGATATGCCATGCGAACTTTTGATCTAGCTCCCCTTTATCGTTCCACCGTCGGCTTTGACCGTTTGTTCTCGTTGCTCGATCAGGGCCTCGAGGGCGCGGCTCCCGGTTACCCGCCGTACAATATCGAGCGGACCGGCGAGAATGAGTACCGCGTCACGGTTGCCGTCGCCGGCTTCAACGAGCCTGAGCTTTCGGTCGTAGCAAAGGAAAACACGCTCACCATCCGCGGCGAGAAAAACGCCAAGGACGAAGAGAAACGCGGTGACGTGCTCTACCAGGGCATCGCGGCGCGTACCTTCGAGCGCGTATTCCAGCTTGCCGACCATGTGCAAGTGAAGGGCGCGAACCTCGAGAGCGGCCTCCTCCACGTTGACCTCGTGCGCGAGATCCCCGAGGCAAAAAAGCCGCGCTCGATCCCGATCGGCAACGGCAACAATGCCGGCCAGCCGATCGAGGCCCAGAAGCAGGCTGCGTAATCAGCTCGGCTGGACTTTAAGGGAGCGCCCCGGATTTTCCGGGGCGCTTTCGATTCGTGAGACGCGTTCAATCGGCTCAGGCGGCAGCCTTCGATCCAACCACTCGTTCTGCAACGCGCGCGATGAGCGCGGCCGCATTGCGATGGAGGATCGCCTCTCGGGCCTCTGTGCCAATCTCGGCCTCCTCCAGCGCCTTTTGCGTCCAGTCTACGCCGAACGCACTGCCGTCGGTGCCGCATACAATCCGTTCGGCCCCATAGAGCCGTACCGCCGCCTCGATCGCCCGTGGTCCGAAGGAATTGCAGTCGACATACACCGCCGCGGCTCGGCCAAATCGAGCTGAAGGCAGCTCTTCATCGGGCGTATCGAGCAGGCAGCGATGATCCATTCGCTCGACTTCATACGGAATGTTGCCGCCCAGATTATGCACCATGACGGTTGCATCGGGGTAATCGACCAAAAGATCCGTCATGCACAACGTCACCATCACCGACGACAGGCTCGCCTGCATGTCCAGCGTGCCGTTGCGCCGCCGAGCGTTGTCTGTTGCGCTGGCGACCTTGGGGAACGCATCACCCGGCCGGGGCGCGTGGTGAATGAACAAGACCGCCTTATGGCGATGAGCCACCGCCAGCAGCGGCCGCACGGCTTCAGCGTTATCCCGCGTCAAGAAATAGTTTCCGGGTAACTGCGCTCCGATGATTCTCGGCAGCGCCATGACCCGCTCGAATTCTGCTGCGGCCGCTGCCATATCGGTCAATGGCAATGCCGCAAATGCCGCGAACCGGCCGGGGTGTTTCGCGCAGATCGCTGCCAGCCCATCGTTCACCTTCCGGCACAGCGGCAGTGCTTCATCAATCGGCTGCGCTTCGATCCAGCAGAACGAGCCCAGCACCGACAGGACGCTTACCGAAACCTCTTGCCGGTCCATGCGCGCCAGTTCCACCACGGCTTCGTTGAACGCCTCGGCCAGCGGGGCATCGGGCATTCGGGGCGCTTTGAGCACCTCGACCCCGTCTGTTCCACGCACGATGCGCGGCTCTCGCGTGCGCGTCCGCAACGCGTCAGCAACCTCGGAGGGTTTCCAATGCGCGTGCATGTCAATCATCATGGCTTGAACTCCCTGGCGTGCTTCTTCTCTGCTTTGTCCGGCAGTTTATTGCCTCAACAAGAGACGTGCTACCCCGCTGAAGTCATTTGCACCGCGCCCTGCTGCAATCAGCCGAAGAATCCGGACAGGGCTTTGAGTACCGCTTCCGGCTGCTCAAGCTGCGGCAGATGACCGGCGCGCGGGATTTTCACGATCTGCGCTTTCCCGATCCGCTTCGCGAACTCTTCCGCATAGGCCGGCGCGATCACGCCATCCGACTCGCCCCAGATAATCAGCGTCGGCATCGCGATACGGTGAATGCGGTTGGCAAGGCCGCGGTCGGCAATGGGCCAGACGAACTTTCCGGTACAGGCGAGCGCCCAGTTGAGTTGCGCCAGCGTCTCGACGCGGGCCGCGGCATCGGCCGGCGTTTCGAAAAAGCGCTTTGCCGCTTCGCCCGCCGGATCGGCAAACAGCGCCGCCGGACGCGCCTTGAAGGGCAGCAGCATCCAGTTCGCCACCGGATGATCGTCGCGCCACAGCCCGACCGGATCGATCAACGCCATCTTGCTGACGGATTTCGGCGCGACAGCCGCAATCTCGGCAGCAACCATGCCACCGAAGGAGTGACCCACAAGTGCCGGCGCATCGAGGCCGAGCGCATCCATGACTTCGCCGTGATAGACGACGAGTTCGTGCCAGTCGCGCAATTCGTGTGCCGCTTCGGGTGCGCCTGTGCTGGTGCCAGGAAATTTCGGCGCGTACACGGTGAAATTTTCAGCGAGCCTCGCGACAAAAGCGCGATCGGGCGCGAGACCCCATGGGCCGTGCAGATAAAGCAGCGGTTTGCCACGGCCGGCGATCTCGACATCGGTGTCGATGCGGCCTTGCCAGAGTTTAAGGCGGCGGATTTCGGGTATGGCCATAACGGAAGACCTACGCCACCGCCATCGCGGGCGCGGCGCGTTTGGCGCGCAAGCGCTCGGGCCACCAGCGGTCTTCGTATTGGTCGTCCCACTGATCTTTGAGATACGGCAGCACTTCGCGGGCGAACAGGCTGATATTGTTTTTGCACACCTCGGTCGGCATCGAGCCAAAATGCAGCAGCGCGAGCAGATGCCCCATGCGCAGCGACTTGATGCCGTCCATGAGTTGCTCGCGCACCGTCTTCGGTGAGCCGACCACGACATAGCCGCGCTGGTAGAAGTCCTTCGCTTTGAGATCGTGCGGGTTCACTTCGGTGCGCGGATTATGGCGCAGCTGCTGCACCAGCGCGTCGTATTCGAGACAGCCCGGGATCGCCTGATATTCCAGCGGCGAGTAGAGCAGCTTGTGGAAGAAATATTCGGCGTGCGGGCCGTAAATGTCCTCGGCTTCGGCGTCGCTGTCGGCAACGCCGATCAGTTGCAGGAAGCTCAGACGGAAAGGATTGTCGTCGCGGCCCTTCTCCGCCGCCATCGACCAGTAGCGGTCGGTCACGTCCTTGGCGTTCTTGAAGCCGCGATAACTGAGATGACAGAAGCAATGATCGTGATCGAGCACGTATTCGGCAGTCGCAGAAATGCCGGCGCCGGGAATCCAGACTGGCGGATGTGGCTGCTGGATCGGCCGCGGCCAGAGATTGACCATGCCGAGCTGATAGTGCTTGCCGTTCCATGGAAAGGTCTCGCGCGCCGACCATGACTTGAGCACCAGCGCGAGCGCCTCGCGGTACCGCTCGCGCTGATCGATCGGGCACTACGCCGTTGGCGATCGTGGCGTCGGACGGCAGGCCGGTGGGAAAGCCCGCGATCAAGCGGCCGCCGGAGATGCAATCGAGCATCGCGTATTCTTCCGCGATCCGGGTCGGTGGCGTGGTCGACGGCAAGGTCGAGCCGAGTTGGATGATGGCGACGTCCTGCCCGTTGGTTTCTTTCGCCAGCACCGCGCCCATCAGGCTCGGATTTGCCATGAAGCCATAAACGTTTTGATGATGCTGGTTCGTGCAGACGCCGTGAAAGCCCGCCTTGGCGGCGAACAACAATTCGTCGAGCGTGAGATTGTAGTACTCGCCAACCTTTTCGGAATTGGCAACGTCAAACCAGACTGGATCGATGAACGCGGAGTGATAACGCTTCTCGAAATCCGCCGGCAGGTCCCGATACGGCATCAGGTGGAACATGCAGACTTTCACGGCAGGGCCTCCCGATTTTGCCCGGCATGCTACGGGGCAAAGTCATGCGTGACCAGCACACGCATGCCCGGTTTTCGCACGCGGGATATGCAGGAAGCTGACGTGCCGGATTTCAGTCGTTCAGCGGTTCTGCCGGGATCGCTGATTTTTTCGGCGCAACTGCTGCGGGCGGCGGCGCGGTGACGACCTCGGAATTGACCTGAGGTTTCCCGTCGGGCGAACCGGCAGGCTTGGTCATCGTCACAGCATTATTGGCAGATGCCGTCGCAGGCGGCGAAGTAACAGTGCTGCCCGCAGGCGGGCTCACCGACGAAGGAGTATTCGTCGTCGTTTCAGCCTTGGTCTCTGCATTGGGGCCCGGCACCGGCTGCGGACTTGCGGCCGGTTTGGCGTCGACCGGACTACGCGACGCCAGTTCAGCCGGACGGGGCCGCGGCAGAGGCGGGACCAACGCAGTACCGGGAGCACCTGCGCCAGAAGAAATCGAGGCGGGTGCGGGATGAATCGCTGCCGACCGCGCCAGCGGTGACTCACCTGCTGCGTCGGGCGGAACCGCCATCGCGGCATCGTATTCCGCCGGGCCGCCGTAGGGCGGAGCGCCGTAGAACTGACCATAACGTCCGGGGCCGGGCACGATCCGCGTCACTTCGCGAAAAGCGCCGGTCCGTCCATCGACAACAACGCGCATCAGAACGCCGCGGAAGTCGGTGACGCGCAGGACGTAAGTCGTACCCTCGCGCAACGGCGGCGCCAGCGGATCGAAGCCGGAGGCGTGAACCATCCGCATGACTTCGTAGGGCGATACAAAACCCGGGAAAGGCTGTGAAACCGGAGGCGGCGGCGATTGCGCGTGACCCGGCGCAGCAAGCAACAGCAGAACTACGGACGAGACAGCAGCCCTGTACAAGCGCTCCACCAAGCCCCTCCCCAAACACGCGTAGCGTTTACACCCGTGGCCTTAACGATAGTGCAAATTGGGGCGGCGTTTGGGCGCTTTCAGGACTCTCTGCAAAGATCGACAAAATGATCGATGTCCGGGCGCTGCGTCGAGAAGGACGTCACCAGTCTGGCCAGCACTTCTTCGGTTCCGTGGCCGACGCCTTTCCCGGTCCGCACATAATAGTCTGCACCGGCCGCCTTCAGCTTCGCGTCCAGCGCGCGCGGCAAAACCACGAACACGAGGTTGGCTTCGACCGGCCATACCGGCCGCAGATCCGACCCGCTCAGCCCTTGGGCGAGCAGGTCCGCCATGGCGTTGGCATGGCGCGCAAGCTCAAGCCAGTAATTCCCCGAAAGATAGGCCGCCATCTGCGCGGCAATAAAGCGATGCTTCGACAGCAGCTGTCCGGCGCGCTTGCGCCGCTCACCGAAGAATGCCGCGCGGGCCGGATCGAAGATCACCACGGCTTCAGCGGCGAGCGCTCCACCTTTGGTTGCGCCAAACGAGAGTATGTCGACGCCTGATTGCCAGGTCATCTGTGCCGGCGTGGTGTTGAGCCGGACCAGCGCATTGGCAAAACGCGCGCCGTCCATGTGCACCGCAAGCGAACGCGCATGGGCGATCCGGGCTGAGCTCTGCGATCTCATCGACGCGATAGATCGTTCCGCCTTCGCTGGCTTGCGTGATCGACAACGCCGAAGCGACCATCTGATGCGGCTCATGGCCGCCGTAGCCGTCGAGTGCTGCCTTCAAGGTCTCGGGAGCGATCTTGGCGTCGCCGCCGGAAAGACCTTGAAGCTTCAGGCCGCCGCCGAAGAACTCCGGAGCGCCGCACTCGTCGGTAACGATGTGCGCGTTCTCATGGCAGAACACGACACCCCACGGCGGCGTCACGTGCGCCAGCGACAGCGCGTTTGCCGCGGTTCCGGTCGGCACCAGAAATACCGCAACCTCGCGCTCGAAAATCTCCGCCATGCGGCGTTCGACGGCGCGGGTCCATTCATCATTGCCGTAGCCGCGCGCATAGCCGCGGTTAGCTTCGGCTATGGCATCGAGAATGGCCGGCGCGACGGGCGCGGTATTGTCACTGGCAAAGTTCATCGTGCGAACCGGATCTCGGCTGAAGGTCGGAAATCGGTCCACGTTCGCCGGATTATGGTGATGGCGCAACGGCGAACCATTGCGCTCCCATACAACCCGTGGTCCACTTGAGATGCAGACATCGTGAAACCCGGTTGACGTCGACGGCGCAACGGCTTTTTGCGCTGCAAAAGGCCCTATGCCCTTGTGTCAGCGCCGGGAATTTGCCATGTTCTGCATAGGACAGCATTACTGACCCAATTTGCTGACCGATGAGGTGCGCGCCGGGTTTGGGCATGGCGCGCGGGTCAGCCGCCGGTGGACTTGGGCGCACCGGACGGCAGCAAAAGCAGCCTTGAGGCCGAACGCGGCACAAAGGTTGCCTCCAGAATTGGGGTATTCGCCCTTTTGTGCAGGTGGTCGCGAGCCTGCGCTGGTGGGTTGCGCAGAGGCAGGGCCGCCAGGCCCTCGGCTTCGGCGGGGAGTGCGAGGACGACTATGAGTGCGTCTGGTTTCGGTTTGTTTGATCCGGCGCTGGAAAAGGATTCCTGCGGTGTCGGATTCATTGCCGATATCAAGGGACGCAAGTCGCACAAGATCGTCGAAGACGCGCTGACGATCCTGGTCAATCTCGAGCACCGTGGCGCGGTCGGCGCCGATCCGCGCGCCGGCGATGGCGCCGGCATTCTGGTGCAAATCCCGCACAAGTTCTTCGCCAGGGAAGCCACCGAGCTCGGCATCAAGTTGCCGGCGCCCGGCGAATACGCGGTCGGCGCGCTGTTTCTTCCGCACGACGCCGCCTGGCGGGCGGAAATCATGGACACCTTCGCGGCCGTCGCCGCACAGGACGGGATGAAGGTTCTCGGCTGGCGCGACGTACCGACCGACAATTCGACGCTCGGCGAGTCGGTGAAGCCGACCGAACCGGTCAACAAACAGGTTTTCATCGCGCGCAATCCGAAGGTGAAGTCGGAGGACGAATTCGAGCGCCGGCTTTATATCCTGCGCAAGACGATCTCGAGCACGCTCTACGCCATGCGCGAGCGGCGCGTGTCGAATTATTATCCGGTGTCGATCTCGTGCCGAACCATGATCTACAAAGGCATGTTCCTGGCCGATCAACTCGGCGCCTATTATCCCGATCTGCACGATCCGGATTTCGACAGCGCGCTCGCGCTGGTGCATCAGCGCTTTTCGACCAACACGTTCCCGGCGTGGTCGCTGGCGCATCCGTACCGGATGGTCGCGCACAACGGCGAAATCAACACGCTGCGCGGCAACAACAACTGGATGGCGGCGCGGCAGGCGTCGGTGTCTTCGCCGAAATTCGGCAAGGACATCACCAAGCTCTGGCCGATCTCCTACGAAGGCCAGTCCGATACCGCGTGTTTCGACAATGCGCTCGAATTCCTCACCATGGGCGGTTACTCGCTTGCTCATGCGGTGATGATGATGATTCCGGAAGCGTGGGCCGGCAATCAGCAGATGAGCGAAGAACGCCGCGCGTTCTACGAATATAACGCCGCGCTGATGGAGCCATGGGACGGTCCGGCAGCAATCGCGTTCACCGACGGCCGCCAGATCGGCGCCACGCTCGACCGCAACGGCTTGCGTCCTGCGCGTTACGTCGTAACGCGCGACGACCGCATCATCATGGCGTCCGAGGTCGGCGTGTTGCCGATTGCCGAGGAGGAGATCGTCACCAAGTGGCGGCTGCAGCCCGGCAAGATGCTGCTGGTCGACCTTGAACAAGGCCGGCTGATTCCGGACGAGGAACTGAAGTCCACGCTGGCGAAGAGCCATCCGTACCGGAAGTGGCTCGACAACACGCAGATCGTCCTTGAGGAGCTTCCTGGTGCGCCGGAAGCTGCGCCGATCTCGAACCTGTCGCTGCTCGATCGCCAGCAGGCGTTCGGTTACACCCAGGAAGACCTGAAAATCCTGATGGCGCCGATGGCGGCGACCGGCGAAGAAGCCGTCGGCTCCATGGGCAACGACGCCCCGATCTCCGCGCTGTCCGATCGGGCGAAACCGCTGTTCACCTATTTCAAGCAGAACTTCGCTCAGGTCACCAACCCGCCGATCGATCCGATCCGCGAGGAGCTTGTGATGAGCTTGGTCTCGATCATCGGGCCGCGGCCAAACCTGTTCGATCTCGAAGGTCTCTCGGAGACCAAGCGCCTCGAAGTTCGCCAGCCGATCCTGACCAACGCCGATCTGGAAAAGATCCGCGCGATTTCGCAGGTCGCCGAATCTCACTTCAAGTCGCGCACCATCGACACGACTTGGCCGGCGGAATCCGGCGCTATCGGCATGGCCGAAGCTATCGAAGGGCTTTGCGGCCGCGCCGAGTTCGCGGTGCGTGACGGCATCAACATCATCATCCTGTCGGACCGCCGCGCCGGCGCCGACCGCATCGCCATCCCTTCGCTGCTGGCCTGCGCGGCCGTGCATCATCACCTGATCCGCGAAGGCCTGCGCACGTCCGTCGGTCTGGTGGTCGAGTCAGGCGAGCCCCGCGAAGTGCATCACTTCTGCTGCCTTGCAGGCTACGGCGCCGAGGCGATCAACCCCTACCTCGCCTTCGAGACGATCACGGCGATGAAGGACGAGCTGCCGCAAAAGCTCGACGACAAGGAACTCATCAAGCGCTACATCAAGTCGATCGACAAAGGACTGCTCAAGGTGATGTCCAAGATGGGCATCTCCACCTATCAGTCCTATTGCGGTGCGCAGATTTTCGATGCGATCGGCTTGAAATCGGACTTCGTCGCGAAGTTTTTCACCGGCACGGCTACTCGGATCGAAGGCGTCGGCCTCGACGAGATCGCCGAGGAGTGCGAGCGCCGGCACAGCGAAGCTTTCTCCGACTCGCCAATCTACCGCACCATGCTCGACGTCGGCGGCGACTATGCGTTCCGCGTCCGCGGCGAAGAGCACGTTTGGACCGCAGCGACCGTATCGTCGCTTCAGCACGCGGTTCGCGGCAACTCCGTCGAGAAGTACCGGCAGTTCGCCAAGATCATCAACGATCAGTCGGAGCACCTTTATACAATCCGCGGCCTGTTCCATGTCAAAACGGCCAAGGACGAGGGACGTCAGCCCGTCGCTATCGAAGAGGTCGAGCCCGCAAAGAATATCGTGAAGCGGTTCTCGACCGGCGCTATGTCCTACGGTTCGATTTCGCGCGAGGCGCATACCACGCTTGCCATTGCGATGAACCGGATCGGCGGCAGGTCGAACACCGGCGAAGGCGGCGAGGAATCCGATCGCTACAAGCCGCTGCCTAACGGCGACTCGATGCGCTCGGCGATCAAGCAGGTCGCCTCTGGCCGCTTCGGCGTCACCGCGGAATATCTCGTCAATTCCGACATGATGCAGATCAAGATCGCGCAGGGTGCGAAGCCCGGCGAAGGCGGCCAGCTGCCGGGGCACAAGGTCGACAAGACCATCGCCAAGGTGCGGCACTCGACGCCCGGCGTCGGCCTGATCTCCCCGCCCCCACATCACGACATCTATTCGATTGAAGACCTTGCGCAGCTCATCTTCGATCTGAAAAACGTCAACCCGGACGGCGATGTCTCAGTGAAGCTGGTCTCGGAAGTCGGCGTCGGCACAGTTGCCGCCGGTGTGTCGAAGGCACGCTCCGACCATGTCACCATCGCCGGCTATGAAGGCGGCACCGGTGCCGCGCCGCTGACCTCGGTCAAGCATGCCGGCTCGCCGTGGGAGATCGGACTTGCCGAAACCCATCAGACGCTGGTCGCCAACCGGCTGCGCGGGCGCATCGCCGTGCAGGTCGACGGCGGCATCCGCACCGGCCGCGACGTCATCGTCGGCGCGCTGCTGGGCGCCGACGAATTTGGTTTTGCCACCGCGCCGCTGATCGCGGCGGGCTGCATCATGATGCGCAAGTGTCATCTCAACACCTGTCCGGTCGGTGTCGCCACGCAGGATCCGGTGCTGCGCAAGCGCTTCACCGGCCAGCCCGAACATGTCATCAATTATTTCTTCTTCGTTGCCGAGGAAGTGCGCGAACTAATGGCCGAGATGGGTTACCGCACCTTCAACGAGATGATCGGCCAGATGCAGATGCTCGATCGCGTCAAGGTGCTGGCGCATGCCAAGGCGAACGGGCTCGACTTCTCGAAGCTTTTCACCAAGCCCGACGTGCCGGCAGACGTCGCGACCTTCAATAGCGAGAGGCAGGATCACAAGATCCACGAGATTATCGACCGCAAGCTGATTGCGCAGTCGAAAGCGGCGATCGAGAACGGCACCCCGGTGCAGCTCTCGTTTCCGATCAAGAATGTGGACCGCACCGTCGGTGCAATGCTGTCCGGCGCAATCGCCAAGCGCTATGGCCACCAAGGTTTGCCCGAGGACACCATTGTCGCGAAGTTCACTGGTACCGCGGGCCAGAGTTTCGGCGCATTCCTCGCCCGCGGCGTGACCTTCGAGCTCGAAGGCGACGCCAACGACTATGTCGGCAAGGGCCTGTCCGGCGGACGTATCGTGGTGCGGCCTCCGGCGAACAGCACCATCGTTCCGGAAGAGTCGATCATCATCGGCAACACCGTTCTGTACGGGGCGATCACGGGCGAATGCTATTTCCGCGGCGTCGCCGGCGAGCGCTTTGCCGTGCGCAATTCCGGCGCCATCACGGTGATCGAAGGCGCCGGCGACCACTGCTGCGAGTACATGACCGGCGGCATCGCTGTCGTGCTCGGCCCGACCGGCCGCAACTTCGCCGCCGGCATGTCGGGCGGCATCGCCTACGTGCTCGACGAAGACGGCACCTTTGCCTCACGCTGCAACATGGCGATGGTCGAGCTAGAGCCGATGCCGGGCGAAGAAGACCTCAACGCGAAGGTTTTCCACCAAACGCACGACATCGAGCGCCACGGCCTGGTCGACATCACGTCGGACATGAGCCGGTTCGATGGGCACCGGCTGCATCATCTGATCTCGCGGCACGCCCGCTTTACCGGCTCCGAGATCGCAAAGAAAATTCTCGGTGACTGGAAGACCTGGTACCCGAAATTCCGTAAAGTGATGCCGGTCGAATATCGCCGCGCTCTCAACGAAATGAAGGCTGCGGCCATCGCCGCCGAATAGCGCGAAAGACGAGTGCGTAGTGGGCAAGATTACCGGATTTCTCGAATACGAACGTGAAGACCGCGACTATCAGCCGGTCGAGGAGCGCATTCGCCATTGGCGCGAATTCGTGCTGCCGCTCCCTGAGCAGGACTACACGACGCAAGCCGCGCGCTGCATGAACTGCGGCATTCCGTATTGCATGGGCACCGGCGCCGTCGCGCCGGGCACGCCAGGCTGTCCGGTCAACAATCAGATCCCCGACTGGAACGACCTCGTCTACCACAACGACTGGGAAGAGGCCGCGCGCAACCTGCACTCGACCAATAATTTTCCCGAAGTCACCGGCCGTGTTTGCCCGGCGCCGTGCGAAGCATCATGCACGCTCAACATCGACGAGAACCCGGTCACCATCAAATCGATCGAGTGCGCGATTGCCGACCGCGCCATCGCACAGGGGCTCAAACCCGAACCGGCGGCGCACAAGACCGGCAAGAAGATCGCTATCGTCGGCTCTGGGCCCGCCGGGCTTGCCTGCGCACAACAGCTCGCGCGCGCCGGCCATGAGGTTCACGTCTACGAGCGCTGGGCGAAAGCCGGCGGCCTGCTCCGCTACGGCATCCCCGACTTCAAGATGGAAAAGCATCACATCGACAAGCGTGTCGTGCAGATGCAGGCCGAAGGCGTGGTGTTTCATTACGGCGCCGATGTCGGCGTCAATGTCCCTGCTGACAAGCTGGTCAAGGATCACGACGCCGTCGTGCTGACCGGCGGCTCCGAAAAAGGCCGCGACCTGTCCGTTACCGGCCGCGATCTCAAAGGCATCCATTTCGCGATGGAATTTCTGCCGCAGCAGAACCGGCTAGTCAGTGGCGAGAACGCGACTTCCGCCGAACCGATTTCCGCCAAGGGCAAGCATGTCGTTGTCATTGGCGGCGGCGATACCGGCTCGGACTGCATCGGAACGTCGATCCGCCAGGGTGCGCTCTCGGTCACCAATTTCGAAATCATGCCGGAACCGCCGGAGCATGAGAACAAACCGCTGACCTGGCCGAACTGGCCGCTGAAGCTGCGAACGTCATCGAGCCACGAAGAAGGCGCCGAGCGCGATTTTGCGGTCACCACGACGCGCTTCTCGGGCAGCAACGGTCACGTCGAAAAACTGCATTGCTCGCGAGTCGACGGAAAATTCCAGCCGGTCGCCGGCTCGGAATTCGACATCAATGCCGATCTGGTGCTGCTGGCGATGGGCTTCGTCCACCCGCTGCACGAAGGCATGCTTAAAGCGCTCGGACTCAAGCTCGATCAGCGCGGCAACGTCGCCGCTTCGACCGACGACTACCGCACCTCAATCGACAAGGTGTTTGCCGCCGGCGATATCCGGCGCGGCCAATCGCTCGTCGTCTGGGCGATCCGCGAAGGCCGGCAAGCCGCCCATGCGGTCGACAAATTCCTGATGGGATCGACCGAGCTGCCGCGCTGAGCGCGATCTGATCGTTGAAAGATCGTCTGCCGCGCGGACTATCTTGCGCTCAGTCAAGCTTCTGCTTGTTGCCTTTAGCGACATTCGTTGCGATGCCGAAGGATATCTGCCATGGCGAAAACCTACCGTGATGTAGCAATACAGGACATGCTGCGAACCATCGAACAAGCGATGGGCCAGGTCATCGATTGGTGGGGCGACGAACCGTCGCCCATGAAAGACGCGATCGAACAGTTTCGCAGACAACTTGGGACGGCAATTGATTCCGTCGAGTTTGTTAAAAAGGCGCTCGACCGGGAAATCCACGAAACTGACGACGGGCGAGGTCCTCCCTGATACTTGCGGAAGTCCGTTTGGACATCAGTCCGAAAGGACAACGGGGATCAATGCCACGGCGCGATTGCGCTCCTCATCGAGCCGCGCCATGGTGAGGCGTCAAACACGGTGATCGAAATGCCTTTCCCGTCTGCCGATTATTTTGATGCCGGCTTCCCCGGCGCCAGCCTCCCCGTTCGTGTCGCGAGCCTTCACGACGCGAGGATTTTTACGCGCAGGTGGGTCATCAGGGACAAGGAGCCTGCTTTGAAGGTGCTGTTGCGTCACCTCGAAACGGCCAACAGTTCCGCGACCGCGGATATTGCCGTTAGGCAATTGAAGCAAGCGTTGGCGTCACGCGGGATGCTTATCACGGCAAGTCCAGCGCCTCCCGCCGCTCCGCGCGCTCAGTAAGCGCGCGTTCCGGCGCACCCTGCCCGCAAATAAAAAACCGCCCCACGTGGGGCGGTTTCCATTTCGTAGTCTCGCAGGTCAAACGAGATCAGGCTGCCGCAATGGTGCCGACGGCGATCTTGCCGGTGCGGCGATCTTCCTGGGTGTCGAAGGAAACCTTCTGACCCTCGACCAGTCCACGCATTCCTGCGCGTTCAAGTGCGGTCGCGTGAACGAAAACGTCCTTGCTGCCGTCATCCGGCTGAATGAAGCCGAAGCCTTTTTGGTCGTTGTAGAACTTCACTGTGCCCGTATTCATGGAAGTATCCTTTTGCTGATTGAGGTGCACGAGAACTCAAGCCGCGCGGTTGCGCGGCCTGATCAGTCGATGTTTGGAGGGTTCTGAACGTGCGCCTGGCAGTCAGCGAAGGCGAAACGGCCCGATTGTCCGGCCAAATGTCGTAATGCGGCTTTGTTAGAAGATAAGCCGGGTTTTAGCAAGGCAAAGAAACACGAGTCACTGGGCGTGAACGGCGCCGGAGCGGGTTCGCAGCTCGCGAAACGTAATGAGCCGGCTGGCCGCCTCATCCCAGAGCACGAGACGCACACATGCGAAACTCTGGCCCAGCGTCAGCCGGCCGACATTCGTCAGATCCGGACTATGGCGGAGAGCGACGTGGCAGCCGGTAAAAAGGAATTCGGCTGCACAGGTGATGGATATGGTGCACGCCAATGTTGGCGGTGAACCAGCGCAACACGGCCGGCAAATCATAATGCGAACTGCCGTAGAGCGCTGCGTTGGGGAAACTCCAGTCTGGGGTTTCGGACCACACCGTATGCTCGAACTGGTGTTGAACGTAGAACAACCAAACCCCGATCGCTCCACCGACGGCAGTAATCGGCAGATGAACAAGCAGGAAAGGCCAGATGCCGATCCACCAGATCAAGCCCGCAACGATAAGCGCGATCGCGCCATTGGTCGCCATCGTGCTGATCCAGGGGACCCAGCCTGCCCGCATCAGGCCGAAGGGGAGCCGGTGCCGCAGGATGAAAAGATAACTTGGACCGATACCGAACATGACAATCGGATGGCGGTACAGGCGGTAGCCGAGCCGGCGCCAGCCTGACAGCGCCAGATATTCGCGCACGGTAAGCGTATCGATATCGCCGATCCCGCGGAGATCGAGATTGCCAGACGTCGCATGATGGATGCTGTGCGCGCGCCGCCAGAAGTCATAGGGCGTCAGCGTTATCACGCCGATCGCGCGGCCGACCCAGTCGTTTATCAGCCGATGGCGAAAGAACGAGCCGTGGCCGCAATCGTGCTGGATCATAAACAGACGAACAAGGAAGGCCGCCGCAGGAACGGAGAGCAGCAGATAAAGTCCGTAACCGAGACGGAGCGACAGCCACATCGACAACCACAGCAGAATGAGCGGAATTATCGTAATCAGAAGCTCGAAAACGCTACGCCCGTGGTGAGGCCGGCGGAATCGCGCCAGGCTCTGCGACAAGGCCCGCATATCGAGTGCAGGGACCTTGGCGTCGGTTTTCGGCGTATCGTTCAAAGATTTTCTCCATGGCGGATTCCGCCGGTGATTGCCGCGCGACCGTACACACTTTGTGTGAAGCTTGTTGGTGCCGGCGGCGGAACGACCTAACGCCTCCTGCCAGCCACACCATCATCTTTTTCCTGCAGAAAGCGCCTTTTTTGTGCTCGCGCGCGATCGAGACCGCTCGGATGTGCGCATGCTTCCTAAGGGAACGCTTACGATTGATGTGCCAGTATTGGCTGTCACCCGGCCGCAAGCCTTTTTGCCTATTGGCACGCCACGACGCGGAATATCGCTTCGGAAGGCCGGATATCCCATGCATTCATTGGCAAAAGGAATATTCCCATGAGGAAAGCCCTCCCGGAAACGATGTTCAGCAATCTCGACCAAAGCCGATTTAGCGTGCTGCGCGCGTGGGTACTCGGAAACGGGGTTACCGAGATCGAGATGAAGGAACAGCAATTCTGGAATTTTGCCCAACTGCAGCCGGTCGCGGAAAAGCCCTGGACGACGTTCATGGGCCGCACCATCACCGTGCAGGACATGCCCGTCGATGCGCAAAAGCACCTGGGGATTTTCGACACCAGAAATCCCGCAGCCATCTAGACAAAAGCCCGCGCGCACGACGTCAAAAATCCGCGGCCAGTAGCTCGTAGGAGCCTTTTCGCTCCCGCTTGAAAACTTTCATTGCGGCCGTGTAGATCGAGGTCCGGTTGTTATCAAAGGCCAGAAGCAGGCCCGTCTCGTCGCGCTGCAGATTTGGATCGAGCCGCTTGAGCGCGTCTTCTGTTACGAAGAACGACCATTCCATCGCGCTGTCATAACCCCAGAACCTGACGGCGCGTCTGGTCGAATCAAAAGCGCGGCTTTGATTTGGAAAGTTGATCATCAGCGCCGGCCGTCTTTCAGTCCGCCGATATCCAGCATTTTCGCAAACCCTCCGAATCCCGCGCCCACCAGTAATTTCCCTCGGCGTTATGTCCGGAGATCTTGAAAGTCTTCAAATGCATCTTGACCGCTGCGATGGCCTTTTCGCGCGTGGAATATCCACCGCCGACCTCCACGGCTGCAGTCGGACCTCCACCTTTGAGTTCAAGGACTTTGAACATTCTGCGTATCCTATCGCCGGCGGCGCGCTTCGTTTGTTCACGGCGCTTCGAGGGCGTCGCTGCCCCGAAACCACTGCCGGTCAGTCGAATTTGAGATGCGCTGACAGGATGAGGTCGCACTCAGCCACGACACGCTCGTGGGTTTCACTTCTGCTCTTGATCCGATAACGCGGAATTTCACCGTCAGCAGGCCGCAGGCTGACGATTTCATATTGCCCCGAAGCCGCAGATCTAAACGTCGATTGGACAAGATTGACGGTTTGGCCAACCCTGAACCTGTGATTTTGATCCATCAGCGTAGATACCCTTTCATTATTACCGGCCCGTCTTTTTCATGCGCCAAAGCTGAAAATTTTGCCATGGTCGCCGTTTAATGGGTCGCCGTCTCAATGGGTCGCCGTCTCAATCGCAGCGCGGAACAATTCGTTTTGAAAAACAAACCGCCTCACCGTGTCTCCGAAAAACTTACCTTTCGACCACCCTGTCCGACAGGCGGTCGAAATCGTTCAAAATAGCCTTGATCAGAATCTTGCGGCGCGGATCCTGGCCGCTTTGCGTCGTCGCGAACACCGACAACACGTAGCGCACCTTATCAGCAGCCTCTTCCCAAGTCCCTGCCGGAGCAGCGATCAACTGCATCTCCAGCTCTTCCTGCGTCGCGCGCAAGGTTTTTTCGTTGGCAGCGACTTCGGCAACTAACCGGCGAAGTTCGGTCGCTTTTTGGGCAGCTATTCCACGGTGCTGGTCAAGGTCGACGGGCCTGTCGTTCATGGCGCATCACGCCCTTCCGGCGCGAGGCGCGAGCCAGCCGAGAATTTTTTCGTACGAATTGCGGCGAAACTGATGCTCCGGATCGCGCCGGCTGCGAGGAAACTGGCCTTGCTGCGAGGCTTTTTCTGCGAATGCCACGGCTTGTTCTGCGGTTTGTCGCTTGTCGGCAGACAGCGCCATCCATTCGCGGATTATTTTTCTACGCAAGCCGTGATCTTTTTCCATGTTCGCAGTTCCTTCACTCGTTTCGTCTGGCACAGCAGGACGTGCCCGCGTGCATCAAACCGGCTCGGCAGTCTTTCTTGCCAGCGGGAAGCTCGAACTTGCATAGAGCCGGAGGATCTCCTTGCTGTCGCACCGCGACTCGTCCACCTGAAGGAGCGTGCCGACAAGGTTCTGGGCTGGAATTTCCTCGATGGCATAGCGGATAGCCTCCGCAGCCGATTCAAAATGTCTGTAGCTCATCGGCTGACGCCGACCGTTCCGGTTCTTCATCGAGAACAGATCGGCGCTGGCGCCGTAGTCGAATGCTTTCGCGGTCGCAGTATCGATGGAGCTCATTGTTCGCATGCCTCTGCAAATTCTCTGGAGATCGCCAAAATCTGATTTCTGGCTGCCTGTTCGCGGTCGGTATCCGACCGCCGGTCGGGCGGACCTTCAACGCCCACGGTGACGCGGCCCGAGAGTTCGCCGCGCTTCGACATAAACGTAAACCTGTACGAACCCGCGCCGTCTTCAGACAATGCAACCGGGAAGGCCACGTCGAATTCCTTTTTGGTGTCGACGATTTCTTCAGCAGCCTGAAAAGAGAACCCCGCCATGCGGCGGGGTTCTCTTCAATTTCACTTCTTGTCGGCGGTCTGACCGGCAGTCTGCCGGTCGGATTTCTGATCGGGTTGCTGGCTCTGCTGTCCCGGCTTTTGAGTGGACGGCTGACCCTGCTGGTTTTTCTGGTCTTGCTGGCCCTGTTGGCCTTGCTGGTTCTGGTTTGACGGGCCGCCCTGTTGCGGCTGTCCCTTGTTGTCCTGGTTCATGTAATCTCCAAAATTATCGAAATATGATTTGAATGTTCATCATCCAAACAACACTAGAAATCTATGCTCTAATTGGCAAAATACTAGTGTTGGATCAATAATATATCCCGAAATACGATATCGACCTATGTATTCAATGAGTTGAGCTGCAGGTGGACGATCGTGACCTTCGTTCGCAACGACGGATCAAGATTTTCCTGTTGCTAACGAGGTGGCTAATGGCCTTGCCGGCGTGAGCGACGCCAAGGGGATATCAAGACTGCACACGACGCCGGACGATTTGAAGGAAAGATGGGCGTTGCCCCTTAGCTCGCCAACGAAGCCTTGTTCAATCAATCGCGTCCCAAAGCTTTGGTGTGTTGGTATCTGAACGGACGGTCCGCCCGTCTCCGTCCACGTAAAGCCAAACCGCTCGTTCGAGGCATTAACAACCGCCGATATCGCCACACGGCCAGCGGCATTCGATAACGCACCGTACTTGACGGCGTTGGTGCAAAGCTCGTTCAGGATCATTGCGAGTGGAAGAACGGCAGAGGGACTGACGTCGATATCCGGAATTTCAACGGAGAAACGTGCGCCCTTGTTGAATGGGTCAATCCCCGTGCGAACGATCGACTCCAGCGTTGCGCTTGTCCAATTCGTCTTCAACAGCAGATCGTGCACCCGGCCCAATGCGAGCAACCGATGCTCGATGGCCTCACGCCCCTGCTCAACACCGTCCGCATTTCTCAAGCTCTGCGACACGATGGCCATAACAGTGGCAAGCACGTTCTTTATGCGATGATGCAATTCTTCGAGTAGGAGGCGTTGCAGGCCCTCCAATACCTTTTGCTCGGCAGCATCGATCCCGGCTTGCGCCAATAGCTGCCGCAGTTGCGCGTTCTCACTATCGAGCCGAAGTTCTTTTGCGCTGCCCACCATTGCGATGCTCCGACAAAAGGCGGGAGCAATCAGCTCTCGGTCGCCGGCACTGGCCACGGTCCGATCGGCGATTTTGCGAACCTATACGTTTGGTACGAAATCGTACAGCCGTGCGGGGCCTTCGTTGCTTACAGGAAGCTTTAGGCAGCGGTCGAAGGATCCAAGCCCCTTGCGCCAAAGAAACAGACAGGTGCTGTCGCCATCGGCCCGATACCAGGACGGAAGGCACTGCCGCCGGCCTCTTATTTTTCATTTGTGACGTAGGACACGCGGCAGGCGCGGCACTCGTAGACAATGTCTTGATGCGGTGAGCGAGGCTGCTCCGGCCGTTTGGTGATCATAAGCCGGGAGCAAGAGGGACAGATCGGTTGCTGTGTCATGGACTGACAATACGGTCAGTCCTACTAAGGTCCTTACCGCCTTTGAGCGTAGTTAAGTAAAAATGTACGAGTTGAAGGAGCCTCGTCGACCGCTAGCGCGAGGCGCTGCCTGGATATCGCGTGTCAGTCCCGGCAACGGCTTCGATCCCAGGGAGCGGTAAATGGCCGTTTTCGAGACCAGGGCAGCCATCACCAAATTACGCTGAATGGGTCGAGAATGACCCCGAAGCGGACATTAGGTGCTCTGGCGGGAGCAGTGTACTGTTGATGCTTGGCCAACCGATCTGTTGGCTTGGAGCTGTCTCAAAGCGGCGACGTACCGAAATCGCCACATACACATAATTGACAGCCTGTTGCCGTCGGTCGGCGTTCCTTGAAAGAAAACTCACACGTCCGGCGACCAGATTGCCGGTGAGAGTGAATCTCGGCAAGTCACAGAAGAACAACCAGGAGAATCGCCATGTCTAAGGGTAACGAAAAGAAGGCGAAGGCCGGCAAGAACAAATCCAAAGCGCCCGAGTCGGCATATAAACAGGCTCAAGGCAAAGCAACTACGACCTCGATCCCTTTCGCCAAACGGATTGGTACTAAATAAAAACAGGGTCGCAAATGTCGCTGCAACAAGGCGTCGTGGAAAGCTACGACTTCGACAGGATGATCGTTCATTTCACAATGCTCGACCGGGACAGGGTCGTTCTCTGCGCCATCACCACAGCAGCCATGGATGATCTTGAAGCCATCCGTAACGTGCCATCATCTCAACGCATGGAACAGTTCATGCGGTTGCGTGAAAAAATTGAGGCGCGAGCGTCGAGCAAATTCGAGGAGCAGGGCGAAGTGAATAAAAAGGTGATGTTGCGGTCGAATGATTTCCCAAAATAGTCCATGGGATATCCCGCCGGGTCAATGTCTGCTTGTAGCCCCGCGCGATATCATCGTGCGACTTGGAAATTGGATCGCTTCGCCATTCACTAGATCGACAAAACGCACATAGCTTTCATAAAACGTGCGGCTCATCGCGTCATTCAGCGATGACGAAACAACTTCGTCGCTAAGGGCCGCAACAGCCATCCCGCGACGGGCCGGACGCTTCGTATCGGTAGAGACTGACCCATCACGCATTTTCAGCGGAGCCTTAACTGTGGTGCATAACGCACCTCACCTTTGCTAGACTATGAGTGATGGGCTCGATAAGGGCGTCTGACGCGCAAGTGGCTGACTCGACGGAAGGAAGGCTTACGGAGTGGCGCCCGGCAGTGAGCCGCGGCCGAAATCGGTCGAAGAATTTTTCATCGCTGATCAGCACAAACGCCGGGGCGAAGTCATTCGCATGACCCGCATGTCGCTGAACTGAGGATTATAAGGGGGTGCCGATGGATTTTCAGATCACACTGTCGCGGCGTGACGCGCTCGCTCTGGCATTAGCCTCCGCCGCTTCTCCGGCCGCCGCCGCAGACAATTATCCGTCGCGGACGCTTACAATCATTGCGCCGACCGCGGCCGGCGGGCCGGCCGACCTCTATGCACGAGCCATCGCCGGACAGCTGCGCAGGGCGCTGAACCAACCCGTCTTCGTCCGGGATCAGGAGGGCGCCAGCTCGACGATCGGCACCAATTTTGTGGTGCATGCGTTGCCTGACGGTTACACGCTGTTGTTGGTTTCGGACACGCAGACAGTCACCGAGACCCTGTATGTGCACAAACCCTATCAGCTGCTGCGGGACCTGGTCGTGGTCGCCCCGCTGGTACAAACCGATCTGGTGATGGTCGTGAACCCTTCGGTCAAGGCGAACAACCTCCAGCAGTTTCTTGCGCTGGCGCGCGACAAACCCGCCATCCTCAACTACGGTTCGGCCGGGCTCGGCACGCTCTCCCACATGGCGGCCGAGCTTCTCAAGCAGATCACCCGTATCGACATTGTGCACCAGCCCGACGACGACGCAGGCATGATGCGCATCAATCTTTTGCGCGGAAATACCCAGATTCTGTTCGACACTGTTCCGTCGCTGCTGCCGGACATTCGGTCTGGCGCAGTACGCGCGATCGCCACCGGCGGCGAGGTCCGCTCTCCGGTCCTGCCCGACGTGCCGACCTTTGCCGAAGCCGGGGTGGACTTTCAGACGTCGCAATGGCTCGGTCTCATGGCGCCGAAAGGAACACCGCAACCGGCCATCGACCTGCTCAACCAGACTCTCGTCGACATCGTCAACCGGCCGGACCTCAAGAGAGACTGGGAGAGGCAGGGTGCAACACCCATGGTTATGACACGAGCCGGGTTCGCTGACTTCATTCAGCGCGAGATCGACAAATGGGCCACGGTGATCAAGACCAATCACATCGAGCTCATTAACTGACAGCGCGGCCCTTACAATAGTTGAGCCACTGTCATTGGATAAGAGAACGTCGGCGGATTGCGGTTATTCACGCCTGCATTTCGGCACTTGAGCCACGCCCCGACCTCTCAAAACATGCCGTTGGGGTTGGCACGCGGAATGTTTGGCGCGATCATCGGCAGTGCGTTGTTCGGGGTGCCGACGAACTGCAAGGTATCCCAGTGCTCGATAGCCTTACCGTCGGCATCCATCTTGTAGATGTCGACCCCGGCGATCCCCGTATCGTCAGGATCGTCATTGAAGAGATTGAGAAAATTCACATGCGCCCAAACGTAATCATCGACGGCGATGATGCGGTGGACGACGACGCGAGCTTTGGCGCGCTCCCGCGTGACCTGACCGAAGAATTTCCCCAATGCGACCGATCCGTCGGCAATCAGCGGATTATGCTGAACATACACGAGGCTGACGAACCTGGCGGTGGCCTCTTCCGACTTCTTGTCGTTGATCATCAGATCATAGAGGGCGAGGACGTTGTCCTTGTTGCGAACAGCCCTGCTATCGTTGGTATCGACGAGTACGATCATTGGTGAGCTCTCCTCTCGTTGGATAGAGAATTGCTGGATGGGTTAGCTCAGCCCGGCGAGCTGCAGGCGGAGTGCATCCTGTTCGGCGTCGGTTTTCTCGCGCACGAACCGGAGCATCTGTTCGGCGTCTGGACCGATTGGCGCGCGGCTTGGCGCCGGGGTTTGTTCTGCGATCTCGATAACTCTCCGCGCGGCTGCGGCTGAATCGAGACCGCTGTTCTGCATGCCGTTGAGAGCGGTTGTGAAGGCTTCGAAGGTTTCGCCATACAGATCGCGCTGTTGAGAGGTCATTCCATCCGCGACCCGAGCGAGCGCTGCTGCCGTTTTCGCCGGCCCCCCGGTTCGCATATTGCCTGCCGGCGCCACCACAACGTCGACCCCTGAGCGTTTCAGCTCGGCCCGATAGACGGCTGCGAAAACCTCCATCGCCGCCTTTGACGCGCCGGACGGGCCGTTAAAAGGAAGCGGAAGGCTCGCGGTCCAGGTACTGATCTGTACGATGCGGCCGCGGGCCTGACGCAGCGCCGGCAAGAATGCATTAATGACCGTGAGCACGCCGAAGACATTTACATCGAACTCACGGCGGATGGCTTTAAGCGGCAGAACCTCGAGAGGCCCCGGTGTCAGGATTCCCGCATTACTTATGAGAAGATCGATGCGGCCTTCATTCTGGTTCATGACCGCGGCCGCCCAGTTTTTGACCGCGGCTTCATCGGTGATGTCGCATTGGCTCAAGGTCACCGCACCATCGGATGCCTTTTTGAGGTCCGCGATCTCATCCGACGACATTGCCGTTCCAAAAACGCGGTAGCCCTTCGCGGCGAGCCCGAGCACGATGTCGCGGCCAAGTCCGCTGCCCCCGCCAGTGACAACGGCACAACACTTTTTCTTTTCATCATTCATGTTCTCACCTCATCCTCGCGTACGGCCTGAAGCTGGCAAAGCGTGGGCATTTTCTGACTCGTATTTTTCAGCGCTTCCAAAGACGACGCAGTGGCGGAGCCTCCGAGATTGCCCGAACGCCGCGATGTTTAATTGTTCTTTTGTCATTCGACGCGTGGTTTTTGCCGCGTTTTTGCTAGCCATGTCGCAATTATGATAGCGTTGGCGTTATGAACCGTGCGCTACCAAAGGCCGCCGAATTCCCCGAGGTGTTGGGTATTTCATCGGCAGAGGCGGCAGCCTGGGACCCGTTTTTTTTGCAGGTTGTCGACGACACGCCGCTGCAAGCCCGCGTTTTGTTTCGCGATCTGGCGCTTGGTGTCTATCTATCTGGACGCCACAAGATCCGACGCCAAATCGGCAACAGCGTGGTCGAGGGTTGGAGCGATCCGGGCGCGATCAATTTAACTCCGCCTGGTGTCGAGGGGACTTGGGAAGCAAGCGCGTCTTCCCGCGCCGCGGTTGTGGTGATCCGTCCGCAGTTTGTCTCGCGGGCAATCGAAGAACACTGGGGCGCGGATTCCGGCAAGGTCGAGATCGAAAAGCAATTTCTGGTCCGAGACCCTGTCATCGAGTCAATAACGGTGAGTTTGGCGCGGGAAGCCGCCGACGGGTCGCCGCGCGGGCAACTCTACATGGAGAGCGGCTGCGAATTTCTCGCGCACCACCTGATTTACCGCTACTCAAACCTTTCCCGGACTCCACCGCGATCTGCGGGCGGACTTTCAAGCCGTCGGCTCAAACTTGTTACCGACTACATTGAGGACACGCTCGGTCAGCCGATCAGGTTGCGCGAATTGGCCGCGCTTGCCGGAGTCAGCGCCCGCCACTTTGAACGCGCGTTTCGGCAGAGTACCGGATCTTCGCCCCATGCCTACGTGATAGGGCGACGCCTGCACAGGGCTCGCAGTTTGCTGGTCAATCAGCCGATATTGCCGATCGAACAAATCGCGCTTCGCTTGGGATTCAGCAGCAGCAGCCACTTCTCGTCGGCGTTTCGTCGGCACAGCGGATTAACGCCTACAGACTTCCGGAAGACCTGTTCGCTGTAGACGCCGGACGGACTGCCTACCGGCTCTTCACGACCAACCCGGGCTCTGTAAATCCTAAGCCTGGTCTGAGATGCGCGTCGCCTGACGCACGGCGTCATTGTAATTTTTCGTATTGAGGACTTTCGCGGCATTTGCGTTCGCCGCGGCAAGCTCCGCTCGTAGCGCTATGGAAGCTGGGCCGGTTTTACGTGCCTGCAACACGTTGGCCAACGCGGCCACAAACTGCTCAACGGCCCTATCGATTGCCTCATCGGCTGTGGGACTTTCGGATGCCATAGTTCATTTCCGTGTTACGCATGACAAAGGGTAGGACGATACCTTACGGGTTTTTCCAGAAATTCAAATGGTCTTTCGACGGCGTACAGGGTGCGGACGTCGGGCGTCCCTGCATCCCGACGGCCTCTGTAGCGATTGTCTCCTGAACTGACATTCTCGGCGACGGAATAACCAGGTCGCTGTCAGAGGCACAGCGGACATTGCGCGATCGGCAAACGGCTTGGCTTTGGCCGAGTTGGACTCAACGCGGACATCGGCGGTCCTATTTACTGTAATGCACAACCCAGCCCCGAACCGGACCGGACATGGTGGTGTTTGGTCTTCGGCCCGAGGGCCAAGTCACGCGGCGGGCGTTCTTGACGCTTACCACCGCCGCTAAACTGCTTGCTACGCGTAGCGAGGGACGCTGGCGTTAGTCCAAAGCTATTTGCCGATCGGGTGCTCGGCAGTCAAAATTCATTACAAGTCAGCGGCTTACAATCCAAAGGACATTGTGTGACAGCAGTCACTTCACCGGCAGCGGGGTAGTGCTTTGTTCCCGATGCGGCCGTTCGGAATAACGGGTTCAATATGACCTCCCCGCTTTGAACCTAATCGCCGGAATTACCACCTACGGGGCGAAGAGGCTGAAAAGACGAATTTGTGCAACCGCGGACGAGGTAAGTCATGGCCGGCCATACTGTTCGATTGCTCGCGACGTGTTCCGCTTTCGCCTTCGCGCTTTCAAGTAGCGCGGGCGCGTTAGAAATCAATACGCCGCGCGTCAACGTTCCAGCGCCGCACATCAACGTTCCGAAGCCGCACATCAATGTCCCAACTGTGAAGCTGCAGCTATCCAACCACGCAAACGCCGTCACGAGCGTAAAGACGCCGTCCGTTGGTTCATCGAATGCCCAAGCACCGATCGGCATTAAAGTGATCACCAATACCGCTGGCGGCTCAGCGACACCAACTCAAGTGCAGCAGCAAAACGCTGTTGCCGCCGTGCCTGCTCAACAGCAGCCTCAAGAGGCCGCCGTCGCCACCGGCATCGCTGGTGCAGCCGCACAAACCGCTGCCCAAATCGCCGCCCAAGCCGCCGCACAAACCGCCGCCGAGGCCGCCGCCCAAGGCGCGATGGCCGCCGGTGCCTCAGGGATCACCCACATACCCGGCGGTCCTGGGCTTGGAATGCCTGAGCTTGCGGCAACGGAACCTCTAATGACAAAGGTCCCGCCGCCCGGGTGTTATGACTGCACACTGCAGCAAAGCGCCAATAACGCCTATGCATCACTAAATGCTACGTGTAGTTTGGCGAACAGCGCAGTAAGCGCGGCTGGGAATGGTGACGCTGTCGCTGCGATAGCTGATATTGGCAAAGCCATACAGACGGCGGAGAATGCATCCTTCGCAGCTGGAGATGCCTCCTCCTATGCCGGTCGCAGTGACACCCCGGCTGCCTGGGAGCAGGCGGCAGCGGCAGCGCTGGCGGCGGCGGAGGCGTGGGCGAACGCAGCGGCGGCGATGATAGCTGCGGGGCAGCCGTTGAACAGTCCGGCGATAGCAAACGCCTACAAGCAAGCGGAAGAAATGGCAGTACTGGCTGCGAAAGATGCTGCTATCGCCAAAGATGCTCAGACCACCGCATATGCCGTGCAGACAGCCCAAGTTGGCCAAGCGATCAATACCTGGCAGACCACGGGCATCCTTAGTTCGGCTACCGCATGCGTGTACAACTGGGAGGGGTAGTTTCTTCCTGGAGTACGCAGCGATTGCCTGACTGACATCGGTTGGGTTGTTGCGGGAGCTCGTGACGCTTGTCGGCGACGTGCCGGACATTGGCGATGTGCGCTTACCTTAACGAGGTCGAGACTCCCGGTACTGTGCCGCCGACACTTCTTGCCCGCGCCGGCGAGGTGATCGAATAGAGCTTCGATTTGCCGTGTCTGTTCATGGCGCTTTTGGCCCTTCACGACATTTCGAGGCGACCAAGATGTTTGATCGCTTCAAGAGGTGGAGCGGACATCATCGAAACAGCTCACGGCTTCGTCTCAATCGCTTTTGCCCGCGTTGCATTCGGGACGTCGGAAGACTGCTCTGGTCTAATTCGTCGCCGGAATATTCCGGCTAGAAAACGCACGTGTGGGAGACGAGACGTCAAGATCGGGCGGCAACCCAGATGATATGGCGGGCACCGCCGCGGGACCCGCGAGCTCGGACGCGAGCCTCGTTCACCTCAAAGCCGGTCTTGCGCAGGCGCTGGGTGAAATTCCCATCCGGTTGCGCAGACCAGGCGGCCAACACACCCTGCGGGCGCAGCGCCGCATAGGCGGCACCCAATCCGCTCAGGCTGTAAAGCTTTTCATTGGTCTTTCGCGTGAGCGCGTGCGGGCCGTTGTCGACATCCAGCAGGATAGCGTCGTACGCGGATCGCCCGGATTCGATCAGACTGGCGACGTCGTCCTCGCGAATGCTTACGCGCGGATCCTCCAGGCTTTGATCGGAGACACTGGCCAGCCAACTGCGGTTCCATGCGACCACCGCAGGCACCAGTTCGGCAACGACGATTCGGGCCTCCGGTCCGATCACCCGGAGTGCTGCGCGGAGTGTGAAACCCATGCCGAGCCCGCCAATCAGGATTCGCGGCCTCGCCTGTTCGCCGGCTTTCTTGATAGCAATCTCGGCTAGCGCCTCTTCGGATCCATGGACGCGGCTGTTCATCAGTTCGTTGTTGCCTGATCTGATCGAAAACTCAGCACCGCGTTGCAGCAAACGCAGTTCTTCGCCGCCGGGTACTGTAGCCGTGTCCAGCAAGATCCAGGGAATCACAGCGCCTCTCAGAGCCTATCTCGTCCTTCAAGAAGACACCGCCTTAACACCCCGGGGCGCAGCCAACCACGTCATGCTTCAACCGCTAGCACCTCAACGGTCGCCATATTTGATAAGTGAAAGTCTCTATCACGGAGACTTGATATGAATTTTATCCTAGCCCATGCTATATAACAGTCAGCTCGCTCGTCGTGAGGGACGTCATCTGCAGCGACGGCTTTTGATGGAGCGGGCGCGGGTTCTGCGGATAGAGGTTCGTCACTTCTGTTCGCAGGCGGCCTGGGCATCATGCCCGTCCGGCGCGTGTCCGGACTGCGAGGTGCTCGCTGCACTGGCGCCGGAGAGGTGGTGGGCGGAAAGCCCATTGCCGTTTGCATCCGGTAATTCCAGGAAGCGCTGGCCCGGGCCGGGTTGGAAGGCAACTTCCAGCAATCCGATCGTGGAGCACCGAAAGGTGACCGGCCTTTGTCATGAAGGCCGGGGCTGTTCCCGGTGACGGGGGCAGTTCTCTACCGGACTTGCCTGGTAACAGGTGGAGTCCACCGCACCGTTCGGTGCTCCGCTTCCCTCTTTATCCGGGAAGCAGAAAAAGCGTGGCCCACTTTCGGGCCGATCATTGCCACGCGTCACAACGCGCAGATGCAAGTGCATCGCGAGACCGAGATTACTTGCGCAAATCTTTCACCTCTCCCCGTGGGGGAGAGGTCGAGCGAAGCGAGGGTGAGGGGGTTCGGGCGGTGCAGAACTGTGAGGCATGAGCCCCCTCACCCCAACCCTCTCCCCCATGGGGAGAGGGAGCGCGTTGTGCCGCGCCGCAGGTCAGTGCGCGTCCGCTGTTTGAAATTGTGAATCGGAATAAATCAGCAACCGCGCTCACATCGCGCGGCTAGTGCGGTCCGCCATCGAGCGACGCACGCGGCGCCGGGCGTGCGGGCGCGGAAGGTTGCGGCTGTGACGGATTGGGCGCGGGCTTCGCGGCACCCTTGGCGGCATCAACCTTCTTGGCATCGGGCTTGGCGGGTCCCTTGGCGGCAGGCGCCGGTGCCGGCGGCTGCGCCTCGATTTCCGCGCTGCCCGCGGCGGCTGGACGCGGCCACGAGAAATCGTCGGCGCGGCCGGAGGTCGAGGCAATCGGATCGCCATGCGTGAGTACGCGCGTCGCCACCGGATCGGTATTGGCGGGCGAAATGCGGCCTCCATCGCCAAGAAGTCCGCCGTTGTCGTTGCTGACGGCAGCAGTGAGCGGCACGACCGGACCGACCGCCGGACGCGGCCCGGCGACGCCGGGTTGCTTGGGCGTATCGTCCGGAGCCGGCAACGCCACCGGCACCAGCCGGTTAGTCATGACGCGGCGCAGCGCCTGCGCCACAAGTTGCGCGAGCTTGACCGCGCCGGCTTTGGTGAAGTGCACGCCGTCGCTGGAGCGCAACCGCCGGGTCTGACCTTCGAAGTCCGGTCCCGACGAAACGTAGCGGCCGCTTTCGTCGACGAAGCCGTCCCAGATGTCGACGTAAACGATCCCGGCGCGCTCGGCGCGCTCACGATAGAGTTCGTCGAGATAACTCATGTCGCTGGTGGAGCGCGTGCCGGAGACGGCCGGCAATCCGACCCATACGACCGGCACGCCTCTGCCCTTGAGCGCCGTGATCATGTCGTCGATGCGCTTTGAGTAAAGCTCGGCCCACTTGTCGGTGTGAAAATCGTAGGAACCCGCCGGGCCCTGCCGTTGTGGTTCAGCGGCCACGATCGGGGGCTGCTCGCCGTTCGGCTTCGCGGCATCGGACGGCGGTTGCCCCTCCGTTGCCTTGTCTGGTGTCGCTGTTCCGGAAGCCGGCGTTGCTGCAGCGGGCGTTCCTGGAGCGGGCGGCGTGCCGGGTTTCGGCGGCGCCTTGTCGCGAAGCGGTATGCGGTCGTTCAGTCCGAGCATGACGACGATGGCGCTCGGCTTGTCTACCGCCAGCACATCCTTGATCGTGGCGCCCCACTCGAGCTGATCGTTCTTCGCGTCATAGCGAACAAGACCGGACGCCGTTTTGACGTAGCGGGAGACGCCGATATCCGGCGTATCGGAAAACGCTTCCTCAAGTCCGTAGGCGAGCCAATCGGCCATCGAGTCGCCAATCACCGCGACCGTGCTGGTCGGCGGCGTTTCATATTTGCGCGGCGACGGCGCCTTCAGGGATTCGGACGGCGCTTGTTGCTGCGGCTGCTGGTAGAACGGCCCCGAACCAGGCCCGCCGAAAAACTGAAAGCCCCCGCCGAAAAAACCGCGTTGCTGCGGCGCCGGCCGGCTCGGATGCTGGTTGGGGGAGCCCCAAAACTGGGCGCTCGCCGGAATTGGCAGCAGGACGCCGGCGCCAAGCAGCGCGACGGCCAGCAGGCTCAACCCTGCAAAGTGAGAATTCCGCTTTGCCATTAAAGGCTTATCCAACCATCAGGAACGCAGCCGAGCGACTCGGCTCGTTCCGGCTTGTGCGCTCACGCCTACATCTAGCGCAAAAATGTCGGTTTGAGGATGCCCCGGTCAGGGCTGACGCAACCGGTCGAGCACGCTCGAGGAGGCAAAGCCGTCCGGAACGAGACCGACCGAAGCCTGGTAATTACGGATGGCGATCCGGGTCCGCGGACCGAACCGTCCGTCCGGGTTGCCGATGTCGAACCCGCGGGTCGCCAGAAGCTGCTGCATCTCGTAACGCTCATCGAGCGTCAGCACACGTTCATCGCGCGGCCAATCGTGCACGAAAGGCGTACCGCCGCGCATCCGGTCAGCCAAGTAGCCGATGGCAAGCGCGTAAGCTTCCGCGGGATTGTATTTCATGATGACGCGAAAATTCTGCGTCATCAAAAACGCCGGGCCGCGGGCGCCCGCGGGCAGCAACAAGTATGCGCCCTCCTCCGGATGCGGGAACGGCTTGTTGCCGGCGCGATGCACGCCGAGACTTTCCCATTGCTTGATCGTCATCTGCTTGGCGCGATCGGCGAGCAGATAGTCGAAGCTTTGCGGCAGCGTGACTTCGTAACCCCATGAACGGCCGCTGACCCAGCCGTCGGTTTTCAGATTGTTGGCGGTCGAAGCGATCAGGTCCGGAATTGAATCGACGACGTCGCGGTGGCCGTCGCCGTCGAAGTCGACCGCGTAGCGCTTGAACGATGTCGGCATGAATTGCGTCGGACCGAACGCGCCGGCCCACGAACCGATCAGATGCTCGGGAGGAACGTCGCCGTGCTGCAGGATTTCGAGCGCGGAGAGAAACTCCTCACGGAAATAATTCTGACGGCGTCCGACGCAGGCCAGTGTCGCGGTCGAGCGCAGCACCGGACGATCGCCGCCGAGCGTGCCGAAGTTCGAACTCGACACCCCAGATCGCGGCAATAATGTATTTGTCGACGCCGTAAGCTTTCTCGACGGCGTCGAATGTCTGTCCATTTTGCGCCACCAGCGCGCGGCCGCGCGCGATGCGATCCTCGCTCACCAACAGGTCGAGATAATCCCAGGGCGCCTTGGTGAACTCCGGCTGCGCATCGAGCAAATCCATGATGTGCAAGTCGGGCGTGAGACCCGCCGTGAAGCGATCGAAATTCTCCCGGCTGACGCCGCGCCGCGCGGCGTCAGGCCAAAGCCCGGCGATGCAATTACCGAAATCGGCGGCAGCGGCGCGGATCGCATCGGGCGTCATGGAGGGGTCGCCGGACGCGCCGGCCTGCCCGCTCCAGTCGCTCGATCCGCCGCCAGGAACCGAGCCCGTGGCCGGGGGTTGGAAAAGGCGGCCGAGCCAATTGTCCGGCTTGTCTTGCGCGTGCGCGCTGCCCGCGACGGTGGCGATAACCACGGCGACCGCCGTAAAGCGCAGAATTTTCCGTGGAGTAAGCATGGCGGACGATCTCAATTTACGGCTGCAACACCGGGCATCGACTATGCTAGCGAACCTTTAATGCCGTATTGGTAATGTCTATTTGTCGTAACTGGATGCGGTTATTGATCCAGGTTGATTGGTATTTCCGTGCCTAACCGATGCCGTCTTTTTGTTTCAACAATGAATTTGGCAACAAAACGGACGTTATGACGTTCCTGACCCCCTCCTCCCTAACGGCAACCATCATATGAAGCCCATCCGCAAGGCGGTTTTCCCCGTGGCCGGTCTCGGCACCCGGTTTTTGCCGGCGACCAAGGCCATGCCCAAAGAGATGCTTCCGGTGGTCGACCGGCCACTCATCCAGCACGTCGTCGACGAGGCGAGAGAGGCCGGCATCGAGCACTTCATCTTTGTCACCGGCCGTAACAAGGGTGTCATCGAGGATCACTTCGACCGCCAGTTCGAACTGGAAATGACGCTGCTCGAACGCCAGAAGCACGTCGCGCTTGATTTCCTCACCAAGGAACTCCCGGCGCCCGGTTCGACGAGTTTTACCCGGCAGCAGGAACCGCTCGGTCTTGGCCACGCGGTATGGTGCGCCCGCGAGCTGGTCGGCAACGAGCCGTTCGCGCTGCTTTTGCCCGACGTGCTGGTTCAGCACGAACGCGGTTGCCTGGCGCAGATGATGGACGCCGCGCGCGGCCTTTCCGAAGCTGCCAATATCGTCGCCGTCGAGGAAGTGCCCAACGAGCGGGTCGATCAATATGGCGTGGTTGGCGTCGGCGAACGCATTGGCAAGATGTTTTCGATCACCAGCATGGTCGAGAAGCCGCCACGCGACCGCGCACCGTCGAACCTCATCCTCACCGGCCGTTACATCCTGCAGCCGGAGATCCTTGAAATCCTGAGCAGCCAGGAACGCGGCACCGGTGGCGAAATCCAGCTGACTGACGCCATGATCCAGTTGGCGAAACGACAGCCGTTCTATGGCCTGAAATTCGATGGCCGAAGTTTCGACTGCGGCTCGAAGATCGGCTTCCTCGCTGCCAACGTGTCCTACGCACTGTCCCGCAGCGACATCGCGCCAGGCTTCCGCGCCGAAATCAAGAAAATGCTCGGCGACTGACCGCTAACGTTGCAGTCGCAATGTGAACAGTACTGACGTCGCGGTGTAGGACGTATCGGCGATGTTCGATGTCAGCCAGTCCTGGCGCAATTCGCCCTTGAGCGACAATTCGCGTGTCAACTTGTAGGTCGCGCCGCCCGAGACGAAATAGCGATTGTCGGTCCGGCTGAGGCCGACATATTCGTCCCGCCCGTAGCCAACAATGCCATTGATAACGAACCAGCGCCGCAGCGCGTGATCGACTTCGATACTGATGTCGCGGCTGAGCGTGCCGGAAACGTTCTGCAGAATGGACTCGTTGACGAGGGACGATGCCGTCAATCGCGCCGTCGTCAGCCCCGTCATCTTCCAGGTCAGCGTACCGTCGAGAGTCGCGCCGCCGATATCCGGCAAATTGGGATCCTGATAAGTCCGATGGATATAGCCCAGAGCGATTTCGCCGGTAAGACTGGTGAAGAGATCAAGCGTAGCGCCGGCTTTTACGCTGGTGCCGATCGAGTCACGCAGCTGCCCGTTAAAGTCCAGCTTGTCGTCGTGAACGCGCTGGTCTTGCTGAACTTCGACAAAGGGCTTGAGGCCCGGATCGATCTCGTATCCGACCCGCGCGACGCCGGCATATTGATTGAAATTCTCGTCTTGGTTGCTCACGCTCTCGCCGTCGACCAGTTGCGAAGGCTGATAGGTCGAGCGATCGAACAGTCCTTTCACCGATACAAAGAACCGGTTGAAGTTCTGCAGGATGCCAAAAGTGCCGCCGACGGTGGTCCCAATCGGCAGCTTTGCGAGATCGGCCTGCAGATTGGGATTGCCGGGATTTGAAGTCGTGACCAGCACACGATTTTCCAGAAGCAGCTGGGTGTCGCGTGTGACGTCGATACGCCCGTCGATGATCGAATTGAAATACGGGCGGCTGAGCGAGGGCTCGAAGCTGCCGTTGGTATAGTCGGTGTAGGAGCCCTTGATATCGGCGGTCAGAGAGTGGCGCGCCCACTCCGATTGCACCAGCACTTCCGGCGCGACGACGAAATAGGGCGAACTCGCCCCGCCCGGGAGGTGCTGCGGATTGCTGTCCGCACCCGCCGACAATTCGACGGACGGAAAGAATATGAATGAACCGCCGCGAATGCCGATAGGCGAGTATGGGTCATTATCGCCGATCGGCAGCCCCGGTTGCGGCACGGTGCCAAGCGGCAAGCTGTTGAGCGCGGGCGTGTTGGGCGGCGGCGTGCTTGCAGTGGTGTTTGGATCGTTGAGAGCTGCGCGCGCTGTTTCCTCGGCATCGACTGCCTGTGGCACCGGCAGTTTTGCACCCGGCCGGTTTGCCGCGGGGAGTGGATAAACCTCCGGCAACGGATTGCTGACCGGCAACGGCTGCGCCACTTGCGGCAAGCTGGCGCCGGGCCGGCTTGCAGCCTTGCTTGGGTAGATTGCCGGGGGCGGTGTGACTGGCCGCACAGGCACGGTCGACGGCACATCAAATTGCGTTGTCGGAACCGGATCGAAAGTTGTCTCGGGCACGTCCAGTCCAGGACCGGGCTTCACGACTTGCCCCTGCAATTTCTTCTTTTGATTTTTTGACAGATTTGCGGAATCGAAACCGGTACCGCCAGCGCCAAAGGCTCGTGGGCTGCCATAGGTCGGAATCGCGCCGACACGAGACGGCGCGGTAAACGTCCCGGTCGCCGGCGCCTGATTGTCGAAAGCGTTGGAACGGCGGAAACGTGGCGGATTGGTCGGATTGCCTGCAAACGTCGGCTGCAAGAACTGCGCGTTGGGGTCGGGGGTAGCCGACTGCGCCAAAGTGCCGCTTGCTGGCGTTTGCGCCATGCCAATGCCCGGCGCCAGCGCAAAGGCTGCAGCGACGGCGGCTATCAGTGGCCGGCAACGGCACAACACCTGCGACCTCCTCGCCGCCGAACCTATTATCGGGCCGGCGATGAACCGGACCGACAGGCGCGAGACACGCGCCAAACGGCAGCAGCCGCGGCCGCCGAGGCGTGCCGAGGGTTAACGGAGTTAAAACGGATATGGTTAACGAGAGGTTGATTGAGTGGCCGAGCGGCGGCTCAAACCCAGCCTTTGAGCTCGCGCATCGCGAGTTGCCAGACCATCAGCATGCCGGCCTCGCTGTCATTGAGGCAGGGGATGGCGGCAAAGTTCAGCCCCCCTGCCCGCTTGAACACGTGGGCATTTTCGACCGCGATCTCTTCCAAAGTTTCGAGGCAATCGGCGGAAAATCCAGGCGTCATGACGACGAGATTTTTCACGCCTTTTTTGGCCAGCGCCCTGACGGTTTTGATCGTATAGGGCTCGAGCCATTTGGCGCGGCCGAACCGCGACTGGAACGTCATCATCAGCTTCGTCTCGTCGAGCCCAAGTTGCTCGCGCAGAAGCTGTGTGGTCCTGATGCACTGTGCTTCGTAGGGGTCGCCCTTGAGGACGTAATCCTTGGGCATGCCGTGATAGGACAGCAGGACCACATCGGGCGCGAAGGGGAGCGCTTTGAGTTCCGCCTTCAACGAGGACGCCAGCACTTCGATGTAATACGGATCGTCGTAGTAGGCCGGCATGATGCGAAGCGCCGGCTGCCGGCGCAGCGTCATCAAATAGCGAAACACCTCGTCAGCAACCGTCGCAGTCGTCGCTGCCGAATATTGCGGGTAAAGCGGCATCACCAAAATGCGATCGCAGCCGCGCGCCGTAAGCTTCTCAAGTTGTGACGCGATCGAAGGACTGGCATAGCGCATCGCCCAATCGACAATGACGTGCTTGCCGAGCGGTTCGAGGATGCCGGCAAGTTTTTCAGCCTGAGAGCGCGTGATGGTCTTGAACGGCGATTCGTTTTTGTCGCGGTTCCAGATTCCCTGATAGTCGCGCGCTTTGCGGCGCGAACGCAGCGGCAGGATGATGCCGTTGAGAACAAGCTTCCAAAGAAAGCCGTCGTTCTCGATGACGCGGCGATCGGAAAGGAATTGCTTGAGGTAGCGGCGCACGGAGGCTGCGTCGGCCGCGTCGGGCGTGCCGAGATTAACAAGCAGCACGCCAATACCATTCTCGACTGGCGTGGCTTCAGCTGCAGCGGCTGGCTTTGCCGCCGGCACAGCTTCAGCGGCGGGCGCCGGCGCCACAGTTGCAACGGTAGGCGGCGAAGCTTCCGCAAGTGGCGGCGCCTCGACCGCCACCGGCAGCACGATTTCGATGCTGCCCGGTTCCTTCGCCTCGGTGACGGTTCCCGGAACTTGGGTCAGGTCATTCATGTTACCAGAATACTCCATCGGAGTTCCGCTGGCGAATTTTTGCGAGTCTCACTTTGGCCCCATTCCGCTGTCGGTAAATGACAGTTCCTTTTATCAATCCGGGAGGAAATGATTATGGTGCGTAGCGTATCGATTTTGCTTGCCGTGATTTTGATGTCGAGCGCGGCGTTGGCGCAAACCTCTCCGCAGGAAAATACCCCAGAGGACCGCGCCTGCCGCGGCGATGCGCACCGTCTCTGCAAAAACGATATTCCCGATCAATTCAAGGTCGGTTCTTGTCTGCAGGCGAATAAGGAAAAGCTGAGCCGCGGCTGCAAAACGATGCTCGAAAGCCACGGCATGTAGCCGCGAATAAGCAACAAAGCACGGCTGAAAAATCTGCAAAGAAACAGATTATTCGGCGGCCTTGAGCAGGCCCGGGCCGCCGCTGCGGAATTGTTCGAGGAGCGTACGCCTCGTCGGCTTTGGCCGCAGTAAGCTGCTGCTGCTTGACGTGACCAAAGCCGCGGATTTTTTCCGGAATCACGGCAAGTCCCACGGCAAGGTGATGATTTTCTGGCGTCAGTTTCGCCATGACTTCGTCGAGCATGGCTTCATAGTCCGCAATCAGCCGGCGTTCGGTGCGACGTTCGAGCGTATGACCGAACGGATCAAGCGCGGTACCGCGCAGGAACTTGAACCTCGCCAGCAAGCTGAATGCTGACATCATCCACGGACCGAAACTCATTTTGCGCGGCAAGCCCGTCGACTTGTCGATCCGCGCCAACAGCGGCGGCGCCAGATGGAATTCAAAGCGTAAACTGTCACCATCAAATTCGTTTTCCACCTGCTTGCGGAACGCCCCGTCGGTATAGAGCCGCGCCACCTCGTATTCGTCCTTGTACGCCATCAGCTTGAACAGATAGCGCGCGACGGCATCGGCGAGGCCGTATTTGCCCGAAGCGCGCGCCGTTTCTGCCGCTTTGACCTTTTCGACAAAGGCACGATAACGCGTCGCATAAGCAGCATTCTGAAATTGGGTCAGGAACTTCACCCGGCGTTCTACCGTTTCCTCGAACGATTCAGAGAGCTGCCGCGCATCGCTGGCGATTGACGCCGCCGGTTTTGCCAACTTCTCAACTGCGGCCCAATCAATGACTGCGCGGCGGCCCCAATGGAAGGCCGCCAGATTCATCTTTACCGCTTCGCCGTTAAGCTCGATCGCCTTTTCGATGGCGTCGGATGACAGCGGAATCGCGCCAAGCTGATAGGCGTAACCGACCATGAACATGTTGGCGCTGATCGACTGTCCAAACAACGCGGCTCGCAATCCCGCTGGCATTGATGAAATGAGTTTTGTCACGGCCAGCATCAGCCAGAATGGTGCGCTTCAACCGCTCGCTGGGCAGCGAGAAGTCGGCGTTGCGCGTAAAGTCGCCGGGCAAGAACTCGGCGGTGTTGACTACCATTTCAGTCGCGCCGGGCTTCACGGCCGCCAGAATCTTGCGGGTACCGGCGACAACAATATCGCCACCAAGGATCAGGTCGGCGCGGCCGGCGGCAACACGGATGGCATGGATCGCTTCTGGATTTTCGGCAAAGCGGATGTAGCTGAAAACCGCCCCGCCTTTCTGCGCGAGCCCTGCCATGTCGAGAACGCCGACGCCTTTGCCCTCGAGATGAGCCGCCATGCCGAGAATGCCGCCGATGGTGACGACGCCTGTGCCGCCGACGCCGGTGACGACGACATTATAGGTGTGATCAATGGCAGGAAGCTTCGGGTCGGGCAGCGGCGCCAGATCGTGGTCCGCGGCAACACCGACGCCCTTCTTCAGCTTGGCGCCGTGCACGGTCACGAATGAAGGGCAGAAACCTTTGACGCAGGAGAAGTCCTTGTTGCAGCTCGACTGGTCGATCGTACGCTTGCGGCCCCATTCGGTCTCAAGCGGCTGAACAGAGACACAATTCGATTTCACGCCGCAGTCGCCACAGCCCTCGCAAACCAGCTCGTTGATGATCACGCGCTTGTCCGGATCGGGAAACTTGCCGCGTTTGCGGCGCCGGCGTTTCTCCGATGCGCAGGTCTGATCGTAGATCAGCACCGTTACGCCGGGAACCGCGGCGAGCGACTTCTGGACCTCATTGAGATCGTCGCGATGGTGGATCGTCAGGCCGGCCGGCCACTCCGTGCCCGACGGATATTTGTCCGGCTCATCGGTAACGACGACGACGCGCTTTGCGCCTTCGGCCGCAACCTGCCGCGCGACCTGCGGCACGGTGAGGCCGCCGTCGTTGGCCTGCCCGCCGGTCATGGCGACCGCATCGTTGAACAGAATTTTGTAGGTGATGTTGGTGTTGGAGGCGATCGCCGCGCGGATCGCCATGTAACCGGAGTGATTATAGGTGCCGTCACCGAGATTTTGGAAAACGTGGTTGCGATTGGAGAACGGGGCTTCACCAACCCAGTTAGCGCCCTCACCACCCATGTGGGTGTAACCCAGAGTCGAACGGTCCATCCACTGCGCCATGTAATGACAGCCGATGCCCGCGTAGGCGCGCATGCCTTCCGGCACCACCGTCGACGTATTGTGAGGACAGCCCGAGCAGAAATAGGGGATGCGCTGGGCGACGTCTTTCGTCTCCGCGGCGATCCGCTGGAATTCCTTAAGCCGCGCGACGCGAGCAATGATTTCATCGTTGCGATGGTATTTCAGCAAGCGGTCGCCGATGCAGATCGCAACTTCATTCGGATCGAGCGCGCCCTTGACCGGGAACAGCCAATTGCCCTGCTCGTCTTTCTTGCCGATGCAAACCGGCTGGTTCGCGGTGCCGTAAAGCTCCTCGCGCACCTGCACTTCGAGCAGCGACCGTTTTTCTTCGACAACGATGATGAGGTCGAGGCCCTGCGCAAACTCTTTCAGTTCGCGCTGGCTGAGCGGCCAGGCACAACCGGCCTTGAACAGCCGGATGCCAAGCTCGTTGCATTTGATTTCGTCGATGCCGAGTTCGTCGAAAGCCTGCCGGACATCGAGATAGCTTTTGCCCGTGGTGATAATGCCGATCTTCGGATCGCGACCGCCTGAAGTGATGATGCGGTTGAGCTTGTTGGCACGGATGAAGGCAAGCATGGCATCGCGCTTGTAGTCGTGCAGCCGCGCTTCCTGAGCAAGAATCGGATCGCTGAGGCGAATATTGAGACCGCCAGGCGGCATCTGAAAATCGTCCGGCGTGACGATCTTGATACGGTCAAGGCTGCCGTCGATCGCCGCCGTCGACTCGATCGTTTCGTGCATGGTCTTGAGCGCGACCCACGTGCCGGTAAAGCGCGACATCGCCCAGCCATAAAGGCCGTAGTCGAGAACCTCCTGCACCCCGGCAGGGTTCAAGATCGGAACCATGACGTCTATGAAGTGATATTCTGATTGATGCGCGGTGGTCGACGATTCGGCGGTGTGGTCATCGCCCATCAATGCCAGAACGCCACCATGTTTTGCGGTGCCGGCCAGGTTGGCGTGGCGGAAGACATCGCCGGTGCGGTCGACGCCCGGACCCTTGCCGTACCACATGCCGAATACGCCATCGAACTTGCCCTCGCCGCGCAGTTCGGCCTGTTGCGAACCCCAGACCGCGGTCGCGGCTAGGTCCTCGTTGATACCACCCTGAAATCGGATATCGCTCTTCTGCAGGAACGAACCAGCGCGCTGAAACTGGCTGTCCAGACCGCCAAGCGGCGAACCGCGATAGCCGGTGACAAAACCCGCAGTATTGAGGCCGTTGCGGCGATCCAGCTCTTTTTGCGTCAGGCAAAGGCGAACCAGCGCCTGGAATCCCGTCACAAAAATCCGCTGCTGGCCGAGGTCATACTTGTCGTCGAGTTTGACGTCGTGCAACGCCATTACGCAGGCCTCTCTGCCCCCTTCGGCAAGCGCAGTTTGCCCTTATGGGCACGATATTGCCAGAGGGCCAGTGAATTGAGCGAGATATAGGCAGGCTCGATGCAGCGGCAATGCCGGCAAACCTGCCAAATTACCGCCGATGATCGGTTGAACGCGGCTTAGGCGGCGCGAATGCGCGGGTCGATCCGTTCCAGCAGCTCCGGGATTTCCGACAGCGGCTTCGGCTTGCTGAACAGGAAGCCTTGTGCCTGCACACAGCCCTCCGTGCGCAGAATCTCAAGCTGCTGTTCTGTCTCGACACCCTCCGCCGTCGTGATCATGCCGAGACTCGCGCCGAGCCGCGTCACCGCGCGGATAATGGCGACGCAATCGTTCTCCTTGCCGAGTTCGCTAACGAAGGAGCGATCGATCTTGATCTTGTCGAACGGAAAGCTTCGGAGATAGCTGAGCGACGAATATCCGGTGCCAAAGTCGTCCATGCAGATTCGCACACCCAGATCGCGCATCTGGTGCAGCGTATCGAGAACCGCGCGGTCGTCCTGCAACAAGACCGTCTCGGTTATTTCCAGTTCCAAGCGGGACGCCGACAAACCGGACTGTCCGAGGGCGGAAACGACCGACAGTGCCAGCGTCGGATTACGGAATTGCGCCGCAGAAAGGTTGACTGCCACCGTAATCTTGTCCGGCCACGCGGTTGCGTCTTTGCACGCCCGCTTGAGCACCCACTCGCCAAGCGGCACGATCAGGCCGATTTCCTCGGCGACGGGAATAAACTCGTCAGGTCCAACCAGGCCGCGCTCCGGGTGATTCCAGCGCACCAACGCCTCGAAGCCACAGACCTCCCCGTTCGCCAGATGAACGAGTGGCTGATAGTAAAGTTCGAATTCGCCGGCGAGCAGCGCCTTGCGCAGGTCCAATTCCATACGCCGGCGCTCCTGCATCTGAGCGTCCATTTCCGGCTGGAAGAAATGGTAACTGCCCCGGCCATTCGCCTTGGCGCGATAGAGCGCCATGTCGGCGTTACGCAGGAGCTGGTCAGGTTCATTGCCGTCGGTGGGCGCAATGGCAATGCCGATACTTGTACCGATGACGACCTGGTGGCCGTGAACCTCGAACGGCTCCAGCAGCACTTCAATGACCTTGGCGGCAAGTTCTCCAGCCTCGCTGGGCCGGGTCTGACTTTGCACGATAGCAAACTCGTCACCGCCGAGCCGCGCAACTGTATCAACACCGGGCACAACGCCCCGCAGCCGCTCGGTCACGGCGCACAGCAGCGCGTCGCCAACGGGGTGACCGAGTGAATCATTGACACCTTTGAACCGGTCAAGATCGAGGAACATCACCGCCAACCGCTCGCCACGACGGAGCGCCTGCTCCATCTTGTCGCGGAACAGCATGCGATTGGGCAAGCCTGTCAGCGCGTCATGCCGCGCCATGTGCAAGATCTTGGCTTCGGCCTGGCGTCGCTCGGTGACGTCTTCGTAAGTCGCCAGCCAGCGGCTATCCTCGGTTCGCGTGTAAGAGCAGGAAATGACCCGGCCGCTGCTGAGATCGTAGAGATGCGGGCCGGCCGCGTTCTCATTGAGGAAACCAAGATGTTCCTGGTACAACTGATCCGCGGTTTTTCCAGAGTGATTATTGAGCGGGATGCAGATCTCCAGGACCTGCTTATAGGTCATCCCGGTCTTGATCCGATCGGACGATAGCTTGAAGATTTCCAGGAAACGACGATTGAAAACCTCAAGGCGATTTTTCGCGTCGTAGAGGCACAGGCCTTGCGACATATTATCGAGCGCAGCGTCGAGCATCAGGTTGGTTTCGCGCAGCGACCATTCCTGCTTCTTCAGGCGGCTGATATCGCTGCACAGCACGATGAAGCCCTGATCCCGCGTCGGCGACCGGCTAATGCGCAACCATCGCCCGTTCGCCATCAAAGCTTCGCGAGTCGCATGCAGCGCAGCGTCGCACCGCATCAAAACATGTTCGGCATCGGCTGAACCGCGCAGAGCGGGTTCGAGTTGCGCGAGCGGCGTGCCTGGCTTGAGCAGGAACGCCGGGACACCGAGCAGATCCGCAGCCTGAGCATTGGCGAGGACGATGCCGTCGTCGGCATCGACCACCACGACGCCCTCCGGAGAATTCTCCAGCGCGTCGGCGAGACGCCCCTGGGCCGAGCGGCGCTGCTCAACCTCGCGATCCATCATCGCCTTGATGTTATCGCGCATGACACACATCGACGCGAGCAGAGCACCGAGCTCGTCGGTACTGCCTTTCGGCACGGCGACGTCCAGATTGCCGGCGGCGATCAGTTTGGCAACGTTGGATGCGACTGCGACCGGTCCGGCGATCCGCCGCGCCAGGGCCCAGGCGACAAGCGCCGAAAGCAGCAGCGCGAGCGCAATGCCGGCCACGTTAAGCTGCAGATCGTGCCTTACCGCCGCCCGCGCGCTTTGCCGGTACAAGAAGCCGTCACCGGCAGTGTAATTCACAAACAGATCGATTTCGTCGTCGACCCTTTGAGCAAAACGATCAAGGGTCGTCCAATTGACGTCGCTCTGAGCGCTATCCAGCAAACGCGCGCAGACGTCTTGCCACGCGGCAACGGCACGCTTGACGCTGTCGGCAGCGCGCGTCGCACGCACCGACTGCGAACGCTGCGCAGCAATGTCGAGATCCTCGGAGAGCGATTTGCCAAGCCTGTCCATATCGTCGGCAAGCGTGCGCCGCATATTGGGATCGGTCGCAATCCAGCGGCGCGCAAAAGCGGCACGCATGGAGGCAAAGTCGGTCGCGGCCGCACGAGCGTAGTTGATCGACATCAGAGATTCGTCGAACGTCTTGTCGACCAGCATACCGGCGTTGCGGACGCCCAAGGTGGTATACGCGCCGAGTGCCGCAGTGATCACGCTCATCACCAGAAACGCGATCAGAATCCGCCCGCGGATGGTCATGCGTAGCGATGCCGCCTGCGACATGCTGCGCTGCCAACGGGACACAAGACGGGCGATCAGAGACGCGCTCCGGCCATCTGCCATGAATACTGCACACACTTTCCGGCTTGAGACATGACAGCCCTACACCGGCGCCCGTTAAGGCCAGTGGAGCGCCTGGTCCAATCTTCGCGTGTTCCTTAACGGGCTCTTAACTGCACTGCTGCACGGTGAACAAATTCGCTACGCGCGGCATGACAAAGGGCCGTTGAGCCTGGCCAAAGCTCGAAAGAGGCAACCATGGGTTTGAGAACTGAATTCTCTCGCGCACGCCGCCCAATCGCAGTCGCCTTCGCGGGAGGCGCGCTAACCGCCGTCGTCCTGTTAGCCGGATCAGCCCTGGCCGATTATTCGATTTCGCAGAAGGGGCGGGAATTCCATCCCGGCGAGATCAGCATCAAGCGCGGCGAAACAATCCAGATCGTCAATGACGACGCCGACCTGCTGCACCACGCCTATATCGATTTGCCAAAATTCTCATTCGACTCCGGCGATCAGAAGCCCGGCAGCATAACGCCGGTCACGTTCAACGTGGCAGGTGACTTCGACGTACTGTGCGCCATTCATCCAAAGATGAAGCTCACTGTTCACGTCAAATAACGCCGTGTCCGGTCAAAGTATTGTCGTGCCGAACAGCTCCGCGTGCACGCCGTAATAGGCCGCGAGGAACAGCACTAGCGAAGCGGCATAGGCGGCCGGAATAAGCCAGGAGTTGCGTAGCCGCGCGGGCGCCGTGGCGTTGTCGGAAATGATGCCAAACAACGCGACGATAATCAGCGAATGCCCGATCATATCTATCTTGCCGAACTCGCCGACGGCGCTGATGAACATCGCCGCGAGCATGATCGCGGCGAACCTCCGCACCAGCGGGGTCCAGATCAGTGCAAACGCCAGCGCGAATTCTACTGCTCCAGCGGCGCGCATGAAGAAGTCCGGAGAGAAGCCGAAAGTCACCTCCGGATGAGTGATGAACAGCGGATATGACCATTCCGGATAGGCCCATTTCTCAATCGAAGCCCACATCAAGGTGATGCCAGCAGCGTAGCGCAGCACGTCAAGTGGACGAACACCGAAGAAATTGGTCTGAGCGCCGGTCAAAGCGATGTAAGCAGCCACGCCGAGAAAGATCGGATAATCGGCAAGGTGGAAGGGACCGTAGTTCCAGACGCCAACGTCGAACAAAACAAAAATGCCGAGAGCGGACAATGGCATCGTCTTCCGCGACAGCATCCCGGCGGCGATGCCGAGCTGGATGGCGCCGATGAAAACCGAGTCCGTCTTCAGCTCCGGCGTCAGAAGGATTCCGCCGGCACCCCAGATCGCAATGAAAAAGAATGCGCAGCCGGCACGGAAAATCGTTTCCAGATTCTCGCGTACCAACCGCGTCGCGCTATCAAGCGCACGCAGCATTGCAAGCCCGACTGGTGTGCCTTCAAGCAATGCGCCGGCCATCAGGGCCATCAACGAAAGGCCCGTGAGCATCTCAAAATCGGGACAAAGTACATTCGCCAAGCCATCAGGCTGGCCGGCGACGTCATAGGCGCAGAACCACTTTACGTGCGCACTCGCGGGGCCCACCAAAACCGTGTCCAACACGCAAGCAAACGCACAGGCGGCCGCCAATGGCAGCCGCTTTACAAGCATCCTCATAACCGGAGGGCCTCCGATACCCGTGATTTCAAGAACCAAGTGAGGATCCGCATCTACCTCACTGGTTTACTTAAGCTTTTCTTTACCACAGATTTTAGGAATTGATAACACATTCACAATGAATGGTTAACCTTCGCGCACGCATCGCTGAGTTGCAGAAAATTTGAATAATTCTGTCCAGAGGGAGGGAAAGTAGTTGCTGCTACCCCTGACGCGCGCCCGGAACAAATATCCGGCCGCGGGGGACAGCTATGTTCGGCTTTGCAGGTCTGATTACCGTAATAATTGGCGGCGTGCTCGCCTACGTCGCCGAACGCTATCCGGGGCGTACCGAATTACTTCAAACTACCGGCGGCTTGCTGTTGATAACGGGCTTTGGCCTTGTAGGTTGGAGCTGGCCCGCAATCATCTGAAGAAATTCTCGAAATCGAGCATCGCGGAAGCATTGGAACGGCAACCTGTTCAGGTCTGCTGTTCAACGTCTGCAAAAAGGCAATCAAATCGGTCTTCTCGCTGGGCGCCAGATTGAGCGGCCGAATGTCGTCGTCGCGGCTCGGACGGTCGATCCCACCGCGGTCATAGAGATCCACGACGTCGTCGAGCGTCGCCACCGATCCATCGTGCATATACGGACCGCGCCGCGACGCATCGCGCAGTGTTGGCGTCTTGAACGCATGCTGCAATTTCACCGACGACGGAAACAACCGCCCGCGGCCGATATCGCTGTCTTTCGCAACACCAACGTCATGGAAGGATGCGTCGGTGAAAGCCCAACCGCTATGACAGGCCGCGCAATTGGCGCTGCCGTTGAAAATCGCAAAGCCGCGCTTCGCGGCGGCATTGATGGCGCGCGGATCGCCGTTGATCCAGCGATCGAAAGGCGCCTCACGTGACACAATTGAGCGTTCAAAGGTCGCCAGCGCTTGTTCGACATTCAGCGTGCTAATTCCGCTCTTGCCGAAGGCGGCATCAAACGCGCGGACATAGCCCGGGATTGCGGCCAGCCTTTCCAGCATGGCCTTTTCGGGCAAGTTCATGTTGTCGGGCGCGGTGATCGGGCCGATCGCGACACTTTCCAGATCGCGAAAATGACCGTCCCAGCCAGGCTTGGGCGTCCACGCAACATTGAGAAGCGTGGGTGAACGAAGGCCCGACCCAAGCGGCTTTTGATTTTCACCGATCGCATGAGGTTGCCCGTCAGCCCAGGACAGACCGGGGTTGTGACATGTGGAGCACGAACGGACTTTCCCGTCGGACAAAACCGGGTCGAAGAACAGAGTGCGGCCAAGCTGGTACTTGGCTTGCGAATAAGGGTCGTCCTTGGGATAGGGGATCGCTGCCGGGCGCCGGTACTTTTCCTGCAACGCCCGCATGCTGATTTCGGGAGCGCCAAAAATCGCCCCTCCGGCGCCAAGCAGGATCGCAAAGGCGCCGGCAAGCACGGCGACTTTTCCAATTTCCCTGGACCAGAGCGATCGCTCCGTTTGCATAAACAACACTTTATCCGCGCGGGTTGATGGACTCTTAACGCGGGGCTGTATCCGCTCACGAAGTCGCTACAAATCGCTCACAGAGTCGCCGTTTTCGCGCAGAAATTGCGCTCTTTCGGTTAGCATCGCGGGGGCTGCGCGGAAGCGCCGCGGGATGGTAAGCTTTCATTAACCTTCGGGAGGCGTTCCATGAATCCGCATTTCAAGATTGCCGCTGTCAAAAAGACCGAAATTTCTCCGGAAGAATGGCAGGCGCGCACCGACCTTGCTGCCGCCTACAGGCTGATCGCGCACTACGGCTGGGGCGACGTGATCTACAATCACTCCTCAATGCGTGTGCCCGGAGAAGACCGTCAGTTTCTGATCAAGCGCCACGAACTGCTTTACACCGAGGTCACAGCATCGAATCTGGTCAAAGTCAGCATGGATGACGATCTCGACGAGTTAAGCTGGCGTCAACCGGCCGGGCTTCACATTGCACGGCGGCGTACTGTCAGCGCGTCCGGACGTGAATTGTGCCGTTCACGTGCACACCGAGACCGGCCTGGCGCTCGCAGGGCTGAAACACGGCCTGCGCATGGTCTCGCAGCCCGCCGTACGTTTCTTCAATCGTATCGGCTATCACGACTACGAAGGCATCACCGAGGATTTCGGCGAGCGCGAGCGCATCAACAAAGCGCTCGGTAAAAACCGCGCACTGATCCTGCACAATCACGGACTGCTCACTGTCGGCAAGACGGCGCGCGAGTTGTTCGTGCTGATGAAGTCCTTGCTTGAGGCCGCAGATATTCAACTCCGTATGGAAGCGACCGGCGGCGACTTGATCGAAATTCCGGCAGCGATTTGCGAAAAGACCGCGCACCAGTATGAACACCACGACGCCGGTCGCGGCTCCGCAGACTGGCCGGCGTACCAGCGCATGCTGGACGAGATCGACCCGAACTGGCGCAACTAGAAGCCTCGACGCCGTTCGTTCGGGAATTGATTGCCATGAGGAAAGCACCCGGTGCCGTTCGCGCTGCGGCGAGCGCGCTCGCCCTTGTCCTTTGGCTTGGTGCGATGGCATCGCCGGCCATTGCACAAACCGGCTATCCATCGCGCCCGGTCAAAATCATCACGCCGCTGGCCGCCGGTTCAGCATCCGACATCGTGCTACGGATCCTTGCGGAGAAGCTGTCGGATCATTTCAGCATGCAGTTCCTGGTGCAAAACCAGCCGGGCGGTGGTGGCGTGATCGCGGATCGGGCCATCACCAATGCGGCATCGGACGGCTATACGCTGGGGTGGGTCGGCAACAACAATGCGATTGGCGTCAGCCTGTTCAAGGACGCGGTCGATCCACGCGCTGAATTTCGGCCGATTGTCGGCGTCAGTGAGTTCGCCTACCTGTTCGTGACCAGCGCAGCATCGCAATACAGCACCTTGCAAAGCTGGATGGATGCGGCGCGCTCCAAACCGAATACGCTGACAATCGGCACATCGAGCGCCGGCACGAGCAACTATCTTGCAGCGCTGTTATTCAAATCGATGCAGCACCTCGCCGTTACGGTGATCCCGTATCGCGGTCCCGCCGAACTCTCGGTCGCGCTGCTTCGCAACGATGTCGACCTTGTGGTAAATGCTTACGGCGGACTGCGTCCACAAATCGAAGCCGGAAAAATTCGGCCGCTGGCGGCGACCTCAGCGGCGCGCCTGACGGAACTATCCGATGTGCCGACAATGGCTGAAGCTGGCGTACCTGATTACGTCGTGACGTCGTGGAATTCTCTTTACGGCCCGAAGGCGATGCCGGACCAGGCGGTAGAAATTGTTAGCCGCGCCTCGACCCAGATCTCTCAACGACCCGGGGGTCAAGACGAGATTCAAGGAAGCCGGCTTCGATGCGAAAGCATTACCACCGGACGCGCTCGATCAACGCATGCGCACGGAAATCGACCGGTGGGCTCGCGTCATCGCGGACGCCGGATTGGAAAAGCAGTAAGCCGCGGCCTTCCTCAAACTCGGTTGCCCGCGCTCCAAGTCCAAAAATCGCGGCCTTCCTCATGCATGAATTTCGCCAGCACCATCTTGTGAACTTCGTCGGCGCCATCGACGAGGCGCGCCGCGCGCGCGGCGCGGTAGACCCACTCGGCAATCGTATCCTTGGAGTAACCGCGCGCACCGTTGAGTTGGATGGCGACGTCGGCGGCCTGATGCAGAGTGTTGGCGCAATGCAATTTCGCCATCGATACTTCCTTGCGCGCATAGTCGCCCTGATCGAGCTTCCACGCAGCATGCATCGTGAGCAGGCGCCCGATGTGGATGTTGTGTCCGACCTCGCCAAGCTTCATCTGAACGCTTTCGCGGTCCGCCAGTTTGACGCCGAAGCCTTCGCGACGATTGACGTATTCTTGCGCGATCTCGACACAGCGTTTCGACCAGCCGAGCCAGCGCATGCAGTGCGTCAGCCTTGCCGGACCAAGCCGAACCTGCACGACCTTCAAGCCATTACCGACGCCGCCGAACACATCGTCGTCGTGCACTTCGAGGCCGTCGAAGTCGAGCTCGCAATGGCCCCCGTGCTCCTCCGGTCCCATGATTTCGATGCGGCGAACGATACGCCAGCCCGGCTGATCCTTGTGGAACAGAAAAGTCGTGATGCCCTTGCGTTTGTCGTCTGAAGTACGTGCCGCCAGAATGAAATGCGCAGCGCCGTCGGCGCCAGTGATGAACCATTTGCGTCCGTAGATCTTCCAGGTGTCGCCATGCTTTTCGGCATACGTCTTGATCATGCTCGGATCCGAGCCGCCCCCCGGGGCAGGCTCGGTCATCGCGAACGCCGAGCGCACTTTTCCTTCAACGATCGGCTTGAGCCATTTTTCCTTTTGCTTCGGCGTTCCAAGCTTTTTCAGCACGTTCATGTTGCCATCGTCTGGCGCCATGCAGTTAAGCGCCAGCGGGCCGAACAAAGAGCGCGCGGCTTCTTCATACATCACCGCCCAGGCGACGATGGGCAGATCCATGCCACCATATTCTTTGGGCGACTGCGGCGCCCAAAGGCCGGCTTTTTTTGCCTTCTCACGAACTGGCTCAAGACGATCGTGCGGAATATTCTCATGATCGGAGAAATTATGCCCGTCGGCCTCGAGCGGTATCACGTGTTCATCGACGAATGCGCGCGTACGCACACGCAAATCCTCGATCTCGGGCGAAAGCGTGAAATCCATTCCAGCCGGCCTTCTCTAACGGGAAGCGGCAGAATAGCCCGTTACCTGACCGGATTGATACTGGCGCCGGATTGCGGCGGTCGTCCCTGTATGCCCGGCGCCGGTGTTGGCTGATCCGTGCGGACGCAAACGCCGCCGACGTTGAGATACCCGCTATTGCACCAGCAGTGGGCCGTGCGCAGATTGCCGGGAATGTAGACCGCAACAGGATGAGAATTCGGCGGACACTGCGCGGCCGCCGGAAGTGCGCCCGAGGCGAACAGAACGGCCAACCCTGAAATCGCTGCGGTGCGAAACGAGCGCATCCTGAAATCCTGGCCCGCTCATTGCTGTTGCGTTTGGTAGCTCATATCCTATCGGAAGGCTCCAAATCATTAACAACAACTTCGGCTGTTCACGAGGCGCGGTATGGCAAATTTTACTCCAATCACAGCGGCAATCGGCGGCGCCCTGATCGGACTCGCTGCGGTGTTGCTGATGCTGTTCAACGGCCGCATCGCGGGAGTCAGCGGCATAACCGACGGATTGTTTAACCCGCGTACGGACGATCGGCTTTGGCGTGCGGCCTTTGTTGTCGGCCTGATAGCAGCGCCGCTTGCAGCCGCGCTTGTCGGCCACGCGATACCCATGCCGCAAATGCCGGCGAATTACGGATTGATTGCGGTTGCCGGATTGCTGGTCGGGTTCGGGACAAGGCTTGGCAATGGCTGCACCTCCGGCCACGGTATTTGCGGCATCGCCCGGCTATCACCGCGTTCGATCACAGCGACCATGGTGTTCATGATCGCCGCCATCATCGTCGTTGCGCTGATGCGCCACGTCATCGGAGGCTGACATCATGCCGGTTCTCGCAAGCCTTCTCTGCGGATTCATTTTCGGCCTTGGCCTGGTGATCTCGCAGATGGTGTCACCCACGAAGGTACTGGCCTTCCTCGACTTCTTCGGCATCCCAAGCGGCACATGGGATCCGAGCCTTGCGATCGTTATGGCTGCGGGACTTGCTGTTGCCGGTATCGGCTACGCTGTGGTGCGCCCGCGCACGCCAATCTTCGACACGCAGATGCGCTGGCCGACTGCAACTGCAATCGACCGGCCGCTCATTATTGGCGCGGCGCTGTTCGGCATCGGCTGGGGCCTCGTCGGCCTCTGTCCCGGGCCCGCGGTCGCGAACCTTGCAACGCTGTCGCCCGACGTCATCGTCTTCGTGATCGCGATGGTGATCGGCATGGTGGCGTTCGATCTCTGGCAACCGCGCGTTGCCGCGCCGATCGAAAGCGCGCTCGCGAGCGCGAAGGCTGCGGACGGCTAGCGGACCATGCTTGACCAGCCATCAGGCACTGCCGCGCAATTCTCGCTTGATGCGGATCAAATCGCGCTGCGCGATATGGCACGTTCATTCGCCGATGAGGTATTTGCGCCAAATGCTATTGCCTGGGACGAGACCAAACACTTTCCGATCGCCGAGATGCGCAAGGCCGCGGCGCTCGGTATGGCCGGCATTTACGTTCGCGAAGATGTCGGCGGTTCAGGACTGTCACGGCTTGCGGCTGCGCTGATCTTCGAGGCGCTCGCAACCGGCTGCCCGACGGTCTCGGCTTACATGTCGATCCACAACATGGTCGCGTGGATGATCGATGCGTTCGGCTCCGATGAGCAGCGCAGTCGATGGCTGGCGAAGCTTTGCACCATGGAGCTTCTGGGAAGTTATTGCCTGACCGAACCTGGAGCCGGATCTGACGCCGCAGCGCTAACCACGCGCGCAGTCCGCGACGGCGATCACTACACGCTCAACGGACAGAAACAATTCATCTCCGGGGCTGGAGCGGGCGACATTTACGCCGTCATGGCGCGTACCGGCGGCGACGGACCGTCCGGTATTTCCACGCTCATCGTCGCAGGAGACACGCCCGGTATTTCGCTTGGGGCGAGCGAGCGCAAGATGGGTTGGAATGCGCAACCGACCCGCGCTGTCATTTTCGAAAATGTCCGGGTGCCAGTCGCGAACCGGCTGGGCGAAGAGGGCGAAGGCTTCAAGATCGCAATGGCCGGGCTCGATGGTGGCCGCCTCAACATCGCGGCATGTTCGCTCGGTGGCGCACAGTCCGCGCTGGAAAAAACGCTAGCCTACATGAAAGACCGCAAGGCGTTCGGCAAGCGGCTCGACGAATTCCAGGCACTGCAATTCCGCTTGGCCGACATGGCGACTGCGCTGGAAGCCTCGCGCGCGTTTCTCTGGCACGCTGCCGCTGCGTTCGACGCCAAAGCGGCCAACGTCACGCAGCTTTGCGCGATGGCCAAACGCTTTGTCACCGACGCGTGTTTCGACGTCGCCAATCAGGCGCTGCAGTTGCACGGCGGCTACGGTTATTTGTCGGAATACGGCATCGAGAAGATCGTCCGCGATCTGCGCGTGCACCAGATTCTCGAAGGCACTAACGAGATCATGCGCGTGATCATCGCCAGAAACCTCGTCGGGCGATGACCGGGGACACCGTCCTCGATGGCGACATCATAGTTCGTGCGCATGGTTCGCTGCGCCGGCTGACGCTGAACCGGCCGCAGACCATCAATGCCCTGACGCTCGGCATGGCGGAAACGATGACGACAGCTTTGCGCCAGTGGGCCGACGACCCTGCAGTGGGAGTCGTGCTCATTGACGGTGCTGGCGAGCGCGGGCTGTGCGCCGGCGGCGACCTGCGCGCACTCTATGATGCGAAGAAATCGCAAAATTCGTTCCCGGCGCACTATTGGGCGACCGAATACCAGCTCGATGTTCTCATTGCACGTTATCCCAAGCCTGTGGTTGCGATGATGACCGGACTGGTGATGGGCGGAGGCGTTGGAATTTCCGCGCATGCGTCACATCGCGTCGTCACCGACAGCTCCGCGGTCGCCATGCCGGAATGCATCATCGGGTTGGTGCCCGACGTCGGCGCCTCATTTATTTTGGCGCGCGCTCCGGGCTCAACCGGAATGCATTTGGCGTTGACCGGAGCGCGAATGACCGCAGCTGACGCGATTTACTCCGGCTTCGCCGATATTCACGTTGCCACGACGGGCATCGCCGGTATTCCTGAAGCGCTTGCCGATTGCCGGGATGCAGCCGGCGTCACGGCGCACCTGCGCGGTTTATCGACACCACCCGCGCCCGGCCGGCTGTCGGCGGCGCAGTCCTGGATCGATGAGTGCTATCGCGCCGACACAGTCGAGGACGTCGCCGAGCGTTTGCGCAATGTCGATCATGACGATGCGCGCGCCGCTCATGACGCCATCCGCAAAGGTTCACCGACGTCGCTCAAGGTCACGCTGCAGAACGTACGGGAGGCGGCGGCGTTCAAGCGCGTTGAGCAGAGCTTCCAGCAGGATTACCGTATCGTGCTGGCCTGCCACGCCGGACACGATTTCATCGAAGGTATCCGCGCCACCATCGTCGACAAGGATCGCAACCCGAGATGGCAGCCTGCCCGGCTTGAAGATGTCACGCCGGATATCGTCGAGCGCCATTTCAAATCGGTCGGCGCGCTGGAATTGCAGTTTCCGTAAGTGAACGAGGCAAACGATGTCGAATATTGGATTTATCGGTCTCGGCAATATGGGCGGCCCGATGGCTGCCAATCTGCTGAAAGCAGGTCATCGCGTACGCGGCTTCGATCTTGTACCGGCCTCCCGTGACGCCGCGGCCAAAGACGGCATTGAGATCGTCGCCAATGCCAAGAGCGCCGTGGATGATGCCGAGATCGTCATCACCATGCTACCGGCTGGGCAACACGTGCTTTCAGTGTGGAACGATATCGTCCAGCAGGCCCGGCAGGGAACGCTGTTCATCGATTGCTCGACGATCGACGTCGAAAACGCACGCAAGGCCCACAAGCTTGCCGCGGCAAACGGTATCGCCACACTTGACGCACCGGTATCCGGCGGCGTCGGCGGCGCGAAAGCCGCAACGCTTACGTTTATGGTCGGCGGCACCACGCATGCCTTTGAACGCGGCAAGCCGGTGCTGCAACACATGGGCAAGCGTATCGTGCATTGCGGTGACGCCGGAAACGGCCAGGTCGCCAAGATGTGCAACAACATGATCCTTGGCGCGTCGATGATCGTGGTCAGCGAAGCTTTTGTTCTCGGCGAAAAGCTTGGCCTGTCGCATCAGGCGATGTTCGATGTGGTCTCGGCATCGTCCGGCCAATGCTGGTCGCTGACGAGCTATTGCCCGGTGCCCGGGCCGGTGCCGGCGAGCCCGGCCAACAATGGCTACAAGGCAGGCTTTACCGCCGCGCTGATGCTGAAAGACCTGAAGCTTGCGGAAGCCGGCGCGAAATCGGTCCATGCCGACAACGCGATCGGCAGCCATGCCGCGCAAATCTACGAGCAATTCACTCACGAATTCGAAAGCTCGGAGGATTTCTCCGCCATAATCAACATGGTGCGCAAGCACTCCAAGTCTGGGTGACGGGCAAAAGAATGCAGGCCGCCGGTTTTGGATGTCTCGGCTTTTTTCTGGGCGCGATTGTTGGCGGCGTTATCGGAGTTGCGCTCGGCTTCGCCTGGACCAGCTTTTTTCACACCAGCGACTTTGAGGGCTATTCCGGCATGCTGGTGTTTTTCACCTTCATGCCGATCGGGATCATCATTGGCGGAATATTGGGCGCGGCAGGGCTTGCCACGCTCGCATCACGCACAGAGACAGCGCCACCGGTCCCAACGGCCGATACCAACAATCGACCGGATCAGAAAGCGCGCGCCGATCAGTGAGTTGGTTGCGCTTCGCGCGGTGCCGCAGCAGCGACAGCCACCTTGGAATCCGCATTGAGCCGCGAATGCCCGGCCTTCATCAACTTGCCGAGATAATGCTCGGCAACGGTGATCGGCGGATATTTCTCCGCAGAACCGGCACAGCTTTCAAAGCATCGGATCTCGGCATCCGGATTGGGATACTGGAAGAACACCAGCGAGATGCGATCACTGGGCTTGGCCTCCATCGGCGGAACCCCGACCCGATGCAGCGTCGAGATCCAGCGATCGTTCGACCAGCGCATCAAAAGATCGCCGATATTGCAACAGAAGCCGTCGCGCGGGATATGCACGTCGATCCAGTCGCCGTGGCGAGGTTTGACCTGCAAACCGCCCGGCACGTCATCACCGCGGACGAAGGTCATCGCGCCGTAGTCGGTATGCGCACCGGCGCGAAGCTGTCCCGGCAGCGGCGCCTGCGTCACCGCCGGATAACGAATGATGCGGGTCGTGCTGGCCTGCCGGTTGAACCTCTCGGCAAAATAATTCTCGTCGACATCGAGCGCAATCGCCATCGCGCCCAGTAACTGCCACGCCAACCCCTGCATGGCCTCGTAGTAGGCGACCATGGTCTTTTTGAAATCCTTTGGCTGCTCCGGCCAGATGTTCGGCGCATACATTTGTGCGCTGGCGACATCGACCTTCGAGGCCCAGTCACCGACACCCTCGGGACCGAACGCAAACGCCTCCTGGATGTCCGGCGGCGCGACCTGCCCCATCGAATAAGCGACCGAGCGATCGCCGAGCCAATTGTAGCCACGGCTTATCTTGGCCGGCGGCCGCTGCACTTTCATTTTTTCGTCGACCGGAAGGGCAAAGAAATCGATTGCGCGTTGGCGCGTGTTTTCGATCAGTTCCTGCGGGATTCCATGGCCGGCTACCAGGAAGAAGCCGATATCCGTGCAGGCGGCGTCGATCTGCCGCGCCACATCGCGACGCGCCGCTTCGCTGCCGCTACGCAGCGGGGAAACATCAATCGTCGGAATTGTGCTGTCATTGGCCATGGCGAACTCATCGATGCTGTTGCAAAAGTAAGCCAACTATATCTCCATTGCCGGTTACGGCAACGGTGCGGAACGGAGGAACGCTGCATGGTCATCAACCGCCGGTCTGCACTGGCTTCAATGCTCGCCAGCGCGGCAGTTGCGCCGCGGATCGTTCGCGCCCAGTCGAGCTTTCCCGAACGCCCGATCCGTATCATCGTGCCGGTATCACCCGGCGGCGGCGTGGATACCTTTGCGCGATTGATCGCCGCCAAGATCGGCGAACAGCGCAAGATCGAATTCGTCGTCGAAAATCGCACCGGCGGCAACGGCACGGTTGCCGCTCTCGATGTGCAGCGCGCAACGCCCGATGGTTATACCGTACTGTTCCACGCTTCGACTCAGAACGTGGCCAGACTGGTCATGCGTGATGTGACCTACGATCCAATCAGCGATTTCACACCGATCGCGCTCGCCGGTGAGGCGCCGCTGATCCACATTATCGCCAACAATCGTCCGGAAAAGACCGTCAAGGAAATTGTCGAAGCTGCGAAGGAAAAGCCGGAGCAATGGTCATTCGCCACCGCGCAACTCGGCGCACCTGGCCATCTTGCTGAAGTCGCGTTCAATCAGCACACCGGACTGAATGTACCAATCGTGGTCTATCGTGGCACCGCGCCGGCTGCGAATGACGTGGCGGGCGGCCACGTACCGATGATGATGGAGGCCATTCTCTCGTTATTGCCGCTGGTGAAGGGCGGCAGCGTGCGTGCGGTTGCGGTCACAAGCACAAAGCGAACTGCGCTTGCCCCGGAAGTTCCAACCATGATGGAACTCGGACTGTCACAGCTCGATTTTGGAGCCTGGTGGGCGATGTGGGGACCACCCGCCATGTCTGCGCCGCTGGTTCAAACGCTCAACGGTTACGTCAATGACGCGGTCCTGGCGCTTGCGGCTGAAGGCCGCCTTGGTGCATTGGGGATCGAACCCGCAGCCCGAACTCCGCAAGAATTCGCGCAATATCTGCGCGTCGACTTGGACAGGAGCGAACAGTTGCTGCATGCGGCAAAATTCGAGCCGCAGTAGTCACATACCATCCCAAGATTTCTCGACTCTGCGGCAGCTTGGCAGTATGAAAAAGCCAAGCGCGCTCCGAGACGGCCGGAAAATAATACCCTTCTCAATGCCTTACCAACCGGAGTGAGCGCGGGGCGATCGAGCGAAGGGCTCACGTTGAAGACCCATGACTGGCGGGCATTCTGGAAATGGTGTGCGGGCGCAGTAGCGCCTTTGGCTTTGCTATTCGCGTCCGGCCTACCCGTTTCGGCCCAGACCTCTCCGGGTTTTGCCGGCGACCTCACACCGCTCTTTCAGGGCATTCTCGCCCAGCCAGCAGACCTCAACAATACACTGCGCTATGCCGCGCTTGCCGCTCCAGGCGACGTTGAGTCAGCAATCAGCACCTACGAACAGCTGCTGTTCTACAATCCGAAACTGTCGTCAGTACGCTTCGAGCTCGGGGTCCTTTATTACCGGCTCGGTTCCTATGAAATGGCGCACGAATACTTCACGACCGCGCTCGCCATGGCCGATATCACGCCGGAGCTGCGACAACGCACCCAGGATCTCCTCGCCGCCGTCGACAAGAAGCTGTTTCCCGACCAATTCACCGGTTACGCACAAACCGGACTGCGCTATCAGACAAACGCCGCCAATGGACCTGGTCCGCAGACAGTGTTGTCATCGGGCCTGCTGTTCAACAATCGGTTCGCCGCCAAATCCGACTGGAACTGGTTCGGCGCCTTCGGCCTGAACTACGTCCATGACTTCGGCGATCAGAATGGCGATACGTTCGAGGTGAACACGCTTGCCTACGATGCGCAGCAATTCACCCTGCATCAGTTTGACATCAGTACGCTGGAGTTGCGTGCAGGTCCGCGTTTTGGAATTCCGACGCCAAACTCAATCGGATTGTCCATCAAGCCTTATTTCGTCGTCACCGGCGGCACCCTTGCGGATGCGCCTTACTACGGCAGCCTGGGCGGCGGCGTCACGGTTCACGCCAATGTGGGCAATGTCGCGCTCGATCCTTACGCTGAAGTCGTCCAGCGGAGTTTCCGCAACCTGACGCTCTACCCGCTCGCCAGCGGCATGAACGGTACGTTGCAAACCTATGGCCTGCAGGCATCGGGACCGGTGTATGGCAGCCTGAGCTTTCAGTCGCGATTGGTTTACGCCCACGCGGCTACCAGCTTCGGTCCGTTCGGCTACAACAGTTACGCGGGCGATCTCTGGCTGCCCTTTAGTTTTTCGCCGCTGGGCGATGGGCGGATTTGGACGCTGACGCCGACCGTGGGCTTTACGCAATGGCAGTACGCGGCACCCGATCCGACTGTCGACCCGCTGACGACGCCGCACATTCTCGAATGGCGTGTCGGACTTGGTCTGGAATTCCCGATCTGGAACCAGCTGATGCTTGCAACGCAAGTGCAGTACCGCGCCGATGTCGCAAATGTCGCCGCATTCGCGATGCATGACCTTTCCGTCATGGCTGGTCCAACCCTGAGATTCTGAGAGCGCGCGATGAAGCATCCGAGCCGCCTCCTCATTGTTGCGATCAGCGCTACGCTGCTTGCTGTGCCCGCCGTGGCACAGCAGGTCGGAACCGCAACCGCCGTCAATCCGCTCTCGGAAACGACGCCACCTGGAGGCGCAGCTGCCCCGCTGGTCGTCGGCGCTCACATTGTCCACAACGAAAGAATTCATACGTCCCCGGATGGGACCGTGCAGTTGCGCTTCACCGACCAATCGTCGATGAGCATCGCGCCGAATACGGAAATCGTGATCAACGAATATATTTACGATCCGAATTCCAAGAACGGTCATATGCTGGTGACGCTGACCGACGGCGCACTACGTTACGTCGGCGGACAACTCAGCCACAGCGGCAACACGACGATCACGACAACCGCGGCGACGATCGGAATTCGCGGCGGCACGGCGACCGTGGTCAAAGGGCCCAATGGCACCGAAGTCATCAACCACTTCGGCTACATCACAATCCACAACGGTGGCGGTGATTTTATTCTGTCACGGTCCGATTTCGGAGCACTCGCTCACAGCTGGAATCAGCTTGCCGGCGATCTTGGACGAATCCCGCAAGATGTGATCTCACATTACCTGGTCCTGTTCACCAGCAAGAACGGACAAAACGGCGGCGTGCCGGGGTTCCAGACGACGAATATCGGTCACTGCGGATTTGGCAACGTCCAGGGCACGAATTGTCCGAATACTTTCTGGTCGCCGAATAATGGAGGCGAGCAGGACACTAATCAGATTTTGGGCAATTCGACCCACTTTGGCGTCCAGCAAATTTCACCGCCTCCTCCACCGCCGCCTCCTCCACCGCCGCCACCACCACCTCCTCCTCCGCCGCCAGCCAACAATCCGCTGACCAACGGCCCGCCGATCAATCGCTGACCAATGGCTCCGCCCAGGCGATGGTTTGAAACTCTAATTTGCGCCCTCACCACGCCGTCCAGACCAGCGTGACGCCGGAAATCAGCAGCAGGATCATGACCGCGCGCTGGTAACCGCGGTCAGCGAGCCGGCGATAGACAAACGCACCAAACCACGAGCCGCCGATCGTGGCCGGAAGAACAATTAAAACCTCGATCGCAACTTGACGCGTCAGCAGACCGGATACGGCGTGCGATACCAGCGCAAACGAAAGTATCGCCATATTGAAGAACTGAACGACACTGCGTTTCTGTTCTTTGCTCCAGCCGCGGATATCGGTCCATACGACCGGCAACACGCCCGACAACCCGGTGAGCCCGCCAAGAACTCCGCTGACAAAACCGACAGCACCGTCAGCCGTTTTACCGCCCCTTGCCGTTTCGATCTGACGTATTCCCATCAGCACGTAGGCCGAGTAGATCACGAGGAAACAGCCGAGACCGAGCTTGAATAGCCGGGGATCGATGTGCGGCAGCAGAAACGTACCCAGCGGGACGCCTGACAAGCCCGGAATGACAAAGTACAGAACGCGTTTCCAGTCGATATGGCGCCAGATCAAGTGCAGGTTCTGCGCTTGCGATACGACCGAGCAGATAATCGAAAGTGACGACGCATCAACCGGCGGGATGGCATAGACCCAAATACCGAGAGCCGTGATCGCTGTGCCAAAGCCCGTCAGTCCGCTCACGATTCCGCCCGCGAGCGCTCCGGCGACAAGAAAAACAGCGTGCCCGATTTCCATCAGCTTTTCCGCAATCCATCAGCGAGCTTGAAAAAGCGAATAGCCAACACAACCCGGCTTTGTCATAGTCGTGTCATGCACGCTAATCCATCTTCGCTCAAGTCGACACGCGAGCGCGAGACAGTTCGGATGAACGCAGACAAACCGGACGTGAAACGGTTGTACTGGTTATGACTTCAGCCACGCCTGGCGAACTTGGCGGTCCGGCGGTTGCCAAACCGGGCGGAGCCGCACTCGCGCTGACGGGCGTAGGCGCGCTCGGAATTGTTTTTGGTGATATCGGCACCAGCCCGCTCTACACGCTCAAGACAGCCTTCGATTATCTGCACGGCGATGCGACGCCGGATCGCATCCTCGGCATCCTGTCCCTGGTGATCTGGACCTTGTTTCTGATCACGACTGTCAAATACGTGATTGTCGCGATGACCATCGACAACGATGGTGAAGGCGGCATTCTCGCCTTGATGTCACTTCTTGGCATCAAGCAGCATCGCCGGCCACTAATCGTGGCGCTCGGGCTTCTGGGCGCCGCACTGATTTACGGTGATGGCGCGATCACGCCCGCGATCTCGGTGTTGTCCGCGCTGGAGGGGCTCGACATCGCTGCCCCGGAATTGAAGCACTACGTCGTACCGACGGCCGTCGCCATCCTGATCGCGCTGTTTGCAGTCCAACCGCTCGGCACATCGCGGATCGGCGCCGCATTCGGACCGATCATGCTACTGTGGTTTGCAACGATCGGGGTGTTGGGACTGTGGGGTGTCGCGCAGTACCCATGGGTGCTGGAGGCCGTGAATCCGTATTACGCCGTGAAGCTTCTTGTAACGAATGGGTCAAGCGGCTTCCTGGTGCTCGGCGGAATTTTCCTTTGCGTCACCGGGGCTGAAGCGCTCTACGCCGATATGGGCCACTTCGGAAAAGGTCCCATACGGCTGGCGTGGTCATGGGTAGTATTCCCTTGTCTGGTTCTCAACTACGCCGGGCAATGCGCCATCGCGCTTCGCGGCGAGTTTATCGAGAACAATATCTTCTTTCGCCTTTGCCCCGAGCCGCTGCTCATTCCGCTGATTTGCCTGGCAACCGTTGCAACGATTATCGCCAGTCAGTCGATTATCACCGGCGCATTCTCGATGACTCGGCAAGCCATCCAGCTCGGCTGGCTGCCGCGCCTGCACATCAAGCAAACCTCCGACAAGGGTTACGGCCAAATCTATGTCGGCGTGGTCAATTGGCTGCTGGCAGCCGTGACGATCGCGCTGACGCTGCTTTTCCATCGTTCAGACGACCTTGCCGCCGCCTACGGCATCGCTGTCTCGCTAACGATGTTGATGACATCTTTCCTGCTTTTCATCGCGATGCGCGAAATGTGGCATTGGAGTCTTCCCGTCAGCATCGCGGTCGCAGGCCTGTTCGTCATTATCGATACCGGCTTCTTCGCGGCAAACTCGCTGAAGATCGCCGACGGCGGTTATGTGCCGCTGCTGCTCGCCGCTATCGTATACGGACTAATGCTGATCTGGCATCGCGGCTCAGCAGCAGTTGCACATCGGCTCGAGCAAACGCCGATATCCGTGTCGGAATTTCTGGCTGACGTGAAAGCGCGCGGCATCCCGCGTGTGCCTGGCACCGCGGTGTTCCTTACCCGCACCGCACTCGGTGTCCCGCCGGTGATGATCTGGCATCTGCGGCATAATCGGGCTCTCCACGAACGTGTCCTGGTGCTGCGCGTGATGACAGATTCCAGGCCGCGGGTGGTGTGGCCCGAGCGCATGGTCGTCGAGCAGGAAGGCGATAATTTCTGGCGCATATCCGCCCATTTCGGCTTCATGCAGCGGCCCGATATTCCGGAGCTGCTAAAAGAAGCCGAGCAGCGCGGATGTCAGTCCGCGCTCGATGACGTTGTGTACTATGTGGGCCATGAAAACATCTTGCATCGCCGCCACGGACCGGCGATGCCCCACTGGCAAGAGGCGATTTTTGCCGCGATGGTGAGAAACTCGTCGCACGTCACCGACTACTTCCGGCTGCCGACGCAACAGGTGGTCGAGATCGGCCGCCAGATTGCGATTTAAGAAAAGCCGAAGTTACTCACGCCGGCTGGCAAATCCGATCAGAACACCGATACCGACCGCGACAGCAAGCGTGACTAACGGTCGGTGCTTTGCCTGATCGGAAATTCGGTCGAGCGCATCGCTACCCGCCCTGGCGCCAAACCGTACAGCCTCATTTCCAAGGCTAGCCGCTTCGTCCACGGCCGCGCGCTGACCGCGGCGGAACAGATCCCGTATGTCGCTCAAGATCGGTCCAAGAATCTCGGCGACCTGATCGCTTGCAACTGAAGCGCGATCAGCCGCTCCACGGCCTGCCCGTTTGCCCAGCACGCCCAGTTCCTTTTCGATGGCACGTAAGTGTCCGGCAATGGCCGTGAGCCTCGGATCAAACTGGCTGGACCGGTATTGAAACATCACATTTCTCCTGGGCGGACTGCTCGCACGAAATAAACATCCTCGCGGAACAAATGTTCCGGGCAGGAACTTCATCCTGAACGGTTCACCCGCGAACCCAACAAGGAGAGAGTTCCATGCCCGAGTCCCGCGGTTCGGCGAGCGATTTCAATCGCGCTTTCGGCGAAGCGAAGAAGAATGCCGCCGGTGTAGCCAACGAAGTGTCCGATGCAGCCCAGGATATCTATGGCCAGGCGACCGACAGCGCAGCCCAGGTTGCGGATGCGACGACGAAAGCAGCGCGGAAAACCGCGGGATCATTCGAAAAGGCCTTACGCAACACGATTGAGACCCAGCCCTACACCGCGGTTGTCATCGCGCTCGGGCTTGGCTGGCTGTTTGGCCGAATGCATCGGCCATTATAGCCGCCGCCTCAGCCGCGCAGCGCCACCACCTGCCCGCCGTCGGCAATGATGGTGGCTCCGGTCATGAAGCGTCCGGCATCGGAGACCAACAGCAGCAGCGGTCCATCCAGATCGCGCTCTTCGCCAAAACGGCCGATCGGGATTTCCTTCTTGAGTGCTTCGCCCTTGTCACTCATCAGATAATCGCGGTTGAGATCGGTAACGATCCAGCCCGGCGCAATAGCATTTACCCGGATGCCTTTGTAAGCCAGCTCAAGCGCAAGTCCCTTGGTAACCTGCACAACGGCAGCCTTGGCGGTGGCGTAGGCAATCACCCCCTTGGACACGCCAAAAGCGATCACCGAAGCGATGTTGACGATTGAACCGCCGATGTCGGCGGCAAGCATCCGTCGCGCCGCTTCCTGCGCCCAATAAAAGACCGCATCGACGTTGGTCGAAAGCACCCGCCGCCATTCCTCCTCGGACGTTTCGATGGCGCGGCCGGCGGTCACCACGCCGGCATTGTTGACCAGGATGGTCACCGTACCGAAAGCCTTTTCCGCCGCGTCGAACGCTGCGACCATCGCTGCGCGATCCCGCACGTCGGCCTCAACGGCCATGGCGCGGCCGCCGGCCTTCTCGATCCGAGCCTTCACTTCTGCAAGGCGATCAAGCCTGCGCGCCACCAAAACCACCGAGGCACCGTTTTCGGCAAGGCATTCGGCAAAACGCACTCCGAGCCCGCTTGAGGCGCCAGTCACCAATGCGACCTTGCCGTGCAGATCGAAGATTTGTGCTGCGGTCATGGCTGTATCTCGGCTCCCCGGTACCCGGATCGTGATTGACCCATTGCGGACAACAAGACTTGCAGGATTTAATGCCGCGATATCCCGGGATTGGCAAATTTGAAAGTGAGTTGACGATGGGCTTTTTGGACATGCGGCAGTGGATGGCGCAACTCGAGCAGCACGGTGAGTTGCGCAGGATCAAAGCCGAAGTGGATTGGGACCGCGAAATCGGTGCGATCACCCGCCGCACGCTGGAAAAGAAAGGCCCAGCACTGCTGTTCGAGAACATCAAGGGTTACAAGGACGGCCGCTGTAACCGGCTGTTCGCCAGCGGTCTTGGTGCGCGATCACGCCTCGCGCTGGCGCTTGGCTTTTCCCAGGACGCCAGCAACCGCGAACTTGTCCAGTACGTGATGAAGAAAAATCGCGAGACCATCCCTCCGGTCATGGTGCAAACCGGGCCGGTGAAAGAGGTGATCCTGCGCGGCAAGGACATCGACCAGACTGAGTTTCCAGTGCCGAAATGGCACTACCTCGAAGGCGGCCGTTACATCCACACCTTCACGTCCATCGTGACCAAGGACCCGGACACCGGCGTGATGAATGTTGGGATGTACCGCGGCATGGTCGGGCAAAAGGACACCACGCCGTTTCTGCTCATCAAGGGCGGGCAGCATTGGGGGGCCCATTTCGTGAAATGGGCGGCGCGCGGCCAACCAATGCCGGTCGCCTGCGTGATCGGCTGGGATCCGATCATGTCGTTTTTGTCCGGCTCGCCGTTGCCCGCAGGGCTCTGCGAATACGACGTGATGGGTGGTTATCGCGGCGAAGCCGCACAGCTCGTGCAATGCGAAACGGTCGACCTCGCTGTGCCGGCCAGCGCCGAGATCGTGATTGAGGGATTTATCAGCGACGATCCGTCGACCTACGAGATGGAAGGGCCGTTTGGCGAATTCACCGGTTACGTTTCGGACCTGCCGACGAAGCGGCCAACCATGAAGATCAATTGCATCACGCACCGCAAGAATCCGGTGTTCTGTGGCTCGCTGGAAGGAACGCTGCCTGGCTCCTACAGCGAGAACAGCGTGATGTCGTCAGTGCAGCGTGCCGCAATCGCCTGGAATATTCTGAATACGGCCGGCATCCCGGGCATCCTCGACGTTTACGCACCGCCGATCACCAACGGCGTCAACATCCGCATCCAGATCAAGAAGCATTATCAAGGGCAACCGAAGCAGATCGCTGCCGCGCTCTGGGGCAATAGCGCCGCAACCTACCGCTACAAACACGTGATCGTCGTCGAAGAGGACATCGATCCGGCCGATGACGAACAGGTCGAATGGGCCTATGCGCACCGCGTCAATGCTGGCGAAGGCGGCGTCGTGATCTTCCCGGGCATTTTCGGTTCGCCGATCGACCCGTCGACACCGATGGAAGACAAGGATGTTGCGCAACTCGGCACCGGACTCTGGAATCGCATGCTGATCGACGCCACACGAAACTGGAAACACCCGCGCCAGGCGCGTTGGGGCAATGAACGTTTCCCACCGACGGTTACGCCACATCCCGACGACGCCGCGCGGGTCACGGCGCGCTGGAAGGAATATGGCCTCGACGATCTCTAGGGGCTATTTCGCATCCAGCTGGAATTGCACAAGGCGATCAGACGACCATTCCGGCCGCAAGAGCGCCATCACCAGTTCGTCGCGGTGGGCGCCGCCAAAGAAGGCGCTACCGCGCGAAATGCCTTCAGGTTTGAAGCCGACGCCTTCGTAGGCTCGGCGTGCTCGCGTGTTGTCCGGATAAAGGCCAAGACAAATCCGATACACGCCGGTATCGCGAAAAATGCGGTCGACAAGGTGCGCGAGCAGCAATTTGCCGTACCCCTTGTTTGGCTCAGCCACCGCTATTCGTTTGATGAGCGTGACGTGCTCGGCAGAATTCCAATCACGGACCAGGACGAAACCGATTTTGTGGGATGCAATCTCTGCAACGAAGTAAGCATAGCGGCTGTCAGCAAGCGCCGCCCGATGTTGCTCCTCGTTCCAACGGCCAACGAGTTGCTCATATCCGGGCGTCCGCTCGGTCGCCATGATGAAAGGAATGTCCTTCAGCGTGCCGGAGCGAAGCTGAAAAGCCGACGGCGTTCGGGGTGCTGCCAAATCACGATCCATAGAGTTTATGCGGCAGCCATGTTGCCAGCGCCGGCGCGAACCACAACGCAAGCAACATTGCCAACTGAATCAGCACATAGGGAATGACGCCGAGATAGATGTGCCGCGTCGTCACTTCCGGCGGCGCGACACCGCGAAGGTAAAACAACGTCGCCCCAAGCGGCGGGTGCATATAGGAGGTCTGCAGGTTTACCGCCATCATGATGCCGAGCCAGACCGGATCGACGCCGGGCATCTGCAGCAAAACCGGAGCGACGATCGGCACTACGACAAAGATAATCTCGAACGCGTCCATCACGAAGCCGAGGAGGAACAGCGCCAGCATCACCGCAAGCGTCGCGCCGGCAACACCGCCCGGCAGATTTGTGAGCGCCTGTTCCACCATGCGATCTCCGCCAAGGCCGCGGAATACCAGACTGAACAGTGTCGCGCCGATCAGAATCAGGAAAATCATGCTGGTAATCTGAGTCGTGCGCAGTATCACCGGCATTAGCAGGCCCGCCATGCCGGTCCGCAGCATCGCCAGCAAGATGGCGCCGACCGCGCCCACCGAAGCAGCTTCGGTCGGCGTCGCGACACCGCCGAGGATCGAGCCGAGCACGGCAAGGATCAACGCAATGGGCGCAACGAGCGCCGCAACCAAGCGGCGCAGCAATGCAATGCCATGGGGCGCAGCTGGATCAAGAACGATTGCCGGAGATTTCTTCGGAAACAGAAATGCGATTCCAATCAGATAAAGCAGGTACAGCGAAACCAGAACCAGTCCCGGAATGATAGCGCCGGCGAACAGGTCGGCGACCGAGACTGTTTGCGGCGCGAAGTTGCCCTTGGCCAGCTGCGCCGCCTGATAGGAATTGCTGAGTTGGTCGCCGAGCAGCACCAGAACCGTTGCCGGCGGAAAAATCTGCGCCAGCGTTGCTGTCGCTGCCACCGTGCCAGCGGCCAGCGCCTTGTCGTAACCGTGCCGCAGCATCGTTGGCAGCACAATCAATCCCATCGTTACTGTTGTTGCGCCAACCACGCCTTTGGCGGCAGCGAGCAGCACGCCGACGATAATGACCGAAAAGCCCAAACCGCCGGGAAGCGTACCGAACAGCCGGCCCATGGTTTCCAGAAGATCTTCAGCAATCCGCGAGCGCTCGAGCATCACGCCCATGAAAATGAACAGCGGAATGGCGAGCAGCACGTCATTGGTCATGACGCCGAAGATGCGCTCCGGCAGAGCGCCAAGCAGTGCCAGATTCATAACGCCGGCAGCCGATCCGGCAACCGCAAAGCCGAGCGAGACACCGGCCAGCGTCAGCGCCACCGGATAGCCGATCAGCAAGGCGGCACAGACGGCGACGACCATCCCGACGGCAAGAACTTCACTCATGCGTCGCGCCGCGGTTCAGTAAGTACCAAAGCTGCACGGATGATCTGTACGATTCCCTGAACGCCCAGCAGGACCGCAAACAATGGGATCAGCGTCTTGAGGAGATAAACGAACGGCAGACCACCGGCTTCGCGCGATCCTTCGAGGATCGTCCACGACCGGGCGACGTAAGGAATAGAGAGGACTGCAACGGCGATCACAACCGGGAAGAGAAAAGCGATCGTGCCGAACAGGTCGACCAGCGCCTTGGTACGGGGCGCAGCCTGCGCATAGAGAACATCGACCCGGACGTGGCCGTCGATCTGGAGCGTCCAGGCTGAGGCTAACATGAACAGCGCAGCATGGGCGTAGAGCACTGACTCCTGGAACCGTATCGAGCCAACGCCGAGAGCGTATCGCATAACCACGACGGCAAACTCGGCCAGTACCATGTACAGACAGCACCACGCCGCCACGCGGCCGATGGCCGCTGTGACGCAATCAATACCGTCGGCAATGCGCGCAACCGTCTCTTTCATGGCTTCCCAAGCGTACTATACTGCTCCCAGAGAGATAGTACGGGACGCCCTCATGGCACATGATCACGACCACGACGATCATCACGGCTCGGAGCTTTCCGAGATGCAATTGCGCGTGCGCGCGCTGGAAACGGTGTTGGCGGAAAAGGGCTATATCGATCCGGCTGCGCTAGACGCCATTATCGAAGCCTACGAGACCAAAGTTGGTCCGCACAATGGCGCCCGCGTCGTCGCCAAGGCCTGGAGCGATCAAGCATTCAAAACAGCGCTGCTTGAGAACGCCAGCAAAGCCGTCGGCAGCCTCGGCCTGATGAATCGTGTCGGCGATCATCTGATCGCTGTCGAGAATACTCCGAAGCTGCACAACATGATCGTTTGCACGCTGTGCTCCTGTTATCCGTGGGAAGTGCTCGGCCTGCCGCCGGTCTGGTACAAATCGGCACCGTATCGTTCCCGTGCCGTCAACGACCCGCGCGGCGTGTTGACCGATTTCGGCGTTACACTCCCGGCCGGTACCGACGTCCGCGTATGGGATTCAACAGCGGAGACGCGTTTCATTGTGCTGCCAATGCGGCCTGCCGGAACCGAAAGCTGGAGCGAAGACAAGCTCGCCGCACTGGTCACGCGCGACTGCATGATCGGCACCGGTTTGCCGAAGCACGCGCATGAGGCCGCGTGATGGACGGCATTCACGACATGGGCGGCATGCATGGCTTCGGCAAAGTTGAGCCGGAGCAGAACGAGCCGGTGTTCCATGCCCCATGGGAAGGCCGCACGATGGCGCTTAATCGCGCCCTTGGTTACACGGGCATCTGGACTATCGATCAGACCCGCTACGGCATCGAACGCCTGCCGCCGGACGTCTATCTCAACAGCTCGTACTACAAAAAATGGGCGATGCGGCTTGAAAATCTGCTGATCGAGAAAGGCCTGATCGGCGCCGACGAACTCAAAGCGGGGCATGCGCTACGCCCGGGAAAACAGCTGAAGCGAACCCTCGCAGCCGCCGACGTACCGAACACGCTGTCGCGTGGCTCATTTACACGTCCGGCGCAAAGCACCGCCCGCTTCAAACCCGGCGACCACGTGCGCACGAAAAATATCCATCCGGAGACGCACACCCGGTTGCCGCGCTACGCGCGCGACCGTGTCGGCGTGATCGAAGCCGTTCGCGGCTGTCACGTTTTCCCCGATACCGCCGCGATCGGCAAAGGCGACGATCCGCAATGGCTCTACACGGTTCTATTCGATGGGCGTGAATTGTGGGGCAAGGACTCCGACCCGACGCTGAAGGTTTCGATCGAAGCGTTTGAGCCTTATCTGGATCCGGCATGAGCGCTGACGCAGCAACGTTTCGCGCCACACAATCTGTCGCCAGCATTCCGCGCAACGCGGAAGGACCGGTTTTTCGCGAGCCGTGGCAAGCGGAAGCGTTTGCGCTCGCGCTATCGCTGCACGAGCGCGGCCTGTTTACCTGGAACGAATGGGCGGCGACGTTGGGCGAAGAGATCAAGAAGGCGCAGGCCGCCGGCGATCCCGATACCGGCGAAACCTATTATCATCATTGGCTTAACACGCTTGAACGTATCGTCGCTGAAAAGGGCGTGATCGACGCAAATCAGCTTCAGCGCACCCGTCACGCATGGGAACATGCTTGCGAGCGAACACCGCACGGCACGCCGATCGAACTACGGCCGGGCGATTTCCACGATTGAAGCTGCAGAACATCACGCGGGGAGAAAATCATGACAGGCCAGACCGTAAAAATCGGCGCGAGCGGCGATGGCGAATTCGATTGCTATGTGGCCGTGCCCAAGACCGACAAGCCTGTGCCTGCGATTGTGCTCGCCTCGGCAATTCATGGCGTCGATCCAGACATCCGTGAACTCGCTGGTGAATTTGCCGCGAAAGGTTTCATCGCTGCCGCGCCGGACTTGTTCTGGCGCTCCATCCCCGGGGGACTGGCCCGCGAAGACGAACGGGCCATGAAGCGCGCGCAGCCTCGGCTCGAAAAGATCAAAGCCGGCGAGCAAGACATGAAAGACACGCTGGCCTATCTGCGCACACTGCCGGAATTCAACGGCAACGCCGCCGCTATGGGATTCTGCTACGGTGGCCCCTACGCCATCCTTGCTCCAAAGCGGCTTGGATATGCCGCCGGCATTTCCTGTCACGGCTCGCAGTTTGAGGACTACATCCACGAACTCGATGGCGTCCGCGAACCTGTATGTCTGATCTGGGGCGATCGGGACCATGTCGCGAAACCACCGGTGTTGGAGCTTTATCGTACCGTGCCTGAGCGCGTGAAAAACGTCGAGGTGCATATCTTCCCCGGCATCGAGCACGGTTTCATGATGCACAATTCAGGTCCGGCTTACGATCAAAAGACCCGCGACTTCTCTATGGCGCGCACCTACGCGATCCTCGACGGGCTCCGTACTGGACAGGCTGGAATGCGTCAGGCCTCTTAGGGTTCAGGATGACTTGTCGTCATCGCCGACCGGGATAATATCGGACGACAACAGCTCATCCGCGCCCCCGGACGTTTCGGCGATCGAGAAGTAGGATTCCAGAATCTCCGCCTTCTCAACCAACTCGACACTGATCTGAACCAGCTCCTTCCCAGTCACCTGATCGGTGCAGTCACGCGACATGCGGCTACAGCGCGTGGCCAAGTGTCGAAGATATTCAGCAACAGCAACAGGCATTATCGGCGTCCAAATTACCGGCGGGCTTATGTGAAATAAACCGCAGGTAGCTCGGAAGTTCCAGGAACTCGCAGAAAGTGTGGACGTTTACGCACTCAATTCAGAAGAATTGAGCGCCCTGCTATAGTCCTCGGCTTATTTCAGCCCGTCGTTACCGCCGTTTCCAGATTGCTCGGATCGACGTCCCGGTTGAGGCCGGCATTGAGCTTGTTGCGATCAAGCTCGCCCTCCCACCAGGAGACGACGATGCAGGCGACGCCGTTACCCGTAATGTTGGTCAGCGCGCGACATTCGCTCATGAATTTATCGATGCCAAGCACTATTGCCATGCCGGGAACAAGCTCTGGACGCACGGCAGCGAGCGTCGCGGCCAGCGTGATGAAACCTGCACCAGTGATACCGCTGGCTCCCTTCGACGTAAGCATGGCGACGATCAGAATCGTCATCTGCTCACCGAAGGTGAGTGGCACGTTCAGCGCCTGAGCGATGAATAATGTCGCCAATGTCATGTAAATGTTGGTGCCATCGAGATTGAACGAATATCCGGTTGGCACTACGAGCCCGACGACGGGCTTCGAGCAACCCAGCCGCTCCATCTTCTCCATGAGCTGCGGCAGGGCGCTTTCCGAGGAGCTCGTTCCGAGCACGATCAGCAGTTCGTCCTTGATGTAGCCGAGGTACTTGAAGATCGAGAAGCCGGCCGCCCTTGCGATAGTGCCCAACACCACCACAACAAATACGATCGAGGTGAGATAGAACGTCGCGATCAAGCCGGCCAGATTGCCAAGCGCGGTCGGGCCGTAGCGGCCGATCGTATAAGCCATGGCGCCGAACGCACCAATCGGCGCGGCCCTCACGATAATAGAAATCACGCCAAAGATTGTGTGCGCAAAATCGTCGATCAGCGAGCGAAGCGTATTGCCGCGTTCTCCGAGAGCCATCAAGGCAAAGCCGAACAGCACTGAGAACAGCAGAACCTGCAAGATGTCCCCCGCGGCAAAGCTGCCGACCGCGCTATCAGGGATGATGTGCAGGACGAAATCGACCGATTTCATCTCGCTCGCCTGTTTGGCGTAGCCAGCGACGGCTGCCGCATCGGTCTTTCCAGAAAAGCCAGCGCCGGGCTGCAGCAGATTGGCGACGATCAAGCCGAGAGCGAGCGCGAATGTCGAGACCACTTCAAAATAGACCAGCGCCTTGACCGCAACGCGGCCAACTTTCTTCACCTCGGAGATATGCGAGATGCCGGACACCACTGTGCAGAAGATGATCGGCGCGATCACCATGCGGATCAGCTTCACGAAGCCGTCGCCCAGCGCTTTGATCCAGTCGTTTTTAGCGAAATCAGGAAACAGCCAGCCGACGAGCGCGCCGAGCACGATAGCGATCAGGACCTGCACGTAGAGGACCTTGTACCAGGGCTTGCGTGCTTTCGCGGCGGACGTGACCGGCAATGCGGCGGCGACTTGCGACATCAATTTCCCCCTAGATATCTTTCGGAGAAATCTGCGACGATTCAGGCTGGGCCACAAGCCAGACCACGTCAGCAGTTGGTATTAGGTCAAAGCATTCCTAATACGTGCGGCAACCACAGCGAGAGTGCCGGGATGTAGGTCACCATGACCAGGAAGATCAGCATGGTGACGAGCCAGGGCAGCACCGCGATGGTCAGTTCAGTAATGCCCATTTTTGTTATGCCGGATGCCACGTACAGGTTGAGCCCGACCGGCGGATGGCACAATCCGACCTCCATATTGACCGCCATCAGGATGCCGAGATGGACCGGATGGACGCCGAGCGCCGCCGCCATCGGGAACAGAATTGGCGCCATGATCAACGTGATTGCTGCCGGATCCATGAAGTTGCCCGCAGCCAGAAGGACGATGTTGGTCACGAGCAGAAACGCGACGATGCCGAAGCCCTGCGCGGTCATCCATTCCGCCATCGATTGCGGGATTTGCTCGGAGGTCAACAGCCAGGAAAACACCGCGGCATTGGTGATGATGTAAAGGATCATCGCGCTCATCGACGCTGCTTTGAGCAATACCGCCGGCACTTCCGAGAACTTCAGGCCCTTGTAAACGAATACCGCGATTACAAACGAATAGACCGCAGCACAGGCGGCGGCCTCGGTCGGTGTGAACAAACCGGAATAGATGCCGCCGAGCACAAGAACGATGAGGAGCAAGCCCCACACGCTTTCACGGAACGTGCGAAAACACTCACCCCAACTCGATCGCTCCATGCGCGGATAATCGTGGCGCCAGGCACGATACCAGGTTGTAACACCGAGCATCAACGCAAGGATCAGTCCGGGGATCAGCGCAGCGATGAACAACTGCCCGATCGAAGCCGAATCGACCACCGCGCCATTCGGGCCGTGCGGTTGCATGCCTGAGGTCGCGACCGCGTAGATCACGAGGTTGATGGACGGCGGGAACAGGATGCCGAGCGCACCTGAAGTAGCGATCACACCTGCGGAAAAGCGCGGCGGATAGCCGTGCTCCACCAAGGCCGGCAAGATAATAGAGCCGATACCGACAACGGTTGCTACCGACGAACCGGAAATCGCCGCGAACAACGCACAGGCAACAACGCCAGCCAAGCCCAGTCCGCCATACCAGTGCCCGATCAGCGACGTAGCGAAATCGATCATTCGCCGCGCCACCCCGCCCGCGGTCAGAAAATTGCCCGCCAGGATGAAGAACGGGATCGCCATGATCTCGAAGCGATCGATGCTGGTGAAGAGCTTCAGCCCCACCATTTTCGGATCGACGTCGGACAGAATGAAAAGATAGGTCAGTACCGACAGACCAAGCGCGATCGAAATCGGCATGCCGCACGCCATCAAGGCAAGCAGCAGCGCGAACAACAATTCCGCACGGACCGTGTGCGACAACTCGATGTAGTGCAGGCGGGCCGCGAGACACAGCAAAGCGAGCGCGACCGGAATGAGCACGATCAGCCAGGCGGTGACGGTGTCGCCAAGCTGCCGTGGCGCCGCGGTCTTCGAGGTCTGCGACACGGTTGTCATCGCGCCGCCTCGCCGGCAGGGACTGCTATCGGCACCGGCGCATCGTGCGGCTCCTCATACTCGATGCCATGCCCCTGGTGCGGCACGTAACCGGTGCGCAGGTAGCGCCACATCACTTGCAGAAAACGGAAGCACATCAGATAAGAGCCGAGTGGGATGCACAGATAGATGATCCAGCTCGGCCACTCGAGCTCCGGCGATACCTGGTCGGGATCGAGTTCGTAGACGTAGACCGCACCTAGCGTGCCGATAACGCCGGTAAACAGGGCACCACAAAGCAGCGCGAAAACGATCACCGGTTTGCGCGCTGCCGGTGAAAGCTTTTTTACAAAGACATCGACGCCGACATGGATACCGGTGCGCACCCCAAGCGCCGCGCCGAACTTCGCCATCCACACGAACATGTAGGTGGAGAGTTCATTTGCCCACGATAGATGGATCGCGGCGAGTTGGTCATAGACCTCGTTCGCTGCCGCCTTCAGCCACAAGAGCTGATGCATGCCCGCCCAGCGGGCAAGGCCCGCCGCGTTACTGGCGCCATAGCGGTGTACGACGGCGACAAAAGTCAGTGCCGTCGCCGCGCCGATCAGCGTCAGGATAATCCATTCTTCAAGGCGATTGAGGATACGGTCGAGCACCAGCGGTCCCCAAGTGGCGAAGATCAAGCAAAAATCCCACCGCAGGCGGGAGGGATTTGGCAGCTTTTAAGACTGCGGAGGGACAAAACCCGATGCTTTGTAGACTTGGGCGATGAAGTCTTTGCCGAAGCGGCTCTCCATGTCCTTGTGAACAGGCATCAGCTTCGCGATCCAGGCCTGCTTCTCGGTGTCGGTCAGGACATGGATCTGCATCTTGCCGGTGCCTTTGATCACATCCATCGCGGTGACGTTATCCTTGGCCGCAGTGTCGTCGAAGAACTGCGTGGATTCCGCCACCGCGCGGTCGAGGCCCGGACGGACATCGGCTGGTAGGCCGTCCCAGAACTTGGTGTTGGTGATCAACGAATAGGTAAGCCGTCCATGATGCGACACAGTGAGGTTTTTCTGTACGTCGTAAAGCTTCTGCGTCGAAATATTTGACGGCACGTTGTCCTCGCCGTCGGCAACGCCGGTTTGCAACGCCTGATAAAGCTCGCCGAAGGCGATGATCTGCGGAAGGGCGCCGAGTTGCCGCGCTACCGCGTCGAGCACTTTGGAGCCTTGGATGCGCATTTTCAGGCCGCGGAAATCATCTGGCATGATAAGCGGAACGTTCGCGGTGTAGACGTGCGCCCCGTTATCCCAATAGGCCAGCGGTTTGACGCCCTTGTCTTCGAGCTTCTTGTTGAACTGCGCCATCATCGGGCTCGCCATCATCTGGCGCGCGTGGGTGTCGTCGGTCATCAGGAACGGCAGATCGAAAACGTCGAACTCCTTGACGCCGAGCGGACCGAATTTTGAGATCGACGGCGCCAACAAGTGCACCGAGCCAAGCTGCAGCGCTTCGAGTTCTTCCTTGTCTTTATAGAGCGATGAGTTCGGATAGACCTCAACCGACACTTTTCCGTCGGTGTATTTTTCGGCGAGCTGTTTGAACAGCAGCGCGGCTTTGCCCTTCGGGGCGTCCGGCGTCACCACATGACTGAACTTGATCACGAGTGGATCGGCCAGCGCCGGTTTGCCTATGGCAACCAGCGGGACGGCGGCGGCAAGACCCAAAGCCGTGCGGCGGGTAATCCTGGACATCATGAATTCCTCCCGTGAAGCAGCCTTTGTGGCTTGCGTTCTTGATCCTTCCTTAGCGCGAAAGCCGAAAGCGGCCAATGCCGCTGCTGTCGCACCTAAATGCCTGCAAATAGGTCATTTCCGCTCCTAATATCCGGCCGGGCTGGCAGCCTCCAAAGCTAATGTTATATTGTTACATTATTCGGCGAATGGGCCAGGTTTTGGCCCCTTCCAGGCAAGACCGGGCTCTATGACTTACCATCATCACGGCGGCGGAACGCACCCTTCGCCGGCACTCTCGCCGTCCCTGTTGCGGCTGTCTTTTTCTGCGCGATTGGCAATCGTCTGCGGACCGATTGCCCTGATTTTAATCGCCACGCTGTGGGCCGTGGGGTGAAGCACTCATCATGACCGAGTTACAATTCCGCGATCTCACACTTGGCTATGATCGCCATCCCGCCGTGCATCATCTAAACGGCACGGTTGAAACCGGGGCGCTGGTTGCCGTGGTCGGGCCGAACGGCGCTGGCAAATCAACTCTGTTCAAGGGTCTTGTCGGTACGCTCAAGCCTCTCGCCGGCAGCATCGAGCGCAATGGTTTTGACGTTCGCCAGATTGCCTACCTGCCGCAGGCCGCCGAGATAGACCGGTCGTTTCCGATAACGGTCTATGATCTGGTCGCGATGGGTTTGTGGCGCAGCCTTGGCCCATTCGGCGGCATCGGACCGAAAGAGCAAGCGGCTATCCATGCCGCGATTTCGACAGTCGGTCTGAACGGATTTGAGCAAAGGCCGATCGGCACGCTATCCGGCGGACAGATGCAACGCATGCTGTTCGCCCGGCTGCTGCTTCAGGATGCGCGGATGATCGTGCTCGATGAGCCCTTTAGTGCGATAGACGCCAAGACAAGCGCCGACCTGATGCAGTTGATACAGCGCTGGCATCAGGAACGCCGCACGGTGATCGCGGCAACTCACGATATCGATCTGGTTCGCGAACACTTCCCGCAAACGTTGCTGCTCGCCCGTGAGCCTGTCGCCTGGGGCGCCACGCGGACCACGCTGACGCCGGACAACCTCATCAAGGCGCGGCAAATGTGCGAAGCGTTCGACGACAACGCCGAAGCCTGCGTGAACGAGGCCGCGTGACCCTATGATCTACGATGCGCTGATCGCTCCATTTGCCGAGCACGACACCATGCGCCGGGCTCTGGTCGCGACGCTGGCACTGTCTTTCAGTGCCGCGCCGATCGGCGTGTTCCTGATGCTGCGCCGCATGAGCCTGATCGGCGATGCGCTATCGCATGCTATTCTGCCGGGAGCCGCCATCGGCTTTCTGATCGCGGGATTGAGCGTATTCGCCATGGCAGGCGGCGGCTTGATCGCAGGATTCCTCATTACCATCGGCGCGGGCCTGATCTCGCGCATCACGCCGCTGAAAGAGGACGCCTCGCTTGCCGCCTTCTTTCTGATCTCGCTGGCGCTTGGCGTTGTTATCGTCTCGGCCAAAGGCAGCGACGAGGACCTGGTGCATTTCCTGTTCGGTTCGGTGCTGACGATCAAATCATCCGCTTTGCTGCTGATCGCCGGCATCGCTACGGTCTCGCTGTTGGCACTCGCACTGATCTGGCGGCCCTTGGTACTGGAATGTGTCGATCCCGGATTTCTGCGGTCGGTGAGCCGCGCCGGCGGCGCTACCCACCTCGCCTTTCTCGCACTGATGGTCCTGAACCTGGTCGGCGGCTTCATTGTGCTGGGCACCCTGCTTGCTGTCGGCATCATGATGCTGCCTGCGTTCATCGCGCGATTTTGGGCACGCGACCTCAGCGGCATGATCGCGGTGGCCATCGGCAGCGCAGCACTCTCGGGCTACGCCGGCCTCGTCATTTCGCAGGCTGCCGGTCTTCCCGCCGGTCCCACCGTCATTCTGGCCGCGGGTGCACTTTACTTATTTTCGGTCCTGATCGGGCCGGTCGGCGGCGTGATCTGGCTAGCGACGCCGCGCCGCCATCTTGAAGCCTGAACGGGTTTCAGTAACACGCCGGATCGCCTATATAGCCGCGCAGGAGAGTGTCCATGTCCGAACAGGCTGCATCATCCGAAAAAATCCCGGTCACGGTGCTGACCGGCTATCTCGGCGCCGGCAAGACCACGTTACTCAACCGGATCCTGTCGGAGCCGCACGGGAAAAAGTACGCCGTGATCGTCAATGAATTCGGCGAGATCGGTATCGATAATGACATTATCGTTGGCGCCGACGAAGAAGTGTTCGAGATGAACAACGGCTGCATTTGCTGCACCGTTCGCGGTGACTTGGTGCGAATCCTCGACGGGCTGATGCGCCGCAAAGGTAAATTCGACGCCATTATTGTCGAGACCACCGGCCTCGCCGATCCAGCGCCGGTTGCGCAAACCTTCTTCGTCGACGAGAACGTCGGGCGCAAAACCAGGCTCGATGCCGTGGTGACGGTCGCCGACGCCAAGTGGCTCAATGACCGGCTCAAAGACGCGCCGGAGGCGAAAAACCAGATCGCTTTTGCGGACGTAATCCTGATCAACAAGACCGACCTTGTCACACCTGAAGAATTGAAGGAGGTTGAAGCACGCATCCGCGGCATCAACCCTTACGCCAAAGTACACAAAACCGAACGAGCCCAGATCGGGCTCGATCAAGTGCTCGGCCGCAACGCCTTCGACCTTGATCGCATCCTCGATATCGAGCCTGACTTCCTCGGCGGCGACGATCATGATCATCACCACGATCACGACCATGACCATGACCATCATCATGGCCACGACCACGGACACGATCATCATCATGACCATGACCACAAGCATGCGCATTCGCACGGCGGTCTGAAGCACTACCACGACGAGGACATGCAATCGATTTCGCTGCGTAGCGACAAACCGCTCAACCCGGACAAGTTTTTTCCGTGGGTACAAGACTTGGTGCAAAAGGAAGGCCCTAACATTTTGCGCTGCAAGGGCATCCTGTCGTTCAAGGACGATAACGAGCGCTTCGTATTCCAAGGCGTACACATGATCCTCGATGGCGATCATCAACGGCCGTGGAAGGATGGCGAGAAGCGCGATAGCCGCATCGTGTTCATCGGCCGCAATCTACCCGGCAAGATGATCGCCGAGGGCTTCGAGAGCTGCATCGCCTGACCGGCTTCCATGTCTGACACCCGCAACGACACCGTTTCCGTCGTCGAGCGCACCCATTCGGTTGCGGCGAGCGGCGCAGTCACGGCCGCTCACTTTCTTGGCCGGATGGCGGTCTTTGTGCTGGCCGAGGAAACACTGGTTCTGGCGCCGCCGCGCGGCGAACCCAAAAGCGTTGCGGTCCACGGCGGCGTGATCCTGAGTTCGACCGTGGGCGATTCAACCATCGTCACGAGCGGCGACGACGGCAAAGTCATTGAAACCGATGTCAGTGGCGAGAACCGCACCCTTGCCACCGATCCCAAGCGTCGCTGGATCGATCATGTCGCGCTTGGCCCCGACGGCGCGGTCGCCTGGTCGGCTGGCAAATCCGTATTCGTACAGGCCAAGGAACTCCGCACCTTTGAGGCACCTTCGACCGCCGGCGGACTGGCCTTCCTGCCCAAAGGCTTCCGGCTTGCCATCGCGCATTACAACGGCGCGACGCTCTGGTTCCCCAACGCGCCACAATCCAAGCCGGAGCAGCTCGAGTGGAAGGGTTCGCATCTCGGCGTGACGGTGCATCCCGACGGGCGCTTTCTGGTAACCACCATGCAGGAGCCGATGCTGCACGGCTGGCGTCTCGCCGACGGCAAGCACATGCGCATGACCGGCTACGCTGCACGCGTCACTTCCTTCGGGTGGACCACGGGCGGCCATTTCCTTGCCACATCAGGCTCCAACCAGCTGATCCTCTGGCCGTTCCAAACCAAGGAAGGTCCGATGGGCAAGCAACCGAAAATTCTGGCTCCGTCCGAACACCGTATCGATGCAGTCGCCTGCCACCCGAAGCAGGACATCGTTGCAACCGGCTATGCCGACGGCATGGTGCTTCTGGTCCGCATCGAGGACGGCGCAGAGATCCTCGCAAAGAAGCCCGGCGACGCGCCGGTGAAGGCGCTGGCCTGGAGCGCGGATGGCTCGTTGCTGGCCTTCGGGACGGAAAGCGGCGAAGCCGGCATCATCGATCTCGCCTGAGTTCCGCCGAGTTCCGTTCTGCGGAACCGCCCTCTCTGCCAATCGTTGTCTTTGCAAAGCTGCAATCTGAAAGGGAGGTTCGCATGTCGAACATCGCAAAAGCGTGTCTGACGGGACTGGCAATTTCGCTTCTCGGAACTTCACTGGCTTTGGCGCAGACTCCCGATCAGGCGCAAACACCGCCTGGCCAAAAGGGATGTACGCCACAGGAGCGCTCCAACGACACTCTACAAAAATCAGGTCAAACCGCGGGCGTGATGTGCCCGCCCGATGTCGACCCGGCAATGAAAGCACCGACCCCGCAGACCGGGGATTCTTCAGTCATACCGCCGCCGAATCCGGCGCAGGCGAAGTAACAACTGCGCCGCACAAACAAAAACCCCGGGCCAATGGCTCGGGGTTTCCTTTTGATCAAAACAAATAGTCAGATCACATACTGCCGCAGCGGCGGATAGCCATTGAATCCGACTGATGAATAAGTCGTGGTGTAAGCACCGGCCGCCTCGATCAGCACTTTATCGCCAATCGCGAGCGTGACCGGTAGCGGATACGGCGTCTTTTCGTAGAGCACATCAACCGAGTCACAGGTCGGACCGGCAACGATACACGGCGCCGTCTCGTCGCGGTCGTGCGTGGTGCGGATCGGATAGCGGATCGACTCGCCGATGGTCTCAGCCAGGCCGTGGAATTTTCCGATATCGAGATAGACCCAGCGCACCTCGTCCTCAGGATTGCGCTTGGCAATCAGCACGACTTCGGCTTCGATAACGCCGGCATTACCGACCAGGCCACGGCCCGGTTCAACGAACGTGTTCGGCAGGTTGTTGCCGAAGTGCTTGCGCAACGACTTGAAGATCGCCTTGCCGTAACTGTCGAGCTTAGGCGTCTTGCGCATGTACTTCGCCGGAAAGCCGCCGCCCAGATTGACGAGGGACAGGCTGATGCCCCGCTCCGCGCAGGCCCGAAAGATCGCGGCGGTGGATGCCAACGCATGATCCCAAGCCTGCACGTTGTGCTGCTGTGAGCCGACATGGAAGGAAATGCCGTACGGGACGAGCCCGCGCTTGTGCGCGGCTTCCAGGATGTCTGCGGCATAGTCGGGCTCACAGCCAAACTTGCGCGATAGCGGCCATTCGGCGCCGGAACCGTCGCAGTGGATACGGCATATCACGCGGCTGCCGGGAGCAGCGCGCCCCACTTTCTCGACCTCCGCCTCACAATCGACCGCGAACAGTGTCACGCCAAGGCGGAACGCTTCGGCGATCTCACTCTCTTTCTTGACCGTGTTGCCGTAGGAGATGCGATCGGGTGTAGCACCCGCTGCAAGCGCTGCTTGCGCCTCAGGGATGGAAGCCACATCGAAGCAACAGCCGAGGCCGGCGAGCAATTTCAAGATTTCAGGCGCCGGATTTGCCTTTACGGCGTAATAGACCCGGGTGTCCGGCAGTACCTTTGCGAAGTTCAGGTAGTTCTCGCGGACGACATCAATATCGACGACGAGGCAGGGTCCGTCTTGAATGCGGTTCTTCAGGAATTCGCGGATGCGTGCGGTCATCTCGACCCAGCTCCTCTATCCGGCCGGCGGCGTTGCCGCCTAAGGTGAACCTCCTGTGACGGACGTGGCTCCGCGGAATGCGAAACTCGTCACGCCACGCGATTGCTGCCTTGGTCCGGATGAGGGAAACCCCGTTCCGCACTGCTGGCAAAGATGGACAAGCCCTTTCGGTGTCCCCGGCATTCGCGCCGGCAGATTCCAAAAAAGCCCTTCCGTCGTTGCTTTAAGCCGCGTCGCCAGTGGAGAGCTGGCATCGCCGGTTCGCCTCCGGCTGCCGGTCGCGGGTGCAAGGAAGTAGTGTCTCTTCCTTAGGCGGCTGTCCGGCCTCTTGTCCGGATGCCCACCGACCGACACACGGCCACAGGCACGTGCGAAATTGGGCAAGAGTTGAAATAATCCAATTGATAGAGTCACGCAACCGTTTTTGTTTTAACGGGACGTGAATCGGCGGCGAGATGGTGGAGAAGACGGCGCGTTGTTCGCGTCAGTCGGCGGTGAACGGCTCGACGCGTTTCGCAGCGCGGACGAACTGAACCATAACGGCGATACCACAGAGTACGAACACACCATCAAGGATGCGGGCACCGAAGGCGCCGACCGATAGCAAACTCGAAATCGCCCAGCTGCCGGCAAAGGCGGCGCCGAATACCTCGGCACCGATCAGGATGGCGGCGCTGACCACCGTCAGCACGTTGAGCCACTTAATGCGCTTGGGGCGCTGAATGACAGGCGTATCCATACGGCGCAGTTACTCCAAAACAGAAGGCCGTTTCAAGGCCGTTCAGGCCGCGTCCCGCGCGGCCTTTTCTGACAGCAGGCCGGCCTGAACCAGTGCAGCGCGGATGCGGTCGATCTCGACGCGGCTGATCTTGACCAGCGGCGGCCGGACCACGGCACGGGGCAGCCGGCCGAGCAGCACCAAGGCTTCCTTCATGCGGTTGTGCATGTCAGCCCACGGTTCGGCATAGAACACGCGGGCCATCGGGTAGATGCGGTCGTTGATACGCCGCGCTTCAGCGAGGTCGTTCTTCTGGACCGCCTGGAACAGCGCCGACTGCAGGTCGGCAATAACGCTGCCCGAGCCCGACAACAGTCCGTTGCAGCCGAGTACCAGCGAGCTGAACAGCCAGGCGCTGTGGGTCGAGAGCACGTTAACCTGCCGCGGCAGGCTTTGCAGTTCGCGGATGTGCATCTCGTGCTGAGGCACGTTACCGCACCAGTCCTTGATGGCGCGGATGGTCGGCACCTCCTCGCACATCTTCATCAGTGTGTCGCGCGGGTAGCCCTGCCCGGTCGCCAGCGGATACTGGAAGACGATGATCGGCAAGCTCGACGCACCGGCGATGCGCTTGAAATGCTCCACCGCCATGGCCGGCGATTGTTGTAGGGTGAATGGCGCGGGCGGGAACACGAGCAACGCCGAGGCGCCGCCTTCTTCGGCCATGCGGGCGATCCGCGCAGCCTCAAGGCTACCGTCAGCCCAGATGCCGTTAACCAGAGGGAGCTTTCCACCGACCTCGTCCTGGGTGATATCCAGCACCCGGCGCTGCTCCTCGAAAGTGCAGGAGGCGACCTCGGTCGAATGGGCATTGATGGTAATCGCGGTCAGGTTCGGAACGGCTGCGACGTCGCGCAGATGCTTGCGGAAGCTTTTCTCGTCGATTGAGAGATCATCGAAAAATGGCAGCAGGACCGCCGGAATAACGCCGTGGGGCAGGTAATTGGCGTGGCGGGGCATCCTGGGCTCTCCTGTGGCCGGTTGGGGTCGAGGACATATATCATGCCCGCCCAACCGATGAAGTAGAGCATTCAATGACCCGCCATGCCGACCCTGCCAATCCGCTTCTGGCGGATTGGACGACCCCGGACGAAGTACCCCCGTTCGACGCCATCAAGCCCGACCATTTCCGCCCGGCCTATGAGCGGGCGCTGGCCGACCATGAAGCCGAGATCGCAGCCATTAAGGCGGATCCCGCCGCGCCGGGCTTCGACAATACGATCGGGGCCCTCGAACTGAGCGGACGGCTGCTGACCCGAGTCGAAGGCATCTTCCATATGCTGGTCAGCACCGTCTCCAACGACGCCTTGCAGGCGATCGAGCGCGAGATCGTGCCGCTGACCGCGCTGCACTGGAACAGGGTCAACACTGACCCCGCCCTGTTCGCGCGCGTGGATGCCTTGATGCAGCAAGCCGAAAAACTCGGCCTCACGGCCGAGCAGGCCCGTGTCCTTGAACGCTACCACACCAGTTTTCGCCGGGCCGGGGCCGGTCTCGACGACAAGGCCAAGAAGCGTCTTACGGAAATCACCAAACGGCTCGCAGAGCTGGGCACGTCGTTCAGCCAGAACGTCATGGCGGACGAACAGGCCTACACGCTTCCCCTCGATGGCGAGGCCGAGCTCGCCGGGCTGCCGGATTTCATGCGCGAGGTGCTGCGATCCGAAGCAACCGCCCGCGGCCGCGACGGCTATCTGATGACGCTGTCACGCTCCAGCGTTGAGCCATTCCTGCAGTTTTCAAGCCGGCGTGATCTGCGTGAGAAGATCTACCGTGCTTTCGCCACGCGTGGCGATAACGGCGGCGCAACCGATAACAAGGCGATCATCGCCGAGACGGTAAAGCTGCGCGCAGAACGCGCCAGGCTTCTTGGATTCCCGGACTACGCCCATTATCGGCTCGATGACGCGATGGCGAAGACGCCGGCGGCGGTGCGCGAATTGCTCGACACGGTGTGGATGAAGGCGCGTTCAAGCGCACTCACTGACCGCGACGCCCTGCAGGAACTCGTCCGCGAGGACGGTGGCAATTTCAAACTCGCGGCCTGGGACTGGCGTTACTACGCGGAAAAACTGCGCCAACGCGCTTTCGATTTGGACGAGGCAGCGATCAAGCCCTACCTCAATCTCGAGCAACTGATCGAAGCTGCGTTCTATGCCGCGCAACGGCTATTCGGGCTGACGTTCGTGCCGCGTCCTGACGCGCCGACCTGGCATCCCGACGTGCGGGTTTGGGAAGTACGCGACAACGGCGGAAACAAGGTCGGCCTGTTCTTCGGCGACTATTTTGCGCGGCCAACCAAGCGCAGCGGCGCCTGGATGACATCGCTACGCGATCAGGAACGGCTTGCGGGGAATATCGATCCCCACATCATCAATGTCTGCAATTTCGCCAAGGCACCCGACGGCGAGCCGACGCTGTTGAGCTTCGAAGACGCGCGTACGTTGTTCCACGAATTTGGCCATGCGCTCCACGGGCTGTTGTCTTCCGTCACCTATCCGAGAATTTCCGGCACCAGCGTCTCTACCGATTTCGTTGAACTGCCGTCCCAACTCTATGAGCACTGGCTGGAGCAACCAGAGGTGCTGCGCCGTTACGCACGCCATTACCAGAGCGGCGAGCCGATGCCCGAAGAATTGCTGCAGCGGCTGATTGCCGCGCGGAATTTCAACATGGGTTTTGCGACCGTCGAGTATGTCTCGTCCGCGCTGGTCGATCTGGAATTGTCACTCCTTGCCGGCAAGGAGTGAAATTCCAGATCGACCAGCGCGGACGAGACATACTCGACAGTCGCAAAACCCATGTTGAATTTCCGCGCGGCACGCCAGCCGCTGCAGCAATTCTTCAGGCATCGGCTCGCCGCTCTGGTAATGGCGTGCATAACGGCGGAGCACCTCTGGTTGCTCCAGCCAGTGTTCATAGAGCCGGACGGCAGTTCAACGAAATCGGTAGAGACGCTGGTGCCGGAAATTCGCGGATAGGTGACGGAAGACAACAGCCCGTGGAGCGCGTGGCCGAATTCGTGGAACAACGTCCGGGCGTCTCCGAAGCTCAGGAGTGTTGGTTCGCCATCAGGAGCCTTGGCGAAATTGCAGACATTGATGATGTGGGGATCGATATTCCCTGCAAGCCGTTCCTGATCGCGTAGCGATGTCATCCAGGCGCCGCTGCGCTTGGTTGGCCGCGCAAAATAGTCGCCGAAGAACAGGCCGACCTTGTTTCCGCCGTTGTCGCGTACTTCCCAAACCCGCACGTCGGGATGCCAGGTCGGCGCGTCAGGACGCGGCACGAACGTAAGCCCGAATAGCCGTTGCGCAGTATAGAAAGCAGCTTCGATCAGTTGCTCGAGATTGAGGTAGGGCTTGATTGCTGCCTCGTCCAAGTCGAAAGCGCGTTGGCGCAGTTTTTCCGCGTAGTAACGCCAGTCCCAGGCGGCGAGTTTGAAATTGCCACCGTCCTCGCCGACGAGTTCCTGCAGGGCGTCGCGGTCAGTGAGTGCGCTTGAACGCGCCTTCATCCACACCGTGTCGAGCAATTCGCGCACCGCCGCCGGCGTCTTCGCCATCGCGTCATCGAGCCGATAATGGGCGTAGTCCGGCAATCCAAGAAGCCTGGCGCGTTCTGCGCGCAGCTTTACCGTCTCGGCGATGATCGCCTTGTTATCGGTTGCGCCGCCGTTATCGCCACGCGTGGCGAAAGCACGATAGATCTCCTGCCGCAGATCACGACGGCTTGAAAATTGCAGAAATGGCTCAACGCTGGAGCGTGACAGCGTCATTAGATAGCCGTCGCGGCCGCGGGCGGTTGCTTCGGATCGCAGCACCTCGCGCATGAAATCCGGCAGCCCGGCGAGCTCGGCCTCGCCATCGAGGGGAAGCGTGTAAGCCTGTTCGTCGGCCATGACGTTCTGGCTGAACGACGTGCCCAGCTCTGCGAGTTGTTTGGTGATTTCCGTAAGACGCTTCTTGGCCTTGTCGTCGAGACCGGCGCCGGCCCGGCGAAAACTGGTGTGGTAGCGTTCAAGGACACGGGCCTGCTCGGCCGTGAGGCTGAGTTCTTTCGGCTTGCTGTATCAAGGCATCCACGCGCGCGAACAGGGCGGGGTCAGTGTTGACCCTATTCCAGTGCAGCGCGGTCAGCGGCACGATCTCGCGCTCGATCGCCTGCAAGGCGTCGTTGGAGACGGGGTGCTGACCAGCATATGGAAGATGCCTTCGACTTGGGTCAGCAGCCGTCCGCTCAGTTCGAGGGCCCCGATCGTATTGTCGAAGCTCGGCGCGGCGGGATCCGCCTTAATGGCTGCGATCTCGGCTTCATGGTCGGCCAGCGCCCGCTCATAGGCCGGGCGGAAATGCTCCGGATTGATGGCGTCGAACGGGGGTACTTCGTCCGGGGTCGTCCAATCCGCCAGAAGCGGATTGGCAGGGTCGGCATGACGGGTCATTGAATGCTCTACTTCATCGGTTGGGCGGGCATGATATATGTCCTCGACCCCAACCGGCCACAGGAGAGCCCAGGATGCCCCGCCACGCCCATTACCTGCCCCACGGCGTTATTCCGGCGGTCCTGTTGCCGTTTTTCGATGACCTTTCGATCGACGAGAAAAGCTTCCGCAAACACCTGCGCGACGTCGCTGCGGTTCCGAACCTGACCGCGATTACCATCAATGCCCATTCGACCGAGGTCGCCTCCTGCACTTTCGAGGAGCAGCGCCGGGTGCTGGATATCACCCAGGACGAGGTCGGTGGAAAGCTCCCTCTGGTTAATGGCATCTGGGCTGATGGCAGCCTTCAGGCTGCGCGGATCGCTCGCATGGCCGAAGAAGGCGGCGCCTCGGCGTTGCTCGTGTTCCCGCCCGCGCCATTCACCCTGGCAGCAATCGCCGGCCATGGCGGTGGAGCATTTCAAGCGCATCGCCGGTGCGTCGAGCCTGCCGATCATCGTCTTCCAGTATCCGCTGGCGACCGGGCAGGGCTACCCGCGCGACACCCTGATGAAGATGTGCGAGGAGGTGCCGACCATCCGCGCCATCAAGGATCGGTGCGGGTAACGTCCCTCAGCACGAGATGCACATCCGCGAGCTACAAAGCCTGCCGCGGCCGGTTAACGTACTCTCGACCCCAACAGTGCCTGGCTGTTCAGCTCGCTGGTACTCGGCTGCACGGGACTGTTGTCCGGCTCGGGCAGCGTTATTGCCGACTTGCAGTCGGCGCTGTTCCAGGCGGTCCAGAAGAACGACCTCGCTGAAGCGCGGCGTATCAACGACCGCATCTACCCGATGGCCCGCGTGTTCTATGCCGAACCGTGGGCCGATATGCACAACCGCATGAAGGAGGCGCTGGTGCTGCTCGGCCGGCTGCCGCGTGCCGTTGTCCGGCCGCCGTTGGTCAAGATCAGCCGCGTCGAGATCGACCGCATCCGCGCTGCACTGGTTCAGGCCGGCCTGCTGCCCCCAGAAGCCTCGCCGGACGCGGCCTGAGAGGCCTTGAAACGGCCTTCTGTTTTGGAGTAACTGCGCCGCATGGATACGCCTGTCATTCAGCGCCCCAAGCGCATTAAGTGGCTCAACGTGCTGACGGTGGTCAGCGCCGCCATCCTGATCGGCGCCGAGGTATTCGGCGCCGCCTTTGCCGGCAGCTGGGCGATTTCGAGTTTGCTATCGGTCGGCGCACTTCGGTGCCCGCATCCTTGATGGTGTGTTCGTACTCTGTGGTATCGCCGTTATGGTTCAGTTCGTCCGCGCTGCGAAACGCGTCGAGCCGTTCACCGCCGACTGACGCGAACAACGCGCCGTCTCCTCCACCATCTCGCCGCCGATTTACGTCCCGTTAAAACAAAAACGGTTGCGTGGACTTAATCAATTGGATTATTTCGACTCTTGCCCAATTTCGCACGTGCCTGTGGCCGTGTGTCGGTCGGTGGGCATCCGGACAAGAGGCCGGACAGCCGCCTAAGGAAGAGACACTGCTTCCTTGCACCCGCGACCGGCAGCCGGAGGCGAACCGGCGATGCCAGCTCTCCACTGGCGACGCGGCTTAAAGCAACGACGGAAGGGCTTTTTTGGAATTTGCCGGCGGGAATGCCGGGGACACCGAAAGGGCTTGTCCATCTTTGCCAGCAGTGCGGAACGGGGCTTTCCCTCATCCGGACCAAGGCAGCAATCGCGTGGCGTGACGAGTTTCGCATTCCGCGGAGCCACGTTCGTCACAGGAGGTTCACCTTAGGTGGCGACGCCGCCGGCCGGATAGAGGAGCTGGGTCGAGATGACCGCACGCATCCGCGAATTCCTGAAGAACCGCATCCAAGACGGACCATGCCTCGTCGTCGACATCGATGTCGTCCGCGAGAACTACCTGAACTTCGCAAAGGTACTGCCGGACACCCGGGTCTATTACGCCGTAAAGGCAAATCCGGCGCCTGAAATCTTGAAATTGCTCGCCGGCCTCGGCTGTTGCTTCGATGTGGCCTCCATCCCTGAGGCGCAAGCAGCGCTTGCCGCGGGTGCTACACCCGATCGCATCTCCTACGGCAACACCGTCAAGAAAGAGAGTGAGATCGCCGAAGCGTTCCGCCTTGGCGTGACACTGTTCGCGGTCGATTGCGAGGCGGAGGTGGAGAAGTGGGGCGCGCTGCTCCGGGCAGCCGCGTGATATGCCGTATCCACTGCGACGGTTCCGGCGCCGAATGGCCGCTATCGCGCAAGTTTGGCTGCGAGCCTGACTATGCCGCAGACATCCTGGAAGCCGCGCACAAGCGCGGGCTCGTCCCGTACGGCATTTCCTTCCATGTCGGCTCACAGCAGCACAACGTGCAGGCTTGGGATCATGCGTTGGCATCCACCGCCGCGATCTTTCGGGCCTGCGCGGAGCGGGGCATCAGCCTGTCCCTCGTCAATCTGGGCGGCGGTTTCCCGGCGAATACATGCGCAAAACGCCAAAGCTCGATAGCTACGGCAAGGCGATCTTCAAGTCGCTGCGTAAGCACTTCGGCAACAACCTGCCGAACACGTTCGTTGAACCGGGCCGTGGCCTGGTCGGTAATGCCGGCGTTATCGAAGCCGAAGTCGTGCTGATTGCCAAGCGCAATCCTGAGGACGAGGTGCGCTGGGTCTATCTCGATATCGGAAAATTCCACGGCCTGGCTGAGACCATCGGCGAGTCGATCCGCTATCCGATCCGCACCACGCACGACCGCGACGAGACGGCGCCGTGTATCGTTGCCGGTCCGACCTGTGACTCGGTTGATGTGCTCTACGAAAAGACGCCGTATCCGCTACCGGTCACGCTCGCGATTGGCGATAAAGTGCTGATCGAGGCGGCCGGTGCTTACACCACGACTTATTCATCAGTCGGATTCAATGGCTATCCGCCGCTGCGGCAGTATGTGATCTGACTATTTGTTTTGATCAAAAAGGAAACCCCGAGCCATTGGCCCGGGGTTTTTGTTTGTGCGGCGCAGTTGTTACTTCGCCTGCGCCGGATTTGGCGGCGGTATGACTGAAGAATCCCCGGTCTGCGGGGTCGGTGCTTTCATTGCCGGGTCGACATCGGGGGGCACATCACGCCCGCGGTTTGACCTGATTTTTGTAGAGTGTCGTTGGAGCGCTCCTGTGGCGTACATCCCTTTTGGCCAGGCGGTGTTTGCGCCTGATCGGGAGTTTGCGCCAAAGCCAGTGAAGTTCCGAGAAGCGAAATTGCCAGTCCCGTCAGACCGCTTTTGCGATGTTCGACATGCGAACCTCCCTTTCAGATTGCAGCTTTGCAAAGACAACGATTGGCAGAGGGCGGTTCCGCAGAACGGAACTCGGCGGAACTCAGGCGAGATCGATGATGCCGGCTTTGCCGCTTTCCGTCCCGAAGGCCAGCAACGAGCCATCCGCGCTCCAGGCCAGCGCCTTCACCGGCGCGTCGCCGGGCTTTTTTGCGAGGATCTCTGCGCCGTCCTCGATGCGGACCAGAAGCACCATGCCGTCGGCATAGCCGGTTGCAACGATGTCCTGCTTCGGGTGGCAGGCGACTGCATCGATACGGTGTTCGGACGGAGCCAGAATTTTCGGTTGCTTGCCCATCGGACCTTCCTTGGTTTGGAACGGCCAGAGGATCAGCTGGTTGGAGCCTGATGTGGCAAGGAAATGGCCGCCCGTGGTCCACGCCGGCGCCAGCCGCTCGGCCGGATCGAAGCCCTCGAGCGCGCCCAACAGATAACGCAGCGTGTTCCGGAGCCGGCGATAGACGTCCGCCTGGTACTTCAGGATCTCTTTGCCGATGCGGAGATCTTCGGAATAATCCGACGCCACGACCCAGAGCCGCAGGATGTCGGCGCCGGATCTGCGCGATCACGTCCTGCGGCGCGACGACGTTGCCGAGCGACTTCGACATTTTGCGGCCCTGCTCGTCGAGCATGAAGCCGTGGGTCAGCACCGCGTCGAAGGGCGCGCGGCCGCGCGTGCCGCAGCTTTCCAGCAGCGAGGAATGGAACCAGCCGCGATGCTGGTCCGAGCCTTCGAGATAGAGCGAGGCCGGCCATTTCAGGCCCGGCCGCTGTCCAGCACGAAGCTATGGGTCGAGCCGGATCGAACCAGACGTCGAGGATGTCGGTACCTGGTCATAGTCGTCGGCATTGTAGCCGA